>CAVQBT010000058.1:0-151135 GCA_963710795.1 uncultured delta proteobacterium
TTGGCACAAAATAGATTCCTTACCTATGGTAAAAATCCAAATGCTGACATTAAGTTGATAATGCGCGGTTGTTTAAAAGGAATATGCGTTTTAATTCCAGAGCCAAGCCCCCGGCTACGAAAGGGAGAATAGAAAAAGCTATGCTGTAGTATTTAACAATAAAGCTCCATTTCGTAGGATAGGCCGGGGCTGATCCATAAGATAAGGAGCAGCAAATTAAAAAAAGGTTATCAAATCCTGCTCAAGCTAATTTCCTGGGCGGAAAAATCAGCGCCAGCCGACCGGTTGATACCCCTTGTCACGGAGACATTGCTCCACGAACTTTTTAAACAAGGGGTCCGGCTTGCCTGAATTGATTGCGCTGCGGGTCATGGCGACCGCACCTCCTCCAGCGGCGCCCACGGCAGCCCTTTGCCCCAAATTTCCGGTTACCGCCCCAACCGCAGCGCCTCCAGCCGCCCCGACCGCTGCCCCTTTGCCGGTATCCTTGGCGACCCTCGCCCCGCTGTTTTCTTTGGCCCCATAATCAACAGCCAACTGAATACATGCATCGACATCTCTCTCGGCAACCGATTTACCGACAGACTTCAAGTGGGCATTGGGATATAGAACCGGTCGCTGCTGGGCACAGGACAGGAATGCAGCCACAAGGATTGTCAGCATAACATATTGTATTTTAGTAAATTTCATCCGTAGCACTGCCAACGGTAAAGCATATTGGCTTGCTCAAGTGAATAATTCTACGTCGGGCGACAATGGTTTTACAAGAACCTCTGAAATGACGAAACCCGTGTATTTTACCGACCACCTGCCCAACCGGTTATGTTGCAAGCGTTAGGTGCAGTTTAACATAGTTGAGCAAAAAATGATAAAAAAACCTGTACCATTTGGTTTACCATCCATCAGGGACCTATGCTTCTGCTTCCTTTCTCGCGGCGGCTAGCTTCTTTTCGCGCTGGGCTCTTTTTTTCTCCGGATCTGAGCCAGATCGTTTGCTATTGGGATGATCGGCCTTTGGGGCCGCTAATTTTTGCGCCTTGATTTCAGCTTTGCGGGCGATTTGTGATTCCAGTTTTGCAATATCTACCAGTTGATTCCTGGCCGCGCGCGCCTCCGCCCGGAAGTGACGTACCGTGGGATCCCTTATTTAAAGGTTTGCAGGTGACCCGAGTTTGCCACGGTTGTTGCTGCTAATTACAACCATATAATATCGTTACCAATTTTATGCCTTATGGTAAGAACCCCGAAGCCCTGGCAATAAGATATCCTTGTTCTGATTGTTCTGATTTTGGTCCGATTAAGGGATACGGAACTACTCACAAGATTTTGGACGAATTGTGTAATTTTGAAATGCTATGGAGACAAGACGATTCAGCAAATCTGTGGTATCATCAAACCACATATCAAGTATGCAGGAACCCATCTTTAGCTTGGAATTATACTATATTCTGTCAAAAATGAAGATAACCCCATTGCTTCCTCAGAAAGGCACGTATGGATATTATCCTGAATGAAGTTGAGGTCCGGGTACTTGGCAGCCTTATGGAAAAGGCTCTGTCCACCCCGGATTATTACCCCCTCTCATTAAACGCCCTGACCAATGCTTGCAACCAGAAATCAAGCCGTAATCCGGTGAGTTCCTATGACGAATCGACTGTCGCAGGCCGCCGCCGACGGCCTGGATAAAAAGGGTCTGTTGAATCAAAGCAACGTGGGCCGGGTGCCGAAATATGAAGAACGCTTTTCGCAGAAGTTCAATTTCGTGCCCCGGGAAACTGCAGCCATGTGTGTATTGCTGTTGCGCGGGCCCCAGACCACCGGCGAAATCCGGAGCCGCACCTCCCGGCTGTGCAATTTCGAAAATCTGGAAGCGGTGCTGAAAACTCTGGAGAACCTTGAAGAATGGGGACTGGTCCGGCGGCTTGCGCGTCTTCCCGGCCGCAAGGAATCCCGTATTGCCCACCGGCTCTGCGGCGATACCGAACATTGCAGAACCGGAGGAAGCCTCTACGCTCAGCGTCGCGCACCCGTCTCGGCCGAACGGATCGAAAAACTTGAGTTGGCGGTAGAATCGTTACAAAATGAAATCGAGAACCTCAAAAAAGCCTTCCAGGCATTGAAAGAGCAGGGAATTTAATTCGTTAATGGGGCAGGGCCTTGCTAAGTCCTTGACATTGCCCATGGTTGGTAATTGAATCGGGCCGTGACAACTAATTGGTAATGTATCGGATAATTCTAAGCTGCATGCCGCGATACCAGCGCTGAACGGTCTTTTTCCATAACAGCCATTTTGTTCGGAACATTTGTTCTTGGACCCTGGGAAACGGCGATGATGGAAATTTCCGGCAAGCTCGGAATGTCATCATTGAGTAGTTCGGCATACCAGTTCAATGAAAAAATGAACTTGATTTTTGGCACAGTTCAGGTGTTGGTGCTTATGCTCACAGTATTTATTTCGATCTTTAAACCCTGGAGAGAAAAACCCGGAAAAAAGAAAACCGAGGCAAATAAGCTCAGTTAACCCGAGGACATCTGGAGCCAACAAGATTATGCCGAATTTGGAAAAATGCATTCAAATTGCCAAAGACCTCAAAATGGCTGATGCCAAAATAATCACTCCTGATGACTTATATTTTGATATTAGAGCCATATTGAGTTGCCGATGGGGATGTGAGGATTTTTTCAATTACGTATTTGTTCTTATCGAATAATCTCTCCAGACTATAACTGATGAGAGTATCCTATGCTTACGCAGCTGGATGTTGGAAAAGAGAGAATTCAATATATTGATGTCGCAAGGTTTTACGCGATGACGGGGGTGTTTTTCGGGCACTTTATCGAGCGGGGTATGATGATGAATGACCCTGCGGCTGCAATCTTGTATAAATTTATTTATTCGTTCCATATGGTATTATTTTTTGTGCTATCCGGTTTTATCGCCAGGGATAGGGATTTAAAATTCAGTGTTGGCAAATTTTTTAAACACCGCTTTTTTTCCCGTATTCTGCCGTTTATATTTTTTACAATCCTGTTTATGATATCGGCAGCCATTTTTCCCGGCGACTTCTTTAATTTATCACTTCCCAGTGTTAAAGGATATATTGACGGGCTTATTTCAACCGGACGCGGAATTCCATTGTTTTGTGTGCCGTCATGGTTTCTACTGATTATCTTTTCCGTTGAAGTGGTCCATTATATCGCATTTCGATTTATTAACTCCGATTCAAAATTATTATTAGCGATTGTTCTTTTCTATATTGCTGGCTATTATCTGAACTTGAGTGCCGACCTGATGAATTTCGCCAAGCAGCGGCTGTATAATGTCCTATTTATCCATGAAGCAATTACTATGTATGCCTTTTATTTGCTGGGTGTATATTTAAGACGCAAAAAATTTTTAGTGGAAAAGGTTTCTTTAAAGATTACCATTCCTGGTGCGGTCATCACTTTTTTGATCGTTTTGTTTACATTCAAGTTAAATCGCGGTCCTTTCAATTTCGATTATTTCAATTCCGTCGTTATCATGTTTTCTTCCCATGGAAATGTATTTTTGTTTCCCTTAACGGCTATGGCGGGATCTTTTTTGGTTTTTTTTCTGGGTAAAATTACCCCAAGCAAAAAAATCATTGTCTGGATGGGACAAAATACCTTAATCCTCATGTGCCTGAACGGCGCGTTTTACCACTATTTTAACCCCCCTGCGGCAAAATTTGTGTTTGCCAATTTTTCAGGGCGACCGGTGATGATTTTGGGGGCTGGTTTATTGATGACGGCCGTGAGTTTAGCTCTGTGTGTCCCTTTTATTTATCTTTTCAACAAATATGTACCTCAACTCGTCGGCAAACCCAAAAAAACAGGGCCATGGCTAAAAAACTTTGCCTGAGTTTCTCGTCTATTGGGGTTGGACCTAATGCTATTAACTTAACATGTATACCCCGTCTTTTCTGTTTTTTAGAGTTTCCGGTTTAGACGACAAAGAGGGGACCGTTTTCGTTGCTTTAGGCTTACGCCCCGGACGCTTGCGTTCCAAACCGCTTGGATTTGGGGTCGAACCACGGTGAGCGCCCGACCATTATAGATGTATGTTAAAAAATAGGACGCGAACGAAGGTCCTGGGGTCGGGCCACGCCAAGTAATTGAAAGAGACTCGACGGAAAATGGCTCGTGCGAAAAGACATTATATACCGGGTTACGTTTGGCATACCCCAGTTAAACAAAGGAAGAAAAGGTTTGACGGGGTAAATAACCCACAGGTGCCATAAGCGAGAATTTCTTTTAACTTACTTTTAAATACTATAAAAATGGAGTCTTAGATGTGGATAAGGCTTCGGAAATGAACCCGAATAATGATTTACTAAATGAATGGATTGAAATTCGAAAACGGTATAGAAAGAAACTCGAAAAAAAATACAGAGCCTTTACCGGAGAATAAAAGACTAATTCTCGATCAATTACTGGAATCAACGCCATGAGTATGGCGGTATTAGCAATAAACAAACCTTCAATTAGAGGCACCATAAACAGTTTCGTAATCCTTTTCGGATCTGAAACCTTGAAGGACCTCTGTGAGAATCAGATCCCCAATGATGACGGGAACTTTCGAAAGATAAGTGTCTAAGCAAGTCTGTCTGCCACGTGGAAATACCGTTGAAATAATCGATCCAGACGGATGAGTCGACCAGAATCACTGATCTAACCTCATTGCATCAAGGTCACCATTCCATCTCGGTTTTCCACGTAAGCTTTTGATTCGTTCTTGTTTTTTAATCTGAACTAATTGAGTGAAACAATCATGCCGATTACTTATTCCATTGACCAAGAAAGACGGTTGGTTCTCACAAAGGTTAGCGGTGCTCTCTCCATCGCCATCACGACAGACTATTTCGAGCGTCTGCAGCAAGACAAGGATTGTCCTGAAAGGGCGATAGAGATTGTCGATTTCTCGGATGTCACTGATTTCATACTTCAATACGGTGAGATGAGAGAGATCACTGAGACATACCAGAGCACCAAGTCCAAAAGAGATATATTAGCGACAGTCTTCAACTGCACGTCGGAGCTATCATATGGCATTGCTAGAATGCTGCAGACTCTTCATGAGATCACAAATGAGAAGCATAATGTCATTATCACGAGATCCCAGGAAGAACTGGCCGAATGTGTTGAAAAGCTGCAATCTAATCAGTAGAGCAGACGGCGTGAAGATCGCAGTTTTACGTGAAGGCCGTGCAGAGTTGTGAGAAGCTCGGGGACATTGACTTGGTTGACCTGCTGATACCGCAACGCTCACACTTGGAATATTGGCTGTCCTGCTCAAATTTTCACATCTGATTTGAACAATATCAACTGGCTGCTGGGATTGGGCCACGCCAAGGAATTGACATTGTAAATAAATCGATATAAAAATGCCTCTGAAATATTGCTTTTTCTGAAATGACAGAAACAAAAGTAAATTTTTATTTATAAAGGATCAACGCAATGACAAAGAGAAAAATCGAAACCATCGCTGTTACAGCAGGTCGAAACTTCGACACCCAAATTGGGGCTGTTATGCCTCCGATCCATCTGACAACTACTTTTATCCGGGGCAATGCGGGGGAATTTATCTATTCTCGCATCGGCAATCCTAATCGTCAAGCTCTCGAAGAATGTCTAACCGAACTGGAAGGGGGTGCCGGGGCGATTGCCTTTGGCTCTGGTATGGCAGCGGTAGCCGGGGTTTTTCAATCTCTATCACACGGAGATCATGTCATTCTTCCTGATGATACCTATTTTGGTGTGAGAGAACTGGTAACAAACCTGCTGGCCCGTTGGGGTCTGAAGCATACGCTGGTTGATATGACGGATCTTGCGGCTGTTAAAGCAGCTATCCGGCCAGATACTCGTTTGGTATGGATTGAAACCCCCTCGAACCCGATGCTCAAAATTACCGATATTTTGGCCGTAGCAAACCTTGCTCACGAGGCTGGGGCTATGGTGGGTGTCGATGGCACCTGGGCGACGCCTATGCTCCAAACCGCTCTGGAACTGGGTGCTGATTTGGTTGTTCACTCCACAACTAAATATTTGGGCGGACACAGCGATCTGACCGGCGGCGTCATTGTTGCCAAAGAAGAAAACAGTTTCTTTGAAGAGATGCGCACTGTTCAGGGGATTGGCGGGGCTGTGCCAAGCGGGTTTGACTGCTGGCTGCTGTTACGCGGCATTCGGACTCTGCCCTACCGGATGCGCGGCCATTGTGCAAATGCCGTTAAGGTGGCCCAGGCTCTGGCCGACCATCCGAAGATACACACGGTGCATTATCCGGGCTTAGAAAGCCATCCCGGCCATGAGATTGCCAAACGGCAAATGAGGGATTTTGGCGGGATGTTATCGGTGCAGGTGAATGGTGGGGGTGAAATGGCGTCTGCGGTCGTCGATAAAACCAAAATCTTTGCCAGGGCAACAAGTCTGGGCGGGGTTGAAAGTCTGATTGAGCACCGTGCGCCAGTTGAAGATGAAAATACAAAAACACCAATGGACCTGCTCAGAATTTCTGTAGGTCTTGAACACCCGGATGATTTAATTGAAGACCTGCTCCAGGCATTACGATAGTGGTTTTTCTGGCTTCAGATAACCGTTAAGAGAGTCAGGATACAAACTTCCAATTTGTTAGACAGATGGCAGAGTTTTACGGCTGCAATCAATTCAAGCTAAGCTATAAGGAGATCTAAATGAAGAATGTTATCGAACCCCTTACCACACCACCTACAAGCGATGAACTAAAACTTCGCCTCGATACCGTCCGGGCCATGATGGTGGCCGAGGAGCTTGATTATTATGTCGCCGCGCACACGGATAACGTCTATTACCTGACCAATTTTGCCTACATGCCCTTTGAACGCCCCTTTTTCCTGATCATCCCAACAGAGGGAAAACCCAGCCTTGTGGTGCCCCTTTTGGAGGTCAGCCATGCTGAACAGCGCGCGCTCATCGAGGTGGACTACCATACCTACTATGAGTATCCGGCGCCCCCCGGCAAAACCTATATAGATACGCTGAGAAAGGTAATCAGCGACGATAAAAGAGTGGGCATCGAGTCGTCCTTATCAATTGCCCTGCAAAATGAAATACCCGGCCACAAGGCGGTTTGCGACCTTATCGACAAAGCCCGGCTAATCAAAACTGACTACGAGATAGGCCGCATCGCCTATGCTAGCAAGGTGACAGCTATCGGTATGAAAAAAGCCCTGTCGCTGGCCCAACCGGGACCCCATATCGCCACCATTTACAGCGAAAGCACAAAGGAGATGATGGTGACAATGCTTTTCGAGATCCCGGACGTCAATTTGCTCATGTGCAAATTCGTGGCCGCTGTATGGCCAAAATCACTTTCCGCCCAGCCGCATTCCGTGCCGGGCCTTTTTGACGAGCTGGAAGAAGGCGGTCCCAACGTGGCCATTGTCACCGCCCAGACCAATGGCTACAGCGCCGAGCTGGAACGCACCTTTTTTATAGGCTCCGTGCCGGATGAGGCTAAAAAAGTCTTTGATGTCGCCATGGAAGCCCGGACCAGGGCCTTCGAGCTGATTAAACCGGGCATTCGGGCCGAAGAGGTCGACCGCAAGGTTCTATCGATCATTGAAGATGCAGGATTTGGCAAAAACATCCTGCATCGGACCGGACACGGATTCGGGATCACCGGGCATGAGCCGCCCTGGATCGCCCTGGGAAGCGAGCACGTCCTGACCAAAAACATGGTGATCAGCATCGAGCCGGGGATCTATATCGAAGGCGTCGGCGGTTTCCGTCACTCCGACACGGTGCTTGTTACCGACAACGGATGTCTTTCATTGACCGAGTATCCCGACAACCTCGATGAACTGACTCTGAAGTTGCCTTAATCATTGCCAAACAATATGTTTTGTTTATTCAGCGAAATCTGTGGATTAAAGTGAATTAAAAAAGATAGAATGCCTTAACTATTCATTAGTCCATATTCATTCTTGATTCCCAAGTCATTCCCTAAGGCACCTCAGTTTCGCAAGATCCTCAGCATAGCCATATAGATGCAGCCCTTTGCTTTCCACGATCATTTCGCCGTCTCTAACACCGATCTCGCCGGCCATATACTCTTTGAGGTTTTGAATCGCCGCCAGATTGGCCGGAAGTCCATTCCACAGATCCCAGGAACGAAAATACACGAAAAAGTGCAGCTGATCATTTTGGATGCGGGTATCGATGGATCGCAGACAGGGCGGATCGAGCAAGGTCAGATCTGAGGGATGGGCCACCTGCAGCACCAATTGATTGTTGCGCAGGCCGAATTGTTTGTAGGTTGCGATAACCCATTCAATCTGATTTAAATAAAGCCGGCCGTCTTCCTCGAAAACGACATTGCCGTCGACCTCCCGTTTATCGATTATTTCCTTATTTTCCTGCTGCCACCAGGCCAGTTTGTCACCGGTCAACGGGACCTTGGTCAGGCGTTCGCCGTAGGTGTAGGATTCCCCCGCCTCCTTGCGGGGAGACATTAAATACTCAATATAAGCCCGGTCATATCCGGCACCGCCATAGATATAATCGTGTTCCACCGGATTGGGAATGCCGCAGGCCGGGGGAATGTCCGGAATAAGCGGTTGGGTGCCGGGATATTTTATATACCCCATGAAATAATCATATTCCAGGCGGGTCTGTCCGGCATATGATCCCCGGTCGATTACAAACCGCTGTCCCTGATCGAGAATGTTATGCACGGCCTGGAACCACAGGTCCGGTAAATCACGGGCGTCGACTCGATGAATATTCATTTTTTTCTTTCGTAAGGTAGAAGGAAAGATAAAAGCAGATGCTGGATGTTTGATTCTGGATACTGGATACTGGATAACTGACATTATACGATCGGTGAATTCCACCAACATCCAGTATCCAGAATCCAGGATCAGTCAATACTGGCGATGGCCTTCATTGCATCATGATTAAGACTGGTTTCAATAAGATATGTGACTATAGAATTTATATATCCAGCGTGTTGACTTCCAGAGCATTGTTCTGAATAAAATCCCGCCGCGGCTCGACTTCTTCACCCATCAAAATCGTGAATATCTCATCGGTATCCACCACATCTTCTACCCTGACCTGCAGCAGGATTCTGTTTTCCGGATCCATGGTGGTTTTCCACAATTGATCCGGATTCATTTCACCGAGACCTTTGTAGCGCTGAACATTGATCCCTTTTTTGCCGTGCTTTAAAAGCAGATCCAGCAATTCCAGTTTATCATTGACTTCATCGGTCTCACTTTCTTTTTCTTTTGAAAAAATTTTAAACGGCGGAAAATTATATTTTTCGATGTTTTTACCGGACAGCAGACACTTTTGAAAATCCTGGGAATATACCAACCCCCTACCGATAATTATGGGAATAAAAGATTTATCGGCCGGGCCGATATTCGTGTCGTCTTCTTGGAGTCCGTTCTGGCCCTTGATCGTCATTTCATAGACATCCCGCTCTTCATTCCAGGACAAGCGGTCTACCTGGTACTGTTTTTGAATCAGCAACTCCCGCAGGGCGGACATTTTGTCATGATCCTGTAATAAAATTTTATCGCTAATATTCTGGCTGATTAAAAGCTCGACCAGTTTGGCCGGAATACCGCGTTTGACCAGTTTGGACAGTTGGGCAGAATATTCCGACAGATCACAAATAAACAAGTAGAATCGGTGATCGACAAGCTTTTCTTCATTTTCCCCATAGGTAATAAATTTCTGGTCGCAGACTTTTTTGAGAATCCAGTCGTTAAAATCGGTTTCATCCTTTAAGTATTTCTCACTTTTTCCTTTGCCGACTTTAAATAAAGGCGGTTGGGCAATATACAGATAGCCTTTATCCACGATCTCCGGCATCTGGCGGTAGAAAAAAGTCAGCAGCAGGGTCCTGATGTGAGATCCGTCGACATCGGCATCGGTCATGATAATGACTTTGTGATAGCGAATCTTATCAATATTGTATTCTTCTTTGCCGACCCCGGTTCCCAGGGCGGTAATAATATTTTTTATTTCTTCACTGCGCAAAATTTTATCAAAGCGTGCTTTTTCGACATTTAAAATTTTACCTTTCAAGGGCAAAATGGCCTGAAATTTGCGGTCTCTTCCCTGTTTGGCCGAGCCGCCGGCAGAATCTCCCTCGACAAGAAACAATTCCCTCATGGCCGGATCGGAAACCTGGCATTCAGCCAGTTTACCGGGCAGGGTGGCATCCATCAGGGCCCCTTTGCTGCGGGCGATATCGCGGGCGCGTTTGGCGGCATCCCGCGCCCGGGCCGCATCCACCCCTTTGGCAATGATTTTTCTGGCAACGGATGGGTTTTCTTCAAAAAAAGCACTTAATTTTTCATTAACCAGGGACTCAACCAATCCTTTGACTTCACTGTTGCCGAGTTTGGTTTTGGTTTGCCCTTCAAATTGGGGTTGGGGGATCCTGACACTGATGATGGCGGTCAATCCTTCGCGAACATCATCACCGGTAATTTTGGCTTGCAGGTTTTTCGGCAAATGCCCATTGCTGCCATATTGATTGATGGTGCGGGTCAGACCGGCTTTGAACCCGATTAAGTGAAAGCCGCCCTCGACCGTATTGATGTTATTGGCAAAAGAAAACAGCTTTTCAATATAGGTGTCGTTATACTGGATGGCCACTTCTATCTGAACATCATTTTTAACCCCTTCGATGAAAATAGGTTCATGCAGGGCCGTGCGCCGTCGGTTAAGATATTCGACAAATTCTTTGATGCCGCCTTCATAGTGAAATTCTTCTTTGGTATCCGACCGTTCATCTTCAATCGTGATTTTGATCCCCTTGTTTAAAAAGGCCAGTTCTCGCAATCGGCGCACGAGGATTTCATAATTGAACTCGGTGGTTGTAAATATTTCCGCATCCGGAATAAAATGAACTTTGGTTCCCCTGATGTTGGTTTTACCGGTTTCAATCAGTTCGCTGGTTTTTTTACCTCGTTTATAGGTCTGGTGATAAATTTTACCGTCCGAATAAATTTCCACTTCTAATAAACTGGACAGCGCATTGACCACCGAAACGCCAACGCCATGCAGTCCGCCGGAAACTTTATAGGAATGATCATCAAATTTTCCGCCGGCATGCAGTTTGGTCATGACCACTTCAACCGCCGGCATTTTTTCTTTTTTATGGATACCGACCGGAATTCCCCGGCCGTTATCCAGCACACTGATACTGTTATCCGTGTGAACGGTCACATCGATCTGGTTGCAAAAGCCGGCCATGGCTTCATCGATGCTGTTGTCCACAACTTCGTAAACCAGGTGATGAAGTCCGGCAATATCGACATTTCCGATATACATGGAAGGCCGCTTGCGAACGGCTTCCAGTCCTTCCAGGACTTTAATATTGTCTTCGGTATAGGTGTTATTGTTAATTTCTTCTTTCATATTCTCATCGGCATGATTACACTTAAATAGGTTTTATTTTTTTCACCCTCTATTTTGCAGGGTTTTTCCTCATCCACGATGTTCAGCACCACATTGTCTTCATCGATGACATTCAGGGTCTCGATAAAAAATTTAGGATTGTACATGACTTCGATCGGATCGCCCTGATAGGTGATGTCCATATCTTCTTTGGATTCTCCGATGTCCGGGTTGGTGGAGTTAATCAATAATTTGTCTTTGTTGAAATGAAATATAACCCCTTTATATTCGTCGGAGGACAAAATGGACATGCGTTTTAACATCATTAAAAATAATTGCCGATCCAGGTGAATATCGTGCCCGTCCGTTTTTAGGACGATATCACCGTATTGTGGAAAATCTCCTTCAAGCAGTCTGATAATCAGGGTCTCTTTTTCTTTTTTGACAATAAAATTGTTATCTTTAATACCGAGTTTAACCGATCCTTCAGTCATCAAGGAATTTGGCAACTTCCGCCAGCCCTTTTTTGGGAATCAACACATTAGAACCGGACGGCAGATCAAATTCTTTGTCAAACACATAATCCGCCTTGGAAAGCCGGCTGCCGTCGGTTGCAACCAGTCTGAATATTTTTTGATTTTCCTCCTGGATTCGTCTCAGCATAATACTCCGATAATATGGGCCCTGGTATCATCGGATGCACCGGTGATAATGACTGTTTTTTCAATCATTTTAGCAAAGGAAGCCGAATCTATTTCAAAAAAATCAACATCTTCTATTTTTGGAATTTCCGGAAAATCGTCCGGATTCAGTCCGACAATATGATACTCCACCGTCTGGTTTCCGATTTCAATCCAGTGATTTTCAATTTCATTGACATAGATGTCCTCACTGGGAAAATCTCTGACAATTTCGTATAATTTTCTGGCATTGATGGCAATGACTCCCTGGGTCTCTATTTTGCGCCGGATAAAAGCCTTCAAAACCGGTTTCAAGATCGGTGGCAGCTGATGGATATACCGGATTCGTCCGTTTGAATTAAAAGATTGGTGGTGATGGCAAAATTGGTTTTACGTCCGGTTAATCCCTGAATTTTGGACAAGAACCGGCAGAATTTCATTTTTATTGATGGTCGCCTTCATCTTTTATTTCCTTAATTTATATTAAATAAATAAAAAGATAAATATAATAATAGGTTGTTCATAACACTAATAACTTTTTAACGCTTTAATATAACAATAATTTTTAATATTTTTAGCGCTAAGAACTTGAATAATATCTAAGAGACAATTACGGCTTTATCGTCAACCCGAAATAGATTGTTTAAAAATATGAGGTTATCAACAAGTTATGAATAGCCGTTGTTTAAAACATTTAACAAGGATCCGTGAACCTATAATCGCTCAAGCTATATTTATATTTCAGACGACTGAATCCATTTTCTGATCAGAGAACTTTCTTTGCTGCGCCAGGTGTCCGAAACCCTAATTTTGAAAAATGGGCAAAGAGTTTCTCCAAAAGCTCAAGACTTTATCATAAAGAAATATTTTTTCGAGCACAAAACCTTCAATATCTTCATCGGATTCAGCCGAACCGGTGTTCGGAATACTCAAGCTGCTGATATTCAAACTTTCACCTTTGAGTGTAAACTGCCAGATCAATTCAGCCGATTTATAAACAACATTGAGTTCAGTGACCAGAGCGCCTTTTTTTAACGTCAGAATTCCCTCCTCTAAACTTGCGCCGTCTCCTTTAATCGTGATGCGTTCAGCGGATTCTTTTCGGCGATTTTCAAATACAATCCGGTTTCCGACTTCCAGGGCGACAAAATCCTGATCAAAATTTTTAATGAGCGATTTTGATCTTTTTCGATGACAAACCATAACCAGGTTAGAAATTCTTCACCGAGAAATTGATAGCGATTATAGGCAACAGCAACATCCAGCATTTTTAACGTCTCGAATTTTGTATACCTGAATGAAAATTCAGTAAATTAAAAGTAAACAACAACGACTACTTGACAAATTGAGTCGGCGAAATTTTCTGTAGTTCATCAAGCTGTGAATCTGAAAGATCTGCTGACAAATGGGCTGCGGTATAGGGAAAAAGCCGTATCAACGACAGGTCAAATGATTTTGAAAAAAGCGTTTCCAATTCTTCATTGGCCGCCTTTAAATTGGAAAAAAACCAAATCATTGAATCTTCGTAATTCCACACCAAATCATATACATTCGGCGTTGCAGGAATGCGCAGGCTTAGTCCGCTGATAACATGATCTTTGATCAGTTTTTTTTCGGTTTTGGATAAATATTCCCGTCCACTGTCAGCCAGACGTTTGGCGACTTCAATGGTATAATGTTTTTTTAAAACTTTGGCTGCGATATTTTTTTTATCGATTCGCAGGGAAAAAACAAAATAGTTGCCGTAAACAAATGAGGATCCACCAAAATCAGGCTGAAAGGGTTTTTCAAACGACGTCCATCCGACAGCTTTGTCAGAAATCTGATTGTCTATTTCCGAAATCGTATTGCTTTGTTAATCCATTGGCTAATATTTCGATAACCGGCGCATTTATTTTGCCCTGGACCTTATATCGGGTAATCGAGACGGAACTGGACAGAATACTCATAATAGAAAACACAATCTTTTAATTAGTGAGTAAATATATACAAGATATGGTATTGAAAACAATTTAAAATAAATATATAGCGTGTTTCAAGGATGTTACAAGAAAATTCTCCTAAAATGAAGATTGAAGATTGAAAATTGAATATTTTGGGTTGCCCTCTGTTTTTTTCGTGATACTCTGTGGTGCTGATAACCCGTGCGAGAGAGATATATAATGAAATTCATTGCCGATTTACATGTTCATTCGAAATTTTCCAGGGCGACCGCCAAAAATCTGGATCTTGAAAATTTGTATATTGCGGCCCAGTTAAAAGGGGTTACGGTTGTCGGCACCGGTGATTTTACCTATCCGGCCTGGTTTTCGGAAATTTGTGAAAAACTGGAACCGGCCGAAGAGGGACTTTTCAAACTCAAACAAGAGATATGCCAACGGATTGTGACCAACAGATTCCGCGCGTCCTGCCGAAATACGGTTCGGTTTATTTTATCCACTGAAATCAGCAATATATACAAAAAAAATGATAAAACCCGCAAAAATCATAACCTGGTTCTGGTGCCGGATCTGGCGGCTGCTGAAAAATTCAATGCCAAACTGGATAACATCGGCAATATTAAATCCGACGGAAGGCCGATTCTGGGTCTGGATGCGCGCAATCTTCTGGAAATTTTACTGGAAACATCCGAAGCAGGGATTTCTGATTCCGGCTCATATCTGGACGCCCTGGTTTTCGCTGCTGGGTTCAAAATCCGGATTTGATTCCATTGAAGAATGCTTCGAGGATCTGACGCCGCACATATTTGCCGTTGAAACCGGGCTTTCTTCCGATCCGCCGATGAACTGGCGTGTTTCCGGTCTGGATGGTTTGACGCCTGGTGTCCAACTCGGATGCCCATTCTCCGATGAATGTGGGAAGAGAGGCCAATCTTGTTTAATACCTCCTTATCCTTTGCAGATATTAAATCAGCGCTTGAATCAAAAGATCCGGACAAGTTTTTGGGCACCTTTGAATTTTATCCCGAAGAAGGCAAGTATCATCTGGATGGACATCGCAACTGCAAGGTTCGCCTCTGGCCGCAAAAAACCAAAAGCTATGACGGCAAATGTCCGGTCTGCGGCAAAGCATTGACCCTGGGGGTGTTGTATCGGGTGCAAGAGTTGGCGGACCGCCGGGAAAATGAAAAACTGGAAAATCGCCAAACCTATCATAGTATCATTCAACTGGCTGATATTTTTTCCGAAATTTTGATGGTGGGACCCAAATCTAAAAAAGTTCACAGAACTTATCACGCGGCACTCAATCAACTGGGATCCGAATTTGATATATTGCATCGACTGGCATTGGAGGATATTGAAAAAGCCGGAATTCCGCTTTTGGCAGAATCAATTCGAAGAATGCGCCACAAGGAAATTGATATTCTTCCCGGATATGATGGGGAATATGGTCAGATAAAAATATTTAGAACCCAGGAACGCGAGCAACTACAGGCTCAAAAAACACTTTTTTCAATCCCCCCGGCCGATTCATCGTCACAACCGGTGACACCGCAAAATTCGAATACCGCACGGCAAGGTGCCGTGATTTTAACCCCCTTTGACCCAGCCAATTTATCGACAGCAATTGGCACTGGCCATCCTGATTCATCCAGCCCTGCAGTGGATTTAAACCTCGACCAGCGCCGGGCCGTTGAATATCCAGGCGGTCCGCTGTTGATTGTCGCCGGACCCGGCACCGGCAAAACCCGCACCCTGACACACCGCATCGCTTATCTAATCAATGAAGAAAAGGTGGTCGCGCAACATATTTTGGCCGTAACGTTTACCAATAAAGCGGCCCAGGAAATGCGCCAAAGGCTCGACACATTGATCGGAGATTTAGCCAAGTTGCCGCTGGTGGCCACATTTCATGGGCTTTGCTTTAAAATATTAAATGAACAAAAGATCAAACCCACCGGCATTATCGATGAGGATCATCGCCGGGCCTTGATTGCAGAAGCCGTGCGGTATGTGAAGTCGGCCGGAAATCAGATCGCTTTAAAACCGAATAAAGTTTTAAACCGCATCATGGACGCCAAACAGCGAGATCCTCGACCCGGCAGAATTCGCCGCATTAAAAAGCAATGATCCCCAGGACCGGATTATTTCAAAAATTTACAGGGTATATCAACGCCTGCTGGCTATTCAGGGATTTTGTGATTTTGAAGATCTCATTTTTAATGTTGTCAAACTACTGGAAACCCAAGCCGATCAGCGCCGCAAATATCGGGAGCAATACCAGCATATTTATGTTGATGAATATCAGGACTTGAATCAGGCTCAGTATCGTATCATTCGCGCACTGGCACCGGATGCAGAAGCCGTGAGGGATCTGTGCGTGATCGGCGATCCGGATCAGTCCATCTACGGATTCAGAGGTTCTGATGTCACCCTGTTTAAGCGATTTAAAAAGGATTATCCGACCGGCGCTGAAATTACATTGAGCCGCAATTATCGATCGACCGAAACCATATTGAGTGCGTCTTTTCAGGTGATTCAAGATCATCGGCATTCAGGCATCCGATATTCGGACCTATTCTCAAATCGGCGGTGTCAAAACCATCAGTATTCTCGGAATGATCAATGAAAGAGCCGAGGCCGAAAGCATTGCCCGGATCATCGAGCAGCAGATTGGCGGGACCGGTTTTCATTCCATCGACACCGGGTCGGTCAAAGATGCCAACCTTGCCAAATCATGCAGCTATGCCGATTTTGCTGTTTTTTACCGTACCCACGATCAGCACCGCCCATTAGCCGAAATATTTGAAACAAAGGGCATCCCTTTTCAAATCGCCAGCCGGGAAAATGTATTAGACCCGGCCGGGACTGCCTGAACTGATTTCCTATCTGAAAATAATCGAGGGCCGCGGCGGTTTCTTTGATCATGACAAAATCCTTAAAATTGCCTTGCCCGGTCTTGGCAAAAAAGCGCTGGATCAATTTAAGAATTGGTGCTTTCAAAATCGATTTTCCCTCCAGCAAGGGTTGCTTAAAGTCAATCGCTTTCCCATTCCCGGTATGGCTGGCGCCAAACAACAGAAGTTAAATGAATTTTCAATTCACGTTTCCCACTACCAAAGCGAATTAGCCGGTTTGTCGGTGGTGGACAAGTTGCGCTTTCTTCAAAAAAAAACCAGGTTGGCCGCAATGTTGAATAATGATGGGTACATTCAGGAAGCTTTTGACAGGTTACTGGACTATGCCGGACGGTTTAACGGCAACACGGCGGAATTTTTTGCAGCCATCGCACTGCATACCGATACGGATGCCTATGCGCCGGAGATTGAAAGGGTTTCTTTAATGACCATGCATGCCGCTAAAGGATTGGAGTTTCCGGTGGTATTTATTGCCGGCTGCGAGGAAAAGTTAATTCCACACCGCAAGCCGGACAGCGAGGAAAATGATATCCAGGAAGAAAGACGCCTGTTTTATGTTGCCATGACCCGCGCCATGGAAAGGCTCTATTTAACCCATGCCAAAAAGCGCCGGGTGCACGGTAGACGGTTTGATCGCAATCAATCTCAATTTGTTGATGATATCGAAATGCGGCTTAAAATTGATGAATCACCCCGCCTAAAAAAGAAAAAAAGTGACCGGCAGCACCCGGTTCAGCTAAGTCTATTCTAAAATAATAAAGATTCAGGGTTCAACGGTTCCGGGTTTATCGTTACAACCCAACCTGGGTTTTAGGTTTCAGCATAGAACCCTGAACCCAGTTCCCTGATCGCTGAACCTACTTGTTGTAGTCTGAAGCCCTTCACACCACCACGTGTAGTATAAAACCCTCTATTTTGTGTTTCCTTCTAACTGATTAAAATTACTGTGAAAAGAACAATTTGGTTGAATTTTTGCGACAGATGTTGTATAAATTCTTAATAACGGTTGATATTATAATTTTTGGCTGGCGACCAAAGGAAATTCAGGACGAATGACGGGTTGTAGAAAAAAAATTGTAACAATATTAGCAGCGTTTACCATAATTTTTACCGTCTTTGCACCCACGGCGCTGGCGGATATTTATCGTTATATCGATGAAAACGGTGTCATGCATTTTACCAATGCACCAACCTCTTCAAACAATGAATTTAAACTGTTTATACGGGAACGAGGCAAGTCTGCACCTTCCTGGTATCAAAGTGAAAAATATGATGATTTAATCACCGAAGCATCCGAGCGCTTCGGTGTTTCATTTCCCTTGCTCAAAGCCATAATCAAAGCGGAATCGGATTTCAATGCTCTGGCCGTTTCGAAAAAAGGGGCCATGGGGTTGATGCAAATCATGCCGCAGAATTTTAAACTGCTGGGACTCAAAGATCCTTTTGATCCGACCCAAAACATCAATGCCGGTGCACGCTATTTCAAACAATTATTTGAACGATTCAACGGCAAACTGGCATTGTCTCTGGCTGCCTACAACGCCGGCCCCACGGCCGTCGACCGGTATAAAACCATTCCGCCCTACGAAGAAACCGAAGAGTATGTGAAACGAGTTTTAAAATATTATTATAGTTATAAAAATTTATAAAACCGTTCGGTTATTGACTTTGACTTTCGACGGGGTGCGCTAAAACAGCTGACGAGGGTTCCGGCTATACTTATGCTGCTGAAAAACCTGGGCGGTGCGGAAGGCAGATAGAGACTGAGAAAATTCACTTTTCGATCGGCCAGCGGTGCGTTCAATGTTGAATGTTGCTGGTCTGCAACCAGCCGGCTGTGGCCACCGTATTGCGGCGCATCGCTGTCCATGATCATTTTATACCTTCCCGGCGGTGCTTCAAAGCGGTAATCCGAGTATGAACGATGCGGATGAAAATTGAAGGCAAACAAAAGGCCGGCTCTTTCGAAAGATGAGCAGCTTGTTGTCTGAATGTTCATATAAAAGGTCGAGGCCGGGGTTCTGTCAAGGAGTTTGAATTTTTTGGCCGTTGCGATCATATCGCCGATCAAATTCGGCCAGAAATCGATATTTCAAATCGGGATCATCCACCAGATGCCACTGGCGCCGGGCATATTTGTAGGACCAGTTGTTGCCTTGCCGCGGAAAATCGATCCACTCCGGGTGGCCGAATTCATTGCCCATAAAATTCAGATAGCCGCGCTCCGGCGGTGGCCAGGGTGATCAGGCGGATCATTTTGTGCAGGGCCATGCCGCGGTCGACCCGGATATTCTCATCGCCGATGCGCATGTGGTCATACATGTCCGCATCGATCAGCCGGAAAATAATGGACTTGTCTCCCACCAGGGCCTGGTCGTGGGATTCGGCATAACTGATGGTTTTTTCGTCGGCACGGCGGTTGGTCAGTTCATGCCACAGATGTCCCATGGGCCAGTCTTCATCCGGAACTTCTTTGATCAGCTTGATCCAGTAATCCGGAACCCCCATGGCAAAACGGTAGTCAAAACCAAAGCCGCCGTTTTCTTGCGATGCGGCCAGCCCCGGCATGCCGCTGACATCTTCGGCGATGGTGACGGCATCCGGCCGCAGCGTCATGAATCAGGCGGTTGGCCAGGGCCAGATAGGTCAGTGCATCTTCATCCACGCTGTTCATCGAAATAATCGTCATAGGTCGTAAAGGCTTTGCTCATGCCGTGATGCAGATAAAGCATGCAGGTGATGCCGTCAAAGCGAAATCCGTCGAAGCGGTATTCATCCAGCCAGAAGCGGCAGTTGGACAGCAGAAAATGCAGCACCTGGTGTTTGCCGTAGTCAAAACAGCGCGAATCCCAGAGTCGTGTGCCGCCCGCGCGGCCCGTCATGAAAGTATTGATACAGGGTGCCGTCAAAACGGCTGAGTCCCTCGGTTTCATTGGAAACGGCATGGGAATGAACAAGATCCATGAGAACGGCCAGACCGGCGGCGTGGGCTTCGTCGATCAGGGCTTTGAGATCATCCGGTGTTCCGAAGCGGGAGGAGACGGCAAAAAAATTGGACACCTGATAGCCGAAGGAACCGTAATAGGGATGTTCCTGAATCGCCATTAACTGGATGGTGTTGTAGCCGGATTTTACAATGCGGGGCAGAACATTGGCGGTGAATTCCTGGAAGGATCCGACTGTTTTCTTTTTCCTGGGCCATGCCGATGTGGGCTTCATAAATCAGCGGTGCTTCATGCCGGGCGGCTGAAAATCCGGGCAGCGCCATCGGTAAGGGCGAGTCGGGATGCCAGACCTGGGCATTGAAAATCAAGCGTGTCCGGATCCTGGACCACCCGGCGGGCATAGGCCGGAATGCGATCCCCCTCACCGCCGGGCCAATGGATGCGAAGCCGATACAAGATCCAGGTGGTTGAACGTTTCCGCACGGCAGGCGGATTTCCCAGACGTCTCCGTCGTCAAGACGCTTGAGGGCAAACGCTTCTTTTTCCTGCCAGCCGGTCATGTCGCCGATTAAAAAAATCCGACTGGCGTTCGGCGCCCATTCCCGCAAAACCCATTGGTTGTCCTGAAAATGAAGGCCGAAGTATTCATGGCCGGAGGCAAAATCGGCCAGCGTGATCTTGCCCCGCGTCAGGCGCGTTTCTATGGCTTCGATTTTTGACAGCCGGCGGACAATGATTTTTTCATAGGGTTTTAAATAAGGATCGATCTTGAAGAGGTGGTCGGCGGCCTGTTTAACTTTATTCGGGCTCTGCGAGAGCCGATTTATGGATCGATGAGTTCATAATTTGCTCAGCTTGTCGTTAGATCGAACACTTATAACGGCAAGTCAGTGTCCGAACGGACTTTAGCGTTTTGCAATCAGCGGGCGCTGCAGCATCTTTTCATACAGTGCAATGTATTGACGCGCCGTATTGGCATGGGTGAAGGTCTCGACACTTTCTTTCATGATGCGTTTGATTTGTTCGGGCTTTAACTTTTTGAGGCAAATTGTAAAATGCCATGGCTTGATCGATGGCCCAGAACAAACCGTTGGCGTCAAAAGTTTTAAACAAAAATCCGTTTCCGGTGTTTTTCTCCACATCCAGATGGGTGACGGTGTCATGGATGCCGCCGGTATCGTGGGCCACCGGCAGCGTGCCGTAGATGGGGGCAATCATTTGCGGCAGGCCGCAGGGTTCAAAACTGGAGGGCATCAGGATAAAATCAGCGGCACCGTAGGCCAGATGTTCCAGTTCATTGCTGAAATCACAAATGGCCACGCGCTTTTGAAATTGTGATAATTAACGATGTCTCTGAAAGGTCATCTGATAATCGCCATTGGCCACAAAAACGATTTGCAGATTCTGATCCCAGATAGTTCGAAATTACTTGGTAGAAAATGTCTGCCAGCAGCTGACATCCTTTTTGAATCGGATCCAGCCGCGATGGCCAGAAAAATACCGGGGCGCGATCATCCTGAATCAAGCCCAGTTCTTTCTGCAAATGGCGTTTGTTTTCCTTTTTCCCGGCAACATGTGATCTGTCGGACCGAAATTTCTTACCAGATCCTCGTCCGTTTTGGGATTAAAGGAAGGATCCGGCGCATTGAGAATCCCGGCCGCACAATCGGCGCTGTACTTTGTTGGTCAATTCGCGGCGAATCGGGGCTTCGATAAAATCGGATGTCGGCCCTCAACAATTTCCTGCAGAAACGTCGGACTGACGACATTGACGAAATGGGCCGCAAAAATTCCGCTGGTAAGCAGATCCACCGGATTGGAGTCCCGGGTCTGTTCGTAGCTGGTGGCCATGTTTTCAAAATACAGATTTTGCCAGAAATAGGCCGCGTCAATGCCTCTGTCTTCGATTGCCGCCAGGGTACGTTTTAACCGTGTGAACGTTGTGAATGGTAAAAAGACAGGGAATGCCCTGCTCCCTGGCCATGGCCGGAATCAGACCCGTCATCCAATCATTGCAGTGGATCAGATCCGGCTGAACCCGGGGAACGATATTATTGATGACTTCCCGTTGAAACGCCAGGGAAAGCTTGATATTTTCATCTCCGTAGAAGGAGTAGACCCGGTTGATATAATAAAAGGCGCGGTCTTCGGCCAGATGGATGCGGTCGTCGGGCATTTTTCGCTGAATCCGGTTGATTTCCTTTTTTAAAACCGGGGCCAATTTGTCGCTGAAAAGGGCGCGGTAATCCGGCATGGCCACATGCACATCGGCCCCCTGTTCAAACAGGGCGCTGATCAACGCGGCGGACACATCGGCCAGGCCGCCGGCTTTGGCGGTATAAAAAGAGGCCAGGCCTCCCATGCGGTCCGGCAGATAAGTTACTTCCGGGGTGACGATGAGGACCCGGGGATTGCAGGCAGCTTCGGACATAGCTTTGGACTTTCGGTATGTTGGATTTTGAGTTTGTATTCAATATTTCTTTATTAAACAAATCCAATAGCATAACAAATGACGAATGTCGATTGACGAATGTCGAATTAAGGAATTATTTCTATTTTAATTGTTAAAAATAGTAGAGCGAAGCGACATCTACAATCGTATTCGACATCGACATTCGTCATTCCCTCAAGTTTCAAATGAGTCAGGTGATTTTAACGCACAATCGCCAAACCCCGCTATCTCGTCAGGCCCAGGTCATGCAGTCTCGGGGTTGATTTAATGCGTTCATCCCCGCGCGGTGAAACCCTTGACCGTAAAACCGAATCGTCCCGATACATCACAATTTAAAGTGCAGCCGTAAAGATAATTTCCGTTGCCGTTATCCTCCTGCACCTCCATCGGCTCGACCTGGCTTGCGGATAATTTTTCCAGAGATTTCAAATGGCCGTAATAAAGCTCAACATCGACTTCATCCGGGGTAAGTTCCGCCAGATTGACTTCGGCTGTCACATGAAAGGAATCGCCGACGCGATAGGCTCCGGGGCTATGTCTTACCGGCGGGTTGATTTGGATTTTTTTCCACAGGGTACGAAGCCGCTTGATCTGGGCGGCCAATTTTTTGGCTTCTGCGGCACCATTCGGCCAGCAGCAGGTCCCAGCGCTCGGCCGCCGGAATATAATAGCGCTTTTCATAATCCGATACCATCCGTAAACTGCAAAACGATTCCATGGCCATTTTCATGGAGGCTTTCATTTTTTTTATCCAGCAGGCAGGCAGATCGCCGTTTTTACGATCGTAAAAACACGGGATGACTTCATTTTCCAACACATTGTACAAGCGCCTGGCTCTCCACGGCATCCTGATAGCTGTGATCCTCGTATTCCTCACCGTTGCCGATGCGCCAGCCTCTTTCTTCCGAATATCCTTCGCACCACCACCCATCAAGGATACTGACATTCAGCACGCCGTTCATGGCGGCTTTCATGCCGGAGGTTCCGCAGGCTTCAAAAGGCCGCCGGGGGGTATTGAGCCATACATCCGCACCCTGCAGCAGATGGCGTGCCAGATGCATGTCGTAGTCTTCCAGAAAAACGATTTTGTCGCGTACCTCCGGTTTGCTGGCAAACTGGAACAGTTGTTTGATCAGCTCTTTGCCTTCGTTGTCCTTGGGATGGGCTTTGCCGGCAAAAATAAATTGAACCGGATATTTTTTATTGTTGATGATCGATTCCAGGCGCTTTTCATCCTGCAAGAGCAGACGTCGCCCGTTTGTAGGTTGCAAAGCGCCGGGCAAACGCGATGGTCAACGTGTCCTGGTCAAGTGCCGTATTCGACGGCTTCCAGGACATTGCGCGGCGCATTGCGCTGTTCGTACTGTTTGACAAGCTGTTCCCGGCAGGTGCGCACCAGACGCGAGCGGTTCATTTCATGGCCGCGCCACAGCTCTTCATCGTAGATTTCATTGATGCGATCGATGTTTTCAGGTTTGCGGGAGCTCAGATACCACTCGGGCCCCAGATAACGGTCAAAGAGATAGGCAAACTCCTGGGAAATAAACGACGGTACGTGGATCCCGTTGGTGAC
Source organism: uncultured delta proteobacterium (assembly GCA_963710795.1). GTDB lineage: Bacteria > Desulfobacterota > Desulfobacteria > Desulfobacterales > JAFDCJ01 > JAFDCJ01. The sequence goes on from CAVQBT010000058.1 coordinate 23,927, forward strand.
ATGGGAAATCGGCACCTCTTCTTCGGGTCGTTGGGGCCAGACAAAAGACCACATGCGCCGGGCCACCGCATCCGTGCAATCTGCTGACCCCGTTGCAATAAGCCGACATATGCAATGCCAGAATAAACATCGAAAGCGGTGCATCGGCACTTGATCCCACGGGCTGGCCCCAGGATAAAATTTCGATCCACCGAAATCCCCAGTTTTTCTTCGAATGGTTTTAAATAGGGCTTGACCAGATCGACTGCAAATTCTTCATGGCCGGCGGCCACCGGGGTATGGGTCGTAAACACCGTGGTTCGCGGAATGATTTCAAGTGCAGTTTTAAGATCAAGCGTTATGATCGGCCATGATTTGAGCCAGCCGCTGCAGACTGGCGAAGGCCGAATGGCCTTCATTCATATGCAAAACTTTGGCCTTGATTTCCATGGCCGCCAGCGCTTTCATCCCGCCGATTCCCAGCAGCATTTCCTGGGCCAGACGAATTTTGGCGTCGCCGGCATACAATCGCGAGGTGATTTCCCGCGAGGCGGGGTGTTTTCGGCAATATTGGTATCCAACAGGAAAAGGGGGATGCGGCCGACCATGATTTTCCAGACAATGGCATGGATCGGTCCATCGGGTCCCTGAATCGAAATGGTTAAATCATTGCCGGCTGAATCCTTTATCCGCTCAACCGGCAGGTTGTAAATATCGGTTTGCGGGTATTTTTCCTGTTGCCAGCCATCCTGATTCAGATATTGGCGGAAATATCCCTCGCGATACATCAGGCCGATGCCAGCTAACGGCAGCGCCAAATTGGATGCCGCTTTCAAATGATCACCGGCCAGGATCCCAGACCGCCGGCAAACAGCGGCAGGCTTTCATGCAAGCCGAACTCCATGGAAAAATAGGCGATGGTTTCCCCGGGTTGAAACAGCAACGTATTGCCGTTTGCCGGATCAATGACCAGGCTTTGAAACGCTTCTTTAACCCGTTCCAGAGTGGGTCCGGTAACCGTCATCTTCTGCCAGCTGTTCAAAGCGACTTTGGGGAATTTTAGCCAGAAAAGCGATCGGATTGCGGCGGGATTCCACCCAGCGCGGCGGGTCAATTCGTCGAAAAAGTTCAATGGCATCTTTTTTCCAGCACCACCACATGTTGCGGGACAGCATTTCAAGAAAAGCAAGGTTTGGCGGAATATTCGGATGAACCTGATATGTTTGAAAATTTTTCATATATTTAAGGATCCTTTATTAACGAATTATAACTAAAACAGTTCGCGCATGCTTTCCTGCGAGCTGGTATTTTCGATTGTTTAAATAAAGTCCAATGATAGGGTTCAATCGCAAAAAAAGCAATACGATCTTCTGGGCTTTAATGGATACCAAAAGATAATAAAATTCCAAATCTCAAGCACCAAATCACAAATAAATTCCAAATTTCAATACTCAAAGACCAACTCTCTCACCGCAGCTGTGTTGCATCGCATTGCCAACTCCGGGGCTACCGGTCGTGATGCAGTTGGCACAACTATTGACGGATTTCTTGTTTTGAATTTGGGTCATTGTGATTTGTTTGATATTTGTTTTTTGGTGCTTGGAATTTTTCTTGACAATATTTTGGGTATCCGTAATCTTTGCCCTTTGCCCTCTGACTCCCTTAACCTCCTTTTAAATTAATCCACACCCTCAGCAACTCACTCGCTCCCCAGGCCTGGGCTTCGCAGCCGCGGGGGGTATGGGGAAAATCACCATCCAGAATTTCCGGGATGTGACCCACACAGCCCCGCTCCAGCAATCTCACACCGCTGCTGAGCCAGGCCAGGGCCGTTTGCCTGCTTTCAGTCGCCATAGGTCATCGCCCAGGCTTCGCAAAAGGATGGAAACGGCCAGGTCCAGGCCGTACCATTGTGGTAGGCGGGTTTGCGTCGGGTATCTTCATCCCCGCGGTATCTGCCCTGGTAGGGATGATTGGGATCATTGATCAGATTTCCCTGATGAATGATCTCGATCGGATACGCCACGGGCCTGTCGGCCAGGCTGCGGATGGCGCCCGGCACTAAGAGCGTTTCGCAGGATGCAAGAATGCGGCGGCAGAATTTTTATCACGGACGGCGCCCAGGGTGATGGCCAGAAGCTGGTTCGGCCGCAGGGCATCATCAGGTGTTGCCGCCGAAGCCGACTGGCCGGCGGCCGCATGCAGGCAATCTGAGAGAAATCCCAGGTTATTTTGCCAGAAAAGATTCAAAATGGAAGCTTGAACCTGGCGGGCTAACTGGTGCCAGTTGATCCTGGAATTCCGGCCGGTCGATCCGGCCCAGAAACCCAGGGCGGCATACCATAAGGCCTGGATTTCAATCGGGTATCCTTGCCGGGGCGTGCCGGCCGGATAATTGGTGTCCATCCAGCTAAAATGCGCCGGGCTGAATACCAGCCCACTGGCCGGGTCCATTCTGATGCCGTTGGGGGTTCCGGCCCTAAATGCCATTGCCGATGGACAAAATAATATCGGCGAACGGAACGTCCGCCGCAGTCGGCTTCCAAAAATCGATCATCGTTTTCGGCGCGTAATAGATCATCACAGGCCAGTATGAACCACAGGGGCGCATCTGACGGTATCGCGGTTGGCGGCCTGGGTGCCCTGGATCATGTTCGGCAGGGTTCCCTGCTGTTCAAATTGACCGAATTGCTTCAGGATGGCCCGGGCTGTCGGTCATATTGCCGGGCTGCGATCAACCCCCGCACAAATATCAAGGCATCCCGTCCCCAGTCGAGAAACCAGGGATACCCGGCAATCACGGATCTGATGCGCACCCCGCTGCACCACAAAATCATTCAAGGCCCGGGTTAAAATATGCTGCGGACTGAGCGCGGGCATTTTTTTCGGTATCAAAGGGCCCGGCAATTTGATCGGCCGACAGGGGCTCTTGTCCGGCTGCATCCTGCATGGCGTGGGTGATATCGGCTGAAAGGCTGACCTGTTGATTCCCTTCCAGAGCGACGGAAAAATACCCGGGGCTGAACAGGTCTGAATCCGGATCCAGGCCGCGTTCGGCATCAACTGCCCGATGAACCATATACTGCCATTCCGGTTCCGGCAACAAACTGCCGTCGGAAACCCGCAGTCTCAGATGATGCTGGTAATCCGGCATAAATTCAAATCCCTGTCTGATCGCAACTGACATGTTGCGGCCATTGGTTTTCCGGTCCCGTGTAGGCTTTGGTGGTTTCATGAAAATTGCGGTTTTCAATGTCCGGCCGCAAAATAAGCTGAACCGGTTTGCCATCATCCAGTTGGTCGTCCCGGCCATCTGAAGGGTGGCGATAAAATGTCAATTGCAGGGCATTTTCCCCGGCTGTCATGTTTAAGCCGAGGGTTAAGCAGATGTTTTCTCCCTGACCGGTTGGGACATGATAGCGCCAATACCCGCCGCCAAGGTCATCGACAGCGAATGCTTCCAGACAGTCGGTGTTCATTGCCTGGGAGTAACCCTGGAATACCAGCCAGGCCCGGCAGCGGGTAAACATGATCCAGCGATCTTCGGGAAATTCCCGGCTGATGTTGGCCGCCAGCAGACTGTCGTAGCGACTGCTCAGTTTTGCCCAGGCCACCGGCATATTGCAGCATGGCGCCGCGTCCGTTGGTTTCCAGAAAGTAAAAGTCTTTCGCAAGCAATTCTGGCCTGCTGAAATATCCGTTTGACCCGAACATGCTCTGCCTGCGGCAGAAGCAACAGGGGGGCTTGTGCATGCTGCCCGCCGTCGGGCGCAATATACGGATAAGTCTCAAGGTGCAGGATTGGGCGCATGCGGGTGGATCCACCGGCGCAAATAAAACAAAAAAAGTTCCATTTGCTCCCGCGATACTTGATTCAGCGGCCATCGTCTGTTGATCAGTAACCAGCCGGGCACAAAAGGCATGGTCGGCCTGAACATATAAAAAATGGCCCGGGGGTATCATAACCTCACGCCGCAGATCCTGCGGCCAATGCCAGGTGATGACCCGGGTTTCCCGGCTGGCGGGATTGAGCTTGCGGCAGAACCCAACCGGGTCATTTTTTAACTGCGTTGCGGCCTGTTCGATATCAAAATCTGCCAGATCTCCGGTTCCGTGATAACGCACGAAAATTTCAGCACCTTGGCATGTAAACGCTGCATTTCAATTCGGCGGGGCAGCCCCAAAGGTTGGGCCGGCAATTGTTGCCTGAAATTTAAATCGTTTGTGTCCCGGCTAAGACACAGCACCTGTCCGGGTTCCAAAAGTACGCTGGTGCAAACCGTCTGTTGATCGCTACCGCCGGCGGGATTTCGGAAAGAAGATCGATAAATTGCGGTCCATTCATTTGCACCGCCTCCGAATTCCAGCGGGCGGTCGTCTGGTGCTCCTCATCCAGGTTGACAACGACCAGCAGCTTTTTATCCGTTGGCAGATGGTGGCGCAGCAGGCAGATATGATTGCCGCCCCTTCGCTGGATCAATTGCAATTCGGTATCACTGTGAAACGCCGGGTGGGTTTTCAGCAAATCATTCAAACGCCGGATGTGATCGACCTGATTGGTCTGCGGCACCCCAGTTCAGTGAAGGCTGAATCGTGAACATTGATTTTTTCCGTGGCATACCATTCCACGCCGTTGGCAAAACCAAATGCCCCTTGCGGTGAGCACAGGGCGCACAAGGCCGTGCGCATGCGGGCGTAGATTTTCCGAACGGGATGCCAGCCGCAAATTGTCATGGGTTTCGGCGAAATGGACGGTAATGCCGTCGCTGTCCGAAATGTCGATGGCTTCGGGCAGGTAGTTTTCAATCTGCCCGCGGTCATAATTTTGAAACAATTCCGAATAGGCCCAGTTTAAGTTGGCGGTGTTTAAAAGGTCCCGGGTCACTGAGATTTTTCCGCCCAGACCTTCGAGCAAAAATATCGGTATCCGGATATTGATCGCGAACTCTGGCAACATGTATTTCCAGGCCGCTGCCGGAATCATGTAACCGGCATCGCAGCGAAATCCGTCCACCCCGCGGTTGCACCAGGTTAGAAAAACATCGGCCATGTACTGCCAGAGATCTTTGTGACTGTAATCCAGTTTGGTGAGATCTTCCCAGTCTACGCCCCAGGCGCCGGGGACTTCAATTTTACCCTCGGGACCCCGCACCAGCCACTGGGGATGGGATTCGTGAAGGCCGGCCGCCCAGCCGGTATGATTAATGGCGATATCGATAAATAATTCTGGCATTGCGCTGATGAACAGCGTCCACCAGCTCAATGAATTGTTCCAGGGGCGTGGCGTGGGGGTCGAATACGCGCCAGGGCCGGATCGACGGCGGTAAAGCTCAAGGCCGCATAGGGGCTGCCGAATCTTCCCATGCGGCCATAGGTCGTGGGGGTGGGATGAATCGGCAGCAGCATCAGAATCCGGCAGCCCAGCTCACCCAGAATAAAATCAAGTTCGGCAATCAGATCCCGAAACGTTCCCGATGGTGGGATAACGGTGTAGCCGCTTTGGTCAAGATGGGCGATGAGTTCCTTTTGGGAAGCTGCCAAGGCTTTCGGCGCCCGCTTTGTTGGGGCCAAATTGCCGCACAAAGGCATTGTAAATAATGTTGGCACAGCAGGCGTCGGCGGAATCAACGTTGATCATGGTATTGGAGCCCCGGGGCCAGACCGGTGTTTCCTCGCTTTCCGGCAAAAAGAAACACTTGGCCTCAAAATGGCCGCTTTCGCACAACGGCAGTTTGGCGGTAAAAGCCTGCTCCCCGAGCCGGCGCATCGGAATGTCAAACCAGGCCCGGCCCAGAGGGGATTCCTGCGCATCAACCTGGTCGATAATTTCTTTTCTGATTATTTTTGATTGTCCAATATTGGTGCGGATCCAGGCGGTGCCGTTTTGGGCCTGGGCTAAATTCAGGGTGAATTCCACCGTATCGCCGCAAAATTTCACCAGACGGGTTCCCGGGGCCGGGGTTTGTATCATTGGTTTCATTTTTCAGGATTAGTCTGTCTGTTGTAAGATGTTTGAATTTTGTGACAAAAAAATTGTATTGGAATAATTTTACTGTATCATACTGATTGAATATTGAGTATTTAAGGAATTCTTTCTATTTTAAAAAAGACGGAGCAAAGCGACATCCACAAATATTCAATTTGCAATCTTCAATTTTCAATTCCGGCTTGTCCGGATTATGCCCATATTATATTGATAAGTTCTCAACTAATCAACCAATCAACTATTCAGCGACAAATTATTATTTTTACAAATTCTTTTCTGATTTTTCTTGAAAAAGATGGTATTATAAGTATAAGATATATATATAAAATTTAAAGAATGACGGAAACCTGGCAGCAGGATTAAACCTCTTAAAATCTCCATACTCTCGTTTCCCAAGCTTTAAAACTCCATTTATTGATATGATTTGCAGGCGGTCAACCATGAACTATCGGACCTTTATGATACTGATTTCTTCGATCCATCTTTTTTTAATTTTACCGTTAGCGGTACAATCTCAATCAGATACAGACGAGACCCCCGGCGGCGATGTCGTTTTGGTTCAAGCTCTGATGTGTGAGGATATCCAGGGTCAAACTCCCCAAAATGCAACCACCGTTTTTTCTATCGAACGCCGCAAAGCCATTTGCTTTACATCGTTTGATCCGGTGCCGGGCGAAACGGTTATATATCACCAATGGTTTCACCGCGACCGGCCCAGCGCCAGGATAAAGCTCAGCCTGAAGCCGCCGCGCTGGTCGACATACAGCAGCATCCAGTTTCGGGCTCAGGATATTGGCCCATGGCGGGTGGAAATTACAGATTCTAAAGGGCAGATTTTTCAGATATTGCGGTTCAGCATCACGGAATAAGCGCAATGGAAAAGATCATTTCTCTCATAATAAGCCTTCGCTGGCAGGATATCATCGAAATCAGCCTGTTGAGCTATATTCTGTTCAGATTCTATGTTCTGTTCAGGGGAACCAATGCCTTCCGGGTGTTGATCGGTTTGACGATACTCTGGTTCTTCCAGCAGGTGGCGGTTTCTATCGGGTTAACCGTAACCACGGGGTGGTCCAGGCAATTGTTGTCCTGGGGGCCCTTGATCATCATCGTAATTTTTCGCAATGAAATCCGCTCGGTTTTACAGGCCAGCCACCTGAAGGCCCTTCTATGGGATGTATCATCGAAAACCGTTTTAAGCACGATCGAAATCATCGTCCAAAGTGTTCATGAAATGGCCGCACGAAAATGCGGTGCGCTAATTGTGTTTCCAGGCAAGGATGATGTGGAAGAGCTGATCCAGAAGGGAATTTCCTGGAAGGGAGAAATTTCCAAGGAAATGATCTTGAGCATATTCTGGCCCGACAATCCGGTTCACGATGGTGCCGCTATCGTTCAAGGGGATCAGATTGCCCAGGTAAGCACCATTCTGCCCCTGTCACGCCGCGATGATATTCCCACCTATTACGGCACCCGTCACCGGGCGGCCCTCGGGTTGGCGGAAGTCAGCGATGCTTTGATTCTTGTGGTATCCGAGGAAAGAGGAGATGTTGTCGTTGCACGGGATGGAACGCTGAAAGTTGTTAAACAAAAGCGTAAGTTAGAGCAAATTTTGCAGGAACATAAGGGCGTTGCATCTAAAAAAGGCCGCGAGTTGATTAAAGAAAAACTAATGGTCGCTGCGGCCGCACTTTTTTGCGTTATTTTTATTACCGGCGTGTGGTTCAGCGTTTCCAAGGGAGGCGATACGCTGCTGACGGTTGAAAGTCCGGTAGTATACCTGAAACGAGATCCTTCCATGGAAATTGTTCAGACTTCCGTGAATTCGGTCAGCCTCGAATTGGAAGGATCCGGCGCCCTGATAAAATCCATCAAACCGGACCAGGTGCAAGTCAAATTTGATCTTTCCAAATCCAAGGCCGGTCCCAATAGCTTTACGATTACGCGTGAAAGTATTTCTCTGCCCCCGGGAATTGTTTTAAAGCGGGTGACCCCCACCGTGGTGGAAGTGGATCTGGATGTCCTGATTAAAAAAGAGCTGCCGGTGCAAATCGATTGGGTCGGCAGGTTGCCGGACCATTTTATCCTGACCGAGACCGACGTCGAGCCCGATACCGTTACCGTTATCGGTGGAAAGCGAATACTCGAAAATATATCAACACTTTATACCGAAAAGGTTCCACTCAATAATCTGGAAGTCAAGGGAACGATTACGGTCAATCTGGCCCTGACACCGGCTTCCTTAAAAATTGCACCCGATTCGAAAGAAAAGGTAACCATTACCTATTTAACCAAATTGCGGAACCAATAATTAATCCGCCCTTACAAATTAGAGATCTGCCAAGGATAAAGTATCGTTATCCGCTGATACCGAATTTAATGCTGTGATATTGTTCCGGGCGGATTAATTAATAATTTTTTTTGGTTAAATAGAAAGATCAACAATAAGGAAAGAGTCGATTCTACAAACCCAGATCTTGATCGATGACAGTTCCCTCTTTGATAACGGCTTGGAACGGCTGAGTGTTTTTTATCGTCACCGAACCTTTAATTTTTACATCCTTTTTAAACAAAACATCGCCTTCGATGGTCAATGCCTGGCAATCCACCAGAGACGGGACGCCGTCGGCAAACCGCTGGTCAAAATCGTCGATATTTCCATAAAACTTGGGGTCAAGTTTTATTTTTATGGTTTCCTTTTTTTGACTGATCCTTCTTTCCGGGTTCAGCCGCAAATTTTTTTTTTCCGTAAACACAAAGCAGTCAGACCGCATAATCAGCAGGTCGTTGCAGGTTTTTACCGGGAAAAACCGTGATCGCGGCACCCGGACCGCAGCCGCACTGTCAAAAAGTGAGATGGCGGCCCCCATGGCGGTTTCGAACTGATAGACCGGCGGGCTATTTTCATCTCGCGGGTCGAGGGTTTTGGCATTAAGAATCAGCGGCAGCAGGATTTTATTACTTTTATTAAATATCTGATTTAACGACTTTAAATTGATCCAGACACTGTTGGTGTTGAAATACCGGTAGGGGCCGATTTGTTGAAATGCCACGATCTCCTCTTTGGGACACTGCGCGGCTTCCCGTAAAATAAAACGGCCGCTATTTCTGAGTTTGGCCAGATGCCCGCCCTTAACATCGGTCGGTGTTTTTTCAGCGACTTCCATCATAAAGGGAATTTCTTTTTTGGCAAAGTAACCCAAAAGGGACGCATCCATTCGAGCACCCAGGTTGTCTGAGTTGGAAATAAAGGCGTAGTAAATATTTTCAGCCAAAAGCTGTTGCAGCATGCCGGAGGTGAAAAGGGCCGTATACACATCGCCGTGACCGGGGGGATTCCATTCCAGATTTGGATTTGGCGGCCAGGCGGCCGGCGCAAAGTTCTCCTGCAGCACTTTAGGATATTTGTTTTGGCGAAAGCTCCTTGGCGTCAGCGGTGAATCAATTTTCTCCAGCGCCGCCAGAGTATCATCGTGGGTGCTGAAACTGTTCATAAAAAGCAGGTTCACATGACTATTTTCGGCCTGATTCATAATCAGGCTCAGAAAAGAATGGCCGTCTCTAACTTTCAGCAAAGATTTTGGACCTGTCAGCCCCATGCTGGTGCCCAGCCCGCCATTTAAAACAATTCTGACCGCATTTTTATAGGCGCGTTCTCCTTGCTCCTGATAAATGTCCAGATCGCCCAGTTCTTGAATTTCATCCAGTTCAACCGGTTGGATGTCGCGGTCATATATCAGGCCGGTTTCACCGTTTAGCGCTTGATTGAGGTAATGGATAAATGTTTCGATAACGATGTCAGCGAGGTTTTCTTTTTTCATCTTGGAAACAAAATCAGGCAGATAGTCATTTTCAACGGTATCATTCATCATCCTGGCCTCTCTGTTTTGGTTCCTGGTTGCCGGGCGATGGCCACCTGATGCTCAAGGTGCATGGTAAATGATTTAGGGTAAACTGAAGGTTTCAGGTGTCAGTGTTCAGGTTTCAGGATCTAACACCTCAACGATTTGACACCCGAAACCTTATCCCGTTTTTTCAATTCCGACTTCCGCATCTTTAGCCGCGGCATAGTCCCGCCCTATCGGACGACGACGGGTCCCACTTCCGACTTCAAGCAACCGTCTCAATCCACCCCATGGGGTCATCGGCCTTGCCGTACTGCATGTCGGTGATGGCCTGGTAATATTTTTTGGCCACCGGACCGGTTTGGTTGTCGTTGATCGTGATAATCTGATCTTTGTACTTGATCTGCCCGACCGGGGAAATGACGGCCGCAGTTCCGGCCCCGAAAACTTCTTTTAGGCTGCCGGCAGCATGGGCCTGCATCAATTCGTCAATGCTGATTTTTCTTTCCGACACGTTTTCGCTCCAGTGCCGGGCGAGCTCGATTACCGATTTGCGGGTAATCCCCGGCAGGATACTGCCGTTTAACGCGGGTGTGATAATTTCATCATCGATCACGAAAAAGATGTTCATGGATCCGACTTCTTCGAGATATTTTTGTTCAACGCCATCCAGCCAGAGTACCTGGGTATAGCCGGCCTCATGGGCCTGCTCGCCGGCCAGCAGACTGGCGGCATAATTACCGGGGGTTTTGGCTTCCCCAACCCCGCCGCGCACAGCCCGCACGTAGTCAGAGGTTACCAGAATTTTTACCGGATTGAACCCCTCCGGATAGTAGGCTCCCACCGGCGAAAGAATTATAAAGTAGCGGTAGGTATGGGAGGCCCGCACCCCTAAAAATGGATCCATGGCAATGATCGTGGGGCGGATATACAGCGAAGTTTCCGGCGCTCCGGGAACCCAGTCTTTTTCCAGTTCGATGAGCTGTTTCATGGCATCCAGGGCGAAATCTTCATCGACTTCGGGGATGCACAGGCGCCGACAGGACCGGTTTAAGCGGCTGATGTTTTCCTGGGGCCGAAACAGCTGGATCCGGCCGGATTCGGTGCGGTAGGCCTTGAGACCCTCAAATATCCCCTGACCATAGTGCAGAAACATGGTGGCCGGATCCATCGCAATCGGCCCATAAGGTTCGATGCGGGGATTGTGCCACCCATTGTTTAAGTCGTAATCCATGTTAAACATGTAATCGGTAAATAGGGTTCCGAAGCCGAGGCTGCCATCATCCGGCTTTGATTTTAAATCCTCACTATGGGTTACGGTAATTTCCATCGCATCCTCCTATTTTTTAATATTAATTGATATTTTTGGGCTTTAATTTAAGAAATTATTAGTCCGTGTCAGAAAATAATTCGCTTTTGTTCATTCGATATAGTATATTCTGCCGATAAATCAACAATTAAATAGGTTGAGAGGTTCTGGGTTCAACGTTCAGGGTTGAAAAACCTCTAAACAATATTTATCAAGATAATTCCCAAATCAGTGTCTATAGCAAATCGCTTTTGACGGCGGAGTCTGTTAGGCAACCTCGATCCTGATCAATTGGGATGGCGGTGTTTATCTGTGGTAACCTTTGAACCCCTGGCCCAGACCTGGCATGTCAAGATGTGCGAATAAAAAGCCAATTCCACAGAATTTGAAAACAAATATATAGCCACTTTTCGTCGCGCCAGGGCCGGCTTGAACCCGGAACGTTGAACCTAGATTACAATAGAGAGGACCATAAATATGGACAAACTAGAAGGTCTGGCCAATGTAGAGCCTGTCAGACTCGGCCCGCAAAGCAAATTTAAATTCGACTGCCATCCCGGTGTCGAATGCTTCACCCGCTGTTGCAAGGATATCAATATCATCCTGACCCCCTACGATATTATCCGGCTCAAAAACCGCCTGAGCCTGTCGTCGGAGGAATTCTTAGCGCTTTATACGGAACCGCAAATACTGGAAAAAACCGATCTGCCGGTTGTAATGCTGAAACTGCTCGATGTTGACGACCCGGATTCCGAGGGCCAAGCCTGCCCCTTTGTCAGGGAAAACGGCTGCCTGGTTTATGAAGACCGCCCGACCACCTGTCGCTATTATCCACTGGGTGTCGCGACGCTGAGTCATAAAGAAGATGCCGGAGGCGAAGCGTTTTATTTCTTTGTCAATGAGCCCCATTGCCGGGGATTTGAAGAAGACAAGGAATGGACGGTAGCCCAGTGGCGTGAAAACCAGGGGGTGGATGTTCATGACAAAATCAACGCCGAGTGGACGGAATTGGTTGTCCGAAAGCGCTCCTTTCCGCCGAACATGCAATTTACGGAGCAGACCAAAAAGATGTTTTTCCTGGTCAGCTACAACATTGATAAATTTCGCGAGTTTGTCTTTGATAGCTCCTTTTTGCAGCGCTATGAAATTGACCCTGCCCTGCTCGAAGAAATCAAAAATGATGAAATCGCCCTGCTGGAGTTCGGCTTGAAATGGCTCAAATGGCTGCTGTTTAAAGAAGGAGACTTTAAGGTGAAAAATGGTACAGGTGAGGTCTGAAATGGCGAAAGCGACTATTCGATCGATGCACCAATTTCTTTGGAATTAGGTTTCAGGTTTCGGGTGTCAGGGGATGGAGTTGGAAGCTAATTTTGATAGCAGGATTTAGTATATATCTCGCGCCACCCTCTTCCCGCTGTGATCAGCGGCTGGGCTGACACCTGAACACTGAAACCTAATTTTTGCTATTAAACGCTGAATTATGCTGGCCCTAAAACGAATCCTTATGCGAGCGCTCTGAGTTAATAACTTTCGTAATACAGCCCTTCCCGGTAAGCCGGATTTTCCAGCCGGTCGGCTATATCAATATTGAAAAAGTCGCCCAGCGGCTGCAAAATTTCCGGCGCATTCGTATAGACGTTACGCGCGATTTCAATAACCTTGTCCATGCCCTTGCGGGTCATTTTTCCCAGCGGCTGCCGGCAGCTGCCGGAAGGCATTCCCAGCAGCGACATCAACGTTTTAAGGCCGAGGGGATTGCGGGCGCGGCATTCCACGTCTCCGTAAGGGGTTTGTTCGATGGTTTTAACCGTCACCAGGCCAAATAGTGGCTCCAGTTTCAGCATCAGGGATTCGGCCTCCGTCGGATTGCCCTGATTAAGCAGGCGAACCATTTCGGACAAGGCCCGCGGGGCCACATTGGAAACGACGGAAATCACGCCGGCTGCCTTAATCCGGGGATCAGTCATCATTGGGTAGGTCATCCCGTCATCACCGGAAAAAATCATATATTCCGGTCCGCAGCATTCACGGGTTCGCCGCATATTAGCCAGATTGGCAGTGGCCTCTTTGACGCTGCTGACATTCGGATGTGACTTATACAGCAAGGCAAGGTCCTCGGGCAGCAGCTGCGCGCCGGTTCGGCCGGGAATGACATAGGGTATGATGTCCAGATCCGGAAAAGCTGCAGCAATGGGAGCGACATATTCCCGGCGAATTTCCACTGAACTGGGGCCATTGTAATACGGGTCCACCAGTAATACGCCATTCGCACCGGCTTTGGCCGCATGCCCGGTCCCGGCCATGGACTCGGCCGTATTATTGCTGCCGGTGCCGGCAATACAAAGGCACTTGCCTTTAGTTTTATTTACGATAACTTCGGTAACCTTGTTATGCTCATCCCAATTCAAAACCGGACTTTCACCCGTGGTACCCACCGCGATGATACCGGTGATGCCGTTTTCGATTTGAAAATCCACCAGCTTTTCCAAATTTTCATAATCGACTTTACCTGCCAGATACGGAGTTACGATTGCGGTATAACATCCCGATTTCATAGACACCCCCATGGTGATAAAAAAGATTGTTTTTTATTGAATATCAGTTTATATTAACCGTTTTTGCTGAAACTGTTGAAACCGTAGTTAAAAGGACATATGATGTCAAGCAAAAAGATGGATTTAGACAAACCATAAAGATATAATATATTTGAACTTCAGGCGGCGGTAGCCTGTCTATTTTTAAAAAGGAATTCAACGAATGACACAAGCCAAAAACGCAGAAGAATATATTGCGCAACAAAAAGCGGCCATTGCTTCAAACCCGGAATGTGGCAATTCCCACTACAACCTTGCCGTTGGGCTGATGGGCCAGCAAAAATACGATGAAGCTGAAAAAGCGCTGTTCGAAGCCCTTGAGTGCAGCCCCGGCATGGCCGAGGCCTACGTTTTGCTCGGCGGGATCTGTTTGCAGCGCAATGATCTGGACGGATGCCTGAAATATAATAAAATGGCGGTAAAAGCTAAACCGGGGTTTTCGGAAGGTTTTGGCAACATCGGCTTTATCGAGCTTCAACGGGGCAATCTCGATGACGCCATTAAAAATCTGGAAAGGGCCACCCAATTTAATTTCAGGTACATTCAGGCCTTTACCAACCTGGGCAATGCCTATCTGTTAAAGGGCCGCGTTGATGATAGCATTGAAGCCAATTTAAAAGCGATTAAACTTCATGCTGATTTTGCCCCGGCCCACAATAACCTGGCCATTGCTTATCTGGAAAAAGGGGAACATGAACTGGCTGTGCAGCACTGTGATAAAGCTGTGGCGCTGGGATACGAAGTGGCCGCTGAAATTCTAAAAGAAATTGATGAGCACAGACGTCAGATGACGGATGACAGAGGACAGAAGACCGATGACGGACAACAGATGACAGAAGACGGATGACAGAGGACCGAGACCGGTGCCTGGAAGTGGGAGTGCGCAAGTCGAAAAATCAGAAAACATACGGCAGAAGCCGCATGACGCGGAACAGGGCAACGGTGCCAAATGACAAATAAAAAATTAAATTAGAAGAAATCCCTATCTTTAATTCCGACTTCCGCATTCCGACTTCAAAGATTTCTGATACTCCATGCCAAGATATTCCTACTATATAGCACCGCAACAAACGCCTCTGTCTCCCGCCAGTGCCGTCTGGCAGAAACCGCTGCTGTTGGCCCGGCCAGCATCCGGTCAATCATCTGAAATTGCTGTCTCCCACGGGCAATACTTCGACACCGTCCGTACTTTTCTAGCGCAAGATGGCGGTGAAATGTTTGGCGGGGTTTTGGCGCAGCACCTTCAGCGGACCGTCTTACCCGAGGATATCCAAGAAATTCAAATTCATCTTGAAAAGCACGGCGAATTCTACCATCCGGCCCGGATCGAAACGGATGTGCGCGGGCATAAGATCTCGCTTGTGCTCAATGCCGCCGTATCCGGCACGGGTAAAAAGCATATAAACGCAGAGTTTCAAAATCTAAAAAGGCTCAATACCGAGTTTGGCGAATCTTTTTTGCCCCGGGTATATTCCCTGGGGAAAGCCACTACTGCCGGCGGACCAGAATTTTATATGTTTCTGGGCGAATGGTTCCAGGATTACCATGAATTCCATATTTCGCGGCAAAATTCCGGGAATCAACGCCTGGTCTGTGTCTGGGATGACAGAAAAGGACGCTACACCCTGTCCCGCGCGCAATCATTGAGGCTTTACCGGCAGGCCGCCGGCATCATGACCTGTTATTACAATATCGCAACCTATGAGCACATCTCCCTGTGGCATCATGCGGCCGGTGATTTTATTATCCGGCTGAATCAAAATAAGATTGATTTGAAATTAATAACGGTTCGCGGGTACGCGCCCCTTTTTCAGGATTTAAATGCTCTGACACCTGACACCCGGCGTGCCGAGCAGATGCTGCAGGCCCTGTTGATTTTCGTTTTAAAGCTTTCCGTTCGGATGAGACTGGACCGGGTCGATGGCGTCGGTGAGCTGGTGTGGTCCGAACCCGGTGTCGTACAGAGCACGGTGGCAGGCATCTTTGACGGACTTGCTCAAAAACCCGCTGATCCAATTTTGCCGGATGCGGTTGATATCTGTTTTAAATACTATTTGTCCATTTGCACCCTGAAAGATCTTTTTGAATTGTCGGAATCCATCCTCCAGCGCATCCACCCCGCGGCACCCGAAATGCCCCTGATCAAACGCAACCTTGCCGACCATGTTCAGATGCTGTTTCAATCGATTCACCAATAAAAAGTATTCAATAACTTCCAATTCCGCCGTGGCGGGAATGGTATACTACATGGTGCGGTTTCCTTTTTGTGGTTCGCAAGATAAGGTGGTTTTTGCTATTTTGAATTTTTTTAACCTGTTAAGCTAAACAATCGGTGTTTTTTATTGACAAGAACGGCGATTAATTCTATATCTGCCCCTTGATTGTAAAAATGGCGTATTTCATCAAAATATTGAGTGCTAAAAAAATAGAATCCAAAAATCGAAAGGAGGTGACATCGGTAATTCCCTTTAAGTTCGGGAGGTTTTCGTAGGTTTTAGATTTTCAATTTAATTCAAATGGAGGTAAATAATGGCAAAACACGACACCCCTTTGTTGGACCAGCTTGAAAGCGGGCCGTGGCCAAGCTTTGTGTCTGATCTCAAGCAGCAGGCCGAAGTCAGGGCTAAAAACGAAGCGAACATTGAATTCCAGATTCCGGTAGATGTTGTGGAGGATCTGCTGGGGATACTGGAACTTTCTTTCAAGCACGGCCGCACCCACTGGAAGCACGGCGGAATCGTCGGTGTATTCGGCTATGGCGGCGGTGTGATCGGCCGCTATTGTGATCAGCCGCAAGCATTTCCGGGCGTGGCCCATTTCCACACCCTGCGCGTCAACCAGCCTAGTGGAAAATTTTACAGCACCGAATATTTGCGAAAACTTTGCGATCTGTGGGATTTTCGCGGCAGCGGTATCACCAACATGCACGGATCCACCGGTGATATCGTTTTTCTGGGTACCACCACCCCTCAGCTGGAAGAAATCTTTTATGAGATGACCCATAATCTTGGCCAGGATCTGGGTGGCTCCGGCTCCAATCTACGGACCCCTTCCGATTGTATCGGTTCGGCCCGCTGCGAATATGCCTGTTATGACACCCACGCACTGTGCTACCATCTAACCCAAGAGTATCAGGACGAGCTTCACCGGCCGGCATTTCCCTATAAGTTTAAATTTAAATTCGATGGTTGTCCGAACTGTTGCGTGGCATCGATTGCCCGGGCTGACATGTCCTACATCGGGACCTGGCGCGATGATATTCCGGTCGATCAGGAAGCGGTCCAAGCCTATATCGGCGGTGAAATTCCCTCCAATGGCGGCGCCCATTCCGGTCGCGACTGGGGCCCCTTCGATATCCAAAAAGAGGTCATCGATCTTTGCCCCACCAAATGCATGTGGATGGAAGACAACAAACTGATGATCGACAACAAAGAATGTAATCGCTGTATGCATTGCATCAATGTTATGCCCAGGGCTCTCAGGATTGGAAACGACCGAGGCCTTTCGATCCTGGTGGGTGCCAAGGCTCCGATTCTGGACGGTGCCCAGATGGGCTCCATGCTGGTTCCATTTATCAAAGCCGAAGAACCCTATGATGAAATCAAAGAAGTGATCGAGGGCATCTGGGATTGGTGGATGGAAGAGGGCAAGAACCGTGAACGGCTCGGTGAACTCATGAAACGTCAGGGCTTCCAGAAGTTGCTCGAAGCGACCGGACTCGATCCCGATCCGCGGATGGTGCAGGAACCCAGATCCAACCCCTACATTTTCTGGAAAGAAGATGAAGTCGAGGGCGGTTGGACACGTGACATCAATGAATTCAGAAAACATCATCAGAGATAAGGGGGAAATACCATGGCATTTGTATCTTCAGGCTATAATCCTGACAAACCGATGGAAAACCGCATCAGCGACATCGGTCCGAAAAAATACGATGAATTTTATCCGCCGGTGATTGCCAAAAATAAAGGCACCTGGCTGTATCATGAATACATCCAACCCGGTGTCTATTACCATGTCGCCGAATCCGGCGACAAGGTTTTCACCGTCAGGGTCGGCGGCGCCCGTTTGATGAGCACCACCCACATCCGTGAAATCTGCGAGATTGGCGAAAAGCATTGTGACGGGTATGTGCGCTTTACGACCCGTAACAACATTGAATTTATGGTCGACAGCGAAGACAAAGTCCGGCCGCTGGTCGAGGATCTTGAAAGCCGCAAGTTTGCCGGCGGCAGCTTCAAATTCCCGGTGGGCGGAACCGGTGCCGGTATTACCAACATCGTGCACACCCAGGGCTGGATTCACTGCCACACGCCGGCCACGGATGCGTCCGGTCCGGTCAAGGCCACCATGGATGTGCTCTTTGATGATTTCAAAGACCATCGCCTGCCGGCCCACCTGCGAGTGTCGCTGGCCTGCTGCCTGAACATGTGCGGCGCGGTGCATTGCTCGGATATCGCTATTCTGGGATATCACCGCAAACCGCCGCTGCTGGATCATGAATACCTGGACAAAATGTGTGAAATTCCCCTGGCGATTGCAGCCTGCCCGACGGCGGCCATCAAACCGTCCAAGATGGAAATCAACGGCCAGAAGGTCAACAGTGTGGCCGTAAACGAATCGCGCTGCATGTTCTGCGGCAACTGCTACACCATGTGCCCGTCCATGCCGCTGGCCGACACGGAAGGTGACGGCATCGTCATCATGGCCGGTGGCAAAGTGTCCAACCGCATCAGTGCACCGAAGTTTTCCAAGGTCGTGGTTGCGTTTATCCCCAATGAAGCCCCCCGCTGGCCGAAGACCACCGAAACCATCAAGAAAATCGTTGAGGTCTATTCCCAGGATGCCAACAAATACGAGCGTCTGGGTGAATGGGCCGAGCGGATCGGCTGGGAGCGCTTCTTTGAGAAATGCGAACTGCCGTTCACCCATCATCTGATTGATGATTTCCGTGATCCGGCCTACTTTACCTGGCGCCAAACCACTCAATTCAAGTTCTAAGCGCCCTCAATCAGACCCGGGAGCCCCTTGAATTGAAGCGGGCTCCCTTTATTTCATTTTTAAAGAGGTCAATTATGGAATACGAGGAAGCAAAAACGAAGATCGTCGAAGGGCTGCAAAAAAAAGCCAAAACCAAAAGTAAATTCTACTTTAACGATTTATCTAAATTGCTCGAATTAAAACCCCGCGAAGCTAAAAAATTAGTGAACAAACTGGTGGAAGAGGGAGTTCTTGAATATTGGTCCAGCGGGAGCACGTCGATGTACGGTCTCACGGGTGCCGGCAAACAGTCGGCGGCCGAGCATGAAGATTAGTCTGTTTTTTTATCTGATTTTTGAACTTTAACCAATGCAGTCAGCAGATACGGATTTTCCCAGACTCATCATTGCCGCCCTGCGAGGCGGCTCGGGAAAGACCATATTATCGATCGGTGTCATCGCTGCATTGAGCAAGCGCGGCCAATCCGTCGCCGCGTTTAAAAAAGGTCCGGATTACATTGATGCGGGCTGGTTGGCCCTGGCGGCCGGCCGGCCCTGCTATAATCTGGACGCCTTCCTATTGAGCCAGTCAGACAATCTGCAGTCATTTCTATGCCATTCAATTGATCATGATATCTCCATTATCGAGGGCAACCGGGGGTTGTATGACGGTATCGATCTCGAGGGCAGCACCAGCACGGCCGAACTCGCCAAACTGCTAACGTGCCCTGTGGTGCTGTGCGTTGATTGCACCAAGATCACCCGGACCATGGCGGCGGTTGTGGCCGGGTGTTGCCAGTTTGATCCGGCTGTCATGATCAGTGGGGTGATTTTAAACCGGGTGGCCAACACCCGGCACGAAAAGAAACTGCGTGACAGCATTGAACACTACTGCGGGATGCCGGTCATCGGTGCGATACCCAAACTGAGCGAACAGCATTTTCCCGAACGGCATTTAGGGCTAGTGCCAACACCCGAGCACGATTGGGCCAATAAGTCCATCGATGCGATAGCCGAAATTGCCGAGCAGCATATTGACCTCGAGGCGTTGATTGCCATCGCCCGGAAAGCACCGGGTATGCTAACAGAGGACGGAGAACAGAAGTCGGAAGTCGGACCCGTCGTCGTCCCAAAAGAGGGCGACTATGCCGCGGCAAGGATGCGGAAGTCGGAAATTGAGGTACTGCAGCCGGCATCCAGAATCCAGCATCCAGAATCCAGCAATCAGAATCCAGCATCTAGCACCCAGCATCCAACTGTCAGGATTGGGGTAATTAGGGATTCTGCCTTTCAGTTTTATTATCCTGAAAATATTGAAGCGCTTGTGTCAAGGGGTGCTGAAATCGTTTACCTCAGCCCGTTGAAAGACCAAAAACTGCCCGAGCTGGACGCACTCTATATCGGCGGTGGTTTTCCCGAAACCCATGCCGAACCGCTGTCAGCAAATACAAGGTTTAATTGGCAGCTTAAGGCGCTGGCCGAGGACGGTTTTCCCATCTATGCGGAGTGCGGCGGGTTGATGTATCTGGGAGAGCAGCTGGTCCTGGAGAATAAATCCTACCCCATGGTCGGTATCCTGCCGGTGGCATTCGATTTTTTTAAACGGCCCCAGGGGCATGGCTACACCATCATCAAAGTTGAAGGTCAAAACCCCTATTATGAGGTTGGCTCCGAAATCAGGGGCCATGAATTTCATTACTCCCGGGTGTCAAAACGGGATAGCCGGAAAAGCGATCTGGTTTTTCGCATGCAGCGCGGGGCAGGCATTGAAAAAGATCGCGATGGAATTCTGTATAAAAATGTTCTGGCCACCTATACCCATGTGCATGCCCTTGGCACGCCCGGGTGGGCCCCGGCCTTGGTCCGCAATGCAATCAAATTCAAAACGGGATGACGCAGCCAAAGGCCCATCTACTGCGTTGCACTCGCCTTTCGTCATTCCGGCGTACTCTTCGTACGCATCCTACGGATGCCGCGGTAGCGGTATTCCATCAAGACGCCAGCGCCTTGTAGGTGAGCCTTTGGTTGCGTCATCCTTTAAGATTATCGTGCCGGCAGGATACCGGTGAAACCTAAAAAATTGCGGTATGATTTTATTGCTATTCGGGATTATGCTTTCAGAACGGTGGATAGTTCACCAGTCAAGATAGCTCCATTCACTCTTGAAAACACATTAATTAATAAAATTGGAATAGATAGAAAGCAGAGCAAATCCGTCATCAGGGATCTGGTGGCTGGCGGTGCGCTTACCTATACTTATGAATACGGCTGCACGTTTCTCGAACGATCCTTTGGCAAACCGGTGCGTGTTTCAAAGCATATTGTTTTGCAGCCTCCGGGGCATCATCACCACTTGGATCAGAATGATGTGGTGGTTCAAATTAAACCCGGCGCGTCTTTTGGTGCCGGCAATCATCCGACCACCCGCCTGGCGATAAACGGGATCGAATTTGTCCTTTTGGGCGATCAGGTCCTAACCAAAACGAATCATACCAGCGTATTGGATATTGGTACGGGCTCGGGTGTATTGCTTATCACGGCCATTCTTTGCGGGATGCCAACCGGTTTGGGGGTCGATATCGATGCCTGTGCCCGGGTTGAGGCGGCCGAGAATGTGAGAATCAACGCACTGGAAGATCGGGCAGCCATATCCGGACAATCTATGGCAGATATTGATCAGCGTTTTTCGGTTATTTTAGCCAACTTGCGGTTTCCAAGTTTGAAAAAGATGCGAAGCCAAATAAATGAGAGAGCCGATACCGACTGTTTTTTGATCTTATCCGGTATGCGGGATCATGAATTGGATGACTTGTTGAAAGTTTACCGGCAAATCCAGTTTGAAAAGGTCTGGACGGGCAATGAGTTGGGTTGGTCAGGTGCTGTTTTGCGAAGGGCATAAAAAAGGGCAAGCATAATTACGATGCTTGCCCCTTTTTCAAGTTTTCAGATTTGACGCGTATTTTTATTACTTTTTTTTCGGATGGCACTTGGTACAGGTGGTCGGGGCCTTCTTGGGTTTATACTTTTTATTGAATTCTTTGTGGCATCCCCTGCAATTCTCGTGAAGCGCTTCCGCGTGATATTCAAGCTCCAACTTTTTCTTTTCCGATTTTTTCAGTTTCTTTTTCCGCCATTCTTTTTTTAAATCCTTGGGCACCTCGCCCGGCTTTTTATGACATTCGATACATCTTTTTACATCATCGCCGTCCTTTAACGCAGTTAGTGGCTTGTTGTTTTCGTCGTGGTGGCACTCGCCGCATTTGTTGGGGTAAAGTTCCGGATACTGTTTGGCGTATTCGTCCCCGTGTTTTTTGTGGTGAAACTCGACCACACCCTTTTTGTGCTCCTGATAGGCCGGATCCTGCAATGAAATCACATCCGGTGCTGATTTTGCATAAATGCCTGCGCTAACAAATAAGATTGCAACTGCGATAATCACCGTGGTCATAAAACGTTTTTTAGTCATAATCCTCTTGCCCCTCCTTTAGCAATTTATTATTTAGCTCCCCTGACCAATGCTCAGGAATACCAATTATGAGATTAATGCAATTCTGTCAATTGCATTTACCTTGTTAGCACAGTATTCAACTAATTGATATAGTTAGTATTATCAGACTATATGCCCCATCTCGGCCAGACAGGTGAAATTAGCGTCTGCATTATCGAAATCCTGACAGTAATGCAGACGGACCATGTCCTGAAAAAGTTTACGAAAAGTTAAAAATCTGAATAAGCTGTTTTTCAGGACGGATTAATTAGCCGGCCTCTTGTTCAGTCTCCTTGGGCCCGGCTTTTTTCTTGCCGAATATTTTGGCGCCGATGATGCTGATTTCATAAAGGACCATTAACGGCAGCGCCATCATAACCTGGGTGATCACATCCGGTGGTGTCAGGATGGCGGCACCGGCAAAAAACAGAAGTATGGCATATTTGCGATTTTTTTTCAAAAATTCTACCGAAACCAGCCCCAACTTGGCCATGAAGGTTAAAACCAGCGGCAGCTCAAATACCAGCCCAAAGGCCAGCAGAAGTTTGGCCGAGAAACCAAAATATTCTTTCATGGAGGGCAGTGGTCTGATGGTCTCGGTGGCAAAACCCAGAAAAAATTTAAACCCCCAGGGAAACACGACAAAATAGCCAAACAGCGCCCCTCCGACAAAAAAGAATGATGACATGACCACAATGGGGACCATCATACGCCGTTCATTTTTATACAACCCAGGGGCCACAAACATCCAGAATTGATATAATATTATCGGGCTGGCCACCATCAGGCCGGTGAGGAAGGCCACTTTCAGGTAGGTGAAAAAAGCCTCCGGAAGCCCGGTGTATATCAGAGTTTCCCCGCCTTTCATAACTTTTGCGAGGGGGTGGACCAGGATATTAAATAATCGCTCTTTAAAACCAAACGCAACCACAAATCCGACCCCGACAGCGATAAAAGAAGTGATCAGTCGCTTGCGCAATTCTTCCAGGTGCGAGGTAAAGGGGAGTTTCTCATCCTCAAGCATCTTCAACAGGTCCTTTTGGCTTATCTTTGGGCTCTTCCCCGGCGGGAGATTCATCGTCTGCCGGGGGGTCATCCGTGGCAGTCGAATTCGTATCTATCGTATCAAAGGCGTGTTTTAAATTTTTTAAATGATCAAAATCCTCTGATTCGGAGGCCTCGTTTTGCGTTTCATTTTTTTCTTCGTCAGCAGCGTCGGCCTGGGGCTGGTCTTCGGTTTGCTTCTCGGGCGCAAGTTTCAGATCAACCGCCTCTTTGACATCATCGTTGATGCCATTAAAGGCTTTTTTGACGTCCTCCATTTCGCTGTCAATTTGCATGGTTTCTTTAAACTCATTGGTTGCCTTTTTAAACTCGCGCATTGCGCGGCCCAACGATTTGGCCAGATCCGGCAATTTACTGGGACCAATGACAATTAATGCGATGGCCAGGATCAAAAGCATTTCAGGCATACCGATGCCAAACATATTTCACTCCTCATTAATCCGCTAATTATTCCGCCCTGAAAAATAGCACAGCCAGAGGGGATGATTATTTTCTAAAACTTAAGAAAATTGTTGAAATAAGCGCGGCGGAATAATTACTGCATACTGCGCATATTTCTTGGTTTTTGTTATCGCTTTATTTAATATCAGCTACTGTTACATTGAAAAAATTGAAAGATCTGATTAAGTACTTGTTTCAGGGCCGTGTGTCAAGGCCAACGAACACGGTTCGTTAATTGTACCCCTAATATTCTTTATTCGATCGACGGTCATAGATTTTAAAGCGAGGGTTGCCGTGACCGGTATTCAATATCCAGCATCCAGTATCGAGTATCCAGCATCAAATACCCGGTTTTAAAACTAAAAAATATAATTTTCCCGTATGCTTGAGATGCCCGGCGGCAATTTCGGCGTAGGGTCCGTTGCCCCAGAAAATATCCGCTCTGCCCGGTCCACGAATGGCTCCGCCGGTATCCTGATTCAGAGCGAACCGGGTAAAGCGCCGCCAGCTCTGGATTTGGCCGGTACTATCGACAACCGGCATTTCAGTTTCAATAAAGCATAGCGCCCCTTTCGGGAAAATGCGGCGATCCAGCGCAATCGATCGTCCCGGCGTTAATTTGACATTGATATTGCCCAGGGGGCCGTCCGGTTCGATTTTAAAAAAGACATAACTGGGATTATAGTTGAATACCTCCTCGATTTCAACCGGATGAGTGTTCAGATACTCCCGGATTTTTTGCATGGACATGTCGTCCACAGTTATTTTTTCAGTATCGATCAAAAGCTTGCCGATACTGCGATAGGGTCTGCCGTTGGAGGTGTGATAATGGACATTTAAAACATTCCCGTTATCAAGGTATATCTTACCGGATCCCTGGATCTGCAGAAAAAAAACGTCAACCGGGTCCTCAACCCAGGCCAGAACGTCCGTGCTGCCTTGCAGGGCACCGTCGGAATCAATTTCGCTGCGGCTATAATAGGGCAGCACTTTTTGATCCGTGTAGCGGGCGATAATTTTTTCCCCGGCGTATTTTTCGTTAAAGAGCGAAAGATCGATGCTGATTAAATCCTCCGGCCGGGCATAAACCGGAAAACGATAGTCCTCGCTGCGGGACAGGCTGCCCTTTAAATTGGGTTCATAATAGCCGGTATATAAAACTTCACCTTTGCCGTTTCTGCCGACGGAACGATACACCAGATAATTGGACCGAATAAATTGTTCCAGTTCGTCTGCGGGCGGGCGGGATTGTACAAAGTCCATAAAATATTGCAAAGATCGGATCATGTGCTCGGTCGTATAGTGATCTTTACCGAAGTCGAACTGCCGGTCAATGGGGATTTTTTGAAGATATGACAGACTTTTTTGAAGGCAGTGCTCGAGACCGTCATAGGTCATATCATCGGTAAACTCCGGGTATGAACGGCCCGAAATTTGTTCCATCACAGCGCCTTCATCCGGTGCCGGGGTGGGCTGAGTGCAGCCGGAGAACCAGATTGCGAATACGGCGGCCCCAATTGCCAAAGCCAATACAATGGATATGTTTTGGGTTTTCATCTGCGAGAGTTTGTTCCTAATATTAATGTTATTTTTGCAATATTTGCCTTTCAAAATAATGTTAGCTCCGAATTATTCCGGTTCTCTTTTGTAGGTACCGCTTTTGCCGCCTGATTTTTCGAGCAGCCGGATGCTGGAGATGGTCATGTCGCGATCGTATGATTTGCACATGTCATAAATCGTCAAAGCCGCCGCCGACACGGCCGTCAGGGCTTCCATTTCAACACCGGTCTGGTCGATCGTGCGCACCGAAGCTGCGATCCGGATACAATGGCTGGTCTCATCCGGGTCAAAATCGATTTGCACATGGGTCAGACTCAGGGGATGACACATGGGAATAAGATCGGACGTTTTCTTGGCAGCCATGATTCCGGCAATTCGGGCGGTTTCCAGGACATTTCCTTTTTTGACTTTTTGATCGCCGATCAATTTTAAGGTCTCGGGTTTCATAATCACCGCACCACCGGCAACCGCCACCCGCACGGTGGGCTGCTTGGCGGTAACATCCACCATTCTGACCCGCCCTTTATTATCGATGTGGGTAAATGAAGACATATGGGATCCTTTGAGAAAATCAGTAAATAATTTGAATTTTTATTTTTTTCGAAAGTCTATTTAATAATCTACTGGAGTGATGGAGTTTTGGAGTAATGGAATGCTGTAATACTAATACGGTCGGCCTGGAGTCTTTAAAAAAGAAAATAAAAGACTAAATTATTTACGCCTTAACCGTTTCGCCATTAAAATAAAAACGATTCTATATACTCCGATAATACCAATACTCCATTACTCCAGCACTCCACCACTCCCATATGAATATAGCAGCATGCGAGCTCTAAAATTCAATTGGTGCAATGATATACCCTAAATTCCGAAATTTACACATAGTATTCAGTTTTGGTTGTCACCGTTGACTTGATCAGGTTGAGGGTTTCGGATAACACCATGATCACGTTTTCCCGGATATCGCCGGCCACCAGCAACAACATGACATCGTCCCCGACTGAAAGATCCCGATTTTCGGCAATTTCAGCCCGGATATCCAGAATGCCGGGTCTTCGTTTTTGCTCTGCTAATATCCGTCTCAACTTTTCATGATCGGCGGCAACACGCAGTCCGCTGACTTTACGGCCATCGCGCGAAGTCGCCCGCACCACCCCATTGTGACATAATACCATCCCGACTGTGTCAAAGTCCGGGTGGCTTTTAATATCTTGCATCATTTTATTGATATCCATAAATTATCCGTCCTGTAAAACAGTATATTGCAAGTTGATCAGTTTTTCAATTAAACACCCTACTCAGGCCGCCAGCATCCAGTATCCCCTGCTCTCTGCCCTAGCACCCGGCCTCCGGCCCCTCGCCCCCCGCCGCCATCTTCTGCGCCCGTGCCAGATCCTGCGGTGTGTTAATGTTAAAAAACGATCTCAGTTCCGGGTCTTTGGCGCGCAATACGGTTTCGGGAATTTTTTTCAGCCGATGATTACCCAGTGCCCGCTGAATTTTAAATTTATTTTGCTTGATATGATGTTCAGCCGTATTCAGACAGCGTTTGGAGTAGATTGCACAAAGAGGCTCCATGCCAGCCGAAGTTTCGGGCATGATAATGTCTTTATTCCGGTCAATATTTTCAAGGAGAACTTCAACCAGATCTTTTTCTAAAAACGGGGTGTCACAGGCCGAGAAAAATGCGAACTGATTTTTCATGTAAAAAAGTCCGGTGTGGATTCCCGTCAGCGAGCTTCGAACCGGGAAAATATCGGTGACGATCATTAAGTCCCATTCAACAAACTGCAGGGGATCGTTGGTCACCAAAATGATTTCATTGAACAGCTCTGAAAAAATAGCATACAAACGATCCAGAATGCGCTGACCGGCAACATTGATAAAGGCTTTATTCTGGCCGTTAAAGCGGGTACTCAAACCGCCGGATAATATTACACCGCTATAAGGATGGGGCATTTTTCAACAATCATTTTTGAGATAATGTTTTAAGATTAAATAAACTTTTGACGGTGACACCATGATATATCAACATAGAAAAATTGATTGGCAAAATCAAGATAAACCCGGGAGGCATCATGGTAATGCCAAGTAAAATTGAAACCAGTTGAATCGGAAAGGCCTTAAAATTCCAAATTTCAAGCACCAAATCTCAAATATATCCTAAATCGCAATATCCAATGACCAAAACATGCATTACAGTGATACCGTATTATTTAGCAGATTCCAATCTTTCCGAAATATTCAAGTGGGTTCAAATTTCAATTATCTAGCTGTTTTGAATTTTGAATTTGGTTATTGGGATTTATTTGAGATTTGGTTTTTGGTGCTTGGAATTTTTGGGTATTGGTGTTGATCTCTTCACAGAACATGATGTATGGAACAGATGAAACTTTAATACATTACATAAGGAATATTATGGGTACACACGACCACAAAAAGCATGCCCCCCGCAAGGTCTCTATCGGGATCATTACCATGTCCACCACCCGGGCCTTGGCGGATGATGCCAGCGGCAATTGGATCCGGGAGCAGGCCCGCCTGGAAGGACACGACGTGGTCTGCCATCAAGTGATTACAGACGATGCCGAGCTGATTGCCGCCACAGTGCGCGAGGTGATCCAAAATGAGAGGCCCCAGGTGATTCTGATGAACGGCGGCACCGGCATTACGAAAAAAGATGTGACGATTGAAGCGGTAAAACCGATGTTTAGCAAAACCCTGACCGGTTTCGGCCCGCTGTTTGCCAAGCTGAGTTTTGATGAAATCGGATCTGCTGCTTTTTTATCGCGCGCCACGGCCGGTGTCATCGAAGATACCGTCGTATTTTGCCTGCCGGGCAGCCTGAATGCCTGCAAACTTGCCTGCCGAGAGCTGATTTTTCCCGAGTTGGGGCACCTGGTGAAGCATGTTAAGGAAGGCTAGTCCGACGTTTATCCAATCATCAAAGGAGGAAGCATGAAAGATTTTTTTCCGATCATCGATCTCAAAGGCAAACCATATGACATGGGTAAAACCCACGGCCGAATCCTTGCCAAAGAGATCCAAGCCAATTTAACGCTTTATTTCATGATGATTCGAGAACGTACCGGGCTTGAACCGCAACCGTGTTTAATACATGCGGGTCGGTTTCAGGATGTTTTACAAAAAGATGCTCCCGACATTTTGGAGGAGATGGAGGGCATCGCACGCGGAGCGGAAGTGCCGTTGGAGGAGATCCTGTTTCTCAATGTGCGCACCGAACTAATGTCCATGGGGAAGGCACCCGATGACATGCCAGGCGAATGCACGGCCATCGGGCTGACCGGCGAACGAACTTTTTCCGGCAAGCCGATTCTGGCTCAAAATTGGGATTGGCAAGAGCGGATGCGCCAAACATCGGCCATTTTCAGGATCGAACCGGCGCAGGGGCCGAAAGCCGTTTTTTTGGCGGAAGCCGGCCAAGTGGCTAAAATCGGCGTGAATGAAAACGGTGTGGGGGTGTTGCTCAACATTCTCATCATCGAGGGCATGGCGCCTGGCTTGCCGGTCCACGTCCTTTTGCGCCTGGTTCTGGGCGCCAAAGACACCGCCGAAGCCGTGGCCCGGGTTGAAAATGCCCAACGGGCCGGAGCCAGTCATTTTTTAGTTGGAGACAAAAGCGGCGACATCAAAGGACTGGAGTTGATGCCCCAAGCCATCAAAGAAATCGATCCAGCCGGGGGTGTGGTCGTCCATACGAATCATTATTGTGATGCCGACCTGGCAAAAAAGGACGTGGGACGGCTGCTTATGGCCGATTCATTTGCGCGATTCGACCGTGCGGCTGCGTTAATTTCAACGCGTCGGCAGTGGGATGATCAACGCCTTGCTGAAATATTTACCAACCATGATGACGCTCCCGGGTCCATCTGCCGACATGCCAGGGCTGAAGATGATGAATATCTGCGAATCGATACCCTGGCTTGCTGCATCATCGATCTGAGCGCAAGTAAAATGCAGGTATCTTATGGCCAGCCATGCGGCCGGCATTATCGGGTGGTGGGGATGCCTTAGTTTTTGAATTTTCCCGGTGGCATCAATATTTCTCCGAATCAACTTTTTGACATTGCTCCTCGTTAAAGCCTGTTTCCGGGAGCTCCACCATCATGTGTGTTGGCCCTGTCCTAAAATGTTTTATCTTGACAAGGCCGCTGAATTTCTATATGGATTTTGGCTGATAAAGAAAATTAATTTCACATTTCCCTTTATTTGCTCCCCGGCTCTGGGACACGGGCCTGCTAAGTTCGACATTCGGGGGATCGTCAGGCCCCGGGGAACGTTCCATTGGCTGTATTGGTCCAATCGATTTAAACGACTTATAATGAATGATCTCTGGTCGGCGGGGTGCGGACATGGAGAGCCGATGGTTGTACTGCATTGGCTAGCGCGGTGGCGGCGTTACAGGTGGTCTTAACCCGTTTTGAGTGGTAGGTGGCACCGAGCCCGATTTCCCGGTACCGGTGACGCCGCACCCGTCCCTCCAGACCTCTTTGAATGTCAAAACCGGGTTGTCCAGCCCTTCCTGCCACCTTGTGAATTCATCGGCTTTTTAACCACGGCCGCCAATCAAGAAGTCTGTTGGGGCCAAACAGAAAGGAGAACCCAAATGATTGCTAGACGAACCGTCAAAGGTATTGTTGGGTTGGCGCTCACCCTGGTGCTTGCTGTCAGCTTCGGCCCGGCTGCTTTCGCGGAAACCACCCTGCGCGCTGTGATGCATTCGGATCTGAAAATTGTCGATCCGATCTGGACCACGGCCTACATGTCGCGCAACTACGGCTACATGGTCTATGACACCCTGTTTGCCATGGACGCAAAACTGGCCATCAAACCCCAGATGGTCGACAGTTATTCGGTCAGCGATGACAATCTCACCTATACCTTTACCCTGCGCAATGGGCTGCTCTGGCATGACGGCGCCCCGGTCAAGGCCGAAGATGCCGTGGCTTCGATCAAGCGCTGGGGCCAGAAAGACAGTTTGGGCCAGAAACTGTTGGAATTTACCAAAGAATTCAAGGTGGTCGATGACAAGACCTTCCAGCTGATTCTGAAAGAACCGTTTGGCCTGGTCTTGATGGCGCTTGCCAAACCCAGCTCCAACGTGCCGTTCATCATGCCAAACGTATCGCCGACACACCGGCCGATGAACAGATATCGGAGTATGTCGGCTCCGGGCTCTTTATTTTCAAAAAAGATGAATGGAAACCGGGTGACAAGGTTGAAATTGTCAAGAACCCGGCCTACAAACCGCGCAGTGAGCCGCCCAGCTGGGCTTCCGGCGCCAAAATTGTCAAGGTGGACTGGGTTGAATGGATTTCCATGCCCAACCACCAGACGGCCGTCAACGCATTGATCGCGGGCGAGATCGACTACATTGAGAATCCGCCGCATGATTTGCTGCCGCTGCTGACGCCCGAAAGCGAAACGATTGCGCTGGTCAACCTCAACCCTCTGGGCAACCAGTACATGCTCCGGTTAAACCATCTGCTTTTTTTTTTTTTTTTTTTTTTTTTTTTTTTTTTTTTTTTTTTTTTTTTTTTTTTTTTTTTTTTTTTTTTTTTTTTTTTTTTTTTTTTTTTTTTTTTTTTTTTTTTTTTTTTTTTTTTTTTTTTTTTTTTTTTTTTTTTTTTTTTTTTTTTTTTTTTTTTTTTTTTTTTTTTTTTTTTTTTTTTTTTTTTTTTTTTTTTTTTTTTTTTTTTTTTTTTTTTTTTTTTTTTTTTTTTTTTTTTTTTTTTTTTTTTTTTTTTTTTTTTTTTTTTTTTTTTTTTTTTTTTTTTTTTTTTTTTTTTTTTTTTTTTTTTTTTTTTTTTTTTTTTTTTTTTTTTTTTTTTTTTTTTTTTTTTTTTTTTTTTTTTTTTTTTTTTTTTTTTTTTTTTTTTTTTTTTTTTTTTTTTTTTTTTTTTTTTTTTTTTTTTTTTTTTTTTTTTTTTTTTTTTTTTTTTTTTTTTTTTTTTTTTTTTTTTTTTTTTTTTTTTTTTTTTTTTTTTTTTTTTTTTTTTTTTTTTTTTTTTTTTTTTT
Organism: uncultured delta proteobacterium; assembly: GCA_963710795.1. GTDB lineage: Bacteria > Desulfobacterota > Desulfobacteria > Desulfobacterales > JAFDCJ01 > JAFDCJ01. Next base: position 55,211 of record CAVQBT010000058.1, read on the forward strand.
TTTTTTTTTTTTTTTTTTTTTTTTTTTTTTTTTTTTTTTTTTTTTTTTTTTTTTTTTTTTTTTTTTTTTTTTTTTTTTTTTTTTTTTTTTTTTTTTTTTTTTTTTTTTTTTTTTTTTTTTTTTTTTTTTTTTTTTTTTTTTTTTTTTTTTTTTTTTTTTTTTTTTTTTTTTTTTTTTTTTTTTTTTTTTTTTTTTTTTTTTTTTTTTTTTTTTTTTTTTTTTTTTTTTTTTTTTTTTTTTTTTTTTTTTTTTTTTTTTTTTTTTTTTTTTTTTTTTTTTTTTTTTTTTTTTTTTTTTTTTTTTTTTTTTTTTTTTTTTTTTTTTTTTTTTTTTTTTTTTTTTTTTTTTTTTTTTTTTTTTTTTTTTTTTTTTTTTTTTTTTTTTTTTTTTTTTTTTTTTTTTTTTTTTTTTTTTTTTTTTTTTTTTTTTTTTTTTTTTTTTTTTTTTTTTTTTTTTTTTTTTTTTTTTTTTTTTTTTTTTTTTTTTTTTTTTTTTTTTTTTTTTTTTTTTTTTTTTTTTTTTTTTTTTTTTTTTTTTTTTTTTTTTTTTTTTTTTTTTTTTTTTTTTTTTTTTTTTTTTTTTTTTTTTTTTTTTTTTTTTTTTTTTTTTTTTTTTTTTTTTTTTTTTTTTTTTTTTTTTTTTTTTTTTTTTTTTTTTTTTTTTTTTTTTTTTTTTTTTTTTTTTTTTTTTTTTTTTTTTTTTTTTTTTTTTTTTTTTTTTTTTTTTTTTTTTTTTTTTTTTTTTTTTTTTTTTTTTTTTTTTTTTTTTTTTTTTTTTTTTTTTTTTTTTTTTTTTTTTTTTTTTTTTTTTTTTTTTTTTTTTTTTTTTTTTTTTTTTTTTTTTTTTTTTTTTTTTTTTTTTTTTTTTTTTTTTTTTTTTTTTTTTTTTTTTTTTTTTTTTTTTTTTTTTTTTTTTTTTTTTTTTTTTTTTTTTTTTTTTTTTTTTTTTTTTTTTTTTTTTTTTTTTTTTTTTTTTTTTTTTTTTTTTTTTTTTTTTTTTTTTTTTTTTTTTTTTTTTTTTTTTTTTTTTTTTTTTTTTTTTTTTTTTTTTTTTTTTTTTTTTTTTTTTTTTTTTTTTTTTTTTTTTTTTTTTTTTTTTTTTTTTTTTTTTTTTTTTTTTTTTTTTTTTTTTTTTTTTTTTTTTTTTTTTTTTTTTTTTTTTTTTTTTTTTTTTTTTTTTTTTTTTTTTTTTTTTTTTTTTTTTTTTTTTTTTTTTTTTTTTTTTTTTTTTTTTTTTTTTTTTTTTTTTTTTTTTTTTTTTTTTTTTTTTTTTTTTTTTTTTTTTTTTTTTTTTTTTTTTTTTTTTTTTTTTTTTTTTTTTTTTTTTTTTTTTTTTTTTTTTTTTTTTTTTTTTTTTTTTTTTTTTTTTTTTTTTTTTTTTTTTTTTTTTTTTTTTTTTTTTTTTTTTTTTTTTTTTTTTTTTTTTTTTTTTTTTTTTTTTTTTTTTTTTTTTTTTTTTTTTTTTTTTTTTTTTTTTTTTTTTTTTTTTTGTGCCGGATTGATGACTGTAATACTGGCCATCCTGATTCCGGAAATACCGCGCGTGGTTCGCCTGGTACGCTCGGTTGTTTTGTCCCTGCGTGAAGAACTCTATGTGGAGTCGGCAATTTCCGTCGGCACCCCCCTGCCCATGATCATGGCGCGTCACCTGCTGCCCAACACGATCGCGCTCTTGATCGTGCAGGGCACCTATGTATGTGCTTCGGCCATCCTGGTCGAAGCCATCCTCAGCTTTCTGGGCGCCGGCATACCGCCGGAGATACCCACCTGGGGCAACATTATGGCCGAAGGCCGTATGCTGTTTCGAATCCATCCGCACAACATCTTTTTCCCGGGCATTTTCCTGGCGCTGACGGTGCTGGCAGTCAATATGCTCGGTGACGGTCTGCGCGACACTCTGGACCCGCGCCTTGCCAAACGGCTGAGGGCCTGAAATGAGTGCTCCTGTTCTGCAAATCAACGATCTGACGGTACGGCTGCCGACCGGTGCCGACCGCGAAAATGCGATCGAGAATGTCTGTCTGCAAGTGGAACCGGGTGAAACTCTGTGCCTGGTGGGTGAATCCACTTCCGGCAAATCGGTGACGGCGCATGCCGTTATGGGACTGCTGCCAGGAAACAATTGGTGCCCGTGGCGGGTGAAGTGCTGCTCCAAAAAGAAGATTTACTCCAAGCCACGCCCCAGCGTCTGCGCGACCTGCGGGGCGTCGGCATGGCCATGGTTTTCCAGGAACCCATGACCGCGCTGAACCCGGTGATACCAGTCGGCACGATGAAGAGATGGTGGCCACCCACACCAGGCTGTCCGCGCAAGATCGGGTACAAAAAGTGATCGACTTGATGGCTGCGGTGTACATGTCCAGGCCCGGCGTCTCGGCATTCCTATCCACATCAGATCTCCGGCGGCCAGCGTCAGCGCATCATGATCGCCATGGCCCTGGCGTTGGATTGCCGCTGCTGATCGCCGATGAACCCACCACCGCTCTGGATGTCACGACCAGGCCCAAATTTTGAAGTTGATCAAGGAACTCCAGGCTAAACACGGCACCGGCGTGCTGTTTATTACCACGACTTCGGCGTCGTGGCCGAGGTCGCCGACCGCGTGGCAGTCATGCAATCAGTTCCACGTCGAGACCAACGCCACCGGCAGATTCTCAGTAAACCGGAGCATCCCTATACGCGCATGCTGGTTTCGACGGTACCAGCTTGAAGCCGCAAGTTGGCGGAAGATGGCAGCGCCCCGATCGTTTTATCCACAAGGGTCTGTACAAGGTCTACCAGGATAAAAGCTGGCTGACGCGGGCGTTCGGTGAAGGCGGCCAGGATGTCAGCATCCAGGTGCGGCGCGGTTAGACCTTAGGACTCGTCGGCGATCCGGCTCGGGAAAATCCACTGTCGCACGCTGCATCGTGCGCTTGATAAATCCCACCTCGGGCCAGGTGTATCTTGACGACGTTGAGGTCGCCCGGTTGCCGGTTAGCGACCTGCGGCCCACCGCCGACACATCCAGATTATATTTCAGGACCCCTATCGATCGCTCAATCCCCGTCTGACCGTGGGCGCTTCGATTGTGGAAGGCCCCATGAACTTCGGTGTCTCCAAAGCCGACGCCTGGCTGCGGGCGCGCGAGTTGATGGAAGTGGTGGAGCTGACCCGAATTCCGTGGACCGTTTTCCACACCAGTTTTCGGGCGGCCAGCGTCAGCGCATCTGTATTGCACGGGCTCTGGCCATGCGGCCGGAGGTGCTTATCGCCGACGAACCGGTGTCGGCTCTCGACGTGTGGATCGCCCAGGTGCTGGAGCTGCTGGACGACGTGCGCGGCCTCGACTCGGCCATGTTGTTCATTACCCACGATCTGAGGGTCGCCGCTCAGATCTGCGACCACGTGGCCGTCATGCACAATGGCGTGGTGGTGGAGTACGGAACCGCCGGGAGATCTTCAATAATCCCCAACAGGATTACACCAAGGCGCTCTTCGACGCCGCTCCGGGCCGAAAGTGGATTCGGGGTTTTGCGGGCGACCGAAAATAACAAATCACAAGCACCAAATTTCAAATAAACTCCAAATCTCAATATCCAAATCTCAAACAAGATCAAAAGCCGCTTGTTTGGGATTTTGAATTTTGGTTATTGTGATTTGTTTGATATTTGTTTTTTGTGATTTGGAATTTTTATTACTGAAACCCAAACATTAGACCGCCTATGGCGAAAAGCCTTCAGATTTTTGGTAAAGGACCTAAAGTGTCATATCCAGTACCAGCGGATAAATCGGACGGCGCACTTTTTCGAATTTAAACTGGCTGTAATTCGAACCGGTTACCCCAATACCGCTGCACTCGACAATGTGTTTGGCGATGGGCTTGAAGCCGGCGCGGTAGTGGATGCGGGATTTCAACAGCAAGTATTGCTTGGCCGTGGGTTCAATGCCGACACTGCGAAACATTTCCAGGTCAAAGGGCTCATGGTTGTTTTCAATAATCACAAACTGAATGGATCCCGTGTCCAATACGACGGTTTTGCCCATGCGCATCGTCACCCCGGTCATCATGGGACCCTTAACGACAAAGTCGCCGTCGGATATAAGGCGGACCCGGCCGGACACCTCCAGGGGTTCTCCCTGGCGGCCGATGCTGGGCATATCCATTTTTCCACCCAGGGCCAACGTGACATTTGACCCCACGCCGGATTCGATCAATTTTTTCACCGCTTCAGGGTCGCGAATGGCACCCACGGCCACATCCTTCAAACCCTGGCGCATGACTTCGGCCACGACCGCCATGGTATCCTGGGTGCCGCCGGAAGCACAATTGTCGGCATGATCAATTAGCAGGATGGGGCCCTGGGACAGTTTGCCGGCCCGGGCGACTGATTCGGACAGAGGCTCGGCATTGTAAACAAACTCAGCGCGGCGCTGCCAGGCCTTATCGGCGAGATGGTTGCTGATGTCCCGGGCCGATTTTTGATTGTTGTCGGTTACCACGACCACACTGAGTCCGGCATCATCGAAATCAGCCAACGGAAACCCGCCAAACACAGTGACGGCCAGCGCGTCCTTACCTTCGATGGTTTTGGCCCTGGCAACTAAATCCCCCATGGGCGCTTCATCCGTACCCATGCACAGCGTGTGGGCCAGCATGGGGCGATTGGCCCAATCCATGGTTGGCTTTACTTGACCTTTCAGGGCGTTGATCAGGATGTTGCCGGCTCGAGCTCCCGTTTCGTACATATCAATGTGGGGATAGGTTGTGTATCCCGCGATAACGCTGCAATTTGCAATCATTTTAGCGGTTAAATTGGCATGCAGATCAAGTGCCACCGCCACCGGGATATCCGGTGCAAGGGACCGAATGCGTTCAAGCAGCGTGCCTTCACCGTCATCCGTGTTTTGGCACACCATCGCACCGTGCAAGTCCAAAAAGACGGCATCGCAGCCCTGGGCCACGGCATCACAGATGGCATCTGATATGCGCGTGTAGGCTTCAGCCGCAACAGGTCCGCTGGGCCAGGTTTCGGCGGCAATTGGAATCGTGAAATCCGCCCCTTCTTTTTCCGCCAAATCGACAAAAGCTGCCAGGGGAGTATTGGTGCCCTTAAACGCCTGGTAGGCCTCGTCACCGGACAATGCCGCATGGCTGACAAAACTCTCAAACGGGGTGGGCACCGGTGAAAATGTGTTGGTTTCGTGCTTCATCATCGCGATTACGAATTTCATCATCTTTCTCCTAACCCGGATGAACCGGAACTGAAAAGGTTCTACGCAAAGACGTATTGGAGTGTTGGAGTATGGGAGTAATGGAGTATTGGCAAAAGCATCTGCGGGAATATAAGGACCCTAAAATTAATTTGGATATCTTCCCCTGAAATGGTTATCGCCCGATCACTTTTAACGAATTGAAGATCATACCGGGAAATGTTCTAAAATACGGTCAATACACCACGGTTGAATTTTGTCCATCACTCCAACACTCCATTACTCCGGCTCTATTCTATCGGTTGTTGTTGGATTAATTACGACCGGGCCTTGAAAAAACCGACGTAATTATTGCATATAGCCTATCTCCGGCGCAGCACCTGCCCCGAGGTGGCTCCGGTTATCTGGCCGTGATCCACTGCGACTTGGCCGTTGACGATTACCCAGTGGATCCCTGCGGGATGCTGCAATGGATTTTCAAATGTTGAGCGGTCGATAATCGTTTGCGGATCGAAAATGACGATGTCGGCATCCAGGCCTTGGCGCAGAATTCCTTTGCGGTAAAGACCGAAAGTCTGGGCCGGGAAGGATGTCATTTTGCGAACCGCCTCTTCCAGCCGGATCACACCCTGCTCGCGCACATAGCGGCCTAAGACCCTGGGAAAGGTTCCAATCATCCGGGGATGGACTTTGTCGGCACCGTATCCGGGTATTCCGTCCGTACCGATCATCGTGAAAGGGTCCTGCATAATCCGGATGATGTCGGCTTCATCCATCATGAATGCCAGCATGATGACTTCCAACCGCTCCTCGATCAACAGATCGAAAAAAACATCATAAGGATTTTTTGTTTTCATTTCCGCAATTTGGGCAATGGACTTGCCGATGTATTCCGCATGGCGTGGGGCGACGCTGATGATGATGTTTTCAAACCCGGCGCCTTTAATAAAATTTTCCCATGGGGTGTCACTGCCATTTTCAATTTCGTCGATGACGGCTTGTCGAACAGCAGGGTCCTTTAATTTTTCAGCAAATACCTGCGGGCCTTGGGCCTGAATGTGCGGCGGCAGGGCCGCCGCCAGAATCGTGCTGCCGGCCGGGTAGGGATATTGATCACAGGTGACCTGCAGGCCCCTGGCGCGTGCCGCTGCCAGAGCTTTTAGCGTCTCCTTGCTCTGGCCCCAATTGTTGCGCCCAAAGACCTTGTGATGAGATATATGGGCCGCGATACCGGATTCGGTAGCTATCCTGAAGGTCTCGTCGATCGCCGCCATCTGCTGATCGCCTTCATTTCGCATGTGGGTGGTGTAGATGCCGTTGAATTGGCCGGCGACCCGGGCCAGTTCGATGATTTCGTCCGTGTCGGCATAATTGGCCGGGACATAAATCAAGCCGCTGGAAAGGCCGAAGGCGCCGGCCTGCATGGCTTCGGCCGTCAGCTGTTTCATTTGGGCCAACTCGGATTCGGTCGGCGCCCGGTTTTCATAACCGACAACGGCGATGCGAATGGTGCCATGGCCGACCAATGGAACCACGTTTATGCCAAGTTCGGTGTCTTCCAGTATGGTCAAAAACTCATTGAATGAAGACAGCTGCCAAATTTCTTCCGGCAGATGACCGCCGCCCATGATTGCCAAGGTACCCCGCAGGTCATCGCGGTGTTCATCTGAGATCGGGGCCAATGAAAAACCACAGTTGCCGATGACATCAGTGGTCACACCCTGCCTTACTTTGTCGTCACCTTGAGGGTTGATCAGCAGGTAGGCATCATCGTGGCTGTGGGTATCGATAAAGCCGGGGCAAACCGTCATGCCTTCAGCATCTATCGTGCGAACGGTGTTCGATTCGCTGATATCGCGGCCGATACAGGCGATTTTTCCATCCACGATGCCGATGTGGGCAGCATAGCAGGGGTTACCCGTTCCATCGACGACACTGGCGTTGGCTATCAACAGGTCCAGTTTTTCCATTATGTGTTCCTCCGACTATCTAAATTGCCAAGGGTTGGTCCTGAAAATGTTAAATGACAAGAATTCTTTTTTGGGAGTGAAGTTGATTCAAAAAAGAGACTGGTGGTTCTTTTTTACTTTCGAGCCGTAGTTAGGATTCGATGCACCGGGAACTTTTAAAGCATGATCCCAATGAAATGTCAACCTGTAACGTCTTTCCAAAATCAACCTAGCAATCAAAGGCGGAATGTTCATCACTTCAAAAAGACAATCGCATGCAAAAGCCGTGAGCTTTAGGCCAAATGCCATGGCTTTTGACCTCATACCAGACACCTTATACCCTATACCATTCTATCTCCAGTACCCACCACCTACCAACCAGCAGCCAGCAAGGTTTGACAGAATATAGAATGTGTTTATCTTCCTGGAGCAAATTTTAGACCAACTGATTATAGCACCGGATGAAATTTTGCGTAAGAAAAACACCGCTGTCGAACAATTACCCAAAAGCCAGTGGTTGTCTCTGGAAATATTTAAGGGCAATATTACCGAAGGTGCCCGGATCAGTGCTGAGGTTGAAGGACAGCAGATCGCGTTTAATTCGATCGAAACAGATTAAAAATTTATTGTAATCGAGTTGAACTCATCGTAAGATTCCTGGCATAAATTCGGAAATTCGCTTTTATGACACGTTCAAACTCTGAAAAACTGCGCCGCTTCTATGAACAATTTTCGGGTAACGATCATGTTCTGATTGTCATCAATGCCGACCCGGACGCCATTGCCAGTGCCATGGCCGTCAGCCGATTGTTGTGGCGCCGGGTAGCAACTGTCGCCATTTCCCATGTGAATACGATCAATCGCCCGGACAATCTGGCGATGTCAAAGCTGTTGAAGGTCAGTCTGGTGCCCCATACCAATATTATACTTGCCCAGTACAGCAAGATTGTCATTGTGGATTCCCAGCCGGATCATCATGAATTCATGAAACAGCTCACCCCGCATGTCATCATCGATCATCATCCTGAAACCGGTGCCAAAGCACCCTTTTTAGATATACGGCCCAACTACGGTGCCACAGCGTCGATCATGACCGAATACCTGCGGGCGGCCAGAATAAAACCATCGGTAAAACTGGCTACCGGCCTGTTCTACGCCATTAAAACAGATACCCATGCCTTTAAAATACAGACCGTGATCGAAGATGTCCGTGCGTTTCAGTATCTTTTCCGCTATGTTAATAACCATCTGGTGCGCAAAATGGAACAGGCTGATCTCAGGCTCGATTTTTTAAAATATTTTAAAACCGCACTGGATACCATGCGGCTGCATAAAGGCCGCGTCTTTGTCCATTTGGGCCCGGTTGTTAACCCGGATGTTTGTGTTATTATTGCTGATTTTTTCATGAGAATTGTTTCCGTCACCTGGAGCATTGTCGCCGGCACGTACGACAAAAAGCTCATCGTCATCTTCAGAAACGATGGCATTCGCAAAAATGCCGGTAATGTCGCCAAAAAAAGTTTTGGTCAATTCGGCTCGGCCGGCGGACACAAAAATATGGCTCGGGCTGAATTTGCCTTATCTAATATCGCAGAGCAGGTTGACATCCGGGATGAGAAAAAACTTTTAAAATGGCTGATTAATCGGGTGGAAAAACGGGCGGGCAAGAAGTGAGTGGCACTTCGTCAGTTTATTAAAGGAATGCATGGCTCATGGAAATAGAGAAGCAAGGCATAACGGTAACCATTCTCGGCTCCGGTACCTGTGTACCTTCACTGCAACGCGGTTCATGCTCGGTTCTAATGCAGATCGGTGCCACCCACCTGCTTTTTGATTCGGGCCCGGGTACCATGCGGCGGTTGCTGGAGGCCGGAACAACTATTTTTGATCTGAATTATCTATGCTACAGCCATTTCCATCCGGATCACAGCGCGGAATTGGTTCCCCTGATTTTTGCCACGAAATACCCGGATGGCAATCGCCGCCAAAGCCCCCTGACAATCCTTGCCGGCCGGGGATTGACCGATTTTTTTGCCGGACTTAAAGCGGTATATGGATCATGGATCGAGCTTGCCCCGGGATTGCTCAAATTTCTGGAATTTGACAATACCGCAGGCGATTCAAAAAAATTCAGCGGTTTTTCCATTGAAACCGCGCCGGTAGAACATAATCCTGAAAGTGTTGCCTACCGCATCACGAGTGCCGACGGCAGTTCGGCGGTTTACTCCGGAGATACGGATTTTAGTGAGAATCTGATCGAGTTGGCAAAAGATGCGGATCTTTTAATCTGCGAGTCGGCGATGCCCGACAGCCTGCAGGTCAAAGGGCACCTGACTCCGTCTATGGCTGGTGACATCGCCAGCCGGGCCGGTGTGCGCCAACTGGTGCTCACTCATTTTTATCCGGATTGTGAAAACGTCGACATTGCGCAGGAATGTCGCAAAACCTACAGCGGCCCATTGGTCCTGGCCCAAGATCTGATGGAAATAAAGGTTATTCGTTAATGGTTATTTGTTTATCGTATATTGACAGAATATTGCCCAGGAGTGCTGAGGCTCTTTCCGGGTCACATTGCGAAAAGGTGGCCCCTGCGAGGCACAAATTCGGTAGTTTACCTGAACACTCATATGAAACTTCATTAAAAGCGAACCGCAGAACCGCAGAATGTCGAATATCGAATGTCGAAGGGTGGTTTCGCTTCGCTCAGTCTTTTTTTATAAAATAGACAGAATGCATTACTTCGATATTCGACATTCGCTTTTTTTCAGTTTCTTTTTCGATTTGACTGGCCGCTTTTCAGGCCAGAGGCGGCGCTGACACCTGAAAATAACAAATTGCCGATGTGATGTCGCTAAGCGCCTGATAACCAATAACAAATAACCGATAACGATATGCGCTACTATCCCATTCACTTAGACATTCAAAATAAAAATTGTTTGGTCGTCGGCGGCGGCGGCGTGGGCACCCGCAAAGTCAAGACATTGTTAAAATGCGGGGCCAAAGTCACTGTCGTCAGTCCCGCAATATCCGATCGGCTGCAGATGCTCGCTGAATCCGCCCGGCTGACACTCAAGCCGCGCCCCTACCGAACCGAAGATATCGAGGGAATGTTCCTGGTGATCGGGGCCAGTGACGATGAAACATTGAACCGGCAAATCAGCAGTGATGCCGAACGTCGCAACACCCTGTGTAACATCGCCGACCGGCCGGAAAAGTGCAACTTCATTCTGCCCTCAATCGTGCGGCGGGATGATCTGGTCATTACGATATCAACATCCGGCAGAAGCCCGGCCCTGGCAAAAAAATTGCGTAAAAAACTCGAGCGCCGGTTCGGTCCGGAATATGGAGATTTTCTAAAACTCATGGGCGCTATTCGCAGCAAGCTCCTAAGTCAGGCCCACGAACCCGAAGTCCATAAACCGCTTTTTGAGCAGCTGATCGACAGCAATTTGATTGCGTTGATGCAGGCGGACAAAACAGAAGACATTAACGTCTTGCTTGCGAAAATATTAGGGGATGGGTATCGTTTCGAGGAACTAATGCAATAATGGAAATTTTGATCATACTGACGATTCTGTTTTACATGGCCAGCAGCACTGCATATTGCGCCTATTTATTTCTTCAAAAAAACGTTTTACAGCGTTCTGGATTTTTTATCCTGTCCGCCGGATTTCTATGCCACACAGCAACCCTAATTTACCGAATTGCCGCTACCGGTCATCTGCCGATCGGCAATTTGCATGCAACGCTGTCATTGGCGGGATGGTCCATCGCCGGCCTATTTATGATCATTCAAATCAAATTCAATCTGAAAATATTGGGTGTATTTGCCGCGCCATTGGTGACCCTGGTTATGATCATCGTTTCCCAGTTGCCCAATGAAACGGCTCAAACAACCGCGATATTTAAGAATTTCTGGTTGATTTCACACGTCGTCGCTATCTTTATCGGCGAGGCGGGATTTGCCCTGGCGTGCGGCCTGGGTCTGCTATATCTTATCCAGGAAAACGCGATTAAAACCAAAAAACGGCGTTTCTTTTTTAGACGATTGCCGTCACTGGACCTCCTGGATGCTACTGGATACGCCTGCATCGTGGTGGGATTTACCATGCTCACGTTAGGGCTGATAACCGGTTTTGTATACGCCAAATCAGTCTGGGGCCGATTCTGGAGTTGGGACCCCAAAGAAGTCTGGTCCAGCATCACCTGGCTTTTTTATGCTGCCCTGCTCCATGAACGCTTTACGGTCGGATGGCGCGGTCGCCGCTCGGCCATCATGGCAATTATTGGTTTTGCGGTTCTTTTATTCACCTTCCTGGGTGTGAATTTACTGCTGGAAGGACATCATGGGGAATTTACGAAGTGAGGGTCGTTTGAGGATTGAAGACTGAAGATTTGTGGTATCCTATAATTATTCATTCTTCAATCTACAATATTCAATTTTTTTAACTTACTATGCCTGAGATCGTTCTAATAGGAATAAATCACAAAACTGCTCCGGTGGAGTTAAGGGAGTGTATCGCCTTTTCCGGGGACGAATCGACAACTGCGCTCCAAACCCTTCTCCGCCAGCCGGATATTAATGAAGTGCTTTTGTTTTCCACCTGCAACCGGGTGGAGCTTTTATTTGTGACCGATGATAAAACCCGCACCATTTCTGCCACGAAAGACTTTATTGCCGATTATAACAAAATCCCACTTGAACAGTTTGATGACGCCCTTTATATCCATGAAGGCAACGACGCCGTGCGCCATGTATTCAGGGTTGCTTCCAGTCTGGACTCCATGATGGTCGGCGAACCCCAGATTCTCGGCCAGATAAAGGAGGCCTATCGCATGGCCACTGAGGTTAAATCATCCGGGGTTATTTTGAACCGCCTGCTGCACCGAACATTTTTCGTGGCCAAACGAATTCGAACTGAAACCGGTATTGGCGACCACGCGGTCTCCATAAGCTATGCTGCCGTGGAACTGGGACGCAAAATATTCGGCAACCTGGCGGGAAAATCCGTTCTGCTGGTTGGGGCCGGAGAAATGGCGGAACTGGCCGTCGAACACCTGATCCGCAATAAAGCATCTGAGATCTATGTGGCCAACCGCACCTTTGAAAATGGTGTCCAACTGGCCAAAAAGTTTAACGGGAAACCCATTCGATTCGAAGAAATTACAACCTTTTTGGAGTCCGCAGACATCATCATCAGTTCAACCGGTTCTCCCGAGTTTGTGATCACCCGCGACCAGGTAAAAAGCGTTATCCGCAAACGGCGCAATCGGCCGATATTCTTTATCGATATCGCTGTCCCCCGGGATATTGACCCCCGGGTCAACCGGCTGACGAACTCCTATGTTTACGATATTGATGATCTTCAAGGGGTTGTTGACGATAACATAGAAGATCGCCAGCAGGAAGCGATCAAGGGCGAGCGGATTATTGATGAAGCGGTCATCAGCTTTCGGCAATGGTATGACAGTCTGGAGATCGTGCCCACCATTATCGCGCTGAGAAAAAAAATGGAATCCATTGCTGCCGCCGAAATGCAAAAAACACTGAAATTCAATAATCTTCCCGCAGACAGCGTTTCTGCAATTCAAAAAATGACCGGTTCCCTCATAAATAAGATCCTGCATGATCCCACTATATTTTTAAAAAAAGACGGTATGGTTGAGGATAAATCACTTCATATCGATGTCGTCAGAAAATTGTTTAAGCTGGACTGATTCTAAAAAAAATTGCACACTAGGTGAAAATTAAGAAAATTACAAGCACCAAAAATCAAATCTCAAATAAATCACAATGATTCAAATTCAAAATTCCAAACCAACAATCAATCTGCGGATTTACCCAACAGCATCATCATTCAATGAACTTGGTTTGCGATACGATCGGACCCAACTGCAGTGAATGTTTTGTTCATTGAATATTGTAATTTGAGATTTATTTGTAATTTGATGCTTGAGATTTGGGGTTTTGATCTTTCAGACATTACACAAATATAATTAATTCAATTCGGAGGACAGGTTATGAAAAAGACTGCGTACCTCTTTCCCGGCCAGGGATCTCAGAGTGTTGGAATGGGGGAAGAATTTTACCGCGAGTATGACATGGTTCGCGAAATTTTTGACATGGCAGAAGAAATTACTCGAATCAATATATCCAAACTCTGTTTCAAGGGCCCCATGCAAGATTTGACCATGACAGTCAACCTTCAGCCGGCCGTTACGGCGGTCAACCTGGCCTGTTTGGCGGTGATTGAAAGAGAAAATAGCGCGTATCAATTTTGCGCCGGTCACAGCCTGGGGGAATATGGTGCCCTTTGCGCAGCCGGTGTCAACTCCAAAGAAGATACGATCCGTCTGGTCTATAAAAGAGGTCAATTGATGCACCGCGAAGCCGGTAACCATCAAGGGGCGATGCACGCGATTGTGGGCCTTCCGATCGAAGCCGTTTCCGAGCTGGTCGCCGAAGTTCAAAAAAATGGAATTGTATCGGTTGCCAACCACAATACGCAGCAGCAAATCGTCATTACCGGAATCCCGCCGGCAGTTGAGCAGGTATCATCGTTGGCGGTCGCCCAAGGTGCCAAGTCGGTTGCCCTGAATGTCAGCGGTGCCTGGCACAGTGAGCTGATTCAAGGCGCCCAGGATGAATTCAAAGATTATCTTGATTCGATAGAGTTTGAGGCGCCGCAAAAACAGATTTTTTTTAATGTCACAGCGGCTCAGGAAGAAAATCCGGCTGAAATCAGAAATATCATGGCCCGTCAGTTGTGCAGCCCCGTGCGCTGGTACGATACGATGAACAAATTGATGGAAGAAGAGGTTGAGGTCTTCGTTGAAGTCGGACCGGGTCGGGTGCTGGCCGGGCTACTGAAAAAGACCCTGCCCCGGGACTATCCCGGCAAATTCTACAATGTTGCAAACATGAAACAGCTTGAAAAATTTTTAAATGCCGCATAAAAATCTTACTTTTTTATTTACATAAATTTAACCCCATGTTATTTAAATAAGCTTTTAATAATAAACTCACTATAATTTTATAAGGCCCGGTCATGAAAAAGAAAGATAAAGAATTTTTCAAAGAATATCTCACCGAACGGCTGCAAGATCTTTTAAATCAAGCCGATACTACGGTCTCCGGTATGACCGAGACCAAAGAGAATTTTCCGGATCCAACGGATCGTGCGGCCCTGGAAGCCGATCGTAATTTTATGCTGCGGATCCGCGATCGCGAAGCCAAATTGATAAAAAAAATTAAATCGGCCCTGGAACGGATTGAAAATGATACCTATGGCATTTGTGATTCCTGCGGTGAAGACATAACGCTCAAACGGCTGAAAGCCAGGCCTGTAACCACTCAATGTATCAATTGTAAGTCCAAAGAGGAGGCTTTAGAGAAAGCCCTTGGATTATAGCAAGCATGGGGGGATCGATCTTCATATTCACACAACGGCTTCCGATGGTACCTTGACGCCGTCGGAAGTTATTTCCCAGTCCCTCAAGCTTAAGCTAAAGGCAATCGCCATTACGGATCATGATACGCTTGCCGGGTCAAAAGAGGCCTTGCAAACCGGTATTCCCTCCCCCCTGAATTTTTTAACCGGTGTTGAAATCAGTGCCGCGCCTCCCCGCTTCTATGCCGGTTCCGGCAGTTTCCATTTATTGGGGTATTCAATCCGTCTCGATGATCCGGCATTGAATCATGCCCTTGAAAAACTCCAACAGGCCAGAAAAAATCGCAACCCGGCGATTATCAGCCGGTTAAATGATCTGGGGATAACGATCACGCTGGATGAAGTCCGCCGGGAAGCCGGAGACGGGCAATTGGGCCGGCCCCACATCGCGAAACTACTGGTTAAAAAGGGTATTGCAGAATCGATGAATCAGGCATTTGATCGATATTTGGGTGTAGATGGACCGGCTTATGTCGATAAATTTCGGATTGAATGCCGCCAGGCGATAGAGCTGATTTCCGATGCCGGGGGAATTCCGGTCCTGGCCCATCCGGGTTTGCTAAAATGTAAAACGCGCGGCCAGTTTGATGATTTAATTGCGGGATTAACACAAATGGGAATCCTGGGGGTGGAAGTATTTTATCCGGAGCATACGCCTGAGCAAACTCACCTCTTTGCTGAACTGGCGCAGCGCCATCATCTAATGCTGACCGGCGGCACCGATTTTCACGGCTCCATCCAGCCGGAAATCAAAATCGGATCGGGCAAAGGAGATCTATTCGTTCCTTATGAATTGTATGAAAAATTAATCCGCCCTTAACCACGGCATATTCAGGGCTCTAAGTCGTTCTTTGAATACTGAATAGATTTATATTAAATCGAAACTCCGGCGGATTAATTGATTTATGCTTCGCATTTTTTCTGTTTATTTCAATATTAATCAGGCAACAAAATGGAAACAAGAGATCCATCAGAGATCGAACAAATATTACAGTACGAATTCAATGCTAAGAATCTGCTGCAGGAGGCCCTGCGGCACAGCTCCTTTGTCAACGAGCTCGGGGACCCGCAGCTGCGGGATAACGAGCGGCTTGAGTTTCTAGGGGATGCGGTTTTAAATCTGATTGTTGGTCACATTCTCATGCACCGCTATCCGGATTTAAAGGAAGGCGACCTTTCAAGGAGCCGTGCCAACCTTGTCAATGAATCTCAGCTGGCTAAAATGGCGCGATCGTTTGATTTGGGATTGTACATCCAACTCGGCAAAGGAGAGGTTCAAACCCAGGGCCGGGAAAAAAATTCTATTTTAGCGGATACCTTCGAAGCATTGATGGCGTCCATCTACCTGGACGGCGGATTCGATGCGGCGTATAAAATTATAGAAACGAACTTCCAACCGCTGATTGAGCGTCTGCACCGCGCTGCCGATAATCATGACTATAAAAGCCAGCTGCAGGAAAAGGTCCAGGTCGAACATGGGTCGATGCCGGAATACAGTATCATGCGGGAAGACGGCCCGGATCATGATAAAACATTTTGGGTTGCGCTGAAAGTGCTGGATATCGTAGCCCAGGGCAGCGGAAAAAGTAAAAAGACTGCCGAACAGGATGCGGCCAGACTGGCGCTTGAGATCCTAAACAATGAATACCAAAAAGCTCCAGAGGTCAACAATTAAGACTCCGGATTCACAATTTCAGCAACCAGAGACCAGTGACCAGAGATCAATAACCGGCAGCCAGTATCCAGCAACCGATATCCAGCATCCAGTATCGAGCATCCAGCAACCAGTATCAAGTATCGAGCATCGAGCACCCAGCACCCGGCATCCAGCATCCGGCAACCGCCCCTTTATCATCCCAGTTTTTTTGCCCCACGCCGGCTGCCCGCACCGGTGTGTCTTTTGCAATCAAGTCACGATCACCGGTGGCCCCCAAACGGCAGTCAATGCCGATCAAATCCGTTCTCAAATTCAACAATTCCTGGGGTATAAAAGCGACCGCCGCAAGCCGGTCCAGATTTCATTTTACGGCGGCAATTTTCTGGGCTTAAAAATTGATGAGATTACACCGTTGCTTGACCTGGCCACCGAATTTATCAGTCGGGGCCAGGTGGACAGCATTCGATTCTCAACCCGGCCGGATACGATAACTCCTGAGCACCTTGATATCATTGCAGAGTATCCCGTCGAAACGATAGAACTCGGTGTACAGTCGATGGATGATTATATTCTGGCGTTGGCCGAACGGGGGCATCGCGCTGCCGATACGGTGCGGGCTGTTGAACAACTCAAAGAACGTCAACTTAACATCGGGTTGCAGCTGATGGTGGGACTGCCGGGAGATACTGAAGCCCGATCATTGATTACCGCCGAAAAAATAGCGGCCCTGCAGCCGGATTTTGTCCGCATCTATCCGACGCTGGTTGTCAAAAAAAGCAAGCTAGCCCGCTGGTATCACAATGGTAGCTATACACCGCTTGCTTTAGCACAGGCGGTTAGCCGGGTTAAAATACTTTACCTGCTTTTTAAGAAGCACGACATTCGGGTCATCCGCATGGGACTGCAGGCTTCGGAGGAGCTAGATACAGGATCGGTTCTGGCGGGTCCATATCATCCGGCCTTCGGTCATTTGGTTTACGCAGAGATATTTTTGGACGCCGCTTGTGCGGCAATAAAATCCGGCGACCCGACTGGGGCAAAGGTTGCCGTCTTTGTCAATCCGCGCCGGATTGCCGCCATGCGAGGGCTGAAAAATTCAAATATTGCCCGATTAAAAAAGCGGTTCGGGCTCGAAAAAATCGATATTTTCCCGGATAGCCGCATGGATGAGGACAGCATTAAAATTGACAACGAAAGCCCCAAATCCTGCTTCACGCATTAGGAGAGAATTGCATATCCATTCATGGGCGCTATAAAAAATGAAACTTCGATCCATACTTTTCATTTTATCCTTGCTGGCCTTCTTATCGGCATCGACCGGCGGTTTGCTGTATTATTCCGCCTTAAATGATTCGGCCTTCCAAGAGGCCGAGCGGCAGGCCGAAAGCCGCTTGGATATGATTACCAAAAATCTGTCATCCTTTCTATCGGAAAATATTAAACCGGTCAGAACCATGGCAGGCATGCCGGTGCTCGGCCGTGCGGCGGTCAGCCGGGATGACGCCGCGCTGCAATCTGCCAATGAAATGCTGGATCATTTCCACACAACGCTGGACATCGATGTCTGCTATTTAATGGATCGCGCCGGCGAAACGATCGCATCCAGCAATCGTCAGGCCCCGGACAGTTTCGTCGGCCAAAATTTTGCGTTCCGCCCCTACTTTCAGCAAGCCATCCGGGGCATCCCCGCCACCTACCTGGCTCTGGGCACGGCGTCCGGCAAAAGGGGTGCGTATTTCAGTCATCCGGTGTATGCCGGAGATCCCGCCATACCGGCAGCCGTGGTCGTGATTAAAGCATCGGTTGAATTGATCGAAAGGGAATTGAGTCCGCCGGAAGAAGAAACCGTGCTTGTCATTGATCCGCACGGCGTGATTTTTATCTCCAATCGGCCCGAATGGCTTTATCAGTTATTTTGGCCTGAATCCTCCGATATCATAAAACAACTCAAAGACTCACTGCAGTTTGGCACCGGCCCCTGGAAGTGGATTGGTCTGAGTGCGGACGGCCCGCGACATGTAATTGACAAAAGCGGACAAAGGTTTCAGATTTACCGCAAAGAGCTGGAAAATTACCCCGGCTGGCAGGTGATCCACCTGCGCAGCTTTAAAGCCATTTCCAAAGCCGTCTACGATCCTCTCAAGCGCATCACCGGTCCCATTGTCATCAGCCTGTGTGTGCTGATCGGTGCGGCTGTGTTTCTGTTGTATCAAAAAGCAAGCCAGGAAATCAGTCACCGGCGCTCGATCGCGGCGGCCCTGCGCGAGAGCGAGCAACGCTATCGCAGTCTTTATCATCACACGCCCGCCATGCTGCACTCCATTGACACCAACGGCTGCATCGTCAGTGTCAGCAACTACTGGAGCGAGGTCATGGGCTATCAGCCCGCCGAGGTCATCGGACGCCGTCTGACCGGCTTTTTTACCGACGAATCGCGCCGCTTTGCGGAAGAAAATGCATTTCCTGAATTTTTTAGAACCGGATTTGTCAAAGACCTACCCTACCAATTTATAAAAAAAAATGGTGAAATCATCGACGTCCTGTTGTCGGCCATCGCCGATCGCAACCGTCAGGGCCAAATCATTCGGACCCTGGCGGTGTCGATTGATGTGACCGAAAGAAAACGTGCCGAGCAGGCCCTGCAGCTCGCCAAAGAGGCCTTGAGCCAATACTCCAAAGATCTTGAACGCCAGGTGCGAAATCGGACCCGGGAAGTTCACAGCATACTTAAATACACGCCATCGGTGGTATATATCAAAGATAAAAAAGGCCGCTATATTCTGGTCAACTCCCGTTATGAAGAGCTGTTCGGGGTTAAAAACGAAGATATTATCGGCAAGACGGATGATGAAGTTATGCCCAAGCCGGTGGCGGAACAATTTCAAGCAAGCGATTTTAAAGTGCTGTCTGAAAAGCGTGCGCATCAAGTCGATGAAATCGTCCCTCAGCCGGATGGCCTCCACACCTACCTGGCCGTAAAATTTCCGATTTACGATGAATCCGGCGCCATCAGTGGAATTTGCGGGATACTCAACGATATTACCGCCGTCAAAAAGGCCCAGGACCAATTGCGGCGTCTGTCCGGCAGCATAATGGCCAATCAGGAAAAAGAACGATCCGCCATTGCCCGCGAACTGCATGACGAACTCGGCCAGGTGCTGACGGCTTTAAGGATGGAGGCGATTTGGATTCAGGAACGCCTGCAGAAAACAGATCCGAAGGCGGCGCAACGGGCATTGACAATGTGTCAGCTGATCGATAAAAACATCGAGGATGTTCGGGGCCTGGCGTTCCGATTGCGGCCGGGTGTTTTGGATGATTTGGGTCTGGTCGATGCGCTGGAGTGGTATACCTCCGATTTCGAAAAGCGCACGGAGATCACCTGCATTTTCGACCATTCCAATGTACCCGGCATAAAAGATGCGGTTGCCACGGCGGCCTACCGTATCACCCAGGAAGCGCTGACCAATGTGGCCCGGCACGCATCTGCCGGCAAAGTGGACGTGCGCCTCAATGCCCGCAACGGCACCCTGAACTTGACTGTTGCTGATGACGGCCGGGGGTTTAACGCGTTGCGTCTTTCAGAGTCCGACGGTCTGGGCGTGGCCGGCATGCGGGAGCGCGCCACCTTGGTGGGCGGAAGCCTGGAGGTTCATTCACAGCCGCAAAAAGGAACCCGGGTTCATTTCAAAGTCTCTTTAAATGAAGGCGGGAGGAGAAGCGACATTGATCAAGGTACTGCTGGCAGATGATCACAGCATTGTCCGCGCCGGCTTGCGCCGCATCGTGGAAGAAAGCGGCGATATGCAGGTGGTTGCCGAGGCATCAGACGGCCGGGAAGCCATGCGGCTGGTCCCGGCGATTTTGCCGGATGTGGCGGTCATTGACATTTCAATGCCGGGGCTCGATGGACTGGAGGTGGTCAGCCAGCTTCGCGCTCTGCACCCCCAACTGCCGATCCTTATTTTGACGATGCATGAAGAGGGTCAATATGTCGTGCGGGCGATCCAGGCCGGTGCCATGGGCTATATCACCAAGCAGTCCGCTCCGGAACAATTGGTGAAAGCGATTCGCAGGGTATTTGAGGGCAATCGCTACCTGACCGACGAGGCTGCTGAAGCACTGGCCCTTCGAATCGCAAAGGGGTCCGGCACTCAAACGGCGCTGGAGTCTCTGTCCATGCGGGAGCTTCAAGTCCTGCGGCGCCTGGCCATGGGCCACACCAATCGGGAGATCGCCAGTGCCTACCACATCAGCATCAAAACGGTCGATACGTATCGCTCGCGCCTCCTAAAAAAATTAAATTTGCGCAACAATGCCGAGCTTTCGCGCTTTGCCATCCAAAACAAGCTTATCGAACCCTGATTCCGCCCAAACCGAATCTGTAAAAAAAATCCCTACAAAAAAAACCGAATTTTTACTACGCGCATTTCAGAAATCCAGGTGTTTACAATGCCGTCACGATCAATTAGAGTCTGATGTCAAATACCGAAACCCATCAAAATTAAAAGGAGGATTTTTCTATGTCGAAACGATTAAAAATGTGTATTCTTGCGCTTGCAGCCGTTGCTCTGATAGTGACACCGGCGATGGCCGCCGATTACAGCGTCAAAATCGGGGGCGGGCCCACCGGCGGTACATTTAACACCTTTTCCAATGGCATGGCTGTCTATGTGCCCAAGGTGAATCCGAACATCCAGGCCAGTTCGGTCGGTTCGGGCGGCTCGGTTGAAAACGTCAAACGGGTATCCAAAGGTGAATCCGATTTCGGCCTGTGTTATGCAGTCGACAGCGGCCTGGGTTTTGCCGGCAAATTGCCGAAAGATGACCACAAATACCAGGGCCTGCGATCCATGGGCTATCTTTACGGGGCCCCGGCCCAATTGATCGTCAAGGCGAACAGCGATATCATGAATGCCTATGATCTTAAAGGCAAACGGGTGGCGGTCGGCAATGCCGGCTCCGGTGCCGCGGCCAGTGCCGAGCGCTTCTTTCGCCACATCGGCGTGTGGGACAACTTTAAACCGACGTTCATGGGGTATTCTGCTGCCGCCAGCGCATTCAAGGACGGCAAGATCGATGCCTTCTGGGTTCTGGTCGGCTATCCCAACCGCTCGGTCATCGAGGCCAGCGTGCAGGTCAAGATTCGCCTGGTAGATGTCGGTGTCGATGCTGAAAAAAGTGGATTTTACAAGGCCTATGCCTATTCTCCGACCGTCATTCCCGCCGGAACCTACGGCAAGGGGATGCCAGCCTGCAAAAGCTTCCAGGACTCCACCATCCTGAGTGCCAACAAGGACCTGCCCGAAGACCTGGTTTACACCGTCATGAAGACGCTATGGTCCCCAAAAGGTATGGCGGCGATGGTGACGGCTAAAAAAACCTTCAAGGCAATGAACCTTGAAAATGGATTTCGTGGTGCATCGGTACCCCTGCATCCGGGCGCGGTGAAATTCTGGAAGGAGCAGGGCAAATCGATACCTGCCGATTTGATGCCGTAAACTGCCGGAAAGCAGATTTTTTTATTGTAAAGCAGTTCATTTTACTGTAGCAGGGGGAAGGGCGCAACGCACTTCCCCCTTTTTGTTAAGCAGTCTATAACCCCATGCCAACCTAAATTGCTCTTTTCAAAAGGGACATACAAAAATGACTGAACCCATCCTTGACGATGCCGCCGACAAAGAAAAGCTTGATGAACTTGTCCAGAAGGACGCCAAAACGGGGCGCACCCTTACGGGTTTCTGGCACTACCTGACGGTAGGACTGGGGATCTTCATGGTGCTGTTTTACATGTATTGTGCGGCCCAGCCGGTCGACACCCAGTACTTTCTCGGATTTTACGTGTTAATTACCTATGTGCTCGTATTTTTAAAATATCCGCTGTGGCGCAAGTCACCCACGTCCCGTCCCTCATGGCTCGATGTAGTCCTGGCCCTGGTGGCCGCCTTCGCGGTGGGCTACTATATTGTCGAATACGAAGCCATCAACTACCGCATGGGCTCCGAAACCCGGCTGGACACCCTGGTCAGCACCGTCGGCATCTTAATTTCACTGGAAGTCGCCCGGCGGGTATTGGGCTGGTCCATGACGATCGTCGGTATATTCTTCCTGCTGTACGCTTTCTGGGGAGATCTGCTGCATTACATTCCGATTCTGGATTCCTTCGCCCACACCGGCTTTGCCATGGATCGGGCCCTGAATCACATCTACATGAAACAGGAGGGCGTTTTCGGCATCATGGCCACCGTCCTGGTGACCTACGTTATTTTGTTCATCTTCTTCGGGTCGTTTTTGAAGTCTTCCGGCGCCAACCGCTTTTTTCTGGATCTGCCGATGGCCCTGGCCGGGCGCTCGGTGGGCGGTCCCGCCAAGGTTGCCGTGATCGCTTCGGGCTTTTTTGGTTCGGTGTCCGGTTCGGCGATTGCCAACACGGTTTCCACCGGTGCTTTTACCATACCCCTGATGAAAAAAGCGGGGTTCAGACCCCACGTGGCCGGGGCCATCGAACCGTCGGCTTCGATCGGCGGGATGTTCATGCCGCCGATCATGGGAGCCGGGGGATTTATCATGGCCGAAATGACCGAAATACCCTATGTTGACATCATGATCCTGGCGATCTTTCCGGCCGTGATCTATTTTTTATCGGTTTTCGTCATGATCCATTATGAAGCCAAGCGCTACGGTCTGGTGGGTATCCAGGAAGAAAACGCTCCCACCGCCCTGGATATTCTCAAAAAGCAGTGGTTCATGTCGCTGCCGCTGGTCATCATCGTTGTTATGATGGTGCTGGGATATTCTCCCGGCTACGCGGCGTTCTGGGCCATCATTTCGTGTATCGGCGTCAGCTGGCTGACTACGGATCGCCGCATGGGTATTAAAGAGATCTTTGGCGCCATGATCGAAGGCGCCAATAACACCCTGATCATCGGGGCCACCGTCGGCGTTATCGGCATCATCGTCGGCACCATCCAGCTGACCGGCATCGGGCTCAAGTTTTCCCAGATCATCATCGATCTCTCGTTCGGCTACCTGCCGCTGGCGATTATTCTGATCGGTCTGGCCTCGCTGGTTTTAGGAATGGGTGTACCGGTGACCGCCGCCTATCTGATCACCGCCGTGCTTGCCGTCGGCGCCGTTACGAATATGGTTTCACAAAACTTCTGGGGTGTAAGCTTTCAGGAACTGCAGCTGCCGCTTGGTGAATTGCTGGCCGACGACCCTAAACGGATGGAATTAATGGCCAAGGTTGCATGGGCCCTGCTGGCCTCGCATATGATCGTCTATTGGTTCAGCCAGGATTCCAATATCACTCCGCCGGTGTGCGTGGCCGCCTATGCCGGGGCGGCGATTGCCGGATCCGACCCCTGGAAAACGGGTTGGACGTCGTTTAAATTCGCCAAGATGCTCTATGTGGGGCCGTTTCTGTTCGCTTTTTCGCCGGGATTTTTACTGGGCGGGCCCGGTCATTTTATCCCCTGGTATCAGGTCATATCCACCATGTTTACGATCATCCTGGGCACCATCGCCTTCGGTTCCCTGACCATGGGTTATTTTTTGTGTCCCACCACCATTCTCGAATGGATCATTTCGGCACTGGCCACGCTGCTGCTTTTCTTTCCCGAGCTGGCGAAATGGGTTACCGGAATTGAATTTCCAACCCTGATTATCGACCTCGTCGGAGTCGGCTTGTGGGTTGCGGTTTACTTTTTGCAGAAATTCCGGATCCGCAAAGATCCATCCTTGACGCTGCCGATAGCTGAAAGAAGACAGCTCAAACAGGCCGCTGTCTAAGCGACCGTGCCGCAAAAAACCATTACGGAAAATCATATCCCTCACATCCGGATGAGGGAATACAAAAGAATTTACCAAAGGATACGCCATGCAATTGCCAAAAATTGAAGTCAAGAAAATTTTGTATGCCACCGATCTTTCCGACAGCGCCCGGTATGCATTTGCCTATGCACTGAGTCTGGCTAATTTGTACCGCAGCAAGCTCTTCATGCTGCATGTGTTGCCGGAAGATCCCGACCTAGATGCTCTGGTGAGCGGCTATGTCAACGCCGATCAATGGCAAAAGATAAAAGAACAGCATATGCAGGAAGCCCGCGAAGCTTTGATCGGTAAACGGCGCGGCGGGGCGGCCATCCGTGAGGTGCTGGGGCAGTTCTACCAGCAGGCCGGCCAAGATTTAGGGGCAGCAGAAATTTCTGCCGATGAGATTCTGGTAGAGCGCGGTCATCCGGTCGAACAGATTGTCCGCGTTGCGGAAGAACACAATATCGATCTGATTGTGATGGGACGGCACGGCTATGGCGCGCTCAAAGATGCTCTGATGGGTGGCGTGGCCCGCGGGGTAATGCGTCATTCTTCCAAGCCGTTACTGCTGGTGAAGCTTCCTGAAGGTGAAGATTAAAATTCGTAAATGATCGGGTGCGTCCGTCAGAGGTCTTTCTTAAATAAATCTGCGGTCTCGCGGGCTTCATCAGGCCGTTTGGTATACTCGGTGGGAACCGTTCCTTCCTTAAAGCACTCAAAAACCACGTTTTTGGATTCCGGCACCGGCAGCAATCCGGTATCCGCATCGATTTTGGCGAACTCAACACCTTCGGGAGCCTTAAAAACCTTGACGGGCTTGCCTTCAAGCGCGCGCTGCATAAAACCGAGCCAGATGGGGCTGGCCGCCCGGGAGCCGGTTTCGCCGTGGCCCATCGGGGCCTCTTCATCCAGACCGACCCACACACCGGTGATATACTCGGGGGTGTATCCGACAAACCAGGCATCAAACAGGTTATTGGTCGTACCGGTTTTGCCGGCCGCCGGTCGCTTTAGCGCCTTAATCCGCCGGCCGGTGCCGTGCTGGACAACCCCTTCCAACAGGTTGGTCATGATATAGGCCGTGCTTTTCTCAATAACTTTTTTTCTCTCGGGTACCATTTCTTCCAGTACATTGCCGTTGCGATCCACCACTTTCAAAACAAATACCGGTTCGACCAGATAACCCTCGTTGGCGAAAACCGAATACGCTCTGAGAAGCTCAAGCAGAGAAATACCGGATGATCCCAGCGCAATCGACAGATCCCGGCTCAGATTGGATTCAATGCCCAGTTTGGTGGCATACTCAATGGCGTAATCGACGCCGATGTCCTGTAAGATTTTGATGGTTACCAGGTTGCGGGATTTGGCCAGGGCATCGCGCAAAAGGGTCGGGCCATAAAAGGTTTCTTTGTAATTACGGGGCTTCCAGGTGGAATCGTTTACTTCATCCGTGTAAACGATCGCGGAGTCCATGATGATGGTCGCCGGCGTGTAAATTTTTTTCGGATCGTCAGATTTCTTATCCAGAGCTGCCGCATAAATAAGGGGCTTAAAGGCGGATCCCGGTTGACGCCTGGATTGGGTGGCCCGATTGAACTGGGTTTGTCTGAAATCACGCCCGCCGATCATGGCCTTTACCAGACCGGTTCCGGCTTCGATGCTCATCAGGGCGGACTGGGCAATGGGCATTTGCTCCAGAGCCAGCATCCATGTATCTTGACCTTTGTGTTGGCCCTTGACCTTAACCCAGATGACATCCCCCACGGCAAGCGCCTGGGAGGGCCGTTTGAGTTTGACGTTGTAATATGCAACTTCCGGATCGGGTTTGCGGGCCCAGACCATATCCTCGAGGGCAATGGTACCCTGGGTATTTCCCAAACGGACCGTTACCGATTTTTGGTGATCATTGACGGCAACCACGACGCCCTTGACGGTGGCACCCTCCGCCAAGGGTTTTTTATCGAGCTCGATCTGCAACTTTTGAGAATAGGCTTCAATCTCTTCAGGCTTTATCTGTTCCAAAGGACCGCGGTACCCCTCCCGTTTATCCAGCTCGAATAATCCTTTTTGGATTTCTTCCCTGGCGATCTTCTGCATCGCGAGATTAACGGCCGTATAGACCTGCAGCCCCTGGGTATACAGTGCCTCCGTGCCGTATTTTTTTTCAAGATAGCGCCGCACGTGTTCGGTATAAAAGGGGACTTCCTCGATATACATGTTGCGGCGGGGTTTGATATCAAGTTTGGTGTTAATGGCTTCCGTAGCCTGGATATTGGTTATGTAGGCCTCAGCGACCATCCGGTTTAATACGTAAATCTGGCGTTGTTTGGCCCGTTCCGGATGTCTGAATGGGGAATATTTGCTGGGTGCCTGGGGCAATCCGGCCAGAATGGCACATTCTGCAAGATTTAAATCATTGACCGATTTACCAAAATAATTTTCAGAAGCGGCCTGCACCCCATAGGCCCCGTGTCCCAGATAAATTTGGTTGAGGTACAGGTACAGAATATCTTGTTTGGAGAAAGCTTTATCGATACGGTAAGCCAGGATGGCTTCCCTTAATTTTCGTTTATAGCTTCGCTCCGGGGTCAGCAGAAACGATTTGGTGACCTGCTGGGTGATCGTACTGCCGCCCTGCACGATGGTACCGGCTTCCAGGTTTTTAAAAAACGCCCTGACAATACTAATGAAATCAATGCCTTGATGTTTATAAAATCTTGAGTCTTCGGCCGCTACAAAGGCGTCGATCAAGGTACGGGGCATATCCTTGATGGGCACGACGATGCGACGCTCTTTGAAGAATTCGGCAATTTTACGATTGTCATCGGCATAGACGGTCGTAATAATCGAGGGATGATAATCGGCCAACGAGGTTATTTTGGGCAGATCTTTGCTGATGGAATAATAAAGGACCAGGCCGGCCCCGGCGCCGCAGATAACCAATAAAAATCCCAGCAAAAATGACCATAGAACAAGGGATTTAAAAAGCCCCCTTTTTTCACGCCGGGCATGATTTTTTTTAATTTCTGATTTGCGTTTTTGTTTAGACATAGTTTACTAAAAAAAGAATTTGACATTAATTTTTTAAATGGTTACACAAGAGGGTTTAAAAAACTCTTGGCAGGGTTCAATACCAACAGGACAAATGACCTGAATGAATAACATATAATAACGTCTTATATCGACAAATTCAACATCATAATTACTCCGCTTGAAAAATAAGGACATCAAGTGCAGCGAGCATATCTTGGTGCTTTAAAACCCTATGGGTCCATTCTGACGCTGATCCGGGCGGATTAATTAATTATTTGCGGAGTAAATTAATGATCCAACTTGATTTTAAAAAAACAGGCGGGTTGATTCCCGCCATTGCCCAGGATTATGCCACCGGAGAAATATTAATGCTGGCCTATATGAATCAGGAAGCCTTTGATGCCACGCTGTCATCGGGCAAAGCGACCTACTATAGCCGCAGCCGACAAACACTCTGGGTTAAAGGGGAAACCTCCGGCAATGTGCAACGGGTAAAAGAAATTCGCATTGACTGCGATGATGACACCGTGCTTTTAAAAGTCGAGCAGATCGGCGGGGCAGCCTGTCATACCGGTCATCGCAGCTGCTTTCATAAAACACTTGAAAATGGTTCCATCCGGGTAATCGGAGAACCGCTGTTTGATCCCAAGGAGGTATATCAGAAGTGAACACAAAATTGAAATTGGGGATTCCTAAAGGAAGCCTGCAAAACGCAACCATTGCGTTGTTCAAGCGTTCAGGTTGGCATATTAATGTCAACGGCAGAAGTTATTTTCCCGAAATCGATGACAGTTCAATTGAATGTGCCATTTGCCGGGCCCAGGAGATGTCGCGCTATGTGGAAAACGGTACCCTGGATGCCGGACTCACCGGCAAGGACTGGATCGCCGAAAACGAATCCGATGTGCACGTCGTGGCGGATCTGGTTTATTCCAAAGTCAGTTCACGGCCGGCACGCTGGGTTGTCGCAGTGCCCTACGAATCCCCGATAAAGAAACTGGAAGATCTGGCGGGAAAAAAGATAGCCACCGAACTCACGGAATTTACCCGACGTTATTTTGGCAAACGCAATATTGCCGTGAAGGTTGAATTTTCCTGGGGCGCCACTGAAGCCAAGGTGGTGTCCGGATTGGCCGATGCCGTAGTAGAGGTTACGGAAACCGAAAGTACCATTAAAGCCCATGGGCTGCGCATTATTCATGAAATGATGCAAACCTACACCCAGCTGATCGTAAACCATGAAGCCTGGCAAGACCCGCTAAAAAAGACAAAAGTCGAGCAGATCGCCTTGCTGCTCCAGGGCGCACTGCTGGGTGAAAAGATGGTGGGCGTCAAAATGAATGTTCCGCAAAACCGGATGGAAGAGATCATCGCGATACTTCCAAGCCTGAATGCCCCGACCGTCGCATCTTTGTATCAGTCCGACTGGTTTTCGGTGGAGGTCGTGGTCAGCGAAGAGACGGTGCGCGAACTCATTCCTCAATTGTTGATGCATGGGGCGGAAGGGATTATCGAGTACCCGCTCAATAAAGTCATCTAGATTTTGATATGTATGTTCAGGTACCGTCAAGGTATTAAGGTGTCAGGTTTCAGCGCCAACGCAGGCCGGAAGAGCGACCAGGTTATTCGAAAAAGAAACTACCTTTCTTAACGCCGAACTCAAAACACATATCTCGTAACCCGAAACGCGCAACTCGTAACTCGCAACTCGCAACGCAAGGATAAAGAGAATGGTTTCTAAAAGAACTGCGCAGATGACATCTTTCATCGTCATGGACGTCCTCGAACGGGCCCATGAAATGGAGCGCGCCGGCAGCCATATCATTCATCTCGAAGTGGGTGAGCCTGATTTTGACACACCGGCCTGTGTCAAAGCGGCGGCCTGCCGGGCGCTGGAAGATGGGCATACCCACTACACCCACAGCCTGGGGATGTTCGAGTTGAGAGAGGCTATCTGTGAGTACTATTTTGAGACCTATCATGTATCCGTCGAGCCGGATCAGGTGCTCGTGACCTCCGGCTCATCGCCGGCTATTTTCCTGGTGTTTGCGGCCTTGCTTGACAAAGACGATGAAGTGATCGTTTCCGATCCCCATTACGCCTGCTACCCCAATTTTATTAAATTTGTCCAGGGTCGGCCGGTTGCCGTCCCCGTTTACGAAGCAGACGGCTTTCAATACCGGCCGGAGTTGATCAAAGAGCAAATGAATTTAAAAACCAGAGCCATTTTTATCAACTCACCCTCCAATCCCACCGGTAACCTGCTGTCGGAAAACCGCATGCAAGCAATTGCCGATCTGGTAACCGCCGCGGGATCTCCCCACATCGTCTCCGACGAAATCTATCATGGTCTGGTTTACGAGGGCAAGGAACACAGCATCCTGGAATATACCGATCGGGCATTTGTGTTAAACGGATTTTCAAAACTTTTTGCCATGACCGGCCTGCGCCTGGGCTATGTCATTGCGCCGCGACCGTTTATGCGCCCCATGCAAAAACTGCAGCAGAATTTTTTTATATCCGCCAACGCCATGGTTCAAATGGCCGGCATCGCCGCGCTAAAAGAAGCCGGCGATGATGTGTCGCGCATGAAGGACATCTATAATGAGCGCCGACGGTTTATGATTGCCCGATTAAAAGAACTCGGTTTCGGCATCACGGTCGAGCCTACCGGCGCATTTTATGTGTTTGCCAATGCCAAGCACCTGGCGGATGACTCCTATAAATTAGCCTTCGACATCCTGGAAAAGGCCCGGGTCGGCGTCGCACCCGGGATTGATTTTGGCCCCAATGGCGAGGGTTACCTTCGGTTTTCCTATGCCAATTCACTGGAAAATATAGCGGAGGGGATGAACCGGCTTGAAAAGTACCTAGCGGATTAGCTGGACCACATAGATAGCAGGAACCGTTTAAGACGGAGAATTAACAAAATGGTATAAAATGTAGTGTAGGGTTTACGGTCTAAGGCTGACGGCTATATGACGATTTTAATCCTTGGACCTTACACCTTATCCTATACCCTATACCTTACACCTTTTCCTTTTAGATGCCAGCGCCATGATCATCAAATCGGCCGAATTTGTCACCAGTGCCACCAAGCCTTCTCAATACCCACCGGAGGGGTTGCCTGAAATTGCTTTTGCCGGACGCTCCAACGTGGGCAAATCCAGCCTGATCAATGTTCTGGTCAATCGCAAACGGCTGGTAAAAACCAGTTCCACGCCCGGCCGAACCCGGCTGGTTAATTTCTTTGACATCAATGAATATATTACTTTTGTTGATCTGCCGGGTTACGGATACGCCAAAGTTCCGGCATCCGTCAGAAAACACTGGGGGCCCATGATCGAGACCTACCTGTCCGGCCGCAACACGCTAAAAGGTGTTGTTGTCATCCTGGATATTCGGCGTATGCCCCGGGAGGAAGAGCATAATCTGATCGCCTGGCTTGAGCACTACGCGATTGCCAGCATATTGGTGCTCACCAAAGCGGATAAGCTCTCAAAAACCAAACTGGCCCAACAACGTGCTGCCGTGGCCAGGGCGCTGGCGTTGGATGCCGGCGATTTAATCCTGTTTTCAGCCAAATCCCGCCAAGGGCGGGAGGATGTTTGGCAAGCGATTGAACAATTAATCCGCTCTGAAAAATAGCATATCCAAAATGCAAAATATTAATGGCCAATACAAAAACTTCAAATCCGGCTATGTTGCCATTGCCGGTACACCGAATGCGGGCAAATCCACCCTGCTCAATCGGATGCTCGGTGAAAAAATTTCCATCACTTCCAAAAAACCGCAGACAACGCGTAACCGGATTCTGGGTGTCCTGCATCGTCCCGCAATGCAGATCGTTTTTTTCGATACACCGGGAGTATTTGAAGCCCGGGACAAACTAAACCTGCGGATTGTCGATGCCGCACTCTCGGCTGTCGGAGATGCCGATTTAATCCTGGTTGTCATCGATGTCTCGCATGCGGAACCCAATGCCGAACGTTTCCTGGTAAAACAACTCCAGAGTCAGACCAGACCGGTTATATTGGCTTTAAATAAAATTGATTTGATCGATAAATCCCATGTGCTTGAAAGCATCGCTAAATGGTCCAAGACTTATCCGTTTGAGGAGATCGTTCCCATTTCCGCCCGGCATGGCATTCAGATCGAGGAACTGATTTCAGCCATGGCCGGCATCCTGCACCCCGGGCCCCCATACTTCCCGGAAGAGACGCTCACCGATGCAACCGAACGGTTTATTGCCGCCGAGCTAATCCGCGAACAGGTGTTCCGGATGACGGGTGAGGAAATTCCCTATGCCACGGCGGTAACGATAGACGTTTTTGACGAAAAAAAGAAAGGACGCCTGGTAACCATCGAAGCGACTATTCATCTGGAACGCGATTCTCAAAAAGGTATGGTCATCGGCAAAAAAGGCAGCAAACTAAAGCAGATCGGTATCCGCTCGCGGGAGCAGATCGAGAAAATGCTGGGATGCAAAATTTACTTGAAGCTTTTCGTACGTGTCCAGAAAAACTGGCGCAAGGACACCAAGGCCATCCGACGCTTCGGCTACTGATCAGCCGAAAACTACCTTCATCAGATTGAGACACAGGAGCTTATTGAGAAATTGAATGCAGTGTACGGCGACGGTGTGGATGATACGGAGAAAAAATCGCTGATGGGTATGAAAACCGTTATGCAAAGACATGCTTGATGAAAAAGTAGGTACGCTTGATAAGGGTCGTGTCCGTTAGATTATTAGTGGTCTTTTTTTGATGCTCGAACCGCGATATATATTTTAGTGCTACCGCTTCGCTCTATCCATACAGAACCTGTCATCGACAATCGCCATAAAGCCGGTTCTCAAGCGGTTATATCGTTTGGCCGATACCCCTTCTCATGCTTAATCAGCCATTCTTTGCGCCATAGGCCGCCGCCGTATCCGGTCAGGCTCCCATTGCTGCCAATGACGCGGTGACAGGGAATGATTATCGCGATGGGATTTTTGCCGTTGGCGCTTCCCACTGCCCGGCAGGCCTTGGGTTTGCCGATGATGCTGGCGATCTCCCGGTAAGAGATAACTGCACCAAAGGGGATCTTTTCAAGCTGCTGCCATACGAGCTTTTGAAAGTTTGTTCCTCGAGGATCAAGCTTCAATAAGAACTCTTTTCTTTTGCCACTAAAATATTCATCGATTTGCTTGAGGCAGGTTTTTAAGCAGAACGGCAGGTCGGTATCTCCCGGCAGCAGATCCTCCACAAAGTCCACGGATAAAATGCTGTCCCGCATTCCACTGATTTCAATGGGCCCTATGGGTGATTTGTAATAGGCTTTATACGTTTTCATGGCCGACCGTGCTCACTGAATGAGGTTGAACCGATATCGCAGTTTATCCGCGCCATTGCGGGCTGTCGAGAATAAAATAAAGATTTTTATCCGCTGTGGTTTTATAAAACAAAAAAATCTCAAAACTCAAGCACCAAATCATTTGTCCGCCACCTTCGAGTTTAACGTTTTTCCGGTCCCCGCCAATGATGAAACTAAAATTCGATTTTTGTACTACCAGCCCCTTAAAACGGATGAAGCCGGTATGAGCTTTTGGACCACCAATGCCAATATGGTCCCGGTACCCTTGTCCCATCTGGTGGGCGGCGGCGTTGGGTTTGCGGTTGGAATCGTTAGAATGGGTAAATATTTTTCCTCCTTTAGACTTGCATATATCCAGCGCAGCATGTAAATTATTATTAGGACCGATAATCATCCAATATTCTTCAGTTTTCAAAAAACGAGTTCCCGCCCTGAATGTGTTTTTTTAAGTGCGGATTAATCAGTGGATATAAACGTGCAACACCAGCAACTGCAAAAGGAGGGATGATAATCCATGAACACTATGAAAGCGGTAATCATCGGATTAGCCGTCGCCCTGGCGGCAGTAATCGGCTATACGGTATATCTTCATCAAGGTCCTATTAAAAATATGTCCATTGAAAATCAAAACCGTTTGGCCGAAATCGATCAATTGAAGACAGCAACAAAGGATATCAATTCTACTCTGAAAGCGGAGCTGGACACCAAGACCCGGCGTCTTGAAGAGCTTGAAACCAATACTGCGACGCTGAAAGAAACCGTTGCAACAGTCACCGAAGAAAAAAAAATGGTTGAGATAGAGTTGGAGAAATTAGTTGCTCAGATTAGAAAAGAAAAGGAACGTATTGAAACAGACCTTCAATCAAAAGTTGGCGGGCTGGAAAATCAGCTGGTGCAAAAACAGCACGAACTGCAAACATCCCACAATGAAACGCAACAACTAAAAGCAGCTTTGGAAGAGATCAAAGCCGACCATCAAAGCGAACTTGCTGACAAGATTAAACTCGTCGAAGAACTTCAACGTAAAGGCGCTGACTTGGAGGAGACCGTTTCACGTACCAGAAAAGAAACGGAAACGATTGAAGCCGAACTTCAGGGAACCATAAAAAGCCTGGAAAATCAACTGGCCCAAAGAGAGCGCGAGCTGCAAATATCGCGCAGCGAAACGCAGCAGCTGAAAGCAGCATCAGATGAGGCGGCCGCTGCCTATAAAGCCGACCTGGCCAACAAAATTCGATTGGTGGAAGAACTCCGGAAAAAGAGCGCCGAACTGGAAGAGGCGCTCTCGCGCAACAAAAAAGAGACGAAAACCCTGACCGCTGACCTGCAATCAACCATAACGGGTCTGGAAAACCAGCTGGTAAAATGGGATCGCGAGCTGCAAACGTCACGCCAGGAAGTGCAAAAGCTGCGCAGCACGATTACCTCTTTGGAAAGCGCCAATGAGGCACTCAGACAAAACTTGGCGGAAATTAAGCGGCAACTGCTGACGGCCGACATCAAATCGAAGGGTTGAGCAAAGATATAGCGGACCGGCAGGCTCAATTCTCGCAGACCGAGGAAAGCAAACAAGACGCTGATAGAACAAGGTGATTTGCTGGAAGCGGAAAGAGATCAACTGAGACAGACCAAAATTGAATTGGAAAGTC
This sequence comes from uncultured delta proteobacterium, assembly GCA_963710795.1. Lineage (GTDB taxonomy): Bacteria > Desulfobacterota > Desulfobacteria > Desulfobacterales > JAFDCJ01 > JAFDCJ01. The sequence continues at coordinate 89,315 of CAVQBT010000058.1, forward strand.
AGCTGGCTGACCAGAAAGCTCCGGTTCTCACAGACGGTAAAAGCGATTAAGGAACTGATAGCACAGGGTGATTTGCTGAAAGCGCAAAGAGATCAACTGAAACAGACTAAAATTGATCTTGAAAATCAGCTGGCTGAATCACGTAACCACATTCAATCAATATCTCAGGAAACGGCCGCCAAAGATCAAAAGCTTGCTGAAATGGAAGCTGGTCGTCAACAACTGCTCAGTCAAATTATCGAGCTCGATAAGGAAAAGAAAGAGCTTGCCCGCTTAAAAGATGCATTAAAAAATCAGCTCGGCATGACCCACAGTCAGATCGAGGAACTGGCCATGGAAACGAAGGCCAAAGAAAAACTGTTAAAGTCAAAAGAACAACAACTAAAGTCCATGAAACAGGCCTATCAGGAGCTTTCCAAGCAGTTTGAAAAGCAAATTAGGGAAAAAGAAATAAAGATCAGCAACCTGGAAGACAAACTGAACATCCAGCTGCTGGATAAAATCCTGTTTCCCTCAGGCAGCGCAGATATTACCCCGGCCGGCTAGCGGGTGTTGGCGAGCCTGGCGGCGGAGCTGAAAAAAATGGAGGGGTTTGAGATAGCAGTCGCCGGCCATACCGACAATAAACTCCTCGGTCCACAAACTCAAGAAAGTTTATCATGACAATCTGGGTCTTTCGGTCGCGCGTGCCGCAGCGGTATCGCGCAAACTGCAAGAGATGGGCGTCAGTCCCGATAACCTGTCGGCCATCGGATACTCCATGTATCGCCCCGTAGCCGAAAATGACACGTCGGGAAGGGCGGCAGCAAAACCGTCGGGTTGAAATCATGCTGGAGCCTTTACGTTGAGTATCGTAGATTTTTACCATTAAAAGAATGACATTCAAACTATACCTCGCACCTCTGCGGGGCCTTACAGACTATATCTACCGCAATACTTTTTCGCGACATTTCAACGGTTTCGACCTAGCGGTCACGCCCTTTATACCGACCATGAAAGCAATTCACGCCAAACCATCGCATCTCAAAGATGTCTTGCCTGAGAATAATTCAGCTATGCCCATCGTGCCCCAGATCATCGGCAACAACCATGAAAATTTTATTCCCCTTGCCAGACAATTGTCTGACCTGGGCTATAAAACGGTAAACTGGAACCTGGGGTGCCCGTTTCCCATGGTCGCCAAAAAACAGCGCGGTTCCGGTTTGCTGCCCTACCCAGATAAGATTGATAATTTCCTGGAAAAAACAGTGCCCGCCATTCCCAACCAGCTCTCCATCAAAATCCGACTGGGTCGTAAGACCCCCGATGAGCTAGTTAAGCTTCTGCCGATTTTCAACCGCTATCCCTTGCAAGAAATTAATCATTCATCCCCGAACCGGCACGCAGATGTACGACGGTGAACCGGATCTGGATGCCTTTGAAAATTGTCATGGGTATGACGCATCATCGAATTGTCTACAATGGTGATATTACTGATTTGGCAAGTTTCCAAGCACCTCGCGGCCCGTTTTACCCCCATCAAATCCTGGATGATCGGCCGCGGAGCGATCATCAATCCGTTTTTGCCGGCCATTATCAAAACCGGCCAGGATAACTTCAGCAACCAGCTTGAAATTTTCAGAAACTTTTACGAAGAGCTGTTCGAAGAATATCAAAAGGTATTTTCGGGCCCGGGTCATCTCCTGGAACGGATGAAGGGATTTTGGACCTATTTTTCTCAGGCCTTTAAAGACGGCCGTAAAATCCGCAAAAAAGTCCATCGCACCCTAAAGCTCCAGCGCTATTTGGAAATTGTGGAGCGTTTTTTCGCAGAGGATGCGGAATGGAAAAAATGAGTTGGTTAGGTCAAGGTATTCATATGATAAGCAATCATAGAGTGGTTCTGGTCACCGGGGCATCATCCGGAATCGGCAAATGCTGTGCTGAATATCTTGCGCAGCAGGGATGTCGCGTTTACGGAACCAGTCGAAAAATTGATTCAACTGATGGTGAGCAGAGGTCTTTAAATACTGATATTTTTCAAATGATCAAAATGGATGTGACCAATGAGTCATCTGTTAACAAAGGGATTGACGCCGTCATCGCGCGGGAGTCTCGCATCGATGTCGTCGTGAATAACGCCGGTTTTGCAATAATCGGATCTCTGGAAGATACAACAATTGAAGAAGCAAAATCCCAGCTCGAAACGAATTTTTTCGGTGCCCTGCGGGTCTGCCGTGCCGTTCTGCCTGTCATGCGTCGGCAACGCGCCGGGTATATAGTAAGTGTCAGCTCGATCGGCGGATTGATCGGCCTTCCGTTCCAGAGTGCCTATAGTGCAAGTAAATTTGCGCTCGAGGGCGCGATGGAAGCCCTTCGGATGGAGGTGCGGCCTATTGGCATCCACGTGGTACTGATTGAACCCGGCGATTTTAAAACTGAAATTACGACCCACCGTCAAAAAGCTGAAAAATCAACCGTAAACTCAGCTTATCAGGACACATTTCAAAAAGTCCTGCGAATAGTGGAGTCCGGTGAGCGCCAGGCTCCAACGCCTGAACCGGTTGCCCGACTAGTTAATAAAATAATAAACATGAACTCACCACGACTTCGTTACACCGCCGGCACTATCTCTCAAAGAATTGCAGTGCCGCTGAAAAAGATTCTTCCGTCCCGCCTTTTCGAGTCACTTATTTCCAGCAGTTTTCAAGCGAATTAAGTCTAAAATCTTAATACACCGCGCGTTTTAATTATCTTGACAGTAACTAACACTATGTGGTATGCACCAAGCGGTCGGATCGAATGAATCTCCAGTGCCGCTGCCTCTACTCTTAAGGTTTGTCTTTGAGTGAAATTGACTTCATCACTTTCTCTTCAGGTCAGAACAGAACCGAAACTTCCGGCTAACCGCCCAATCCTATGTTTTGCTATATATTAGTTCCTGCAAATCCGTATTTGGATTGGAGCATTTTCAAACTGCAAGCTGGTGACTGTACTTTTCGCGGATGTGGCCAATTTCACCGCAATTGCCGAAAAGTTAGATCCCGAAGAAATGCATCAAATCATGGATGGGTGTTTCAAAATTTTGATGGATGCAATCCACCAGTATGAGGGCACCATCAACCAGTTCACCGGCGATGGGGTTATGGCACTGTTCGGAGCGCCGCTGGCCCATGAGGATCATGCTCAAAGAGCCTGTTATGCATCCCTTTCCATTGCATAAAGAAAGATAAGGCTTTGATCAGGGATCAGTTGAAATAATTTCTAAGTCAGGAAAATAAATCGAATAATATCCTTCAAACCGCTGCCAAAAACCGGAGAAGAACGCCGCTGGCCATATCCGAGTATGTACTTGGCATGATATATTCTCAGATCGCAGCGGGCCCCAAGCCCAGCCTATCCACGATGGCAAAAAATGTCGGCTTCTTAATGAAGAACGTGCCTGTCGCCAGTAAAAAAGCGGAAGCGCATTATCAAAAAGCCATCGAATTGGCAGAAGAAATCGGTGCTAATGGCTATCGAGGCATTTCGTACCTTGGGCTCGGGCAATTTTACCAGGCCAAGAAAAAAACCGATCAAGCGCGACAATATATCGGCAGGGCTATTGAGATACTTGAGGAATGTCAGGCAGAACAGTATTTGCAGCAGGCGAAGCAAGCGCTGACATCGCTGAATGAGTGAGTCGGGAATTAGGTCGGAACCCAAAAGGCATCCCGCCCTTGTTAAGTAATGCGATACCACGATCTGAGGGGAAATTCTCTTTTGCTAAAATTCCCTTAGGGTATGCACTGATGGTATCGGAGGATCTGTATTTTCGGATACTTAACCGGTTCACCATTCAGCCGACAAAGGATATCCTCATACCCATTTAGCCTACAGCCATCAGTCCGCCAAAAAGACGGCGGATCTGCGATTTTGAGCTCATTTCTTCGGAGGGCAGCCAATGAAATGCCTAAAATGCCGGTTTGGAAATACTAATGGCGCAAAATTTTGCAACGAGTGCGGCAGCAAATTACAATTTGCCTGCCCGCAGTGCGGCAATGTAAATCCTGCCGGCAGCAAGTTTTGCAATCAATGCGGTACAAGCTGACAAAACTGTCCGATCCCAGAATCATCGGAACCAAAACAACAGCCTGAATCACCTTCTGCGCTATCTGACACCACACCGTTTTCCGAAGGCGAACGCCATCAGGCCACCATCGTTTTTTCGGATCTTTCCGGCTACACCTCCATGAACGAAAGGCTCGATCCTGAAGAAGTCGAAGACGTCATGAGCCGGATCAAAACGGAAGCCGTAACAATCGTGGAACACCACGAGGGCATCGTCAACCAGTTCGTGGGAGACGAGGTGCTGGCGCTTTTCGGCATCCCCGCCGCCCATGAGGATGATCCGGTGCGGGCGGTTAAGGCAGCTTTTGAAATTCACGAGTTAGTCCGCAGGATAAGTCCGGAAGTAGAAGCCCGGATCGACACCCGGCTTCGCATGCATACCGGAATCAGCACCGGTCTGGTGGTGACCCACATACGTGACATACGTGAAGGCAGCTACGGCATCACCGGTGACACCGTCAATATCGGCGCCCGCCTGGCCACTCGGGCTGAGACGGACGAAATTCTGGTCGGTCCGGAAACTCACAGCCTGATTGCGCCATATTTCAAAACCAAAGCTCTGGAGTCTGTAACTGTCAGGGGCAAAACCAAACCGTTAACCCCGTATCGTGTAATCGGAGAATCAGCGGTGCAAACTCGCTTTGAGGCCGCCAAGAATTCAGGGGTTCACCGCCTTTACCGGAAGAGAGCATGAATTAACCACGCTGTATTCCTGTCTTGAAAAGACGCTGGCCGGAAAGGGACAATTCGTCACCGTCGTGGGTGAAGCCGGACTGGGCAAAAGTCGGCTTGACCTATGAATTTCGTCACGCTTTGAACAGATCGGCAATTAACAGTGGTCCAGGGCCGCTGCCAATCCTACGGCAAAAGCATACCCTACTTTCCCCATATTAATGCCTTGCGGCGCGGACTTAATTTGCGTGACGAAGACACACCCGTCGAATTACATGAAAAGGCCGTTTTCAATGTCCTGGCCATCGACCCGTCACTTGAAAAATACCTGCCGGTCTACTTGCACCTGCTGTCGATTCCGAGCGAGGTTTATCCTCTGCCGCAACACCTGCACGGCCAGGAGCTTACCAATGCGATTCTGGAAGCCCTGGCTGCAATCTTTATTCTTAACTCCCAAAAGCAGCCAATGGTTTTGGTTTTTGAAGACTGGCATTGGGTTGACGAGGCCTCAGACTCAGCATTAAAGCATATAATCAGTCTGATAGCCCCCCATCCGCTTATGGTATTGGTAATATATCGGCCCGAATTTTCAGCGAACTGGGGCAACTGGAGCCATCACACCCCCATTATTTTAAACGCGCTGGATCATCTAGGACTGTGAAAACATCATCAAATCCATCTGGAAGGCAGACCATTTGCCGCAGGGTATTATTTCTCTGATCCATGAACAAACCGGTGGAAATCCTTTTTTTGTGGAAGAAATCAGCAGTGAACTGATAGAGAGTGGCACTGTTCAGGTCAGTGACAGGCAGGCGATGTTGAGCAGTCTCTGGATAATCTTATCGCTTCCAAATACGGTCCAGGCCGTGATCCGAGCCCGCCTGGACCGCTTGGATCGTTATGCCCGTGAATCACTGCGTCTGGCATCCGTCATCGGGCGCGAGTTTTCCCGAAGAATCCTTGAGCAAATTTCAGATTCCATTGAAAGACTCTCGGAGGCTCTGGAAACCCTAAAAAATTTGGAACTAATCCAACAAATCCGGGTTATTCCTGAAGCGGAATACCTGTTCAAACATGTTATTACCCAGGAAGTGACCTATGATACATTGCTCAAACAGAAACGCAAAGAGCTGCACAGTCTTGTCGGCCGTGCGATTGAAGAACTCTACGCAGACAGGCTGGAGGAGTTTTATGAAATGCTGGCCTTCCATTATCGACGAGCAGAAGAATGGTCCCTTGCCTACAGGTATAATCGGGAAGCCGCAATAAAGGCGCAGTCCCTGTCCGCCTATATCGAAACCCTGGGTTATCTGGATACTGCGCTTGAAGCGCTCAAACAGCTTCCCCAGTACGCGGGCACGTCTTAAACAGGAAATCGACCTGCGTTTCAACATGCGCTCATCCCTGTTTCCCCTGGGCAGGCATGAGGATTGGTCTGACCAGGTGCGAAAGGCCGAACTGCTGGCAAGCAGGATCAATGACAAGGTTCGTCTGGCTAAATGCTGTATTTATCTGGCATCACACCATTGGATTAATGGCCGCAATAAAGAGGCCATTGAGCTTTGCGAAAAGGGACTGAATCTGGCTGAATCAGCCGGAGATTTATCAACGGAGGTCGCCGCAAAATTCCATTTGGGCATACCGCTTTTATATACAGGCGAATTTGAACGACAGATTGTAGTGCATCGCGAAGTGGTCGAATTGCTGTCGGGACAGTCGGTTTTAGAGCAGCATGGGCTGACAAGCGAGCCCGCGGTTGGGACTCGCGCGTTGTTGACCTGGGGCCTATCAGAACTCGGTGAGTTTGAAGAGGCGGAAATTTGGGCTTTGCAAGGGAGCAAGCTTGCAGGAAAGGTCAGTAACAATTTCAGTACGGTATTTATGCAGGCAACCTCAGGTTTGAGATACCTGCGTAAAGGAGAGCTTGACACCGCCTTGAAACGATTACATGAAGCAAATACATTGGTCCATGACCTCGATATCCAGAGCCTTTTCTCCTTTATTGCCAGCAGTTTAGGCCATGCATTGCTGCTATCAGGATGCCCCGATGATGCGTTATTGATAATTGAGGAGGCTCTTAAGTCAAAGAATTTGGACGCTTCCATAATTTCATCAGTCTATCCATTAACAGCTCTATCAGAAGCTTTGCGATTAAACGGAAAACTTACAAAAGCTTTCGAAACAGCTGAGGATGCCCTGCGCATTTTCCGTCAAACCGAAGAGCGCTGCTTTGGCGCCTGGACGCTCCTGGTTATGGCGAAAATTCATTCTAAAATGGGCTCAGAGCAGATTGAGCAAGCAATGCATAAATTTCGCCAGGCGATCGACTTAGCGGAGAATCTGAAAATGCGTCCGCTACTGGCGCATTGCTGCCTGGAGCTTGGAAAATTCTATATCAAAAGAGGACAAAGTAAAGAAGCACGTTTCGAACTTGTGAAAGCCATCGACTTATACCGTTCTTTAGGTATGCGATTCTGGCTGCCAGAGGCTGAAGCAGTCCATAGCGAACTAACTTAATTATTCCGCTTTGAAAAATAGTACCGCCTGAGTTGTAAAATTCTTGATAGGAAGAAATTAAGTCACTGAAACTATGAGCCATATATTGAGTCCCTGCAATTCGAACCTTTGACCTTATCTATTTTTAATACCTAAATTTTTATCAGACTCATGCGAGGGCGCCCATGTTATTGCCTGCCTTTTTCTCCAAAATCCCAATTAAGATTTCGCTGCCGTTGCTGTTTACAGTGCCGGTCTGTGCGGTGGTGATATTTTTGTCGATCATCAACTTCTCAGAAGGCAAATCTGCGGCCAACGATTTTTCTGGGTGGTAAGAGTTCGGGCGACGATTTGAGTATTGTGATCGTCAAAGTGCTACTTGAATCTTGCAAAACTCAGTTGCTATGATAAAAGAATTGAGGTCATTCATGGGTTGAACGCATTTAATTATAAAGGCCGTTTATATGAAAACGCTCAAGCATTATTCCTTGATTCTTGTTGGCATCTTTTTTTGCGTGGCAAGTTGCGCCGCTTTATTTTTCAGCTACGGCGCTTATGTCGCGTCAAATAGAGCAGAAAAAAATTTCAGGCAATCGCTTGGCGAATTGGAAAAGGACGTAAACAGCCTCAAGGCCCAGCTTGCCGCCTTAAAGAATCGACAAGAAGACAAATCCGTTAACAGGTATTCCAAGACAGGCAAGGCTGCCCCTGAAAGAGGCCCAAGAAACTCGGCAGCCAACGAGCATGGGGCTGTCAGGCGCCTGGAAAAAATTATCGCATCGACCGGGCTGGAGCAGTTGGCGGAAAACCAAAATATGGATCCGACAATTCTCTCAGAGCTGTACGACGAATTTGCCGACCGCAAACAGGTCGCTCAAAGACGTGAACAGCAGCTGGAAAATAACCGGGACCTCCATAAAGACGATGCCGATCAGTACGGAGAGGAGTTGATGGCTTTGTATGAGCGGGCGCGTCTGCGAAGAGGGGCTGGAACCGATAGACAGGCGAGCGACAGCGCTTTCGCTGAACTGCTCGCAAAATATCCTGAGGCTTATGCCACCGGCATGGCAATCGCCGAACGGGCTTTTGTTTCGGGCTTTAGAGGAAATACTTCCGAGGTTGAAAAATACTACAACATGCTGCGTAATAATGAAAATTTTTCAGATATCGTTACCGATCGGGGCGTTGAGGCCATGCCAAATGTTGAATATTATCTGGCCCGCCAATATCTCCGTCAGGGTGACAATGACAGCGCACTGGCTCATATAGTGTCACTTGAAAAAAACTACCCTGACAGCCTTTTGTTTACGAGAAGATCAGGCAGCGGCAGGCGGTGGCAACCGGTTACTCAGGTGATCGGGGACCTGCGCCGGGAAGCGGAATCAGCGCGATAGTGCTGTGCCGCAGAGGTTCTGTCCCGATCTCGCCAACAGGCCGGAGTGATGGAGTACTCCTTTGGTTTAAATCTTGTATTCTTTAAACTGCGCGTGCAATTCTCTTAGATTTCTGCCCAGCACCGGTAAATATTCGACCATATCCAAACTCGCCAATTTTTCGATGGTATTTTGTGAAATTTCATCCTGCGATGGGTCACGCAAAATGAATGCCGTTTCTTTCTCAGAAAATACCGGTCCTTCCTCAATCGACATCGGTACCTCTTTGTTAACCGGACAGGCTTTCTGGCAGTACAGACACCCGACCAGGCAGTTGTGCCATGCGGGCTTTATCCAACGGGGAAATTTCCCCCGGCGTTCATTGTGAAAGGTAAGGCAGCGCTCCGCCATGAGTAAAAAGCGATCTGCGGATATCGCGCCGGTGGGGCAGGCTTTCAGGCAGGCTTTACAATTTTCACAGCGCTCGAGCACCTGCGGTGCCTGCCACGTGTCTTCGGCTCCCGGAAGATCCGAAATAAAGGCCACCAGCCGATGATAGCTTCCCAGCCCATTGACATAGGTTATATTATTTTTCCCGTATTTCGCCAATCCGCTGGACACGGCCAATAATTTCCAGGGCAGCCTGGCTTTTTTCACCCGCAAACCGGCCGGCTTCAAGTGGTGCTCCAGCAGATCCTGTATTTGTCGGTCGGTCTCGTAGCTGTATGTGGCCGGGATGATGCATGGGTGCGATTCGCCCTGCAGCTCGAAGGTGATACGGACGTGCGGTTGGGGGGCAGCAACAATAATGATCGATTTTGATCCCGCAAAGCTGTCAGCAATCCCAAAATCAAATCCGGCCAGCTCTTCCGTATAAAATTCATTATCAAACAAGCCCTGACGATATTGACTTACAATTTCGTCTTGCAGATCATGGATATGTCCGCTGGATAAAATTTTAGACTGATAACCCCTTTGCGCCAGCTCATCAGACAACCTGACGGCATTAATTTGCACCCGCATAAAGGAACCTCCTTTAAAAACCCACTATTCCATCATGCCACTATTCCAATATTCCATTACGTTTAATCATAGCCTCGGTACAGCCCGCCTGGCTCTGCGCAGGGTAAACCAGCGATGAACAGCAAGCATTTGCTTAATCAGCCAAACGGCCGGTTTCAACCACCATTTCTCAAATTCTTCGACAACATCCTTTAAAAGATCTTGAACGGGCAGATGCTGGGGACAGGCGTCTTGACATTGACCGCAATTTTCACATAAAGACGCATAGGCCGGTTCTCCGCCCATCGCTCCGCCGACCCGGGTCAAATATGACAGCTTAGCGGATTGAGGCCGTTCGAACATACGCGAATCGTTTAGGATTTCAAAACAGGAAGGAATGTCCACCCCGGCCGGACAGGGCATGCAATACCGGCAGCCGGTGCAGCCGGCCTTCATCAGGCCGCGATAAATCTCCTCAACGCGGTCGACCAATGCCAGTTCCTGGTCGGTAAGCGATCCAGGATAGGCCGCATGGGCGATGCGCAGATTCTCATCGATGTGGGCCGCCTGGTTCATGCCGGACAGCACCAGGGTAACTTCAGGATGGTTCCATATCCAGCGCAGGGACCATTCGGCCGCCGAACGTCTGGTGTCGGCTGCATCCCAAACGCGTTGGACCGCCGGTGGTACTTTTCCGGCCAGGTTGCCGCCGCGCAAGGGTTCCATAATGATCACCCCCATGTCTTTGGCTGCGGCATACTTCAAGCCTTCGGTGCCGGCCTGATTCTGCTGATCCAAAAAATTGTACTGGATCTGACAGAACTCCCAATCGTAGGCATCAACGATATTCTTGAAGGTGTCTTTATCGCCGTGAAATGAAAAGCCGGCATTGGTGATTCGGCCGGCGGCCCGGGCTGCATCCAGGAATTCAAGAACTCCCAGATTCTTCATCTTTTGCCAGCTGTTTTGCTCCAAAGCATGGACCAGATAGTAATCAATGTGATCGGTTTTTAGGTTTTCGAGCTGAATTTTCAGCAGTTGATCCATATCCTGCCGGACCTTAACCGACCAGGGCGGCAGCTTGGTGGCAAGTTTGATTTTTGCCCGATAACCATCGGCAAGCGCCCGTCCGAGAAACGGCTCGCTGGCCCCCATATGATAGGGCATGGCAGTGTCAAAGTAATTCACTCCCTGCTCAATTGCATAATGAATCTGGCGGGTTGCACGCGCTTCGTCAATTTTGCCGGTACCGGGCGATCCCTTCTTCTGGGGCAGGCGCATGCAGCCAAATCCCAGTATCGACAGCGCATCTCCGCTTATTTTTCATCTTGCGGTACAGCATCCTGTTTCTTTCCTTGGTTGGGCCGGTTGATCCGGTTAGCGTTAAAACGAAATACTGTTGGGTTTTATGTTTAACCGGCCGACGGGTTAACGGGCAAACGGGCCGACCTATCATCATGTGAGCATTTTGAAACAACTTGCCGCATGTCCATCGATCGTTAGATGGGTTTGGGCAATTCGAATTTAAAACCGCTTATTCGTACTCCGAACATAATCCCCGATTCGTTTCATCCGTTCCATATCGGCTGGCTCGAGAGGCCCCAGTTCCAGGGCCGGCAGGGCCTGCCGCATCTGGTCCACGTTTTTCGGTCCGCACAAACAGACATCCACTGCCGGATTGGACAGGGCAAAGCGGTAGCAGTCACCGGGCGCCGGCACGGATTCGCCGGGCGGCATCTTATGCGGATTTAAAAGCTGGCCCCAGCGGGTGGCGGTATAGGTAACAATTCCCGGCCGGTCATTGCTCTGAAGGTGGGGAAATATTTCTGCTCTGGGCACCGCGATGGGCAGCATTGTAGCGGACATGAAACAGGTCGAACTGCCCCTCGGCGGCCAGCTGTGGAAAAAGACTGCGCTGGTGTCCGGACATGGCGATATATCTGCAAAGTCCTTGGGATTTCATCGCCCGGGCCCGCTTCACAAGCCTTTTAGAAGGCCGGCGGTTGTGCCAGCCCAGGACGAGAATATCGGCCTGTTCAAGTCCCATGGAGCGCAGCCGGCTTTTAAAAACCCATTCCATCAAATAGCCGAACCGGGCGTAGCTTTGAATGGCAATCACCAGCCTGTCACGCAGTCCCTGACGGCAGATGTTGCGGATGGCTTGCTTCATGCCCGCTTTGCGCCGGCCTCCGCCCAAATAAAAATAATTGCAGCCCCTGTCGAAAGCCTCCTCAAATGCTTCAGCCGGCGCTCCGTAACTGGCCGCCATGCCCAGCGGCCCGACCTTTAAACCGGTGCCGCCCAACGGCCTTTTTTCAAATCCCGCCATGAATGTATTCCTTACTCTAACCGAAAAGTTACGCGTTTCTGGAACCATCGCTCCAATTCCTCACACTTGCTTCCCGACTCTGAGTGCCTAAACGAATATGTTCATATTCAAGCATATGCACATTCCCACCGGCGTCAACTGTAGCGATTATCCATTAATGTTTCTTCGTTTGATAATGACTTTGAACAGGTTTCCATCATGATCATTCTCAAATTCAATATCCGGGTATGCTCTTAATGCGCGAATGATACCACTGCCAAGTCCCCGATAGGGAAGGATCTTGGTTGCGTAAGACGCTAGGATGGGGTTTCTGATGTTTGAGTTGCCTCGCTTGATGTTCTCGATGGTCAAATTATTCGGAAGATGACCGGGACTGATAATCTCCACTCGGTTATCAAAGACAAAGAGCCTTACAGAAGCCGAAATAAAATAATCACGATGAATGAGGGCATTGGCGATCAGCTCTTCCAGGGTTACCCGTGGAATTTCCGATTCACCGGGTGCGTTGACACCTTGATCCCCTTGAATATGACGTATATTGCCAAGGACAAAACTCATGCTTTTTTGAAAAACATCAGCAACTTTGCCCGTCAAATCCTGACTGTCACGATATTGGGTTTCATGAATTTCATTGCCGGGAAAGGCAATTGCCTTGACGATAAAGACCGGCAGTTTGAAGCTTGGATTTTTGGCGAACAATAATGCTCCACTCACAGTGAATGCATTGTCTTTCATCAAATTCATGTTTTCCAGGAGAACTGAAAGTGGCACATCTTGATCGTCCAGCGTTTCACCAAAATTCCGCTCAAAAAACGTCTTGAAGTATTCGGTGTCCAAATCCGCAATTGTCAGTCCCAGGATAGGGATTTCATCACCATGGATCAAGCCCGCTTTTTGGTACAGCCGTTGGATTTCTTCTCGCGACGTGGCCTTGCGTTTATCTGAAAGGTTTTTAACCCATATGACCCCGTTTTTATCCATGTATGGCTTGCTGATACCGTCCGGCACGGCAATTCGCATCACAAGTCCCTCCGACGTGGCGATATTTTCGCTCTGGGGATTGATCGGTGGGCGGACCTGCTGAGATGCTGCATTTGAGGCAAGTTGGTTCAATCGTCCCATGTCATCCCTCGTCAAACCGGAAAAGGTGCCATCGTTACTTACGCCAATGAATATGGTTCCCCCCCCTGAATTGCTGAAGGCCACCATCTCTTGAGCCAGGGATGTTTCGTTGGTGACATTGGCCTTGAACTGGAATTTACCGTTTTCGTTCCGGCCGATGATCGCTAAGAGTTCTGCGGTTTCCATATCTCGTATCTCCTTCTGCGTTGCATGAAGGCCTCTTCGCCACCTTCCATAATGTCGACGATTTCCTGCTGCAATGCCGGGCAATCGATGCTGCCGCTCATCAAATGAATAGTATCATCGGAATAATTACAGGAAAAGATCTGCTCAGCATCGCCAAGTACCGGGAAATTGGCGTTGTGGGTGGCGAAAATAAACTGGGTTTGGGACTTCAGGTTGCGGATGAGCTTGATGACATCCTCGTAGATAGTCTGGTTGTCCAAGTCGTCTTCTGGTTGATCGATGATAAACACATCGTTTTCCTGTTGGCTCAGAACAAACAGGATTAAGGCGGATGCACGCTGCCCCAGTGAATGATGTTTTAGTTCCTTGCCGCGATATTCAATGATGAATCGATTGGGCACCTGCAAGGTCAATAGAGCAGCAAGGTTATCGGCAAAATACTGTTCAAAAGCGGCGGTCGAGGTCCCAACCCTATGCTTTGCTCGATCGAAATCCTTAAACATAGAGCTGAAATCGGAAAATTCTTCGGCAAGCGCTGCAAAAGTGGTTTCCCGAATATGGCTACCCTTGAAGTTATCCTTCATAAAATTTTTAAACGCCGCCTTGTCGCCTTTGAATTCAGATTTTATTTCAAGAGCGGAATGACTTTGGTTGACCTTGTTTAACTCGTCCTGGATCGCCTTGAATTCCTCGCGCCAGAGATCGTTCAACGCAGCCAGTTCTCTGAGTAGATCCTGACTAAGACCTTTACGGGCGGCTTCCTGCTGTTCCAACGCCTTGAGCATTTGCGTTGCCTGATCAACGGTCTGTCGAAGCTTGCGGAACTCATCCGGCCGTATGGCCTGAGCGCCTGATGCCCGCAAGTGTTCAGCCATCTTTCTCTCAATCTCGGCAAATTCTTCCTTTAGTCCGGCCTTTGTATTTTCGAAGGTTTCGGCTTTTTTCATGAGCTCCGACAGGCTTTGTTTGCCTTCTTTTAATAAAGATTTAATCTTTTCAAAGGCCCTGATCAGCTTGTCATAGAGGGTGAAAAAATCATCAAAAAAAATCTTGTTTTGTTTCGAGGTGTAAACCCGCTGGTTTTTTAATTCATCTTCATGTTGACCGATGAATCCTTCCAGTTCGGCCAAATAGGATTTGGCAGAAGTGAGTACCTGGGTGATTTTTCTGCTATCGGTGTCAAAATCCACCTGTTTCTGCAATTTTTCTTCCACACCATGATCTTTGTAAAACTTTAGCCTGAATTCCGCATCCTTTCTTTTATTCTCGTATTCTTGCTTCTGTTCCTCCACGGTTGCCAGCTTTTTTAATTGATCAACACGTTCAACAACCTTTTGGCGCTGAGACTCGATGCATGACCGAATCCCGCTCAACTTTTCACCTACCAGTTTTTCCACCAGGTCCTTTTCAAATCCTTCACCTGTGGCTGAAAGATCCTTCTGGCCGAAATAAATCGGTTTGTGCAAGATGGTCTCGCGAATGGAAATGCCGGGCTGAAGGACACCGTCAATATACACATCCGGCATTTCACCGTTGATGCGCCGGATTTCATAGGGTTGACCCCGCCGATCGACGGCGCGAACAGTGACCATGCCGCCGCTGCCCAACACATGATCTACCAGGCGGGTTTTGTATTCAACATCCAAAGCCTTTTCACCAAACTGAACATTAAGGGCATAGCGAATAGCCTCCAGAATGGACGACTTGCCGCTGCCGCGAATTCCGATCAGGGTGTTAAGTTCGGCGGAAAGGTGAATCACTTTGCCGTTGAGTACACCACCGTCAAACGAAATGCTTCTAATATGGGAGTGTTTATAGGCTTTGGGCTGGGCGACGATGCGGTTTTCATGGTCCAGAAGCGCGTATTTGACCGCCTCAAAGGTGAAATCGCCGATTTTTAAGTAACAAGCGTTGCCTTGCCCGATTTGGTCGATTGTCTTGGGATCTGAGCCTTCGACTTCCGCCGGATATGCATCTTTGAGCCATTCCTGCAATTTTTTTCGGCATTTGCGGCCCGGCACGTTATGTGTTCTGACTTTTTGGAATGCCAGTGCACTTCTACGAAAAAATTTATCATCCCCCAGCTCCTGAAGTCGACCACCGTCGAGTTCATGCCATAAACCGCTGCGATCTTCCACATGGGCGAAAACCATAAACAACGGTTTATGATAGCTTTCAAGTTTCCTGATCGTATCGATCAGCGCCAACGAACTGCGGCCATTTTCGTTTTCGTACAGGTCCGGCGTTTTATCTGAGAAAGCGACGTTCAGAAACTGGTTGATATAATCCTGCCCATGGGCAATCCAGTCTTCATGAAAAACGATCAGCGTATGGATGCCGTTGGCGCCGTCGTTTACCGAAAGTTCCACACCGGGCATCAGAAAAATTTCTTTTTTACGTGCGGTTTTGCGCAGCGCCTTGAATTCATCCAAATTGAATTTGTTATGGTTCGTGATGACCCCCATTTCAATCCCCGCAGACAAGAGCCCATCAACATAGTTCGACAAATAGTAGCTATCGTCATCCGAATACGAAAATTCCTTGTCCGCCCGGGTATGCAAGTGAAAATCCGCCCGCAACCACCGGCTTCCATGGGGGAAAAAATTATCATGTGGATTTATCGAGGTCATTCGGATTTCTCCCTGCTGTGCCTTGCTCTTGGTTTGCATCGGGAATATTTTTAGTTCCCAGTATCATGGATTCCACGTCGGCCTTGACCTGTTGTAATTTTTCGTCGGCTTCGGCTTTTAATTCGGCAATCACGTTGCGCTGCTCCATCACTTTATCTACAAGATTCTTCTGAGTTTCTAATGGAGGCAAAGGGACCGATATCTTATCGATACACTCTTTATTTATGCTTTGTACTGTAGTACTCCATTTCACTTGTGACAGGAGTTTGTGCTGTGAGCACTTTAAGAACGCTGCGATATAATCACCTACAACTGGTACATCTGGTTTTGGTGTCAAAGCACGCATATCCTGATTAATAGATACCTTAACCGTGTTCACTGCTATCGGTAATGTGTGCTGCACGTCCGTCACAGGAACCGTTCGAAGGCGATGCCTTTTACATCTTCGCTGGTATCAGAGAGATTATAGCGTTCCAGCAGTTTAACAATTTCTTCTCCTGTAGCCGGTTTCAAATTAATTTTATCCGTCTCGGCAAAAATTGCATCGGCTTGATAGGAATCTTTGGTTGGCTCCTTCGTGTCGTGCATAATTGTCACCCTGGAAATAGTCTTTGGAGCTGATGGTGACGTTGTCAGACTTACATTCAACCACAATCAAGGCAGGGCGATTGTCCAATCTATCCTGGACAGTCCGCCAGATAAGGAAGTCGGCTCGCGCCTGGGCCGAGCCTCGGCCTGTAACGGATTCTTCTTCTGCTATCTGATCAATGCTGTAGCCATATTCACGGGCTAAAACAAAAAGGTATTCCTGGCGTACCCGTTCCTCAGGGGTCAATGGAAGCCATTTCCTTCGCACCGGGCTAAAGATCTGGTTGCCTCGGATCTGGAGCTGATCGGGTTTGGCATAGAGCTGCGGTTCCGGTTTCTTTCTGGCCATAAGGCCTCCTCCTATTGGTCTTCAAATTCCCGAAGCCGACCGAAGTCGTTGTAGCTATAATGCTCCGACTCGCCGACAATCACGTGATCGAGCAGGATCAGTTGGACCAGCCGGCATGCTTTCAACAAATCACGCGTAGTCTCGTCGTCACCCGCCGATGGTTCAGGAATTCCCGAGGGGTGATTGTGGACCAGAACAACGGCCGCAGCGGAAAGGCGGAGAGCCTCTTCAATAATTCGGCGAACATAGACGGTTGTTTGGGTCGGTGTTCCCTCCGCAATGTCCTTTGCCCCCAGGAACTGGTTCTGGCCGTTTAGGAACACGGCAATAACAATCTCTTGGCGCTTGGCGGTAAATCGGGGTCGAAAGTGGTTTGCTATTGCCTGCGAGGACTCAAATGCAGGAGCAGTCAGCTTGCTGGCGCATGCCCTTTTACCGAGTTCAAGAGCAGCTTTGATCTGGGCGACTTTCGCAGGTCCTAGGCCAGACATTTTTAAAAGATCCTGAATATGGGCCCGATCAAGTCCACGGAGACCATGAAATTCCTTCAATATTGTACGGGCAAAGTCAGACGCACTCTGTCCCCGGATGCCTTTCTTGAACGTGCCTTGCCCCACGCGAAGGATAATAGCAAGCAATTCCGCCTCTGTGAGCTTGTCTGCTCCTTCAGCCAGCAGTCTCTCCCGGGGCCGTTCCCCTTTCGGCCAATTCTTGATCCTATCGGATTTCATGTGTCTACTGCGTGTCCTTACCAAAGAATTCGCGACGAAGATCTCTGCCACGATCACCCAAATTGCGCAACAGTTCCTCGATTTTTTGCATTGCCAGCGGTGATGGCCTGGCGCGGCCGTTCTCCCAACGGTTGATAGTCGGAAAGGTTACACCGAGTTTGGCCGCGAATTTTTCCTGGGTGAGTCCCGTTCGTTCACGAAGTTTGCGGACTAATCGAGGTATGTCGGTTTGCGCAGTCAACGTTGGTCTCCTTTCAGGTTCGATACGTGCCTGAATAAATCAAAATTCATATTATGTGACCTGTCAGATGATATATCATACAATAAAAGAAAACTCTGTCAAGCACCTATCCTTTCAGATTGAAGAGATGCAACATTTTTTGAAAAAACATTTAGGACTAAAAGCATTGAACAATTCAGAATTAAAGCCAGCGCAATGTTGGTAACCCTTCAACTAATCGTCCAGGTCGGATTCATTTTTCGGCAGGACGACAACAAATGTGCTGCCTTTATTAAGCTCACTGGTGACGGTGATGTCCCCCCCATGGGCCCGGGCGGCGGCCCGGGCGAAACTGAGGCCCAGTCCCGTGCCGGGCTGCGATCGGCTGGGGTCGCAACGGTAAAAGCGTTCAAATATATGTTGAAGGTCTTGGTTGGAAATTCCCATACCGTTGTCTTTAATCGTCATCTGAACCGATTGATCTTCATCGGCAGATACGGTGACCTCGATCCTGCCGTTGGCCGGAGTGTATTTAATGGCATTATCAAGCAGGTTGGCCACCATGCGTTGAATCAGCCGGATGTCACCATAAATGCTGATATTTTCAACTTCGCTGCAAACCAGGGTGAGGCGTTTGTCCTCGGCCGGTGATTGAAAAATATCACAGGCTTCACGCGCAAGATTAGCGATATCCAGCTGCCGGCAGTCAAGCTGGTTCACACCGGCTTCGGTCCTGGAAATAAACAACATGGTGTTGATCATATCCAGCAGCCGGTCACATTCTTCAATGGTGCCGGCTGCCATGGCTTCATATTCTTTCAGCGAAGATCCGGACGTCAGGCAAACCTCAGCGGTCCCGCGAATACGGGTAATGGGACTTTTAAGGTCGTGGGCGATGTTATCGCTCATTTCCTTGATCCCGGTGACCAGATTTTCAATCCGATCCAGCATCTGGTTAAAGGTCAGGGCGAGCTGATCAATCTCATCGGCTCTTTTTTTCACCGGAACCCGTTTTTCAAGACTGCCATCCGAGATCCGGCGTGCGGTGCGGGTCACGGTTTCCACCCCCACAAGCGCCCTGCGCGCCATAAACCAGCCGACCACGACCGCCACTGCAAAAAGGATCACCATGGTGGCGATGAATACTTTACGAAACACTTCAATAATGCGGGTGTGGTTTTCCATGGATTGACCCAACTGCAGAATCATGCCGGGTCCGATGACGGCATAGAGAACGCGTATTTTGTGCTTCCGATCCGGTAGCTTGATGGTATCAAAAATCGGCACCCGACTTTTCAGCAGACGATTGATCGCCCCCCGGTTAATCCTGATATCCTGCCAGTAAGACATGTTGGATGAAGAAAACAGCTGGCCGGTAATGTACAGCAGCCGAAAAAATATTTTCTTCTCCCCGGCGGCCTGGGCCTGGATAAATGCGTGCCGCTTGACCGCTTCCGGCCCCTGGTCGGACAGAATCGAAGAAAAGGTTCTGACCGCACCCGAAAGCGCCTGGTCGGTCTGCTGCCGGATGACCGATGTGATCAGCAGGTAAAAGAAAAAAAAGGCCACGCAGGCGGAAAGCATAAATATTCCCGCATACCAGAGGGTTAGTCGAAAGGCCAGGGTGTGATAAATATTAAGCAGTCTCTTTTCTAAGGACATAGCCCACTCCGCGCACGGTGTGAATCAGTTTGGTTGGAAATCCCTTGTCTATTTTTTCGCGCAGCTTGTATATTCTGGATTCCACCACATTGGTTTGGGGATCAAAATAGTAATCCCAGACGTGTTCCATGATCATGGTCTTGGAAACCACCCGGCCGGCATTGCGCATTAAATATTCCAGCAATGAAAATTCCAGGGGCTGCAAATCGATCGGTTTGTTCGCCCGGAAAACCTCCCGGCTGATCAGGTTCATCTCAATGTCCGCCGCCACAAGCTTGGTGGGTTCCTCCTGATCACTGCTGCGCCGGATCAGGGCCTGTACCCGGGCCAACAATTCGGAAAAGGCAAAGGGTTTGGTTAAATAGTCGTCTCCGCCGATCTGAAGGCCTTTGACGCGGTCATCGACCGCAGCCCGGGCGCTTAAGATGATCACCGGAAATTTAATTTTCTTCTGCCGCAGTTCCTCGATCAACGCCAGACCGTCCTTTTGCGGCAGCATGATATCGATGATGGCCGCAGAGTAGGGCTCGGTCAATGCCAGGTGCAACCCGTCCACGCCGTTTGGGGCGTGATCGACTGCAAACCCTTCGGCTTTAAACCCCTTAATAATAAAAGAGGCAATCTTATGATCGTCTTCGACAAGCAATAGTCTCATGGTATACCCAACCCGGCGAAGCCGGAAATGAAGATTGAAGATTTATGGTTTCGCTTCGCTCTATCTTTTCAATTTAAATCGATAGAATTGCTTAAATATTCAATCTGGCTATATATTATTTCGTTTTTTACCACAGCGCAATAATTCGAAAATAAGGTTTTTTCCATCAACCATACAACACCATACGCCTTGAGCCGTCTTCACCCGGCAAACTCTGCTCTCTTCACTACTTCTTTTTCACTATGCTCTGTTCTCTCTGCGCCCTGCTCTCCACCCTGTGCCCTCTGCCCTTTGCGCTATGCCTTAACCTTTTTCCTTTCACCTTTATCCTTTAGCCTCCCAACTATCGCCACCCATTCCTCTTGGGTGGCGGTCTCCAATATTTCAAAGCCGATATTTACCATGGCGGAGATAACCGTTTGTTTATTCTCCGCGATAATTCCCGAACAGACAAAAAGGCCTCCTTCGGTTAGCACCCTGGAGATATCCGGCAACAACTCTAAAATGACGTGGCTAAAGATATTGGCCGTGACAAACGTAAAAAACTCGGTAATTTCAGCAACGAGATTGCCGGTCGTTAGCCGGAAAATTGGGGGCTTGACGTTGTTTAGGGTCAAATTCCGGGCAGCGACTTCTACCGCCACTTCATCCTTATCGATACCGCAGAGTCTGGCGGCCCCTAACTTGGCGGCGGCAATCATCAGGATGCCGGATCCGGTTCCCACATCCAAAAAAGAATCCCCCGGGCTCAGAAATCTTTCGATCATATTTAGGCAAAGGACCGTAGTCGGATGGGTCCCGGTGCCAAACGCCATGCCGGGATCCAATTCAATCACAATCTCATCGTGGTTGGCCTGATAGTCGCGCCAGGTTGGTTTGACCACCATATGCGAGCTTATTCTCTGGGGCCAAAAATATGCTTTCCAGGCGTGGGCCCAATCCTGTTCATCTAATTCTTTGTAACTGATCCTGTAGAAAAATTCCTGCTTTTCCTTTAATAGGAGTAGCTTTTCTTCCAAAGTTCTACAGTGCGCATCAGCCTGGCTGTCTTTATGAAAATACCCGGTGATGGCATATTGGGTGGGCCGGCCGATGGCGTCTTCGGCCCAGTCTTCCTCCGGTTCGAGATCGGGATCATCGACAACGACACCCTGCAGGCCAAAATCGTAAAATAAGTCTGAAATCAGGTCGGCAACCGGTGCATCGCCTTGATGATCAAAAATGACTTTTGCTTCTATCCATTTCATATATTTAATCTCTGTTTGAAACGATCGACTCATGCGGCTGTACGGGATCGCGGCGGTCCATGTTAACTATTTGACATTACATAATAATTATTGTAAGTTCAAGGAAATTTAGTCGGATGATTATGAAAAATAAAAATATTGTCGGTGTCAAAACAACCAAGATTTATTGTCTGCCCTCCTGCCCGGCCCGGGAACCCTTGCCGCGGAATGTCGTTCATTTTAAAACAGCCGCCCAGGCCGAGCGCAATGGTTTTCGTCCCTGCAAGCGCTGTTTTCCGGATTTTCCCTATGGTCAATGGGTTGACGCGGGTGCCGCGGTTATATTGAAGCCGCCGCCGGAATTTAATTTTACACAATGCCTGAAGTTTCTAAACCGTTCGCCGCTGGAGCCCTGTCACGTGGTCGAGAATAACAGCCTTTCCAAATTGGTAAAATTTGAGGGAAAACCGGCCTTACTAAAAATTCAATGCCCTGATATAAATACTATTTTGATTGATTTTTTAACCCCGCGTCCCAAAAAATCCATCCGGGCCAAGGTTGCCAAATATGTCTGGCACTGGTTTGACCTGGAAACCGACCTGCGCCCCTTTTATCGGATGGCCGGCAATGATCCCGTCTTAAAAAACGTTACCAGAGAATTATATGGCCTCAGAATTTTGACCATTTCAGATCTTTTTGAAGCAATATGCTGGGCTATCATCGGGCAGCAGATCAATCTCACATTTGCCTACACTTTGAAAAAACGCTTGGTGGAATCATTCGGGGAAACGTTTTCTTTTAAAAATAGACAGTATTACCTGTTTCCGACACCGCAAGTTTTAGCGCATCAAAATGTCGCCGATTTAAGATGCTTGCAGTTTACCGGGAAGAAGTCGGAATACATTATTGCGCTGGCCCAAAAAATTAGCAATGGTGATTTGACCAAAAAACAATTATTCGATCACGATGGATTTGAAACGGCCAGAAAAGAGTTGATGCATTTATACGGCGTCGGCCAGTGGACGGCCGATTATGTCAGCTTGCGATGCTTGATGGATCCGTCCGCTTTTCCCGTCGCCGATGTCGGCCTGCAAAACGCCGTCAAACAACAATTGGGTTTAAGCCAAAAACCAACCGCTGAAGATATTGCCCGATATTCAACGGGCTGGAAAAACTGGCAGGCCTATGCCACCTTTTATTTATGGGCATCGCTGATATAACTCTATTTTAATCCTATTGACGGACGTCAGGCGGTGTGCGACATAGATATCTGACAGGCTGCAGAAAAATATGGCCGGCACGGCAATTTTCAATGGGTTCAAATTTTAACAACATAAGTAAAGAATCCGGATCTAGCTTCCTGCTCTGAGGATCAGGATTTGAATAGTGCAATAAAATCATTTAGAAAAGGAGGTCAGCATGCCAAATGGATATATGGGGAAAATACTCCGGGTGGATCTAACGTCTGAAACCATTACCGTTGAGGAGCCGCCGCCTGATTTTTATCGCAAGCACATGGGCGGCAGTGCTTTAAACCTTTACTACTTGCTGCAGGAGATGCCGGCCAATGTCGATGCGCTTGCGCCGGAAAACATTCTGGCTTTGAGCGTCGGCGTGACCACCGGGGTACCCATTTCCGGTCAAAGCCGCATGACCGCAACTGCGAAATCCCCGCTCACCGGTGCTATCGGCGATTCCCAGTGCGGCGGATTCTGGCCCGCAAAATTGAAATTTGCCGGCTTTGATGGCGTCATCATCAAAGGCAAGGCGGCCAAGCCGGTTTACCTTTGGATTGACGACGGCCAGGCCGAGCTGCGCGATGCCTCGCATTTGTGGGGTAAAATCACCGGTGAGTCCCAAGCCGCCATCAGGGAAGAATTGGGGGATGCGAAAATCGAAGTGCTGCAGATCGGCCCCGGCGGTGAGAAAATGGTGCGATTTGCATCCCTGATCAACATGTGCAGCCGGGCCAACGGGCGCACCGGGATGGGCGCCGTCATGGGCAGCAAAAATTTGAAAGCCGTGGCCGTGCGCGGCAACCAAAAGCCCCGGGTGGATGATAAAGAGGCCCTGGGGGAATTGACCAAATGGGGTGCCAAGACTTTTCCGAATGCCGATGTCGCCGGCTTGGGCAAACTCGGAACCGCCGGCGTAATATCCGCGCAACAGGCCTCGGGGGGGTTGCCGACCTACAACTTCAACAGCGGTGTATTTGACGGCTGGGAAGCGATTGACGGTGAAACCCTCTACAATACGCTGCTGGCCGGCAGTCAGGACGGGCAGCAGGATCGTAAAGGCCGCGATACCTGCTACGGCTGCATTGTTCGCTGCAAACGCGTGGTGGATTTCAGTCAAGAATCTTATTCCGCAGAGCCGCTGTACGGCGGACCCGAATATGAGTCCATCGCCGGCCTTGGCAGTTATTGCGGCATCGATGATTTAGCGGCCATTTGCAATGCCAACGAGCTTTGCAATAAATACGGTATCGATACCATTACCGGCGGCGCCACCATCGCCTGGGCCATGGAGGCCTTTGAAGCCGGCGTATTGACAACCGCGGATACCGGCGGCCTGGAACTTAAATTCGGCGACGCGCAATCCATGTTCAAACTGGTTCAGATGATTGCCGCTCGCGAAGGCTTCGGTGATATTCTGGCCGAAGGATCCGCCCGTGCGGCCGCCAAACTGGGCAAGGGGACGGAGTTTTTAATCACGGCCAAAGGCCAGGAAGCACCGGCCCATATGCCCCAGGTAAAACGCAGTCTGGCGCTGATCTATGCCGTGAATCCGTTTGGTTCAGACCATGAGAGTTCCGATCACGATGTAACCTATGAAGAAGACACCTTTAAAGCCTATGCGGATCGTTATGCCTCCTTGGGGTTGAACAACCCCCTGCCGGCGCTGAGCCTCGCGCCCGCCAAGGTGGAATTCGTCCGCATCACCCAGCAGTTTTTCGGGATGCTCGACAGCCTGAATCTGTGTCACTTTGTGTGGGGCCCATCTTGGCCGCTGTACGGGCCGGAGCAAGCGGCGGCCATGGTCAAAGCCGTTACCGGCTGGGACGTCACGGTGCAAGAATTGCTGGAAGTCGGTGAAAGACGGGTCAACATGATGCGGGCGTTCAATGCCCGTGAAGGAATTGCCCGCGACCAGGACAAGCTGGCCGCCAAATTCTTCGATCGGCCCCTTAAGGGCGGTCCTTCTGACGGGTTGAAGGTGGATCGGGCGGATTTTGAAGCGGCGCTGCAAGAATACTACCGGCGCTGCGGCTGGGATGTGTCCAGCGGGATTCCGAAACGCGAAACCCTGGAGCGGTTAGGATTGGATTGGGTGGCCGACCAGTTGTCAATATAAGTGCGGGGTCGCGGAGTTTTTCAGACCCGACCCGCTGCGTGAATAATCACTGCCGGAAGCGCATGAACTCGACCATAAGGGGTCGTAATGAATGAACAGAAAACAATAAAATATCAAATATCTTGGGATCAAGCCGCAAATTTTGGTTAAAATAAATTCAGCGAATTATGCTGTTCATTCATGACGACCCCTAATGGTCTCAAACATCATCCGATTCCGGCAGCGATCATTCACTCCGCTCCAGTTAAAAGATCGTTTTAAAAAAATATGATCATGAGCTTATCTCCCTTTGTTGAATGCTGCTTGCCAGGACGCATCAGGCCTCTGTTTAATTGCCCTCGATTCTTTTATTATAAAATAAATGCTGATATTCACCATACCCCTCCTTTGCCAAGTCCGTTTTGGGGATAAATTTCAAAGCGGCCGAGTTCATGCAATATCGCAATCCCGTCGGCGGGGGACCATCATTGAAAACATGACCGAGATGGGAATCGCCGTGTTTGCTGCGTACTTCGACGCGGACCATGAAAAAGCCGCGATCTTTTTTTTCCACGACATTATCTGCTTCAAGCGGCTTGGTAAAACTCGGCCACCCGGTTCCCGAATCAAATTTGTCGGTGGAGCTGAAAAGCGGTTCGCCGGAAGCGATGTCGACGTAAATCCCCTCCTCTTTTTGATCCCAGTATTCATTGTTAAAGGCCGGCTCGGTGCCGTCTTTCTGGGTCACCTGGTACTGCAGCGAGGTCAGCTTTTCTTTCAGCTCCGCTTCAGCGGGCCGGGAATACCTGGAGTCGGCCGCTTTTTTTGCAATCGGTGCGCCGGCTTCGTCGCCCCAGACTTGGGTCAAAAATTGGTCGCGCCCCGAATGTTGACGGTAAAGGTTATAGCGTGCGGCACTTTTTTTGTAATAATTCTGATGATAATCCTCTGCCGGATAAAACCTCGTAAGTTCAACAATTTCGGTGGCAATCGGTTTATCAAAAGTACCGGATTGCGCCAACGCGTGCTTCGAGGCCTGCGCCAATCGCTTTTGCTCTTCATCGTGGTAGAATATGGCCGGACGATACTGTGATCCCCGATCCACAAACTGACCCCCGGCATCGGTCGGGTCCACATGCCGCCAGAAAATATCGAGCAGTTCAGGGTAGCTGATTATTTGCGGATCGTAATGAACCTGGACGGCCTCGGCATGCCCGGTTTTCCCTAAGGCGACTTCATGATAGGTGGGGTTTTCAGTGTCTCCCCCGATATAACCTGAAACGGCCTCGATCACACCGTCGACTTTTTTGAAATCCGATTCCAGGCACCAGAAACAGCCGCCGGCAAAGGTGGCTTGCCTATATTTTTCGTTAAATTCATTCATCGTTGTAAGAATATCTCCTTGTTATCTATTTGGATGCTGAAAACCTGACAGGACTGCACCGGTCAGGATGCCAACTAACTAAAGATGCGACACATTTCCAAAGGTTTCAACATCGAAGCTTGTGATTGATGATAATTCGGTGGGGTTTTGTTAAGTTTTTCATTAATTCCGCATTCCTAATTCAAAGATCTCGTTTACTCTTTGCCGACATATACGCTGTACCATTTACTGAGGCGAAACCAATGCGATCTGCGTTCGCCGGATTTTCTGCGCTCCTTATATTTACGTCTTTCGTCTCCGCCATCCATGAAATAATCCAGGCTATACACTTCGCGCATATCTTCGATTCCGCGACGGTCGATTGGTGAACGTCTAAAATAGAAAATGTTCATGACTTTACCTCCGCCTGTTTAATGCTCTCGCCAGAGTGTTAATTCTTTTATCTGTGTCCAATTCTAATATTTCTTTGCGTCTTTGCTCGTTTACGAGAGACCCGCAGCATATATTTGCAGATATCCCCCTAAACTATCAGGCACGGGATACCGCTGATCAGCAATGCGCGGATTCATGGGTCAATGAACCCTGGTTATTTCATAATTAAATAAATTAGATAAACGGCGGGTATACGGGGTACTGATTCCTGAGGGCGGTGGCGGGTTGGCCGGTTTAAATGATTCGTAATCAGGGGGGCGGAAACCTTGATTGCCGGCACTGTTGTTTTTGTTAAAACGGTATTTCATCCATTTCATTGTTGACCCTGCTTGAACTTGATACCGATATTTTCACATTTCAGATACTGGTCGGATGAAACGAAACCGTTTTTTTATATCAGTTTTATAGGAAAAGGCAAGCAAAAAATTTAATTTTTACAAATGGTTACAAAATTTTACACAGTTTGACAGTATTTTACAGTACATGGGCGGTATTCGGATTTAAACGGGCCTTTTTGACTGAGTGTCCAATTCCGCTCTAACCGCCCGGCCGATCTTTTCCATTAAATACGGTTTTCGGACATATACGCCGGCCCCCAAGCTTTGGGCCGCTTTAACGCGTTCGGTTTCAGAAAATCCGCTTACCACAATGGCCTTTTGGTTGGGTTTCAATTTGAGAATTCTTTTATAGGTCTCAAGTCCATCAATTCCAGGCTCCATGATCATATCCAAAACCAACAGATCCGCATCATTATGGGTCATGAATTCGACCGCTTCTTCCCCGCTGGAAACGGCCGTTACGCAATATCCCAATCTGTTTAGCAGCATGACGGCGATATTGCGTTGCTCGTCAACGTCATCCACCACCAGAACCGACTCACCTTCACCCATATATTCTTCGATAACCATCGGCGACGCTTTTTTGGGCAACTCCTTGCGGCTCACCGGGAAATAAAGGGTAAAGGTACTGCCCAGCCCCTCCTGGCTCAACACGTCGATATAGCCCTTGTGATCTTTGACGGTCCCCCACACGACAGCCATACCCAGTCCGGTTCCGCTGCGGCCCATGATTTTCTTGGTATAAAAGGGTTCAAAAATCCTTTTGAGATCCTTGGATGGAATCCCCACGCCGCAATCCGAGACGGTCAGCAGCGCATAATCACCCTCTTTGACCGCGTCATAGCCTCTGATCGGCCGGTCAAGATAGCGGTTTTCCGTGGTGATGATAATTTGGCCGCCATCCGGCATCGATTCGGCGGCATTGGTAACTAAATTCATCACGGTTTTGGATAAGTGAACCGCTGAGCCGATGATATTTAACAAATCCGGATCCAGCCGGGTTTGAAGCTCGATATTCGGATACAAATCATTTAGCCGCTCATATTCCGGCGACAGGAGATAATTCGAGATAATGCTGTTGAGGTTCAAGACCTTGGTGGCGGCCACGCCGCGGCGTGCCAGGGTTAACAAATCCTTGACAATGGCCGCCATTTTCTCTCCCGACGATTGGATCGCCTGGATCGGCTTTCTCAAAGGACTGGATTCAGGCAAATCCAACAGCAGCATTTCCGGATAGCTGATCAGGCCGGAGAGCGTATTGTTCAGGTCATGGGCCACGCCCCCGGCAAGGGTTCCCAGGGCCTCCATTTTTTGGGCGCGTTGAAGCTGGGTCTCCAGCTGGTTGCGTTCCGTGGCGTCAATAAAAAAAGCCATAATTCCAACAGGCTGTGACTGCTCATCTTTAATAAAAGAAGCTGAGATAATTGCATCAAAGGTGGAACCGTCTTTGCGAACTCCCTTGAGCTCGATTTGCCGGCCGGCAGACTCGTGCAGGGTTTTTAAAAACTCGTCAAAGTTTGCGGTTCCCCAAAATTGCAAATTATCCGCCTGCAATACCTGGTCGACATCATCATACCCCCACATCTCTATAAATGCCGGATTGACATAGGTTATTCGGCTGTTTAAGTCGGTGAGCATAATACCATGGGTGTAAGTGTGGATGGCTTGATTTTTGATGTGCAGCTCTTGTCGCTGGCGATCCAGTGCGGCTGACAGCGCCAGTCGCATTTGCTCTTGATCCCTTAGGATCTGGACCTCCATTTTGCTCATATATCCTTCAATATATGAGGCAATATACAAGTCAACACCACTGAGGGCCGCATGCAGCAATTGCAGATCGATTTTAGGCAGTCGATCCCAACAAAATTTGCGCAATTCAGATGCCAATGCCAAAATGGTTCGATTGCCTAAACCGGTATCGACGCGATTTTGGCCGTGTTCGAATACAGCCGGCTGATCACCATTTGACAGAAATGCCAAGAAGCTGGCGGTCTCTTCCTGCGCTATATTATCCAGCATGCTGGGGTGCAGGGTGTAGCGATTTTCAAAAATTAATTTTTTAAGTACAACGTGCAACTGCCGAGCGAGATCAGCCTGATTATTTATCAATTTTTGATAAACATCCAGCAATTGATTTCGTTCTGATTCAATATTCTCTCCCATGCGCGTGACCATCGTCGATGGATTCGGTTATTTATGGAAAATGACACCATAAAACCCCTCGCCGCCCCATTCGGACACTGTATGCTGCGTGACGGTTTCTCCCATGCCGATCCATTCATCTAAGGTTCGAAATCCGGGAGCATCAATCTGCCAGGGTTGGGCCAATTCAAACAGGGTTTCTTTAGAGCGGATATAAATCGGCTGTCCGATCTGGGCATACAGTTCAAAAACGGGTTTCAGCTTATCGGTGGTTTCTGAAGCATTTGCATCGGCATCACACAAAAATAATTTTGACCCTTCCCCGGCCCAATTATATAGTGTCTGCAGCGCGTGTCTTAATTGTTCATCCGGTAAAAAGTAGGCGATTCCATTAAAACCGATCGCCACTTTGCGTTGATCGACAAAATCGTCTTTAATAAATGCCGCGTTCAACAGTTCCTCTGGCTTGCCGGCATCGCACACTTCAAATCGGCCATTCCGGTTGTCTTTGATAATTTCACGTCCATACTCGACGGTTATCGGATCGATGTCGGAGTAAATTACCTTGGTACCCGGTTGCGCGATCTGGTGAATATGATCAACCGTCGGAAGACCGGAGGCAAAGTCGATAAATTTGTCGAATCCTTCCGATACCAGACGCCGGGTGGCCTCTCCCAAAAACCAGCGAATCAGCTTCAATACCTGGGGCATAAAGGGCGCTACCTGGAGCAGGTTTTCAGCGGTTTGACGATCGACTTCAAAATTGTGATGGCCGCCCAATAAAAAGTCATAAATCCGGCCGGCATTCGGCGTACTGGGATCTGCGATGCTTGAATATTGAGTCATTACGGTCCTCCACTGTCTGGCTAGATTGTCGCATACTTTTTTTAGCGGACGGCTACCGCGCTAAGAAAAAATTCAACAAATCGTTTTGATCGGTGATGGTCTCTTTTCCCCTGGTTCTAAAACCGCCGCTTGAATATTTTGTTTTATATAATTTTGAAATAAAAATATATTTCCTCTCTATCGCCGATATATGGCAGATACAATATTAAGTGTCAAGATAGAGATGATCACGTACTGTTCAGATGGCCAAAACCGGCGGATGACGGGTACCGGCAAGAAGACCCCTGCCGGCTAAGTCCATCGATTCATATATACGATTGCGTATTTATTCACGCAGGACTTAGTGCTGAGTGAGCAATACCAAGAAATGTATATCAAAACAATATGTAACTGTAATTGCGAATCGAAGCACTAAGAGTCCTTTGCCAACTGACGGATCAAATGATACATGCTGGCCAGCGATCCCCCGTCAACGGACAGGTTTTCAGCGGTAATATAGCTCGCATCATCGGAAGCCAGAAAGACTGCCGCCTTGCCGATTTCTTCCGGTTCACCATGGCGGTTGATGGGGATGCCCCGATTGCGGGCAGCGAGCAGCTCCGGGGTCGCATAGATTTTTTTCTGCAGTGGTGTCATCACCGGGCCCGGACTGAGCGCATTGACCCGAATCCCGTACCCGGCCCATTCCACCGCCAGCAGGGCAGATAAGGATATGACGCCGGCTTTGCTGGGTGAATAGGCATTGCCGTTGAGCTCCGGCAGCCGGCCGGAGATCGATGCAATATTGATGATGGACCCCCGGACTTTATTCGTGATCATATATTTTCCGACCGCCTGGCAGCACAGAAACACGCCTTTCAAATTTACAGCCATCACCCGGTCCCAAATTTCTTCTTTAAGATCCGCGATCTCGCCGCCGATGAAAATCCCGGCATTATTGACCAGAATATCAAGGTTGCCGAACGTATCCAAAGTCTGTTGCACCAGGCCATTCACGTCGGTGCTTTGGGACACATCCGCCTGGACGACCAGCGCCTGTCGACCTAAACGGCGAATCTTATTGGCAACCGTCTGAGCCATTTCATCATTTTTGCGGTAATTGACAACGACATCCGCGCCGGCTTCAGCAAATTTCAAGGCAATACCGCGGCCGATACCCTGGCTGGAGCCCGTAACGATGGCCACTTTACCCTCAAGCTTCATATTAAATCTTCCACAAACTTTTATTTCCTGCCAAAATTTTCCTTGGGCGGATTAAAATAACCGAACTTTAATTTTGGAAATTGTTTGCGAATCCGATTGAGCATTTTTTCCATCCCGATGGGTTCGCCGTGGGTGGCGGCCGCATTCATTTGCTTCCAGTATCGAATCGGATCGAAATTCAGGTTGCGCCATTGAATCAGGTGAATGGGATATCTATCTAAAAACCCGGTGAGGGCTTCGATTTCCTGGGGCGTATCGGTAAATCCCGGACTGTTAAGGTAATTGATGGCGACAAATTTTTTGCCGGCCAGGGCAATTGCGATACTCTTGAGCACATCGGCAAACCGGTAACCATGGGGCCGGAAATAGGCATGGTAGCAGGCTTCGCGCACACTGTTCAGGCTGACCCGCACACTGTCCAGTCCGGCAGCGAAAAGCCGCTCAAGAACTTCGGGCCGGCTGCCATTGGTGTTCATGTTAATGGTACCGTGCGGGGTTTGTGCGCGAATTTGCCTGATGCCCGGCTCAATCACTTCCGCGGCCAGCAGGGGATCACCTTCACAGCCCTGGCCGAAGCTGACCACACTGTGTTTCACCCGATCGATATGGGCTAAGGCCACCTGGGCGATTTCTGCAGGTGACGGTGTAAACCTGATGCGGTCCTGGCTGGGCGGAATTCCGGTTTCTTGCTGCAGCGACAAACATCCCAGACAGCGGGCGTTGCAGTGTTTGGCGGTCGGCAACGGTGCCTCATAGCGGCCCAGAAAAAAATTTTTGCCCGCCGGACAGCCGTATTGCAGGGCGCAATTTTCCAGGTGGGCTCTCAACCTGTTGGCGGGCAGTTTCTCACGCATCGCGTTTACCCCGGCAACGACATCCTCAGGCTTCATTTGCCGCAGATCCTGGCGCGGTTCCGGATCAACCATGACAACGGCTGTCCGAAATTTGCCCCGGTGCCATCCCACCGCGCCGTATGAAAACAGGGGCAAATACCCGGCGTTTTGTTTTTCTTCGTAAGCACTGATATGGGAAATGACGTATCCGGGAGAATTAAACGCGGCCACCGGATAAAGTGGTTCACCGGGCGCGTGGGGATTTTCAGCCAATGTTTCATAGCGCTGGGCAGCCAGATTATACAATATCGGCTTGCGATCGGGCAGAAACATCAATTCACTGCCGTAAGGAATCTTGCGGGTTTGATTCAGCGCAAGCGGTTTAAGTAAAGCCCCTTCCATACCGACCGCCGCATACCCATCCAGCTCAAATATCTCACCGGCTTGATCAGCAACCAGAGCGCCAAGCAGTGTATTTGCTGTTCGGTCTGATTGTGCAATCCTATAATGATGCTTCTGTTTTTGCGGCATGCAATTTAACGATTTAATATTGTTCCGCAGCAGCCTAAATTTTATCAATAAAAATTAAAGAAAGCGGGTGTCTTGTTCTTCGAAAATTCAAACCGTCGGACAAACGCATTGTGCTTGTTAGAGACTCAGACCCAACGCAAGCTGCTTATGATAATGATAACCGGTATAACGTATAACTCATTTTAAATCAAACGCATAAAATTCAAAGCCATGGTTTATGGAATAGGGACCTCTATGTACATCACACAGCGTGAGCTGCGGCCGTCAACCTTTAAAATAAACGGCTTGCCAAGATTAATATGGGCGACATAAGTCGTCTCGTTGGCGATCGGCAGTGATGTCAGCCAGTCCCAGTTTAGAAAATCCTTTCCGTCATCGGCCACCGTAACATAGTTAATCCCCAGGGTCGAAATATTGTGGAAAAAATGAGAGCCCTGGGACGGTTCGGCTCTTAGCTCCGGCGAAACAGTTTCGACCATGGCACCGACACCACATATTTCAGCCCAGCTTACCGGTATCCCCAGCCAACGATCAGCCGATCCCCACCTTCCGGGACCGACCAGCAGATATTTTTTTCCCTGCTGCAACAGGCCTGAATTTAGCTGACCGATCTCGCGCGCAATATCAGCGGTGCGGGCGGCATCGAAGATATCCGGTTTGACATAGAGAATATCGGCCATATCCGCTTTTTCAGCATTGCCAAGTGCATGCAAGGAACGGCAAAACGCACGGGAGAACTCTGCCTGGCTGATTTCCACCTTGCCAAGTTCCGCTCTGGCGGTCATCGGCCTCAGCTGCAACAGGGCAAATTCGGGTTTGCGGTTTTGTTCGGAAGGCCAATTGACTGAAAATTCGAGCTCCACCGGACACCCCATCCCTTCCGCACCGATTCGTAAAATCTCGGCCAGCAGACTGGCCAGCGGAAACAGATCATATTTAAGTACCTGGGCGAAGGTCAACACCCGGTAGCCGGGAATGCTAGTGGTATCCCGCATGCGATGCTCTTCGGGGATGTAGGTGCTGGCCAGCATTTTCATGGGCGGATCTTCGGTAACAGCGTCGACTTCCCGTTTGGCAAGGTTGGCGTCTTCGTTGATGCCCAGTTCAGGATAAGGCCCTCCCATTGTCAGTGAAAAGAAATATCGCTGGGAATTTTCCAGGATATCATCCACCGTGGTTCTCTGGGGCAAAATCTGCGGATATTTCGGCGAAAAGCGCAGCGCTTTTTCGCCTTCCATCACGGTTTTGCCTAACCCAAGCGCAACCGTGGCAATCCCCTCCTCCGGCTGCATTTTGGAAAACGGATAGTAATTGTGGGATTGGGCCACCCCGGAAATGGCCGGGTAAAAATAGCCATTGTATCGTTCTCCAACGAGTCGTTGGATGATCACCGCCATTTTCTCTTCTTCCGTGCGCTGACCGACCCGCCGCGAAAAAGCCTTGGGACTTTGAAAATAAGTGGAGGCATACACCAGCTTGATGGCATTAATCAATTGGGCCAGTCGCGTGTCGAGGTCCGGATGATCGTTGGGCAGCATATAGGTTCGGTAAAGACCGGCATAGGCGCGAAATTGGGCATCTTCCAGCAGGCTGGAAGAACGGACGGCCAGCGGATAGGTTATGCTGGCCAGGTAGGCTTTCAGGTCGTCGGCAATCCACTGGGGAAAGTCGGCTTTGCAAAAGGCTGCGGCAATCGCTTCATCCGGGGCATCCGATTTTGAAAGACCTTTCAGATCGTTTTGCTCCACAAAAATATCAAACCCCTCGGTGGTGATCACCATGGTCTGGGGAATGAATATGTTTACATTTTCAAATTTTTGGTGAATCGCGGGCAGTCGCTGCAGCAAGCTGGACACAAAGGCCAACCCCCGGGCCTTGCCGCCCAGAGAACCCTTTCCAATTTTAAAAAATTCCGTATCAAGATCAAATTCGCCGGCCTCAAAGTTGACCACCACCCCTTTTTGGCGACGGCTGCGCCGGGCCTGCATGATGGATATAAGATATTGCCGATGATTGTCGATACTGGAAAAATCATCCTCTCTAATGGGTCTGACCTTGGACGCCAGCGTGATTTCTGTGCGGGCAAAAAGCCAGCGGGAAAAGTCATTGCGGCTGGCGTGATACCGAAAAGACGCTTTGGGAATGTTTTGCAGAAGCTTTTCCAGGGAACGGGTATTGGCGGCCCGGGCGAATTCCCGGCCATCGGGCATCCGGAATACGAAATCTCCGAAGCCAAGCTGTTCGAGAAAAAAGGATCGCACTTCGGCGATCAGGGAGGCTGAATTTTTATCCACAAAAGCGGCCGGAATGGCGGCGGCCTTGGCAGCGTTGGAGGATTCGGAACTGGTCAGCAGCAGCGGTATATCGAAACGGTCCTTTTTAATTTTGGTCAGAAAGGACACCCCGGCGTTATCGTCGAGCCTGCCATTGCGCGGAAAGCGCACATCGGAAATTACACCCAGCACATACGGTTCATAGGCTTCATAAAGATGAACCGCTTCTTTATAATTTCGGGCCACCAAAATTTTCGGTCGGGCGCGCATGGTCAGCAAGCGGTGCTCTTCATTGAGCCCTTCCTCCAGCACCGACTGGGTCTGCGTGACCAGCTCACGGTAAAGCACCGGCAGCAGGGTCGAGATATAAACCGGTGAATCCTCCACAAAAAGAATCACCCGGATGCCGGCGGACTCCGTATCGTGGGCCACATTCATCCGGTCTTCGGCACTTTTGACCAGCGAAACCAGAATATCCGTATCACCCGACCAGACAAACGTGCGGTCAATTCCGGGGGGTTGGGTAAAAACCCGGCTGGATTCATCAGAAGGCAGGGCGCTGTGGGTCAACAGAATCACCGGCAGATCCGAATCTTTCTTTTTTATTTCCCGCCCCAGGACAAAGGCATCCATATCGGCCAGGTGGAGCATGGTGATAACCAGGTTAAACTTTTTTTTATCCAGGGCCGCCAGCGCATCTTCAGCCTTGGATACCCAGGTGAAGCGGGGGGGGTTGCTAAGATTCAACCCACGGTATTCATTAATAATTCTCTCGGAAAGGCGACAGTCTTCCTCCATGATCCAGGCATCATACGGCGTGGAAACCAACAAAATATCCCTGACTTTATTGGCCATTAATTCATGGAATATCTTAAACGAGGGGTCAAACTCTTTTGAAAAACTTTCAATTGGCAGGGTCATATCTTTTTTTTCTTTTGATTTCAAACTTTCTATTTGCTTAGGCAGCGTACTTAACAATTAAATTTTGATCTAAAATATGGAACACACCTTACACCAGTTGGGCTCTTGCTGCAATCTTTCACGATATAAAAAACACATTCTGCCTGGAATCTCAATATATTTACTTCAATATGTTCGTTCCCGATTTATCCGTATCATATTAAAAATTGATTGAATAGCACACCAACATTCAAATTCATGCTTGACTGATAAAATGACCATGGCAAGATGATCATGTCATATGTTAAGCTAAAAATTATCTATAAAGGAAACCATCATGGAAGAAATGATTTCAAAATCCCAATTTAAGCCGCGGGCGCTGCAATATTTTCGGGAAGTTGAGAAACCCGGTCAGGAATTAATTATCAGTGATCGCGGCAAACCGGTTTTAAAAATAGTTCCTTATACTGAAAATCCTGAGGACGCCTTGAAATCTCTTCGCTACACGGTCGTTAAATATGAAAATCCGACGGAACCGGTTGGCCTGGAAAATTGGGAGGCCTTGAAATGATTGAACTGGATACCTACACCCGGGTTAAGGCTCAGAAAGCTTGACAAATACCATATTTATGATCGATAAATACCTCGTTTTTTATGTCGTTAAATACAAGACGGTTCAAATTCGGCGTGTGATTCATGGTGCGCGGCAGTATGAAACGTCTCGGAATTTCTGCCACTTTTTGGAATTGTGATGCTTTATACGACCATCGGGTTGCCTGGGCCTCATGCAATGTTGGAATATTGGATTGGAAAAGGGAAAGGATATTTACCTTGGACATCTGGATGACACTTAAAAAAGCAGTCGAATTTTATCCGGATAAAACCGCGGTCATAGACGGTGAGCGCGCTTTTACCTATTCGCAGGTCGGCGAGCGGACAGCGGCCCTGGCGCGTTTTTTTCAGGCCCAGGGCATTGCGCCCGCTGACCGCATCGCCGTTCTGGAAGTCAACTCGCACGCCTATCTGGAAATCTATTATGCGGCCGCCGGAATCGGTGCCATATTAACCCCCCTGAATTATCGACTGGCGCCTAAAGAAATCGCTTTTATTTTAAGAGACTCCGGGTCCCGCTGGCTGCTGGCCAACACCCGGTTTGCCTCCGGGGTGCAGGGCTTACTCGAAGAAGATACCCCCTTGGAGGGAATTATCTGGATCGGCGGACCGAAAACCATACCCGGACCAATGGCTTGCCATGACTATGAAACGGCCATCGAGAGCCACAGGGGCCATTTCGATCCGGTCCCGGCCCGGCAAGACGATGTCGCCCATCTTTACTATACCAGCGGCACTACCGGCCGTCCCAAAGGCGTGATGCTCACTCATAAAAACGTTTGTCTGCATGCCCTGGGAACGATTGCCGAATTGAAGCTGGTGGACAGCGATATCTGGGGACATATCGCTCCCATGTTTCACCTGGCCGATGCCTGGGCCACCTTTGCCTTTACCTGGGTCGGCGCCCGGCATGTCATGGTCGGTCAGTTCGAGCCCGCAACGGTCATGTCCACCATCGAAACCGAGCACATCACCTTAAGCAACCTGATTCCCACCATGCTCAATTTGATGATCAAGCACCCGCGGATCGGCGAGTTTGATTTTTCGAGCCTGCGGGTGATTCTCAGCGGCGGCGCGCCCATCGCACCGCAGGTTGTGCGCAGCATCATGGAATCTTTTGGCTGCGACTATATCCAAACCTACGGCATGACCGAAACCAGCCCCTACCTGACCTTCAGTATTTTAAAGCACCATCTGCAGGATCTGTCTGCCGAAGATCAGCTAAAATTTAAATCCAAAACCGGCCGGCCCTTCATGGGCGTAGAGCTAAAAGTAGTGGACGAAAACGCAACCCCCGTGCCGGCCGATGAGCAGCGGGTTGGCGAAATCTGGGTGCGCGGTGACACCGTCACCACCGGATATTGGAACCTGCCGGAGGAAACCGCAAAGGCGTTTACCGATGGCTGGCTGAGAACCGGCGATCTGGCCGTCGTCGACCCCGAAGGCTATGTCAACATCGTGGACCGCAAAAAAGACATGATCGTCACCGGCGGTGAGAATGTGTACTCCACCGAAGTTGAAAATGTGCTTTATATGCACCCCCAGGTCCTGGAAGCGGCGGTCTTCGGGGTGCCCGACGATAAGTGGGGTGAAGCGGTTACGGCCGCGGTGGTGCTAAAACCGGATGAAAGCGCCGGCGAGGCGGAAATTATCGAGTTTTGTAAAAAATACCAGGCCTCATATAAAGCGCCTAAATCGATTATCTTTCTCGACGAACTGCCGAAAACCGGTTCGGGCAAGATTACCAAGAAGGTTTTACGGGATCCGTACTGGAAGCAGTAAAATTCCGATTGGGAGTTATCGGTTAATGGTTATTTGTTATTGGGTTGAGAGGAATGCCTGCAACCAATATATTTTGACCTTTCCAGATAAACGGATTTCTCAATTAGCGTAAACGAGAGCTACGCGATGTTAGATCTAAACAAGAATGGGGACGTATTAGGCCGCACGATCGACTACTGTCGGCAAAAAGGCATTACCCTGCCGACTTTCGCCATGCTGAAAGATCCGGCCAAAATTCCCGCTAAAATTCGGCAAACCCTGCGAAAAACTGGGCTGTGGGATATTCATCCGGCCAATCTTTACCGGATTACCTGGAAAAATGCCCCCCAGGATCAGGGCGGCCTTTTTGGCGGCGTCAATCACATCGTCATCCCCCCCGAACTGTCGGGTTGCCGGGCCAACATTATCGTTCTGGCCGGCCGCTGGTTTCCCACGGGCGCCCATAAGGTCGGCGCCACCTTCGGTTGTCTGGCACCGCGCCTGATTACCGGTCAATTTGATCCACTGTCCACCAAGGCGGTCTGGCCCTCCACCGGCAACTACTGTCGGGGCGGTGCCTACCTGTCGGCACTATTGGCCTGTCAAGCCATCGCCATCCTGCCCGAGGGCATGTCCCGGGAGCGGTTTGATTGGCTCAGCAGCATGGCCGGCGAAGTGATTGCCACTGCGGGCTGCGAGTCCAATGTTAAAGAGATTTTTGATAAATGCCGGGAGTTGCGCGATTCCGGCCAGGACCTGATGATCTTCAACCAGTTTGACGAGCTCGGCAACCCCTTCTGGCATTACCATGTTACCGGCAGCGCCGCTGAAGAGCTGGTGGTGCACTACCTGCGAGCTGGTCAGCGCCTGGCCGGCTTTGTCGCATCTTCCGGCTCCGGCGGGACCCTGGCTGCCGGGTATTATCTCAAAACACGCTTTGCGGGCGCTAAACTGGTGGTTGCCGAAGCCCTGCAGTGCCCCACCCTGCTGCAAAACGGGTTTGGTGATCATCGCATTGAAGGCATCGGAGACAAGCATGTGCCCTGGGTCCATGACGCCAAGAACACCGATTTTGTTGTCGCGGTGGATGATGAGATTCCCATGCGGCTGATGCGTCTTTTTAACGAGCCGGCCGGCCGGACCGCCTTGCTCAACCAAAGGGTCTCCAAAGACCTTGTGAACCAGTTGGATTTGTTGGGCATTTCCGGCATCGGCAATTTGATGGCGGCGGTCAAATTCGCCAAATACTACGAGCTGACCGAAGACGACTATGTGGTGACCATCGCGACGGATTCCATGCAGCTCTATCAATCGCGCCTGGCGGAGCTGACCGCCGAACAGGGCCTTTATAACGCAAACCAGGCTGAACGGGATCTGGAACTGATTCACTCGATCTCTATCGATTTTATGCAGGAGCTGGGCTACTACGACCGTAAACGAATTCACAATCTTAAATATTTCACTTGGATCGAGCAGCAGGGCCGCGATGTTCAGGAATTAAATGACCAGTGGTATGACCATGAAAAATATTGGGACGGGACCTTTGGTCAACTGGAAGCGGTCGAAGGGTTGATTCAGGAGTTCAACGATCGTATCGGAATATTGTAACCTCACCATTGAAACGATCTGCTGACAAACGCATTCACTTGAGTAAATCACCAAAGTTATAATATAATTTTGATAAAACCATGAAAATTTTAAAATTTTATTGATATTTTCAACAGTTTTCACTATTGAACATTATAGCGGTTGTAATATTTCACGGTTAAAAACGCAGGCGAAAATATCGCCACCCGGCAGTAACCCAGACCGACCGGTATACCTGCTATTTTCTTCAAGGAGGTGCAGGCCATGGAGCCAAAAAAATGGACAACCCATAATCCTTCCGGAAGCAAGCGTGTCGTGGTCACCAAAGAATTGCCCGGTTCACGGTGGTTGGAAACGTTGATCCAAGCCGATTGCAGGGTCGAGCTGTGCACCGCCACCGATGTTTTAAGCGTTGCAGAAATCGAAGCTGCCATCGGCGCCCAATGTGACGGTGTCCTGGGACAGCTGACCGAAGACTGGGGCGAGGCGCTCTTTGCCGCCCTCAAGGCCGCCGGCGGCACGGCCTACAGCAATGTGGCCGTGGGCTATAACAATGTCGATGTCGACGCCGCCACCCAACACGGCATTCCGGTCGGCAACACCCCGGGCGTATTAACGGAAACGACCGCCCAAATGGCAGTCGCGTTGACTTTTGCCGCCGCCCGCCGCATCGGCGAAGCCGAACGCTTTCTGCGGGCCGGCAAGTACAAGGGCTGGCTGATGACGCTTTTTCTGGGCGAGCTTTTGTGGCGCAAGACCGTGGGCGTAATCGGCGCCGGCCGCATCGGGGAAACCTACGCCCGCATGATGGTCGAAGGCCACAAAATGAATCTGGTCTATTACGACATTACGCCGAATAAAGACCTCGAGGAATATATTGCCGCCTACGCCGATTTTCTCAAATCCCACGGGCAAGCGCCGGTATCCTGCCGGCGCGCCCAAACGGTTGAAGACGTATTGCGGGAAGCCGACTGTGTCAGCCTGCACACCGTGCTGGATGAATCGACCCACCATTTGATCAATGCCGACAGCCTGGCATTGATGAAAGAAAATGCGGTTTTAGTGAATACCAGCCGCGGTCCG
Source organism: uncultured delta proteobacterium (assembly GCA_963710795.1). Lineage (GTDB taxonomy): Bacteria > Desulfobacterota > Desulfobacteria > Desulfobacterales > JAFDCJ01 > JAFDCJ01. Next base: position 129,903 of record CAVQBT010000058.1, read on the forward strand.
GTGGTCGATGAGGCGGCCCTGGTGGCCCATTGCCGGGAGCACCCGAATTTTCGGGCCGGCCTGGACGTTTTCGAAGATGAGCCTGAAATGAAGCCGGGACTGGTCGACCTGGACAATGTGCTGATCGTGCCCCACATTGCGTCGGCAACCCGCTGGACCCGGGAAGGCATGGCTTCCCTGGCGGCCGCCAATGTGGCCGGTATCCTGTCCGGCTACCCGGCCTGGAACCGGCCGGATATTCTGTCTTTTCTGGCGGGAGAATCACCCCGGGCGGCTCCCAGCATCGTCAATGCCGAGGAGCTGGGCATTGCGCTTTACAGGGACTGAAACGTTACAGGCCGGAAGGCTGGGAAGCTGGAAGGCTTGGAGGCAAGAAGGCTTGAAAGTTGGAGACCCGGAGGCTTTTTTATAGCTTCCCGGCTTCCCAGCCTTATAGCCTCCTGGCATCATAGCCTCCCGGCCTCCAAGCTTCCCAGCCTCCTGGCTATGCAGGTTAGTGGCACTTAGCTTTCAATCAACTAATAAACCAGTCAACCCATCAACTAACTCTGGAGATAAACCATGAACATCGCCGATCGCGTCGCTCGTTTAGGCACGGAAACCGCCTTTGCCGTTTCCGCCGAGGCCACGGCCTTTGCGGCTCAGGGCAACAAAGTGTATCCATTTCACCTGGGAGACCTGAACCTGAAAACCCCGGCCAACGTGCTAACTGCCGGCATCAAAGCCATGCAGGAAGGCAAAACCGGCTATTGTGCCAATGCCGGTGTACCCCAATTGCGCGAACTATTGGCCGATGATGTCAGTGCAACGCGCAACACCCGGTACTCGATGGAAAACGTCGCCATCCAGCCGGGCGGCAAGCCGACCATCGGCAAATTTTTCCTGACGATGATGAATCCGGGCGATGAGGTGCTCTACCCCAACCCGGGCTACCCCATCTATGAATCCCAAGTCGAGTTTCACGGGGGCAAGGCAGTACCCTATGGTTACATTGAAACCTCGGATAATTTTGAAATCGACACGGATATGCTCGAAAGGCAGATCACGTCCCGTACGCGGCTGCTGGTGCTCAACGATCTGCAAAATCCCACCGGCGCTGAATGCTCCCGGGCCGAACTTGAAAAAATAGCCGAACTGGTGCTCAAATACGATCTTTATGTCCTGTGTGACGAAGCCTATTTCGACATTCGCTATGAAGGTCAGAGCAAATCTCTGGTCTCCCTGCCGGGTATGGCCGAACGATGCGTTATTTTATACACCTTCTCCAAAAAATTCGTCATGACCGGCTGGCGCCTGGGGGCCGCCATCGGTCCCAAGGAAATCATCGACGTCTTCATCAAACTCAATGTGAACGAGGAATCCTGTTCAAATCATTTTGTGCAGTACGCCGCTATCGAGGGCTTGACCGGTGATCAGACCGAAACCCGCAAGGTGCTTGAAACTCTGAAAGCGCGGCGTGATTTAACGGTGGATCTTTTAAATGATATTATGGGAATCCGCTGCATCCGCCCCAACGCCACGTTCTACCTGTGGCCGAATGTCACCGGCGCCATGCAGAAAACGGGCCTCACCGATTATGACAGTTTCCGCAAAACCGTATTGCAGGAAACCGGGGTGTCGTTTTGCACCCGCCTGCACTTCGGCCGGCCCCTGCCAGGCGAAGACAACAACTATATCCGGTTGGCCTATTCGGGAATCGACCTGCCGGAAATCAAGGAAGGGCTGGGGAAGTTGAAGGCGTTTATCGAAGGGTGAAGAAAAGGCTTCAGGTGTCAGGTTTCGGGTGTCAGCGGGTGCGAAATGGTATGGTCGGAAATTTTATACGTGACGCCTAATTTAGATTCTAAAATATCAAAAAGCGAACCGCAGAACCGCAGAATATCGAATAACGAATTTTGAAGGAATGAATCGCTGCGCACCATCTAAATCAAATTTTAAGAACCGATAAATTCCTTCCTTCGACATTTGATATTCATGATTCGATATTCTGCGATCCTATGGTTCGCTTGTTAGTTCGTGTTTTAAAAATATTCCAAGCCTCCAGTTCCAATCAACTGAGCTTCAATTTTGTTATCCTGATCTTAAAACTTGACAAATCAATATACGCCACTTAAACTAACCATAGTCATTTGACCATAATCTTTTTATCGGAGAAAGCAATGGAATCATTATCTGTTTCTGAATTCAAGGCTAAGTGTCTTTCTGTTTTGCAAGATATCAACAAACAGAAGAAACGGGTTATCATCACTAAACGAGGAAAACCCATTGCAGAGGTCATTCCTCATGACTCTGATAGTAAAGAAATTCCTTTAGAGGATACTGTTATATTTATGGGAGATATTATCTCACCGGTTGCTGAAGACGATTGGGCGGTTTTAAAGTGAAGGCCATACTTTTAGATACCCATGTTTGGATATGGCTTTCCTTGAAAAAACAAAAATCCTTGTCCGCAAAGGCGAAAAATGCAATAAAATCAGTGGATCAAAGATGGATATCAGCAATATCCTGCTGGGAACTTGCCAAGCTGGTCGAAAAAAATAGAATCGGGTTCTCAATACCGACTATAACCTGGATTCGACGCTCACTCAATCAATACAATATTAATGTGGCTGATCTTTCACCGGAAATCGCCGTCGAGAGCACTGTCCTGCGCGGTTTCCATAAGGATCCGGCCGATCAACTCATCGCTGCAACATCAAGAGTTCTGGGCTTGCCGCTTGTGACGTCGGATAAGCTGATCATTGAATTTTCAGAAGTCGAAACGATTTGGTAGTGTATCCCGCTTTCGGTTATCAAAGACCGGCTTGGAAAACTAAATGTGTGTCTGGGGGCCATGCATCTCGTCACTGATTGAGCCGGGCCAAACCACCCTTCGACATTCGATATTTTGCGATTCGCTTTTCTCGTAGTTTCACACTAGCGCCGCCTCCGGCCGTGAGCGTCCAGTCTGATCAAATAATAAACTTTAGAATTTGAAAGAAAAAGAGGAAGAGGAATGGATTCTTATTTTAAAAAAAATAATTGGACAGGATCAACAGGATCGTCAGGATAATGCGGCCTTCGCCCGAAAGGCCCCTCGCCGCAGGCGATAAAAATCCCGATAATCCTGTAAATCCTGTCTAAATAAAAATAAAAAAAATCGAATCCATTCCTCAGAAGTTTCACAAGAGAGTGCTCAGAAGCTGAATCTGACACCTGACACCTAATCCGCAGGCTGCCCGGTTTCATTCCACCCCTGCAGCTGATAATATTCCTTGAGCATCACTTCCAGCTGGTCTTCGGTGATCACCTGGCCGGTATCCGTTAAGGCCCGGTGCAGCGCTGTGGGCAGGCGCTCGTCTGCAGGCTGCATGCCTTCCCTCAGGTTAAAGCGCCGAATCCGACCGGCAATGGCCCGGGCTTTTGCTTTGAGCGCTGCCTCACCGGCCTCGAGACCGGTCACCTTATGGATGACTTCTTCCAGCACATTCCAAAGATAAAAATCCCGGTAGAAGCGGCACAGGATCAGGGTGTCAAATATGGCCAGCCGGTCTTCGAAATCCAAAAACATCGCGGCCTTGCCTTCGATTTGCTCGGGCGGGATCATGCCGGCCAGCTCCGGTTTGTAAAACGTGGCGCGCAGGTGACAGGCCCCGCGGTCCGAGGTGGCATAGGCCAGCCCCATACCTTTGAGAAATCGCGGATCATACCCGGCCGGCTCCATGCCTTTGACGTGCACCGCGATATCCTCCAAATCCCATTCTTTCGCAGCATGTTTGATTCCCTGGGATAACACCTCCCCGATTCCTTCCCGGCGGGCCATTAGGTGCAGTAGATCCGCAATCGCATCCACCTGGCCGTAGTCGATTTGGTAGTCAACCTTGCCCCGCCGGGCGGCTTCGATGGTAAAGGCACACAGATTGCCGGCGGTGATCGTGTCCATGCCCAAGCGGTCACAAATATCGTTAAGATAAGCTATCTCTGCGATGCTGTCTATCAGGCACAGCCCGCCAAAGGCGTAGATGGTCTCATATTCCGGACCTTCGATTTTAAGGCCGGCATGCCGCCCCTCTTTGACCGTGCCCAACTGACCGCAGGCCATAAAGCACTTGCCGCAGGCATGGGGGGTGGGATCCATTTTTTCGACCAGCGCTTCGGCACTGATGTTTTCCCAGTTGTCCATGGTGCCTTTGGTCCAGTAGCGGTTGGGAAATGCGCCGGCGGTGTTGGTCATTTTGACCAGCATAGGCGTGCCCAGGGTGCGATAGGCATTGGCCGCGGCATGATCTTTGAATTCGGCCATAAAGTTTTTGGAAAATTCTTTGACGGCCGCTTCGTCTGCCTGGGGCCGTTTGCGGTTGCCGGTGAATAAAATGCCTTTGATCTTTTTTGAGCCCATCACGGTCCCGGCGCCGGTGCGGCCGGCCGAGCGCCAGGTGTCGTTTTTGATGCAGCCGAAGCGCACCAGGTTCTCCGAGGCCGGTCCGATCACCAGGGCGCCTTTTTTGCGGTATGCTTCCATGGCAAACTGATCTTTGATTGCAGCTTCGGCCCCGAATGATTCCTGGCCCCACAACTCCCCGGCGGCATGAAACGCGACACCCTCCGGATGGACGGTCAACACCGCAGGGTCATCACAGCGGCCTTGAATGACAATTGCATCAAATCCGGTGGCATCGATGGCGTCCGGGGTTCGCCCGCCGGAATATGATTCGGCAAAAAATCCGGTCAGCGGTGATTTGGTGTACACCCCGTAGCGGCAGGAGCCCCAGAGCGTGCTGCCCCCCAGCGGGCCGTTGGCAAAAATCAGCGTATTCTCCGGGGCCAGCGGATCGACGCCCGGCGGATTTAATTCATATAACAGGTAAGCGGCCAGGCCTTTGCCGCCCAGATACTGTTCATAAATCGCGTCCTCGATGGTCTCGATTTCAAAGCTTTTTTGGTTAAGATCGATTTTTAGGATACGCCCGTAGAATCCGTCCATGATATTTTTCCTATTTCGTTGATTTGATGGGGGTTAAGGTGAAGAATCGGCTAAATCCGATTTACCAACTCTGGGAGATGGCTAACCGGAAAAATATGTATTCTATTTTTGGCTATTAAATCAAGGGTAAAAAATAAGTATTTTGTGGCACCTTGACCTTGAATTTCACAAGAGGCTGAATGCATGCGAAATTCAGGCACTGACATGAACCGGCGGCTTGCGATCCTTCCAGGGCAGCGCCTCTTCAAAAGCACGGGCAATCCGAATCAATAAATCCTCCTGGCCGAAGCCGGCGGCAAACTGAATGCCGATGGGCAGGCCGGCTGCGCTTTGACCCAGGGGCAGCGAGATCGCCGGCAGGCCGGTGGCATTGAACAAACTGGTGAAGGCGTTAAATTGAGCAGTCCCCGCATACCAATCTTCCAGCGGTATATCCTGATTCTGGTGGATGGTGGCCAGGGCAACGGGAAGCTGAGCTGTTGTGGGCGTTAGCAGCAAATCGTATTTTTCGAAAAACGCGCCGACCTTGCGGCGGGTCACGTTTAAGGCCGCCCTGGCGCTGATCACGTCGGCCGCCGAAATTTTCCTTGACTCGTTATAGACCTTCAGCGTCACGGGCTCCAGATGGTAAGGGTCTACGGGACGGTCCAGTTTCTGGGCGAGCAGGTCACAGGTATAGCCTAAAGAAGCGTTCCACAACACCCCCAACGCGCTAAAATAGGGTTCCAGATCAAGCTGCGGTTTGGCCGCTTCAACATCATGCCCCATATCTTCGCACCTCCGGGCGATACTTTTTAGGCTAGCGGCGATTTCCGGGTTCACATCAACTCCAGTCCAGCTTTCAGCCGTATACGCCATCCGCAGCTTTCCGGTCGGGACATTGATTTCTTTAAGATAGGGCTGCCGGGGCTGCACGATGATAAACGGGTCGCCCGGTGCCGGCTGGCTGACGGCATCCAGCATGGCAGCCGTATCTCGCACAGTGCGGCTGACAATAAATTCCTGAACCAGGCCGAAAAGCCGTTCATCCGTATCCGGTCCACAGGTAACTCGCCCGCGGGACGGCTTTAATCCGATAACCCCGCAGCAGGCCGCCGGGATGCGGATCGAACCGCCGCCGTCGCTGGCGTGCGCCACGGGTACAATTCCGGCCGCCACCGCCGCCGCCGAGCCGCCGCTGGAGCCGCCGGCAATCCGGTTCAGATCCCAGGGATTGCGGGTTGCGCCGGTCAATATCGACTCGGTGGTGGCGGCAAAACCGAGTTCGGGGGTGGTGGTCCGCCCGCAGATGATGGTGCCGGCTTCCCTAAACCGGGTTGTCAAATAGGCGTCGGTTGCGGCGATATAGCCCGTTGCCAGGCGACTTCCCATCTTCTGTGGTTTACCGGCTTCGGTGGCGCCTAAATCTTTCAGAAAAAAAGGCACACCGCCAAACGGTGCCGCCGGCAACCGCAGTTCGTCGGCTTTATCAGCGCGCTCGTGATAGACCTCAATGACGGCGTTGATCTGCGGATTTATTTTTTGGACCCCGGCCAGCGCCAACTCCGCCAGATCCGCGGCGGTCACTTCTTGGTTGCGGATCAGATCCGCCAGGCCCAGCCCATCGTAGCTGGCATATTCGCTGAGATTCATGTCGCTGAACTCCTTTTATGTTCGATGTTCATCTTTTTATCGCAAATGACAGGCCACCCACTGACCATCTTGCGCCTCTTTAAGCACCGGTTCTTGCTGCTCACAAATGTCCTGCTTGTAAATACAGCGGGTATGGAAGTGGCACCCCGGCGGTGGATGGATCGGGCTGGGCACGTCGCCTCTGAGAATAATGCGCTTTTTAGCGTAATCCGGGTCCGGCACGGTGACCGCCGATAAGAGCGCTTCGGTATAAGGATGCAGCGGCCGGTTGTAGAGCGTATCGTAGGGTGCGGTCTCCACGATACGACCCAGGTACATGACGGCGATGCGATCGCAGATATGCTCGATGACCGTAAGGTCATGGGAAATCATGATGTAGGAGAGATCAAAGCGGGCTTGCAAGTCTTCGAGCAGGTTGATGATCTGAGCCTGAATCGAAACGTCCAGGGCCGAGACCGGTTCATCGCCGATGATGATTTTCGGCTGCGGGGCCAACGCCCGGGCGATGCCGATACGCTGGCGCTGGCCGCCGGAAAACTCCCGCGGGTAGCGGTCCTGGTGCTCGGGCTTCAATCCCACGCTTTCCAGGAGGTAGGCGATCCGGTCGCGTTTAGCTTCGCCCCGGACGACCTTGTGAATATCCATGGGATCCCCGATGATCTGCCCCACTTTCATGCGCGGATTCAGCGAGGCATAAGGATCCTGGAAAATTATCTGTATATCTTTGCGCAGGGACCGCATCTCTCTTTGCGGGATCCCGGTAATGTCCCGGCCGTTGAAATAGATTTTACCGGCAGTCGGCTCAATCAGCCGTAAAATGGTGCGTGCCACCGTGGACTTGCCGCAGCCGGACTCCCCCACCAGCCCCAGGGTCTCCCCCTCATCGAGATTGAAGGTAACGTCGTCAACCGCGTAAACATAGCCTTTGGTTCGCAGCAGGACCCCGCCCCGAATGGCAAAGTATCGTTTCAGGTTTTCAATTCGCAATAGTTCCGACATATCGTTCCTAGGCGGGGGATCGTTCCAGCCAGCAGCGAACCTGGTGGCCGGGTTCCAGGGTTTTCAATTTAGGACGTTCACGGATACAGATATCCATTGACCATTTACAACGCGGTGCAAACAGACACCCATCTGGCAGCTCGTACATGCTGGGCACGGTCCCGGGAATTTCGTGCAAGCGGCTTTTGGCCCCCTTGGAGCGTCCCCCCAACCGTGGAACGGAGTTTAGCAGCCCGATGGTGTATGGATGAAACGGGCTTTTAAAGATCGTACGCACATCGCCACTTTCCATGACTTTACCGGCATAGAAGACGACCACGCGCTGGGCGGTCTCGGCGATAACCCCCAGATCGTGGGTGATCATGAGAATGGCGGTTCCCAACTCCTGACGCAAGGCCAGCATGAGATCCAGGATTTGAGCCTGGATCGTCACATCCAGGGCCGTCGTGGGCTCATCGGCGATCAGGATTTCCGGATTGCAGGCCAGTGCCATGGCGATCATGACCCGCTGACGCATACCGCCTGATAGCTGATGCGGAAATTCCTTGAGCCGTTTTTGCGGCGAAGGCAGCTGCACTTTGCTTAAAACATCCACGGTGGCGTCCCGGGCAGCCTGGCCCCCCAGATTCTGATGGATGCGAAAGGTTTCGGCGATTTGATGACCGATGGTGAACACCGGATTCAACGAGGTCATGGGCTCTTGAAAAATCATGGATATCTGGCGGCCCCGGATCTGGCGCATGCGCTCATTGGGTGCTCCGACCAGGTTCTCACCGTGCAGCATTACCCGGCCGCCTGCGACGTGTGCCGGCGGCGAGGGGATCAACTTGAGGATGGACAACGCGGTGACACTTTTGCCGCAGCCGGACTCCCCCACCAACCCCAGAGTTTCACCCTTGTTCAGCGCAAAGCTGACCCCGTTGACGGCCTTGACCGTGCCTTCCAGGGTGTGAAAGTGGACCCGCAGGTCCTGCACTTTTAAAATTTGTGACGTCTCCACATGCGCCTCATTAAAGAAATGATACGTTTAGCCGCATCATTTCGATAATTTTTATCAATATTTTAATCTTAAGTTCTTAACATTGAAATTCTATCTTTTTAATAAAAATGAATACTATCCTTAATTTTAGGCATTTCTATGAGCATCATGGTATTGTCCCTAAAATTTCCAATTTTCATTTTGTGCACTTAAGGCTGGCTCTGATGCACTCAGGATATTCTAATCCGGGGGTCCAGCAACCCGTAAAGCAGATCCACCACCAGATTTACCAGGACGAACAAAAAGCTGATCATCAGGATTGAGCCCTGAACCATTGGATAATCCCGCTGCAGCACGGCATCCAATGCCAGCCGTCCCACGCCCGGCAGCGAAAAGACAGTTTCAATCAAAACCGCGCCGCCTAAAAGCGCGGCGGTCTGCAGCCCCACGATGGTCAACACGTTGATCATGGAGTTGCGCAGGCCATGTTTGCCCACCACCAACAGTTCGGTCATTCCCTTGGCCCGCGCGGTGATGATGTAATCCTCCTGGAGGACTTCGATCAGACTGGAACGTGTAAAGCGCGTCACCACCGCGGCCATGGCGATGCCCAGAGATAGGGCCGGCGGGAAAATGGCCTTGAAGTTGCCCCAAAAATCTTCGAAGATGCTGACATAGCCACCCGAATAAAAGGCGGGAATATAGTAGGAAATAAGAATAATGAACAAAATACCCCACCAGAAAGTGGGCACCGACAGCCCCACAATCGAGATCGGCCGCAGAATATGATCGAACCAGGAGTTTTGTTTGACCGCGCTGGCAATCCCCACGGGGATCGCGATGAACAGCGAGATGATCATGGAATACAAGGTCAGTTGAAGGGTTAGCGGCAAGCGGTAGAGGACCTCACCCAAGACCGGCCGGCCGGTGCGCAGCGAGTTCCCCAAATCCCCCTGCACCACATTGGACAGCCACTTGAGGTACTGCACGTAGAGGGGCTTGTCCAGTCCAAAAGCTTTTTTCAGGGCCGCCACGCTCTGCGGGGTGGCTTCGATGCCCAGCATGACCTGCACGATGTCACCGGGAATCGCATGCATGGAAACGAAAAGCACAATCGAGAGACTGAACAGGATGAAAATCGTCAGTATCAGCCTGCGGGTAATATAAGTGTACATGCCGAATTACCACTGTAAGGGACTGGAGTATTGGAGTGTTGGAGTACTGCAAAATAGTTGAATTGCCGCCATCCTGCATTACTCCAATACTCCGTCACTCCGTTACTTTAAAAGTTGGTTTCAATGCTGCAAATTTTTGACTGGGGGCTACCCAAGACAATGCCTCCATGTCTCCTCTTTTATTTATCCAGCCAGGCCCCGTCCAGGTAAACCGTCACCGGCGTCAAGGTGATGCCGTGCACATAGGGCTGCATGGCGTAGGACACGCGGGTCCGCCAGGTGTAAACCGCCGGGGCCAGCTCCGCGATGCGCGCCTGTGCCCGGCGGTAGATCAGCTGGCGGGTGGGCACATGGGTTATGCGGCGTCCCAGATCCAGCAGCTCGTCGGTAACCGGGTCGCTAAACCCGATGTTCCAGGCACCTTTGGAATGGAACCAGCGATAGAGATACGCATCCGGGTCGGCGGTATAGGAGGGAAAAGAATGGAAGCAGGCCGTCCAGGTGTCGAAGTTGGTGATGTCCTTGAGGTAAGCTCCCCACTCCAGGGGAATGATCTCAGCCTGCACGCCGATTTTCTTGAGATTGCTCTGAATCACCTGGGCCGTGGGGACATAGGGTGGATAGGCGGTGGAGGTTTTCAATTCGAACTGCAGTCCATCCGGATACCCGGCTTCGGTCAAGAGCGCTTTGGCCTTTTCCAGATCCACCTGATAACCGGCCAGGGTCCTCCAGTCGGCGGAATAGGCCCCCAGGCCTTCGGGCACCGGTGCCGTAATTTTGGCATTGCCCAGCATAACCGAATCGATAATTTCCTGGCGGTCGATGGCATAGGCCAGGGCCAGCCTCAGTTTGGGGTTGTCAAAGGGCGGTTTGGAGGAGTTGAACTCCAACATGGCCCAGCCGAAAACCGGGACATCCAGCATCTTGATGTTTTTCATTTTCTCGAAAAACTTATACTTTGCCCCCCAGACGACGGTGCCGTCAATGGTCTTGCTGCGCATGCCGGCGGCAATGCCCGAATTTTCGGTGATCAGTTTTATCTTGAGCTGATCCAGATAGGGCTGTCCCTTGATAAAGTAATTGGGGTTTTTCTCCAGCAGTACATAGTCGCCCGGGACCATTTCTTTGAGCATGAAAGGCGCCGGTGCCCACCGTTTTTTTCTTGATGCTTCCGTCCTCCACAATCTCTTTGGGGACCAGCATGGCATTGATGTCGGCAAAGTTGCCCAGGTAGGGGGCAAACGGCTCTGCGAGCGTGAATACCACGGTGAAGTCGTCCGGTGTTTCGATCTTTTGGGTTAGGTTGAAGCGGCTGGCCCGCGGCGAGCCGGTGGCCGGATCGATCATGCGCTCAATGTTGTACTTGACATCGGCCGAAGTCAGTTTGCGGCCGTTGTGGAAGTAGACATCATCCCGCAGCTTGAAGGTATAGACCAGGCCGTCGTCGCTGATTTGCCAGGATTTGGCAATGTGGGGCACCACATTGGCATTTTCATCATAACGCAACAGGGTGCTGTAGATGTTTCTCAAAAGCTGGGTAGACCCCAGGGTGTTGGCCACGTGGGGGTCCAGAGAAGCGGTCTCGGCACCCACCCGCCATACCAGGGTGCCGCCGTACTTGGGTTCCTTGGCCGAGACACTGCCTGCCAGGCAAATGACCAGCAGAATACTCAGACCGACAAACAATAGTTTCTTGTTAAACATGGCGTTTCCTCCTTTTTTTCCGGTTTTAACCGTTTTGTTGGTTTTCGCCCCCGAACGGTCTGTTGGACCGAGACCGGGGCGAGCGTTAAGATTCCCTGTCTTATATTACTTCATTTTGGGGTCGAGCAAATCCCTCAGCCCGTCGCCGAACAGGTTGAACCCGATCACTGCCAGGGCAATGGCCAGCCCGGGGAAGATACCGGCCCAGGGCGCAAATTCGATAATGCCGCGGGTTTCATTGAGCATCAGGCCCCAGGACGGCGTCGGCGGCCGCGCACCGAGGCCTAAAAATTGCAGCCCGGCCTCGGACAGCAATGCAAATGCAAAGCTCATGGTGACGTAGACCACAATGGGAGCGGTAATATTGGGCATGATATACTTTGCGATCACCCGCAGGTCGCTGGCACCGGAAGCCCTGGCGGCTTCCACGTACTGGCTTTCCCTGACTGCCATCACGGCTCCCCGAGCGATGCGGGCTGAATACGGCAAATAGGCAACCGCTAGAGAAATAATCACATTAAAAACCCCCGGTCCGGTGATGGCGATAATCAAAATGGCCAGCAAGATGAACGGGAACGAGAACATGACATCCATCAGCCGCATGATGATGTTGTCCCGCCAGCCGCCAAAATAGCCGCCCAATACCCCCAGGATGATACCGCCGATATTGGCCAGCACCACCGTGAAAAAACTGATGAATAGCGAAACCCGGGACCCGTGCACCACCCGGCTGTAGATGTCTCTGCCGAACTCGTCGGTCCCGAACCAGAACTGGGCTGAGGGCGCTTCCAGGCGGTGTTTTTTATTCATCTCCAGCGGATCGTAATTTGAAAACAGGCCGGGCAAGGCTGCCGTGGTCAAGAACAGCAGTATCAGAAAAACACCGAGCAATCCTGATTTCTGACGCAGGATGCGCCGCAGCATCACCGTCTTGCTGTTTCTGCGGTGGGTGCCATTTGATTGATTAACTTCTGAAGCCATTTTTTGACGATGTTTTTTTCAAAATCCGTATGTTGGGGTATTCACTGAACCTGATGCATCCCATGATTTTTTACGAAGCCTGGCAACCCGCTCATTTTTCCACCAGACCGCACCAGCGCGCCAGGAACAGGGCATAGACTTTGGCCGTGTCAATGACGCTGTCGATCTTGACTCTTTCATTGGCGGCATGAATATTTTCGGCTGTCGGACCGTAGCAGGTGGCCTGGGCAGTAGCGTAGTGGTGATAGGCCCGCACATCGGTCGTGGCCGTGGAAATCGTGTCTTGCGCGTCGCTGCCGAACATCTCGCGATGGCAGTCGTTGAGGGTGTTGAATGCCGGCTGGTTGCGCTGTTCGACATGCCCTTCCGATCGAAAGCCGTAAAATTCGACCACCGGCTGATTTACAGCCAGCCAGGGATCCTGTCCGGTGGCCCGGGCGAGCGTATCGATAATACGCTGCCGCGTCTGATCGAAAGTCGTGCCGGGAAAAAAAGACAAGCGGCAGTGAAATTCGGCGGCTGCCGGCACGGTCGACGGCCAGTCCCCGCCCTTGATGACCCCGATGTTCAGGTTGATCGGATGCCCGATGTCCTGATACAGGGGATGGATCTCCCGATTCATTTCGGCTTCCAGGTTGCGCAGGGCGGCGATCAAGGGGATGCACTTTTCAATGGCATTGACCCCGGCGGTGGCTTCATGCACATGCCGCGGGACGCCCGTGAGGCTGACTTTAAACCACAGGACGCCCAATTGGGCCGTCAAAATAGCCAGGCCCATCGGCTCCGGAATGAGGACCGCCTCGGCATCATGGCCGGCGGCCACACAGGCCAGCGCCCCATTGCCGCCGCACTCCTCTTCGATGACCGCTTCGATCGTCACCGGCGCCTTGAATCCGAAACCGGCTTTTTCCACCGCATGCACGGCATAGGTCATGGCCGCCACACCGGATTTCATATCCCCGGCCCCCCGGCCATACAGCCAGCCGTCTCGTTCAACCGGGTCGTAGGGGTCCCGGTCCCACAGTTTCAGCGGCTCGGGGCTGACCACGTCCAGATGCCCGTTAAAAATGACGCTGCGCCCCCCAGCGGCACTGGCTTCCCGGCGGGCGGCCACATCATAACGACCGTCATAGGACCAGGGCACCGGGGCAAACCCGGGATGCTCGGATAATTTGGCCGGATCAATCAGGATGCGGGTCGGTTCAAATGCAAGCTTTTTCAGCTCCGCTTCCATCACCTGCATGGCCGAGGCTTCATTGCCCAATATACTGGGTTCAGCCACCAGCCGGCTGGTAAAGTCTAGAATGTCGTCCGCTAGGTTATCGACACTGTCAACAAGTTGCTTTTCTATTTTATCCATTGATCATCCTTCCCCGGATTTACCGGAATTTATATGGACAAATTAATCATATTAAAAAATACTTAAGTCAAGCTATAAGTGCATTGGGTTGGTTTATCCGACTCACAGACGATGGTACTGACTCATAATCTTTATAAGCCGATCGTGATCAATTGCCTCAAGGGTATAGCCGGCGGGCTTAACCGTGGTCATAGATTCGGCCGCGATCATGGCATTGACCACGGCCTCTTCGATGGCCTGAACCACCGCGCGGTAAATCTCATCGAAATAATGATCGTTAACAAACTCCAGCGCGTAAGCGGCCGGCTGCTCGGCATGCATGCCGGGCCAGACCAGGTCATTGGCAACCGAAAACGCCAAAAAGATATCGCCGGAGTAATTTCCGCCGGGGGTGCCGGTGCGCCCGATACCGATGGCCGCCCGTTTGGCAACCCGGCGCAGCTGATCGGCAGCATGGGAATATCGGTGCCGATGATCACAATAATGGAGCCCGTTTCGTGTTGGCGTGATCTCACCCATGACCGCATTTTCCGGCCAATGACGGCCGATCGGCACCCCCAGGATGTTCAGATCCTGGCGCGCGCCGAAATTGGACTGCACCAGGATTCCGACCGTATATTCGTCGGATCCGATTTGTACCCTGCGGGAAGCCGTGCCGGTACCGCCTTTGAATTCATAGGTCGCCATGCCCGTGCCGCCGCCGACGTTGCCTTCCGCGATAAAACCCGACGCGGCTGAGTCGAGGGCGTTGAGCACATGCTCTTCTTTGATATGGCGGCCGCAGATGTCATTGGTCAGGCCGTCATAGGTCTCGGCCACAACCGGCATGGCCCAGGCATGATCATCCCGAAAAAAGCCTTGATACTGGTCGATCATCCAGCCGACCAGCGGCGTGGTGCACCAGGCCGACCGAATGGGTGTTGGTGATGCAGACCGGGCTGATAAAATAGCCGGCTTCATGAATCCAGTGGGTGCCGGTCATTTCACCGTTGCCATTGAGCGTGTAATGACCGGCCCAGATGGGTCCGGGCTGGTTGCGTTTGCCGCGCGGCAAAATGGCGGTAACGCCCGTGCGAATCGGCCCCTTTCCGACTTCAACCGCACCTTCACCTTCGATCAGGGTCGTAAAACCGACTTCAACACCCTTGACATCGGTGATCGCATTGAATTCTCCGCTCACGCCGTCAAACGGCAGCCCCAGATCCCGCGCTCTCGGCCTGACAGACGTTTCATTCATATTGTTTTCTCCCATCAATGTCCAAAAATATTTTACAGATACTTCTAATACACGACCCTAGCGGCTCACGTGCACCGGCGGCAACCGATCCGCCCACGGCATGGCTTCTTCAAAAGCGGCGGCGATGCGTATCAAAGCCGCTTCATCGCCAAAGGGGGCCGCAAATTGCACCCCGATGGGCAGACCGGATTGACTTTGCCCCAACGGCAACGATATCGAGGGGGTGCCGGTTACGCTGAACAGCCCCATGTGCTGAAATATTCTGAAATCATTTTGCCAGAATTCATGGGGTGTCAGATCCTTCCGTTTGGTGCTGAATTCCCCATGGGGCTGCGGCAATAGGGACAGACTGGGAGTTATCAATAAATCATATTTGTCAAAAAACTGTCCCACCATAAATCTGGTCTGCCGCATGACTTCAAAGGAGTTCAGCCCCTCTGCGAGTGTGAGGTTGCGGGCGCGTACGATCATCTTCAGCGTGCCGGGTTCGAGATAATCCAGGCTAAGCTCTTTTCCCAGGTCTTCAGCAACCTTTGCCAGACCGACATCGGACAACCCGAAAATATTCATCAATACGGTGTTTACCTTTATAAAATCGAGCTGCGGTGAATCGGCTTGAACCGAATGGCCCATTGCTTGACAAACAGATGCCGCCTTTTCCACGGTTTTTTTGATTTCCGCATCCACCGGATAAGGCGCCCAGGCATCGGTGGTAAACGCGATGCGCAAATTTCCAGCGGGCGGTTGCAGTTCTTCCATATACGGACGTTCGGGTTTGACAATAATAAAAGGATCGCCCGCCTCGGCACCATGAACCGCATCCAGCATGGCGGCTGTATCCCGCACACTGCGGCTGACGACAAATTCCCTGCCTAAGCCGAACATGGAATCCTGCCGATCCGGACCGCCGCTGATGCGCCCGCGGGACGGGTTCAAGCCGACCAATCCGCAGCAGGAAGCCGGAATCCGAATGGATCCACCGCCGTCACTGGCGTGGGCCACCGGCACGATGCCGGCGGCAACACTGGCGGCCGCCCCGCCGCTGGATCCGCCGGCCATGCAATCCAGGTTCCAGGGATTGCGGGTAATCCCCTGTAATATGGTTTCGGTCTGGCCGGAAATTCCCAGCTCCGGCACGGTGGTGCGCCCCAGGGTGATCAACCCGGCCTTTTTAAAGCGCCGCATCAGGTACGAATCGTGATCCGGCACATACCCCTTGAAAAGTCGGCTGCCCAGTTCCTGCAGCCGGCCGGCCTCGGTTGATCCGAGATCTTTGCGCAGAAAAGGAATCCCGGCAAAAGGCCCCTGGCCGTTTAAAGCACTTTTTGCGATATCCAACGCGTCATCGTAAACTTCAATCACGGAATTAATTTGCGGATTGACTTTCTTCACGGCCGCCATAAATAATTCGGCGGCCTCAGTCGGTGTAATATCGCCGCGGCGAATCATCGCCGCCAGACCCAGGCCATCATATTGCGCATATTCGGTTAGGTTCATATTGACCAGTTGCTCCTTAGAGTGAGAGTGATGTTTTTGCGTCAAGATCAAGAATGGTATGCTGATCCCGCATAAAGTCGGCTGCGGTTACGGCATCGCCCTTTTCAATAAGCGCCACCAGTGTCAAATGCTCCTTGTGGATCACATGCTTGCGCCTCAGGCTCCAGTCCTTTTTGCCGAATTCAAACAATCGTTGGCGCAGGATATTGATATGGTTTAAAATGAGCTGATTGGCGGAAAGGTTCAGATAGACATTGTGAAAGGCCGTATTTAAATTCCAGTACCTCGGAAAATCCCGCTTCTCCAAATTCTGGCCCATTTCGATGTTTATCCGCTTCATTTGCTCTATTTCGAGGCTGCCGATCCGGTCAAAAACCGTCAGCAGAACCCGGGAGTCTAAAGCGCCCAGCATTTCGTACATGTTTTCAATGTCCGTTTGAGTCAGCTCATTGATGCGAATACCCCGTTGCGGCAAAAACGTCACAAAACCCTCGTTTTGCAGCTGTAAAAGCGCATCTCGCAGCGGCGTGCGGCTGATGCCCAGATGGGTCATCAGCTCATTCATACTGACCGACATGCCCGGTTTCAGGTTTTCTTCTTTGAGCTCCCGGCGCAGGTATTCATAAACCTGGGTGCGCAATAATGATGATCCCGGCTGATTCGCGAGATCTTTAAGCGATATATCTTCCATAATGATACGTCCTTTGTTTCTCAAACCAGATGGCAGGCAACTTTGCGGTCTTCGATTTGCCGCAACTCCGGTTCTATTTTGCGGCAGCCGGATTCTGCGATAGGGCAACGGGTGTGGAAGCTGCAGCCCGGCGGCGGGTCGGCCGGGGAGGGTACATCACCCTCCAGCAGGGTTCGCGCCCTTCTCAAACTCGGATCGATTTTCGGATTGGCCGACAGCAACGCCCGGGTATACGGATGCAGCGGTCGCTCGAAAATGTCGGCCACCGTGCCTGCTTCGACCAGTTTGCCAAGGTACATCACCATCACGCGGTCGGCGATATGACGCACCACATTTAAATCGTGGGTAATAAATAAATAGGTCAGCGCTTGGGCGGCTTGAAGCTTTTTGATCAAGTTCAGCACCTGGGCCTGGACCGAAACATCCAGGGCGCTGGTCGGTTCGTCCAATATTAAAAATTTCGGGCCCAGCGCCAGTGCGCGGGCAATCCCCAGCCGCTGCCGCTGCCCCCCTGAAAACTGGTGCGGAAAGCGGTTGATCTGCTCGGGCTTGAGTCCGACCTGCTCCAGCAGTTCAACGACCTTTTCCTTCAGGGCGTTTCGTTTGAGTTTGTGGTGAACCACCAGGGGCTCACCCACGATCTGCAGAACATTCATCCGGGGATTGAGGGATGAATACGGATCCTGAAAAACAATTCCCATTTTGCGGCGCAGCGCCCGCCGCTCGGTCCGCGGCAGTTCGAAAATATTGCGGTCTTCGAACATCAGCTGTCCGCCGCTGGGCTCAATCAGATTTAAAATCACCCGGCCGATGGTGGATTTGCCGCAGCCGGATTCGCCCACCATCCCCAGGGTCTCACCGGCCTTTACCACGAAGGAAACGTCATCCACGGCTTTGACCAGTCGTCCGTCCTGGGTGGGAAAATATTTTTTTATGTTCAAAGCTTCAATCAATGCCATTGCAAAATTACGCTTCTTCCGAAATTAATTATCCAGTATCCAACATCATTTATCCAGTATCGAGCATCCAGCATCCAGTATCGAGCATCCAGCATCAAGCATCGAGCTTCCAGTATCGAGCTTCCAGTATCGAGCATCGAGTATCCAGTATCCAGACTCATCGAAAATGACAGGCCACCGCCCGGCCACCATCCTTTTCAAGTAATTCAGGAGGTTCGCGGCTGCAAATTTCTTGCGCTATGGGGCATCTTGGATGAAACCGGCAAGCCGACGGCGGATGAATGAGATCCGGAACCAGCCCCTCAATCGTCCTGAGTTCATCACCGGCCTGTTGCCGGCCGGGAAGCGATGTCAGCAGCCCTTCGGTATATGGGTGCAGCGGTTCATGAAAAATCGCTTGGGCCGGGCCCTGCTCCACAATCAACCCGGCATACATCACCGCCACCCGATCGCAGGTTTCAGCCACCACCCCCAAATCGTGGGTGATCATAATAATGGCCGTACCGGTCTTTTCTTTTAGCTGCAGCATCAATGACAGAATCTGGGCCTGGATGGTCACATCCAGCGCCGTGGTGGGCTCATCGGCAATCAGCACCTCCGGCTGACAGGACAAGGCCATGGCAATCATGACCCGCTGCAGCATCCCGCCGCTGAGTTCGTGCGGGTATTTTTTCAACAGCCGGTCGGGGTCCGGCAACCGCACCAGCTCAAAGACCTCAACCGCCCGGCGGCGGGCCGCCTTTTTATTCTTGTTCTGATGAATGCCGATCACATGGCCCACCTGATTGCCGATGGTAAACACCGGGTTCAGCGAGGACAAGGGGTTTTGAAAGATCATCGACATCCGGCGGCCGCGGATACGCCGCAGCTCGGCATCGCTTTTCGCCAGCAGGTTCTCACCATCCAATAAAATCCGTCCGGCGATAATCCGCCCCGGATCGGGAACCAGGCCCATGGTGGAGCGCACGGTCACCGACTTGCCGCAGCCGGTTTCGCCTACGATGCCGACCACCTCGTTGCGATTGACGGTCAGGTCGATTCCGTCCACGGCGCGGACCACGCCGTTGTAGGTGAAAAAATGGGTTTTGAGGCCCTGGATGTCTAAAATCGGTTGATCCATACCGTCAGTCCCTAACCTTGGGGTCGAGGATGTCTCGCAGCCCGTCGCCGACCAGGTTGAAGGCCAGCACGGTCACAAATATCGCCAGGCCCGGAAAGGTCACCGTCCACCAGAAATCCAGGAAGTAGGCCCGGGCGTCGGTGATCATCAGCCCCCATTCTACGGTCGGCGGTCTGGCCCCGACGCCGATAAAGGACAGCCCGGCTGCGGTCAGGATCGTGTAGCCCATGTCCATGGAGGCCTGGATGATGACCGGCGCCATGGAGTTGGGCAACACGTGCTTGGCCAGGATCCTGAAGCGGCTGACACCGATGGAGCGGGCCGCTTCGACATAAAGCTGCTCTTTGACCGTCAGCACCTGGGCCCGCACGATCCGGACGTACCAGGGAAACCAGGCCACGGAAATGGCGATCATAGCATTGATAATCGACGGCCCCAGGGCGGCGGCAATGACCAGGGGCAGCAGCAGCGACGGGAAGGCCAGGAAAATATCGCTGATGCGCATGATAACATCGTCGATGCGGCCGCCGAAGTAGCCGGCCACCAGCCCCAGCGGCACCCCGATCACCAGGGCGATGGCCAGTACCGTCACCCCGATCTTGATCGACATCCGGGCTCCGAAGACCACCCGGGTGAAGATGTCCCGTCCCAGGGCGTCCGTGCCGAAAAAATGCTCCATGGACGGCGGCTTGAGCTTGGAACTGAATTTGATCGAATATTTGGCATCTTCCGGATAAGGGGTGATCCAGGGGGCGAATACCGCGGCGATGAGCAACAGAACGACCACACCCAGGCCGATTAAAAACAGCGGGTTTTTCTTGGCCAGATGAAAGAAATAGCGCAGCCGTTCCCAGCGGAGATTATGATGGGCATTTATGGCATGATCCATGGCTTAACCCTTGCGGCCCGGATGCTTGATCCGGGGGTCGACGAAATAATAGATCAGATCGACCATTAGATTAATGGTCAGATAGGTGGCGGCGAATACCAGGGTCGACCCGACGATGCCCGGAAAATCGTTGCGGGTGATAGACAGCACGATGTAACTGCCCAGACCCGGCCAATCAAAGATCGATTCCACCAGAACCGACCCTCCCAACATCAACCCGTAGGCCAATCCGATGATGGTGATGGTCGGGATGAGTGCATTTTTCAGAGCATACTTGTACAGAATGGTCCGCCGGCTGACGCCATAGGCGGTTGCGGTTTGGACGTAATCCTCGCGCATGACTTCCAGCATGGAGGAGCGCGTAATCCGGGTCACGATGGCCAGCGAGGCGAAGGACATGGTCAGCGCCGGCAGGGCCATGTATTTGATCGAGCTGATAAAGGCCGGCCAATTGCCGGTTACTAAAGAATCGATAAGGTAAAAACCGGTAACGACAGTTATGGGATGGTCGATCAGGACTATTGAGCCGATGCGGCCCTGCAGGGGGAACCAGCCCAGGTTGCCGTGCAGCGTCATCTGCAGGATCAAGCCCAGCCAAAAAACCGGCATGGCCACCCCGGAAATGGAAAAGGCCCGGCTGGCGTGATCAATGGGCTTGTCCTTGCGGATGGCTGAAACTACGCCCAGGGGGATGCCGATAATCAGGGCGAATACTATGGACACGCTGACCAGCTCAAAGGTGGCCCCGTACCTGCGGACGACCTCTTCGAGCACCGGCTGCTTGGTCCGGATGGATACGCCCAGGTCGCCCTTGAGCAGGTTGCCCATATAATTTAGATATTGGACGAGCAGGGGGCGGTCCAGGCCAAGTTCCTTGCGGGCGGCCTCCAGCTGCTCCTGGGTCGGCTTGGAACCGGCCCACATGGCCGCCGGATCACCGGGGATTACCCGGGATACAAAAAAGGTGATGGTACAGACCCCGAACAGGACCAGCAGCGTGAACGCCAGTCGTTTTCCGATATATTTCTTCATGCGTATTTAAAGGTC
>CAVQBT010000059.1:0-40842 GCA_963710795.1 uncultured delta proteobacterium
CAGGATATCATAAACCATATCGCCTGGGTGTTGGGGCAAGGTAGCATACCGGACTGAGTACTTATTGATTATTCCGTGTTCTAATCCGTGCGTCCTGAAAAATGTAAGAGCCTAAAACCGTATTAAGCCAGAAAACAATTGACAACTCCCGCTAAAAAACCTATTGGTCCAGCCAAAAATTAATTTTTTAAATATTGGACAACCGGTTTTGACACATGACGGACTGGTTTATCATAAAGTGGCTTTTTGCGTTTTCGCCCATTGCGGTGGTGCTGGTGCTGATGATCTTGTTCAACTGGAGCGGCAGCCGGGCCGGCGCCGCCGCCTGGCTGACGGCGCTGGTCGTGTCCGTCGCCTTTTTCGGCGCCCATCCCGAGTTGCTGGCCTATTCCCAGATGAAAGGCGTATTGCTGTCTTTAAATGTGCTCTACATCATCTGGACGGCGCTTTTGCTTTACAACGTGGTCAATGAAACCGGCGCCATCGAGGCCATCGGCATCGGCATTCAGCGTTTCAGCGGCGACAAATCCATTCAGCTGCTGATCTTCGGCTGGATCTTCAGCTCTTTTCTGCAGGGGGTGGCCGGATACGGCGTGCCGATTGCCGTGGTGGCCCCGCTTTTGATCGGACTCGGTTTTTCGCCGGTGGTGGCGGTGGCCGTGCCGGCCATCGGCCACAGCTGGTCGGTTACCTTCGGCTCCATGGGGGCCTCGTTTCAGGCCATGATGGCCGTTACCGGCCTCAGCTCGGAATTTCTCGGCGCCTGGTCGGCCGTACTTTTGGGGGTGGCGGCCTATCTTTGCGGCATCTGTGCCATCCATGTTTTCGGCGGCTGGAAAATGTTAAAACACAGCGCCGTCGCCCTGCTGGTGATCGGCACGGCCATGGCCGGTGCCCAGTATCTTCTGGTGGTCGCCGGAATGTGGACCCTGGGCGGATTCGGCGCCAGTCTGGTGGGACTGATTGCCTGTCTGGCCGTGGCGCGCCTGAAAATTTACAACCGGGCCAGCCCTCGGATGTAGAAAGCGAAATGGGCCTGGGCTGGGCGCTTTCGGCCTATTTGATTTTAATTGTGATCGTGTTTATGGGCGTCATGTTCGCGCCTTTGCGCAGTTTTCTGGGACAGGTCAAACTGTCGCTTGCCTTTCCGGAAATCACTTCCCGCACGGGTTGGGTGTGCCGGCCGGCAAAGGCAAAGCGATCAACATTTTCGGCCACGGCGGCGCGCTTCTGGGCTATGCATCGATCATCAGCTATCTGGTGTATGCCGCCAAGGGCTTTTACAGCCGGGGCGCTTGCGGCGGATCATTTCAAAATCCATCAAAAGCGGGGTTCCCACCAGCCTGGGAATCGTCAGCATGGTCTGTTTTGCCATGATCATGGATCACTGCGGCATGATCTATCTTCTGGCCGAAGGCATCAGCCGCGTTTTCGGCGGCCTCTATCCGTTTTTTGCGCCCTGGATCGGTCTGCTGGGCGCCTTCATGACCGGCAGCAACACCAACTCCAATGTGGTTTTCGGCGTCCTGCAGAAGCAGACCGCCGAACTGGCCGGCCTGAGCACCGCCATCATTCTGGCCGCCCAGACCACCGGCGGCGCCCTGGGAAGCATGATTGCGCCGGCCAAGATCCTGGTCGGCTGCTCCACCGTCGGCCTGTCCGGCAAAGAAGGGCCGGTCCTGCAGGCCACGATCCGCTATGGTCTGCTGATCACGGCCCTGATCGGGGTTATTACGATGCTGGCGGCGGTATTCCTGAGGTAAAAGAAAAAAGGTTAAAGGTTAGAGGACAAGTGATAATGTTCAATTCAATAAAAAAACATGCACCCAATTTACAGGCCATTCTTCTGCTTTTAATGCTTGCGCTCCCGTTTGCACTTTATTATTTTGCCAAAGCCGGGTCAGGCGTTGGTGTCAATCTGTTCCTGGTGATAATGGCAGTGGTCATGCTGGTCGCAATGAAAAAATAAGACCTTAATCTTCCATGAAAATTGATGTGAAGTTAGGGTAATAAAAAACAAAACTGTATACGATGCCCAAGTTGCATTGGATAAATTTTAGTGGAAGCGGCTTGCTCACCTGAGCTTGTCGATGGTTCAGCCGCGGCATTTGAAATCGCGGTTGAAAACCGCTCCCACAGCTATTATACTTAATCTTTCTTTATGACCAGATAAAAAATGGACTAATGCAGTTGGCCTGCCTCTCTCCCCCTTCGGCCCGCCCGAGTTCGTCTCAGGCCGCATCCTTGCTTCCGAATTTGCCTTCCTCCCGCCTTCTCATCTTCCCACCTTCTTGCTTTCCCCCCTTCCCACCTTCCCAACTTCTCAGCTTCTTTCTTTTCCGACTTCCGCATTCCCACTTCCGACTTCCATGCGCTGCTCAATAACCCGCATGGTTTTCCATTTGCCCTGATAAAATCGCCAGAAGGTCACAACGGCCAGCTGGACAGAAAAAAGACGGTGCAGCCCCAGGCGTAATACAACCCCATCCCGAAAATTTCGATGCCGATATATATCGGCAGGATCATCCCGAAAAAAGAAATCACTCCCATGCTCCACATGATAAATTTGGTGTCGCCGGCGCCTTTGAGCACCGCCGTGCTGATCATATAGATCCCATCCAGCAGCAAATAGGCGGCCACGAACCGCAGCACCACCACCCCGCGCTGCCTTGATGGCCGCAAAGTCGGCCGGGCTGATGTCCCCGGGACGGAAGAGTTCCAGCAGGGGCTGCGGCATAAACACATATAGCAGCACCAGCACGGAAATATACGATGCCGCGATGACCATGGTCGATCTGGCGGCTGCGACGGCTTCTTCGGGCCGATTGCGCCCCAGGGCCTGGCCCACCAGGGTGCTGGTGCCGAGGGCAAAGCCGACTAGGGGCCGGAAGGACACCGAATCCAGGGCAATGCCGATATTGGTGACCGCCAGTTCGACTTTGCCGATGCGCCCCACCATCAGAACAAAAAATAAAAACCCAAACACATCCATACTGAACTGCAGCGAACTGGGCACGCCGAATCGCAACAAGCGCCGGAAAAGATCGGCATCAAGATGATGGTTTTTTAACACCTTGAATTTCTGATCGTTTTCCCGGGTGAATACGAAAATGCCGAGCATCACCGTCGCGGTTGTCCAGGAAAACACGGTCGCCAGGGCCGCACCCAGAATACCCAGTTCCGGAAATATCCAGATCCCGTTGATCAGGGCATAATCCAGGGGGACGTTCAAAAACATGGCGATGATGTAAATAATCATCACCGGCCGGGTGACACCGCGGCCGGTGAAAAAACTGGACAAGCTCATACCGACGATATGAATGCCCGAGCCGAGACAAAGAACCCTGAAGTAAGTTACCTCGAGCTGCTGCACTTCCGCCGGATGATTGACCAGGCGAAAAAGCGGCCCCCCGATAAAAGACAGGCCCACCATAATCAGCCAGGCCGCCAGTGAAAAATATATGGCCTGCCACAGGGCGTTGCCCACCCGGTGCAAAGCGCCGGCGCCGGTGTACTGCGCGACAAATACATTGCAGTATCCAGCGGTGTCGGCAAAAAACGAAAGAAACACAAAGGCGGTAATCCCCGCCGGCAAGGCGGCCGCGATGGCATCGATGGAGTAATTGGCCAGAAACACCCGATCGGTAAAGGTCATCACCACGGTAGTCGTCATGCTGATCACCAGCGGAATGCTGACCCGCAGCACATCGCGGTAGCTGTTGGTTGGGCTTGCGGCGCTGGATTGGGACATAATTTTACTCTAACATAGAGAGTATGGTCCTTTGGGCCAGTCGAAGATCCCGTCGTCGGGGGTCAGAGAAGAGTGACTTTGCAGTAAATTAATGCCGTGGGGTATTGGAGTAATGGCGTGTTGGAATATTGGGTTCGGTGGAAGGGGATCTATTTTTATGGGTAGGCAGAGTTCAAAAAATAAAATATCCATCCTTCAATCATTACTCCATTACTCCAGCACTCCGCTGCTCCTAAATTGTTGAGATTGGAAGATCCCATGAGGGATTGCCGATAACCAATAACTAAGCATCTATCCGGCGGCTCATTCCACCTGGGGTCGCGGCAGAACTTTGGCACGTTCGGCGATTTCCGGCACCTTGTGCTCCCACTCGATGGCCATGAGATGAACGCCGGCGATGCCTTTCATTTCCTTGAACTCTTCGATCTGCTCACAGGCGAATTTGATGCCCTCTTCGGCGACCTTGCCTTTGCCCGCACCCTGCAGCCTTTTGATGACGGAATCCGGCACGTCCATGCCGGGAACCTTGGCCTGCATGTAGCGGGCCATACCGACGCTTTTCATCGGTGTCACACCGGCCAGGATATAGATTTTTTCGGTCAGTCCCATGTCATTGGCCTGCTTGACCCATTCACGGAATTTTTCCATATTGTAGATGCACTGGGTCTGGATAAAATCAGCCCCGGCTTCAACTTTTTTTGCCAAACGGTGCACCCGCCAGCGAAAAGGCTCGGCAAAGGGATTGGCGGCGGCGCCAATGAAAATCTTGGGCGGCTCCTCAATATCCCCGCCGCTCATGAACTTGCCCTCATCCCGCATGCCTTTTACCATGCTGATCAACTGCATGGAATCGAGATCAAAGACCCCTTTGGCCGTGGGATGGTCGCCGAATTGCTGGTGGTCCCCGGAAAGGCACAGCATGTTACGGATTCCATGGGCATAGGCACCCAGGATATCGCTCTGCATGGCCAGACGGTTGCGATCCCGGCAAACCATCTGGTAATTGGGCTCCAGGCCTTCCTGAATCAAGATGAGTGAAGCCGCCCAGCTGGACATACGCACGACGGAGGTCTGGTTATCGGTGATGTTGACCGAATCCACAACGCCTTTCAAATGTGAGGCTTTTTCCTTGACATCCTGGGCACTGGTGCCGCGTGGCGGCCCCAATTCACCGGTAAATGCAAAATGGCCCGCCTTCAATACCTTCTCCAAATTACTGCCTGCTTTCATCTCGGTTTCCTTTACGCTTATTGACAGCTTGTTAAAAGCCTATTTTTTTTGCCGCCTTTTCCGGTTTCTTGTAACCGGGTTGAATCAGGGTGCGTGGTACCTGGTTGTGCCAGTCCACCGCCGGGGTAATCTTCAAAATACAATCCAGCCGCCCCTGTTTTTCCAGGCGCTCATAGATCATGTACCAGGCGCAGGGCTGATCCGTATTGATCTCACAGCTGCCCTGGTTGGTTCCGCCGCAAGGGCCGTTATAAAGGCCTTTGGCACACATGGTGACCGGACAAATCCCGGCGGTCATCCCCAGCACACAGCTGCTGCAGGACCGGCATCTTTCCTCATACCATCCAACCGCCTGGTTGACCGCCAGCCCGCACGTGTCCACGGCAGGAAACACGGGGATATGCGGGAATTTTTCCGCCAGAAACTGAATACCGACACCACAAGCCATCGACAGGATGGCATCATAATCCTGGGCCACATCATCCAGCTCGTCCAAATATTCCCGGTCACACTGTCTTTCTACCGTCCGGGCACCCAGGTCGACGGGATTGTCCTTCAGCTTGCGAGCCATTTCCAATTCGGCGTTCAAGACATCGACTTCCTTTTCACCGCCTGCCAGACAGACTGCCACACAGGTTCCGCATCCTACGGTCAGGACCTTCTTGTAGTCTTGGATCAGACTCATTATTTCATCAAAAGGTTTCCTTTTGGCAACAATCATATATCCTCCTAATTAATCCGCCCGGATCAACATCAAAATATTTTCATCAGATTTTAAAGACAACCATGTTTTATCCACACCTGCTATCGCTATTTATCAGGGCGGAGTAATTACATGGCCGTTTCAGGATGAAAAACCAAAACATCCTGCAGATCCTCGCCCAGGTAGACCCTTTCATTCGGTCCCAGTATCCCTAACGAAAGGCAGATGAGCGTCCACATGTGAACGACGGGGTAATTGCCGCCGTAATGTTCACTGAGCTCATGAATCTGGGCATGACAATTATGGCAGCCGGCAATACAATAATCCGCACCGGTTTTTTTGATCTGTTCGTCCTTCAGCTTGCCAAATTTCAGACGTTCTTCTTTCATGCCGGCCTGGAGGAAACCGCCTCCGCCACCGCAGCAATAATTGTTGGATCGGTTGGGGGTCATATCGATAAAGTTTTCTTCTCCAACGACGGATTTAACCACGTAGCGCAGATCTTCGGCAATCGGATCCCCAAAAGTCTTGCGCACGATCTGGCAGGGATCCTGCACGGTAAATTTAATTTTTAGATCCTTGTTCCAGTCGGAGTTGACCTTGAGTCTTCCCTCGCGGATCCATTTGGCATAGTATTCGTAGATGTTCTTGACGACAAAATTGTGCTCGATGTTGAATTTTTTCAGTCCTGCCAGGACTGAGAAGGTTACGTGCCCTCATTCGGTGTTGAGATAGATTTTGCAGCCCAGATCGTCGGCCTGTTTGGCCGTGGTGCGCACAATGTGCTCCCAGGCCTCGTTGTCGGAAAGAAACATGCAGTAGTTCTCTCCGCCCCATCCTTTGCTGCCATAGGTCCAGTCCACCCCGGCCGTATGCAGGATTTTCCACAGCGGCACCATTTCGTCGGGTTCGGTCACCGGCTCCCGGGAATTCTGATTCACAAAGAATTCCGCCCCCTGCTTGTCGATGGGCGCCTGCATGTCTTTAAATTCGGGTTGGGCTTCCTGATATTCTTCCAGAACGTCTTCCACCACGAATTGAAAATCCTCCGGGCTGGCTCCCATGGCGCTGCAGCTGTCATTTTTCAATGCCATGTCGCAGGAGCCCAGAATCCCCTTGGGGCGCTCCTCCCGCGGTCTTTTACCCCGGATATTGTAAACGAGCTGCGGAATGTCGATTTTCATCGGACAGACATAGATACAGCGCTGGCACATGGTGCACATCCAGGGCCAGTCCGATTTTAAGATTTCATCGTCCAGACCCAGGGCCGCCATGCGCAGAAATTTTCTGGGATCCATGTCCTCCAGGCCCGTGGCCGGGCATCCGGAAGAACAGGCGCCGCATGTCAGGCAAAGATTTAGATTCCCGCCTTCGGGTAGAAGTTTTTTGACTTCATCTATCAACATGCTTTTCTTCTTACCACCGAGAACTATGATATCCTCTGGCATAATTGCCTCCCTTTCCTATCTTTTATTAGGATTGCTCTTTACCGTTTAAGGGGCTTGGCCCCAGTGACCGGATGTGCTCCGTCATCTCTTTGGCATAGGCGGCAAACGTCGGTCCTTCACCGGATGAAAGATTGTACATTCGGACCCGATCGCCTTCCATACCGATTTCTTCAAGCAGCGCGCGCACATGCTCGACCCGTTCCCGGGCCCGGAAGTTGCCTTCATTATAATGGCAGGTACCCTCCAGGCACCCGACGACATAGACCCCATCAGCACCCTTTTGGATGGCCCGCAGCAAGTGGATCACATCCACTTTCCCGGTGCACGGCACTCTGATAATTTTTACGTTTGACGGGTATTGCAGGCGCATCGAACCTGCCAGGTCCGCGGCTGAATACCCTCAATAATCACAGCAAAACGCTATGATGTTGGGTTCGAACTCCTCGCTCATGTTTTCCCCTTTAAACAATGAATAATGACTAATGAAAAATGACTAATGAAGGAATCGCTTCGCTCTATCTATTTTTTAAGGGTTATGCTGATCCCTGCTATTTAAATAAAATTAAATGCATACGCACGCTCCGGCTTTTAGGGCCCCACGTGTCCTGCCCCATGCGCTGTGCGCTCTGCCCCATGCTCTCTGCGCCCTGCTTCTCACCTTCTTACCTTCTCAGCTTCTTTCTTTTCCGCCTTCGGCTACCCTCCTGCAAGCAAGGCATCAATTTTGCACATGATCTGCTCATCTTCGTAAAAACTCAATCCAATGGCCTCCCGGGGACAGACGCTGGCACAGATGCCGCAGCCATGGCAAATGGCCTCATCGATTTCAATAACGCCTTCATCGGAATTAAAGGCCGGCACCTGAAACGGACACGACCGGACACAGGTCAGGCATTTTACGCAATGTTCCGTATCGACCTTGGCGGTGATGGCCGAAAGCTTGATTTCCGGTTTGGCCAGAAAGGTCGTCGCCCGCGAGGCCGCGGCCTGGGCCTGGGCGATGGATTCTGAAATCAGCTTCGGCGCGTGGGCGGTGCCGCACAAAAATATACCATCGCCCGGCATGTCCACCGGACGAAGTTTGACATGGGCTTCGATGAAAAATCCCTCCGGGTTGCGGTTCAGTTTCATGATACGGCTCAATGCTTCCGTATCTTCGGCCACCACGCCGGCGCTCAGCGCCACCAGATCGGCACTGATCGCCAGGTTGCGCTGCAGAATGTGATCCTTCACATAAACCGTCAAGCCCATCGGCGGTCGTCTTTGACTTCCGGCGGCGCCTCTGGGTCAAACCGAATAAAAATAATGCCTTTTTCCCTGGCCTCCTTGTAGTAATCCTCCAACAGTCCGTAAGTTCGCATATCGCGATAGAGGATATAGATCTGGGCATCCGGATTGAGTTTTTTAATGGCCAGGGCATTTTTGACGGCCGACTGGCAGCACATGCGCGAACAGTTCTGATTTTCTTCGTTGCGTGATCCCACGCACTGGATCATAACAACGCTGGCAAGATCATCCGCGCCCTTTTCTTCCAGCCGGTCGCTCAATTCCACCTGGGTCACCACCCGATCGTTTTGCGGGTAAAGAAATTCCGTGGGCTCGTACTCTTTGGCCCCGGTGGCAACAATAATCACCCCGTGGTTGATGCTGCGCTTCTGGGCCTGCTCGCCAATGGTCAAATGGGTCGTGAAATTACCCTTATAACCGCCAAAACCGGCAATCGTTGCATCGCTGATAATTTCGATCTTGTCATGGGCCTTGGCCGCATCGATCAGCTTTGTCAGGTAGGCGCGAATGTCCCCGCCTTCGATGGTGTGATGCAGCCGGTTCGCCATGCCGCCGAGCTGTTTTTCCTTTTCGACCACGACCACTTCAAAGCCCTGGTTACCCAAACCCAGAGCGGCGTTCAAACCGGCAATGCCGCCGCCGATAACCAGTGCCCGCCGGTTAACCTTGATGACCTTCTCCTTTAGGGGCAGCAGTGTCCCGGCCCGGGCCACCGACATGCGCACCAGATCCTTGGCCTTGGCGGTCGCCTGCTCCTTGCTCTGGGAATGCACCCAGGAGTCCTGGTTGCGGATATTGGCCATTTCAAAAAGGTATCTGTTCAGACCACAGGCTTCAAGGGTCTCCATAAACATCGGCTCGTGGGTCTTGGGACTGCAGGAGGCCACCACCACGCGGTTTAACTGGTGCTCCTTGATCACCTCTTTGATTTTATCCTGGGTATCCTGACTGCAGGTAAACAGATTCTCATCCGCAAAGGCCACATGGGGCAAAGTTTGAGCGTACTCCCGCACCGCGGGTACGTCGACTATCCCGCCGATATTGATACCGCAATTGCAAACAAAAACACCAATGCGCGGTTCCTGCCCGGAAATATCGATTTCGTCGGGGGCTTGAAGCGTTTCGATATCACGGCCCCGGGCCTCGGCCAGAATCCCTCCCGCGGCACTGGCCGCGGCACTGGCTTCGGTGATCGAGCCGGGAATATCTTTGGGTCCCTGGAACAGACCACAGGTAAAAATCCCGGGCCTCGATGTGGCCACCGGCGCGAACGGATCGGTTTCAACAAAGTTGTATGAATTCAGTTCAATGTCGAGCCGCCGGGCCAGTTCAACCGAAGACGGGGGAATTCCCAAGCCCACGGAAAGCACCACCATGCTGAATGTATCTTCGGCCTGGCTGCCGTCTTCATCCACATACTTGACATGCAAGTCCCCGGTTTCGGGTATTTCTGAAATGGTATGGATGCGGGCCTTGGAAAAACGAACGCCTTCATCGTCCTTGGCCCTTAAATAGTATTTTTCATAATCTTTGCCGAAGGTCCGGATATCCATGTTGAAAATCACACAATCCAGCTCCCCTTTGGCATGCTCCTTGGCGATCATGGCCTCTTTGATGGCATACATGCAGCACACCGAAGAGCAATATCCGTTGCCGCAGCGGTTGGTATCCCTGGAACCGACACACTGCAGCCAGGCAATTTTTTTGGGTTCCTCCCGGTCAAGGGGCCGCATCAGATGGCCGAAATAAGGGCCCGATGCACTCAGAATTCTTTCAAATTCCTCGCTGGTCACCACATTGGCGTATTTGCTGTAGCCATAAAAATCCAGCCCGGAGGGGTCATAGCCCTCGCTGCCTGCGGACAAAATGACCGATCCCACCTGGATATCGGTTTCGCGACGGTGATCGTCATAAGTAACGGCTTTAGCCAGACACATTTTTTCACACAAACCGCATCCGACACACACGTCCGGATCGATGGCAAAAGCCAGCGGCACCGCCTGGGCATATTCGATATCCGTCGCCCGTCTATCATCCAGTCCCAGGTTGTACGGATTAACCGCCGTTACCGGACAATGCCGGGCGCAGTCACCGCAGCCGGTACATTTAACCGGATCGATATAACGGGGATGGCTCGTCAGCGAGACCGTGAAATCACCGGGTTCGCCTGCGATGGCGTTTACTTCGCTGTTGGTAATAATTTCGATGTTCATGTGCCGGCCGACCTCGACCAGTTTCGGTGAGATCACTCACATGGCACAGTCATTGGTGGGAAAAGTTTTATCCAGCCGCGCCATCATACCACCGATGCTGGGTGACTTTTCAACCAGATACACCTTATATTCCGAGTTGGCCAGATCCAGGGCCGCCTGCATGCCGGCAATCCCGGCGCCCACAACCATGACTGAACCGCTTGATATTTCCCTTATCCAATCCCATGTTTACTCCTTATAAGACAGAAAAAACAGGTTTGCTGTCTTCCATGGCCTTAAAGGCAACCCTGTTTGTTTTTTCCAGATCCGCGAGCAAATAAGACACCTGTTGGAGCGCCAGACCGGTCCGTTCACTGATTTGTCTGACGGATAGGATTTCCCTGCTGGATGGCCAGATAAATCAGATTTTTATGATATTCTCTTTCCAGCACCGAATCCATGATGGCTTCATAACTGCCCGCATCCCATTGGCGGCCGTAGACGTCACCGCGTGGCCGTTATTTTCAGCTCTTTGCTCACCAGCCAGCGCAGATTCTCGGCACTGACGGTCATCAGCGCCGCTTCCAGCTCCAGTTCAAAGGCCTGGGCGTCGAAGACGCCCTGTTCCTTGATGGTTGTATTGACCTCGGTGGCAATCTGGGCAAACCGCTGGGCCTCGGCCGATGAAACCCACGCCAGGTGAAGCCGGTCCCGGCCGATCCCGGTCAGATCCAGCAGTTTGCGGGTTAAACGGACCTTTTTGTCGGCATAAACATTACCTTCCAGGTAATGGCAGTCGCCGATGTGTCAACCGGCCACCAGCACGCCGTCGGCCCCCTCCTTCAAAGCATTGACAATAAACACAGGGTCAACCCGTCCCGAGCACATGACCCGAATGGTTCTCAGGTTGCGAGGGATACTGCAGACGGGAGACACCGGCCAGATCCGCACCCGGCATATGCACACCAGTTGCACAGAAACGCGACAATTTTAGGTTCAAAATCGGACATATTTTCACCTTTAAAGGGTTTCAGGTGTCTGGTTTCGGGTGTCAGCAATTGGAGTTTATAGACCTGACACTTAAAACCTGACGCCTTTTCAAAATCACTTAGTGAAAAATGGCAGCACGAAGCGACATCCACTCCGCCTTTGGCGGATCAATTGTCATTTTTCAATATTAAATGCCGGATTACCCCAGCGAACACACCGCCGCCATGATCTGCTGATCCCGGAAATGGAGCATATCAATGGCCTTCTTCGGACAGCTGGACGGCACACAGTCCGCAGCCTTTGCAGGAAGCTGAAATGTTTCTGGCCCGGTACCCTTTGCCTTCGATTTCTTCAAGCTCAATGGCCCCGAAGGGACAAACTTCGACACATAATCCGCAGCCGATGCATTGGTCGGCATCTATCTTTGAAACCAGGGGCGAAACCGCAATGGAGGACTTGGCCAGCACCGTGGCGGCGCGACCGGCAGCGGCCATGGCCTGGGCAATCGATTCATCGATAGGTTTGGGATAATGCGCCAGACCGCAGACGAACAGGCCGTCGGATGGCAAAATCCACCGGCCGCAGCTTGGCATGCGCTTCCATAAAAAAGTTATCCGAATTGACCGGAAGCTTGTAAAAGGCCGCCAGCCGGCTGTTTTCCGTTGGAACCACCGCTGTTGCCAGATTGATCACATCCGCCTGAATCAGCACTTTTTGTTGCAAAATCGGATCGAACACCCGCACCTCGAGCCCGTCGTCCACCTCGGTAACCGTCGGCTTGTTCTCCAGGCTGTAGCGAATAAAAATAACGCCTTTGGCTCGGGCTTCCTTGTAAAGAACTTCCCGTTCTCCGAAGGTGCGGATATCGCGATATAAAATATAGACATTGGTCGCCGGGTGCTTGTCCTTGATGGCAATGGCCTGGGAGACGGATGTCGTGCAGCAAATCCGGGAGCAGTAGGGTCGAGTTTCGTCGCGCGACCCCACGCACTGGATAAAAACAACACTGGCGGCATCTTTTAACAGCTCGGGATGCTGTTCGATCTCATGCCAGCGCATCACCCGCGGATTTTTGCCATAAAGGTATTCATCCGTATCGGCGGCCTCAGCCCCCGTGGCGATTACGGCTGCTCCGTGATGAACCAGGCGGGTCAGATTGCCGGAAGTCACCTGGGTTTCAAAATTGCCCACAAATCCCTTGGCACTGGTCACCTCGGCATCGAGAAACACTTCCACATCCGGGTGATTTTGCACCTCGGCGGATCAAATCGTCTAAAAACGTCCGCACCTCCCGGCCGCGCCAGGTGGTCGGCAATATCCCGCGCCGCGCCGCCCAACTCGGCTGAACGTTCGACCAGCACCGCTGGAAACCCCTGATCGGCCAGGCTAAGCGCGGCGGTCATGCCGGCCACGCCGCCGCCGACGACCAGCGCGGACTTGTTGACGTCAACCGCCAGATCCGGAATCGGCTCCAGCAGCGCTGCCCGGGCAACCGCCATTCGCACCAGATCTTTGGCTTTGGCGGTGGCCGCGACCTTGTCGTCTGAATGCACCCAGGTACACTGGTTGCGGATATTGGCCATGTCGAACAGATAGGCATTCACACCGGCATTGCGGATGGTTTCCTGAAACAGCGGCTCGTGGGTGCGGGGGGTGCAGGCCGCCACGACAATCCGATTCAATTTCTGTTTCACGAATAATATCCACCATCTTGTCCTGGGTATCCTGGCTGCAGGAAAACAGGTTTTCTTCCGCATAGACGACATGCGGCAGGCCGGCGGCATATTCGGTAATCGCCGGAACATCGGCGATGCCGCCGATATTGATGCCGCAGTTGCAGACAAAGACCCCGATGCGCGGCGGCTCTCGACTGACGTCGGTTTCGGCGGGAAATTGCTTGTCCTTGACCAGGGTTCCGCGGGCGGACGACAGCGTCAGTCCGGCACTGCAGGCGGCGGCACTGGCCTCCATCACGGACTGGGGAATATCCTTGCAGCCCTGAATCACACCGGCTACGTAAATACCGGGGCGGGAGGTGGCCACCGGGCGCACGTCATCGGTGCGCACAAAATTATATTGATTGAGTTCAACCCCGAGTTTCTGCGCCACCGCCACCGCCGAATCGGCCGGTTCCATACCCACGGACAGCACGACCATGTCAAAGTCTTCCATGATCCTTTCGCCGGCATCGGTGACGTATTCCAGGCTCAGGGTGCCGTCGTCATCGGTCTGGTTAACCGTGTGAACCTTGGAGCGAATAAAGCGGATGCCGTCAGATTTCGCGCGCTCGTAATATTTTTCAAAATCCTTGCCGTGGGTGCGCATGTCCATATAAAAAACGGTTCCCTGAAAATCGGTCCCTAAATGTTCCTTGGCGATGACCGCTTCCTTAATGGCGTACATGCAGCAAACCGATGAGCAGTACTCATGGTCGCATTTATTGAGATCCCGCGACCCGACGCATTGCAGCCATGCGATTTTCGCGGGCTCTTTCTGGTCGGAAGGCCGCAGCACGTGCCCGGCCGTGGGGCCGCCGGCCGCCAGAATCCTTTCGAATTCCATGCTGGTCACCACATTGGGCAGGCGGGCGTGCTGATAATTGTCAAAGACGGATGGATCGAAGGTCTTAAAACCGGCCGTAATAATGATCGACCCCACATTCAGGGAGATTTCCTGCGGCTTGTCGTCAAAATTGACGGCCCCGGTCGGGCAGATTTTTTGGCAGGCCCCGCATTTGCCCTTCTTAAGGAAAATACAGCGGTCCGGATCGATCGCATACTTAAGCGGCACCGCCTGGGCATAAGGAACATAAATGGCTTTGCGCTTGGCAATCCCCTCGTTGAATTCATCGGCCGTCTTGGCCGGGCATTTTTCAGAACAAGCGCCGCAGGCAATGCACTTCTCCATATCCACATAGCGGGGGGATTGATCGATCGAAACGGTAAAATTACCCGCTTCGCCCCGGATTGCGGCAAGTTTTGAAAGGGTAAGCAGTTCGATGTTCAAGTGCCGGCCGACCTCGACCAGTTTGGGAGAGATAATTCACATCGAACAATCGTTGGTCGGAAAAGTCTTGTCCAACTGCGCCATGGATCCACCGATGGCTGCCGACTCCTCCACAAGGTAAACATAGTAGCCGGATTCAGCCAGATCGAGGGCTGCCTGCATCCCGCTGATGCCGCCGCCAAGGACCATGACCGATCCGATCGTAGTCGCGTGGTCTTTGTTCATGCTTTTCATCCTGTCCTTCAAGGGTTGTTCCGGCTGAAACCGGATTCGCGTGCAATGTTATTAGAGCCCATAATGTGGCCAAGGATATTTTAACTTTAAAAATTATCCCAATTTAGGCGCAGTAACTTTTTTAGCGCTGATCCCACGTCCGAATGGAAATTCGATCGTAGGAGAAATAAAAAGAGGCAAATTTATCACAGCATTAAAATAGATGTCAAGGAAAACTACCCCTTATTATCTGAAGATAATTCAAATAATATTCACAACTTAATAGGCTATAGCTTATTCGGAATACGAGTTTAATCCATATCAATCTAGTCATAAAAAAAACTGTTGAAATAAACCGGTTAAACGTCTATAAGAATCTCTTGCATAAATCTCTAATTGCAACTCTAAGGTGGAGGTAGCGCATGCAGCTTAAACGCAAATTCGAAACCGGAAAATTTGCCGTCCTTGCGGAAATGGAGCCCCCCAAGGGAATCGACACCTCCCGGATGGTGGCCAATGCCAAAAGGGTCAAAGACCGCGTAGATGCCTTTGTGGTGCCCGAAATGAGCAATGCCGTCATGCGCATGAGCTCTTTAGGCGCCGCCATGATTTTACAGTCACACGGGATGGAAGCCGTGATTCAGGTCTGCTGTCGCGATCGCAACCGGATCGCTTTGCAGGCCGACCTGCTGGCAGCGGCCGGCTGCGGAATCGACAATGTCATGGCGGTCAGCGGAAAAGATCCCAGTTACGGAGATCACCACCAGGCCAGGGCGGTCTATGATATCGATATTCTCGAATTGCTGCAAGCCATTGGCGACCTGCAAAACGGTCGGGATATGGCCGGCATCGAGCTTAGCGGTGCTCCCGAATTCACGCTGGGTGCCACAGTCAATGCCGCTGCCCGCAACAAGTCTCCCGAGCTGGAGCTCGCCGAGATGAATCGCAAAATTGCAGCCGGATCCCGGTTTTTCATCACCCCCCCCCTGTTTGACATCGCCGATATAGAGCCTTTTATGAAGCGGATCGATCGGCAAAAAACCGTCATTATCCCAACCGTCCTGCTGCTCAAATCGATGGGAATGGCCCGCTACATGGCACGCAACATGGATGACGTGAATATCCCCGATGAGCTGATTCAACGCATCCGCAAGGCCCCGGACAAGGTGCGCGAATGTATTCGGATTGCCGCGGAACTGGTAAAAAACTTGAAACAGGAAGGCTTCGACGGTGTTCTGCTGGCCACCCTTGGCTGGGAACACAAACTTCCTGAGATTCTGAATTTAACATGATTTAAGGATAACGAATATGGAAAACACCAGCAAAATCGGTTCGGTTATGGTGCTTGGCGGCGGAATAGCCGGTATGCAGTCGGCCCTGGATCTTGCCAATTCCGGCTATTACGTCTATCTGGTGGAAAAAACATCGGCCATTGGCGGGCTGATGTCCCAGCTGGACAAAACATTTCCGACCAACGACTGCGCGATGTGAATTATCTCTCCCAAACTGGTCGAGGTCGGCCGGCATTTAAACATCGAGTTGTTAACCGACAGTGAACTTCTGAGCTTGGATGGCCAGGCCGGACACTTTACCGCCCGGGTCAAAAAAGGCGCCCGCTATGTGGATCTGGACAAGTGCACCAGCTGCGGCGAATGCGCCAAAGTCTGTCCAGTTGAGCTTCCCAACGAATACGATGAAGGGCTGGCCTTAAAAAAGGCCGCCTACAAAAAGTACGCCCAGGCAATTCCCGGGGCTTTTGCCATCCAAAAAGAGGACAAGGCGCCCTGCCGGCTGGCCTGCCCGGCCGGCTTGAACGTACAGGGCTATGTCCAGATGGTCAAGGAGGGCAAATACGAGCAGGCCCTGTCCATCATTATGGAAGATCTGCCGCTGCCCGGTGTTTTGGGCCGCATCTGTCCCCACGGTTGCGAAGATGCCTGCCGACGGTGTGAAGTTGACCAGCCGGTGGCCATCCGGGACTTAAAACGTCTGGCGGCCGACAAATTTGATTGCCGGGAAATTCAAATCGAATGTCAGCCTCCCAGGCCGGAGAAAGTTGCCATTATCGGCTCCGGCCCGGCGGGTCTTTCCTGTGCCTATCAGTTGGCCAAAAAAGGCATCCTGTCTACGATCTATGAGGCCCTGCCCCAGCCGGGCGGAATGCTCAGAGTCGGCATCCCCGCGCATCGGCTGCCGCGGGAGATCATCGATCAGGAGATCGAAGTCATTACCAATCTGGGGGTTGAAATAAAAACCAGCACCGCACTGGGTTCGGATTTAACCGTTGATGACCTGTTGGACAACGGCTATAAGGCGGTTTATTTGGCCCTCGGGGCGCACAAGGGCATCGAATTGGGCATTCCGGGTGAAAAGGCCAACGGTGTTCGACAGGGCGTTGATTTCCTGAGAGAAGTCAATCTCACCGGCACAACCGAAGTCGGCCGCAACGTGGCGATTATCGGCGGCGGCAATGTGGCCATCGATGTCGCGCGCTCGGCGGTTCGCCTGGGAGCCGATGAGGTCAGTATTATCTATCGCCGCACCCGCAACGAAATGCCGGCCTGGGAAGAGGAAATTCAAGCCGCCGAGCATGAAGGCACCCGGATCACTTATCTTTCCGCACCGCAAGAAGTATTGATCCGCGACGGTCGGGTGGTTGGATTGCGCTGTATCCGCATGGAATTGACGGAACCCGACTCATCCGGGCGCAAACGGCCGATACCCATTCCGGGCAGTGAATATGACATTGAAATCGATCAACTGATTCCGGCCATCGGTCAGAGACCGGATCTTTCGTCCATTGAGAATTCAGACGGTCTGACCTTTTCACGCTGGGGGACCACGGAGGTGGATTCCATCACCTATGCCACCGAGCGCGACGGGGTGTTTGCCGGCGGTGATTTGCAAACCGGACCATGGGTTGCCATCGGAGCGGTCGGTGCCGGCAAGGAAGCCGCCGAGTCCATCCTGCGCTACATCGAAGGGCGGGACCTGGCTGCGGGTCGTGAACCGATTGTCAATGAAAATCCCCGCTACCGGCCGGTGCCCGAAAATGAACCGCCCATGCCCAGAGCCCGGATGCCGGAGCTACCCATCGAGCAGCGCCGGGGCAACTTCAATGAGGTTGAGCTGGGTTACGAGGAGGCTGAAGGCCGGACCGAAGCGGGACGCTGTTTGAACTGCGGTTATTGCTGTGATTGCCATCAGTGCGTCGCGGCTTGTCTGGCAGATGCCATCGACCATAGTCAGCACGATGAAATCATGGAACTTGCAGTGGGGTCCGTCGTCATGTGCCCCGGCAGCGAGCCTTTCGACCCCGCCAGCCTTGAAAATGTATATCATTACAAGGCCCTGCCCAATGTAATGACCAGTCTGGAATTTGAACGGATCCTCAGCGCCTCGGGGCCCACCATGGGGCACTTGCAAAAACCGTCCGACGGCGAGGAACCGAAAAAAATTGCCTGGCTGCAGTGTGTCGGATCCAGGGACACCAATCAATGCGGCAACGGATATTGCTCGTCGGTATGCTGCATGTATGCCATCAAAGATTCCATGATCGCCAAAGAACATGCCGGAGGGGACCTGGATTGTGTCGTTTTTAATATGGATATCCGGACCTTCGGCAAGGATTACGAAAAATACTATAACCGGGCCAAGGATGCCGGAATTCGCTTTATCAAATCACGCATTCACTCCCTGGACGAAGTGTTTGAAACCGGTCAGATCAGGTTGCGCTATATGGACGATGCCGGTGTGTTGCAGGTGGAAGAATTTGATATGGTGGTCCTTTCGGTTGGCCTGCAGGTACCCGAATCGATTGCCGAGCTGGCCGGACGGCTGAAAGTTGAACTGAATCATAACAATTTTGCGGCAACCCATCCCTTCGCTCCAGTCGAAACCTCACGGCCGGGCGTTTTTGCCTGTGGCGTGTTCCAGGGCCCCAAGGACATCCCCAGCTCGGTTATGGAAGCCAGCGCCGCCGCCGGTCTGGCCGGCATATCGCTGACTGAAGCCCGCAACACCCTGACCCGGAGCGTGGAACTGCCGGCTGAAATCGATGTGGCGGATCAGGAGCCGAGAATCGGCGTTTTCGTCTGCCACTGCGGTATCAACATCGCCGGTGTGGTGGATGTCGAAGATGTCGAAGCCTATGCCAAAACCCTGCCCGATGTGGTTTACGCCGGGCGCAATCTGTTCAGCTGCTCCCAGGATTCCCAGGAATTGATAAAAGATATCATCGCCGAGCAGGGACTCAACCGCGTGGTGATCGCCGCCTGTACGCCGAAAACCCACGAGCCGATTTTCCAGGACACCCTGGAAAAGTGCGGCATCAATAAATATCTTATCGAAATGGCCAATATCCGCAACCAGGACGCCTGGGTGCATACCGGTACCCCGGTGGAGGCCACCCAGAAAGCCAAGGAACTGGTAAAAATGGCGGTGGCGCGTGCCGCCACCCTTTACCCGCTGCAGGAAAAAAAGATTTCCGTAATTCAGCGGGCGGTGATCATCGGCGGCGGGGTAGCCGGTATGAATGCCGCTCTGGGGTTGGCCGATCAAGGCTTTGAAGTCTTTCTGGTCGAAAAAGAAGAACAGTTAGGCGGCCTGGCCAATCGACTGACCGCCACGATTGAGGGTGCGAATATCAGCAGCTATTTGCAGGAATTGATTCATAAAACGGACTCACACCCCAACATTCAGGTGTTGACCCAGTCGCTGGTTGTTGAATTTTCAGGCTTCAAGGGCAATTTCACCACCGAGCTTCTGATTGGCCCCGGAATGTATTCACGCAAAATCGAACACGGCGTGGTTATCCTGGCCACCGGCGCCGGAGAATACCGGCCCACCGAATTTTTATACGGTGAAAATGAACGGGTGATGACCCAACTTGAAATTGCCGATCGACTGGCCCAAAAAGGCGCTGCGGATCTGGAACAGGTGGTCATGATCCAGTGTGTCGGATCACGCAACGAGCAAAACCCCAATTGTTCCAGAATTTGCTGTCAAACGGCCGTCAAGAATGCCCTGCATATTAAAAAGGAAAATCCCGCGACGGAAGTCTTTATCCTCTATCGCGATATCCGGACCTACGGACTGATGGAAGAATATTACGCCGAAGCCCGACGGTTGGGGGTTCTGTTTTTCCGATTCAATGCCGAAGAACCACCGCGGGTGGAAGCATCTGAAAACGGCGTGCTGGTGACCTTTCGGGACCATGTCCTAAATATGAACCTCTCGGTTGAGGCCGATCTTGTGGCCCTCAGCGCCGGCATGGTGGCCGAAGATACCGAAGAACTCGCCGCCATCCTCAAAGTCGCGCGCAATGCGGAGGGCTACTATATGGAAGCCCACGTCAAATTGCGACCGGTGGACATGGCAACCGATGGAATATTTGTCTGCGGCACGGCCCACAGCCCGAAACTGATCACCGAATCAATCTCCCAGGCCCAGGCAGCGGCCGCGCGGGCCACCACGTTCCTGTCCCAGTCCCAGCTGACCCTGTCGGCGGTGACGGCCAAGGTGGCCGCGGAAAAATGTGCATCTTGCCTGATTTGTGTCCGGTCCTGTCCTTACAATGTCCCCCGGATCAACGCGGACGGGGTCAGTCAAATCGACCCGGCCCTGTGCCACGGATGCGGCATCTGCGTTTCCGAATGCCCGGCCAAAGCCATTGATCTGCAATGGTACGAAGACGAGCAGATCTTGTGCAAAGTCGATGCCCTGCTGGAAGGGGTCCTCTAGAAGCGGGAAGGCGGAAGTCGGAAAAGAAGGAAGGTGAGAAGATGAGAAGGTCGGAAGGTTGAGTTGAAGGCAGGGAAGAAAGAAGATGAGAAAGTGCTAAGGTAAGAAGGTGGGAAGCAGGGCGCAGAGAGCATGGGGCAGAGCGCACAGCGCATGGGGCAGGACACGTGGGGCCCTAAAAGCCGGAGCGTGCGTATGCATTTAATTTTATTTAAATAGCAGGGATCAGCATAACCCTTAAAAAATAGATAGAGCGAAGCGATTCCTTCATTAGTCATTTTTCATTAGTCATTATTCATTGTTTAAAGGGGAAAATATGAGCGACGAGTTCAAGCCGATTATTATCGCATTCTGCTGTAACTTCTGAGGGTATACTGCCGCGGACCTGGCAGGTACCATGCGACTACAATACCCTTCCGATATTCGAATCATTCGTGTGCCGTGCACCGGTAAAGTCGACATCATCCACATTTTGCGCGCTTTTGAAAAAGGCGCCGACGGCGTGTATGTGGTGGGATGCATGGAAGGCGAATGTCACTACAACAACGGAAACCTGAGAGCCCGCAAGCGGGTGGAGCAGGCCCAGGCAATTTTAGAAACCATCGGTATCGGTGGACAGCGGGCCCGGATGTACAATCTGGCGTCAAGCGAGGGCCCGCTCTTTGCCAAATATGCCAGCGAGATGGATGAACTGATTCGCGAAATGGGTCCCAACCCCATCAAGTTGGCTAAAAAAAGTGCCGCGTAGATCGCAACCATATCAATTGGCTGATGAAGAAGCCAACCTGCCGGTTTATCAAATCTTCAGCGGTCAACTGAGAAAGAGAGGTCGTGTGTTATGATTGTAGCTGATAAAAAGCCGATAGAAGAGATCATCGAAGAAATTAAGGACCGAAAAAATATCTTGATCCTGGGCTGTAATGAGTGTGTCACGGTTTGCGAGGCCGGCGGTCAAAAGGAGGCCGGTATCCTGGCGTCGGCCCTGCGGATGTATTTTCTCAACCAGGGCAAGGAAGTTAAAATTGACGAAGTCACCCTGGAACGACAGTGCGACCATGAATATCTTGAAGAAATACGTGACAGCATTGACCAGTACGATGCCGTTGTATCTCTGGCCTGTGGTGTCGGCGTGCAGTTTATGGCCGAAAAATACCGCACCACACCAATTTATCCGGGTGTCAACACCTGTTTCCTGGGGGCGACCGAAGAACGTGGTCTGTGGACCGAACGCTGCCAGGCTTGCGGCAATTGCCTGCTGGCCACGACCGGCGGCATTTGTCCGGTCGCCAGATGTGCCAAACGGCTGCTGAATGGACCCTGCGGCGGCTCCACCGCCGGCAAATGTGAGATCAACCAGGAAGTTGACTGTGCCTGGCAATTGATTGTCGACCGTCTCAAAGCACTCGAAAAAATGGAAGACTACGAAAAACTGGCACCCATCAAAGACTGGTCAACGGACAGAGCCGGGGGACCCCGCAAAGTAAAAAGGGAGGATGTGCAGCAATGAATGTGAAGACACCGAGTAAACTGGAAAAAATACTGGCCGCCGGACATCTTGCCGTTACCTCCGAGTGCGGCCCCCCCAGGGGCAGCGATCCGGAGAATATTATCAAAAAAGCCGAGCTGATCAAAGACCACGTGGATGCCATTAACATCACCGATAACCAGACATCGGTCACCCGCATGTGCAGCCTGGCCGCCTGTATTCGCCTGAAACTCATGGGGCTCGAACCGGTGTTGCAAATGGTCACCCGGGACCGCAATCGCATCGCGCTGCAAAGCGACATCCTGGGAGCAGCCTCCTATGATATCAACAATATTCTGTGCCTGTCCGGCGACCACCAAAGTTTCGGAGACTGCGCTCAGGGACAAAATGTTCATGACCTGGATTCCATGCAACTGATACAAACCGTGCGCTGCATGCGTGACGAGGGTAAGTTTCTCGGCGGTGATGACATCAAGCGTCCGCCGCAAATGTTTGTGGGTGCGGCTGCCAACCCGTTTGCCGATCCGTTTGAAATCCGCGTTCCGCGGCTGGCAAAAAAGATAGCCGCCGGCGTTGAATTCATTCAAACCCAGTGCATTTACAACCTCGATAAATTTGAAGAATGGATGAAACTGGCCCGGGACCGGGGACTGCACGAAAAAGTATACATTCTGGCCGGCCTAACCCCCATGAAAAATGTCGGCATGGCCCGCTACATGAAAAAAAGGGTTCCCGGCATGGATGTTCCGGATGAACTCATCAAGCGCTTGGCCGACACGCCCAAGGAAAAACAGGCTGAAGAAGGCATCAAAATCTGTATTGAATCCATAGAACGACTCAAACAGGTGGAAGGCGTCGCCGGATTTCACATCATGGCCATCGAATGGGAGGAAAAAGTGCCGGGAATCGTTGAAAGTGCCGGCCTTTATCCCCGCCCTGATGTTGATTAAGGCGCATTGCCGTCCAAAGACGATCATTCTGCCCTTATGTTATGAAACGGCATAAAATACTGAACCAAACGTTTGTGTTCACACCCAAGAGTTAAGCAGCAAAGGAGGTTTAAATGAGCGATAAGAAAAGGATTCTCGTGGTGGATGATGAGCCTGATTTCGCCGGCATCGTTCAGCAGAATCTGGAGAAAGAAGGCTTTGAGGTCGAAGTCGCCTATGACGGTGAAGAAGGACTGGAAAAAGTAAAAGCCAATCCACCCGACGCCATTGTACTGGATGTCATGATGCCCGGCAAGGACGGATACCAGGTCTGCTCGGAA
The DNA here is from genome assembly GCA_963710795.1 of uncultured delta proteobacterium. GTDB lineage: Bacteria > Desulfobacterota > Desulfobacteria > Desulfobacterales > JAFDCJ01 > JAFDCJ01. The sequence goes on from CAVQBT010000059.1 coordinate 23,319, forward strand.
TTAAAAGCCGATGAGCAATTTGCGGACATCCCCATCATCCTGTTGACCGCGGTGGCATCCCATGTAACCTCTACCCGCTATTCGCATGCCGACGGAATGAGCACGGAAGCCGATGATTATCTTGCCAAACCGGCGTCCGCCGAACAGATCACCGAAAGCATCAAAGGGCTGTTGGATATGTAAAAAATCGAATGAAAATTTTTTGTATTTTAAGTGATGAACGGGTGAGTGTATCAAAATCACCCGCCATGTTTTCCAGGGTTCTGCAACGAATCGGGATGCAGGGTGTCTACGTGCCGTTTAAAGTGGAACCTGAAAACCTCGGCCAAGCGCTGCAAAGCCTTAAGGTCTTGAACATATCCGGCGCGAACATCACCGTCCCCTATAAGGAAAAAGTGATCCCTTTCCTGGATGTTTTATCCGAGGGAGCGAATATTATCGGTGCCATCAACACCATCGTGTGCAACGACGGCATTCTGAAAGGTTACAATACCAATGCCATCGGTTTCATGGACGCCTTAGCCGAAGCCGGTTTTGAGGTTGCCGGAAAGTCAGCCCTGGTTTTCGGAACCGGCGGCGCCGCCAAGGCAGTCGTCTTCATGCTAAACTGGCTGAGGGCGGCAACCATTCAAGTGGTGGGACGCAGCCCGGGCAATACGGCCCGCATCGCCGAGCGTTTCGAGGTCAAGGGATGTTCCATTGAGGAGCTTGTGAGCCGGCCGATTACGGCTGACATTGTGGTCAATGCCACTTCCGTTTCCAGCCCCCGGGAGGCCCCGGGACTTGAGGCATCGATTCAAAAGCTGCGGCTGTCTGGTTGTCAGCTGGTGCTGGATCTCAATTACGGCCGCAGTCAGAATTTTTGGCAGGATATGGCACGCTGCAGAGGCATCCGATTCATGGACGGTCTGCCGGCCCTGGCCTTCCAGGCCAGGCGCACCCTGGCCCTGTGGACGAAGGTGCAGGTTGATCCGGTGGAGTTCTTAAACGCCCTGCAAAAAGGGTAAGCTGAGCTGACTCACGGCAACGTCAAAGTATACTCCCTCGGTCTCATAAAAGGGCCGTTTGCCTATCTGAAAACGTTCCTAAAATCCCAATATCCAAATCCGAAAATCCTAAGCGACTCGGCCTTTTCAACTGATCTGCTCGGTTTGCTTTAGCGGCAACGTTACGATAAAGACACTGCCGCTGCCCGGTGTACTTTCCACATCGATGAACCCGCCTAAAAAATCCACGAGCCCCTTGACAATCGGCAAGCCCAATCCGGTTCCGGTGATCAGCCGGGTATTGTCATCTTTGACCCGGTAAAACCGTTTAAATATTTTATCCAGGTGCTGGGGTTCGATCCCGAAGCCGTTGTCGATCACACTCACCCGTATACTAATTCCCACGACCTCCACCTTGACTCTGATTTCTCCACCCTCCGGGGTGTAATTCAGGGCATTGGTGATCAGATTGCCATAGATGCTCTCTAGTGCCAGCGGATCTGCGGTAAGCGCAGGAAGCGGATTTTCAGGAAGATCCAGAATAAGCGATTGGTTTTTATTCGCCGCTTTGCTGGCAAGAAAATCGACAATACTTTTTAACAGCTCATCGACCTGCACCGCTTTGGGTTCCTGGGTGTCCATGCCGGACTCGATGCGCGACAAATCGAGCAAATCTCCGATCAGTGAAATCAGCCCGGAAGTTTTCTCTTTGGCCCGCATCAGGATGTGGGGGTCAACCCCGGAGGATTCTTCCACCATTTCGCCCAGCACGTGGGCCAACTGTTCATGAATGGTGGAAAGGGGTGAACGAAGCTCGTGAGAGACTTTGGCCACAAATTCAGATTTCATGCGATCGATAATCTTCATACTGGTAATATCCACAAAGGTTACCACCGCACCCAGGCATTGATTGCGCTGGCCCAGGACCGGCCGGCTGCGGGCCTGAATAAATTTTTCACCGGATACTGCAAGTTCATAAGTGGGGATATCCCCAAAATCCACATGCTGCCCCTGGGATATTTCCCGAATGAGTTTGCAGAGCTTTTTGTCGGCGATGTAGGCTTCAATCTGCTTGCCTGCAGCCGTATCGGCCTGCAAGCCGAGGTGCAGCAAAAAGGCCGGATTCAACAGGACCACCTGTCCCTGGGAGTTGATGACGCCAACGCCGTTGGGAAGCGATTCAAGAATGGTGCGGATACGACTTTTCTCGGTATTAAGATCTGCCAGGGTCCGGTTGCGCTCACGTTCCAAGCTTTTCGCCTCGCGGGTGAGCCGCAGTTTTTCCGCAGCCCGTCTGACGACAATCCGCAGCTGTTCGGGCTCAAAAGGCTTGGGAATAAAATCATAGGCGCCCTGCTTCATCGCCTCGATAGCGGTTTCCACCGTGGCAAAACCGGTAATCACGATGACCAGGATCGTTTCATCAAGCTGCCGGATCCGTTTCAGAACTTCCATCCCGTCCATTCCCGGCATTTTCAAATCCAACAGAATAATGTGAATGGTGTGTTCGGTCAGCATGTCCAGCGCCTCCATTCCAGTGGAGGCTTGCAGGACCTCAAATCCGACCCGACTCAGGATGCGTTGCGATCCTTCCCGAATATTGGGTTCATCGTCGACGACCAGTACCTGAACGGCTTCGTCAGTTTTTTCCACCTTGATCTCCTTCATAATCCGGCTCAGCGATGGGCAGGGTAATGATAAATACAGCGCCGCCTTCGGGTTTATTGTGCGCCCTAATTTGTCCGCCATGATTTTCGACAATCCCATAGGCAAGGCTGAGCCCCAGACCGGTTCCCTGGCCCTCCTCTTTGGTGGTGTAAAAGGGTTCGAAAATATGAGGCAACACGTCCGGCGGAAACCCGGGACCGGAATCCGATATTTCGATGCAGATATCGTCCGTGCTGGATGCCCGGTATGTCTTTAGAGTCAATTTTCCCTGACCTTCCATGGCCTGGGCGGCATTGAGAATGATATTCATGAACAGATGATTGAGTTGCTGGATATCGGCCTGCACTGGCGGCAGGTTATTCTCAAATGACTTTGCGATCTCGATATTCTGAAACAGGCTCTGGTTTTCGAGCAGAAACAAGGTGCGCAAAATTGGCTTGTTAACTTCGTGGGGCTGCATAAGATGGCGGGTTTGCCGCGTAAACTCGAGCAATTCTTTGACGGTGTCCCGGCACCTTTCAGCGTCTTTGAGAATCCGCAGCAAATCCTGCCGGACTGCATCTTCCAGTTCGTATTCTTCCAGCGCCAGCTTGGCAAACAATGTAATTCCGCCTAGCGGATTGTTTATCTGATGCGCGACACCGGCTGCCAGCTTCCCGAGAGAAGCCATTTTTTCTGCCTGCAAAAGCTGAATTTGGGTGCTCTCGAGCTTGGATTTGATCCGCAGTCTTTCGCGCAAATCATGAAAAAAACCGATGCTGGCAACTTCACGCCCGTCCTCATAGATAAGGGCGGCATACAGGCTGATCGGGATCCGTTCACCGCCCTTGGCCAATACGTCAACGTGGTAAGTTTTCAATTTGCCCCGGCCGCCGTAGTCGTCGCTGCGCAGCTTTTGCATCACCTGTCTAGCGCCGTCATCCGGATAGAGTTCGCGGATGTTCAAACCGGCCAGAGCTTCCTCTACGCTGTAGCCGAATACCTCAGCCGCCGAATCATTGAAAATTAAAATTCTGCCCATCATGTCCGCAGCGATCACGCAGTCTACCGCACTATTAATCAGGTTGTTTAAAAAGGCGTTGGTCCGCCGCAGTTTTTCTTCGAGGGCGTCCAGCGCGGGAAAGTCAAAGTCCAGTAGGACAAAGGCGTCGATTTTTTCGCCGGTAAAAATCGGATAGGAATATAGACAGGGAATTTTGTTCGGATGGGCTGGTGGTCGATAGCCGGGGCTCAAGGCCGGCTGCCCGCGGCGCCCCACTTCGAGGGTCGGGCACTCCGCACAGGGTGAATCACTATTATACAGGAATTTATGACATTTGCAGCCGACAACCTCGGCTTCCATATCACCGCCGGCCAGGCCCCTGAGGGCCAGTATTTCAAACTGCGGCGAGACGATAAGCATTCTGCGGTTGAATGCGTCGATCGCACGTAAAATAATATCGGTTGGATCATGCGGATTCATAGAAAGATCCTTGGGTTTTAATTGGAGCCGCCCGGAAAAAGCCAGCTTGCGGTTTACGTGTAAATTTATGCTACCATGTAAAAAAATGCAAGCAAAATGAGCCTTGAAACAGGAAGTTGCCCATGGTAATGTTTTATTATCCAACACCTTTAGGAATGAAAAATGGGCAGAATGCCTTCATTTGTCACTAGTCGATAGTCATTAATCATTTTTAGGGTTCGCCCACTGAATTTCTGAACCCCATGGCGAACTAACCCGTTGGCCACCATATAAAGCGGAGCCCAAAACCCATGGTCCCCAAAGATCCTTCGATCATCAATATTGCACTGGTCGGCGGCGGCGATTTCTGCCGGGAAATCCTTGAGAAAACGACCGCGGTTTATGAGCAGCAAGAGTTGTACGCCCCGATTCTGGCCGTAGCGGACCCCGACCCCAAGAGTCCGGGCATGGTCCTGGCAGACGAGTATGGTCTGCTGACCTTCCAGGATTGTCACCAGCTTTACGATCGGCGCTATAACATCAACCTGATAATCATCCTGACTCCCGAACAGGAGGTCTTCGATGACATTTTACGCACCCGACCCCAGCGCATCCGGATTCTCGCGTATCAGGTATTTCGAATTTTCTGGCAAGCTATTGGCCAGGAAGAGCGCAAGCTGCGGGAACGAACCGCTGAAATGGAAACGATTGTCAACGGGATTCAGGATTTTATCCTGGTCATCACGCCGGACATGGAGATTATCGATGCCAATGAATCCTTTTTGACCAAAATGCGCTATGCCCGCGAAGATGTGATCGGTAAAAAATGCTATCAAGTCTATTACAAAATCGATCACCCCTGTAACGGCGGAGAAACCGATTGTCCTCTCAGGGAGGTGGTACGCAACAAACGCCAGGTTCGCAGCATCCAGACCCGGCTGATGCCCGATGGTCAAAAAAGATATTATGAGTTGAATATTTATCCGATCTGGGAAAAAAACGGCAAAATATCCAGATTTATTCACATCAGCCGTGATATCACCCAGCACAAAAAAGAAGAGGCGGAGCTCACCCGCCGGCTGGAGCAGATGGTCGAAGACCGCACACGTCAGTTAAGAGAAACCCACGAAAAACTGCTGCACCAGGATAAAATGTCCTCCCTGGGAAAACTCTCGGCTTCGGTGGTTCATGAAATCAACAACCCGATGGCCGGAATTTTGAATCTGATCATGCTGATGAAGCGCATTGTATCCGAAGACGCGGTGAAGCAAAAAGAAATTGACCAGTTTAAGAAATATCTGGATCTAATGGAAAACGAAACCCGGCGAACCAGCCGCATCGTTTCCAATCTGCTGGCTTTTGCGCGTCAATCCAAGATGGAACCAAAGCGTTTGAGCGTAAACCAGCTCATCGAGAAAACACTGTTTTTAAATTCCAACCAGCTAAAAATCGATGGGGTCAAAGTGGCCACCAAACTGGACCCCAACCTGCCGGATCTGCTCGGTTCGGAAGACCTGCTTCAGCAGGTATTTATGAATTTGGTGTCCAATGCAGCCGAAGCCATGGAGTCCGGCGGCGGCAGGTTAACCATTGAAACCAAACATTTATTGCGTGAAGATAAATTGCAGATAAACTTTACGGACACCGGCCCCGGCATCCCCGAAGATGATATCCCCAAACTGTTTGAGCCTTTTTTCACCACGAAGAAAAAAGGCAAAGGGGTGGGATTGGGTCTTTCGGTTGCCTACGGCATTATCCAGGAACATGACGGTTCGATCTATGTCGTATCAGAGGTGGGGCAAGGCACAACGTTTCAGGTTAGGTTGCCGTTGAAGTCGGCATAAAACAATTTAGCGATTGGAGCGGGAAAGCCACCTGAAATTCTAAAATTTCAAATCTCAAGCACCAAATTACAAATAAATCTCAAATTCCAATATCAAATTCCCGAAAATAGGTCTAACCTTTAAGGTTAGCGCATTTAATCTGGAATAGAATTGACAATAAGGTAGATAGCTTTTCAGATTCAAAATTCATTTTTTTTATTCTTTCGAATAATATGAATAGTCGTTGTTTTTGAATTTTGGTCATTGGAATTTATTTGTTATTTGTTATTTGGGATTTGAAATTTGGGATTTTTTGTATATCAATACACAATGCGTTAAAACTCCATCTCGAACGATTACAATTATCTTTAGGCTACTGGTGGCACCCAATTAGGAGGTATTCATGAGCAGTACCAAGATCCTGATCGTTGATGATGAATTGATCATGCGGGAATCGCTGGCCGGCTGGCTGGAACGGGACGGGTATGCCGTTCAGACAGCGCCCAGCGGTGAAGATGCGCTGGAAAAGCTAAAAGAAACCCGATTCGATATTTTGCTGGTCGATATAAAGATGGAAGGCATCAGCGGCCTGGATGTCCTGCGGCACGTAAAGGAAAATGATCCGGATGTGGCCGTCGTCATGATCACCGCTTACGGTTCCATTCCCACCGCCATTGAAGCCATGAAAAGGGGTGCCTACGATTATATGCTCAAGCCGTTTGACCCCAATGAACTCGGCGTCTTGATCGAAAAAATTATCCGCTACCAGGAACAGACCCGTGAAATGCAGTTTCTGCGGGAAGAAGTTAAGGAGCGCACACGGTTTGAAAGTATGATCGGCCAATCCAAACCCATGCAGGCGGTCTTCGATCTCATCTGTGATGTGGCGCCCATGGAATCAACGGTCCTGATTACGGGCCAAACCGGCACCGGCAAAGGGCTGGCCGCCAAGGCGATCCACACGAACAGCCCGCGCTGCAACGGCCCGTTCGTTACCGTAAATTGCGGGGCGATCCCCGAGCATCTCATGGAAACCGAACTGTTCGGCCATCAGAAAGGGGCCTTTACAGACGCCAAGGAAACCAAAAAAGGACGTCTGGAACTGGCGCATGGCGGCACGCTCTTTCTGGACGAAGTCGGGGAAATCAGCATGCGCATGCAAATCGACCTGCTGCGGGTGCTGGAAGATCGAGTATTTTACCGGGTGGGCGGCACCCAGCCGATGGAAGCGGATTTCAGGGTGATTGCAGCCACCAACCGCAACCTGGAAAAAGCGATCAAAGACGGCATTTTTCGCGAAGATCTTTTCTACCGGCTGAATGTAATTTCCATCATCATGCCGTCATTAAGTCAGCACAAAGAAGACATTCCGCTGCTGGCCGAACATTTCCTGCATCGCTTTGTGCAGGAAACCAATAAAACGATAGACAAGATCAGCCGCGAGGCGATGGACGAACTCATGCTCTACGACTGGCCGGGAAACGTGCGCGAGCTTGAAAATGCCATTGAACGGGCGGTGGTTGTGGGCAAAGAGCGCCAAATGCTTGCTGAAGATTTGCCTATTTTATGCTATGGGCCTTACTATGCCCCGCAAAACAATTCACTCAAGGAAGTAGAAAAAAACCACATCCGGCAAATATTGACGGACCATGACTGGAATATCGCCCGCAGTGCCAAAATCCTGGAGATTGATCGTTCGACGCTCTACAGCAAAATTAAAAAATACGAGATTGAAAAGATATGACCGTTGAACCCTGAACCCGAACATTTCATCCTGATTTCCCCTGTGGGAGACCTGAGCACCGCGCTGATTGAAGCAATTGCCGGGGCAATTCAGCGGGTATTTGGTTTTTCCATCAGCATTGATTCCATCCTGCAGGATCTCTCTTTTGCGCTGGATCAGAACCGCAATCAACATCACTCGACCTTGATTTTAAACCAGTTGGCCGCCAGCGCCCCTGCGCGGGCCGTCAAAGTGCTCGCTATTGCCCAGGTGGATCTGTTCATCCCTATTTTAACGCACGTATACGGTGAAGCCCAGCTGGGAGGGACCGCCTGCGTTGTTTCAACCTTTCGCTTGAACGAAGGCCGCTCGGGCATGAATGTTTCCCAGAAGTACATCGATCGAATCGTCAAGGAAGCCATCCACGAGTTGGGCCACACGTTTAACCTGCGCCACTGCCCGGAAGCCACCTGCATCATGCATTACTGCCGCAATGAAGAAGATGTCGACCGCAAATCCGATGAGCTATGCCGCTATTGCAAAGTTATGCTGGGAGATGAGATAAAGCGATTACAACAATCATGAAGTCATCATCTCTTCGATATTCGGTCAAAACAAATCCGCCTTGTCAGGTGAGCAGATTTTCAGCCTCATCGGCAGACGGATCTGGATCCGCTGGCGGCTTTGTCGAATTTTTATCTATTTTGCGTTGTCTTTTTTGTTCTTGCTTTAGCTTCCGATCTAATTCTTTTTTGCGCTTTTTAAATGAAAAATGTGATTTCGCCATAGGGTCACCTCACAGGACGTTATGCTTAATCGTGATGCGCAGAAAAAAACTATTTCAAATAAAACGAAGGGCATCCTTACCTTGGTCGAAGAATGCCCGGTCTCAAAAAACGCAGGATGGTTCTTTATTTTTCAATATAAGTGGAAAGCAGGGTTCGATCGTCAAAGAACACTTCAGAAGCTGGTTCAGGGTCACCATTTAACAAGCCGGTCACGCCTTCGGCGATTGCCTCCGCGCAGGATTCTATGGGGAAAAAAGCAGGGGTTCGAATCTCTGAAATTAGGGCTTCCGCCCCCTTTTGAATAGCAGCACGAATTATATCGACTTCGTAGGAAACCTCATGAACCAGCGAAAATGTTTCCAGGGTGTAATCGTAATATTCACTTTTCCGTGGCTTTCGCCCAACTACTGCGAATTCTTGAATCGAAAGTCGATTTGTATCATTGTCGATCGAAATGTCGTATCTTTGAAGCATGTCACCTTCCTTTTGTCGGTCAAGCGTTTCTTAGCGGTCTCCTTGAAACTGGAGCATTGCATAGATACAGCTGCTTTTGCAGTAGCTATATAACACGGGTTTGGACGATAGCGGTCGCTGAAAATAAAAAAGGCAGAGTCAATTCCAACCCCTGCCTTTTCAGTCAGAGAATTCTCTAGCCCCACCCCAGGCAACTTATGCGTCAATAGACCTGCATGCCAGGAGTATATTTCATGGATAGATCAAAGAATATCAGCAAAATATGTAAGCTTGGCTCAGTCTTAATCTTATTCCCGATAAATGTCAATACAAAACTGCCGGCAGCAAGGCGATACCGGGCAGCATTGACCGGCGAAAACAATCAAACCTCACGGGAATGCGGCTTCTTCACCAGGCCCAGGGTGGTCATCGAGATAGCCGCCCAGGCCGCATTTGGCCCCGTCGTCTTTTGAATTTCCCGGCGGCAGTCATAAATCCGGGAAGCGTACCCTGAAGCAAGCGGCCTGATTTCAGCCACCATTTGGCCGAGTTTCTTCTGAATCGACCGATAATCATCAACCTTGCTGATTTGCAGCTGCAATTTTCTCAATTGCGAAACGAGTTCTTTCTTTTTCGTTTCGAATCGATCATCGCCCGCGAGATTTTCGGTCCGGCGAATGTAATTCATGGACCTGCCAATCAGGGCATAGGCCGCTTCGGGGTCGGCGTCCTTAACCCCCTGGCCCTGAAATGATTTTTTGCGGTAAAGGGCATTGACGGCGCCGCCTTCATCAAAAGATCCGTATTGTTTCTCCGCTACCGGCTCCCGGCCGAGACAGGAAATGGCACTGACCCATTTTTCCAGCTCCGCCTGCACAATCATCATTTCCTGGTAGGCGGGCTCGTTTTGAATATTATCTTTATAATTTTTTATAAATTCATAAGCCAGAAAACCGATACCGACCACGGTACCGGCCCGTCCCAGCACTTTGCCACCGGCACCCAGGCGTCTTAACGTTTTTTTACCCACCCCCTTGGCGATTTTCTCGCCGACAAATTTCCAGTAAGGCGCACGCATAGGACCTCCGTATCAGGGATTGAATATTGAAGACTGAAGATTGAAGATTGAAGATTTGTTGATGTCGCTTCGCTCCGTCCTTTTTAAAATCGATAATTTACCCCTCAGCTACCGGGCTTGCTTTATAGCGTTCCGTTGTTGACCGCATCGCCGTATTAGTTGCCGACATCTGTCCCAAATTAATCTCGGTAGAGAATTCGCCTCCCAAATTATAGATGCATTAAATAAACATGCGAAGCATATTGTAATTATGCCGCCGTCCCTCATCCTTCCATCTTTTTTTCGTTTTATGAAAATAATTTACAGACCTGAATGCATTGTTTTCAAGGCGGCTTAATTACGCGGATTAATTATCGGCTGTCCCAGTCAAATTCCCGCGAAGTAACTTTGTCTTCCATATGGCGAATGCGCTTTTCTAAATGTTTCCATTTTCGTCTCAGGCGTTCGGCCGTGTCATTTCCGGTGCAGTGCTGCCGGCCGCCGGCCCTTGGCTTCGATTTCCCAACGCCGGATCGGGCCGGATCCGATTTCATCAGGAGTGCAGCCAGGATATAGACTCCGACAATCGGCCAGAAGCCGGTACATATAAACAGGATGACGGCAATCGCCCGGATCCAAAATACCGAAAAATCAAAATAATCGGCCACTCCCCGGCACACACCCAATAAGACACCTTTGGATGAGCGGTAGAGGCCGCGGCGCGATGTTCTGCTATATCTGCTCATGGTCGGCTCCCTTCCTTTGTTCATCGTCGATAATCGTTTCCAACGCTTCGACGCGCTCTTCCATTTTGTCAATCGAAGCGGCCTTGATTGCTTTTAATTCGCTTTCAATTTCTTCATCCAGTGAAAGCCGTTCCAACTCATCTTCCAATGTCGATTTGCGGCCGAAATTTACCAGGTCGGCCTCGGCTTCCATGTGCTCGATGCGATGTTCCAATTCCTCAAATTTATAGACGGCATCGGCACTGTCCATCCGCCGCATTTCTTCCTGGGCCCGTTTTTTGCGGGCGGCATGAATATGGCGCTGCACCAGCATGCGTTCCTTTTCGCGCGCACTTTTCAATTTTTCTTCAAGTTGCCGGATGTCTTCTTTGTATTGCTCCAGCAGGGCCTCGTGCTCGGTTAATTCATTCGTCAGCGATTGTGCCCGGCGCGCATAGCGGCGCTTTTCAAGCAACGCTTCCCGGGCCAGATCATCACGCCCTTTGCCGACAGCCAGGTTGGCTTTGCCTTCCCAATAATCCAGGCGTTGGTCGAGAGTCAGTAATTGGCGCTCAATATTTTTACTGCCAGCCATCACCCCGGCGCAGGCACTTTTAAGTTCGATCAGCGTGTCTTCCATTTCCTGGATCATTAGTCTGATCAACTTTTCCGGATCTTCCGCCCGATCGAGCATGGAGTTGATGTTTGAACCGACAATATCCCGAAATCGTGTAAATATGCCCATGGTATTACCTCCTTTTATTGCATTTTACCTGCTATAGGAGCACGTACCATGCCAAGCTTGTATTATTACACAAATAGCTGAAATAATTGGCAGTTAAAGATAAGACCAACTTAATGTTATTAGCTAATATAGCCATATAGTAGCAAAATTAACCATACAATAAGGTTTTTTTAACCAAACCAGATCAGAGGCGCCGTTACAATAATTAACCCACCTTGAAAGCGATCACCCCCAAGGAAATTGTTCGATTTTATCCTATTGGTGGCAATTCGAACATCAGCGTTCTGCAATCGAAGATTCTATAAGCACTCAGAAATTTTTAGATCTTGCAAAATCGTTGTTAATTGCTTACAAATTTTTTCAGACTTTTTCCACAACATAATAAAAGCTATTTTATCTCCGATCAAACTCCCGCTTCAACGGCCGGCGGCTGGACTGGACTTCTGAACCTTGAACCCATGAACCCTGAACCTATGAACCTTCAGTAATTGAAAGGTAAGACCGATGCGCTTCATGAAAGCCTTGAACCGTAAATTAAATAAAATCCAGAAATTTTTCTATCTATACACCAGCGGATTAAACCATCGGGAAATAGAACTGCTGTTAAAGAAAGATACTGTGGGTGCGTTTACGTATTTAAAGGGCAAAACCGGACTTTCCGATCATCCCCCAAAACGTCTGACGGTGAAGTCGGTATTTTGGGTCGGCAAAGAAATATTTATCAGTTTTATGATGCAGCTGACCCCGGCCCGACGGTTGTTCTACGGTTTGGGAATCGCGGGTTTTCTGGTTGGATTGTTAAGGGTCGATCTGTTTTACATCCTGATATCATTTGTGATTTTCAACTTGCTGCTGGTCGTGGAACTCGTCGATAAATTGACAACCCGCGATGAATTAGAGATTGCCAGAGAAATTCAATTAAGCCTGCAACCGCTAAAAATCCCCGAATCGCGCCAGCTTTCGATTGCCACCTATTCCAAGCCGGCAAAAATGGTTGGCGGTGATTTTTTTGACATTGTTCAGCCCGACAAGAACCGCATCATCAGCATTGTCGGAGACGTTGCGGATAAAGGCGTCTCCGCCGCTTTATATGCCGCATACACCCAGAGCATGTTTCAATCTTTTTCGCAAACCAGTATCTCCCCGGCCGCCATCTTGCAACACGTCAACGATCTTATCTGCAAACGAATGCGCGACGGCGATTTTATCACGGCAGTGATTGCATTTTTTGACTTGACCGAAAAATCGGTCACCATCGCTCGCGCCGGCCACAATTGGCCCCTTTATTATTGCGCGGACACCCGCGCCATTACGGAATTGAAGCCGGGCGGCATGAGCATCGGCATGTTTGAAAATGTGCAGTTTGCTGAACAGCTGGAAGAACAGAAGATTTATTTTAAACCGGGCGACCTGTTGCTGCTTTACTCCGATGGCGTTACAGAGGCCACCAATCCCGAAAATTTGATGTTTGATGTGGCAGGATTGAAAACGGCGATAACGCAAAGCGCGCATGAATCAAGTGAGGTGCTGATCGACCACATTAATTCAAGTTTGCATCGCTTTGTTAAATCAGATGAACTCCAGGATGATGCCACCATGGTGGCGATTAAAATGAAATAGCCCCCGTATTCGCCGGTACACCGGCTTCGCGCGCCCGCCTTGATTAGGCGCTTAATTGTACAATCTTTGCATTTTGGGAAAAGATTTCTTTATCACGAAAACACGAAAGTTTGAAAGCACGAAAAGTTTCTTGGATTTATTTCGTGTTTTCGTCATTTCGGGCTTTCGTGATCGAATTTTTTGGTTGCTGCTTCTTCGGGTGAGGAATTACTTTCGAAAAACAACTCGACGCTCCGGTCCGCAGTGCCGCTGTTGATTGAGGGCCTCCCGGCGGTCGATAATTTTGCGGCGCTCTGTATTCGACCTTCTGTCCCACAAAAAAATAATATTTAATTTTTTGCGTCGTTCGACAAAAGCCCGCTGGCCGCCATTATCGATAAATGGCACCAGACATTTCGTACCGCTCATCTCGAATTCTCCCATTGTAATTTTTGCAGGCGAAAGCAACGTTCCGGTTTTCTGATCGATTCAGACTGAAGGCCACAGTGCAGGGAGCAGGGAAGTACAGAAAAAGAGTTTAAAAACCAACTGAACTCAAATCGATCAGTTCAGAGCTCAGCATCCCAGTACTAAAAACAGAAGGTAAAAGTCAAGGAAAAAAAGGAATTCCGGCCTGGGCCGAAATTCCTTTTTGAGCGAGAGAAAAAGAGTTATGTATGTAAAAATCGCCGGGTCAGCTTTTGCCAGCTCGCTGCGGGGAGATTGCCGTAAATGTCATCACCCAGATAGCCTCCGTCCGCTGCCAGCGGGCCGACCTCTTCCTCGATGACCTGGTAGAGCCGACCGATTTCTTCATCCATATATTCGCCGGCCTGGTCGCCGATCATCAATTTTTTGAGATCCTGGCGCAGGTTATTGGAATGCAGCCGCATCACCCAACCCTGGGTGTATGGATCCCGATTGGCAAGGTTGCCCTGCTCTCTGAGGTCCGGATTGATGTCTGTGACCACGCCGCTGATCGGAGATTGTATCCTGGCGCTTTTGGAACTGCGATTGAGCAAAATATCACCGCGGTCCTGCACCACCGTTTTTCCCATCAACGGGGCTTCGATGCGATCCAGCGGACCCAGCAGGCGCAAGGCAAAATCATCGAGTCCGATTCGGGCGGTTGACCCTTCTTCAATTTTCACCCAGGTGTGACCGCGGTGCAGGTAATAACCATGGGGCAGTTTAAACCCTTTTATGTCGAGGACATCGACCGGCCGAACCACGGCATGCACCGTATACTGGTCGCTGAAATATTGATCGAATTCGCAATTACCGCATTGGTAGTCATGGGTGCAGGCCCGGAAATCAATGCGGCCTTTCATGTGGTGCAAACAGGGCTGCTTCCAGGGCGGCAGCTCTCTTAAGCGGTCTTTCCAGAACATGATCCGGCCGTTGTTGCCGGCGGGGGTTTCGCCGCGCTGCACCAAGCGCCTGTTTTCGCGCGCCGCGCGCCGCAAAGCCCGGTCAAACCGGCAGGCCTCGCAATGATAATCGATCTGACACGCCTTGCGTCGAACCACGCCGGCCTGCTGCCAGATGCATGCGGCGCTGGATTCCTTACCCTTCTTATATTTGGAGGTCGAATTCATATCGTGAACCTTTTATTATATTCGGGTTAAGTTATTCGTTATTGGTTATAAGTTATTGGGAAACCGCTATTAAAGACGGCCGTATCGGATGTCTCATTCTAATAACTAATAACAGATAACAATTAACTTTCAGCTCAGGTCTTCAAAAACGTCTTGGTCAGATTGTTCCAACCGATATCTGGCAGATTACCGTAAATATCACTGGCCAGATAACCACCGTCGGCCGCCAGGGGACCGGCCACATCTTCGATCATGTGTTCCAGATTGCCGACTTCCGTGTTCATCCAGGCCAGACTATTCTGATCGGTCATGAGTTTTCCCATGGTCGCTTTGACATCAGGGGTACGCACCATAAAAAGCCATCCACCGCTATAGGGTTCCCGATTGGCCATCGCCGGCTTTTCTCTGATATCAGAATTAACCTCAACGATTACGCCGTCAATCGGCGACAGAACATCGGCAAGATTGTCCCGCCGCTTGAGTCCCCAGCCGATTTTTCCCTGGTCCAAATCCTTGCCGATCAGGGGCAGGTCAAGGGCATCCGCCTCGCCCAGGACTTTAAGGGCAAAGTCATCGAGCCCGACCCGGATATAACCGCCGCTTTCGATCCGCGCCCAGGCATGGCCGTCGTGAAAATAATAACCCATCGGTACGTCAAAGCCTTTAACCTGCTGGACCTCGAAAGGCGAACTGGCGCTCTTGGTGGTCCAGACATCTTCGAAAAACTGATCGAAGTCACAGGTGGCGCACTCGTAGTCATAGGCACAAATCCGTCTGTTAATCCGGTTGGTCAAGCTATGACGGCAGACTCTGTCCATATTCGGCCGCAACTTCATGGCGGTCTGCCAGTTCATCTGTTTGCCTTTGGCCGCTTTTTGCCCCATGGCGTTGTCGTACTTGCAGGTGGTACAATCATAGTAATTATCACAGTTTTTAAATTTTACGACTCCGGCTTGCATCCAGAGGCAGGCATTAGCAGCTTTGGCCTTCTTATCGGGCTTAACCATCCAGACCTGCCCCCCCATCACCGACCCGATTTCCTGTTGTGACGCCAGATCCTGGGCATTGCCTTTACGATAAGTGGATCCCATGCCCACGCGACTTCTTCGATCTTCTCGTTGTTTGTCAGCCATTTCTCTCGCTCCTTGGTTAAGTTAACGTTTACTGATTACCGCTATATATAGCAAACGGTGTGCCAGCTTAATAATCCTTCGGTCATATTTCATTCAACTATTTGTAATCATGTTATAATTTATCACCACCACCCGACCGGCCGCCGCCTCAGGCATTTGACTAGTCATGTTGCATTATCCACCACCGATTGGGCCAACGACCTTCTTTTTCTGCCCTAAAGTATATTAAAAATAAAGATTTTAAATAGTTAGACAACCGTGGTTTTTTTCTACATCCGAGTCGGATTTTCCGACACCGACAAAGCAATAGTTGAAATTCCTGAACAATACTGATAATAACGTCGGAAAATTCGGATAATAGAAAGGAATAAAAAATGGAGTTCGAAAATTTAGCGGCTGTTTTAGATTTTGCGATTGAAAAAGAAATGGAAGCGGCCGAGTTTTACACCCATATCAGTCAGGAAGAAGCCTTTTCCGGAGCCGGCAGGATGTTTGAAGAATTTGCCCAGGAAGAACGAAAGCACCGGCAGTTGTTGGAGGATTTTAAAGCCCGGGGTCTTTCGGCCAGTATTCAGGACTACCAGTTTAAATGGATAACCGATATTAAACGCAGCAACTATGTCGTGGATTTAGCGTATCGCCGCGGAATGGGATACTGCGATATTCTCATGCTGGCCATGAAGCGGGAAGAAAAAGCGCTGCAACTTTACAATGACTTCTTAGACAAGGCGGATTCCGAAGAGAGCCGGACCCTGTTCAAGGTGCTCTGCCAGGAAGAGGCCAAGCACAAACTGGCCCTGGAAACCTTGTATGACGATTATATGGCTGAGATGGGGGACTAGGGAAGTGGGAAAAGAAATAAGGTAGGAAGGTGAGAAGTTGGGAAGGTAAGATTAAAGCGGACCCGTCGTCTTCCCAAAAGAACCGGACTATGACACGGTGCGGAGAAGGCAGAGGCGCTGCAAGTCGGAAGGGGGGAGTGACGAATGAATAATGACTAATGACAAATGGTGGCATCGCTTCGCTCAGTCTTATTTTTATTGTTTTAGTCCTTACAAGTTAAGAGATGGTACTGCTTTAGAGGGGCAATTAAACCATACTTGACAGAGGCCACAGGACATCAATTTAAAATCGACAGAATACCTTAATTATTCATTTGTCATTCGACATTTGTCATTTTTAGGGCAGCGGGCAGCCGGTGCAGTCCTTAATCAGGGTTTTCAACTTATTGTGCAGCACCGAGTAGGAATAGTAATGCGTGGCCGTTTCATAATTGTGTTTAACCATCTTGCTGCGCAACTCAGGGTCCGATAAAACTTTTCTGGTTTTGCGAACGGCCTCATCCGACACATATCCGTCAATCTCTATTACGGAAAAACCTTTCGGTTTAATATCCATTGTATAAATGGAATAGGTGTTGATGACAATCGGCCGGCAAAAATAGATGGCCTCCATAAAGGCATTGCCGAATCCTTCGAAGGTTGAAGGATAGGTTACCAGGTCGGCATGGGGATAAACATCTTCCAGCGTATAGATCTTTCTGCCACTTTTCGTCAACCCCCGTTGTTCATTGATAATGTTGGAAACAAAATAGGTGTCGACCTTCATCAATTTGGAATATTCGCGGACCCGCCGCTCATAATCATAGCCTTCATCGCCGGATGCATGGGAGATGACCAGTTTGGCTTTCAGACCCAGTCGATGTACTAATTCGATCGCATGTTCAATGCCCTTGCGTTTTACAACTCGCGTCGGCTGCAGAATTAGCAGCTCATCGTCGGCCAC
>CAVQBT010000060.1:0-15410 GCA_963710795.1 uncultured delta proteobacterium
TAAAGTTGTGCACGCCCTCGAGTTTCAGCGGCTGTTTGACATCGTCTTCGTCCGGCGCCGAAACACCTTCCTTGCGGTAGTGGTAGGTGTCAAGAATAAAGTATATCACCAAAAGCAGGACGACGACCACCAGCATTTGGGGCAGGATTTTGAACGTCCAAAAAAATGATACCCCGTGCAAAAATCCTAAAAATAGGGGTGGATCCCCCAACGGGGTCAGTGACCCCCCGACATTGGCGATCAGGAAGATGAAAAAAACCACCATAAACGTCCTGTTTTTGCGGTAATTGTTGGCGCGCAAAAACGGGCGGATCATTAACATGGCGGCGCCGGTCGTACCCATCCAGGAAGCCAAGACGGTGCCGATGATAAGCATGATCACATTAACAACCGGAGTTCCCCGCAGTTTGCCGCGCAGCAGAATGCCGCCGGAAACCGTGTACAAAGACCACAGCAGTATGATAAAGGGAACATAGTCTGCCAGGATAATGTGAAGAATTTCGTACAGGGCATCCCCTTTGAATGCGATCAGAAACGGGATGCCGAGGCTTGCGGCCCACAATGCAGAAATTTTACCGAAGTGGTGGTGCCAGAAATCCGGCATCAACAGCGGGCACAGGGCAATGGACAAAAGCATGCAGGCAAACGGAATGCAACTCCACAGGGGAAGTACTTTACCCAGGTTTGCATGGCCTCCACCATGCTGTTCGCCGGATTGCGCATGGTCTTCACCGGAGCTATCCTTTCCATGGGTTACCGGTTCAGACGGTTGATCGGTTGAGGCCAGAATTATTTCCGACGCTTTGGGGGGTGTGTTATCGGAGGCGAAAACCGATACAGAAAATACCAGGATTGCTAGCACTAAAATCGTCTCAGAAATTCTCATCCGTGTCATAAGCGCGTTCCCTTTGCCGTTGATTATTCCATAGATATGACCTTCGTTTTTTAAAGTATGTCAATTTCAACCCGGTTGCCGGATAAATCGCCCTGCACCTTAGCAGAGAAGGGCGCGGTTTAAAAGCAATTTTTTTTCCTGGATGTTTAATTAAAATTCAGGGAATTAGTTGATGCGAGTAGGATATTGCCGTATTTTATCAAGCACCTGGCAAAATCGATCAAATCAGGCGTTGGAAATTATCGGCATCAGCATCGACCTGGATGGACCGGAGGCCATGCAGCCGGTTGTCAGCGCGCTGAAAATCGATTTTCCGGTCTACTGGTATGGCGAGAAAGCCGTCGAGAAGTTTGCCTTGTTCGCCATACCGATGCTGCTTCTCGTAAAAGAGGGTGAGATCGTCGAAAGAATCCACGGGCGACGGTCTGATTCTTTTCTGGATGAAAAATTCAGTAAGTTATTAAAATAGCATTCCTTAAAAAACAAAGTGGCCCAAGTTAGATTCAACCCCCAAACTTTTAAAGACCAAGATTAGACCTCGCCTTTTGTCCTCCGTTGTATTTCAATAAACCTTTTTAATTTCAATATGATACAAGAGAATAGTTGAAATTTATCCGAAATTATGATTTGATTATAAGTAACGTGCACGGCCTATTCCCTGTCCAACTCGTTAAAGTGAACCCGGATCAAAAACATCGTTATTAGGCTTTATCAGGCTGCTTTTTATCATTGTTGCCAGTTTAAGAAAAATTTAAATTCAACTGAATTACATGGAGGAAGAACATGCACCCGATTCGCAAAAAAGCTCAACCCGTCGCTATTCTTATGATCATCTTAACCCTGCTGCTTTCAGTCCCTTATCAAGCCGCTTTCGCCGCTTTGGTTGAAACCGAAACCATGTTGGATGTGAGTCGCGGCCAGGAGGCCCGTGAAACCTTAAAACAGTTTATGGCGCACAAAGATGTCCGGACCGCGATCGTTTTCCAGGGTGTTGATCCTGCGGAGGCCGATGCCCGTCTGAACAGCCTGTCGGATGCCGAGGTTATCCAATTGGCCGATCAAATTGACCAGCTGCCGGCAGGTGGGGATGTTCTGGGTTTGGCGATTGCCGTTTTGGTGATTGTCATCCTGGTGCTGGTGATCATGAGGTTAATGTAATATGATATTGTATTTGTGCTATTGATCCGAAGCGAAGTCATTTGTCAAAAAATTCGGGCATCCGGTTATTTTTGTTTTTAAATTGACCGGATGCCCTTTTTTTTGGTATCCCATTAACCATGGGTACTAAGTTAGTTCAGCATAAGATTTACCAAGCGTTATTCATCTTTGGATTCTGGCTTGCCACCTCGACCTGTTCCCAGGCCGGGACAGCGGCTAAATTCTCGCCTGCGGCCGCACCGGCCACCGATCTGCTTATTCAGGTCCATGTTTACCGTCTGGACATTGATCCCGCAAGCCAGCAACCGGTAGTTTCGCTTGTCGACTCCGATGAGAAGCGGGCCTTTCCGATCTGGATTGGCTTTTCCGAAGCGCGTGCCATTCATGCGGAACTCCAGGGCTTGGAACACCTGCGACCGCTTACCCATGATTTGCTGGCCGGGATCATTGACAAATTCGATGGAAAAATTCAGCGTGTCATCATTACCCACGCCAAGGATAATGTATTTTATGCCACTCTGGCGGTTCAGAAGGATGAAACCTTGATTGAGATCGATGCCAGGCCCAGTGACTCCATTGTCCTGGCTTTAAAGGCGAATGCGCCGATTTATATCACCAGAAGCCTATTTGAAAAAATGTCGATCTCCCTGGAAGCGCCCCAGGAGACCGGCTCCGTCTATGGTTTGAATCTGCAAGAAATCACGCCGGAGCTGGCCAATTACCTGGCCTTGGAATCCAGTCGGGGGGTGATGGTATCTGCCGTGCGCCCTGCCAGTCAGGCCGAAAAAGATGGACTTCAAGCGGGCGATATTCTGGTCGAATTTGATGGGCAGCCCATTTTAGATGTGATATCCGCCCAAGATCTGATGGAAAACAGCAAGGGTCCTTTGAAAGCTAAAATCATCCGCGCGAAGCAAACCCTGATCATCACCCTGCACCCGGAATAAGATCTCTTTTGAAGCAAATTAAGCAAGGCAACCTGTTGCAGATTTATTGCGGGCGTCAGCCACGAGCGTCGCCTCTGGCCCAAAAAAACGGCTAGTCTGATCAAATAAAAACTATAGAATTTGAAAGAAAAAGAGGAATAAATTCTCATTTAAAAGTAATAAAAATTGAATCCATTCCATATTCCCCCAACTATTTGAAGTTTCATAAGGGGCTCATTCAAAAATAATCTCACATTTTAAACCTCGATCTATTTGGAGAAGAATTTACATGCCGCGACCTAAAAATGCCATGGAAATTTTTACCCTGCTCGACAAATCAAATTGCCGGGAGTGTGGCGAGAAGACCTGCCTGGCATTTGCCGCAGCGGTTTACCAGGGCCGGAAAAAGATCCGGCAATGCCCCAAGCTGGACCCGGTAACCATCGATCGATTCTCCGATAATCCTGAAGATCAGAATAAGATAGAGCGAAACCGGGACGAATTGCTTGAATTACTGCAAAACGAGGTCTGCCACATCGACCTGGCTGCGGCAGCCGAACGGGTCGGAGCCGATTTCTCCGGCAGCAAGCTGACGCTCAAGGTGCTCGGCAAGGATTTCAGCGTCGATACCGCCGGCAAACTCTCGGCGGACATCCATATCAATCCCTGGGTGGCCGCCCCATTTCTCGATTACATCCTTTATGGGAAAGGACTGCCGGTTACGGGAAACTGGCTTTCTTTCCGGGAACTGAAAGACGGCCAGGAGCGCTACCCGCTTTTTCAGAAACGCTGCGAAGCGCCGATGAAACGGGTCGCCGATACCTATACCGGTCTTTTTGACGATCTGGTGCGCATATTTGGCGGGAAACAGGTGGAAAAACAGTTTGAATCCGACATATCCGTGGTCTTGCATCCGCTGCCGCGAGTTCCCATCATGATCTGCTACTGGCTGCCGGAAGACGGCCTGGCGTCCAGTCTCAATGTTTTTTTCGATGACACCGCCGATAAGAATCTCTCTATCGGCTCTGTCTTTTCGCTGGGGGCCGGGCTTTCCCAGATGTTTGAAAAGCTCGCCTTACGGCACGGGTTTCCGGATAGAAACCAATAAGGGTTTATTGACACAATTAGCCGGAGAAGGGAGAAATAATTGTTCTGATGAATAATTTGCGAAGTCAGAAAATACTGCAGCGGCCCAGGTGGTCAAAGGTACGTTCGCTTTTCAAATCCATGGGATACAGCGACGATGATCTGTCACGGCCCCTGATTGGAATTGCAAATTCGTGGAACCGTATCGTACCCGGGCACAGTAACCTGCGCCGCGTTGCGGAATATGTGACCCAGGGAATTCTCCAAGCCGGTGGCACGCCGCTGGAGTTCGGCGTAATCGCGGCCTGTGACGGCATTGCCAATGGGCATGAAGGCATGCATTATCTACTGCCGTCCCGCGAAATTATTGCCGGCAGCATTGAAATCATGGTGCAGGCCCATCGGCTGGACGGGGTGGTGATGCTGGGATCCTGCGACAAGATTGTGCCGGGTATGCTTATGGCCGCAGCCAGGCTGGATGTCCCTGCGATTCATGTCGTGGGAGGACCGGCCGAAGGCGGCTGTGAGTTTGACGGACGTTCAGCCGACATCACATCCATTGCCGAGGGGTTGGGGATGCTCCAGGCCGGTCGAATTGACGAAGATACATACACCCAACTCGAAGACCAGGTTATGCCGACCTGCGGCTCCTGCGCTTTCCTGGGCACAGCCAATTCCATGGGATGTGTGGCTGAAGCTTTGGGCATCTGTTTGCCGGGCACGGCGACCATCCCTGCGACCCACGCCGATCGGCTGCGTGCTGCGCAGCTTTCCGGGCAGCGCATTGTGGATCTGGTTCGTCGTGAAGTTTCGGCCCGTCGGATTATCAACCAAGTGGGGATCGAAAACGCCATCCGGGTGACAGCGGCCATCGGCGGCTCCACCAATGTGGCCTTGCATTTGCCGGCTATTGGATACGAGGCCGGTGTGGCGGTTTCCATGACCCGCTTCGACGAACTGTGCCGCAGTACCCCCCAAATCGCCCGGATTTATCCAGCTGCGGCCCCGAATGTCCCGGATTTTCATCGAGCCGGTGGGGTGCCTGCCGTGATGCGCGAGATTTTGCCCCTGCTTCACGGAGATGCTCAGACTGTATCGGGCAAGACTCTAGCTGAAAATCTGGCAAAAATACCTGCCGGCGACCCGGCTATCATTCGATCCCGTGAAAATCCATGGCGCAGCGAGGGCGGTCTGGCGGTCCTGCGTGGAAATTTGGCTCCCGATACGGCCGTTACCAAGCCGGCGGCTATTGATGCGGACATGCATCTGTTTACGGGCAAAGCCAGATGTTTTGACTCCGAGGAGGCTGCCAATCAGGCCATCATGGGAGGAGATATTCAACCCGGAGACGTTCTGGTGATACGCTACGAGGGGCCCAAAGGCGGCCCGGGCATGCGGGAGATGGCCACTGCCATGAAACTGCTTTATGGGCGGGGACTGGCTTTGAAGACGGCCATTGTGACCGACGGACGCTTTTCCGGGACCAACAACGGTTGTTTTGTCGGTCACATTTCTCCGGAGGCGGCTGAAGGAGGGCCGATCGCCGCCGTTGTCGACGGTGATCGCATCACCATCGATATTGCCAACCGGCGCATCCAACTGGAGGTCGGCGACGACGAACTAAACAACCGCCTATCCCGCTGGCAGAGGCCGGCCCGAAAAGTCACCAGCGGCTACCTCGGTCTGTATTCCAGGCTGGCTTCTTCTGCGGCGGAGGGGGCCGTTCTGAAATTCGACTAATTCCCGAAACCTTCAGTCACCTTATTTGGGCCTCCGTGTCTTTATGGCTGTTTTCTATCTAAAGGAAGCGTAAATCTCTGACCGTCCACCCAAGCCATCGTTCCAACGTCGAAGCGGAAATGGCGGAGCCTTATTCAAACCGATGGCGGCGGGGTCAGTTCCAGGTCATTGATTTTGGCAAGCAGGGTCTTGTAGCTGATTCCCAGGATTTTGTTGGCCCGGCTGCGGTTCCAGCCCGTTTTATCGAGAACATACGAGATGACCTGTTTTTCAACAAAATCTGAAGTTCTTTTACCGATCTCTTTTAATGCTAAAGAATTTAAATTGGGTTCTTCACCATTGAGACCTAAAAGATTTATCAGGTCCGGCACCGGTTCGCTTCGGAAAGGAGCCTTGGCTGCACTGGCGGAATTGTTTTTGGCAATCATAGAATCGAGAACATCTTCGCCCTCGTTGAGGATTATAACCCGTCGCAGTACATTTTGAAGTTCGCGCACGTTACCCGGCCATCGGTACCTGCACATTCGGTCGATCATTCCATTTCTGAGGGCGGCGGGTTGCTTTCTATCAAATTCCAGCGCATATTTATCACTGTAATATCTGACTAAATACGGGATGTCTTCCGGCCGGCTGCGCAGCGGGTCGATCTGTATGGTCGCCTCACTTATTCGATAATACAGGTCCGCCCGAAATTTTCCTTCTGCAATGTCCTGTTTTAAATCATGGTTGGTGGCAGCAATAATCCACAAATTGCTTTTAAACGTATTTTCCGATCCCAGCGGGGTGAATTCACCATCCTGCAGGGCGTGCAGAAGCTTGGCCTGAAGCAGCAGGGGCATATCGCCGATCTCATCCAGAAACAGCAGTCCGCCATGGGCCTGTTCAAATTTTCCACGCATTTTTCGAATCGCCCCGGTAAAGGCTCCCTGTTCATAGCCAAACATCTCACTTTCCAGCAGCGTATCGGGTAACGCGGCACAGTTGACTTTTACAAAAGCCTGGTCGAACCTTGGTGACAGCTCGAATAGCATTTTAACGACCAGCTCTTTGCCGACACCGGTTTCGCCGCAGACAATCGTATTAAGGCCGGCGGCTGCAACCTGTGAAATTTGTTTCTTTATTTTCGCAATATTGGAACTGACGCCGATAAATTCAGTTTTCATTTGATCATCTCTTAAGTTCTTAGTTTAGTTAGAAATAATATCCAAAAACGGTTATTTCAGACTCACGTGTTCATATAATATATCGGTAGTTTGCTAAATAACTTAAGGGAATGGTAATCAAATCAATTTGTTGCATTTTACTAAAATGGATTTAACTTCCGCCTAAAATATCATCTGCTGTGTTGGAAAAGGGGGTGTCCTTGCCAACCAAGTAAATAGATGTGTCTTATTTAGAAAATCAACATCCCGACCCAAAAGAAAAGGAGGATTTAGTATGGAAATGGATTTTACCAATCTACTGGCTAAAATTTACGAATTGTTGACGGTATACGGAATGAGAGTTATCGCCGCCATTGTTATTCTTATCCTGGGGCGCTGGGTGGCCCTGGGTTTGGCCAAGATTATTAAGCGGATGATGCTCAAGAGCAAAGTCGATGTTACCCTGGTGTCATTTGTCCGCAATCTGAGCTATATTGCCCTGTTGGCATTTGTCATCATTGCCGCCTTGAATCAGCTGGGTATCCAGACCGCTTCATTTATCGCCGTGTTGGGTGCCGCCGGCCTGGCCATTGGTTTGGCGCTGCAGGGTTCACTGGGGAATTTTGCCGCCGGGGTCCTGATGATCATCTTCAAACCCTTTAAAGTCGGCGATTATATTGAAGGTGCCGGTACGGCCGGAACTGTCGAAAATATAGATATCTTTACCACGCAGTTAAAGTCCCCCGATAACAGAACCATTATTGTGCCCAATGGCAAAATGACCGGCGACAATATCGTCAATTACACCACGAAGGGAACCCGCCGGGTGGAGTTAGTCTTCGGCATCGGTTATGGCGATGATATTGATAAAGCCCGCAGCATAATCAAGGAGATTGTCGACCAGGACGAACGTGTTTTGAAAGATCCGGCGCCGCAGATCCTCGTTGCTGAGCTGGCCGACAGCAGTGTCAACTTCAAAGTGAGGGCCTGGACCTCTTCTGATGATTACTGGTCTTTTTTCTTCGACACCACCGAGAAGGTCAAAAAGCAGTTTGATGCCCAGGGGATCAGCATTCCCTTCCCGCAGCGTGATGTGCATATTTATGAACATAAGGAAGGATAGGAGAAGTCGGAAGTCGGAATGCGGAAGTGGGAATAGGGCAATGCGGAAGTCGGAATTCATAAGCAAAGGGCCGAGAGCATAGCGCCTAAAGTAAAAATGAAGTCGGAAGTGGGAATGCGGAAATCGGAAGGCGGAAGTCGGAATTGGGAAGGTGGACCCGCCGTCGGCTGATAAGCCAGGACTATGTCGCGGCAAGATTGCGTAAGTGGGAAATTCTTGATTAAGCATCCAAATTTTTAATTTCTTTATGCCGGAGCATGTCGAATCATTTTAAATCTCATTACTGCCTTATCCGTAATGCCTCGCTGACGGCGTTTTGGAGCTGGGAAACCGTGTAAAAGTCACTTTTGAAAACCTGTTTGCCGTCCGGTGCGAAGATTACCAGCAGCGGGATGGTCAGGTTGCCGACTTCCCTGAGCTTGGCCTTGCCCGCGGGGTTGTTGCCGGTAATATCCACTTTCATCGGTACGATGTCATTGCGTTTAAAAAGCGCTATGATTTTGGGATTGTTTAATACGCCCTGCTCGATCGCTTTACAATTCAAACACCACTCGGCGGTAAAGACCATGACAATGACTTTGCGTTCGTTGGTCGCGGTTTCAAAACGTTTTTCTGTGTAGTAGACCCAATCTATCGGCCCCTGATCGGTCAATCGTACTGCGCCCCAGGCGGAAAAAGCAATGACCAGTATGCCGCATGCGGTAAAGAAGATCTTTATTTTTTTGCCGGATGCGATTTGAAGGGTACGATATGCCAGCCACCCGCCGGCAGCAAAGCTAAACAGCATGACCGGCCACCAGTACAGCTTGCTGGGCGGACTCGGGGGGGATGATAAAATTGCCGCCAGGCCGCCGCCGATAAAATAGGCCGCTGCCGCCAGCATGAATAACCCCATGACCTCTTTGATCAGCAAACTGGCCGGTCCGGTCTTCGGCATTTTTTCGACCAGGCCCGGTGCGGCCGACAGCACGAGGTAGGGCAGGGCCATCCCAGTGCCGATGGCGGCAAACGTGGCCAGGGTGGTCCCGGGTGGTTGGGTTGCCGCCCAGGCGGCCGCGGCTCCCATAAACGGTGCCGTGCAGGGGGTCGACAGAATTGCGGCCAATATTCCTAATCCAAAAGAGCCTTGCAAGGTGTCCTGTTCGGGATTGATCATATAAATAAAATTGGGCAGGCGCATGGAAAAAAAGCCGAACATGCCGGTCGCCATAATCCCGATTATGATACCGACGATGATGGTAAAGGCCGGATACTGGAATAATTGATTGGTGGCGCTGAATCCGCTGACAAGGGCAATCATGACGCCTAGGGCCAGCCAGAAAACCAGTACCCCCAGAAACATTGTCAGACCCAGCATCAAGCATTGTTTGCGGTTTTGCGCCACATGGGACAGACTGATGATCTTAATCGGAATCAGCGGCAATACACAGGGCGTGAAATTCAGCAGCATCCCGCCCAAAGCGGCTGTAACCAATAGCAGGATTAAGCCAAACCCGGAAGCCGTATCGATCGAAAACGTCCAGCCGAAAAGATCAAAATCAACCCCTGTGGTAGCCGGCGCGGTTGCCGCTGCATCATCGCCGGCAAACAAGTCCGGGTTGATTTTTAAAACCGCGCTGCCGGTTTCAGCCACCGGCAGGGTTTCGCTGAGGGTGATTGTTTTGGGAAACAGGCAGTAAGTGTCGGTACAGGCCTGATATTGGAATTTTAACTCGAGATCCAGGCGGCCGGGCTCAGCGGTTTCGTCCAATTTAACCGGCAGGTAAATGATGATCCGCCCTTCATAAGACATCAGATCATCGGTTGCATATTGCGCTTTGAATGGCACGGCCGGCGGGTAGCGGGGAGCTTCGATGGTGATGGCATCCGGGGCTTCAACTACCGATACTTGGGTGGGAATGGGTGTGAAGTCTTCGAAAGTCTCGATTTGGCGCTCGTCGGCGTTGATATGAAACCCTTTTTTGATATCGGCCACAATTGCCAGCATCACAGAATCACCGGGTCGGGCTCGATTTACCGACCAGGCCGTTTTGACCGCAACCGCCTCATCCGCCGCCTTTGAGGCCAGGCACTGCGGAACTAAAATTACGGTGATCGATAAAGCAAGCACCAAACGGCCAAGCCGGCGTTGGTTCATATTAGTCATTTTAATGAGTTACCTTGAATTTTTAAAAAAAATGGGAGGGTCGAAAAAACCGCTCCCATTACTATAATACCTCAACTGATAAAACTCAAATGTCTCCGAACTAATTCGGAATTATTAGTTATCGGTTATTGGTTGATTAGTTGATTGAGTTAATAACGGAGGATCAAGGGTATATGTTAGACGGTGGATGGTGGAAGGTTAAAAGCGAATACCGAATTCTGAATGTCGAAAGAAGGAATTCTCTCGATTTTTTAAAAAATGACTGAGCGAAGCGATTCCACCCTTCGATATTCGATATTCTGCGGTTCGTTGTTCCATCTGAACCTTTGAACGCTGAGCCTATAACCTACTCGCTAAGCTGGCTATTGACATACTTTAATTGTTGATTTAGAGTTGAACGTTTTGTAAAAAAAAATTAGCTGTTTCCGCCTGTTTTGTGACAACCGGGGTAGCAACCTTTCTGCTTAACTTCGCGTAAACTCCCAATTCAATCGGCAAGGCAAGAAAAATTGAGGGGCTTCAACCCAACTGGAATAAGGAGAATATACATGGAACGTCATTTTTTTACGTCCGAGTCAGTCACCGAAGGCCACCCGGATAAAGTTGCAGATGCCATATCCGACTCGGTTTTGGACAGCATCATGGCCCAGGATAAAAACTGCAGGGTTGCCTGCGAGACATTGGTTACCACCGGTCTGGCTTTTATTGCCGGCGAAATTACCACGGACTGCTACGTCGATATGCCGCAAATCGTGCGCGAAACCATTCGCGAGATTGGCTATTCTTCTTCACGGATGGGCTTTGACCATCAAACCTGTTCGGTCATCACCAGTATCGATCGCCAATCCCCTGATATTGCCCAGGGCGTCAATGAAGGCGAAGGACTCTACAAGGACCAGGGCGCCGGCGATCAGGGCTTGATGTTCGGATTTGCATCTGATGAAACCCCCGAACTCATGCCGATGCCGATTATGTATGCCCACAAATTATGCCGCCGGCTGGCCACGGTTCGCAAGAACGGTTCGCTTGATTTTTTGCGGCCCGACGGCAAATCCCAGGTTACCATCGAGTATGAAAACGGAACCCCCAAACGAGTCGATGCCGTCGTGGTTTCGGCCCAGCATAAAGACGATGTAACCTACGAAGATTTGAGAGAAGCGCTTATTGAAGAAGTGATCAGGAAAGTGATCCCGGCGAACATGACCGATGGTGACACGCGCTATTTCGTCAATCCCACCGGCAGATTTGTTGTCGGCGGACCCATGGGTGATTGCGGGTTGACCGGACGCAAGATCATTGTTGACACCTATGGCGGACAGGGAAGTCACGGCGGCGGATGCTTTTCCGGTAAAGATCCCTCCAAGGTGGACCGCAGTGCGTCTTACATGGGCCGACATATTGCCAAGAATATCGTCGCCGCCGGAATATCCAAAAAATGTGAGATACAGATTGCCTATGCGATCGGCGTGGCCCAGCCCGTGTCGGTAATGGTTGATCTGATGGGTACCGGCGTTGTTCCCAAGCAACGGGTTGAGGAAATTGTCAAAGAAGTATTCGATTTGAGGCCCAGGGCCATCATTGAATACCTGGATCTTCTGCGTCCCATTTACAAAATGACCTCTGCCTACGGTCATTTTGGCAGGAGTGAGCCCGAACTTAAATGGGAACACACGAATAAAGCTGATATTATTAAAGAGATGGCAGGCCTGTAACCATAATTGAGCGAAAAACGCTCAATTATGGGTTAATTGTTATGTTATTAGTTATTAGAGATAGGCCGTCGCATCGTTTAATAGTGAATCGGTGGATGAAATATAAGACAAAGATAATATTCCTTTCAAACTAATAACCATTAACCAATAACTCCCAATTGATATAAACTCAATTTGGGTATAAAAAAGGAGCTGAAATATATATGAATTTTGATGTCAAGGATATTAAACTTGCCAAGGAAGGTGCGCTGCGCATCGAATGGGCCAATCAGAATATGCCGGTTTTAAACCGTATCCGCACGCGGTTCACGCAAGAAAAACCTTTAAAAGGTTTGCGGCTCGGTGCCTGTCTGCATGTCACCACCGAAACGGCGTCTTTAATGCAAACGCTGAAAGCCGGTGGCGCCCAAGTTACCCTGTGCGCCTCCAACCCGTTGAGCACCCAGGATGATGTCGCCGCGTCCCTGGTCAAAAACGATAAAATACCGGTATTTGCCATCAAAGGCGAAGACCACAAAACCTATTATTCACATATCAATGCCGTGCTGGACACCAAGCCTCAGTATACTATGGATGACGGGGCCGATCTGGTTTCAGTCCTGCACACCAAACGTACCGAACTCATTGACGGGGTTCGGGGCGGCACCGAGGAGACCACCACCGGCATCATCAGACTCAGAAGCATGGCTGCCGACGGTGTCCTGCGATATCCGATTGTGGCCGTCAATGATGCCCAGACCAAACATTTTTTCGATAATCGCTACGGTACCGGTCAAAGCACCATCGACGGAATTATCCGGGCGACGAATCGCCTGATCGCCGGCTCCAGTTTTGTGGTGTGCGGTTATGGATGGTGCGGCCGAGGACTGGCCATGCGGGCCCGGGGAATGGGTGCCAATGTTATCATCACCGAAGTCGACCCGCTGCCCGCCCTGGAAGCTGTTATGGATGGGTTTAGCGTCATGCCGATTCGCAACGCTGCCAGGATCGGTGATTTTTTCTGCACCCTGACCGGGGATATCAATGTCATTCGCAAGGAACATTTCCAGATCATGAAAGATGGCGCGATTGTGGCCAACTCCGGTCATTTTAATGTCGAACTGGATCTTGAAGGTTTGGCGGCGATTGCCGAGTCAAGGCGTTATATGCGGGAATTCGTTGAAGAATTTGTGCTCAAAGACGGACGCCGGATCAATATCCTGGGCGAAGGGCGCCTGATTAATCTGGCCGCGGCCGAAGGACACCCCTCAAGTGTGATGGATATGAGTTTTGCCAATCAGGCCTTGAGCATCGAATACATGGTGAAGCTTAAAAAACCGCTGGACAACGACGTCTATCCGGTGCCTGAAAAGATCGACAACATGATTGCCAGAGAAAAGCTGGCCGCCATGGGGATTGCCATCGATAAGCTGACAGCGGAGCAGAAGAAGTACCTGGCAAGCTGGCAGTTGGGTACCTGATGGTAAGAATTCGGAAGTGGGAATGCGGAAGTCGGAAAAAAACTAAGAGCAATTTTCTATGGCTGTCTGAAGTCTCTTGATTTGCCCAGCAAAAAACCGGCGGAAGTACCGCCGGTTTTTTTAAATCATCTAACAATGGTATTGGCAATCATTAGAAAGCCGGGATGTGAAAAGTTGCAGGCACTATTTCCTGGAGTGCAAGCCAAACATGTTGCCCTCGGTGTCGATAACCAGGGAAATAAAGCCATACTCACCAATTGACATCTTACCCCGTTGAATACTTCCGCCAAACTCAGTGACCCGGGCCTCTTCAATAGCACAATCAGCACAACTAAAATAAACAAGTATGCTGTTGCCGCCGGAAGGAAAGCCTTTCATTTTAACCAATGCTCCAGAGGCCCCGGTGCGATCCATATGCATGGGGAAACACCACAGCTCCAGTTCTGGATTGTTTAGTCGCTCCAGCTTGATTTGGAAAACGGATTCGTAAAATTTTTTGGCTCGATCCATGTCCTGGACATAAATTTCAAACCAGCCGACGGGATTGGTTTCCATAGTGTGTCTCCTGGGTCAGTAGATTATCAATAAACCATCTTCATCCATTCCCTGGCCCAGACCGTTTTGAGATCAATCTTTAACCATGCCTCATTATGATAAGTCTCGACGCAAGTAGCATAATCCCATCAAGTCGCACTCTCCGAGGCGCAGGCTACGAGCCGGAGGCCAGGGCGGGCCGAATTCTCTAATCTGTCATCCGTTTTCTGACCTCTGATCTCTGACCTCAGTCCTCTGTCTTCCGACTTCAGAATTCTGTCATCCATCTTCTGTCCTCTGACCTCTGTCTTCTGAACTCTGCCATCACATGGGATCCAACACGATAATCACCTTGCATTGCCTCAAAAACAACAGGTGCTCTGACTTACTGCGCAGTTTGTCGGCATCTGAATTGCTGATAATGAAATCGCAGCGCCGCGGCCATATGGTTTTTAAGGCTTTGACCACGATCGGATTCTCAGAAACCCTGGGATCGAATTTAGCCTGCCAGATATTGGTGGTATAGCGGGCCACGCCTTGCTGAACCGCAAATTCACGGCTGGCATAGGTCGGTCCGAAAACTTCATCCAGGTTTTCATCCAAAATCCTGGGTGCAAGCACGGGGATCGCCTGAAGACCCCGCGCGTCGACCACCATGCCGCTGTAGATTTGCGAGGATCGCGAACTGGTTTGAAGCTGCGTGGAATTTTTGCTCGGGCCCACCTGCTTAATGGATTCGATCTGCCTGATATCAGGGGGCAGGATAAGCTGGGTAAAGCCGCCGTTAAGCTTCATTCGGGACCAGACTTCTACGGCACCGCCGTACAGATGTCGCCGCAAATTATCAACTTCCGGGGCTTGATAGGTCATTTCCCGCAGTTCAGCCATAACCGATGGATAATTTTCGACGATATCGATCACCCGGCTTTCAGTATTAATCCGGAGGCCGACAATGGTTTCCAGAAGGTTATGCCGGGCCTTGTTCATGGCTTCGGCAATGGTTTGCTCGGATTGTGTCTGGGATTTTTTGTAATCGCCGTAGGTTGTGGGATTCCCGATGCCTCGGGCGGTGACAACGCCCCGGGTCCAATCAATGGTGGCGTTATCCCTGAATTCGATGAGTGAACGGGGGTCCGCCGCGTATCCGAAACTGGAAATGAGGAACAGCAGCGTAATTATATAACAGAATTTCAGAGGGTTATTCATATGTCTGCTTGTGCCGGCCAAATAAAGGTAGGCAATTCGCATGGTTTTTAAATTTTTTCTATTATATAGGTTATCAATAAGACGAAGTCAATATAGGGGTGAGGTTTGGATTAAATAGTTTTTGCAGGGCGGGTCTTTAAACTAAAGTCGTTTTTAAGTTTCCTTATTTTCTAGAAAGCTATTGACAATAGGGTATTTAAACGGCATCAGATTTCAAGGAACAATCGACCACCCTGGACGAGCTTTCTTTAAGGGCGGATAAATTAACCGCTTAACACTATC
>CAVQBT010000061.1:0-7088 GCA_963710795.1 uncultured delta proteobacterium
TGGAAATCCTTTTAAACGACAAAACATCCTTCAAGAACAAGGTTCGCCTGCCCAAGGGCGAGCCGGAAAATCCCGCCACGGCCGAAGAGCTGGCAGAAAAATTCAAAGACTGCATCGGTGGGTTTTGGAGCAATCAAAAAAAGAGGAAGTCATCCGCACGATAGAAAAATTGGAACACCTCGATAATATCGGCATGCTGACCAGGCTGCTTGGCCCGGAGAGATTATCCCATATGTGAGCGCAATCATTTGAAAGAAGATACGCTGAAATCACCGCGGAGAACTGCCTCAAGTGCCTGGGGCAATTGATCCAACTCAACCGAAACCGGAGAGAAATCAAATTCTTTTAAAACCGGTGGATACTTCAAGCCGCTGCCGGTCACCACGACAACCACCCGGGAATCCGACGGTATCATTTTTTTTCCAACGGCCTGCATCAGCCCGGCCAGGGCGGTGGCAGAAGCCGGCTGGGCAAAAATTCCCTCCTGCGCCAGAAGCCGCATGGCCTTTAAAACGGCGCTATTGGCGACTTTCAGAAGCAGGCCATTGTTGGCCCTTAATTTTCGCAATACCTGATTGCCGCTGGGTGGATAGGGATTTTCCAGCACATGATCCAGGGTCCTGGAATTTTCAAAACGTTCGATTCGACCGGCGCCCGTCATGAACGCATCGACGGTCGGTGAATTTCCGTCAGCCTGAATCCCGATAAAACGGGGTATTCGTGAAGTGAGTCCGCTGTCGTGCAGTTCTTCAAATCCTTTGAGAATGCCCCGGCAGAGCCCGCCTGAACCCAGGGGAAGCGCCAGAAAATCCGGCGGCAGACCGTCCATCTGCTCCAGCAGTTCGAATGCCAGGCTTTTGTATCCTTCCACCCGCAGGGGGTCGTCCGAGAGGCTGAAATAAATTTTGTGTTGGTTCCCGACTTCAAGCAGCCTGGCGTAAAGCTTTCCGTAGTCACCATACACCTTAAAGGCCCGGGCGCCATAAATCGTCAGGGCATCGATCTTCTCCTGCGGCACATTGTCTTTCAGCATGATGAAGGTGTCCATGCCGGCTCGGCTGCCGTAAGCCGCAACCGACGCCCCCATGTTGCCGGATGACAGGGTGCCGAAACGCCGGTATCCAAGGGCCGAGGCATTCTGGACGCTGCAGGCCGTTCCCCGGTCCTTGAACGTCCAGGTCGGATTCTGGGTTTCGTTTTTGAAAAAAAGTTCTTTAAGGCCCAACTTCTCTGCCGCAAAAACCGAACGCAGCAGGGAAGTTTGTCCTCGCCCAGGGAAAATAACGGGTTGGGATCCAGGTAGGGATAAAATGGGGCGTATCGCCGGGCAAAGAAGCGGCTGCGCTGGTTCTGAAACCAATCGCGGGGTAAAGAGCCAGGATTGAATCTGACTTCCAGGGGCTCATCACACTCACCGCACCTGGCATTCACCGTACTCATGGGGTAATCCCGGCCGCAGCCGACGCATTCAAGATAAGGTTCGCTCATGATTAGCACCAAAAAGGGATAATGAACCGATATAAGGACAATGAACTAAAATTAAAAATGACTAAAATGAGCTAAAATTGTGGAATTCTATCATTTTAAATGGACAGAATACCTTAACTTTAGGCATTTTAGTCATTTTAGGCAATTTAGGCATTGGTATCGAAGAATTTAGCTATAAAAGCTGCCTCATAGGCAACATTTTTTCCATGTGCAGTACCGACAACAGTCTAAAGCCTCACCTCTCCGTTTTCCAGAACGACATTTCCATCCAACTCGATGGTCGCGCCCCACATGAGAAGGTCATAGTGAATGGCAGCCTTGACGTGCCCCCCCAGGGTTATGTTGGTGCCGATACCGATGTGCACGCTGCCGTAGACGCCTTCGTCCTCGAGCATGATGCCCTGCATGATGCATTTCGGGTTTAGCCCCACGCCCAGTTCGGCCACGTTGTATACCTGGGGATCGTTGCGGCCTGCGAGATCGTCTGCCAGGATTTTGGCCTGATGTCCGCCTTTGATGTCCGTGATCATTCCTTTTTCGACGGAGGCGGTAACCGGCTCACTCAAAACACCGATGTCCAGGTAGGGAATGCTGGCATCGGCCACGATAACCCCTTCGGCGCTTCCTTCCGTGGGTGAGAAATTGGCCTCCACGTTGGGCGACGGCGACATCTGGCCCGGCTCCACAATGCAGAACAGTGCATTGCCCGGACGGCCTTCCTTGCGCATCGTCAAATGGGTTCCCCCGGGGCTGGTCAGCACCGCCGAGTTGCTCGCTTCAAATGCCCGGGCGAATTTCAGGCACATTTCCTTTGTCTCATAAAAATCGGCGTCCAGTCCGCCTTTAATGAGCATATGTTCGCGGAAGTCGGTCAGGGCGATAATTCGGCTGCCGGCCTCGCAGGCTTCTTTGACCGCCCGGGTATGGGTAATGGAATACGTAACCGGGGTGAATATAACATCGGCTTTTTTCATGGCCTCGGCCACCGGTGGCGGCGGTTCCTGGCCATGCCCGCTGCGCGGCAGGATGGTGCTGATCATGACTTCCGCCCCGGCCTGGTAGGCCGCTGCGGCGACGGACTCAGCGATCGAGGTCATCATAAAATCCGTCACGATCAATACATTTTCACGCGGTTTAACCGCGGCACAAACTTCGACCAGGGTTTTGGAACCTTTGCCCATCAATATGCTTTTCATATAGTCTCCTTGTGTTGGGATTCGCCGATTCAAGCTTTTCCGTAAATGAGTTTTCACCTGAATTTTGCATGATTTTACCAACCGCTGCAATTTATTTTTAGCCTAACTTCTGATTAATTTTCATGCGAGATTCAGGTTGTAATTTTATAGAGACTTATATACATGTTGTCAACATTGCAGGCTGTGGATCAGGTAATTTCATAGTAGACCTTGGCGTAGCAAAAAATTAATATTGTAGGGTGGGCTTTGCCCACCAAGTTTAAACAATCGCGGCTGTTAACCGTGGGATATGCCCACCCGACTCCGGCAATTTTCGATTTAACAGACGCTGAGTTTCAAATGGTGCCTGTTTTGGTTAAGCAAAAGTTGCCTCGCGCAAAGCCTCAAATTCGATAGGATTTGGCTATCTTTTCCTGGCGTCCTGGCGCGAGAATTATATTTTTTAGGGGAGAAATCATTATGAAAAAATCAGACAATCCCATGCTCTTCACACCCGGCCCGGTAAGCATATCGCCCCGGGTACTGGCAGCCGGCAGCCGACCGATGATTCATCATCGCACCCCCGAGTTTCATGTCATCCTGGAAAACGTTATCGGGCGAATGAAACAGTTATTCGGTACGATGGATGACGTACTTCTGGTGCATGCCACCGGCCGGGGGGCCATGGGCGGGGCGCTGAGCAATATGTTTTCGCCGGGTGAAAAGATATTGTGCATCTGCAACGGAAAATTCGGTCACATGTTTGCTGATATAGCCGATGCCTGTGATCTGGAAGTGCAGCGAATTTTCACCGAGTGGCTGAGTCCGGTCATTACCGAACAGGTCGATCTGGCCCTGGGGCAGGACCCGGCCATCAAGGGCGTTACGGTCATACACAACGACACGTCGACCGCCGTGATCAATCCCATCGCCCAAATCGGAGAGATCGTCCGCCGGCACGATCGTCTGCTACTGGTGGACTGCATCAGTTCACTGGGGGCGATGGAGTTTAAACTCGATGACTGGCAGGTCGATGCCGCCGTTACCGCCTCCCAGAAGGGACTGATGGCGCCCACCGGCATCAGTTTCGTCGCCGTCAACCGGAGAGGCTGGTCGGCCGTCGAGAAGGCAACCAAACCCGACTACTATGTCAATTTTAAAAACATTAAAAAGTTCTATGATGAAAAACATGAAACACCCGGATCGACCCCGGTTTCACTGGTTGCCGCCGTCAGTGAATCCCTGGACATGCTGTTTGAAGAAGGGCTGACAAATGTTTACCGCCGGCACGCGATCCTATCGCAGGCCATTCAAAGCAGCGTGCAGGCCATGGGCCTGACGTTGCTGCCGCAAGGCAATGACGACCGCTCCCACACCGTCACCCTGGTCAAAGCTCCGCCGGGCATCGACCCGGCCCTGATCAGAGAGATGGCCCGCGATAAGTACGGCATCATGATCGCCGCCGGCCTGGGTGATTTCAGACAAACAGCCTTCCGGATCGGCCACCTGGGCATGATCAGCACCCGCGAGGCCTTGCTGGTGGTTGCCGCGCTGGAACTCATCCTTTTCGAACTGGGGGTTATCGAAAAACCGGGCAGCGGTTTGGCAGCATTCCATGAATCCCTAAGGGATTCCGGCTATTAGATTTTTTTCACCGCAGAGGCGCGGAGGCCGCAGAGAGGCAATGTATTTCACTTGCTGTTGATTGTATCCCGCTTCAGCGGGGCCTCTCAAAAGCAAGTGAAAAGAAAAGTCCTCTTTGCGCTCCTTGCGCCTGCGCTGAATTTATTTGGATTAAAACCATGAACCAAACCATCGCTGAAAAAATCATCAGCGCCCATTGCGGGCGGGCGGCATATGCCGGTGAAACGGTCGTCGCCGACATCGATCTCGCTATGGCCACCGACGGTTCGGGCCCGCTGGCCATCGAGCTGTTCCATCAAATGAAAAAAGGCAGACTCCGTGATCCTGCTAAAATCGTCATGGTTCTGGACCATTACGTGCCCTGCCCCAACGACAAGGTTGCCCGGCTGCATGACACGATGCGCCGGTTTTGCAGGGAGACCGGCTGCACCCTGTTCGATTTGGGCGAAGGCATCGGCCACCAGCTGCTGCCGGAAAAAGGCTATATTGCGCCCGGTGCCATCGTCGTGGGTGCTGACTCGCACGCCGGCACTTACGGGGCCCTCAACGCCCTGGGCACCGGAATCGGATCGTCGGATCTGGCAGCCGTGATGGCCACCGGCAAACTCTGGTTTAAGGTACCGGACAGCATCTGGCTCGAGTTGAGCGGACAACTGGCGGAACCGGTTACCGCCAAAGACCTGGCACTGTACCTCGTGGGCCGGCTGGGCAGCAGCAGGGCCAACTACAAATCACTGGAACTTGGCGGCCCGGCACTTTTGGCCCTGGATATGGACGACCGGCTGACTCTCTGCAACATGCTGGTTGAAACCGGGGCCAAGTCTTCGATCATGCCGTACGATCCAATCACGGAAAATTATCTGGCCGGAGCTCAATCACAGGAAGCTAAACCCGTTGCCGCCGACCCGGGGGCGGCTTATGAGAATATTATCCGGGTTGATCTGAACCGGATCGAACCTCAAATCGCAGCCCCCCATCAGGTGGACAATGTTCACGCCATTTCCGAGCTGGCCGACACACCGATCCATATGGTAGTCATCGGAACCTGCACCAACGGCAGGCTCAAGGATTTGCAGCAGGCCGCGAGCATATTGGATAAACACCGCAAGGCAGCCGGGTTGGAGTTGCTGGTGGTGCCGGCCTCCCGGCGGATCTACCGCCGGGCAGCTGAGCAGGGCCTGCTGGAAATATTTTCTCGGCGGGGCGCCATGATCCTGCCGCCCGGCTGCGGACCGTGCTGCGGCAGCAGTGCCGGAATTCCGGGAGATAACAAAAACGTTCTTTCCACCGCCAACCGCAACTTTTTGGGCCGAATGGGCAACGTCAAGGCCAATATTTACCTGGGCTCCCCCATCGCGGCGGCCACGGCCGCAGTCACCGGTAAAATCACCGACCCGAGGAGAATGAATTGAGATCGACTTTTGAAGGGCGCGTGCATAAATTGCACGACAACATCAATACGGACTATATCATATCTTCCCGAAGAAAGCGGGATACGCTGGATCTGAGTATTTTGAAAAACTATTTGATGGAAGATATCGATCCTGAATTTGCCGCGAAGGTTCGGATGGGTGATATTTTAGCGGCCGGTTCGAATTTCGGCTGCGGTTCGGCCATGGAGGTTGCCTCCCTGGTTTTAAAAGCCGCAGGCATAAGCGTGATTATCGCAAAGTCCTTTGCGCGGACGTTTTACCGCAACGCCATCAACGGCGGACTTCTGCCCATTGAAGCCGATACCGGCAGCATCGCCGATCAAGACCGGCTGCGGATAGAGGTCAAAAGCAAGCAAATCGCCATTCATAATCTGACAAAAGACCGCACGGTGACGGCCGATGTGCCCGGCGGTTTGATCCTCGATTTATTTGAAGCCGGCGGTTTGGTGGATTATATCCGCCGCAACAGCGACTTTCCCTCTTAATAGTACGCCTATCCAAATTTACGGAAGCGCATTAAATTCAGAAGATTTGCTCAAAATTGGATCACCCTGCCAAATATGGCGGGGTGATCCTTGAATTCGTGGTATTAAAGTTTTTGAGGATCACAAAGGTTCTCAGAGCTGTTTGCAACCCTGCCACATCCGCCACAAACAAACTGCCCATTGGAAACCAGTTTTTTCCACTCTTCCAAGTTATCCTTTAACAATCCCTCTTCGTGCAGGGCACATAGATGCTTATCGTGTCCCTCATGTGGCATTTCATTGCTGCTCATATTCACCTCCGTCGCATTAAAGTACACTTATAGTTATTCAAATTTAAGATCAATTAATTTCAGTGGTCATTAAGGTAACCTCTGAAAACATAGGTTGCTGATGGCAGTTTGTCAAATACGCGGTCCTGGGGTCGGGCCACGGCAACATATTGAAAAATAAATTGAAGCGTCTGAAAAGCACTAGTTTTTCGGGATTAAAGCCGATTTAGAGACGTTTTTATGAAATTTTCTCCGCAAAGTCAATCGCTTGGCGTGACCCGACCCCCTGGCCGTTTAATCCAGGGTTCCGATTAAATTTCGGACACTATGAACTTTTTTTTAAACCATGTTATTCGTCAAATAGATAAGCCCTGTGAAAATTATCAGACAGGGCTTTTGTTTTTCCCGTGACCAAGTTGTGTTATGTTTTGAGTATCTTAATGCTCAATTGATCATTGCAATTGAAGATAGATAGCAGTTTTATGAAATTTGCGCACATTTACGATACGTTTACAGTCTCTGGAAATTTGAGGACGCAAGATACTTCGTTTTTATAGTTGATATCTGCAATTATGGCTCAGTTGTGATTAGTTG
>CAVQBT010000062.1:0-300399 GCA_963710795.1 uncultured delta proteobacterium
ATACCGGCACCAAGCTGGCACTGTTGGGTCGTTCTCCGAAGCCATTTGCGGAACCGAAATGGCTGTCATCTCCGGGGTGAAGCCGCCCTCAAAAAAGCCATTTTCGAAAACGAATACCGCGGCCGCAGTGCGACACCGGCCCAAATCGAACAAGCCTATCAGCGCTACCTGGCCAACCGTGAAATTGCCGAAAATCTGGTGAAATTAAAAACAGCCGGTGCGAATGTTCATTACTATTCAGCCGACGTCAGAAATTTGAAGCAGTCCGGGCCATCATCGATGAAATCCGTCAAGAACACGGGCCATAACCGGTATCATTCATGGGGCCGGCGTGCTGGAAGATCGCCTGATCATCGATAAAACCTCCGAGCAATTTGAGCGGGTCTATGATACCAAAGTCAGGGGATTGAATAATTACTTGCTGCAACCCGTCAGGATTCCCTAAAATACCTGGTTTTATTTTCCTCAGTGGCTGCCCGTTTGGGAAATAAGGGCCAGGTGGATTATGCCATGGCCAACGAAGCACTCAATAAAATCGCCCGGGTCCGAATCAGCCCGTCGAACCGATTGCCGGGTTGTTTCAATCAACTGGGGTCCCTGGGACGGCGGCATGGTCACGAGTGCTTTAAAACGTGAATTTGAACGCAACGGCATCCATTTGATTCCGCCCGATTACGGCGCCGAATGTATGCTTCATGAAATGATGGCGCCCAATAGCAGTCCGGTTGAGATCGTCATCGGCGCCGAACTTACCGCTGTCGCGCCTCAAAACCGCAACCTGCCAAAACGGCCTGAATTGGTCAAGCCGGCAACCATCATAAAAAAACAGCAGCTCGCCCTTTCTTTTGAAAGGGAGATTGACGTCCACCAATATCCGATACTGAAGTCGCATATCATCGACGGCAAGCCGGTGGTGCCACTGGCCTTGATGACTGAATGGTTTGCCCATGGCGCGCTGCATGAAAACCCCGGATTAGTCCTGCACGGTTTGGATGACATTCGGGTCATGAAAGGCATCCGGATGGAGCAAGGCCAAAAACACATTCGACTGCTGGCCGGCAAGCTCCAAAAAATGGGTGAGTTTTATGAAGTGGCGGTTGAATTGCGGGATGGCAAATTGATCGGCAAGGACATCCTCCATGCTCAGGCTAAAGCCGTTTTAAGCGACAGCCTGGCACCCGCCCCTGATTATCGATTTTCAAAAACCATGGTCGCCAAAGCGTACACCAGAAAGATAAAAGACGTATATGACAAGATTCTGTTTCACGGCCGGCAACTGCATGGAATTCGCAAAATTGTCAGCTGCTCTTCCAGAGGCATGGTGGCCCATATCGCGACTGCCCCGGTTCCGGGTGAATGGATGTCGACTCCGTTGCGAAATCAATGGATTGCCGATCCACTGGTCCTGGACTGCGCGTTTCAGATGGCGACCGTCTGGTGTTTTGAAGAAAAAGGCGTGGTGTCGCTGCCAAGTTACGGTTCATCATACCGCCAGTATTGTGAGCAATTTCCACCTGATGGTGTGACGGTCGTGCTGGAGATAAAGGATGTGACCAACCACAGGTTACGGGGCGATTTCACATTCCTTGGTGCCGGGGATGCCATCGTGGCACGCTTGATTGGGTATGAGGCGATCATGGATGCGTCTTTATTCAAAGCCTTCAAACCGCAATACAGAGCCTCGGCTTAAATTATTGAATATTCGATTTTTAAGGAATTCTTTCTATTTTTATAATGACGGAGCGCAGCGACATCCACAATTCATATTCAATCTTCAATCTTCAATAGTCATTGGTTATACCGCTTTTTCGATACCCCGATGAATATCAGCCGGAATGCCGCAAAAATCAATGGGTTCTATGCTGGAAACAAAACTTTTGCATGGCTGGCAGTATTTCTTAGGCTTTCCCCGACCGCTCCATAGCATTTTCATTCTATGCGCGGTGCCGCATTTCGGACAGATACATTCGACTGTAAGACCATCGGCATGATTGTTTCGAATAACGTGAACATAATCATGCTCATCCCCCAGACAACTGCTATTGCTGTTACCAGACATATTTCTATCTTTCCTTAGGGTTAAAGGCAATCTTCGAATGAACTAGCCGGCACTTCTATCCCTTTCTTTTCTCTTTTTCATACTTCTTAACGATGTCTTCGATAGCCTCTTCCAGGAGTGTGCCTATCGATTTATCTTCATCAACCGCCAGGTGTTTTAATGCCTTCAGGCGGTCCGCATCAACTCGGGTAGAAAATGTCTTTTTAACGCTCATAAAATTATTATTAATATATTTATTTCTTTATTGCAAGAATATTTTTTATTAAATAATAAATATATATAAAAAATTTTATTTTTATATATATTTATTGCATAAAAGACATAATTTTTTAAAAAATTATTTATGGATATGAAGAATAAAATATAGCAAGAGGAAGATGTGCGATTCTTGGTTGAGGTGATCTGGCAGGACCGATAAGGATTTTATAAAAATGTAGGGGCGGGATTTATTCCCGCCAGAGCTGGGATTGCAGCGTCGTCTGCTGCTGGATCACAAAATTTATTTCTATTTGGCGGATGTGTTATTTTCCTGGGCCCTTTGTTTAACCCTTAAAAGGCCCGGGCTGTTGTGCAGATACATGCGTGGTGACCGGCAACCGGCCTTCATAAAATAGGATTCAAGGTCATCAAAGAGTACCGGACGGTC
This sequence comes from uncultured delta proteobacterium, assembly GCA_963710795.1. GTDB lineage: Bacteria > Desulfobacterota > Desulfobacteria > Desulfobacterales > JAFDCJ01 > JAFDCJ01. Next base: position 2,706 of record CAVQBT010000062.1, read on the forward strand.
CGGCCAGGTGAACAGTTTTCTTTTTTGTTCCAGCAACTCCCAGTCGTATTTGAGCTTCGATTTTTGGCCAAACACCTGATCTTTTGATCGGTCGCACAGATACATTTGGCAGACAATGGGCTTCAGACGCCACAGGCAACCTTTTTCGGATAGGTAGACACATTTATATACTGAGTGGTAGGGTTTCAAGAAAATTAACATATTTTTTAATCAACCAGCTGTCAAGTCCCTAATCCGAACTTGACATCACCAAAGCACGACTGTTAGTTAGTGCCAACTGAATCAAAAGGATTGTTTATGATTATTGAGTTCAAATAGAACCGAACCACGTATGACCATTCGTGATATAAACAACTTCGATGTTATCGTGATCGGCGCCGGGCCGGCAGGTTCTACGGCGGCCTATTTACTGGCGGCGAATGATTTCAAAGTTCTTATTATAGACAAAGCGACCTTTCCTAGAGATAAACTCTGTGGCGGGCTCCTGACGTTAAAGTGCATCAAATTACTGGAAGATATTTTTTCAACCCCCGTCGATTTTTTGAAATCCCGGCAGATAGTCACCTATCAGAGTTCTTCCTATAAAGTCGGCTGCAGCAGCGGCGCTTTCGTAAAAGGGCATTTGAATGATCCCTTTCACTTCGTACATCGCAAAACTTACGATCAATATTGGTTAAATAAGGCCCGGGAGGCAGGTGCGGAAGTTAAAGCCGGTGAAAAAATCGTCTCACTGGACCCTGCACGAAAACAGGTTACAACAGAAAGCGGGCGGCAATTCGTCGCAAATTTTATACTCGGAGCCGACGGTGCCCTGAGCTGGACCCGGCGCCTTTTGTCTTCCAAAGGAGTCATCGAACCGGATTGGAAATCAGAATTGGCGACTACCCTGGAAGTTCTTATTCCAAACCACCGACTCAGCCAGGTGCCGGAATACCCGGCTATTTATTACGGCTATATCCCCTGGGGCTATGCCTGGAGTTTTCCGGGAAATCAATACCGAATTCTCGGTATCGCCGGCTTAAACCGCAAAGCAGGTAAACTTCTTAATGATGGCTTTAAAATTTTCCTCGCGGGCTTTCATCTGACCGGCCGGGACATTCCCATGCCAAAAAGCCACCCCCTGCCCTATGGCAACTATCTCACCCGGCCGGGTTATGGTAATGTGCTGTTGCTGGGAGATGCCTGCGGTCTGGCAGACCCATTGCTGGGTGAGGGTATTTACTATGCTCATAAAAGTGCCTGTTTGGCAGCTAGAGCCGTTATGAAGTCATATGGCGAACCGCAAAATGTCTTAACCAGGTACTCGCACTATCTAACCCGGGAGATAATTGCTGAACTGAAGTATATTCGGCTTGCCCGGCAGATCACATTTTCATTGCCGGGAAACTGGGGGTATCATATTTTATCTTTGCTTCTCAGAACCATACCTCGGCTTTGTGAGGAAACGATTCAGGGGCAGCGGTCATACAGGTGGTTTCGTCCGACTCCTTTGAAAAATAAAAAAGCGGAGTGAAACTTCATCGGTCCACCCCGCTTTATAGTATGAATCCGGTCGCTGGCAGGCTTTAAAATATGGATATCGCAAAAACAGCGCTATGCGCCGACATAAATTCCTCGGCCGGATTTTTTAATTCTACCCTCCTTGGCAGCCCTAAACACGATATTGCGTACTTTCTTATCATCAAAGCCGGTCTTTTTCTTCAGTGTGGGAACATCAACGCCTTTCTTCGACCGCTTGATGATTTGCATTATCTGATCCGTTGCGGTTACCTGGACGGCCTTTTTGGGGGCTGGAGCTTTTTTAGCAGGTGCCTTTTTGGCGACTTTTTTCTTGGCCGCAGCTTTTTTAACCGGTGCCTTTTTGACGGCTTTTTTCTTAGCCGGCGTTTTTTCAGCAGTTGCCTTTTTGGCAGTTGATTTCTGGGAGACTGCTTTTTTAGCTGCTTTGGGTTTGGAGACTTTTTTCGGCTTTGAACTTGCATCAAAGCCTTTCAATAATTTTTCCATTTTCTTCTCGAGGGCCTTAAACTCTTTTCTCAATGCAGTCAAATCTTTTTTTAAAATAGCCATTCTTCTAATCCTCCTCCAAATTTCTGGTAAAAATAGTTATAGTTTAATGTATATATTACCACCAAATATTTTTTTTGATGGACTCTAACCATATTCTTTAAAAAATATAGTTAAAGAAAATACTATCTAGATAAATTACTTTATAGTAGTCATTTTGTCAAGTAATATGGTAAGAATAATAATAAAATATAGTCGATTAGACCATTTCCAGCGAATAATTAAGAGTAAAGTACAACTTCACCTGAACGATTTGAGGTGACGGAAGGTAAAATCCAGGTGGAAGAGATTATGATAACCAGGGTAAATTATAGTGCTGGAAGAAAGATTTTTTTCTCTTATAGAGGAATCGTCATCTGGCAAGTCAAAACTTGTCTAGGACAAATGAGCTTATACAAATGTAAGATTTAAAGTTAATGACTTATAGTTGACTGACGCCAACTAAACCAGATATAAACTTACTGATCCTTAAATTTATATATCGGGAATTTCAGAAGGGATCACCATCAATATCAAATTGATAAATGGAAATTAAAAAACGAAAAAGGGTTTAAGCTATTTGCCTAAACCCTTTATAGTCGTGGTGCGCCAGGCAGGATTTGAACCTGCGGCCTACGGATTCGTAGTCCGGCGCTCTATCCGGGCTGAGCTACTGGCGCATGCGAAAACTGATTGAAATTCAGGTGGAACATAAGCTAAAGTAACTTTATTGTCAACGGATTTTTCTCGATGCCGGATACTCGATAAAGATCGGCTGTAATCTAATAGACAGAGCGAAGCGATACAACAAATATTCGATCTTCAATCTTCAATCTTCAATTCCGGCTTGCCCGGGTTGGGATAATCTATTCCGAATGGTTAATACCTACGAAAAGTTCATGGAACTCGCGCTTGACGAGGCGAAAAAAGCTGGACAAATCGGTGAAGTTCCGATAGGTGCAATACTCGTGGCCGAAAACGGCACGGTATTATCGGCTGCTCACAACCAAACCATCAGACAGGTTGACCCGACCGCTCACGCCGAAATTCTGGCATTGCGCGAAGCAGCTATTAAAATTCAAAATTACAGATTGTTAAACACCTCACTCTTTGTGACTGTCGAACCCTGCATGATGTGCATGGGGGCCCTTATCCATGCCCGGGTAAAACGAATTGTATACGGTGCAACTGATCCTAAATGGGGCGCGGCCGGTTCATTATATAACTTCTCGGAGGATTTTCGCTTAAATCACCGGGTGGAGATTACAAACGGTGTCCGTGAGGAAGAATGCCGCGAATTGATACAGGCGTTTTTCCGGGCGAAAAGAACATGACACATTTCAAAGGAGAATATCGTGGCTAACGTGGTCATCGTCGGAACCCAATGGGGAGACGAAGGTAAAGGCAAAATTGTTGATCTGCTGGCAGAGACGGCTGATATGGTGGTTCGATTTCAAGGCGGCAACAACGCCGGCCATACGATGGTGGTCAAGGGGGAACAGTTTATTTCGCATCTGATTCCGTCTGGTATATTGCAGAAAAAGACCTGTGTTATCGGAAACGGTGTCGTTGTGGATCCGGCCGTATTGCTGGCGGAAATCGACGCCTTGACCAGTCGGGGCGTCGATGTCAGTCCCGCCCTGCTTAAAATATGTGAAAAAGCCCATTTAATTATGCCCTATCACCAGGCCGTTGATCAGGCCCGGGAAAAATTTAAAGGTGCTAAAAAAATAGGGACCACCGGTCGCGGGATTGGGCCGGCTTACGAAGACAAGGCCACCCGCCGCGGCATCCGATTTGTGGATCTGCTCGATCCTGAAGTGTTTGCCGAAAAAGTGAACACGATTCTGGACGAAAAAAATTTTTATTTAAAAAACTACCTTTCCGCTAAAATCCTGGATCCGCAACCAATAATCGCTCAGTATCTGGCCTATGCCCAACGCCTGGCACCCCATGTTACGAATATATCTGTGGCCATTAACGCGGCGATTAAAGATAACCAGCAGGTTATATTTGAAGGCGCCCAGGGCACCCACCTGGACATCGATCACGGGACCTATCCGTTTGTAACGTCCTCCAACACGCTGGCAGGCAGTGCATGCTGCGGTTCAGGAGTCGGTCCGAAACAGATTACTGACGTCATCGGCATAGTCAAGGCCTATACCACGCGGGTTGGCCAGGGCCCCTTCCCTTCTGAGCTGTTTGATGATATCGGCGACAAAATTCAAAAAAAAGGAGCCGAATTCGGCGCCACCACCGGAAGAAGACGCCGCTGCGGCTGGCTGGATGGCATTATATTGAAAAATGCCGTCCGCCTCAACGGCTTATCCGGCCTGGCCATCACGAAGCTGGATGTGCTCGATGGTCTGGATACCATAAAAATTTGCACCGGATATGCGTATCAGGGAGAAATATTGGAGGAATTTCCGGCAAGTCTGAAGGTATTGGGGGAATGCACGCCGGTTTATGAATCGCTGCCGGGCTGGCCGGAAAATATAACCGGCACTAGAAAATTCGAAGACTTACCGGCAAATGTCAAAAGCTATTTAAATCGCATCGAAACGCTGACTCAAACTCCGGTTTCCATCATATCCGTCGGACCGGACCGGGATCAGACAATCGTTTTGAGGAATCCGTTTCGAAATAGTTGAATGGGTTGATTGTGTCTATTGCGTTGACTGAGCTAATCGAGTCAATCAATTCAACATAATAAAATACTCAACCGAATCAACTTATTCAGCCGCCAGAATTTAAAATTGTGTTTATATTTGGTTGACATTTTTAAAAATATGCCCTAAAAGCAGAGTTTGTCGGGACGTGGCTCAGTCTGGTAGAGCACAGCGTTCGGGACGCTGGGGTCGCTGGTTCAAATCCAGCCGTCCCGACCATTTTTCCCGAAATTCACTTCGATAGCATCTTTGCCAACCCTTCCAGCCCCAGCATGTAACCATGCGAACCGAAGCCGGCGATTCGAGCAGCGGCGATATCTGCGATCATCGACTGATGCCGAAATGGTTCTCTTTTGTGAATGTTGGACAGGTGAACCTCGATCACCGGAATATCGAGCATGGCCAGCGCATCCCGGATAGCGACACTGGTGTGGGTATAGGCGGCTGGATTGATGACGATCCCGTGGCAGCTGCCCATGGTCTGCTGAATCTTGTCGACAATGACCCCTTCATGGTTGGATTGAAAGGTTTCCACTTCAAATCCCAACTGATCACCCCGCGCCTGCAATCCGGTATTGATCTCAGCCAGACTTTCATGCCCATAGATGTGCGGTTCCCGTTTTCCAAGCATATTCAGATTGGGTCCGTGTAGGACCAGAATTTTCTTCTGTGGCATTTTTCCCGGCATCGAGGTCTATTCCTTTCGTGTTCGCGGTATCGTTGGGTTTCGTGGCTCAACCCAATCTACAACCAATCAGTCTATTAACCTATCAACGAATTATCCAATCAACTTCCCCATTCCAATCAACTAATTCATCTAACCAGCCAAATCTGTCTTTTCCAGCCTGGAATTTATATCCTGCATGACTTCCATAAATTCGATGCGCTTTTTTCTGGCATATAAATTATAGTGATGCATATCCGTGAACAATTGCCAGGTATCGCGCTCCACGACTTCTAATATGTGCAGCAGCCGTTTGTATCCTTCGGTATCGATATCAAGCTGGGTCGCGCCGGATTCTGACAAGGTTCGGCCGATCAAGTGCGTCAGGGCCAGACTGGTGGCGATCTGCTCGTCGTGTTGTCTGGCAGTCGCCTCGATGACGACCAGTCCTTTGGAGGACAGGTATCTGCGTATTTTGCGATATTGGTTTTCCGCAATTTTTACCTTGCACAAACAAATTTTTCTGCCTGCCAGTGAATCGGAGGCACTGTCCGGGCCAAACATGGGATGAGTCGCCAATATTGAAACCGTATCCGGCAGGATCTCTCGCATCCACCTGATGGGATATTCTTTGACCGAACAAACATCAACGACAAGCGCATCCGGCTTGATCAACGGTGCGATGTCTTTTAAGAAGTCTTTGAATATCGAAATGGGCACACACGGCATAATGATATCCTGTTTGCAAACTGCTTCTATCGATGCGGCCTGCGCACCGGTCCGGCTGATTTCATGAGCTTTGTCAGCCCGGGTGTAAACGAAAACATCAAAATCTTTTGCCAGATAGTGAGACGCAAGTTTGCCGAATCGACCGAATCCTAGTATTCCAATCATAATGCTCCTGCTAATTTTTCCAACCCGCTTACAAGTTTTTCTTCGGAAACCGCATATGATATTCGGATGTGCCCGGGCATACCGAATTCTTCTCCGGGCACAACCGCCACGCCGGTTTCTGCCAGCAACCGTCCGGCCAAATCGACAGCCGTCAAATCGTCATTGAGATGGCGCGCGACATCGGGGAACAGATAAAATGCCCCCTGGGGTTTGACACAGTTAAACAAACCACTGATTTGACCGTACGCATAATCCCTTTTCCGTTCAAGATCAAGGCGCCATGCGTCAATATCTTCCGTATTCATTCCCAATGCTGCCAGGGCACCATGTTGGGCAAAGGTGCAGACATTGCCCGTCACGTGGCTTTGCAATTTGTTGAGTACTGCGACCACGTTCACAGCGGCCGCAACATAACCAATCCTGAAGCCGGTCATGTTAAAGCCTTTTGAAAAACTGCGGGTGACAATCAACTGTCGGCGAATATCCTTAAAATTGAACATGCTCGCGGGTCGAAGCCCGTCATAAACATAGGAACGATAGGCTTCATCCGAAATGATATACAGGTTGTGCTTTAAAGCAAGTTTGGCAATTTTCTCAAGATCTTGCTCCGAATAAACGGCACCCGTGGGGTTATTGGGCGAATTGATGAGAATGGCCCGTGTTCTAAACGATACGGCCTGCTCGATTTTAGCGATATCGAGCTGGTGATTAAGCGTGTCCACGAATATCGGCCGGCCGCCGGCCAGTTTCACCTGCTGCGGGAAGCTTACCCAAAAGGGTCGCGGAATGATCACCTCATCCAACGGGTCAATGATGATCTGAAATATCGAGTACAGGCACTGTTTCGAGCCATTGGAAATGATGATGTTTTTTTCATCATAGCCGTCAAACTGCTGCGCCAGGCGGAATTTCAATTCCTGCAGTCCGGCAACCGGACCATATTTTGTCCGGCCTTGGTCCAGGGCTTGTTTGGTGGCCGCGATAACATCGGTCGGCGTGTCATAGGGTGGCTCGCCCACTGCCAGGTCGATGACATCCTTACCCGCTTTTCTCATCTGCTGGATCAGCTGGGTAAACTGCACCGTGCCGGATTCTTCAATTTTGTTGATGCGATCTGACAACTTCATAGCTAGCAATGCCTAAAATTAAGCTTTTATATAAAATGATAGAATACCATTTTCCGACTTCCGCATTCCCACTTCCGAATTCTTTTCTATTCCATTTTCCGACTTCATCATCCCCTGCTTTTTTGCCGCAATGCCATGTCGGCAATTACCAGGGCCGCCATACTTTCGACGATCGGCACGGCCCGGGGCACAACACAGGGATCATGGCGTCCTTTGGCTTCCAGGGTGGTCTGATTGCCGTTGAAATCAACCGTACTTTGTGCCTGGCCGATGGTCGCGGGCGGTTTAAACGCCACCCGAAAAATAATGGGTTCACCATTTGAAATTCCGCCTTGGACGCCACCGCTGTTGTTGGTCAGGGTCCCTAAACGATCGTTGCGTTTGATGAAAGGATCGTTGTGTATCGATCCGGTCAGGCGCGTCCCTGAAAATCCGGAACCGACTTCAAAGCCCTTGGTGGCTGGAATCGACAGCATGGCCTGGGCCAGGCGTGCCTCCATCTTGTCAAACACGGGTTCCCCCAGTCCGGCCGGGACATTGCGGCATATGCAGGTGATGATGCCGCCCAGGGAGTCCTGGGCTTCCTTGGCCTCCTGGATCGCTTTTACCATTTGCGCGGCATCTTTTTCGGACGGACAGCGAACCATGGTTTCGTCCACCACCTTGCGGGTTATCCGGTTATCATCGATTCCGGAGGCCGTTATGGTCCCAACCGCATTCACCCAGGCCACGAATTCAATCCCGTATTGCTCCAGGAGAAATTTTTCGGCAATCGCCCCCGCAGCCACCCGTCCAATGGTTTCCCGGGCACTGGATCTGCCGCCCCCGCTGGACGCCCGTATACCGTATTTCATTTGGTAGGTGTAATCTGCGTGCGACGGGCGGGGGATGGCCTGCATTGCTGCATAATCCACCGGTTTTTGATCCCGATTTGCCACGCTCAATGCAATCGGTGTGCCCAGGGCCCGGCAATTTTCAACACCCGACAAAATGGTAACCCGGTCGCTTTCATCCCGGTCGGTGGTCAACCGGCTCTGGCCGGGACGACGGCGGTCAAGCTGGGGCTGTATATCCGTTTCGCTGATAGTTAGGCCTGGCGGACAGCCATCGACTACCGCACCGACCCCTTTGCCGTGAGATTCGCCGAAAGTCGTTACCCTGAAAATAGTACCGAATGTGCTTGACATTATTTTGTCTCCAAATTTTATTGATACGGTTTTTACCTGCTCACATGTCCCATCGGCACCCGGCGGTTCTCATTTGAATGCGCGGAGACAAAATAAGTTATAAATATTTGTTAAACGCTTATTGCGATTTTTCAAATGACTCCGCGTAAAAGCTCGTCAGGCGTTCAACGATCTCATCACATATTTCATCGACACGCCGCTCATCTGTTTTTACGTAAAAATCCATTGCCTGTCTGTATAAAGGATCCCGTTCAAGCAGGGTTTCTTCGATTTCGGAAATACTGTCTTTTGATGTCAACGAAGGACGGAACGCTGCGGTATCCTGATCCAGCATCATTCTTGATTCAATGGTTTCCGAAAGGGCCTTCAGCCAGACAATCTTGCCGTTTTTTTTCATCAGATTCACATTGGCTTCAGCGAGCACCACCCCGCCGCCGGTCGCCACCACCCGCCGATCCAGGATGCAGACTTGATTTACAATGGCATGTTCCATTTTGCGAAAGGTATCCCAGCCGTGTTTTTCCACGATTTCTTTTATGCTGATGCCACTTTCAGACACCAGCAGTGAGTCCGTATCGATGAACGGCCAGCCCAATTTCGCAGCGAGCAGTTTGCCCACCGAGGATTTTCCCGTGCAACGATAGCCGATTAAAAAGACATTGTGAGGGTTAACGGGTTCAAAGTTCACGGTTCAAGGTTACCTTTCTTTGATAAAAGTTCACAGGTTCAACATTCCCGGATCAGGGTTCCCGTTATTTATCTAACCGATCGATTAGAAATTAAAAATTTCCGACCATCCAGGAGCCTTTCCCTGCACCCCCGCTGTTGCGGGAAGACACATCTATCCTGAAAAAATATGGTGTGCCTCGCGCTCCTTGAGGCTTGCGCCTTTTCTTAAATCCCTCGACCCATGCCCTTAACCCCTGAACCTTGAACCTTTGAACCCAGAACCGATCCGTCCTGAACCTTTAACCTCTGGACCCGGAACCATCAGACATACAGCCCGTTAAATACATTCCAGAAATCCGGAAACGATTTTTTAACACAATTTTCGTCCTGGATAAACACCCCGGGGGTGACCAGCCCTGCAACGGCAAAACTCATGGCGATGCGGTGATCTCCGTAGGTTTCAATTTCAGCGCCATGGGGGCTGCCGCCCGTCACGCTTAATTCATCGCCGCAGCTGCGAGCTTCGATTCCCAATTTGCCGAGTTCATTGACAACCGCGGCCAGGCGGTCACTTTCTTTGGCTTTAAGGTGAGAGACATTTCTGATAATGGTCGTTCCTTCGGCAAAAGCGGCAACCACCGCCAGGGTCGGCACCATATCCGGCATATCGCCCATATCGACATCGATGGCCTTCAAGAAACTGCCGGAAATAGTTATTCCATCGGGTTCAGCGGTGATTTCACAGCCCATCGATGCCAGCAAATTTGCAAAATTCACGTCCCCCTGGCGCGAGGCGGCAGTCACTCCGTTAACTTTGACTTGAGTACCGCAGACAGCCGCTGCCGCCCAAAAATACCCGGCCTGGGACCCATCGGGTTCAACCGGATATGCACCCGCCCGATAGACTTGTCCGCCGGTGACTTTAAACCACTCGTAGCCCCGGCGGTCGACCGTGACACCAAACTTATCCATAACATCAACCGTCATATCCACATAGGGTCGCGATACGGGTCCGTCAGTAACCCGGATTTCCAACCCCCGGTCGGTGCACGGGGCGATCAAAAGTAAAGCGGAAAGATACTGGCTGCTTGTTCGGCAGTTGATGGTCAGCGATCCACCGCTAATTTTTTCTGCGATAATTTCAAGCGGCGGACACCCATTGTGATTTAATGAACGAATCCGCACGCCCAATTGTTCCAGGGCTTCGATAAGATCCTGAATCGGCCGCTCAGCCATCCGGTCGGTTCCGGTTAAGGTGAATTTTCCCCGCCCAAGCGCGGCAACCGCCGTTAGCAGACGCATGGAAGTTCCTGAGTTGCCCAAAAAAATTCGATCCGCACCCGGTTTGATCGAACCGCGATTGCCGTAAACGATGATTTGATCCTGCGATGTGTCATCGATATGAATTCCCATCTGTCTGAGGGCCCGCAGGGTTAGGAGCGTATCCTCGCTGAGCAGAGGTTTTTGAATCCGGCATTCCCCATCCGACAGGGCGGAGGCGATTAGAATCCGGTGGGTGTAGCTTTTGGAACCCGGAACGCTAACCGCACAGCGTGGTTTTATATGATGCGATTTAATTTCAATCATTTGTCAATTCGTCCAAAACCACCCTGCGCATGACATCGACCGGCGCTTTTTCGCCCGTCCACAGCTCAAACTGAACCGCCCCCTGATTCACAAACATGGCAACGCCGTCCACCGTGATACAGCCTATTTTTTCGGCATGCGCTAAAAAACGCGTTTTCAGCGGATTGTAAACCATGTCCATGACGACTGTATCGCTTTGCAGAAAATCGGTATTCAGCGGGAGCCTGTCAGCGTGGGGAGCCATTCCGGCTGACGTTGCATTAATAATGATATGAAAAGGCAGCTTTTTTATTTCTGAAATCGGTTTGAATTCGCAGTTCAGGGCTGATGCGAGCTTTTCGCCATTTTCCCGGGTACGATTGATGATGATGAGTCGGCCGCCTTCTTGCTGGATGCCGAATCCAACGGCCCGGGCCGCACCGCCGGCACCGACAACGGCCACGTCCTTGCCGTTGATGACCGTTTTTTCGCGCAGCGCCTTGATGGCACCGGCACAATCCGAGTTATAGCCATGCAAAACCCCCTGGTGGTTGACAATCGTGTTGACGGCCCCAATCGCTGCAGCCAGAGAATCCACCTGGTCCAGATAATCCATGACACTGATTTTATGGGGAATCGTAATGCTGGCGCCCCGGATGCCCAGCCCCCGGATACCACTGACTGCGGCGGCGATGTCTTTAACCCGGCAAGCAAGGTAGCAACCATCAAGGCCGGCCTGGGCCAGGGCGCTGTTGTGCATCACCGGACTCAGGCTGTGTCCGATCGGATCTCCGAAAACAGCATAAATTGGCGGAACTTCAGCCTGGCCGTGCTTATTTTTCTGAACGCCGCGACCGGCAGCGATGATACTGCGGAATATCCGATAAAGCGAACCGGCTTTTAAGGAATCCTGATTGAGAGACAATAGCCTTTGATAAATTTCACCTTCGCGCCGGTTATCGACCACCGTGATTCCGGCCTGCTGTTTAATCCGGCCAATGGCCCGGGCGGCCGCCAAACGCCGGCTGATCAAATCAAGGATCCGGTTGTCGATGTCGTCTATACGTTTCCGAAAAGCGGTAATTTCTTCCTCAGGATTGATTGTGAGTTTGTTTTCCAGTCTCGAATCTTCCATCATTCCAGCAGTCCGATCGCACGACCTTGTCCTTAGATCCTGAGGTTCTCGAACGGAGGCTCGCGACAGGTTGCGGACAAAGCGTCTAATCACGGTTATGTTTTTTTTATATGTAAATAGCTGATCAAAAATAAACAGAAAAAAATGCGCAGCAAAAAATTAATAAAGCCGCCGGAGCCTCGATCCAATAAATTGAATCTGTTTACAAGAAATCGATAGGCAATTCTGGTCAGCCTGTTTTGCAGGGCGGATTTATTAGGGCTTCCAGTTCCTGAATCGCAATCTGCTCAACAAAGGCCTTGCCGATTTCACTGATGAATACAAAGTAAATCAGGTCCCCTTCCCGCTTTTTGTCCATCCTGAGGGTCTCAATTACCACTTTGCAGTCAAACTCAAGCCGGACGGGAAGACCATATTGATCGAGCAATTCGGCAAGTCGATTCGAATATCTTGGTGCAAGTGCTTCTTTTTTTACAGCCAATTCAGCTGCCAGTACCATCCCGGCACTGACAGCCTCACCATGTCTGACCTTGGTGGTCTTTTCAATTGCATGACCAAAGGTATGGCCGAAGTTAAGCTTGCGGCGCTCTCCTTTTTCTTTTTCATCTTGGTTCACGATCTCGGATTTGATGATCACCGAATCGTAAACAAGTTTTTCGATAACCGCTGAATCCAGCGCCAGGGCTCTGTCGCGATTTTCTTCCAAGTAGGCAAATAGATTTTTATCGGCAATTGCACCGTGCTTTATTATCTCGGCAAAACCGCTCTGGATTTCTTTTGGTGGAACGGTTTTTAGAAGATTGAGATCACAGATGACAAATTCAGGCTGGCTGAAAATGCCGACGATGTTTTTATAGCCGCCGAAATTGAATCCGTTTTTGCCGCCTACACTGGCGTCAACCTGTGACAGCAGGGTGCTGGACACAAACCCGAATCTGACACCCCGCATGTAGGTTGAGGCAACAAACCCGGCAATATCACAAACGATCCCGCCGCCGATGCCGATGATAAAAGAAGAGCGATCCGCCTCGAGTTTCAGCAATTCTTCATAGATATAACAGACTGTATCAAAGGTTTTTATTTTTTCGCCGGCGCCGATGGTAATGACATCGGCCGGCGGGAATTGTCGGCCCCAGCACGCCAGCACATTGGTGTCGGTGATGATTATCGGCCGCGCGGCCGGAATGTATTTTCCAAGATTTTCGAGTCTTTCACCGATCATGATCACGGAATCACGGGGTTGACCCTTGATGTTTACCGTTTTCATAAAGCGTTCATCCACCTGTCTGAACTGTTCCGGTTGGAAGAATTTATCAATTTTTCAGCAACCGACAACAGCAAGCGCTCGGTAGTCTCCCATGATATGCATTCATCCGTAATCGACACCCCGTATTTCAAGGCATTCAGATCTCCGCCGAATTTCTGGTTGCCTTCGAAAAGATTACTTTCCAGCATGAGACCGATCAACGCGTCATTGCCGGCGATATACTGATCAATAACACTTCGCATGACGTTCGCCTGTCCCTGGTATTTCTTCATTGAATTGCCGTGGGAACAGTCCACCATGATTGATTCAGGCAGATTTTTTTCGATCAGGTTCAAACGGGCCTGTTCAATACTGATGGGATCATAATTCGGCCGGCGGCCCCCGCGCAAAACAATATGGGCCAGAGGATTTCCGTTGGTCTGAACAATACAGGTGCGGCCGTCCTGATCGATGCCCAGGAAGCTTTGTCCGGTTTTAGCCGCCAAAATTCCATTGATGGCCGAAGACATATTGCCGTCAGTGCCGTTTTTGAACCCCACTGCCATGGACAGCCCGCTCGCCATTTCACGGTGAGTTTGGGATTCCGTCGTCCTGGCGCCGATGCAGGCCCAGCTGACTAAATCCGCTACATACTGCGGCGTAATGGTTTCAAGAAATTCAGTGGCCGCGGGAACACCGATTTCATTAATTTGAAGCAGGATGCGCCGGGCTTTCCGCAAGCCTTCCATAATGTCACAGGTAGCGTCCAGCCGCGGATCATTAATCAGCCCCTTCCATCCCACGCTGGTCCGTGGTTTCTCAAAATAAACTCGCATGACAAGAAACAGGGCGTCACTGACCCGTTCTCGCAGCTTTTGCAATTTTTCGGCGTATTCGTAAGCGGCTTTCTCGTCGTGAATGGAGCATGGACCGGCAATGACCAGCAGCCGTTTGTCTTCCTTGCTCAGTATCTTGTCGATCGCGCTTCTGCCGGCCAGAACGCTATCACGGGCCAACGGGCTTACCGCCAGCTCCTGTTTCAACATGCCGGGTGCCATAAGCTTTCGATAGCCTTTAACACGTAAGTCATCTGTTGGTTTCATTTTATTACCTCTGAATTAATTTGACGCCATCTTATCACTGACCGGAAAATAAAAAAAACCGTGAGCGTTTCTGGTCTGCCCACGGTTTAGAATGCTTGATTTATTTGGTATATCTTCTCAGCGCACCCCAGACAGACCGGTATTATAAAAATAATACCGATAATAATAAGCAAAGCTGTCTGAAAAATTATGCACCACGTTGAAATTCTCCCGATTATTGCAGGAGTGACACTATCGGACCGATTATTGCCTGTCAAGCTCTTTTTGCAAAAAGTACGGCTACCGGGATAAGAAGTCACCAAAAAAACTGTTGACAGCAGCCTGCAAAGAACTTATGTATCCTATATTAGATTGTCAATGGAAACAAAACCCATGAAAATGATTGACAGCCCCAAAAAATATTTTAAGGTCGGACGCTTCTTTTTTAGCTTTAGGAGTGTCCATCCGGTTGGTTAGCGCTAAAACTCAGCTGCACAATACCCCGGGTGGGCTTCATCGCCACTCGGGGTTTTTAATTTTTCAAGGCCCTGGGAAAAAATCTCAGGGCCTTTCTTGTTGAAATCTTTGTGAGGGAACGTAGCCATGAAAAACCTAAAACTAGGCAATGCGTGAATCAGAAGCGCGCACCATCATCAAAATATCTGACGTTGAAATTGGCCGGGGATTCACCGTGATAGCCGGCCCCTGCAGCGTGGAGAACGAGGAGCAGATGTTTGAGTCCGCCCGGGCGGTGAAGGCCGCCGGGGCAGACATGCTGCGCGGCGGCGCCTTTAAGCCCCGGACATCGCCTTATGCTTTTCAGGGCCTGGGTTTAAGTGGACTGAAGCTGTTATCCCAGGCCGGCAAAGAGACCGGTTTGCCGATTGTCACTGAAGTAATCGATCCGCGCGATGTTTCCTGGGTGGCCGAATTTGCAGATGTGCTGCAAATCGGAACCCGCAACATGCAGAATTACTCGCTGCTCAAAGAGGTCGGTCACACCGGCCGGCCGGTACTGCTCAAACGCGGTATGTACTCGACCCTCGAAGAATGGTTAAACTGCGCCGAATATATCCTCAGTGAAGGCAACCCCAACGTAATTCTTTGTGAACGAGGCATCCGAACCTTTGAAAGATATACCCGCAACACCTTGGATCTCAGTGCCGTGCCGGCCATCAAAGAATTGACTCATCTGCCGATCATCATTGATCCGACCCACAGCACCGGGCGCGTCAGCCTGATCGGCCCTATGAGCATGGCGGCCGTGGCGGCCGGTGCCGATGGGATAATCGTCGAAGTGCATTATGACCCTGCCAAAGCCCTGTGCGATGCGGATCAGGCCCTGACGCCAACGATATTTAAAGAAATGATGCAACGCCTGCGGCCGCTGCAATCGTTCATGAAAAACCTGCCGGCCTAGCTCAGGGTCTTAACGGGGTTTTTACAGAAAACGAGTTGAAAATGGCTGTATCCACCAAAAAAATCAAGGAAACAATTATTAAACCAATCAACGATCAATTCGATTGAGGTGTAAAAATGAAACCAAATGAAATAAACAGAAAAATAGACAAGATCGATCGGGAATTGCTGGTGCTGCTCCAGGAACGTATGGGGTTGTCACTGCGTTCAACGAAGTTCCAGGAAGCCATTGGTGATACCGTGCGCGAGGCTGACCTGCTGGAGCGCATGGAACGTATGAATCTGGACCTGATAAAACGATCGTTTTCACGCCAGCTGCTGAAGACAATCGTCGAGGAAAGCAAGCGCCTGCAGGATGAAGATCGCCAACTGGTCGCTTTCCAGGGCGAGCATGGGGCCTATGGCGATGTGGCGTCCCGCCTGCTGGTACCCGCGGGGGCCTATATTCCCTGTCTCGAGTTCGTTGATGTATTTCACGGTGTAGAAGCGGGGTATTTGGATCTGGGGGTGGTGCCGGTGGAAAACTCCCTGGAAGGGGCCGTCACCCAGGTCAATGATCTTCTCACTACCACCGACCTTCATGTAATCGGTGAGGTAAAAGTGGACGTCAACCACTGTTTGCTCGCCACCGAGGCCACCGATTACCGCGAGATTCGCGTGGTATACTCCCACCCCCAGGCCCTGGCCCAGTGCCGTGATTTTCTGATGCGCAACAATCTTGAACCGCGTCCGTATTACGATACGGCCGGCGCTGCAAAAATGCTGGCCCGGGAAAACCCCAAAGCCGCGGCTGCCATTGCGAGTTCCCTGTGTGCCGAACTGTATAATCTGGATATTATCAAGGAAGGTATCGAGGACGGTCCTTCCAACTCCACCCGTTTTTTACTCCTATCGCGGGAACCCTATGCCGGCCAGGGAAGCAACAAAACATCCATTATTTTCGCCGTGGCCCACGAAGCCGGTCAACTCTATGAAGTTCTCAAATTATTTGCCGATGCCAAAATCAATTTGACCCGGATTTCCTCTATGCCGTTGCGTTCAGATCCAAGCAATTACAGTTTTTTCTTGGATTTTGAAGATTCGGATGAGGATGCAAAAGGGCGGGAGGTCATGGAAAAAGTGGAAAAGATGTCCATTTCTTTGAAAAATCTGGGAAGTTATCCGGCATACAATGCAGCGCCATAAAGGTACTGGCTGTAAGTTCAAGCTTCCGAAATCTTATACCACACATGATGCAATACAGAGATCGGGTTATTTGTTATTCGTTATTGGTTAATTGATGAAAAAAGCCCGGATCTGATTTTATAATTTGTCTAACTCAACTATTTAAATGGAAGCGATCAGATGTATCTAATAGCAAATAACCAATAACGAATAACCCTGCTTCACACCCGCATCGCTCCGCAAACCGGTGCCTGCCAATCCAAGGATACATCCTTGGCCAGGGTGGCACCAAATTTTTGCGCGATATGGGCGGGCATGGGGGCGGCCCGCCGGATATTCAAATCTGCATGGGTAATCAACGCTTCAAAGGTGGCAGCCAGTTGCGTGGTGGTTTCATTGATCATAAAATGCATGAAATGAAATCGTTTATCCGACCGACCGATTAGGCGGGTATGAATCAACACCGTTTGCCCGACGCGCACTTCGGCAAGATACTGGATATACTGTTTTAAAGTAAAAACGCCAAAGTTCCCATCGCGAAAGTAATCTTCACCCAATCCATGCGACGTAAAAAACTTGTGACCGGCTTTGGCAAACATGTCAAAATACCATCGAATGTTCATGTGGCCCATAATATCCAGATATTCGGCGGGAATGGTTTTGCGAAAGTATACCGGCAGCGTTTCCAGCAAGGTCAACGGTATCAGACAACTGCCTTCCCGATCCCAAATGCCGCATTCAAGCTGATTATTCTCATCTGTCATGATAGTCATTTGTCTCCATTATCTATGCACCATGCAAGTGGCTTTAATCCTATATCGGTTTTTAAGGCCAGTGCCGCCAGCTCAATTGACTCCTTCGAGCAAGATATTATTTAATAATGCAATGGCGGGATTTATCCCCGCCATTCTCACAATATTTTTTGGGGGTGCTGAATTACAAAAAAAGAACTACTAAAAAGAGAAATTATATCCCTGCCACTGCGGACGGGAATAGATCCCGCCACTGCTTTTGCACAATTTTCTTTAAGTAATTGAAATAAATTAACAAGTAAAGCACAAAATATGCGAAGCATATAATATTAATTCGCCAAACTTTCAAAAAAGCAATTATCTTCAGTTTTCAATGAACAACTTACGGCTCTGAATATGCTATTTGCAAGGCGAATTGATTTTGGCAAAACTTGCCTTTAAAGTAAAGACGTAACCAGTTCTCTCGGATCTTTCGGCGGTGCCGGAAAATCGGATTTTGCCTTCATGGCGATGGCCTCCGCAGGACAGCCGCCGGCACAAACCGCACAACCGAAGCACCGGTCCAAATTCAATTGCGGAACCTCATTGTCTCCCATGATCAGGGCCTCCGCCGGGCAGCGTTCAATGCAGGTTTCGCAGGCAGTGCAAAGATCCGCATCAAAGCGCGGCTCGAATCCGGAATTGAAAAATAAATTCAGGGATGTCCACTCCCGTGTAAGGGCCCCGCCGCTGTTGCATGACATCAGCATTTCTTTATACACTTGTTGAGTCATCGGTTGATCCTCCTTTTAGTTGGTTATCACCTGGGAAAATTTTGATTTTATAATCTCTTCTGCTTCTGCCATGATTCGATCGAAAAGTTCCTGACAGGTGGGAATGTCCCGCACAAGGCCCATGCTCTGCCCGGCCGACAGAACCCCTTTTTCCATCTCGCCGTCCTCCAGCATTTCTTTGCCTACCAGTCCGGATACAAAGGGCGCAATATTTTCAATTTTCGTATTGCCCCTGCTTTCAATGCTTAGAACCTTATCGACGATTGGATTGTGCAGCACGCGCTCGGTGTTGCGCAAAGTCCGCATGATCAGGCGCGTGTCGCGCTCTCCATGACTCACCAGGGCCTGCTTGACGTTTCCGTGCACGGGCGCTTCTTGGGTGGCGACAAACCGGGTGCCCATGTTCATGCCGTCGGCACCCAGGCCCAGGCATCCGACCAGGCCGCGACCGTCGGCAAAACCGCCGGATGCGATGATGGGAATCTTAATGGCGTCACGGGTCAGCGGAATGAGAATTAATGAGGTGACATCATCTTCACCGGGATGCCCGGCGGCTTCGAAACCGTCAATGCTGACAACATCGCAGCCGATTTTTTCGGCTTTAACCGCGTGGCGCACGGATGTGCATTTGTGAACCACTTTAATGCCGGCCGATTTAAGCTGTTCCATGTAGGGTTCGGGGTTTCGGCCGGCGGTCTCGATAAACTCGATGCCCTCATCGATGCAGACGTCGATGTAGGCCGGGTAGTCGATGGTGCGCAGGGACGGCAGAAACGTCAGGTTTACGCCAAAGGGCTTATCCGTCATCTCGCGGCATTTGCGGATTTCCGCCCGCAATAATTCGGCCTCCGGATATGTAAGGGCCGTCATAAATCCGATTCCGCCGGCATTGCCGACGGCTGCTGCCAGCTCGGCCCGGGCGATCCACATTAAGCCGCCCTGGACAATCGGTCGCTCGATTCCGAATAGTTCCGTGATGCGTGTTTTTAGCATGAATCTGCCCCCTTTTCCGGACAAGCCGGCATATAGGGCCGATAGGCCTATATGACTTATAGGACTTATAGGACCTATAGACCTATTGGACTTATTGGACTTATTGGACTATGAAAATGATGCAGGAATAATCAACTCCGGCTAGAATGATAGAATTCCATCATGATTCATTTTTTTATATATTCATAATTCATTTGCAGCTTCCACCCGACAGGGCACAAACCGGTGCAGCGGGGTGCCGATTGGATCGCGATTGGTGTTTTTGGTCAACCGATTGACATTGATGCCGTATGCTTGGCCCTCATAGATCAGTCCGAATCCATGGGGAATCAATATGGTACCCGGCCGTATCTGGTCGCTCACCTGCAGTTCCCCCACCTCACTGCCGGCCTCAGTAGTGACTCGCACCTGCTGGCCGTCGCTCAAACCCAGTGCCCCGGCATCCTCAGGATTGACAGCTACGGTGCAAGCCCGCTTATCATTATTCCAGGCCGGGTTCCGCATCAGGGTGTTGGCGTTGTATTGGGTGTGCCGCCCGGCATTGAGGATTAACGGAAACTCGGCCGGCAGTTTTAAATCCTGCGCTTCAGAAGCGGCGTCCAGTGCTTTAGCCTGATCTGCCAACTCGGGAATGTAGACCTCGATCTTGCCCGAAGGCGTCCGAATCGCTTCCATGGGGTTGTCCACATCTGCCCGGCCGATCCACAATCCTTCGGGCGCATCCAGCAGGGCCTGGAAAATGCGATCGCCCTGGTCGATGCCGGTCTCAAATCCGGCCCTGGCCGCATTTTTGCGAAAGACTTTGGGCGCCGTCATCAGCATGCCCCACAGCGCGGCTTTGGCGGCGCTGTCCCAGACCCGTCCCAGTGTTTTGGCCAGCACAAACGGCATGGCCGCCCTGGCGCCGGGTTCAGCGGCCGCCCATTCCATCAATTTGGCGCCATAGGTCAATCGGTCTGCTTCGGCGGCCTGTTGTACCTCCTCGGAGATTTGCGGGATGATTCCCAGTTTATCTGCCAGGCGGGTATGAATCTGGGCCGCCTCCAGACACTGACCGGGCGGCTCAACAACCGGTCTTCTTATCTGAAAGTAGACATCCGGGTAGGTCCAGGGGAAAAAGGTCGTATCCCAGGCTTCATAGAAAGTGCGGCAGGGCAAGACATAATGGGCCAGTCTGGCTGATTCGCTCATCACAATGTCATTGACCACCAGCAGGTCCAACTTCCCGAATGCGTTTTCATAGGCAGTTGTATCCGGATAGGCCCGCAGGGGATTGCAGGCGCTGACGAATACGGCCCGCAAGCGTTCGGGATGGTCGTTGAGAATTTCTTCGGGCAGCGCGGCCGCCGGAAACGAGCCCGCCGCCACCGGCGCTAAATCCGTCACAACGGTCCGCCAGGTTTTCGGATCACGTTCATCGGCATGAAATCCCAGCGGCATCACCATACCGGGAATGATATTGCCGCCCCGCACACCGAAAATCCCGCAAACCGCACCCAATATGTGCACAAAATAGGAGCTGAGGGTGCTGAGACGTCCCATATAAATGCCCAGGTCGGTATGAAAACACCAGCGCCGGGTGGTCATCAGGCGGCACAATTCCCGAACCTGTTCATAATCGACCTGACAGACCGCGGCCGCGCTTTGGGCGTCAAACCCCGCGAACCACGATTTGATTTCATCCCATCCAACAACGTTTTGCTTGATATAGTCCCGTGCTTCCCAACCTTCGTCCAGGATAATGGCGATCATGGTTTTCATCAACAGCGCATCGGCACCCGGCCGCACGGGCAGGTGAATATCGGCAATTGCGGCCGTCTCGCTCTTGCGCGGATCGATGGCCACCAGCAGCCGCTCAGGATCTTTGGCAAACTCAGCCAGCACTTTCGGCGCCCGGGGCATCTGATGACTCTGCATGCCGTTCCAGCCCCAGGCAACCAGCATTTCCGATTCATGCTCATCGGGACCGGCTATATTGTATTGCTTGCCGAATACGCGGCCGGTTACCCACCAGGCACCGCAAAACTCCTGGCCGGCCGACGAGTAGTAATACTGGGAGCCCATTGCCCGCAGAAGACCCAGACCGAAGGCAGCCTCCATGTGGCCGCCCTGGGAACTGCCGCCCATGTAGGCCAGGCAGCGCGGGCCGTGCCGCTCGACCAACTCGCGCATCTTGGCCGCAATTTCATCGGTCGCCTGGTCCCAGGAGATCGGTTCGAATTCGTCCCCCACCCGTTTCAAAGGCTCGGTCAGGCGATCTGCCGGGTACTGGTGATAGATGACATTGAGCCCTTTGCGGCAGGCATAGCCCTGGCTGCGCGGATTGGATTTATCGGGCTTGACCTTGGTCATGCGGTTGTTTTCGACAAATACTTCAAGTCCGCAATTTTGCGCACAAAGAACGCATCCCGTTTTATGCCAGATACCCATTTTGTCCTCCCATAATTTTGTTTTTCCTGTACCAGGTTTTGTCTAACCACGAGACGAAATTCTGATAAATTTTCTGTCCGGACATGCGCCACTCCTTCAAATTTTATTCGTATACTAAATATTATCTAAAGTGACAGGTTCAACGTTCTGGGTTCAAGGTTCAAAGGTTATAATCGATTAGACATGCGCTATTATTTCCAATCGATCATAGACCTTCACCTTTAACCTTTTGCCATTTTCTGATTGGTACAGATCTTATTATCAAGAGCGTTTTTTATGTCTGCTTTATTACGATCCAGTTAGTCCGCCTGAATATCCCGTAATAACCGCTTTAGCAGAACCTTCTCTTCCAGGCTAAAGCGGGCCAGTATATCTTCGTTGGTTTTATTTCTGACGGCCGATAGTTTAGGCTTTAGATCTTTGCTTTTTGGGGTCAGCGAAATACGCAGCATTCTTTTGTCTTCCTTATCGGATTGTTTTAATACCCAGCCAGCGACGGCTAAACGATCCAGTACCCCGGACAAAGTCGCCCCGTCAAAAACAAGCCGTTTCCCGATATCGCCGACTGAAAGCCCGTCTTCATCCCAGAGTGCTTCGAGAACGAGATGCTGGATCGGTGTCAAGCCATAGGAATGGAGCCGTTTTTTAAAATCTCCATGGGCTTTTTGATAAGCTTTGGCCAGGAGAAATAGTATGCAGTCGTCATATGGTTTCATGATTATTATTTCGCATACAAAATAATTGACGCCGACCCTCTTGTCAAGAAAAAACTAAAGCATCCTTTGGATTATTCCAGCATGCAGTCTGGCACCTCGGTCGACTAGCGCGCACTGATTTGGCATTCACGCCTTATCTCAGGGTTGTCCTTTCGCCACTTGTTCCAGGCCTCAACGCCGGCTTTAAGTTTGCCCAACTGTAATAGTTTTGCCATTTTACTTTCCGCCTTTCTGTGTTTCTGAATTTTTATCCTGGTTCCGGCACTCGCTTTTCCTTACCCTGCACGTACACAATCGTGCCGATTGCCCGTTGACGCTTGAAGTCCGCGGGTATGCCCTGCGGTTCAGGCGAAGATTGATCCGATAAGGTTGTCGTCCACCACCGGTAGAATACCCCGCACCCCGCCAACGATCCTTAAAATTATGGTCATATATGACCAATGGTCATATGTAACCATAATTATCCGTTCAGTTCTCGCCCCATTGACAGTCGCTTTTATATAAATTTTAGATTATAAATCAATATGTTGAGTCGAATATAGTTAAACTTTTTCAATCTGGCATGAAGTTTGATCATACTATTTTGGACAGTTTAAATTTTTTTGAATACGGTTCTCATTCGGAAGGAATGGATATCGTTAATGCCGCCAGGGCGAAAAAAACTTAATGGGAAATTATTCGGTTGGGACCGATGACCTCATTTAACACATACACAGCGGGGTCATCACAGGCAAAAATATCACAACATAATTCAAGGAGGTATTATCAATGAAACCGGAAAATGCGGGAAAAATTAAGTTTGGCGGATGGGGTCTTGTTTGTGGGGCAATCATCGCAATGATCATCGGTTTTGCCTGGGGAGGTTGGTCAACCGCCGCCACGACCCAAAAGATATCCGAGCAGGCGGTCTTGGCGAGTCAGGCGGCGGTCTGTGTTGCCCAATTTATGAAGCAACCGAACCATGAAGAGAAGCTTAAAGAAATAGCGGATATCAGTAGCTATCAGAGAGCGGATTTTATTGAAAAAGGGGGCTGGGATACAATGCCCGGGCAAGAAAAGGCCAGCTGGGGAGTGAGCCGAGCATGCGCCGAAGGGATTAACCATCTTATCGAAAAATGAGGTGGCTATTAAAGGTAACTCACATGTGAGTTACCTTTTTCAATACAAGGGACGGTTACCTTTCTCCTTTTAGCGCTGTCTCAGGGGCCATAAGGCTGCCGAGTTTAGCATGGCACCAAACCTGATGATGCTTCAGGCAAACATCGATGCACCCTGTACACTATGATAATCAACAGAGAAAATCAGAAACAGCAAAGACAAACAGCCGTGTTCGGTCAAAATATAAGACACCTTTAGATCTCTTGAAAAAACGTTATGCAAAAGGTGAAATCGACCAAGAAGAATTTGAGTGCAAGAAAAATGACTTGACATCATAAGGCAACCCTGCTGTGCCCCAGATTATTCCAAACAATCAGATTACCCTGTTGCAAAACGGCGAAGATTATTTTCCGGCGATCGAAGCGGCGCTGGACCGGGCCGTGCATGAAATTTATCTGGAAAGCTATATTTTTAAAAATGACCATACCGGACAACGCATTGCGGAAGCGCTCAGGCGAGCGGCCGCGCGTGGTGTCAAAACCCACCTTCTGATCGATGGATTCGGCTCGCATAAAATTCCGAAAACCATGGTCGATTGCCTATCAGCGGCTGGCGTAATGGTGCTGAAGTTCCGGCCCAAGACATCGCCCTGGACCCTGCGGCGCCGGAGATTGCGTCGCTTGCACCGCAAAATTGTGGTCGTGGACCAGATAATTGCATTTGTCGGAGGCATTAATATTATCGATGATATGGATTTGCCCGGTCAAACATCGCCTCGTTATGACTACGCCGTAAGTGTGGCAGGGCCGCTGGTGGAAGAAATCTATGATTCCGCCCGCCGGGTGTGGTCGCGGGTGGTCTGGACCCGCTTGGGTCATGGTTGGGTCCGGGGCACCGCCAGAAAAGCTCCTTCGACCGAACCCAGGGGTCGAATGCGCTCGGCTTTTCTGGTACGGGATAACATCCGCCATCGCCGCGATATTGAAAATGCCTATCTGCAGGCGATTGAACAGGCGCAATTCGAAATCATTGTTGCCAATTCCTACTTTTTACCCGGATTGAATTTTCGTCATGCGCTTTTGGATGCAGCCGGGCGCGGTGTCCGGGTGATTTTGCTGCTGCAAGGAAGGGTGGAATATCCATTGCTGCATTATGCCACGCATGCCCTATATGGCAGTTTTCTCGAAGCAGGGATAGAGATCTACGAATACCACCGTAGCCTTATGCACGCCAAAGTCGCTGTGATTGATGAACATTGGGCCACGGTGGGGTCCTCAAATCTTGACCCTTTCAGTCTGCTGCTGGCGCTCGAGGCGAATGTCGTGGTTGACGATGAAAACTTTGCCAAAAAATTAAAGCAAAGCCTGGTGCAGGCTGTCAAGCTGGGGGCGCGGCCGGTATTTGCGAATAACTGGAGAACGCAGAGCATCAGGCTGCGTCTGGCGAGCTGGCTAAGCTATGGTTTGGTGCGATTCATGGTCGGAATGGCGGGGTATGCCCCGGGGAAACAGTCTGACCAGGTATAATTGTTAAAAGGGTATTTTAGAAAAGGAAGGTTACCTATGGCAGCTCATCCGGATGCAAGACGAAAAGATATCCTGGAACAAATCGCCCTTTTGGCAAACCATTACGCCAAAAGGGCTTTCCCATAGACTTTACGAAATGACGGAGGCCTACATCATTGCATCCATTCCGCCGCCCATTCCTTGCGCTCCCGGATGCATCTGCTTTTTCTCTGCGGGTTTTTCCGAAACCATGGCCTGGGTGGTCAGCATTAATGAAGCCACACTGGCTGCATTCTGCAAGGCGAGCCGGACCACTTTGGTCGGGTCCATTATACCGGCTTTCATCAGATCTTCATAGGTGTCCGTTTCGGCATTGTAGCCAAAAGCGCCCTCACCGTTTTTTACTTTATCGATGACGACCGAACCTTCACAACCGGCATTGTTGGCAATCTGACGGAGGGGCTCCTCCATAGCACGCATGACAACTTTGACACCCAGCTTTTGATCGGCTTTGATCTTCATTTTGGCCAGCGCGGGCAAACAACGAACCAGCGCAACGCCCCCACCCGGCACGATGCCTTCCTCCACAGCCGCACGGGTCGCATTGAGGGCATCTTCAACCCGGGCTTTTTTCTCCTTCATTTCCGTCTCCGTGGCTGCGCCCACGTTGATCACCGCCACCCCGCCGATCAGTTTGGCCAACCGTTCCTGCAGTTTTTCACGATCGTAGTCGGAGGTGGTCTCATCGATCTGAGCCCGAATCTGCTTGACCCGGCCCTCCAGGGCTGAGCGCGAACCGCCGCCGTCAACAATGGTGGTGTTGTCCTTGTCGATGTTGATCCGTTTGGCTTGGCCGAGGTCTGAGACGGCCAGGTTTTCCAATTTGATCCCCAAATCTTCGGATACGACCTGACCGCCGGTTAAAACGGCAATGTCTTCGAGCATGGCTTTGCGTCGGTCGCCGAAACCCGGTGCCTTGACCGCCGCGATCTGCAGGGTGCCTCTCAATTTATTGACCACCAGGGTGGCCAATGCTTCACCCTCCACATCTTCGGCAATGATCAATAAGGGTCGACCCATTTTGGCGACTTGTTCAAGAATGGGCAGGAGATCTTTCATGCTGCTGATCTTTTTTTCATTGATCAGAATATATACATCTTCCAAAGTGGCAACCATTTTTTCGGCATTGGTCACAAAATAGGGCGACAGGTATCCACGATCAAACTGCATACCTTCAACAACTTCAAGGGTTGTCTCCATGCTTTTGGCCTCTTCAACGGTGATGACCCCTTCTTTACCGACTTTGTTCATGGCCTCGGCAATGATTTTGCCGATGGTTTCATCATTGTTGGCCGAAATGGTGCCGACCTGCGCAATTTCGCGCTGTCCCTGGGTGGGTTTGCTCAAATTTTGAAGTTCTTGCACAGCCACGCCGACCGCGGCATCAATTCCCCGTTTAATATCCATGGGGTTGTTGCCGGCCGCCACCAGCTTCTGTCCCTCTTCATAAATTGCCCGGGCTAAAAGCGTCGCTGTGGTTGTGCCGTCACCGGCCATGTCACTTGTCTTGCTGGCGACTTCCTTGACCATCTGGGCGCCCATGTTTTCGAATTTGTCCCCCAGTTCGATTTCTTTAGCAACAGTGACGCCGTCTTTGGTGACTGTCGGTGATCCCCATGATTTATCTAAAACTACATGTCTTCCTCTGGGACCCAGGGTAACAACCACCGCATCCGCAAGAGTTCTGACCCCCTTCAGCATCGCTTCACGGGCTTTCATGTCATATTTTATCAGTTTAGCCATTTTGCCTTAACCTCCATTCTTTCTTTTTATTCGATGACGCCAAGCACGTCATCCTCGCGCATGATCAGGTATTCTTCACCCTCTATTTTTACCTCAGTCCCTGAATATTTGCCAAATAGAATCCGATCGCCTTTCTTGATTTCAAGCGCTATGCGCTTTCCCTCTTCGCTGAGTTTGCCCTTGCCGGCAGCAATCACTTTGCCTTCAATCGGTTTTTCTTTGGCCGTATCCGGAATGATGATCCCGCCTTTTGTTTTATCCTCTTCTTTAACCCGTTGAACTAAAATTCGATCCTGTAATGGTCTTAGTTTCATGGTTCAGATTCTCCTTTTTAAATTAGCTCTCCATCGCAACCGTGACGTTTCCCATTGCGGTTATCCAACAAAGCTGCGATGGTGTTTCCTCCTTTTCAAAAAATATACTAATGCTCGGACCCGGCTTTCAAAGCGATCGCCAGTGCGATTGATGGTATCGACCCTTTCTCGAAAAGAATGGTAAAAAATATAATATCCTGAAATAAATCAACAAATGAAAGGGCGCAATCTGATTTGCTGTTGCGAGGCCAGCTCCGGCTTAATTGAAACCGGTGTTAGTTGAAAGGTAGAAAGGGGAAATGTTGGATATTTTATTTATGTAACAAAGTATGCATTTAAGTCCATTTTGTCAAATTGCTCTGGAAAAACTGCAAAACAAATTCATCATCTCAAAGATTAATCTAGCGAGAAGAAAAATATAATTCTTTAATTTTAGCGATATGTGCGGGACGGGTTCCACAGCAGCCGCCAACGACATTGGCTCCCGCCTGCAGCCAGCGCCCAACATGCCCGGCGTAACTTTCAGCATCGAGATCTGATCGAAGATCAAGAGCGCCATCGGTTTGCTTGTCCCCTTCCAGGCTCCAATCTTCCGGGATGGGCTGAAACGTGTTGGCATAGCCGCCGACATAATCAGCACCGGTTGCGACCAACTGCGGCAGGGCCTTGGTAATGCTCTCCGGTGCACAGCAGTTGACCAGATAGCCGCTGATCGGCAAATCAGATAAAAACTCGGCGGCCAGGCTGATCGTTTCAGCGCTTCTGAGATTGCCGGATCGATCTTCATGCAGGGTCCAGGCCACCCAGACCGGTTTGCCGGTTTGACAGGCAGCCAGTGCCGCCGCTCTGCCTTCAGCGGCACTGGACATGGTTTCACATAAAATCAAGTCCACATAAGGTGCCAGCAGTTCAGCCTGCTCCATATATAAAGACAGAAGGTCCTCTATCTCGCCGACCAGGTCCGGTCGATAGCTGCCGGCCAGCGGCGGCAATGATCCGGCAATCAGCACGGATGTCCCGGATTTTTGGCGTGCCTGTTGGGCCAGGGTGCCGGCCAGCACGTTGAGTTCTTCGAATCGATCTTCAAGGCCTTCAAGGGCCAGATTGTTTCGAATGATGCCATAGGTATTGGTGGTGATAATATCGGCGCCGGCAGCAATAAAATCCTGATGGATCTGTCTGACTATATCCGGCGCCGTAATCAAGCCGTTGGCCGCCCAGATTGCAGTCATGATATCGACACCCCGGAACCTTAACTCGCGCCCCATGCCGCCGTCCAGTAGAAGTGGTCTATCAGGAAGATTCAAGTTTAGCATGGTTAATGGTACCGGCCGAGTTCATCCACCAGTTCATGAAACCAGTCAACCTTTTCCAGCGGCGCAATCGCCGGTACTTCGCAGCCCGACGACAAAATATACCCGCTGTCCGCCGGCGCGTTATCAATACAGTTTTGAATAGCTGCCTTCATCTTGTCCCGGCTGCCGCTGTAAAAAAGATTGGTATCCAGGTTGCCGATCAAAACCGCCTTGCCCCGGGTGGCCGCCACGGCTTTGGCAATATCCGTCGGCGCATCGATGCTGATATTGGTCATCCCGGTATTGACCATGTCTTCCAATATCGGTTCCGCATAGCCGCAGATATGCAGCCCCAGGCCGACCTTCTTGGCCTTGAAGTGGTCGACAATCTGCTTGTGATAAGGAAAGACGAATGTGCGGTACATTTTGGGCGAGATCAGACTGTTGGAGGCCGGGGCCTCGGAATACCCGAGGCCCACGCCCAGCGGGATTATGGCTTCGGCAAAGCTGATCGACTGCCGGGTGCAAAATTGCATCAGTTCGTGGACGTAATCCGGATCTTTTAAGGCATCGCGAATCAGTTCATTGGCCCCCCGCAGGCCGATGGCAATGGTCCAGGGGCCGGCGATCACCGCCGAAACGATCGCATTGCCGACGGCTTTTTTGGTTTCGGCCACGGCCGCCAAATAGTCGGGTAGACGTCCGTCCCTGGTTGGATCCGGGATTTGAAGACTGCTCAGTTTGCCCTTGTCTGCAAGAGCCATTTTTGTGGAGATACAAAGACTGTCTTCGGGAAATTTGAGCTCATTGCCGATGGCCTCGGCATCCGTCAGCAGATCCCACATCATCAGAAGGATATCCGGCTGGTAGCGTTCATATGACGCGATCTGGGCCTTGGCAAAAATTTTAGGATCCAACAGCCACTCCCTGATGGACACATCGATCAGCTGCGTATTGTACTGACCGGTAATGAGATAAGACGGAATCCGGTCCAGCTCAGGTTTCTGATCGCTAAACGTCTTTTTAAAGGCCGCGGATACTCGTTGTCCTCCGGTTAAGACATCCATCTATAATTCTCCCTCTTCTTCCCAGATTTTCATCTGTTCCTGATAGGATGGCGGAAATGTTGCCTGAAAATTAAAAAAACTGGTAATCGGATAGCGCACTCCGGATTTATGGGTATTGGCCAATCCGTCAACCACTGTATCAATTTTGGAAGCCGGGATCAAGAAGGCCATCTCCCAGTCCTGGGTCATACCGAAAACCCGGTCACCGTTGCCGGGGACAATATAGCGGCATTCATTTTTGGAAATCACGGTAATAATCGATGCGCATCCCAGCCTTCCCATGGCTGAAGAAGACACCGCGCCGCCTTCGCTGTAAAGCGCGCCTTGAATCAGTCGCATAACTTGCGCCGGATTCCCATACATCATCAGCAGATCCGGTTCAAAAGCCGCCCGGTTTAATGGTGCCACCAGGATATGACTGTATCGCCCGTATTCAAAACGATCGATGAGGTCCTCTTCCTTTTTGCCGATCTCCGTGGAAGCGGTAAACATGCCTCCGGCAATATTGCCCTCGCTCCAGAAGTCAATATTTTTAAAAAAACCGAAGGGTGCGGCTCCCAAAGAGCATTGCATGTCCTCTTTGCCCATGGCGATGGCCCAGCCTAATTTCCTTGCCATGCCGATTCCCTGGCAAATGGCGACTTTCTTTTTCAATTGCTGAAAGGGTCGACGTGTTTTTTCAGGTATTTCTGCTTCCGACTTCAACATTTTAATGGCCAGCGGAAAGGTGAGCGGCCGGATGTAGGTATTTAGAGCGTGTTCGACTTCTTTCAAATTTGCCATTTTTACCTCCAAAAAATTGATAGAAATTTAATTAAAATTACGGGATCGGTTTCTGACGGCAGCCGATCCCCAAATCTCTCATTCCAGACCTCGTTGATTAGTTTACTGGTTGAATGGTTGATTTGGTAATTATGGATATAATTTCAGAATTTTATGGTTTTTTATAAACTTCTGGGACACAGATTTGCACAGATAAACGCAGATTAGTACAAACCGCCTGGCGGCGGAACCCCTGCCAGATATACAAAAGTGCCTACTTGATAGGTGTCCTTTCTCGCCGAAGGCCAAACAAACTTTCTTTTTAATCCGTGTTCATCTGTGTCCTAATGGTCCTTTCTTTTGAAACATGAAGCGTCCAATTATTTTGCAATTATGGGATAAATCCATATTTACAACCAATTAACCAATCAACTAATCAACCAGTCAACTATATTCGCATTCAGCAAGTTACCTGTTTTTCCTGGTATTCCTGTATTTTTTTCATAAATTCGGGCAGAAATTCGCGGCAGTCATCCACAATGCCGTAATCCACCTGATCGAATATCGGTGATTTTTCATCGCTGTTGATCGCAATCATGATCCGGGCGCCGACGATACCGACCATGTGCTGCTGTTCACCGGACAGCCCCACGCCGATATAGACTTCCGGACTCACCATTTTCCCGCTCTGCCCGATCATGGTTTCCAGCTCAGTCCAGCCTTCATCAACTGCCGGCCGGGTCGAGCCCAACGCGGCCTTCAGCGTTGCGGCCAGTTCGGATACATCGTTCCAACCGTCCCGGTCACCGACCCCGGCGCCGCCGGCGACAATGGTCGATGCCGTTTCCAGGGGCACCCCTTGCGGTTCTTCGCGGATGATTTCAAGAGTTTTAACACGGCCGGGCAGACCGTTTGGTATGTCAATCATGATCGTCTCACCGGTCAGCGTATCATCCGGCTCAGGGGTTGAAAAAACACCTTTGGCAACGGTGGCCATTTGGGGTCGTTTTTCAGGGCATATAATCGACAGCAGCCCGCCGTAGGCCGGAATCCGCTGTTCCAAAATCATATTTTTATCGAGCACCAGATCAATGCAGTGGGCCGTCAACCCCGTTTTCAAGCGTGCGGCCACCAGCGGCGCCAGTTCGCGCCCCATAGCGGTCGAACCGATCAGGATAATTTCAGGCTGATGCGCTGCGGCAAGCTTAACGACGATTTCGGTGTACAGCTCGGGCTGATAAATTTCCAGTTCCGGTGCATTCCCCAGATATACCCGGTCAGCCCCAGCGGCAATTAACTGACCGGCCAGCCGGTCGATGTTGTCACCCAGCAGGATCGCTTCAACTGAACTGTCGAGTTGATCGGCCAATTTTCGGGCCTGGCCGACTAATTGCAGTGATAGGGATTGAAGGTGGCAGTCAATCTGCTCGGCGATGACCCAGACCGCCCTATGATCTTTTTCCATTAATACGAAACCTTTCTGTATTACCGTAATACAGGTAAACTTAAAAAATGCCTAAAATGACTAAAATGCTCTAAAATGCCTAAAATTATGGAGTCGCTATGCTCCATCTTAATTATTTTATATCTACACATAAGGCTTGACGGCAAGCGAGCTTAATATCCGAAAAGTAACAAAAAAGAACTTGTTGACGCTCTTTTGATTTAATCGATAGGATACCTTAACTTTAGTCATTTTAGTCATTTTTAATTTTAGTCATTCCTATTACGCATCACAAAACTCCCGCATCCACCAATTTTTGCACCAGCAAGTCGGCCTTTTCACCCCGGCTGCCGCCAAAAATTTCAGCCTGCCGTTTACTTTCTTGCTGGGCGTTCAGCTCGGAAACAATCGTCGGTGAGCCTTTGAGGCCCAGTAATTCGGCCGGCACCCCGAGCTGATCACGGCCCATTTGGTTGATATCTTTTTTGCGGGCTTTGATAATTCCTGAAAAACTGAGTGCGCGGGGTGTATTCAATTCCCGGGTGACCGTAAAAACGGCCGGCAGCTGAACCTGCATTAAGCGGTATCCGTTTTCAACACTGGCTTTTACCTGCCAGAGGGGGCCGTCGCAAGCGACGATTTCCTTTACCAGCGTCACCACCGGCAAATCCAGAAATATTGCTATTTCCGGTCCGACCCACTCGGTGCTGCCGTCACTGCTGGCCATGCCGCAAAATATCACATCCAATGCGCCGAGTTTTTGAATGCCTTTGGCAAGGGTAAAGGCCGTTGCATAGGCATCCGCACCGCCGAAAGCCGGGTCACTCAGCAGTATCCCCCGGTCGGCACCCAAAGCCAAACATTCTTTGACGATATTGCCCGCCTCGGGCGGCCCCATGCTGAGCACCGCAATATGGGCCCCGAACGTTTCTTTTAACTGCAGGGCGGCTTCCATGGCGTTTTTGTCCAACGGATTGATCACCATCGGCACATCACAGCGCAAAAGGGTTTTGGTAGCCGGATCGATTGCTATATTACAGGCTTCCTTGGGATCCGGCACCGCCTTGACACAAACGACGATATTGAGCATTTTAAGTGAGACCTCTTTGATTATAGTCAGCCACATACAGGTTTAAGTTCGTTAGTTGGGCGTTTATATCATCCTATTGAAAGAAACCTACATGTTACCATGGATAGTATCAGTAACCACTTTTCACGAGTGCAGTCTCAAGAAAAGCATCGGTTGATGCAGTTTAGGACAGCACCCATCTTCCGATGATAACCTTCATAATATCGGAAGTACCCGCCGAGGGTCCGACCACATAGGCATCCCGCAATAATCGTGAAACTGCATATTCTTCCATACAACCGTATCCGCCGTGGATATCGACTGCCATTTTGGCAGCTCTCTGGCAGGCTTCGGTGGTAAAATATTTTGCGACGGCGAATTCGTTGCTGGAACGCTGCCCCTTATCCTGCATGGCAGCCGCGCGGTAGCCCAGCAGCTTACCGGCTTCTAAATCAATTTTCATGTCCGCCAGCTTATTTTGAATGGTCTGCAGGGCGGCAATCGGTTTGCCGTAAAGGATTCTTTCATTGGCAAATTTGATGGATTCTTCCAGACAGGCAACCTGAAGTCCTAAAGCAACGCCGACCATTCCGCCCCGGCCTACATCACCAATGGCGGCCATGGTCACCCGCAGGCCTTTGCCTTCTTCTCCCAGCAGTTGCGAGGCGGGTATGCGGCAATTTTCAAACGCCAATTCACCGGTATTGCAACCGCGCATACCGACTTTATGCTCCTTGTGGGTGGCCTTCCAGCCCGGCATGTCCTTATCCAGCACAAACGCGCAAAAGGCTTTGGGGTTGTCCTCGGCTTTGGCCAGAACCGTGACGGTGTCGGCAATGTGGGCGTTGGTGATAAAGCATTTGCGGCCGTTGAGAATAAAGTCGTCGCCATCTTTTTTATACGATGAGCGAATGCCCGTGGGATCGGACCCGCCGGTGGCCTCGGTGACGGCAGTCGTGGCGAGACGCTCTCCACTGGCCAGCCCCGGCAGATATTTCTTTTTAAGGTCTTCGCTGCCAAATTTGATGATCGGTTCGATGCCCAGGGCAAATACCTGGAACATCATGGCTGCGCCTACCGATACCCGGCTGATTTCCTCAATCGCGATCAAACGCTCGGTATACCCCAAACCCAGGCCGCCGTATTCTTCCGGGATCGTGATGGCCATCATTTCCGCTTCCCCCAAGGCCTTGACCACGTCATCACAGACTTCCCCGGTTTCCTCCATCTCGGCTACCTTGGGTGCAATCTTGGTTTCTGCAACTTCCCGGGCCGCTTTGCGAAACATCTCCTGCTCTTCGGTAAACGTAAAATCAATCATTCTCATCTCCTCCTTTGGTTTAGTGGTTATATGATGTATTAATATTGATCGGTTCCAGGTCCGGTTAATGAATATTATTTCGATTGAATCAAAAAAGGCATCGGTTACTTCCTGAGTTTAGCGAGATAATCGATCAGAGCGTTAATTGATTCGTCCAAAGCTTGATAAGATTTATCCACGCTGTAATTGACAGAAGCCCCTAACATGCCGTTAAATATTATTTCCGTAATCGTGTTGGAGTTTAAGCCGTTATACTCGGTTGTCGGTTGTTGTCCGTTTTCCAATATTCGTTTGAGCATTGCCTTCAGACCCGTAAAGCCTTTCTGGACTTCCCGCGACAGATGCGGACGTGAGTCGCCAAGTTCGACTGCAAACATGATAAAAATGCATCCACCGGGAAAATTTTCGGCATCCAACAGGTAGCGGTCTTTATAATTTTCGAGCAGCCTGATGATTTTATCAATCGGTTGATTGATTTCGTCCAGGCCCTGCAGGTTCCTGTCGCGCCAGATTTTGCGGGCTTCGTCCAGGACCTGGAAGAAAAGATCTTCTTTGCTGGAAAAGTGATTGTAAAAACCGCCTTTTGATGTGTTGGCGGCCGATAGGATATCTTGAATGGATGTGCTCAAAAAACCATTCAATGAGAAGAGTTTCAGGGATTCGTGAACAATGGTGTTTTTCAGATTCACCAAATAAGTCCTCAAAAAAGGGTTGGAGACAGACCGGTCGGTCTCTCGATGCTTATTTATTTATTAGTTGCCATCTTTGTTGTCAAGTGATTTCGCATTAATTATGAAGCTGGGAGACCTGCCATTTGAGATAGCAGAAGCATAATTTTTAAACGAAGATTTGGTCATTGTATTGACTTTGTGTGTTGCCGGATGATATCTGTAGGTCAAGTTTGAGAAAAACCCTACCGTGGGTAGGTACAACTGCACAGACCAAAATAATATCATCGAGAAAATGTCACCCAGAATAACGATAAAAAAGGAATATATTTTAATCGAACCCAAAGAGGGGACTGATTTCAGAGAGATACAGCGAGGCGTTGCCAGGTTATTCTACGTGGAAGGGATCCCAGAGCAAAATAGAATTTGGGTTTTCCGTGAAGGCCCGGAAAATTTTTCCCACGATGATTTGAATAAGCTGAAAGGCATCATCAAAGAAAACTATCCCGCAGGTGCAAGAATTAACAAGACCGCAATCGTGGTCGAATCCGGTTTGCAGACCAGCCTGGCGGAATCATTTACTAAAATCGCAGCAGATATACCGCAACAGTTTAAGGTTTTCTCAAAGATAGCGGATGCTGAAGATTGGATAAAAGAACAGTAACGGCCAAATCGCTTAGTGTCGGAATAAGCGGGTCCTTTTAGTCAACAACTTCCCTTCACAGTGGCTGATGACTTCATTGGCAGCCATCATGCTGCCGAAACCTTCCAGGAGCTTGGCCTCGAAATGCGCTTGCGCAATTTCCGCGGCAGTTTTTGGACCAGAATGATTCGGGCATCGGACAATGCCAGCACTTGGCCGGAAAATTCTCCCGATATCCGGCCGGCGCATCTTCAGGATACTGACGGATCAATAGATCATAGATGGCATGGGCCTTTACCTTGAGCCGGGTCGATTCGACCAGCTCCGCCAGACCGCCGTCATGGTCTTCATGGCTGTGGCTGATCAGCACAAACTGGAGGTCTTTAGCGCTGATACCGGCAGATTCCAGCATGCCGATCAGGTTTTGGCCCTGCCCGAAGCGCCCGGAATCCACCAGAAACGGATCGTTTGCCATGACGGCATAATTCCAGGTCGGCCCCAGATCCCAGTGCCCACCATAGAAGTTTTTGGTGGGAAGCCCGACGATTTCAAGGCCTGACGGCAGTTGAAATTCGGCGGCCATTTCGTTGCCGTTCTCATCGCCATCGCAAATTATTTCCTTTATGTATTGCTTCAAACTTGCTCCTGAGATTGCATCCAACGTTTGTAGCTAAACCTGAAAGTCAATTGTCTGTTGTTTGTTGTCAGTTGTTGGAAAAGAGGATTTCAGTCATTGTAAATCGCGGCCGCCCCGTTTAAAGACAGCGGGATACAAGCACAAGCCGCTCCCACAATCCAAATGATCCTATGGTAGTCAATCAATAGAAATCCATATCGACTGTCAAGCTTGAAACGAAACAACAGACAACTTACAACAAACCACTGACATTTTTTATATTGATTTCTCCCACCCTTGCCCGAAATCCGCCAGGGGCCTGATTTCCACGATCTCGAATGTCACCGCGGCATGCATCATTTTGGCGGCCCCCTCCCCGGCCTTTTCAGCGATCATGGCTTTGAGATTGTCCAATTTTTCCCCGGCGGTCTGGCATTCGGTCATTTTCACGTATATCCTGACACCTTTCCAATCCATGATGCTTTCGCCCGGCTCCATGACCATAAAAGTCGCACTTGGATTTTCCTGTAAATTGGCAAACGTTCGATTGTTGCCGAGTCCCATGAAGATGCTTTTCTCATCCACCATGCGAGGTGAGCCAAAATAAGCCGAATTGACTTTGCCGTTTTTATCGGCCGTGCTGAGCGTACCCAGCCGGGGCTGCTTGTTAAAGTACTCCATTAACTTTCCAGACATGCTAGACCTCCTGTTTTGATTGATAAACCGAGATTGTTAATCCACTTAACTAGTGGTTGATCGAAAACGATTGCAAATATCTTTGGGTGGATTAATTATGCGCCTTTAAAATCCGGTTTCCTTTTTTCTTTGCGGGCGGCCAGGGCCTCCCAAAAATCGGCTGATGCCAAAGTTTTGTTTAATCCTTCATTTTCCACATCAAGTGCCCGGGATACTGCCTCGATCAACGGCCCGTGAAGTGCTTGCTTTGTCAGGCCCACCGCAAGGCTGGCGCCCAGTGGCGGCACCAGCTTTAAGGCAATTGCCTTTGCATAAGGAAGCAGCTCATCGTGGGGGAGTATCTTGTTGACCAATCCCAGATCCAGCAGTTTGCGGGCATCCAGGGTTTCGCCAAAAAAGAGAATTTCTTTGGCGCGCTGAAATCCCAGTATGCGGGGCAGCAAATAGCTGGAAGCAAGTTCCGGAATGATGCCCAAACTGATAAACGGCAGCTTTACCCAGGCATGCTCGGACACATAGATCAAATCGGCACAGGCTAAGGGCACGGTGAATCCCCCGCCAATGGCCAACCCGTTAATTGCAGCAATGATGGGTTTGTTTAACTGCCATAATTTTAAGCAGAGTTTCTTTTGGGCAATGTCGGTCAAATCGATCTCAGCCTTGGTTTCTTCATCCAGAGATTCCAGTTCGACCGGGTTAAAATATCCGCCGCTGCTGAAAGCTTCCTGGGTCGGATCATTGTTGTCCGGCGCTTTGGCACCGGTGATAATCATCGCCAGGGCGGTTTCATCCTTGTCAAATAAATCCGCTGCCCGGTATAGCTCCAATAAAATCAGGATAGACAGGGCATTTTTTATTTCCGGCCGGTTGATCGAAACCAACACGATCCCGGTTCGGTCATCTTTATCATAAATTATGTTATTGAATTCCTTCGCATCCATAATGATTGCTCCTGTAACTAATCAGCTAATAAGGCACGAAGTGCTCCTAATTCGTAATTACGGTAACGTATTAGCCGTAATATTTTTTGACCACAAAGACACTGGGTGTTGAATGGATTCGATTTTTAATTTCTTTTTTCAGACACGATTTACAGGATTAATGGGATTTATTTCGTCTGCGGCAAGCGAGATGCCCTCGAGCCGAAGGCCCTTCTATCCAGTCGATCCTGTAAATCCTGTCTAATATTATTTTTACAATCAGAATCCATTCCTCTTAATTTTTCTTAAAAATCGCATAGGTGGCCAAGCCCTTGGAAACGAGATTCCGCTCTTCGTCTCTGACTTCCACATCCCCGATGGCCGTTTGGGTTCCCCTGTGAATGATCTTGGCCTCGGCCATAATTTCTTTTCCCTTGACCGGTTTCATGTAATTAATTTTCATTTCCAGGGTCGAAATATTTTCATCCCGGCTGGTCATTCCGACCAAAGCCATGCCCACCGCCGAATCGGCCGCCGAAAAAATGGCTCCGCCGTGAACCAGTCCAATCGCATTGGTCAGTTTGTCTTCAACCGGCAGCCGCACGACGGCCCAGCCTTTTTTAATTTCCAATAGTTCCATACCCAGCAGCGCCCAGAACGGATTTTTGGTTTTCATCCAATCCAGTATCGCCGCTTTAAACCGGGGAGCAAGCGCTTCATATTCCGCCATACACGTCACCATTATCGAATTATAAAATGGGACACGGATTTTCACAGATTTTCACGGATTTAATAAAACTTTTGTTTTTGTCGTCAAACATAAAAGATCTGTGTCATCTGCGTTTATCCGGGTCCCTTTTAGAAAGATTAGAATAATTTGAACAATACTACTTCAGAAAATCGCGGATAAGCTTATTCACCCGATCAGGCTGCTCGTGGCTAACCCAATGGCTGCCATCCGGTATTCGCTTGACGGTCAGATCTTCGATATAGTCCTCCAATCCATCCAGGTTGCCGGTCAGAAGCGCGCGGTCCTGTTCGCCCCAGATAACCAAAGTCGGCACCTTAACCGCAAGCATCTCCGGCGGCAAGTCCAGGATGCTTTTAATCTTGGCCTCATCTTCGGGTGAGGTGGGCGGATAAAGGGGCGATGCCCGGTAATAATTCAAGCCGCCGGTCAGGGCCCCCGGCCGTGACCAGGCCTGAATGTATTTTAGCCGAACTTCCTCGGTCATATCCCACTTGCTGCCGAATTGCGTAACCATGTCCATGAGCCGGGCATAGTTGTTTTCCGATAAAATTTTTTCGGCCTTTGGGGAACGAAACAGCAGCATATACTGACTGGCCGCCTGCTGTTGGGGGTTGTTTAACAGCTCCCGGGCGAATACCGCCGGATGGGGGGAATTGAT
This sequence comes from uncultured delta proteobacterium, assembly GCA_963710795.1. Classification (GTDB taxonomy): domain Bacteria; phylum Desulfobacterota; class Desulfobacteria; order Desulfobacterales; family JAFDCJ01; genus JAFDCJ01. The sequence continues at coordinate 41,868 of CAVQBT010000062.1, forward strand.
GATAATCAGCTTTTCGACCCAATCCGGGTAACGCATGGCAGCCGACCAGGCCACCGCCCCACCCCAGTCGTGGGCCACCAGAATAAGTTTCTGATGTCCCAGATGTTCGGCCAGGGCCCGCAGGTCCTCAATGAGATGTTTGGCATGATAAGCTTCAATTTCATCGGGTTTGGCGGATAAATTATAGCCCCGCATGTCGGGGGCCACCGCCTGATAATCGTTGCCGAACTCGACCAGCTGATTTTCCCACTCCCCCCAGAATTCGGGAAATCCGTGGACGAACATGATCAGGTTTCCCTGTCCGACACTTATGTAATGCAGCCGGATGCCGTTGACATCGGCGTAGCTGCTCTGAAATTCTTCCATGATTTATCTCCTTTCCAAGGTTGAAAAATTGAGATTCAGTCCAATAATATGATTTTATTTTGTGGTAATTGTCAAGGCTTCTTAGCGCTTGACGTAATTATCATCGATATATTTTCTAGGCCTTAAGATTTTTTTTAAACTACATGTTATAAGTAACTGATGGTTTCAGGTGTCAGGTGTCAGCCCAGCCACTGGCCCGGAGCGGCCAGTTTAATCCATAAAAAAACTTTATTCATGCACCAATGTCGTAGGGTCCCGCTAGCGGCGGGATCGGCACGGAGGCCGACCCTACTTTATTGCTATGTGGCTTAATAAATGCAAAAATGCGAAGCATTGGATAATTATTCCGTCGGTGTTTCGCAGCAAGAATAATTTTTAGAATTCACCCAAATTTTTACAATCTAATAAATGCGATTATTAAGGACGGAATAATGCAAAAACCCACAACCTTTGGCGAATTGAAACTGCAGGTTAATCACCTGCCGGACGTGCGTACGGAAATGCGACTGAATCTAATCAGAAAATTGAAAAGCGACGAACCAATCTTTTCCGAGGTCATTGGATATGATGAAACGGTGCTGCCGGCGCTGGTTAACGCGATCTTATGCGGACACAATATTATTTTACTCGGTGAAAGAGGCCAGGGCAAAAGTCGGATTATCAGGCGCATGATCGACTTCCTGGACGAAGAAATGCCTGCCATTGCCGGTTGTCCCATCCATGACAGTCCTTTTAATCCGATTTGTTCCGAATGCAAACAAAAACTCAAGGACCTGGGTGATCAGCTCCCAGTAGATTACATCCCGCGGGAAAAACGCTTAATCGAAAAACTGGCAACTTCCGATGTCAGCACAGCCGATCTGATCGGGGAGGTGGATCCGATTAAAGTGGCGCAGGGTCGCACCCTGGATGATGAAAGCAGCCTTCATTTCGGTCTGGTCCCCCGGGCCCATCGCAGCCTTTTTGCGATAAACGAATTGCCCGATCTGGCCGAAAAGATCCAGGTGGCTTTTTTCAATATCATGGAAGAAAATGACTTCCAGATAAAAGGTTTTCCGGTTCGGCTGCCGCTGGATACCTTTATTATTGCCACCGCCAATCCGGAAGACTATACCAGCCGGGGGCGCATCATCACGCCCTTGAAAGACCGTTTCGATGTTCAGATACGAACGCACTATCCCCTGGACAGAAAATATGAAATCCAGATCATGGAGCAGGAGGCCCGGACCCTGAATTTGGATGGATTGCCGACTTGCGTGCCGGATTTTATCAAGGAGATTCTCGCCGAGATAACATTTCAGGCTCGCCGCAGTCAGGAAATCAACCAACATTCAGGAGTCAGCTGCCGGGTGTCCATCCGCAGTTATGAAGCCATTGTGGGAAGTGCCCTCAGGCGCAGCCTTAAATTTTCTGAAGATGCAGTGGTCCCCCGCATCACGGATATCGAATCTACATTTCCAGCCATCGCCGGTAAAATGGAAATGGAATATGAAGCGGTCGATGACAACCAGGCCGATATCATCGTCAACCTGGCCAAACAAGCTATCAAAGTTGTTTTTGATGCACATTTCAAGCCGGAAGAACTGTCTTCCATTACGGATGCCTTCGAAAAGGGCGTGTCGGCCGAGATCTCACAAAACCAGCCATCAATTGACTATCTGCCGGCATTCAACATCATTCCGGGCATCAAGGATGCCGCCGCCACACTGGTCGATCCGGCCAACCCGGCCGCAGCCTCAGCGGCCATTGAATTCATCCTGGAAGGGCTGCACTTGTCCAATAAATTAAATCGTGAAGTGATCGAGAACCGCATGGTGTATAAATGAAATCTGTTCGATATAAAAAATGGGACGGCAGCCAGGCGCCTTTCGAACTTAAAAGAAAAAGCGTTGTCGAAACATTTTTGGAAAACATCATGAAGGGCATGAACCCGCGAACCTCACTGGCCCAGATGATGTGGTCCGGTTTCCCGCTGGCCGGCATGAATTTTCGGGTGATGGGTTTAGAAGAGATGATGCAGGCGCTTCAGAGACAGATCGAGGATCTGTTTGCCAAGTATCATCTCGAAAACGCCTTGGACCAGCCGATCAGTGATTTCAAAAATCTACTTTCGCTGGAACAATTCGCGCGCCAGGAGAAAGGCTTATCCCCGGCCCCGTCCTATGAACAATTGCCGGCCGGATTGCTCGAGAAGTTGAAGCAGCTTGAAAATTTTGATTGGTTGAATATTGACAGCCGACAAATTTTTACCCACTGGCAAAATCGTCGGGCCGATATTCTCGATCTTTACGAATTTTACAGCGCGTACGCCGATAAATTCAGCGGGCACGTGCCGGCGGACTTCGACCAGGCCCTCGAGTTGATGCGGCTGCTGAAGTCAATTGAGAAAATTCAAAACCAGATCATGACCGGGCAGTTTTCAACAATTGATCCGCAGGCTTTGCAAGAAATCCTGGGCGAGAATGCCGCCGAGTCATTCAATATTCTCCTCGAACTGCCCCAAATGATGTCCGAAGAGGGCATTGTCGAATCCCTGCGGGAAGGTTTTAGCATGACGCCACGCGGCATGCGCACCCTCGGTGAACTGGCCTTCGGCAAGATCTATCGCCACATCAAACGGGACAAACCAGGCGGCCAATCGGGCAACGCGCCGCATTCCGGCGAGATAGAGCCGGATTCTTCCCGCCGGTATCGCTACGGCGACCGTTTCGATCTGGATATATCAAAGACCATTTTAAACGCCGTCTCAAAGGGCCGCTACCATCAGGGTCAACTTAAGCTGTCGCCCGATGACTTTCATATCCGCGAACGCGAGCAGTTGATTACGTCAACGACCGTGGTGCTGCTGGATCTCTCATGGTCCATGTCCTGGGAAGGCCGATTTGAAGCCGCCAAAAAAGTTGCGCTGGCCCTCAACCATTATATCCGTGCAAGATTTCCCAAAGACAAGCTGCATATCGTCGGATTTTGCACCGAAGCCCATGAGCTGAAGGGAAGAGAACTGGCCCTGGCCCAATGGGACCCGTCCCGGCCGTTCACCAATCTTCAGGACGGACTGCGGCTTGCCATGCAGCTCATAAAAAAAAGCGGCAATCGAAATAATCGCGTTATCGTCATCACCGACGGTCAGCCGACGGCGTATTTCGATCGAGATCAGCTGCATGTCGAACTGCCGGACGATTTCTTCGGCCTCAGCCCCAATGCCTGCAAGGCCACCCTGGCGGAGGTCCGCAAGGTAACGGCCCAGGGGATGAACATCGAAACGTTTATGCTGGACAATAATCCCGTCCTGGTTGAGTTTACCCGTGAATTGACGCGCATAAACGGCGGCCGGGCCGTTTTGTGCCTGCCGGGAGAACTCGGCAAATTAATCCTGATCGAAGAAATCAAACGGCGGGGAAGAGCTTGAGAAATGAAGATTGAAGATTGAAGATTGAAGATTTATGGAAATCGCTTCGCTCCGTCTATTTAAAACAGCTGCGCCGGAGGCGTTCCTTAATTCTTCAATTTTCAATATTCAATCACTTTCCCCACCATGCCGCCACCACACCGGATATGAAGCCAAACAGGTGACCGCTCCAACTGATGCCCGGAACGTATGTCAATAGAGAATACAGCGCTCCACCATATAAAATCGAAATACCAATCGAGATCAGCACCGCTTTCCAGTTGCGCCGGAACAGGCCCAAAAACATTAAATATCCGATCAATCCAAAAATGATCCCGCTGGCACCGATGTGGATAGTGCCGGCCTTTCCAAGCAGCCACACCATCGCGCCCCCCAGCAGCATGATGGTCAAAACAGCCTTAATGGCCTGGGATCTATTATAGGCGAGTGCTACGGCCAGCAGAATAAAGAGAACCCCGCTATTGGCGGTTAAATGCTGAATATCGACATGCAAAAAAGGTGCAGCCGGAATGCCCCACAATCCGTCTAGATGTCGCGGCATTATGCCATACATCCTGAGATCGATTGCCAGGATAAGATTGAGGCAATACACCAGCCACAGGATGCCAATCGCTGCAACTGCGAATCGTATATTTTGGCCGATTTTCATAGGACCCAGATTTAGACAGATTTGGGCAGTTAAATAAAGCAAAATTTGATTGAAGAATAGTGACGAGTCTCATAAACGGTAAAGATGTTCGAAAATAGCTTGATGGAATCGAACTGGTTCTGATATTGAGTATCGGTTGCTTGGATCCCATGGAATTCATTTCGTGATTTTGCAATAATAAAAAGACGGAAAAAGACAGATGTCGCTGGGGAACATTGAGGACATTGCCTTTATCTGATGATATAAAATTTTGACATTCGGGTGTGACTGGTATATCCAATATTCAATAAACAAATCATCTTACCAACCACATTCCACCACCGGCGGACAACTGAGGTTATTGAGTGATCGCTCTATTTTATTATCAAGGAGGACTGCATGTTATTTGAATTTTCGGACCGGACCAAGGACTTGCAGGCGCGTTTAAGTGCCTTTATGGATAATTACATCTATCCCAACGAAGAAGAATATTACCGCCAGCTCAATGAAGGCGACCGCTGGCAGGTCATCCCGCTGGTTGAGGAGCTCAAAGAAAAAGCCAAAGCCGCAGACCTTTGGAACCTGTTTTTGCCGGAAAGTGACTCCGGTGCCGGCCTGACGAACCTGGAGTACGCGCCGCTCTGCGAAATCATGGGCCGGGTGCCTTGGGCACCGGAAATTTTTAACTGTGCCGCGCCGGACACCGGCAACATGGAAACCCTTGAACGCTACGGCAGTGAAGCGCAGAAAGCGCAATGGCTAAAACCGCTGCTGGAAGGCAAAATCCGTTCGGCATTTTGCATGACCGAGCCCCGGGTGGCTTCATCGGATGCGCGCAATATCGAAGCCCGCATTGTGCGTGACGGTGACGAATACATTTTAAACGGCCTCAAATGGTGGTCATCCGGCGCCGGAGACCCGCGCTGCGAACTCTACATTTTCATGGGCAAAACCGACCCTGAGGGCCATCCTTACCGCCAGCAGTCCATGATCCTTGTCGCGCGCGACACCCCGGGCATCACCATCAAAAGAATGCTGCCGGTTTTCGGGTATGACAGCGCGCCCCACGGTCATGGAGAAATCGAATTTAAGGATGTGCGGGTTCCGGCATCCAATATTCTGTTAGGCGAAGGACGCGGTTTCGAAATTGCCCAGGGACGGCTCGGACCGGGCCGCATTCATCACTGCATGCGCACCATCGGCGTGGCCGAAAGAGCCCTGGAAGAAATGTGTCGCCGCGTCAAATCCCGGGTCGCCTTCGGCCGGCCCCTGGCCGAAATGGGACAAATACGCCAGGACATTGCCAGATCACGCTGTGAAATCGATCAGTCCCGCCTCCTGACGCTGTACGCCGCCCATCGCATGGACACGGTCGGCAATAAAGTGGCGCGGTCTGAGATCGCGCAAATCAAGGTCGTAGCCCCCAGCATGGCATTAAAGGTGATCGACCGCGCCATTCAGGCCCACGGCGGCATGGGGGTTTGCAACGATGTCTGGCTGGCAGCGGCTTACGCGCATATACGAACATTGCGCCTGGCAGATGGTCCGGATGAAGTTCACCGTGAAGTCATTGCCCGGCTCGAACTGAGGAAAGAATCATGAAAAGCGACGCCAAACTTACCCCGGTGCGCGATGCCCATCGCTTTGATGAAAATGCTTTGAATGATTATCTCAAGCATAATTTAGCGGGTTATGCCGGTCCCCTGAACGTGCAGCAATTCGAAGGCGGTCAATCGAATCCAACCTTTCTGCTGACTGCCGGCGGCACGGACTATGTAATGCGCAAAAAACCGCCGGGCAAACTCCTGCCGTCCGCCCATCAGGTGGAACGCGAGTTCCGGGTGATGAAAGCCCTGGAGCAATCAAATGTGCCGGTTCCCCGGATGGGCCTGCTGTGTGAAGACGAGCACGTAATCGGTACCCCGTTTTTTGTCATGGAGCACGTTCACAGCCGCGTTCTGGAGGACATCACCCTGCCCGGTATGACACCGGAAGAGCGGCACGCCATCTATTTTGATATGATCCGGGTTCTGGCGGCTTTGCATTCGGTGGACTACGCGGCCCTGGGACTGGACGATTTTGGCAAACCGGGCAATTATTTCAGCCGCCAGATCGGTCGCTGGTCCAAACAATACGTAGCGGCCAAGACCGATGAAATCGAATCCATGGAACGTCTGATGGAATATCTGCCGGCCAACGTGCCCGCCGATGATACCAGCTGTATAGTTCATGGTGACTATCGGATGGGCAACATGCTGCTGCATCCCACCGAACCCCGGATTGTGGCTTTGGTGGACTGGGAGCTGTCTACCCTCGGCCATCCCCTTGGTGATCTGGGCTACAGCTGCATGTTCTATCATTCCGGTATTGTCGGAAGATCCAGCCTGGCTGGCCAAACCGGTGCCGCAACCGGGATACCCTCCGAAGAAGAGTTTTTGGCGGAATACTGCCGTTTAACGGGCCGTGACGGCATTCCCAATTGGAATTTTTACCTGGCCTTTTCATTCTTCCGCCTGGCCAGCATTCTGCAGGGCGTCTACAAACGCGGTATCATGGGCAATGCCAGCTCCACCGAAGCCATGGAAAGAGGCCGTATGGCCCGGGAGATTGCGGATCTTGCCGGAGCGCTTTTGGAATGAAAATTGAAGATTGAAGATTTGTGATGTTTTTTTAATAGGTCTTATTGGTCTTATAGGCCCTATATGATTGGACCGCCGGCGATGGAGCTTAATTATTCGATCTTTGCATAAATGGGGGCCGTATGACAAAAATTTATCTGGTGCGCCACGGTCGAGCCACTTCCGGCTGGGGCCTGGCAAAGGACCCCGGTCTGGACGATTTGGGCCGTTCCCAGGCGCAGGCTGCAGCCCAGAAATTAGCCCCGCTGGGTCCGCTTCCGATTATTTCCAGCCCGCGAGCCCGGACAAGGGAAACGGCCATGCCGCTTGCAAAGCAATGGGGCCAAAAGCCGGCGATTGAAAATCGCGTCGGGGAAATACGGTTCCCTTTCGAAACTCCGGCCGACAGGGTGTCCTGGCTTAAAAAGGTCCTGGCAGACCAATGGCCGAATCTGGACCCGGATCTGCACCAATGGCGCCGGGAAGTCGTCGAGGCGCTGTTGGCCCTGCAGGCCGACACGGTCGTGTTCACCCATTATATTGCCATCAATGCCGCGGTGGGCCATGCTGTCGGAGATGACCGGGTTGTTTCTTTCAGTCCGAACAACGCCTCCATTACGGTTATGGAAACCGATGGGGACAGACTTTATCTTGTCGAACGCGGTATGGAGGCCGATACCAGAGTTAATTAACAGGACTGAGTAAAAAAAACAGGCCATAGAAACAGCGAAAGTCGAAGTAATGAACATCGAACATCGAACGTCCAACATCGAACATCGAATAATGTATTCTGTCCATATAAAATAAAGACTGCGCAGGCCAACTCCGCCGAAATAGCTACGAAGGCCGGGAGATAGACGACCCTTCCAAATTCGAATCGTTTGTTCGACAACGGGCTTCCCAAACTCTAATTTTCGATTACGAGGACGAGGACGAGAAATAATCTACGTCTCATTTCAGGCACTTGCAACTTGGGTCCCAGAGGTTCGTTAATTAGAATTCTGTGAAACTCCGTGACCATCCGTGGTAAAAATTTTCTATGAAGGATCGAACGATGACATATGATACAAAAATACTGCTCGACGGCCTCCTGTTTCCGGAAAGCCCGCGCTGGCATGAGGAAAAACTCTGGTTTTCAGATATGCAGGGCCTGCATGTCATGACCGTGGACCTGGCCGGCAAGGCTGAGAAAATTGTCGAAATCAAAGCGTCGCCGTCCGGCCTGGGCTGGCTGCCTGACGGCCGCTTGCTGGTTGTCTCGATGATCGACCGGCGCCTCTTGCGGCTGGACGGCATCGGTCTGGTCGAAATTGCCGATTTGAGAGAACTGGCATCCTTTCACTGCAATGATATGGTCGTCGATAAACTGGGGCGGGCGTACATCGGAAACTTCGGATTCGATCTGGCAGCCAATGCGCCGCTCAAGCCGGCCGAAATTGTCATGGTGACCCCGGATGGCAATCCCCGTGTTGTTGCTGAGGAATTATACTTTCCCAACGGCACCGTCATCACGCCGGACGATCGGACCCTGATTGTTGCTGAAACCTGGGGCAATTGCCTGACCGCATTTGACATTGAATCTGACGGCACCTTGAAAAACCGTCGGGCCTGGGCCAAATTGAAAGATGTATATCCGGACGGAATCTGTCTTGACGCCGAAGGGGCGATCTGGCTGGCAGCCCCCTACCCCGGCGAAGTTCTGCGGGTACAAGAGGGCGGGAACATTACCCACCGCCTGAATGTCACCACCAAGCCCTATGCCTGTACGCTCGGCGGCCCCGGACGCCGCACCCTGTTCATCTGTACGGCGGGATCCTCCAATCCGGACGAAGTGCTGGCTGAGCCGAATGGAAAAATCGAAATCATCGACGTCGAGATCCCCGGCGCGGGAAGACCGTAGAAAGATAGGTTTCAGGTGTCAGTGTTCAGGTGTCAGGGACAGCATTTGAGCGTCTGATCCGCTATATTTACGGTATAATATTTCTACCGAAATACCGAAGACAACCACCCTTAACAGCAAGCCGTGCGCCTTGTGCCGAATGCATGTCAGTTCCAGCATCCAGTATCCAGTACCCAGCATCCAGCATCGACCACCCAGCATCATCGTTCCCGCAATTCTCGTCTTAAAAATTTTCCGGTGGGTGTTTTGGGAATTTCATCGATAATTTCAACGATTCGTGGATATTTGAACGCTGCCAGCCTTTCTTTGCAAAATGAAATCAAATCTTGCGGGCTGATTTTACTTTGATAGCCAACCCTGAGCGCAACAAAGGCTTTGACGGTTTCACCGCGATAATCATCCGGCACGCCGATGACCGCAGCTTCGATAACCGCCGGATGCTGATACAGCACGTCTTCGACATCCCGCGGCCAGACTTTGTAGCCGGACACGTTAATTAAGTCTTTTTTGCGGTCGACTATGTAGCACCAACCCTGTTCATCTATTTTGGCCACATCGCCGGTATGAAAACGGCCGTCTTTGATGGCGTGGGCCGTTTCGGCGGGTTTTCGCCAGTAGCCACCCACCATACACGGCCCGCGCAGGACTAACTCGCCCGCCCGGCCGGGCGGCAGTTCAATTTCCGGGTTTTCAACGTCGACGATCCAGGCTTCATGACCGGGAATAATGAGACCGACCGAAAGTGCCCCACTTTCCCGATCCACCGGTCCGCTGAGCCCCAGCGGTGTAAAGGTGGCCGGTGATGCGCTTTCTGTCAGACCGTAAATATTATATATGGTCAACCCCAGGGTTTTTTCAATTTTTTTTACGGTTCCCGGAGACACCGGCGCTCCCCCGCTATAGGCTTTTGTCAAGGAAGCAAGGTTGTATTTTGGGGATGCGGGATGGTTTAAAATCGCGATATAGACCGTGATCGAGGCCACGGTAAATGTGATGTGATACGTCTCGATTAACCGCAAAACATCGGCCACATCAAAACGGTTAAAAATCACGGCCGGAATTCCCAGCCTGAATGCAATCGCTAAATGCGCCACGATGCCTGTAATGTGAAACAACGGCGCTACGCCCAGAACCACATCGCTGCGGTCCATGCGTGCCCCGACTTCATAGGTCTGGGAATTGTAAACGATATTGCCATGCGTGAGCATGGCGCCCTTCGGCGGTCCGGTGGTGCCGGAAGTGTACACCAGGTACGCCAGATCATCGGCGGTCGCTTGCGGAAAGTCGAATTCAGCTTCGGCGTCACGCCGGGCAAGTTCCAGAAAATCGATGGTTTCCGCAAAAGAGAGTCTGACCGAATTTTTCAACTGTTGCGGGATTATTTCATCCGGGCGCAGCAGGTCGAGCGGGGAGGTCGTAATCACGGGAAGCGGGTCTATTTCTGCCAACGCATTTTCGATAGTGGATTCGTAAAGATCATCCTGGCAGACAATTAACCGGGCGCCACTGTCATCCAGCAGGTGAGTGACATCCTGCGCCGTGTACATGGGATTGATGGGCACGACAACCGCCTTGCACATCCAGACCGCCAGCGACGCGACAACCGCCTGGGGGATATTCTGCATCATCAGCAAAACGCGGTCACCCTGATCGACTCCCAATTCCGATAAGGCAGCCGCCAGGTTCCAGGCCATCCGGTGGATTTCCTTATAGGAATAGACGGTGTCAAAGTAACAGATACACGGATCCCCGGGATAAGCATCAACACTGGCGGTGAAAAGATCCAAAATGCTTTTGTCCGGAAGCGCAAATGTCTGCGGCAGCCACTGGGGATATGTTTTCAACCACGGCTTTTGGTCATAAAAACCTGACATGGGAACACCATTTTAGATTGAAGATTGAAGACTGAAGATTGAAGATTTATGGAATTTTATCGATTTAAATATTTTTATTCACCGCAGAGATCGCGGAGAACGCAGAGATTTATATTTATCGCGGATCATCGGAAAACCAAATTACTCTTCCTCTGCGACCTCTGCGTGCTCGAGCGAAGCGGGCGGTGAAAATATTTAAACCGTTTTTGCCTTTTGCCGAATCCCGGCCAGGCTTTTGGCCAGCTTGATTTTATTGGCCAGATCGCCTTCACGGAAAATCATCACCCGCTGAGCCTGGGGGGAACCGGCGCCGTGCATCGATTCCACCAGGGCTGTACCGCCGGTCATGGCTTCGATCAACCGGCCGATCTTGATGCGATCTTCGACGGGTATGCCTTCCACACCGGAAAAATACTTTTTCACCAGATGTCCCACTTCCGCACTTTTCAGGTCGTGTTCGCTGGGCAGCGTGGCGATAAAGCCCCCGGCAATGTCCAGCGCCAGCCGGGCGATCTCGAAATGAAAGCGCGTCACATTTTGTTTGCAGACATTCGCCAGCATGGTGTCGACCATATAGCCGCCGGATGGCGTCGGCCAACCTTCGGCCGATGTCGCAATCGATGAACTGTAAAGGGTTTCGCTGAGATGAATCATCTCGGTGACTTTTTCCTTGATATGTGAAGCTTTGGCAGTCCCCTGGGCCTGAGCCAGGTAGCTGACCGCTCCGGTCAGCACATCCATCAAGCCCGTCTTGCAGGCACCATAGTTGGCCCGGTGATGGGCGGCGAAACGATAAACAATGGCACCGGTATACTGAGTTTCACCATTGAGAAATATCTTTTCGTGGGGCACAAATACGTCTTCAAACACGATAACCGCTTCTCCACCGACGGCTCCGAACCGCGGCTTGCCGCTGTCAATCCGCTCCTCTTGGTCCCGACGGGAATCGTTGGCCTGGCGGCCGAATATCATGGTAATCCCCTCGGCATCGATCGGGACCGCACATACGATGGCATAATCAGCGGACTGGTCATCCAGGGCCGTGGTCGGCATCACCAGAATTTCATGGGAGTTGACCGCACCCGTCATGTGCAGCTTGGCACCACGGATGTAGACACCGTCCGCCGTACGTTTGACCACCCGTACATACTGGTCCGGGTCGCTTTGGGCCGCGGGACCTTTTGAACGATCCCCCTTCGGGTCAGTCATGGCGCCGACCACCATCCGGTTTTCGTCCTGAACATCGATCAACCATTTTTTGAAACGCTCCAGGTAATCCGTACCGAGCTTTTGGTCGACTTCGTAGGCCACGGTGTAAACCGCATTAATGCCGTCAAATCCCACGCAGCGCTGGAAGCAGGTACCCGTTTTCTGGCCCAGTACCCGCAGCAATTTTATTTTTTTGATGAGATCTTCAACACTTTGATGGACATGGGTAAAACGACTGATCGTATTGCCCGTCAAATGAGAGGTTGCGGTTGCCAGGTCACGATATTTCTCGTTGTTGGCCAGAGAAAAAGTCATGGCGGCCGACCGCACGTGGGGAGCGGTGGCCGGATGGCGGGTCACATCCTTGATGCGCTCCCCGCGGTAATAAATCGTGGGATTTAGCTTTTGTAGGCTTGTCAGGTAATCCGCAGTGGTTTTTATTTTCATGGTTTATTTCCTTAAATAAAACTGTTGAGGATTTTAAATTTATTACCCTTATCGTTCCGATAGCGCGGTCAGGGAGACGGTTGTTTGGGGGTGGCTGTTTGCTGGAAAAAGGATATCATCCGATAAAGGTACAGCCAACGGTCAAAATCGCATTATCAGTTCATTTAAGAAATGCGACTGTTTTTGTCAATTCTAATCTGAAAAATACCTGATTTGTAAGTGTCCCGGTATCCTGATTTGAAATTGGACGACAAATGATTATTTTTTCTGGTAATATCCAAGTCAAACGATTCGGCTGCCAAGCTAGTTGCCGGATCAGACAATATCCCGGGCGGGGATAAACCCCTCGGCTCAGATAACACTTAATCTCGTTGAACACTGAAAGGGAGAAACGATGTCAGCAGAACCAGCCCCAAAATACGATTTTGAAGTCGGTGTTTACCGCCCCCCGAGTGAAGGCGGCAGCGCTTCATTGCTGTTGCGCATCACCCGCAACTGTCCCTGGAATCGCTGTGAGTTTTGCGCCATGTATAAAACGGAAAAGTTTGAATTAAGAACTCCGGCAGAGATAAAGGGCGATATCGATCAGGTCGCCGATATTTGCAATCGCCTGAAAGAGATATCCTGGCAAATCGGTCATGGCGGCAGCATTGGGCGGGAGGCGGCCATCGAACTGTTGAATGCGGAACCGGAGCTGAATTACAATCAAGGATTTGTCATGGTTTACAATTGGCTTCAATCCGGCGCCAAAACCGCTTTTTTGCAGGATGCCAACAGCCTCATTATGAAAACCGATCAACTGGTGGACATATTGCAGCATTTACGAAAAACATTTCCGACCTTAACCCGTGTCACATCCTATGCCCGGTCCAAAACCCTTGCCCAAAAAAAGCCGGCAGAGTTGCAGGCCATCCGTGAGGCAGGGTTAGATCGCGTTCATATCGGCCTGGAAACCGGTGATGACGAACTGCTCAAAAAGATCAAAAAAGGCGTCACCGCCGAAGGCCATATCAAGGGCGGCAAAAAAGCCATGGCAGCCGGATTTCAGGTATCCGAATACTGGATGCCGGGCCTGGGCGGCACGGAAATGTGGCGCAACCATGCTCTAAATACTGCAAAGGTGCTAAACGAAATTAATCCGGACTATATTCGATCCCGCCCCTTTAATCCCACCCCGGGAACCGCCATGTACGAGCAGATGGCTGCCGGCCGGCTGCATCTGCTTTCAGCCGACGAGCAGTTGACCGAATTAAAATTGATGATGGAAACCCTCGATGTCACCTCCAAAGTTTGCTTCGACCATGCCGCCAATTACTGGCACAACCGGCGCGGCGGACTGTTGTTTACCCACAGCTATGAAGGCTACAAATTTCCGGAAGAAAAATCCAGGGTGCTGGAACTGATCGACGAAGGGCTCCAGGCAAATAATAAACGCCCCGATATGTTGATGCTGTAATTAAACGTCTCGGAATATAGACAACGATATGAAGATATATCCTATTTTTGATATTTGAGTGTTTACCTCAATCATGGAATAATGGAATTGTGGAATGAACGGAAAAATCGCCCCGCAGGATTTCATTCGCGTCCTGCGGGTGATATCCCTGCGGCTGTCGGTGCACTGAAAATTACCCAAAAACCAGATGCGAAAGGCCTTTACGGTGTGCGCTGGAGCTAGGCCGGCCACCCGGACCGGGAAAAGTTTTCATCTGTGTTTCCGGATACCTGCAGCCAGGGCCAGGTCCTGAAATCCATCGTTGTGGATTGAGCGATTCAAATTATAAAATTATGAAAAACATACTGATTTATTCCCTGACCTTAGTCGCTGCGGTATTGTGCGGATGTACCCTCCATGACGCGGCGGTATCAGACAGCAATGAATCCAGACAGATTGTCGACATTATCATCGATGAAAATCCCGACTCGCTGATTTTGAGTATCCGGGGCAATAAAAAGCTGGCTCACACCGAAGATCGACCGGTTGATCCTAAAAAAATAATATTAATTTTTCCCGCTACGCGCCTGGACCGGCTGAAGGGTCGTTTTGTTCCGGCCGATAACGACATCATCAGTTCCATCATAACCAGCGAACGTGTCGAAAATGAAACAATAAATTCTACCATTAATATCGCCTTAAAACTAGTCTCACCGTATACCGTTACCGCGGATAAAGACGGACTGCAGATCACTTTTCCCAAAAATCCGACCCTCCCGAAAAAAACCAAACCACCTGAAAAGCAGGCAGCGAATAAAACAGAACCGCCATTAGCGAAACCAGCGAAACAAAGCGTACCGGTCGCAACCACGTTGAGAACCGTGACCACCAGGGTTCATGAAAACAGCGTTACGGTTCATATTAATGCGAATGGAACCATAAAAAAGTACAAAGCCTTTTCCATGACAAATCCGGACCGATTCGTATTCGATCTTTACAACCTTAAAAGCCCGCATCGTAAAGAGCAAAAAATCGAGGTCCGGTCCAAATGGATCAAGCGAATCCGCTATTACGGCCATCCGCAAAGATTACGACTGGTGATCGAAACCCCAAATAACTCGGGTTCCACTTATTCGACCGTCCCATCAGATACCGGGCTGATAATCCACGTCGGTGCAAAATAAGCTAACGTTCTGCCGCCCGCATGCCGATATAAATATCTATAATCCCGAAAGTTGCCCTAACCCTGAAGCCCGAAGACCACGATCATGATATCCAATAAAATGTTTTTGCAGAGCCGATTCGCCCGCCGGATAATAATCATTTTCATATCATGCTCGATAATTCCCTTACTATCCTTATTTGTCCTCTCCTATCAGCGCATAACTGAAGATCTGAAGAACCAGAATCTGCTCCAGTTAAAGCAGGTAACAAAATCAATCAGCGTTTCGATCTACGAACGGTTATTGTTTTTAGAGTCAGAAATGCAGCTGATCAGCGGGAAAATGTCTCAAACGGCAGGCGATGAGTTCAGTGCGACTGGCAACTTAAATTCCCAAGTTGAATCAGACCGGATCAAGGCCTTGGCGATATACACTCACAGCGGGAAAAAAATCACCGTATTTGGTGAAACCGATAAATTTCCTGGATTGTCAACTCCGGAGTATGACGCCCTGGCAACGACCGGCGCAACGATCATAACCAGGCAGCCATCCGGTCAACCAGCCAGATCTTTCATGGCAGTATCTGATCCCCGCAGTGACAACCCGCGGGACTGTATATTGGGCGAAATCAACAAGGCCTATTTTAGCACGGTCATATCTGAAAATCTATTGCCAGCAATGACGGATTTCATTATTTTGAACGCTTCGCAAAAAATTTTTGTTTCCTCAATAAAGCCGGATAGGCGCCTTTTTGAAAATATGGCAGATCTCAGCAGCGATGGTGTATCGGGCCATTTTTCGGTGATATTCAAGGGCAAGGCCTACCGCGGGGGGTTTAACAAGCTTTTTCTAAAGCCGCAATATTCAATTCCCGGTTGGACCGTAGTTTTGCTGCAGCCCGACGATTATACGCTCCAATCATTGCATGATTTTAAAACGATTTTTCCGCTGGTCATATTGCTGTCTCTGCTGATCGTCATTTTTTTAACCCTTTTTTTTGTCAGGAAAAGCCTCATTTCACTTGAGAAGCTCAAGGAGGGAACGCTTCGGATTGTCAAAGGCAATTTCCAGGATATTGAAAATATCAGCAGCGGTGATGAATTTAGCGATCTTGCCGATGCTTTCAATATTATGGCCAATAAATTAAATCTGCAACTCAATGAGCTTAGCTTAAGCGCGGCCATCGGTCATTTATCAACTAAAATCCTGGATATGGATGCAATGATCGATGCAATAATGGATTGTGTCAAAAGACATCTGAATTTCGATCGTGCGGCACTCATCCTGTTAAATGATGCGACATCGCGACTGCATTATAAATCCGGTTACGGTTATGCGGCAGGAGAAAGAGATGCTTTTACCTTTTACTTTAATGCCCGCCGCACCATCAATTCCGATAATCCGATCGGAAAAGCACTTTTATCGAAACAACCGGTTTTTTCCATTGTGGACGGACAAATCTGCAATCAGGCATTTCCCGCAGGCGGCAACTTTGCCGGGCAAGACGCCGGACGCATTATCAATTTATGTTCCCATTGTTTATGAGGATAAATCAATCGGTGCGCTGGTTTTTGAAAATACGTCAAAAAAGAGAATCCCGCTAACTATCGATAGTGATTTTTTATTGGGTTTGGGATCGCAAATCGCCGTCTGCCTATCGAATAATACCTCACGTCGAAAACTCCAGGAAAGCGAGGATCGCTTCAGAAAGGCTTTTGGTCACGTGGCCGCGGGTATTGCTTTGGTCTCAACCGACGGGGAATTTCTAACTGCAAATGCTTACTTGCTGAAAATGCTGGGGTATAAGGAAAAGGAATTTTTGAACAAAACGCTGAGAACCATAAGCAATCCCGGTCATTTCCTGGCCGAAAGTAGCTCGCACCAACGGCTTTTAAATCAGGAGATCGAATCTGATATTTATGAAAAATTATTTATTCATAAAGCCGGACACCAAATTTGGGGGCTGGTCAGCATTTCCTTGTTGTTCGATAAAAACAATCAGCCGCTTTACTATATAATGAATGTTCAAAATCTGTCTGAACTGAAAGAGGCCGAAAAAATTCAAAAAGAACTTGAAAGCCGTCTGCAGATGGCCCAAAAATAAGGGATGCCACAACAAGTAAAGCCTTGGGTCCATAGGCCCCAGCTTTAACCCACCCGGTAGGGTGATATGGTTAATGTCGTTTACCAGAGCACAGGTGTCCCCCCTTCGCCGTGCTGGCTACGTGGGGCAGGCCGTCCAGCTGCCGGCCAAAAAACGGCCGGTCAAACCGAAAAAGGATCGAAGGAACACCCGCCTGCCATGCATCGTACGTTGGATGAGTGTAGTCATTGATCAATAAATCAATATTGGACGTTGGATTTTCAATGTTCGACGTTCGCGTCTGTTAACGCTGCCGACGATGGGTAATTTCATCTGAAGTTTCGGGTGTCAGGATTTAGTATTTACTCCGTTATTCCAGGGTCGAGGCCCTGAAGATCTTTCGATGAATAGGACTTCGGGCAGGATATTTCCGGGGGCTCGTCAGATATTTGAGCGTTGCCGGACATTTCAGTTGTTATTAATTTTGCAAGCAATGCTTCACATGTCCGGGCCTGATTGTGGGCTTCAAGAATTTCATTATCGATTCCGCTTTCGGGGCACCGCCCCTCAACGATTTCATTCAAAGTCGCGAACAGAAGATGGTTTTGTTGCTTGACATCCGAAATGGTCATCGCAAGGGATTGGATCATTTCGTTTGCCAGACGAGCTTCCGATTTGAGCAGATCGCCGCGGCGCAGGAAGATCCGGGCGGTTAAGTCACCTCCCGCGACTTTTTTAAATATATTTAAAAAGTTGATCAGGGGTCCGAAAAACCGGTGGGATCCCCATATCAGCGGTATAATGGTAAAGAGAAAAATAGCTGAAAGTGCAATCCCCAGTTTTTCGGAAAGCAGGATAAATACCTTCGCGGCCTCTCTTTGGGCGATCGCACCGTTGGAATGAAAGATATCACTGTAAACCGGCGCAATCATAACGGTAAGCGTAACGGTCACAGTCAGGAAAAAATAGATCGTGCTGACGACGACTAAAATCAGCTGCTTTTTGTTGACGATGAAATTTCTTAATTTTCGTCGATTTCCTTCTCGTTTCACGTTGATCGCCTCTCAAGTTTTTTTAGCATGCCGCCGCCGCGGACCCTACCCTTTGACGGGAAACCACTCGATATTGGCCTGGTTTTCAAATTTTATCGTACCGCCGCCTGCCAGGATTGTAAATTAAAGATCTTTTGAAAACGGCGCCTTCCACCGATTTATATTCAATGGTGTAGATGGTATTATTGCGCTTGGTGGTTTCATCAACTTGGATAATATCATACCAGTCCACTATTCCATATCCGGTTTCAAAGCCAATGGCATTTTTATCCAGCAGAAATTGCCGGTCTTCATATCTTGGCTCGTCGGTTTGCCACACGCCATGCAATTTTTGCGGCAGATCCCGACTAATAAAAAATCGGGGGATCACGACGGTCCCTAAAAAAATACAAATCCCAACTGCAATAATCCATTTTAATTTCATATTCTTAGTGCTTCCCAATCACCGTATTAACGCAATCGGAGCTCAATTTTTAAAAATTCGACACGAGCCCGATATATTTGCCGTCGCTGGCCCGCACGATGTCGTCATGACTCGCCTTGGCTGTAAAAGGCGCCCGGCTCTGCCCGTCTTTGCCCATACTGTAAAGATCAAAATCCGTGTTTACCGGGACCATAAAATGGTCTTTTCGCCGTTTGCCTTTTACCCTTGTCATCCAAATTTTCATCGTCTGCTATATCATCGTCATTACCGCTGCCATTGCCGTTGCCATTGCCGTTGCCGTTGCCGTTGCCACCGCCGTTGCCGTTGCCGTTGCCGTTGCTATTGCCGTTGCCATTGCCGTTGCCATTTCCGCCGCCATTGCCATCACCGTTGCCGTTGCCGTTGCCATTTTCAGCATCATCGTCATCAGCAATTTTTAAATATCGATAAGGATTGCCCCAGGGATCGATGATATTGCCCAGCTTGACTTCACTGAGATTGTCCGGAAACCGCATATTTTCGACTTCAAATAATTTAATTTCCTGTTCGAGCAACTTGATTTCAGAAACCGCCAACGCATTTCTCGCCTTGGTTCTGTATTTCATCAAGGTTGGTACCGCGATCGTCGTCAGGATGCCGATAATTGCCACCACAATCATTGTTTCAATCAGGGTAAATCCGGCAGATTCACCGCCACTAAATGCAATAGATCGCTTAAGGGCCGAATCATCCCTCTCGAGGCATCGATAGAAACCAAAATTCAATTTTAAAAATGTCTTATCACGCATGTTCACTGTTTAGTTTGGTCGCTGCGGTCGCATGTTAGCGCTTTTATTATTGATAATTTATTCTTCAGATTAAATTTGTGTTTTCTTTTTATCGGCCATTTCTGACAATAAACATAAGCCTTAACGTTGCGAAAATACTATCGAGGATGGGCGGTGCCCACCAAAACCGCGGGAAATGTCGTATTCATGAGCGGACTTCCAAATAAACCCAGGAACCGTGCCGTTTTGGATTGTGGCGAGCCCTAAATTGTTTCCTAATTGTCAACATCGCCATCAAAACAAATTTTCCTAATAATTGGCCTGCCGGATAACTATCTGAGTTTAAAAGTTATTGAAGAATTATTAAATTGTTGCAATAAATTATTTTCAGCTATTATTAAGGCTTGACAATTACACATGAAACAAGTAGGAAAACAACAGCAGAACACGGGTCAATACAATCCATCAAGAGACACCCAATTATACTCAGGCCACAATTGATGTTGTTCTGTTTCTTTTTGGATAACATTTTCGTACATTCAATGCCAAAAATGATCATTGAAGCCGAAATAGGAAAAAGAATTCGCCAATATCGTCTCCAAAATAATTTTACCCTGCAGGAATTGGCAGACAAAACCGGGTACTCCAAAGGCTATCTTTCCAAGGTTGAAAAATCCGGCAAAGCTCCGCCGGTGGCAACCCTCAGTGTCATTGCCAAGGAGTTAGGGGTCTCTGTCTCAGTCATTCTGGGAGAGGAGACCATGGATGATTCAATTAGTCTGGTCAGGGAAAATGAAAGAAAATTGATGGCCAAGACCGGCGAAGAATTCGGCTATGCCTACGAAGCCCTGGCCAATCCGCATCCCAATAAGCACATGGAGCCGTTTATTCTAACCTATCCTTCTGACGACGCGCTCACCCACACCTTTCAACACGACGGCGAAGAAATGTTGTTTGTGCTGCAAGGAAAAATGCGATTTAAATACGGCAACAGTGAATATGTGCTTGACAAGGGCGACTGCATATATTTTGATTCGGGTATCGCGCATACTGGCGAACCGGTTGGCGATGAACCGCTGAAAACCCTGATTGTCCTTTACACCGGCAGTCCCAAAGGTCCGATGAATTTAGAACAAATCAAACGCAGGATTGTCGCACGGCAATAACCGGATTCGCAATGTTATATTTTAGGGCAGCACTGCTATTTCGATCACGCCGTGAAAGGAGGTGAAAATTCTCCCCAATATAAATTAAAAGCTTTCAATGACCGGACTTATGATCAAATTGATAATTTCAATCCGGAATTTCTGCAACTCAAAACGAACGTTCAACAGATGAAAGGAGAGCAGTTATGAAATTTAGAAAATTATTTTTGATTCTGGCAAGTGTGGCCGTTTTTGCTTTTGTTTGCGGACCGGCTATGGCGGCGGACACTATTAAAATTGCATACATCGATCCGCTTTCAGGCGCTTTTGCGGGGGTGGGGGATGCCGGCTATAAGCATTTTCAATACAATGCCGAATTGATCAATGCCAAGGGCGGGGTTCTCGGCGGCAAGATGTTTGAGATTGTGCCCTTCGACAACAAAGTCAGCGCCAAGGATAGCCTGATTCAGCTGAAAAGCGCCATCGACCAGGGCATCCAGATCATCACCCAGGGCAACGGGTCCAGTGTGGCCGGGGCCTTGATCGAAGCGGTGAACAAGCACAACAAACGCAATCCCGACAACCCGGTTCTGTATCTGAACTATGCGGCGGTCACCCCGGCCTTTACCAATGAGAAGTGCAGCTTCTGGCACTTTCGCTTCGACGCCCATGTGGACATGAAGATTGCGGCCATCACCGACTACATTAAGGAGAAAAAAGACATTACCAAGATCTATCTGATCAATCAGGACTATGTCTTCGGCCATGCCGTCAGCGATGCTGCCAAAGCCATGCTTAAGGAAAAACGTCCGGATATCGAGATCGTCGGCGACACCTTCACGCCGCTGGGTAAAGTGAAGGACTTTTCACCCTATATCGCCAAGATCCAGGCCTCGGGTGCGCAAGCCGTGATTACCGGCAACTGGGGTGCCGACATGTCGCTGTTGGTCAAGGCCGCCAAAGATTCCGGTCTCGATGCGCAGTTCTATACCTTCTACGGCAGCGGTCTGGGCGCTCCGGCAGCCATCGGTGAGGCAGGCATCGGCAAGCTCATTTCGGTCACCGAATGGCATCTTGACCTGAACCAGGAAGAAAACAACAAAGAAGACGAAGCCTTTTTCCTGGGCTATCAGGAAAAGTATTCGGACGGCGGCAAAGGTTCCCTATTACTACGGCCGCATCGGCACCGAAATGAACATGCTGGCCGCGGCCATCAATAAGGCCGGCAGCACCAACCCCAAAGACATCGCCTATGCGCTGGAAGGCATGGAGTATGAAACACCGTACGGCAAGGTCCTCATGCGGGCCGAAGATCATCAGCTGATCCAGCCGCTGTACCTTTCGGTCTACGCCAAGGCCGGTGAGGGAACCGTTAAATATGACGCCGAAAATTCCGGCGTCGGCTTTAAAACCCTCAAGCGGATCGAGGCTGCGGCCACGGCCATGCCGACGACCTGCCAGATGAAACGTCCGCCGAAATAGGCCAATTCTGTCGGATTACACTTTATAACAAGGCCTTGCCGGATTAAATTTTCCGGTAAGGCCGGACCCGACGGTTGCAGGCCCAGCCCCGCTGCTGCGGGAGACTTCGTGCCGGGAAGCGCACGACCGTCGGTTTTCGGCTGCTTGTCCCATCATTTTTAACGTCACCACGATTGATCAAGAAGGCAATCATATGCTGGAATACGTTTTCTTTTCGATTTTAAACAGCCTGGTGCTGGGCATGCTCCTGTTCATGCTCTCCAGCGGTCTGACGCTGATTTTCAGCATGATGGGCGTACTCAATTTCGCCCATGCCAGCTTTTACATGCTGGGCGCTTACTTCGGCTATCAGATCACCAATATGGTCGGCTTCTGGCCCGCCCTGATCATCGCCCCTTTACTGGTAGGCGTTCTGGGGGCGCTGGTCGAGCGCTACGGCCTCCGAACCGTCCACAAATACGGCCACGTGGCCGAGCTGCTGTTCACGGTCGGTCTCTTTTATATTATCGAAGAGAGCATCAATTTGATCTGGGGACGCAATGCCGTGACCTATCCCGTTCCGGCAGCCCTCGATTTTCCGCTGTTTACCTTCTTAGGGGCCGAATTTTCAGCCTACCGCATGTTTATGCTGGTGATTTCGGTGGCCATGTTCGTGGGGCTCTATCTGGTTTTAACCCGCACCCGCATCGGCTTGATTATTCAGGCCGCACTGACCCATCCCGAGGGGGTCAGCGCCCTGGGGCACAATGTGCCGGCAGTGTTTATGATGGTTTTCGGCGGCGGATCGGCCCTGGCCGGGCTTGCCGGGGTCATCGGCGGTATCTTCTTGATCACCGAGCCGGCCATGGCAGCAACCTTGGGGCCGATCGTCTTTGTGGTGATCGTTGTCGGCGGTATGGGCTCTTTGACGGGTGCTTTTGTTGCCTCCCTGCTGTTGGCCGCAATCCAGACATTTGCAGTGGGCATTGAATATTCGTTGAGCGATCTGCTGGCCGTGTTCGGCCTGCAAATCGATACCGGCGGCCTGCTGGGGGATATTTGGCGCATCCAGCTGGCCCACACCGGACCGATTCTGCCCTACCTGTTTATGGTGCTGATGCTGATGTTCCGCCCCAAGGGTTTAATGGGCAAACGCGAATCATGACCACGAGTCAAAAAGGAAATTCTTAAAATATGAAGTATTACTTGCAGCAGTGCGGGATTTGGCTCGCGGCCGCGCTCATTTGCGCCGTATTGCCGTTGGTGTTCAGCTCCGGTTTCGCGCTGTCCATGCTCAGCCAGATGGGCATCGCCATCATCTTTGCGCTCTCCTACAACATGCTGCTGGGACAAGGCGGCATGCTGTCTTTCGGGCATGCGGTTTACTATGGAATCGGCGGGTTTCTGGCCATGCACGCCATCAATATGGTCGGTGAGGGTGTGCTGCCGCTGCCCCTGGAGTTGCTGCCCCTGGCAGGCGGCCTGGGCGGCGTGGTCGCCGGTCTGATTTTCGGCTGGTTGTCCACGGACAGGGCCGGCACGACTTTTGCGCTGATTTCTTTGGGAATCGGGGAGTTGATCGCCTCCAGTGCACTCATGCTGCCGAGTTTCTTTGGCGGTGAAGAGGGAATATCGGCAGACCGGATGGTAGATACGACCTTGACCGGATTCGGATTCGGCCAGCAGATCGAGGTCTTTTACCTGATTGCCGCCTGGATGCTGGTGTGTATATTCCTGATGTTTCTGCAAACCAAGACCCCGTTGGGCAAAGTGGCCAATGCGGTGCGGGACAACCCCGAGCGCGCGGCATTCATCGGCTATAACGTGCGCTGGGTCCGGACGCTGCAGTTCAGCTTGGCGGCCTTTTTCGCCGGTATTGCCGGTGGTCTGTTTGCCATCAATTATGAAATCATCACGGCCGAGACCATCGGCGCCATCCCATCGGGCAATGTATTGATGATGACCTACATCGGCGGGATCGGCCATTTTTTCGGACCGATTCTGGGGGCTGTACTCGTCACCTTGATGCAACTATCCCTTTCCGGTATCACCCATGCCTGGCTGCTTTATTTCGGGCTGCTTTTCGTGGGCATGATCATATGGGCGCCGAACGGTTTGGCCGGTATCATCATGCTGCATCAACCGGTGTGGCAAGCGGGCCTCATGAAGCGGTTGCTGCCGGCTTACGGTTTGATTGCCCTGTCGAGCCTGGTGCTGTTTTCAGGCGCCATGACGCTGATCGAGATCAACTACCATCTTTCTTTAAGCATCAACCCGGATGAACCCCTGAGCCTGTTCGGCATTTCATTCCACGCCCAATCGCCCCTGGCCTGGATGTGTGGCGCGTGGCATTGATCATCGTCGGGTTCTACTTCTTTCGCAAGACCCAACGCGTGGTGCGGCGCAGCTGGAATGAAGTCACAAAAATGATGAAGGAGGAACAATAATTTGACGGCGCTAAAACTCATCGACGTCCACAAAAGCTTCGGCAGCAGCAAAATCATCAATGGGGTCAACCTGGAGATCCCCAAAGGGGAGCGCCATGCCATCATCGGTCCCAATGGCGCCGGCAAATCAACCCTCTTTAACCTGATCAGCGGTTTTTATGAGGTCAGCTCGGGAAAGATCGAGCTTAACGGACGAACCATTTCGGGGTTGCCCCCGCATCGCATCAATCGCCGCGGCCTGAGCCGCAGTTTTCAGGTAACCAATATCTTCCCCAAGATGACCGTATTTGAAAATATCCGCTGCGCCTTACTGTGGCCCATGGGGTATCGCTACTCGTTCTGGCATCTGTGCGATCGCCTGCGCAAGGTCAACGCCAAAGCCGAGGATATATCTGGAGAAAATCAATCTGGCCGAACGGCGCCACATTCCCGCTGCGATGCTGGCCTATGCCGAACAGCGAGCCCTTGAAATCGGCATCACCATTGCCGGTGATACGGATGTCATCCTGCTCGATGAACCCACCGCCGGCATGAGCCATGAGCGAAACCAACCGGGCCGTGGAATTGATTCGCAATGTCACCGAGGACAAGACATTGGTGGTGGTTGAGCATGACATGGGCGTCGTGTTTGATCTGGCCGATCGAATTTCGGTGCTGGTTTACGGCGAAATTATCGCTACCGATGCACCGGATAATATTCGCAGCAATCCTGAGGTACAGGAAGCCTATCTGGGAAAGGAGATCGCCTAAATGTTGGAGGTCATGGACCTGCATGCTTATTACGGCCGCAGCCACATTTTGCAGGGGGTGAACTTAAACGTCGGCAACGGCGAAATTGTCAGTTTGCTGGGTCGCAACGGCGTCGGTCGATCGACTGTCTGCAAAACGATCATGGGACTCGTGCCGCCCCAAGGTTCGATCGTTTATCAAGGCGAACAGATTGCCGGATACAAGGCTCACACGATCGCACAGAAAGGCATCGGATTTGTGCCCGAGGATCGCTGGATATTCCCGGGCCTGACCGTCTTGCAGAATCTTCAGCTCGGTTTAAAGGGTGGCAAAACCCAGGGACGCTGGACCATCGATGACGTGTTCGAGATGTTTCCGAAACTGGGAGAACGCTCCAATGTCCAGGGCGGCTTGATTTCCGGTGGTGAGCAGCAGATGCTGACCATCTGCCGCACGCTGATGGGTGATCCTAACTTTATCATGATCGATGAACCGACCGAAGGTTTGGCACCGAAAATGGTAGAACAGGTCGGACGGCTGATTGAAGAAATCGCCCAGCGCGGAATTTCCGTGTTGTTAGTCGAGCAGAAGCTGCACATCGCTCTGAAGATATCACAACGCTTGTACATCATGGGACACGGCCAGATCGTCTTTGAAGGCAGCCCGGACGATTTAAAGGAAGATGAATCCGTACGCAAGGAATGGCTGGAGGTGTAAGTATTGAAGATTGAAGATTGAAGATTGAGGAATTCTTTATTATAGACGGATAATTCAAATCTTTTTCATCATTGTATTTCTGCGCATTAATCCAGTAATATCAGGTGATTATAGGATTCGACCCTCTGAAGTTGCGGCCTAAACATATAACAATTGTCGAATACTGAAATTTTACCAAATACATAGATCGAAGCGTAATTTCAACCAATCAACCAATAAACAAAAAATATCAATCTATTTAATATTATCTTTCCAATGGAGGTACTATTGAACATGTATGGTTTAATGCAGGAAACACCCCTATTAATTTCATCTTTGATTGAATTCGCCGCTTTGAATCACGGCGATGAGGAAATTGTTTCGCGAACCGTTGAGGGACCGATTCACCGGTACACCTACAAGGATTGCGTCGTGCGCTCGCGCCAGCTGGCGAAAGCCCTCGAAAAGCTGGGCGTCGAACAAAGCGATCGGATCGCCACCCTGGCCTGGAACGGCTACCGGCATGTTGAAATTTATTATGGTGTTTCCGGCATGGGCGCCATCTGCCACACGATCAATCCGCGGCTGTTTCCCGAGCAGATCGTCTACATCGTCAATCACGCGGAGGACAAATACATCTTCATGGATCTGACGTTTGTGCCCCTGATTGAAGCCATCGTCGAACATATCCCGAATGTCAAGGGCTTTGTCATCATGACCGACGAAGCCCATATGCCGGATACCAAGTTGCCCAATGTCATCTGCTATGAAAATCTGCTGGCCACAGCCGATGATGACTATAAATGGCCGGTTTTTGATGAGCGCACCGCCTCATCGCTTTGCTATACCTCCGGCACCACCGGAAACCCGAAAGGGGTGTTGTTCAGCAACCGCTCCACCATTCTGCACAGCTACGCCGTCTGCACCTTGGACGGACTGGGCCTGTCCAACCTGGAAACCATTCTGCCGGTGGTTCCCATGTTTCATGTCAACGCCTGGGGCATTCCCTATGCCGCGGCCATGTCCGGCGCTAAGATGGTCATGCCCGGCGCCAAAATGGATGGTGAATCGCTTTACGAATTGATGGAAAGCGAGGGAGTAACCCTGTCGGCCGGCGTGCCGACCATCTGGATGATGCTGCTGGGATATATGAAGGAAAACAACAAAAAATTTACTTCCATGAAGCGCACGGTGATCGGTGGCGCCGCAGCCCCGAAAGCGATGATTGAAACATTTGAAAAAGATTACAACGTCAATGTGATCCACGCCTGGGGCATGACGGAAATGAGCCCGCTGGGAACCGCCTGCAACCTGAAAAAGAAACACCAGTCCTATAGCATAGATCAAAAAATAGAATTGTCCCTTAAGCAGGGTCGCGCCATATACGGCGTGGATATGAAAATCGTTGACGGAACCGGCCAAGACCTGCCCTGGGACGGCATGGCGTTTGGCAATCTGCTCGTACGGGGTCCCTGGATCACCTCCGGGTATTTTAAGGGTGAGGGCGGTGCCGCCGTGGTTGACGAGGATAACTGGTTTGACACCGGCGATGTGGCCACAATCGATCCGGACGGCTACATGCAGATCACCGACCGCTCCAAGGATGTCATTAAATCCGGCGGTGAATGGATTTCTTCGATCGACGTCGAAAATGAAGCTGTTGGATGCCCGGGCATTGCCGAAGCAGCCGTCATTGCGGTAGCCCATCCCAAATGGGATGAACGCCCCCTGCTGGTGGCTGTCAAGGATGAAAACTCGAGTGTGACCAAAGAGGATGTGATCGAACACCTGAAAGGATCCCTGGCCAAGTGGCAACTGCCCGACGATGTCATATTTGTCGATCAACTGCCGCACACGGCAACCGGCAAAATCCAAAAGATGAAATTGCGCAGTGAGTACAAGGAGTATAAACTGCCGACTGCTTAAACAGTGGAGTGCTGGAGTTTTGGGGGAATGGATTCGATTTTATTTTATTCTTTTTAGACAGGATCTACAGGATTTACCGGATTTTTATTCTTGGTTTCCGGAGGAAACAAAGAATACACAACCGCCTGCGGCGAGTTAGCATGTGGCAGCGATATTGAGCGATTGTCCAATTCGCAGATCCACATCCGGAGGGTTGCCGCTTCTTTCCACCGAAGGTGGATTGGCTTTCATCAATTTCCGCCGGAAATTGATAAACACAGAAAATATCCTGAAAATCCTGTTTATCCTGTCCAATTGTATTTTATAAAAAGGAATCCATTCCAATAGAGCGCTGTTAAAAAGAGGGGCCTATTCGCCGGTGAATACCGGTTCGCGCTTTTCCAAAAAGGCCGTAAAGCCCTCGACGCGATCCTTGGATTCGCCGACAACCGCACTGCCCTCTTCTTCTACCGCGAGCCCCCGTTCAAAGCCTTCATACTCGCCGGCCGAAATTGCTTTGAGAACACAGCCCACTGCCAGAGGCGGCCGTTTGACCAATTTCTCGGCAAACTCAACGGCCGTGTCGATCAGTTTATCCGGGGCTGCCAGCTGATTGGCAAGCCCGGCTTCCAGGGCCTGTTGCGGGTTGATGCGGGTGCTGAACAGAATCATGTCCAGGGCTTTGGCCTTGCCCACAATCCGCGTCAACCGCTGGGTGCCGCCCCAGCCGGGAATGATGCCCACGTTAAGCTCGGTCAGGCCGACGTTTAACTTGGGATCATCGACCATGATCCTGAAATGGCAGCTCAGGGCCAGCTCCAATCCGCCGGCCAGAACATGGCCGTTAATGGCGGCAATCACGGGCTTTGGAAAACCGGTCGAGCCGGGTCCACAGCTCCCTTCCCTTGGGGGACGTTTTGTGAGCGTTTTCAGAATCACTCAGATCGAAGCCGGCCGAAAAAGCTTTTTCCCCGCCACCCGTGATAATCAGCACCCTGACTTCTTTGTCGTTTTCAACTTCGTCAATTGCCTTTTCGAAATCGCTCATCAACCCCCAGTTCCAGGCATTGACCGGGGGGTGGTTGAGCGTGATGATGCGGATGTGGCCTTTTTTTTCTACAATCAGATTTTCGTAGGTCATGTTTTTTCTCCTTTAATAATGCTTGAAGGCTGGGAAGCTTGGAGGCCGGAAAGCTTTGGAGGTTTGAGACCATCCAATACGCCCGCAAACCAATGCTACAGCTTTTCGCTCAGTCCTAATCCCGCAGTCCTTAATTCTATGCCAAATGCTCCGCCAATTTTTCCCTAAAGCGCAGCGCCATTCAAACGAAATACTTTAAAATCGCAGTGCTCATTTTTTCGCGTCCCAGCTTCCCAGCCTTCCAGCTTCCCAGCGCCTTCATTGAATCGATGTCATCGATTCAATAAACGCCTCCAGCCGCGTCTCCACCTGGGCATCGGAATAGGCCCGGGGATCATTTTGATCGGCTTCGATGACAACTCCCGGTTTGCCGGTGATTTGCGACAATTCATCCTGCATGCGGTACATGCCCACGGAATATGGTTTGCAGGAGCGGTTGGAATGCATGATAAAGCCGGTCAGGGAAAATTCATCGATCAAACTCGCCAGGTAGTTGATCCGGTCTTCGAAGCCGGTGTTGATGTAGACGTTCAAATAGCTTTTGGCGACAGCCTCATAGGGGTCGGCGTTTTCTTCGACGGGGTAGTTGCTGTACTGGCCCCAGCTGTTGGCATAGGTGGTGACGACCAGCGTGCATTTTTGCTCCTCGAAAAATTGTCTCCAACCGCCGCATTTTAAACCAGACCGGCAGGTTGTCCCAGAGCACCCGGTATTGCTCATCAGCGATGGATCCAATTTTTTTCTCAGCCCGCGCGGCAACTTCTTCATACAACAATTTGTTGTAATCCACGCAGGCCTGGGTTCCGCGCAGGGTCACAATGGGTCCCAAATGGATAAAGGTATCCAGGCTGTTAAATGGCGAGGGCAGGGTCTTGCCCAGTTGAAGCATCTTTTGCCAGTAGCCGGCGGCTTCCCGGCTTAAAAGAAGAACTTCCCTCAGCCGGTCCCGGTCAAAGGGTTTGCCGGTAAAATCAGCCAGAAATTTTTCAAGGTCCTTAAATTGCGATACCGTATAGTCGATCAATTCCTGGGTCAGGCCATCATGCAGAAACGGCGTGTCGACGATGAACAGCGGCACATCGTATTTGCGGGCAATAACTTCATACCACTTGATCACCGTTTTGCAGATGTTGGTGGAGCACAACAGAAAATGAGGTGCCGGCAATCCGGCCACCGGCCCGCCCTGGGTGATGTCGGCACCGAAATCCGTGCGGGCATAGGCGCAAATATCCTGGGAAAATCCTTCGGACTCGGCCGATTCCATCAACTCAATGGATTGATGATTGGCCGCGCACATGGCGGCATAATTTTCAGGATAAACCGGTAAGACATCCATCGCATAAAGAAACTCCACCGGCGCACCGCTGGTAATCCAGGCAATCGGTTTTTCGGTGGTGGTTTTGGCTTCAATGTAGTAATTCGTCAGAAGCTCTTTCATTTTGTGGTAGGCGTCGAATTTAGTCATGGCGGGTCTTCTCTTTCTAATATTTATTTTTGGACACGGATTATCACGGCTTCACACAGATGTATCTCACCGCAGAGCGCGCGGAGATCGCAGAGATTATTTAAAATTTTCTTTCTCAGCGTTCGCTGCGAACTCTGCGGTGAATTATTATGTTTCCTGTTAGATTTGGCCGGCGGCTGGGCCGAACCCTGCTTGCCCGGGGTAGCTTGAAAAGCGAAGCAGGAAACCTTTGAACCTCGAACCTCTGAACCCTTGAACCTTAACCACTTTCCAGCATTTCACAGAAGGCACTGATCCTGGTTTGAACGGCGTCGAAGCTGGTCATGGTCAGTTCAAGGTCAATGAAAGCAACCGGAATACCAGCGTCTTTGAGATGTTTCATGAGCTGGGGCCGGTCAAAGGCATCGGGTTCGCAGAATTTGATGTACCAGAATAAAACGCCGTCGGCACCGGCCTCTTTTGCTTTATCCAAAAGATAGGGATGCCGGTCATTATCCGGATTATAAATACAGCAGCACGGCGCCGGCTTAAATAGAAAATCGGTGATGCCTTCCACCAGATTATCGGTGTTCAGTTCCCCTTTCGCAGCGGTCCGCCAGCCATTGGCAAAGTCGTCATCGACGACCAAAACATCTATTTCGTCGAATATTTTATAGATCTCAAGCGGGTCAAAAACCATGCCGGAAAGAACCAGTTTCGGACGATTGCCTGTATTTCCCGACCGTCCTTCAAGTTCTTGCAGCAAATCTTCAAGCATGCGGTTGTAGACATCCGCCGGCAAAAAGAATCCGGTTTTGATCGCGGTGTAAAAATCATGGTTTTTCATAATGCCGGGCTTCTCACGCCGGATCCGGTAAAGGCGGCGTTGCAGTTCGCGCGTGTGCCCAAACAATTTCGCAGCGTTGCTCAGTGATTCGGAGGTAATTTTATTGCCGGTGATTTCTTCCAATCCGTCGGTTACGGATTTTACGACACTCGTCAGATAATTGTGTCGGGCTTCCTTGGTCCGCGTAATCGGAATTGAAAGCTCCAGGGTGGGTTTGGTGAAAACCCGCCGATAAATCTCTCTCAGATTGATTAACGTGTCGCACAGTGAGGTAAACGCATACGCCTTGACCATGGGTGCGGCGTCTCGCAATTCAAGTTCCATCACTGATCGTGCCACCGAACAGCAATAGGACTGAAGATGCGCATCCGCCTTTTCTATCGGCAGATTATTGCCCCACAGCTGGACCGGATACCCCCCGGCAGCCTCGATCAACTCCATCGGAAAATAAGCCGGCATGACGCCGATCACCGGACGGTCCAGTTCGGCTTCATACTTTTGAATGGTCTGGGAAACATTGTTTACAACTTCATGAAATTTTTTAAACATATTTTCTACCTATATTTTCTGCCTAAATAACTACTGCGCTTCAGAATAGCTATATATTATGGTTAAGTTTGCTCCACTTATCTAACCGGTAATCAGAAAATATCTTAAAAAAATGTATTTTTAATTAATAATCTTTATTCTATTTGCAAGGGTCGCATCCGTAGGGATGGATTTTTTTCCACCCGCCAGAAACCGAGTTTCGGATCATATCGATCAATGCCGATCCATTGCCCCAAAAAAAATCAGTGAGAGCGGCTTGCAGTCCGCGGAGAACTGTCATTGAACTCGAAGCCGCTCCCCATTATCTTTTAACAAAAAAACAAACATATTTTCTGCTTACCCGTCTTAAAGGCTTCAAACTGCCATAAACCTGAAGTCCTCTGGTTCAAGCGATAGCTGCCGGCTAATCGGTAAGCAGAAAATATTACCAATTGTAATCTTCGCGTTCGATAATCGTCGCCACACCCTGGCCGCCGCCGACGCAGGCATTGGCGCAGCCGTAACGACCACCCTTGGCTTCGAGTACGCGCGCCAGGGTGCCGGTCAAACGCACGCCGGTAGCGCCCAAGGCATGCCCGATAGCCGTGCCGCCGCCCATGACATTGACGCGATCGGGATCCAGTCCCAGTTCCTTGATGCAGTTCAATGCCACGATGCAGAAAGCTTCGTTGATTTCCCAATAGTCGATGTCAGAAGCCTTCAGTCCGGCGGCATCCAAAGCCCGCCGGCTGGCCGGAACCGGCCCATATCCCATAATAGTCGGATCGACACCGGCGAAACCGATGGAACGAATGGTCGCCAACGGTTTAATGCCCTTCTTTTTGGCTGTATCTTTGGACATGAGCATCATGGATGTTGCCGCGGCATTTAAAGGTGATGAATTACCGGCCGTAATGACACCGTCCTTTTTAAAAGCCGGTCTCAAATTGGCCATGCCTTCCAGAGTTGCGTCATCCCGAACGGCTTGGTCTTTAGCGACTGTCATGACCGACCCGTCAGCCTGAGGGGCGTCAATCGGCAGTATTTCGCCATCAAAGAAGCCATCCTTCTGGGCTTGGGATGCCAATTGGTGGGAGCGCACGCCCCATTTATCCATGTCTTCTTTGGTATAATCAGTCTGGGCGAAGAGTTTTTCCGCCGTGAGCCCCATATTCATGGTGGTCATCATGTCCCAGTGCTGGTATTTCGGGTCCATAAACAGGGACATATTGGGTGCCACGAGTCCACGATCGGTGGTCGTGCCGCCCATGGGAACGCGGGTCATATGTTCCATGCCGCCAATCATAACGATGTCGGCAAAATTCTGTGCAATTTCCATGAAACCAATTTGAATGGCAGCCATGGCCGAACCGCACTGCTGGTCCACAAATTTTGCCGGGATGGTTTCCGGCAAATTGGCCAGAAATAAGGGGGAACGTCCACCATAGGCCCACTGCTCACCAACTCCGGTGGCACAACCGACCAGGAAATCCTCTATTTCTTTGGCATCGATGCCGACCCGGTCAATCAACTCGGGCAACACTTTTGCCAGAAGCTCATCCGCCCGCATGTTGCAGAACCAGTCCCGGGCCGGGTCATTGGGTCGGGAACGCGATTGGGCAGTTCTCAAATATCCGGCTATGACGACTTCTTTCATGATTTTTTTCCTCCATTTGTTAAGTTTTGAGCATTAAGTTTTACAGCTATAAAATTGATCTCAAGTGTTAAATTCCGAATAATTTCCGATTTCGAAGTTCTGATATCGGAATTCAATACACTGTATTAATCCGAAAAAAGTATATAAAAAGATTTCATCATGATATTTACATATTCAACCTTGTCAACATCTATACCATTCATTCTATTCCTGGTAAAACGTTTTACCGGATTCAGCCATTTCCTTAATTAATTCCGCCGGCTTAAACCGCGGTCCATACTGCTTCTCGAGTGCCAGCAGTTTCCCATAGACGTTTTTCAGACCCCACTTGTCGGCATACCGCAGAATGCCGCCGCGATAGGGGGGAAAACCGGTGCCGTAAATCATGGCCAGGTCCATATCCTGCGGACGGTCACAGATGCCCTCTTCTATCATCAGGGCCGCCTCATTGATACCAAGGGCCAGCATGGTGTCGGTAATATCCGCTTTGGAAATTTCTTTGGGCGTTACCCCGTTGTCCTTGAGGTAGTTTTTGAACCACTTCCGTCACTTTGGGATTGGGAACCGGTTGGTCGCCGCTGTAATCAAAATATCCGGCCCCGGTTTTGCGGCCGTAGCACCCGGTTTGATAAATCAATTCGGTCAGGGGATGCACTTTGTAGCGATCACCCAGCCTTTTTTCAAAGGTTTTGTTCACATGATAGCCGATATCGATGCCGGTCAGATCGGACAGCGTTGCCGGGCCCATGGGCATGCCAAAATCCAGCATGGCCGTCTCGATGGCCGCACCATCCACACCGTCCGCCGACAAGTAGACGGCGCCGCCCAGAAGACCGCCCAACTGCCTGGATACGTAAAATCCGGGGCCGTCATTGACGACGATGGGTATTTTCTTGATGGCCCGGGCAAAGGCGACACTGGATGCCAGGGTCTGATCGGATGTTTTCGCGGCGCAGATAATTTCCAGCAGCATCATGCGATCGGCCGGATTGAAAAAATGCAGCCCGATCATACGGCCGGGATCGTCTAATATGGAAGCCATCTCGGTGATCGGCAGGGCCGAAGTGTTGGTGGCAAAAATGACATCGGGCCGGCAGATGCCTTCGAGTTTTTTCCAGATACCCTGTTTGACATCCATGTTTTCCAACACGGCTTCAATTATCAGATCCACCTCCTTTAAGTCCTCCAGTGAGGTGGTGGTCACCAATTGCTTTTCCAGCATGGTTTCCAGGTCAGCCGGCTTCATTTTGCGTTTCTTGATGGCGAAATCAAACGTTTTACGGACCGAACCGACGCCCTTTTTCAAAGGCCTCGTCATTGATATCCCAGAGCACCGTTTCGAATCCGCCTTTGAGCAGCAAATTGACGATACCGGATCCCATGACCCCGCCGCCCAGCATGGCAACTTTTTTTATTTTGGCCGGTTTGAGACCTTCGGTGCGCGGCATTCTGCCTGCGGAACGGGTGTTAAGGAAAATTCCGATCAGGTTTTTGGCAACATCCGAGACCGCGCAATCGGCAAACAAATCTGCTTCTCTTTTCAGATCAGCTTCGATATCATAGCTGAGCCCCTTGTCAATCGCTTCAACGGCTTTAAAGGGTGCGATATATCCTTTGGCCTGGGCCGCTGTCATGGCCTTGGTGAAATCCATAAAGCCTTTCTTCTCGGCGGCACTCGGCAGCCGGTGGTTAACGTTGCGTGTCGCCCGTACCTTGCGGTTCAGCAATCCGCCAGTGAACAAACCGGCCGCCTTGATTGCGGCATCCACCAGCTGGTCCTCGTCGGTTACTTCGTCCACCAGGCCACGTTGTAAAGCAAGTTCCGATTTAATGGGCTTGCCGATCGTAATCATTTCCAGGCCATAGCGCAGACCGACCAGGCGCGGCAGCCGCTGGGTGCCGCCGGCTCCGGGAATCAGGCCGATCTGCACCTCGGGTTGTCCCAAATTTATTCCCTTCACGGCAACCCGATAATGGCAGCACATCGCAATCTCCAGCCCGCCGCCCAGGCAATTGCCGTTGATGGCTGCCACAACAGCCTTGGGTCCGGTTTCGATGTGATTCATAAACTGCATGCCTTCCATCATCCCCGCTACCAGCTCTTCTTTGTTCTTGATATGCTGAATTTCAGTGATATCCGCGCCGGCAATAAAATTTTTGCCGGTTCCGGTTAAAACGATGGCTTTGACAGCGTCATCCCCATAGGCCTCGCCGAAAGCTTCCGCCAGATCCGATCGAAACTGGGTCGACAGCTGATTAACCGGCGGATTGTTCATCGTGAATACGGCCACATTGTCCCGCAGTTCCACCTGGATTGTTTGGTAGTCGGTTTTCATGACTGTAATCCCCCTTATAGTAGTTATTTGTTATTCGTTATTAGTTATTGGTTCTTAAAATAAGCGATTGATCGGCCAAACCCTTGTTTAATCATGCAGGTTAACAGGCGGGGATAAACCCCGCCGCTACTTTTAGACTGAGGTTCTTGCGCAGGGGCGGCGGTTTATCCCCGCCCGCAAAGGCTTAATAGTTGTTTAAATTGCTATATTTAACTAACCACCATTGCGAGTTAATATCTGGTATTTGTGCTGGACTTTGATTAGCTGACCAGTTATTCGCTATTGGTTGCACATGGTTGAAGTTTCTACTGACAAACTCTATAAATCCCGTTATCTTTTTAGGAAATGCTAATATAGCACACAGCTGCCAATAACGAATAACCAATAACAATTAACTTTTTTTCCGCGCCGCCTCCTCATCCCGCAACACTTTTCTGAGAATCTTGCCGACCGCTGATTTGGGAAGCTCATCGCGGAATTCGACAATTTTGGGTGATTTGTAGGCGGCAAGTTTCTTTTTACAAAAACTGATGACATCTTCCTCGGTTAAGGTTTCACCTGCCTTGGGAACCACAAAGGCTTTGACCGTTTCGCCGCGGTATTCATCCGCAATTCCGACCGATACCGCATCGGCAATCTTGGGATGCTGATAGAGCACCTCATCGATTTCCCGCGGATAAATATTGTACCCGCCGGCGATAATCATGTCTTTTTTGCGGTCCACGATGGCAAAAAAATCATCTTCATCCTGCACGACGATGTCACCGGTGTAAAGCCAGCCGTCTTTCATCTGCCCGGCGGTTTCCGCGGGATTATTCCAGTATTCCTTCATCATCAGCGGGCTGCGTATAATCAATTCACCCGGTTGCCCCTTGGGGACATCTTCCTTACCGTCATCTATGTCAACGACCCGGACATCCGTATCCGGAAAGGGGATCCCGATGCTGCCGGCTTTTTTCATCCCGAACAGGGGATTGGCGATCCCAGGGAGGTGGTTTCGCTCATGCCCCAGCCTTCTCTGTAATTAATGCCCATATCCTGAGTCTGTTCGATAAGCTCCATGGGCATGGGACCACCGCCGCTGTTCAACAGGCCCAGTTTTTTACCCAGTTCCAGTTCCCCGGCCTTGGGATGATTGATGACGGCATTGATCATGGTCGGCACCGCCGGGAAGAAGGTGATTTCTTTGAAATTTGCCAGAATGCCCATCAACTCATCGAGCTCAAAACGCGGCACCAGGATTTGAGTGGCGCAGTTAAACATGGCCCAGCTCAGTGACCACGATCGTGCCGTAAACATGAAAGAACGGCAAAACGGCCAGCACGGATGCGCTTTTCCGGCGGCGTCAGCCCGATCGTCGGATTGCCCCAGAGGGCACACTGCAGGGTGGCCGCCACCAGATTGGCATGGGTCAGCACGGCGCCTTTGGGAAGACCCGTGGTGCCGCCGGTAAACTGGATCAGGGCCGGGTCTTCCGGCACGATGCCGAACCCTGGGCAGCCGGGTGTTTGTAGCTGCTTATCCAAAAGCTGGGAAAAATGATGCCAGCCTTCTTCCAGTTCCAATTCCGCCGGGCGTGCTCGTGCCCGAACCCTTCGATATAGTCGGTCACCCGGGTGACGATCACCCGGGGAATGTCCACCTCCCGGCAAAGCGGTGCGGATATTCGGCAGGACCATGTCGAAGGTAAACAGGGTGGTATACCCCGGTGTTGGAGGTCAGGGCTTTCAATTCATCGGCGGTGTACATGGGATTCAGATTGACGCCGATGGCGCCCAGGGACAATGCGGCATAATAGGCGATGATATACTGGGGGCTGGTCGGCAGGTGAGCCCCACCCGGTCTCCTTTTTTAACCCCCAGAGCCCCCAGGGCATTGGCCATGCGCAGCACCTGCTGCCGCAGATCGTAAAAGGTGATTTCCGTGCCGTAAAAATTGGTGGCCGGTTTGTCCGGAAAAGTGTTGGCGGGAAGGCCGAGCAAATCATGCGCATTGCAATTCGCGGGTAGCGGATGGTGGTGGGAACATTGTAATCATAATGCCGCTGCCAGGGTCTGTTTTCCATAATTCACCTCCTGTGGTTTAAAGCTGATAGTTCATAGCTCATAGCAATAAAGCTTTCAAGGACTATAGAAGTTTATAAGGCGAAATTGGTTGAATTCGGCAATCAAACTAATCAACTAATCATCCTAAGCATCGAAGAATTAATTCTTCAATCCTACAACAGCAACGAGCGAAAGCTGTATTACTCACTCTTTCACCTGCCCTTCGGCCTTCTCACCTTCCGACCTTCCTAACTTCTCGTTTTCTATGCCTTCCGACTTCCGACTTCCAATCATTCTGACTTCCGCATTCCCACTTCCCACTTCCTATATCCCCCCAAACCCCTCATCGGCAATTTCGATGGCAGCGGCACAGCCGCCCTGGATGGCCTCCATTTTGCCGGATGTCAGCGGAAGCTCGGTATTGATAAAAAATTCGGCGGTTTTGATTTGGCCTTCGTAAAATGCGATATCCTTTTTCTTGGGCTTGGCGGCCAGTTTTTCGGATGGCCACCACCGCCCGCCACAACAGCATCCAGGCCATGATGGTATCCCCCATGGCATATAAAAACGGCAGGGCATGGGCAAAGGCCACTTTATAATTCTGCCGACATGGCCATTTTGCCGATATGCAGGGCAATTTCCCCCAGGCGGTCGGCGGTTTTTTCAGCTTTAACGGCCGAGATCTTTCAAGCCGTCGAATGCTTTGGCCCGGGCGGCTGTTTTTTGAATTTCCCCCAGAAAATTCATGAAAACCATTCCCTTTTTCATGCCGATTTTACGCGCCAGCAGATCCATGGCCTGGATTCCGCTGGTGCCTTCATAAATGGAGGTGATCTTGCAGTCCCGTGGCATATTGCTCCACCAGATAATCCCTGGTGTATCCGGCCCCGCCGAAAACCTGGATGGCCTGAATGCAGACTTCATGCCCTTTGACGGCCATGTAGTCTTTAACGATCGGGGTCAGCATCGAGAAAAGATCGCCGATACGCTCCTGTTCTTCTTTCGAATCGGTAATCAGCGCCTGGGATCCGCTGCGGGTCATATAGTAAAAGAAGCTGCGCATGCCGTCGACATATGACTTCATCCACAATAGATTGCGGCGCACATCCGGATGCCTGATAATGGCCACCGATGGCGCACCGTGATCCGCAAAATTTTCCAGGTCCCGGCCCTGAATCCGCTCCCGGGCATAATTGACCGCCAGCAGGTAGGCGGCTGACGCATAACGTCATGGCCTGCAGGCCGGTGCTCATACGGGCGCCGATTGATCATGTTGAACATGATCTTCATGCCCTGGCGTTCTTTCCCGAGCAGATAGCCGATGCATTTTCCCTTGCTGCCCAGCGTCATGCTGCAGGTGGCACTGGCGTGGATCCCATGCTTTTCTTCAATACCCGGAACAGACGATATCATTGCGGTCGCCCAGGCTGCCGTCTTCATTGACAAAATATTTGGGAACGATGAAACAGCGAGATGCCCTTGGTGCCGGGCGGGTCGCCTTCGATGCGTGCCAGTACCGGATGGATAATGTTTTCAGCCAGATCATGTTCGCCGTTGGTGATAAAGATTTTATTGCCGGTCAGCGAGAAGGTCCCGTCGTCATTTCTCACGGCGGTTGTCGTCAACGCACCGACATCGGATCCGGCCTCGGATTCGGTCAGCAGCATGGTGCCGCCCCATTGGGCTGCGGTGAGTTTTTTGACATATGTCTCTTTTTGCTCCGGTGTGCCGTAGAGATTGATGATGTGGGCGGTGCCGTTGCCCATGGTGGCATAGCAGTAAAGGGGCCAATTGGAGCCCAAAAAATACTCGGCGGCAGCGGCCCCGATAAATGCCGGCGCGCCCTGCCCGCCCATTTCCTCGGGTACCCCAAGATTGTTCCATTCACCGTCTAAGATGAGTTTAAATACCCGATGAAAACTTTCCGGCACTTTTACCGTGCCGTTTTCCAGCCTGACCCCTTGCTCGTCGCCTTCCGCCATCAGCGGCAACAGTTCTTTGAGCGCCAGCGCCCGGGCCTCGGTCAGAATCATATCACATGTTTTGCGATTGAAATCCTGGTATTTTTCATTTTTTAGAATCTCTTCACACGCCATCTGTTCCCAGATGACAAAATCCTGGTCTCGTCGGTCTGCTACTTGTTGTGCCATGAAGTAAAACTCCTTGTGTGTGTTTTATTAAAATCGACAGAATACATCAACTTTAGTCATTTAAGGCATTTTGCAAGTTTAGGCATTTCCACAAGCCGCCTAATAATTTCTATAAAACGTGCAATTCAATACATGCATATCGTGTAGCTGACTACACACTAATCCTATTAATAATATTATATATAATTTGTCAATAAATTTTTTTAATTTTTCGCTTGACATTTTTAATCAAACTGAATTATTGATGATGATCAAATCTTTACCGGAGATTATCACGCTGCTACCCGCTTCACCCCAACCGAGGAAACCATGAAGATTAGCGAATTGGTCAAACGAACCGGCGTTCCCAAAGAGACCATTCATTTTTATATCCGCGAAGGACTGCTGCGAAAGCCCCGTAAATCCGGCGTTAATTCAGCCGAGTATAATGAACGCTATGTCGACCA
Organism: uncultured delta proteobacterium; assembly: GCA_963710795.1. GTDB lineage: Bacteria > Desulfobacterota > Desulfobacteria > Desulfobacterales > JAFDCJ01 > JAFDCJ01. Next base: position 82,220 of record CAVQBT010000062.1, read on the forward strand.
GATTCAATTGATCAAGGATCTACGGGACAATTATTACCTTCCGATTCCTGAAATTAAAAAAGTCGTTAAAGAATTTAACAAACAATCTCCTTCCGATCAGGCCGTCTCGCAATTTTACAGCCGATTTTTTCCGCCCGGCAGATCGCCTGGTTGCCAGGGAGGTAGTCGGCCGAGATGCATTCCGTCAATCCACCGGACTGGGTCCCAAATGGCTGGACAAAGCGGAGGAATGGGATGTCATCACGCCTGAAAACCGCAATGGGGACGTGGTGTATTCGCCGGATGATCTGGCCATCGGCAAATTAATGGTCGATATGGATCAGCTTGGTTTCGGTCCCAAAGATGGTTTTGATCCCGAGGACCTTCGCCAAATAGCCGAATTTGTTAAAACATACGTGGTCAACGTTTTTCAGCAAATACTACGAGAACAACCTGGAAAAATTGACTTCAAAAGAATACGTTGAAAGGGCCAGCCAGTTTCACGAAGTCATCAGTTTGTTTTTTTATCATGTTTATCGCAAATTTGTGCGGGAATTCACCCGGAGTTTGCTCCAATCGAATGTCAAAGTGGATGAGTAGCAGGAGCTTTTTGGATGACACTTTTTTTGCAGCAGATAATCAACGGGATCATGTTGGGTTCAGTCTATTCGCTGGTCGCCTTGGGTTTGACGCTAATCTACGGGATATTGCATATCCCCAACTTTGCCCATGGCCACCTATACATGTTTGCAGCCTATGTTACATTTTTCCTGGTGTCTATTTTTCATTTCAACTATTGGATCGCCATAGCGGGTGCAATGCTTATGATGGGGGCCTTGGGTGCACTGGCAGAGCGCCTAATCTATCGCCCGCTGCGTCATGCTCCTGAGATTAATTATTTTATCGCAGCCATCGGCCTGCTGATGATTCTCGAAAGCGGCGCTTACATTCTCTTCGGTCCGTCTTCGCGTCAGTTCCCGCCAATCCATGAACAACTCCTGACGTTTTTCGGCATCACGGTGACCCTGCAACGAATTCTGGTCATCGCCTGCACTGCGGTCCTGATCCTGCTGCTGCAGCTGTTCATCAAAAAAACAACTGCCGGCGCCACCATCGAAGCCGTGGCCCAGAACCGGCAGGGCGCTCAGTTAGTCGGAATCAATATCAATCGCGTCGCCACCATGACATTTGCCATCGGCACGGCGCTCGCTGCCGCTGCCGCGGGATTGATCGGTCCGGTCAGCTGGGTATACCCTACCATGGGTAACATACCGAACCTGAAAGCTTTCGTCATCATCATTCTCGGAGGTATGGGCAGCCTACCGGGAGCCGTTTTAGGCGGCTACCTGCTCGGACTGCTGGAAGCCCTGTGCGCCGGCTACATATCTGCAAACTATGAGCCGCTGTTTGCTTTCGGCATCCTGATTGTCATATTGGCCTTCAAACCTACCGGACTTTTTGGAAAGAGCTGATCATGCTGCGAACATTCCTGTATAAATATCGAAATTCCGCTCTGTGGATCCTTATCGCCCTGCTGCTACCGCTGGTTGTGCGGGATGAGTACTACTTGATGGTTCTCACCTTGTGCCTGATTTGGGCAATCCTCGCTTCAAGCTTGAACCTTATTCTCGGATTCACCGGTCAGGCTAGCCTGGCGCAGGGTGCATTTTTCGGAATCGGCGCCTATGCCAATGCCCTCTTGATGATCAAAATGAACTTTTCCTTCTGGACCGCCTTGCCGGTGGCAATCGCGATCACGGGAATTTTCGGATTCTTCATCGGTCTGGTCGCCCTGCGAACTTCCGGAGCTTATTTTGCAATCTGCACCATGATGTTCAACATCATGGTCACAACGGTAATTGATCGCTGGGAGAGCCTTACCGAGGGTCCCCGCGGCGTCATGGGCATTCCGGTGCCATCCGGATTTGGCCTGATCGATTTTCAGTCCCGAACGGCTTTCTATTATCTGGCACTGGCCGGTTTGCTGCTGACGCTGCTGATTGTATATCAATTGATGCGATCGATGATCGGCAAATCGTTACTGGCCGTACGCGGAAATGAAGAACTGGCGCAGGCGGTTGGGATTAATATCCAGCAGAGCAAGGTGATGTCTTTCACGCTGAGCACCATGCTGGCCGGCCTTGGGGGGTGCCTTTATGCCAGCTATCTTGGTTTCATAAGTCCCGACGCCTCAAATTTTATGGTTTCATTCACCGCACTGATCAACGTCATTATCGGAGGGATGGCCACACTGGCAGGTCCGATTGTCGGGACAGTAATCATTACTTTTCTGATGGAATACTTCCAGACCTTTGTCGAATATGCCACGCTGATGATGGGTATTGTTTTGCTGATATTTATCATCTATCTGCCGGGCGGAATTATTTGGGGGCTGCGACGTCTTAACTTTTACATTCAATCGCATCGCAAAAAGGAAAAAAAGTATGTCACTACTTGAAGTCAGCGGCATCAGCAAATTCTTCGGGGGACTTGCCGCTCTTTCGGATATCAGCTTCCAGATCGCCGACGGAGAGACGCTCAGCATCATCGGCCCCAATGGCGCCGGTAAATCCACCCTGTTCAATGTGATGACGGGGTTTCAGCAGCGGGATCAAGGCCTCATCAACTTCCAGGGACACGACATCTCGCAGATGCCGCCGCACCGTATTGTCCGGCGCGGGATCGCACGAATTTTCCAGATCACCAGCCTGTTTCCCAATGAAACGGTCCGCGACAATCTCCTGATAGGATATCGGATGCGCACCCGATCCGGTGTCATTCGCAGCATTCTAAGAACCGGCTTGTGCCGGAAGGAGTATCGAACGGCAGAGCAGCGCGCCGAAGACATCGCGGAGTTTGTCGGGTTGACCCCGCAGTTGAGCTGGCCGGCCAGTACGCTGCCGCAAGAAGCCCAAAAGCGTTTATCCATCGGCATTGCGCTTGTCACCGAACCGGTGCTGCTGCTGCTGGACGAACCGGTCGGCGGAATGAGCCTGGAAGAAGGGGACCGTCTGGTCGCGCTCATTGGCCGGATACGGGAGCGCAACATTACGGTGTGCCTGATTGAGCATCGCATGCGGGTTGTCATGAATATTTCAGATCGGATTGTTGTACTCAACCACGGTAAAAAAATTGCAGCGGGTCTGCCTGAGGAAATCCGCTCGAACCAAGAAGTGATCGAAGCCTATCTGGGAGAGGATTATGCTGCTTGAGTTGAAAGGGGTTACGACCCATCAGGGTTTTACCCGCGCGATTCAGAATATTTCTCTGAATGTTGAGGAAAATGAGATCGTCAGCCTGCTGGGGGCCAATGGCGCCGGCAAGACAACGCTTCTGTTGACCATTTCGGGAGTATTGAAGCCGTCCAGCGGTAAAATTTTTTTTCAGAAAAGCGAAATTCAGGGATTGCCTCCCCATCGGATCGTCAAGCTCGGTATTTCCCAGAGTCCTGAGGATCGAAAATTATTCGGCAAGATGACCGTACTGAAGAATCTCAAACTCGGAAGCTATGTGCGCCGCATGCACAAAAAGGACGTCGAACTCACCCTGGAAGAGATCTGGCAAATTTTTCCGATCCTCAAAGAGCGTGCCTATCAGACGGCTGCAACGCTCAGCGGCGGTGAGCAAAAAATGTTGTCCATCGCCCGGGCTCTCATGGCCAAGCCGCGAATTCTGGCGCTCGATGAGCCGTCGCTAGGTCTGGCACCAAAAATTATTAATGTCATCATGGATACAGTCCGGTCTATCAATCAGGCCGGCACGACCATCTTGATGGTCGAGCAGAACGCTTCCGCCGCCCTGAGAATATCGCATCGCGGTTATGTGTTGGAAGCCGGACGAATCGTTATCGAAGGTACCCGCGAGGCGCTGCTTGAAAATGAGGGCATCAAACGCGCCTATTTGGGTGCGTGATTAAGCGACATTGTCACGGAAAGGGGGTGATGACACAAATCTTAGCTGCAGGAACACGACGGATTAAGTTTTTATATATTTATATATAACGACCTAAAAAGTTGGGCATCCATTTACAGCGTTCTGTCTAATTAGCTCTGTACGCTAAGTAAGAGGGCCAATCATAAAAATGCGAATACAGAATTAATTATGACGCCAAGAATCATTTACATTATCCGGTTGAAAGGAGGTAAAATGAAAACAACACGCATTTTCATCATAATGGCTATCATTGGTTTTGCATGCACATCTGCCTTGCCCGTCGGCGCTGAAGAGGTTCTGACCATAGGATATACGGGCCCCATCACATTTGCCCGCTACGGCAAAAACTGTCTGGAAGGCCTGCAGATGTATGCCGAAGACATCAATGCAGCCGGCGGTTTAAAAGTTGCCGATAAGACTTACCGGATCGAGATTGTTGCGTTGGATGACAAATACAATCCTGAATTATCGGCGAAAAACGGACTGCGCATGGCCACCAAGGAGAAAGCACCTATCATATTTGCACCGCACAGCGGCGGAATTTTCGCTCTGATGAAGTTCAACCAGCGCAATAAATTTATCCTGGCTGCATATTCATCCGACCCGCATATCATTCCCTTGGTGGAAAAAAACAAAAATCCATGGGTTGTCAGAATTCCGCCGAATGATCGTGCCTATGTCATCGGATTTGCTGAAAAAGCCTGGTCTCTCGGCAAACGGAAAATGGCAATGATTCCCGGAACACACCAATACGCAAAAGACTGGGCGGACGATCTCGAAACATACTGGAAGTATAAAGGCGGCGAAGTCGTTGCTAGGGAGCCTGCCAATTATTACGGTCAAACCGACTTTTATCCCTACCTGACCAAGTCGGTCGCCGCCAAGCCGGATGTTATGTTTCTGTGCGGGCCGTCGGATGTCTGCGCCAACATTGTCAAACAGGGGCAGCAACTCGGGTACAAAGGCAGTTTTCTCATGTGTGATCAGGCTAAACTAAGCGAAATGGAGTATACCGTGGGACTCGAGGCTATCGAGGGTTCCATCGGCGTTATTCCTTTGGAGCAGTATAAACAGCTGCCCTGGGACCGTCAACAGCAGTGGCGTGAATCGTACCGCAAACGCTATAATTATGTTCCGACCTGGGAGGCCAACCTGCACTATGGCTCCTTGGACATGTTTTGCCGGGCCATGCAACAGGCGGGAACCGTTAGCGATCTCGACGCGATCATGGCGGCGCTGCCAAGTGTATTTCCGGCAGCCCCGCCCAATGACAGTGATTTCTACGGGGTTTATCGACAGGCCCTGGTGGTGAACGGCTGGGGAATTACCGTCGAGGGCGGTAAATACACCAAGCCGTTTTGGTCCGGCCCCAGCATTCTTCCCTACGGCTATTACGAGATGCCGGGTGAGAAGAAGGATCAATAGTCCACTTCAACTGGCGTTTATGGTTCGACGAAAGCCGCCTCAACCCGATTCGGATAGTCTATCGTATGCGAGGCAGCTGGCAGCTGTCGGGCTGCGAGTTGTGGGGAACAAAGCATAGAGCATAGTGCATGGAGTATAGCGTAAAAGACGAATAAAGCCGGAGTCGCCCGCCATCGAGGTTGGGGTGCATTCAGTTACTTACGCTATGCTCCGTTGCTCTATGCTCTTTGCGCCATATCCTATGCTCCATGTATTTCACGCTCTGCCCTATGCTCCATTCTCTTTACGCTCTGCCCGATCAATCCGCAATCAAAACGGAGGTGTTATATTATGGGAGAAGTAAAATTTCGCAATATCGGTGACATTGAAGAATTTGAAAAAATCCCGCTTGAAAACCGCTTGGGTGTTTTCAATACTTATGACCTGCTTAAAAAGGGCGCTGCAATCAACCCGGATGCCACGGCCATCAGCTTTTTTCTGGCGGGCGACAGCTATGATCAGCCGCTGCAGGTGACCTATCGCGATCTGATGGCCAATATCAACCGACACGGCCAACCTGTTCCACGATCTGGGGGTCGGACCGCGGGACGTCGTCTCCTATCTATTGCCCAATCTGCCCCACACCCATTATATCCTCTGGGGCGGAGAGGCGGCCGGCATCGTCAACCCCATCAACCCCCTGCTGGAGCCGGCGACCATCGTCGAAATCTGCCAGGCGGCCGGAACCAAAGTCCTGGTCGCGCTGGCAGAGTTCCCGGGCTCGGACATCTGGCAAAAGGTTGAAGTCATTCGAAAGGAATTGCCGGATCTCAAGGCCGTAATCCGGATTATGGGGCCCAGCGATGAAGGCCATGGAATATACGGCTACGATGAAATCATCGGCCGCTACAACGGTGAAAAACTGGACTCGAACCGCGCAATCGCACCCGCGGACGTTGCCTCCATGTATCACACCGGCGGCACCACCGGGACCCCCAAACTGGCGCCCCACAATCATTTCAATGAAGCCGCCATGGCCTATATGATCGGCGCCGCCGCCGAGCTCAATACCGGTGAAGCAGCACTCTGCGGTCTGCCCCTGTTTCATGTCAACGGCACCACGGTTACCGGTTCGATGCCGTTTTCCATCGGCGCCCATGTGGTGCTGCTGGGCCCCCGCGGCTACCGGGATCCGTCGGTGATGCAAAATTTTTATAAGATCGTGGACCACTATCAAGCCGTTACCTTTTCCGCGGTTCCGACGGTCCTTTCGGTGCTGCTGGACATCCCCAAAGGCGATGCCGACATATCCTCCCTGCGCTATGCCATCTGCGGTGCCGCCCCGCTGTCGGTCGAGCTGTTCAAACGCTTTGAAGCGCACAGCGGCATGAAAATATTGGAAGGCTACGGCCTGACGGAAGGCACCTGCGCCTCTTCTTTCAACCCCTACCACGGCCGGCAGAAAATCGGCTCCATCGGCCTGCGTCTGCCCTACATGCAAATGAAAATCTTTATCGTGGATGGCGCGGGATTATATGTGAGGGAGGCTGCAACCGATGAGATCGGATCGGTCTGCATAAAGGGCCCCAATGTATTCAACGGTTACCTGGACGACGCACATAATCAGGGCCTCTGGCCCAGAAAAGGCTGGCTGAACACGGGCGATCTGGGAAGACAGGATGCGGACGGCTATTTCTGGCTGACCGGCCGCACCAAAGAGCTGATCATCCGCGGCGGCCACAACATCGATCCGGCGGCCATCGAGGACCCCCTTTACCGCCTGCCGGGGGTCCAGGTGGCAGCCGCGGTAGGCCGCCCGGACCCGCATGCGGGCGAGGTGCCCATAGCCTATGTGCAGCTCCAGGAAGATGCCGGCCTGTCCGAAGCGCAAATATTGGAATATTTGAAAGCTGAAATCGGAGAGCGGGCCGCCATACCCAAAGCGGTACACATCGTTGATCAGATCCCGCTGACACCGGTCGGAAAAATATTCAAACCGTCCCTGCGCTGGCAGTCCATTGAACAGGTGTATCAGACCGAACTGGACGTTCTGGCCGATTTAACGGAATCAATTCAAGTCTCGGTCCGGGAAGATAAAATCCATGGCGCCCTGGCGGTCATTAAAATAAAACCGGTACCCGACGCATCCCCGGATGACCTCAGACAAAAGGTGAATGATATTCTGGCCCGTTACACGGTTAAATATCTGCTCGAGATCATTTGAAATATGTCAAAAACCGACACACATGACCTCCTGACCGGCGGCCTTACGGCACATATCCTTCGCCTCGCCCTGCCCATGGTCGTGGCGATGCTGTTTCAGACCGGGTTCAGTGTCATTGATATGGTATTCGTCGGGATGGTCAGTCCGCAGGCCCTGGCTGTCCTCAGCATCGTGTTCCCGGTAATTTTCTTTTTTGTTTCTTTCGCCATGGGAATCGGGGCCGGTCTGGCTTCGTTTATTGCCAGAGCTTTCGGCGCCGGTGACCTCAAAAAAGCCGGCCGCATAGCGGCCAACGGACTGGTCTTCAGCCTCGTCATATCCGTACTGCTCGCCGTCAGCGGTATACTTTTTGCCAAACCTTTATTTGTGTTGCTCGGTGCCGGACCTGATATCCTCGATTCCGTGCTGGATTACTGCCGCATCATCTTTATCGGTTTCATTTTTATATTTTTCGGTGCTTTCAGCAACAGCATCATCCGGGGTGAAGGCGACACCAAAACCCCCATGAAATTTCTGGTTTTTCAAACCGCTGTTAACCTGGTACTGGATCCGATATTTATTTTTGGATTCGGCCCCATACCGGCGCATGGGAGTCAGAGGTGCCGCTCTGGCGCTGGTGATATCCAGAATCGTCTGGGTCATTTCTTTGTATCCAATACTTTGCCAGCGGCAAATCACGGGTCAGGCCGGTATTGAAAAACTTTCGCTTTGAACCGCATCTTTTGAAGGAAATTCTCAGAGTCGGGTTACCATCGACCATTACCTTCCTGAGCTCATCCATCGGTCTGATGATCTTCATGAAACTTGTGTCGGGCTATGGTTCCCTCGCAATCGCCGCCTTCGGCATCGGGGGCCGGATCGAAAACATTGCCATCCTGCCGGCTTTGGGGATGTCCGGCGCGGTCCTGACGATTGCCGGTCAAAACTATGGCGCCGGGAATATTGAGCGAACCCGCACGACCATTAAACATGCCATGTTCCTGATTTCGGTATTCATGATTGCTGTCGCTGACAATCGCACTGATGTTTGCCGGACCGATTAATACGATCTTCACCCGGGATGCCCGGGTGATTGCCCTCGGCACCAGCTTCCTATTTTACCGGGCGCCTTTCTGGGCCTTAATGGGGGTGCGGATAATGATCGGCGCCGGATTTAACGGTGCCGGCAAACCGAAGGTCGGATTGCTGACCCTGCTCTTTGGCCTGTTTATCATGGGGTTGCCGGCGACCTTCATGCTTAAGAGTTTACTGGGGCTGAACGCTGTCTGGGCTGGTTTATCGATTGCCAATCTAACCGGCGCTGCAGCTGCATATATCGTTTATCGACGAAGCTTTGCACGGCTCGCAGACACCGGCATAGCAATCCGGGCTGGTTAAACCAAACCGAAACTACTGCTTGAATTAATTACAAGCCGCAAGTTCATTAATTAATCCAGCTCTGAAAATAGCGCAAACAAAAGGATAAATTACCCTATGAAATAAATGAACCAAGCGATTCTATACCAAGGAGGAAAATTGCCATGAGTCAAACAGAAGTTGTTTTTGTCGATGCTGTGCGCACGGCCTTCGGGCGCATGGGTGGAACCCTGAAAGATATAATTGCCTCGAAATTAGCCAGTATCGGAATCCGGGGCCTGCTGGATAAAACCGGCATCCAGGAAAAAGCGCATGTCGACAGCGTTTTTCTGGGAACCGCCCTGGGGTGTTCGCATTCGGGCAATCCGGCCCGCTGGGCAACGCTGGACTCAGGATTGGGTTATGAAACCTCGGCCTCCTACGTCGAGATGCAGTGCGGCAGCGCCATCGACTCCATCAATCATGCGGCCTGGAAGATACTGGCCGGTCAGGCCGACATCATTATTGCCGGCGGTATGGAGTCCTACAGCCAGGCCACCTGTAAATTTTCAATGGCCACCACGCCCTATCGACTCATACCGCCGCTGCCGATAGCACCGCAGCTTTCACCGGTTGCCGATGAGCAGATCGGAATGGGACAAACCGCCGAGAACCTGCAGCAGATGTACCATATTCCCCGGGAAGAAATAGACGAGTTTGCCTGCAACAGCCAGATGCGCGCCAAAAAAGCCATGCAAAGCGGTTATTTTAAAGATGAAATCGTACCGGTCACAATACCGGAAACCCGCAAGACACCTGAAATCGTATTTGATGTGGATGAGCATCCGCGCCATGATACCACGCTGGAAGGGCTGGCCAAACTGCCGCCGGTCTTTATCGAAAACGGCACGGTCACGGCCGGTAATGCTTCCGGGCGCAATGACGGATCGGCGTTTGTCCTCATGATGAGCGCCGCGAAAGCGGCCGAACTCGGCTATCAGCCCATGGCCAAGTGGTTATCCGGCGCCGATTACGGTTGTGACCCCAAAATCATGGGCATCGCACCAGCTTACGCCGTTCCGATTGCAATCAAGCGCGCCGGTTTGACTCTGGCCGACATGGATGTCATGGAGTGCAATGAGGCTTTCGCCGTCCAGAATCTGGCCGTCGTCCGCGAACTCGAAAAGCAGACCGCCCATAAGATAGACATGGATAAATGGAACCCCAACGGCGGGGCCATCGCCTTCGGCCATCCCAACGGCGCATCGGGTTCCCGGGTGGGCATGTTTGCCATGCGGGAATTGATTCGCAGCGGCGGCCGTTACGGTTTCTTTTCTTCCTGCTGCGGCGGCGGACTGGGGGTTGCGACGGTGATCGAGAATTTGCAACGGTAAAAGGAAGCTGACAGGTGTCAGGTGTCAGCACCGGCGCAGGTCTGAAAAAGCAAATATCGAATATCGAATACTGAATGTCGAATTTCGAAATAATGTATACTATCTATTTTAAAAAAAGAGTAAGCGAAGCGATTCCACCCTTCGACATTCGATATTCGATTTTCTGCGGTTCTGCGGTTCGCTTCTTAATAGTTAATCCCCTGGCGCCCGGAGTCAACAAGTTTCTTCAGTTTCCTAAAAATCGCCTGCAACCGAGCAAGTGCTATTTCTCAAGGCGGATTAATTATGATTGAAATTGCGCCGAATATATACTATCTGCACGGCAAGAATATGTCGCGCTTCCCTTATTGTGCCTGCCTGTATATCAAAGGCAAAGATCTGCGGGTTTTGATTGATGCCGGCATGGGAGAAGACAATATGGCTGTGGCATTGGAAACGGGAATCGATGTCCTGATTCTGAGCCACTGTCATATCGATCATCGCCTGACCCGGCAGCTAATCCCCGAAGTACCGGTGTGGTGTCATGAAAAAGAAGAAATCTTTTTGCAGGACCGGGAATACTTTTTCACGGCCATGGGCTTAAAACGAAGCGGCCTGGATCTGGCCGGTCTTTTTGATTTCGCGCACGGCATGTTCGGGGTTGAAGTCGCTCATCGATTGACCGATGGCGAGCGGATTGATTTGGGGGGTATCACCCTGCAAATCATCCACACGCCCGGACACACCCCCGGGCACATTGCGTTTTTCATTCCGGAACATGGCTTGCTCTTCTCGGGGGATATCGATTTGACGCCTTTCGGCCCCTTTTATGGCCATGATTTTGCAGATATCGACGACTTTCTCACTTCAATCGAGAAGTTAAATCAGGTGGGCGCCCAAAATGGCAATCAGCGGCCATGCCGGTCCGTTCAACGGCAATTTGGCTGAAAGATTCGAAGAATACGGCGCGGATAATCTACAGCCGGGACCGATTGCTGCTGGAAACGTTATGCCAACCTAAATCCGTGGAGGATTTCAGGGGCCGCAATCTGTTCTACAAAGCCTACCCGGACTTTCCGGATTTAATTCGCTGGTTCGAGCTGGTTCACATCGAGAAGCATCTCGCAAGATTAGAAACCATGGGCGAAGTTCGACAAAAGGATAATAAGTGGAGAAGAGTTTAGAGGAGAGAGGATTGAAGTCGGAAGTCGGAATGCGGAAGTGGGAAAAACGATAGAATTACACCATTGTAACTTTCCTTGTGTGCGAGCAGTGGCATGGCATAATGCAGCAAAAAAATAATATGCGAAGCATAAAATAATTAAGCCGCCCGGGCTTAGTTCAAGCAAAAATTTCCGGAATCCGAATAGTCATCTGCAACCCTGGATCTGCTGACTTTAAAGGCGGATTAATTAGGAGAAAAAAATGAGTAATCAAAGTTCCAGCAACACTGAAAACGATGTAAAAATCGTTCGCACCACATCGACCTTTGACTGCGGCGGGCGCTGCCCGCTGCGCCTGCATGTCAAAGACAACCGCATTCTTCGAGTCGAGGGTGATGACGCCGCAGAACCCGAACAGCTCAGAACCTGTTTAAGGTGCCGCGCGCTCAGACAATATGTTCATCACCCGGCCAGACTCATGTACCCCCAAAAACGGGTCGGAAAACGAGGTGAAGGCAAATTCGAGCGCATATCCTGGGATGAAGCGTTCGACACCCTGGCCGGGCAATTGAACCGTGTCAAGGAGACTTACGGCAACGAGGGCATCTTCCTGGCCACCGGCGGGGGATATCTCGCCGGCCTGCACAATGGCGGCCTGGCCGCCCAGCGCCTGCTGAATCAGTACGGCGGTTGCGTTACCCACTACGGCAATATTTCCTCGGAGGGCGCCGTGTGGGCCTCATTAACCCAGTATGGGTCCGTCATGGTCGGAAACAGCCGGGAAGACATGCTCAATTCAAAACTCATTATCCTGTGGGGCTGGGATCCGGCCCGCATGATATCCGGCACCAACACCATGTATCATGTCATCAAGGCCAAAGAAAACGGTGCCAAGATCATTGCGGTGGATCCCCGGTACCATGACACCGCGGCCACGGTGGCCGATGAATGGGTTCCGATCCGGCCGGGAACGGACACGGCCGTATTTGTCGCCATGGCCCATGTCATGATCAAAGACAATCTTCACGATCAGGCCTTTTTGGACAAATACACCGTCGGCTTCGATCAGTTCAGGGAATATGTTTTCGGCCAAGAGGACGGCGTCGAAAAAACCCCGGCCTGGGCTGCTGAAATTTCAGGGGTCGACGCTGCCGTCATTGAACGCCTGGCCCGTGAGTATGCCGCTGCCAAGCCCGCTGCGCTGATGGACTGCCAGGGACCGGCCCGCAGCGCTATGGGTGAACAGTTCAACCGCTGTGCCGCCACGCTGTGTGCCATGACCGGCAATGTCGGTCGTCCGGGCGGCAGTGCCTGCGGCGGATTGATGGGGATTCCGGTAGGGCATATGTTTCGCATGTCCGCCATTCCGCCGGGTAAAAATCCGTTTGAATTGGATGGACCCAACGTTAAAGGAACGCTTGATATTCGCATGCGCGTCATCAAACGGGTCCACATCAATAAAATTTTTGATGCCATTCTGGAAGGCAAACAAGGCGGTTATCCGGCAGACATCAAAATGATGTGGTCCATGTGCAACAATTACTTAAACCAGACCGGCAACAGCAACAAAGCCGCCGCCGCATTGCAGAAGCTTGAATTTTTTTGCGCCCAGGAATTGTTCATGACCGCCCAGGCTCGCTACGCCGATCTGCTGCTGCCGGTTACCAGCGCAGTTGAACGCAGCGACCTCACCCGTCCCTGGCCGTCGGGACCCTATTTCACCTTTATGAACCGCGCCCTGGAGCCTCTGGGCGAGTGCAAATCCGACTTCGACATCGTCAGTGAACTGGCCAACCGACTGGGTATCGAAGGATTTAACCCATACACAGAAGAAGAATGGCTGAAAATGTTTGTGGACAACAATCCGGAATACCAGCAGCATATCAAAGACTATGATAAATTCAAGCAAGACGGCATCCACCGGGTAAAACTGGATGAACCCATCATTGCTTTTAAAGCGCAAATCGATGATATCGAAAACAATCCTTTCTCTACCCCATCCGGCAGAATTGAGATTTTCTCGCAACGGGTTGCTGATTTAAATAAGGCGGACACGCCGCCCATCCCCAAATACCTGGGCACCGCCGAAGATCGTTTCGATCCGTTAACTGCCAAATACCCGCTGCAGCTGATAACGCCGCATCCTAAAAACCGGGTTCATTCAGAGTTATACGAGGTTGAATGGCTCAGGGAGGTGGAACCGCACCGCGCCTGGATCAATCCGATTGACGCCGGCCCGCGGAACATTAAAAACGGGGACGAAATTTTTGTTTTCAATGACCGCGGCAAGGTCGCCATCACCGCCTGGGTGACGGAAAGAATCATCCCCGGCGTGGTCTGCATCTTCGAGGGGGCCTGGTACGCACCGGACCAAGACGGAATCGACCGGGGCGCCTGCGCCAATACGCTGACCAATGACGCCTACTCCGGCGGCGGCGCCGCGGTGTTGAATACGAGTCTTGTGGAAGTTGAGAAGATATAAGCTGCAAAAGATTATTATTTGCAAGCTCATGAATCCATAGGTTGATTAGCTTTCAACCTGCAAAAACGAAAAAATGACTAAAATGATCTAAAATTTTAAATGCCTAAAATTATGGTGTCGCTTCGCTCCGTCATATTGAGGAATGATTGATGCGGGTAGCATTATAGTCAGGAAGTCAGGCGATTTAAGTTTGACCTTAACTTTCCATTTATTAAAAATCGACAGAATACCTCAACTTTAGGCACTTTAGTCATTTTACAATTTTAGTCATTTCTACGAGCAGCTTAGCAGATACATTGAATAGAATATCGCCGAATTTTAGAATGGAAGGAGTATAATAAATGCAAATAGGATTTTACTTCGATCAGACAAGATGCACCGGCTGCAGCGCCTGTCGGGTGGCCTGCAAGGACTGGAACGACATCCCGGCCGGCCCTGAAAACTGGATGCGGGTTCAGTACACGGAAAAAGGCAAATTCCCCAAACCGTTTGTGAGTTATATGATAGCGCCCTGCTGGCACTGTGCCGACCCGGTGTGTGCCGCGGCCTGCCCGGTTGATGCCATAACCAAGCGCGACGAAGACGGCATCGTGCTGGTGGACAGTGATGCCTGCCTGGGTAACACAAAGTGCGATGTCAAATGCCTGAAGGCCTGCCCCTATGACGCACCGCAGTTCGGGCCGCAAGACGGCGCTAAAATGCGCAAATGCAATTTTTGCCTGGATCGACACCTGGACGGCAAGCTGCCGGACTGCATCGAAGCCTGTCCCGTCCGCGCCCTGGATGCCGGACCGTTGGCCGACCTGGAAAAAAAATACGGCACGAATAAAGAAGCCGTCGATTTCAAATATTCAAAACGAACGAAACCGGCCGTTGTTATAAAACCGAAACTGTTACCAGATTAGATCGAGCGCGTAATTCAAGCAGATAAACGGAATTTGAGATATTAAGAAATTTCAAACCTCAAGCACCAAATAACAAATAAATCTCAAAGCCCAATATCGAATGACCGAAACCGGTTTGGTGCTTTGAATTTGGTTATTGTGATTTGTTTGAAATTTGTGATTTGTAATTTGGAATTTTGATTAATTGCAAAAATCGTAAACTTATTAAGCAATTGAAGTGTGAGGTAAATTATGCCGACCGTCGATTTAAGCGTCATTGGCAAGAAAACAGAACCGGTCGTGTTTGAATACACCTGGCGCGACATTGTGCTGTATGCGCTGGGTGTCGGCGCGACGGCCGCAGATTTGTCGCTGGTTTATGAAAAGGCACCCGGTGGACTCAAAGTCCTGCCCAGCTTTTGTGTCGTGCCGGCCATGCGGGCATTTCCCAAGTGCGGCGACGATATCGAATGGTCGCTCATGCTGCATGGTGAACAGACCATCCGCCTTTACCACCCGATCGCACCGGAGGGCAAATTGATACAGTCCGGGGTGATTACCGACATTTTCGATAAAGGCAAGGGTGCCGTCTTTCAGGCCAAAATCACCGGTGAAGCCGAAGACGGCACTCATATATATGATGCTCATTGGGCCATTTTCTATTTAGGTGCCGGCGGTTTTGGAGGTGACCCCGGGCCCAAGGCAGAGCCCATAATACCCCCTGAAGGGGTCCAACCGGACTTCAGCTTCACTTGCAAGGTAGCTGAAAATCAGGCAGCCCTTTACCGGTTGAGCGGCGATCTCAATCCCTTGCATCTGGATCCGGCCGCGGCTAAACGAGGCGGCTTTGAGCGGCCGATCCTCCATGGCCTATGCACCTATGGAATCGCCACAAGATCCCTGGTCAATGGACCATTGGATGGCGATGTCAACCGCTTGAAGGAATTTAAGGCCCGGTTTTCCAGCTCAGTTTATCCCGGCGATAGGTTGACCACCGAAGGCTGGAAAACCGACAGCGGATACATCGTCCAGGCTAGGACAGAAAATAAGGTCGTGTTGAGCAATGCTGTGGCTGTGGTTGAATGAGCGGACTTTGAACACAATTAACAACCGCATAAGTTTAGCCACCAAAACACGAAGGCACGCAGCCCGCACTGGGGCGGCTCGGTTGAATAGAATTAAGTTATTGAGGAATTGAAGAATTGGGGTATTGTAGGGATTAAAGGATTAAATCAAGAATTTAAAAGGGATAGAACTCCACCAATTCCTAAATCCCTGAACCCCTTTATGAGATTAACCACCAAACACACGAGAAAGGAACAAAGACATGAACATCGATGACGTTAAAAAAATTGCCGTAATCGGTGCCGGCAACATGGGGCATCAAATTTCCCTGCTGTGTGCGATTCACGGTTACACGACCACCTGTACCGACATCAATGAAGACATCCTCAAAAAAGCAGAAGCGTTTGCCGACTCGTATCTTCCCGGTCGCGTTAAAAAAGGCCGCTTGACGGAAGAGCAGGCCCAGGCCGCCCGGGACCGGATTACCTTTACCGCCAGCATGGAAGCGGCGGTCAAAGATGCCGATTATGTCATCGAAGCGGTTCTGGAGGTCCTGGACCTGAAACGCAAAATATTTGCCGATTTGGACAAAATAGCCCCACCGCATGCAATTCTGGCTTCCAACAGCTCGGCCATCATCAGCTCCAAAATTGCCGATGCCACCCAACGTCCGGAGAAGGTTCTCAATGTTCATTTTTTCAACCCGGCGCTCGTGATGAAGCTCGTGGAAGTGGTGCAGGGATCGCATGTATCCGACGAAACCCGAGAAATTTCCATGGCACTTTGCCAAAAGCTCGAGAAGGTGCCGGTCCACCTGAAAAAGGAAGTCGACGGATTCCTGCTTAACCGCATTTTCGGCGCTATTACCCGGGAAGCCCTCTGGCTGCTGGAGATGGGGGTCGCCAGCATGGAAGACATTGACAAGGCCCAGGTTTTCGGTGCGGGACATCCCATGGGGACCTTTCGCCTGATGGACCTGACCGGCATCGATCTGACTTACATCATGGGAATGGAGGCCTTCCGCGAAACCGGAGACGTGCGGCACCTGCCCAGCCCGAGCGTGGTTGAAAAGTACTGTAAGGGCGAATATGGCCAGAAAACCGGCAAGGGGTGGTATGATTATGGGAAGAAGTAGAGCGGGCTGGCTTACTATATTACTAAAGTTATGATTTCAGTGTTTAAGCGGAGCGGAGTAATGTAGTATTGGAGTAATGGAGTATTGTAATCGAATGAAATTGGCCTCTATCTGACCCTGCCATTTTTTATCAACACTCCAATACTCCAGCACTCCAACACTCCACTTGTTCATACAACATACTGAACTATTTCAACTAAACCAAAAAGTATGATTGACTCATTATAGCATCACTGGAGGTACCCGTGGCAACCAAGTTTGTAAGCGAACGCAATATAAAATTTCTTCTTTACGAAGTTTTCGATGTTGAATCTTTGACGAAATACGAATACTACCGCGAACACAATCGCAAGATGTTCGATATGGTCCTGAAGGCAGCCGTCAAACTGGGCCAAGATCTGTTGTTTCCCATTTTTGAGGAAATGGACCGCAATCAGCCCGAATTGGTTAACGGGGAAGTCAAGGTCCATCCGTCCGTCAAAACCATCATGAAGGAATTCGGTGAAGGCGGCTGGATTTCCAGCCGGGTCCCCTTTGATCAGGACGGAGAACAGCTGCCAAGCATGGTAGCCGACATTTGTGAATTTATCTTTGCCGCCGCCAACTATTCTGCCAATGCCTACCCCGGCCTCACTTTTGGTGCATCCCACCTGATAGAATCATTCGGCGATAAAAATTTATACGCTACCTACGTTCCCAGGATGCGCGCCGGTGACTGGCAAGGCACGATGGCCTTGACGGAACCGGAAGCCGGCTCTTCGCTGGCGGATATCACCACCATAGCCGAGCCGACCGCTGAAGGCTACTATCACATCAAGGGTCAGAAAATATTCATATCCGCCGGTGATCACGACGCCGTTGAGAATGTTGTGCATCTGATGTTGGCTAAAATCGAGGGGGCTCCGGCCGGCGTCAAAGGAATTTCCCTCTTTCTGGTGCCCAAAAAACGTATCGATGACAATGGAAACCTCGTTTCCAATGATGTGGTTGCGTCCGGCGTCTATCACAAGCTCGGCTATCGCGGATGCCCGATTGTGCAGCTGAGTATCGGCGATAAAAATGATTGCCGCGGCTGGCTGGTCGGAGAACCGCACAACGGGCTGCGCTATATGTTTCAAATGATGAACGAGGCCCGCATCGGTGTCGGCATGGGAGCGGCCGCCATGGCCACGGCCGCCTATTATGCATCCTTGGATTATTCGAAAAGCCGTCTCCAAGGACGCAAATTGTCCCAGAAAGATCCCAACCTGCCGCCGGTTGCCATCATTGAACATGCCGATGTCAAACGCATGCTGCTGTTTCAGCGGGCCGTCATTGAGGGTGCCCAATCCCTGCTTGATGCAATGCAGCAAGCTTGTTGATTTCCAGAAAGTACTGGAAGGCGAGGCTAAAGAAAAAAATCATCTCCTGCTGGAAATTTTAACACCGGTTGCCAAAAGCTATCCCTCCGAAATGGGGATTCAAGCCATCAGCCAGGGTTTGCAATGCCTGGGCGGTTCCGGCTATTGCGATGACTACCCGCTGGAACAATATTACCGGGACTGCCGGATTCATCCCATCCATGAAGGCACCACCGGTATCCAGGGCATGGATCTGCTGGGCCGAAAAGTCATCATGAATGACGGCCAGGCCTTCCTGCTGTACATCAACGAAGTGCGTGATGCCATCGCCGCTGCCAGGAAGATCGA
Source organism: uncultured delta proteobacterium (assembly GCA_963710795.1). Lineage (GTDB taxonomy): Bacteria > Desulfobacterota > Desulfobacteria > Desulfobacterales > JAFDCJ01 > JAFDCJ01. The sequence goes on from CAVQBT010000062.1 coordinate 100,885, forward strand.
GACGCTTGAAAAATTCGCCAGCGAGCTTAACGATTCGCTGACGACACTGCTGGAAGTCACCAAGCATCTCATATCGATTACCGGGAAGGACGGGCCGGAAGTCTTTTTGTCCGATGCGACGCTTTATCTTGAATTCTTTGGTATTATTACCATCGCCTGGCAGTGGCTGCTGCAGGGCCTAGCGGTTCAGAAAGCTTTGATCAGCGGGGCTAAGAAAAAAGATCTGAACTTTTATGATGGTAAAATGTTCACCCTGCGATATTTTTTCGCCTATGAGCTTCCCAAAACTCTGGGATTGGCAAAACGGCTGATGGATGTTGATCCATTGACGGTTGAAATGCAGAAGGAGCATTTTCAAGATTAGATGCAATCGGACACGGACTCATTGGAAGTCGGAAGCTGGAGACATAAGAAATGGCAGAGGATTCCCCATCAAAACATGAAGGCTTAATTTCTTTGGCCGACTATTTAAAAGGCTGGTTGAGAGTAGCCGGGCGGCTGCCGACCCTTCTGCGAACCCAAAAGCAGATTGCCAATGTCGGAATTGAAAACCGGGAATCCTGGGGAAGCATGCTGGAAGAAAATGCGGCTAAATTTCCGAACAGGCCTGCTGTCAAGTCCGCCGAAGCGCAGTTGAGTTGGCGCGGATACAACGAGGCTGTGAATCGCTGCGCCAATTACTTTATCTCCCAAGGACTGAAAAAAGGGGATGTGGCCTGTGTCTTCCTGGAAAACCGTCCGGAGCTGTTAATTGTCTACAGCGCCATGGCAAAAATCGGTGCCATTAATTCCATGATCAACACCAACCTGCGCCAGGACTCCTTGAGGCATTGCCTGCTATTACACCCGGCCAAGATATCCATTATCGGAGAAGAGGTCATCGATGCCTTTGAAGAAGTAAAAAGTGATCTGGCATTGGGGCCGGATCAAGCGCTATATTTTATAGCGGACAGGGGGCAAAAGCCGGCTCCTGCTGGATTTATTGATTTCAGCGAAGCCGCCGAAAACTCAGCGGTGTCGAACCCGGCGACCACGGCCGGAGTCAAGCCGGCAGATACCATCGCTTATGTGTTTACCTCCGGCACCACCGGCGGCATGCCCAAGGCGGCGGTCATCACCCATGGCCGGCTTGTCAGATGCAAATATTTCAATGGCAAGATTGTTTTAAACATGACACCCAATGATACCATGTATGTTCCGCTGCCTTTTTTTCACACCAATGCCCTGGCATTGAGCTGGCCGACTGTTTTTGCCAATGGATCAGCGGTTGCCATTCGCCGCAAATTCAGCGTCAGCAACTTTTGGAGTGATGTCAAAAAATACAATGCCACATCCTGGTGCTACATCGGCGAATTATGTCGCTACCTGATGAACCAGCTGCCCCGCCCCGATGACCGTGACAATCCGGTGACAAAAATCATCGGCAACGGCCTGCGTCCGGATATCTGGCAGGCCTTCAAGAATCGTTTTGGCATCGCCAAAGTATACGAAATATACGGGGCGGCCGAATCCAATCTTTATTTTGTCAACATTCTCAATCTTGACTGCACGGTGGGACAATGCAGGCTGCCCTATGCTATCGTAAAGTACGATGTTGATGAGGACACGGCAAATAGAGATAAAAACGGGTTCATGCAACGGGTTGAAGTTGGCCAAACCGGTTTGCTCTTAGGAGAAATATCGGAAACCAATCCATTTGTCGGCTATACCAGCAAGGAAGCGACAGAGTCGAAAATTTTACACGACGTATTTACCATCGGAGATTCTTGGTTTAATACCGGCGACCTCATGCGCGATATCGGATACGGCCACGTTCAATTCGTAGACCGCACCGGCGACACTTTTCGCTGGAAAGGCGAAAATGTGTCGACGACCGAAGTCGAGGCAGTAGCAAATACCCTGTCCCAAGTTTCCTTATCAACGGTATACGGCGTAAAAATGCCCGGCGGCGACGGGCGGGCAGGCATGATTGCGATTATTCCGGAGTGCAATCTTGAGGTGTTCGATCTAAAAGCGTTATGCGGCCATTTTCAAAGTACCCTACCCGCTTATGCGGTTCCCAAATTTTTGCGCCTAAACAAAAACCTGGCATACACGCCGACCCATAAAATCAAAAAGGTGGAATTGAAAAAAGATGGCTTCGATCCGGGCCGGATAGACGACCCGCTTTATGTATTGCTGCCGGGAGAATCGGCATATCAGACGTTAAGCGGAGAAATTTATCAAAATATACTGGATGGGAAATATAGATTTTGAGGTTTCAGGTGTCAGGTTTCAGGTGTCAGCCATTTGAAGACAGATGTCGGATTAAAGAAGGTTCGAATTTGCAAGTCGGAGTGATAGGAAGTGGGAAGTTTCTGAAGTGGGAAGTCGGAATGCGGAAGTGGGAAAAAAAGAAGGTGAGATGTCGGCAAAAATAATCCAGGAACGTTGAACCCTGAACTGCTCAACCCGGTTAAAAGATAGGATACCCTATGAAATTTTGTCTTCCACAGCTGATGTGGTACGGAAACACCACCGCTGAAATTGAATTGCCTGACGATTGGGACGTTGAATACTGCCCCATGCGCGGCGCCGGGCGCAAGCCGCTGACACAAGAGGATTTAAGAGATGCCATCTTAAATCCGGTCAATACGCAACGATTAAAAGATCTTGCCGGGGGCAAACGAAGTGCCGTCATCATATTCGACGATATGACCCGCCCCACCCGAACTTATCAAATCGCCCCGATCATTCTTGCAGAGCTCCTGGCGGGCGGAATCCGGGAAGAAAATATCACCTTTGTTTGCGCATTGGGTACCCATGGTGCCTTGACGATGAACGAGTTTCGCAAAAAATTGGGAGATGATATCCCGCAACGCTTCCGGGTATTCAACCATAATATCTATGAAAACTGCATTGAATTGGGAACCACTTCCCGTGGAACCAAGCTGATGATCAACCGGGAAGTTATGGAATCGGACTTAAAAATTGCCATTGGCTGCGTCACGGCCCATGCCCAGGTCGGATTTTCCGGAGGCGGCAAAATGCTACTGCCCGGTGTGGCCCATATGGACAGCATCGCCCACTATCACCTGCAGGTCGAAGCCCTGGCCTCTGAAACCACAGGGCTCGGCAAACACGAAAACAATATCCTGCGCCGGGAAATCGACGAGGCCGCCGGCATGGTTGGACTGGACTTCGCGGTGAGTGCTCTGGTTAATGATCGTGGGGCTACGACAGACATGTTTGCCGGAGAATTGTTTGGGGTGTATGCAAAAGCCGTTGAACTGGCAAAGGTAATCTATGACACTGACCCCATCCCCTGTAACAAAGAGTTGGTGATCGCCAATGCCTTCGCCAAGGCCAATGAGATGACCATATCCATTCGTCTTGGTGTTTTCGCGCTGAAGAATTTGACCGGCACCGTGGTAGTGATCGCCAACTCACCCGAAGGCCAGGTCGTCCATTATCTGCTCGGAAGATTTGGAAAAAAATACGGCGGCCGGCAGTATCCGGTAAGAGCCATCCCGCCAAGTGTCAACATTATTATCATGGCTCCGTATTTGGATAAAACCTTCGGCGACTGGTTGGCTAACCCGGAGGTCATCACCTGGACCAAAAATTGGGATCAGACCATGGCGGCGCTCAGTGGCAGGTTTGGCCCCGGCACCCGGGCCGCCGTGGTACCCAATGCCACCATGCAGTATTTTAGTTCATGGGTATAAGCAAAAGAACAGAAGATGGACACAATCCTTTTTCCCACTTCCCGCCGGGGCGTAGGCGCAGGCCCCTGTGGGCCGGAGGCCGCATTCCGGCTTCCAAATTGTAAGATACCTAAATAGCGCAAGTTTATTAACAGGTAGGTATTATGAGAGCAGAAAAAATCCGTCGCATAAGAACCGTTTGCCCGGCGCACTGCGGAATCGATGCCTGCGGTATAATTGCCCATGTTCAAGGGGAGCGGGTGGTGAAGGTCGAGCCGGCCGAATTTCCGGATCCGAAAAAGCGCCGCATCTGCCTACGCGGACTTTTAAGCCTGGATATTACCTATCACCCGGATCGCTTAAAATATCCCATGCAACGAATCGGGGAACGCGGCGCGGGGAAATTCGAGCGCATCTCCTGGGATGACGCCCTGGATTTCATTGCCGGCAAGTTCAAAAAAATTGCAGCCGATCATGGTTGGCCGGCTATTGCCTGGGTCCTCGGAGGTCCCGGGGCCGGAACCACCAAATTCGGCGCCTACCTGCGTCTGGCCAGTCTGACCCGCTCGACCCGCGTCAGCGCCTGGGGATACGGCGATGCCGGTCTGCCCTGCGGCAGCCGGGTACTTTTCGGTACTCAATTTCCCTATGGTTTGCTGTTCGGCCAGCTTTGGTCCGGTTCGCCGGACCCCGATCTGGTTGTCGTCTGGGGGGCCAACCCCGGTGAATCCCAACCCCTGAACCTGATGCGGCCAATCATGGATGCCAAGGCCCGCGGCGCCCGCCTGGTCGTGATCGATCCGCGCTTCACGGTCACGGCATCCAAAGCAGACCAGTATGTCGGAATCAAACCCGGAACCGACGCGGCGCTGGCCCTGGGTCTGATGAATGTCATATTCGAAAAAGGGCTGCAGGATGAGGCATTCATTTTGCGCCATACGGTGGGGCCATATCTGGTGCGTGACGACAACGGTCAATTTCTGCACGGCCGGGATATCGGGCTGCCGGAGGAAAATGAATACATCGTCTGGGATGAGATAACCGCTGCGCCTAAAACACGCCATGCAGCCGATATCCGGCCGGCTCTGGCCGGCGCCTTCACAGCCAATGGAATTGCCTGCCAACCGTCATTGCAGCTGCTCAAAAATCTGGCCCGGGAGTATGATCCGAAACATACCGCGGAAATTACCGGTATTGAAGCGAACCTGGTCACCAGATTGGCCGAGAGAATCGGGAATTCAAAGTCCGTAATTTTTGTCACCCATATGGGATTTACCCGGACTTTTCATGGCGACATTTCACTCAGGGGGCTTGGCACCGTGGCGGCCCTGACCGGAAACGTCACGGCCACATTCAGGGGCGGGTATCTGCCGGCCGTGCTGAATTGGAACCCGTTTTTGAAGGCCAGACCGCAAGCGCCGTCCTATACGCGCCTCGGAATACTGCAGCTTTACGATGCCGTGATCAAGGGCAAGCCCTTTCCGGTAAAGGCCATTTGGTTTTCGTTTATCAACTTTTTAAACCAGTGTGCCAACAGCAAAAAAATAGCCGCAGAACTGTTTCCGCAGCTGGAATTGATTGTCGATACAGAATTGTTCATGACGCCCACGGCACGCTATGCCGATATTCTCTTACCGGTTTGCAGTTACCTGGAATTTTCAGACCTGATCCCGCACCCCTATCCCTATGTCCAGCTGCAGCAAAAAGTCATCGAGCCGCTTTATGAATCCAGATCGGACGTGGATATTGCCGCCGGACTGGCCGAGCGTCTGGATTTCAAAGAATATTTCGAAGGTGGTCAGGACGCCTTTATCGATCTGATTCTTAATTCCGGCAACGATTCCATCAAGGGGATTACCCGGGAAAAGTTGAAGGAGCAGGCCATGCCGTTGACGTTTATCCCGCCGATGGATCAGGAATTTGATATCCCCTTTTCAACAGCCTCGGGCAAAATTGAATTGTATTCCGAGAATTTGATCGAGCAGGGCCAGGCGCTGCCCGTCTTTCTTGAACCGCTGGAAGCGCCCCTAAAACCCGGCAGCCATAAATATCCGCTGGCGTTTATTCAGGGCCACAGCCGTTTCCGAACGCATTCCATGTTCGCCAATGTTGCCGCTTTGCTGGAACTAAACCCGGAACCATTGGTGGAGATCAATCCCCGGGACGCCGCCGCCCGCAATATAGCCGACCATGATTTGGTGACGGTCTTCAATGATCGCGCTCGCACCACTCTCAAGGCCAGATTAACCGAAGGCGTTGGTTCCGGTGTGATTAACATTACCCAGGGCTGGTGGATTGATCAATTCAAGGAAGGCAGTGTGAATCATCTGACCCATGATGTGATCAATCCGGTCCAGGCAAAGGTTTATGAACCCAATATGCATATGAATGATGTGGCGGTGGAAGTCGTGAAAGCGGAAGAAAAAGAAGATGGGAAGCTGAGAAGGTGGGAGAACTCTGAATTCGGAAGGCGGAATGCGGCCTCCGGCCCATAGGGGCCTGCGCCTAAACCCCGGCGGGAAGTCGGAAAACGGCAGAGCGCAGAGGGCATAGCGCATGCCGTGAAGGACTGAATTGAAATTCGAGATATCGGTTTAAAAAAGAGAAAGCTTTGTTTTTGTTTTAGGGACAACCTTACTGACAACATGCTATCAGAAACTGAAGATTTCAGGATATAGCACTTCAACTCCCTGACACCTGTAACCTATCATATGACGGAGCGCAGCGACACCATAATTTTGGGCATTTTAGCGCATTTTAGGCAATTTAGGCATTTCCCCGGTGTATCCGGGTAAGTATACAAAATATCGGCAATGGGGATTTAATCGTGAATAAACACTACGTCATGGTCATCGATCAGGAACGGTGCATTGGCTGTGAGGCCTGCACGGTGGCCTGCAGAAATGAAAACCACGGGGTGCAGGGGTATATCCGCGTATCTACCCTGAATGCCCCCCGGAAGGATACACCGGCGGGGATATTTCCGAATCTGAAAATGATTTTTCTGCCGGCCCTGTGCAACCATTGCGAACACCCCCCTTGTGCGGATGCGTGTCCGCTGGAAGCGATTACCAAAAAAGACAATGGCGTTGTGATTCTGGATGAAGCGACCTGTGACGGGTGTCGGGCATGCCTCGATGTCTGCCCTTATGGCGCTATTGCATTCAATGGTGACAAGGATAAAGCCGAAAAATGTAATTTTTGCAAACATCGCATCGAGCAAGGGCTGGAGCCCTTCTGTGTGATCTGCTGTGAAGGACAGGCAATAATTTTTGGCGATATGAATGAATCTGAAAGCAATGTGTCCAAAGCCCTGAGTGCCGGGAATGAGTATACTCTAAAGCCTGAGGAAGAAACCGAACCGTCGGTGTACTATCTACCACCCAAGGAGGCCAGAGGATTATGAAAAAAAAGTTAGTATCTATCGTTAAGTACGAAAAACCCCTCGACTCGGTCAGAAAAGCAGTTGACCTTTCTCAAGGGCTTGATCATCTGCCGGCCCATGCCAGGGTCTTTATCAAACCCAATATCGTTTTCTGGACCAAAGCCACCAACTTTCCCAAGTACGGTGTGATAACGACTTCCCGTATTGTGGAAGACATGGTCGTTTTGCTCAAAGAGCGGGGAATCGATGGCATCAGCATTGGCGAGGGAACCGTCCTGAGGGACCCCAAGGATATGGAAACCCAGCTGCATGCCTTCGAAACCCTGGGCTATAAAAAACTGACAAAACGATACGGCGTCAAGCATATCAATATCTGGCAGCGGCCTTTCGAAAAGATCGACCTGGGTGATGATGTGGCAGTTAAATTCAACACCGATATCTTAAATTCCGATTTTGTCGTGGACCTTCCCGTTTTGAAAACTCACTCCATGACCATGGTCAGCCTGGGGATTAAAAACCTGAAAGGCATGATCGATATCGCCTCCCGCAAAAAATGCCACAATACCCATCCCGCAAAAGATCTGCATTTCTGGGTATCACGACTGGCGGATAAAATGCCGCCCATCTTCACCTTGCTCGACGGAATTTACACTGCCGAACGGGGGCCCGGCATCGACGGACAGATGCATCGCAGCAACCTGCTGGTCGCATCGGCTGATATTCTATCAGCCGACATGGTCGGTGCCAAAATCCTGGGCTTTGAACCGGCGGCAGTGCCCCATCTGGCGCATGCCGCCCACAAGCGACGGCGCCCGCTCGATTTGTCCGACATTGAAATTGCAGGCGAATCTGTTGAATCCGTGACTAAACCTCACGGATATGAATTTGTGTACAATAAAGACAAGACCCTGCCGCTGCCCATGGATCAAATGGGCATCCAGGGGCTATCCTATTACAAATACGACCTCAGCCTGTGCACCTATTGTTCGGGGATGACGAGTACCGTTCTGGCAGCTGTTGCCAAAGCATGGAAAGGAGAACCCTGGAACGAGGTGGAGGTTTTGAGCGGCAAGGTAATGAAACCTGTCGCCGGCAAACGGAAAACCATTTTGTTTGGTAAATGTATGTACCAGGCGCACAAGGATAATCCGGACATCCAGGAAATGATCGCCATCAAAGGTTGCCCGCCGAAGCCCGAAAAAGTAAGTGAAGCCCTGCACAAAGCTGGCATCGATGTGGACCCGTCTATCTTTGAGAATATGGATTTGATGCCGGGTAAATTTTTAAAACGATATGAAGGCAAGCCGGAGTTTGACGAGTCGTTTTTTAAGGTTGAATAAACTTGAAAGGAGAAACCCAATGAACCAAACCACCGGAAGGCAATACATGATGTCGGCTTTGAGAAGAAAACATTTGGACCGGATTCCGACAACGGTGTTGATCGGCCCTTACTGTTCCCGTTTAACCCGATACAGTGTCAGGGAAATATTGACCGATGCACGCAAAAGTGCCGAAGCGCACCTGGCTTTTCACGATCGATTCAAGCCCGACAGCCTGGTGGTCTACAATGATATCTACCTTGAAGCAGAAGCCGTGGGCTGTGAATTGGAATTCCCCGAAGACCGCATTTCACATCCGAAGCGGGCCTTGCTTGACGAAAAAGCCCAACTGGCGCGGCTGAAAGTACCAGACCCTCAAAAAGATGGGCGGATTCCCTATTTCATCGAAGTTTGCCAGCGGGTATCGGATCAGGTGCGCGAGACGACCGCCGTGGGTTTGGGGCATTCGGGCCCGTGGAACATTGCCATGCATCTCAGGGGTGCCGAAGCCCTGCTGATGGATACCATTGAGGACCCAAAATTTGTGCATGAGCTGATGAAATTTGCCACCGCAGTCGCGCGTGAAATGGGTGACGCCTTGATTGAAGCCGGATTCTCGCCATCCCTGGGGGAGGCGGGCGCGTCCTGCAGTCTCATTTCGCCGCACATATATCAGGAATTTATCAAGCCTTATCACCAGGAGCTTTGCAGCTATTTTCGATTAAAGCAACGATTTATGTCGCTTCACATCTGCGGTAAAATCGATCCGATCATGGAAGACATTCTCGAAACCGGTATTTTTCTTCTTAGCCTCGATGCCGGTTCATCGCTGCAAAAATTATCCCAATTGGCGGGCAACAAACTGGTCATCATGGGCAATGTACCGACCACCCATTTCAGCAGTGCATCCCGCCAGGAAATGGAAGCCGCTGTTCGTCAATGCATTGAAACGGCTGCCGCCGAAAGCGGCTATATTCTATCATCCGGTTGCGAAATACCATTTGATTCAACCGAAGATCGAATTGACCATTTTTTTGAATACAGCCGGCAATATGGGCGGGAATTTTTGGAGAGAAGAGGTTCAGAGGTTCAAGGTTCAGAGGTTCACGCCGCCAGGGTCAAAGGTTAAAGCTTCGCTTCAATTACCGGCCTTCATGGGATCGATGCGTATAACTTCAAAAATGCAGAGTTCTACTATGGGAGTTAATCTAGTCCTGGACTCTCCGCGCTAGTTACAAAGCCTAACCTTGAACCATTAACCTTAAACCTTACACCTTTAACCTATTATCCGGAACTCCTGAACCTTTGAACCTTGAACCCCTGAACCTATGAACCTTGAACCTATGAAACCATATCGCTGGGTGATGCTTGCCCTGCTGTGGCTGCTTTACATCACATTTGGGCTCGTGTCCCGCTCAATATTTCCGCTCGTCACACCGATCCTGGCAGACCTTAAGCTCTCATACTCCCAGATGGGCCTCATCCTGGGGTCGTGGCAGTTGACTTATATTTTTGCGGCCCTGGTGGCCGGGGCAATCCTGGATCGATGGGGGGTTCGCAAATCCATTTTTGCCGGCGTGCTGGTCATCGGTCTGTCGGCGTCGTTGCGCTATTTTTCCGACGGATTTATATCCATGTTGACTGCAGTGGCGCTGTTTGGCCTGGGTGGTCCGATGATATCCATCGGTGGTCCCAAAACAATTTCTGCCTGGTTCCACGGGCGAAGCCGCGGGACAGCCATGGGTATTTACACGACCGGCAACTGGACGGGTGGATTGATAGCCCTGGCCTTGACCAACAGTCTGGTCATGCCCCTGATCGGCAACAACTGGCGGCTGGCCTTTGTGGTGTATGGCGTGACGACTTTTTCAATCGCATTGCAATGGCTCCTGCTGGCCCGAGGCGACGGGTTCGGCGAACAGGCGGAACGTTCGCGGATACCAGCCGTATTTACCAGCCTCATTAAAATTAGAAATGTCAGGATTTTGCTGGTCATGGGCCCATTGTCGTTTGCCATCAGCCACGGTTTTTCGAGCTGGCTGCCGAATATATTAGAAGACCGCGGCATGTCGGCAGCCCAGGCCGGCTGGGCCGCTGCTATTACCATCGCCGCCGGCATCCCGTCCATTCTAATTATACCGGCCGTGGTGCCCCCACGTTTCAGAGGACGCATCCTCGCTGTTTTCGCAGGGTTGACTACCATCAACCTGGTTCTGGTGATGAAAATATCCGGCACCGCACTTTACCTGGGTCTGGCTGCCCTGGGTTTTATCAGTGCGCCATTTATGGCGCTGCTGCTGTTAATATTAATGGACAGTCCGGGTGTGGAAACCCGGCACATGGGATCGGCCGGCGGTATGTTTTTCTGTGTAGCAGAAATCGGCGGCTTCACGGGTCCGTTCATTATGGGGATTCTGGTGGATGCAACCGGAACCTTTATGGCCGGCGCGTTGTTTCTGGCCGGCCTTTGCATTGCAGTGGCGGCGTTGACGATCTTTTTGAACTTTAGATCGGATGGCCCATGAAGCAATATCGATTGATGAACGACGGAGTATCCGGCATTCGATCCGGCGGCGGGCCGATCGCTATTCTCCTCCTATGAAACTAAGTGAAGGTTTCAGGTGTCAGGATATAGCGCGTCAAACCGCAGATAACGGAAACCTCATCGGGCATTAAGTTTCCTCTAAGATTTGACTGGACGCTCGCGGCCAGCGGCGCCGCTCATATCCGTCTACCAATCATCTTCCGCCTCCCACTTTTCATAAATTCTTTTCCGCCGTCTCCGATGCCGCATAAAACCCAGCATCGTCAACACGGCTGCCAGAAAAAAGAGGATGGCGTAAAGATGACCGGCCAGAAATACCAGCCAGCGGGGGGTGCTTTCCAGATGGCTAAGCCACGCTTTTTCCAATTGTCGCGGGGAAAGGGCCAGGCTGTTCATCAGGGCGGCCTCCAGCGTTGCGCCATTTTTCAAAAAATCCAGTATTTCCAGGATCGCCTGATCGCCGTATCGCCGGTCGACATAATTGATCAGGCTCTTGCTTTGCTCATAGGCCAGAATCAATGCGGCCCCGTCCCGGGGAAAATAATCCGTCAACTGCCTCAAGGGGATGATACGGCCGGCCATGACAGCGGAGTCGAGCCCGGACCAGCCTTGGTTGACGAATATTTCCCCGATGCCATCACTGACCCACTGGCAAACGCCCTCATCGAGCCATTTTGGCAGGTTAGGCCTGCTGATGTGACGGTGCAGCAGCAGGTGACATAGTTCGTGCTTCAGGGTGACGCTGAGGGTAAACGGATGCGTGTTCATTCTGGAATAATCAATCACGATCAGCTGCTTCTCCGGTATGGCAAAAGCGACAAAGAGTTCGTTGCGCGTCAAATTCTGGAAAGATCGGGTATGGTTGGCCAAAACCACCTGGGGCCTGATATCTAAGTTCCAGCCAAAAAATTCCTGCAACGCTTGCTTGAGTTGTGGATAAATCCGGACAACTTCTGCGGCTGCGCTTTCAAGCGGTGTTTCATAGACAACCACGATTTCTTCGGTATTGATCGTCAGCGGCTGCGCCGCGACCGAAGTTTGCAGGAGCAAAAGCGCCGCCAAACAGATAATTGCTTGCAGGAGTTTAAACGTCTCGGAAATTCTGCATCTCATTGGAATTATATTTGCATTGATTCTAGATTTCATTAAACCCATCATCCCATTATCATAGAACCCATTATTCCAGTGTTCCAACATTCCATCATTCCAATGGTTAGCGAAGCGAACTGAGTTCAATATGGGTTGAGTGGTTTCAACCATCACGGTTCCCGGTTAACATGCTCTAACTTGTCCTAAACAGAAGAATAAGGGGTCCAACGTGTCGCATCGCATATTTTACCCAAGGGACGAAAACGACCAACAAAGGCAATGGATTTAACATTTATGAAAATCAGTATATCACAACCTTTAATTTTAAAAAAACTTGATACCTGAATTTTTAGCAAAAATCATCGCTCGCAGTGGAGTATGGCAAATTTACCTCGAACGATGTTCACGGATATTTAGGTGCAAAATTCAGGTATTCAATCGGTATTTTGTTATTGATCCTTTGTGAAATTATGGGCATTATGGCCGAATGCATATTCAGGTAGAATGCTATGCCGGATACCGGGGTGAAGAAACGCCCCGCTATATCCGGATGGCAACCTATAAAATTGAAATCAGGGAAATTGTGGACCGCTGGCTGTCGCCGGACCATCGCTACTTTAAAATATTGGGCAGCGATGATGCCACCTATATCATTCGCCATGATACAGAGAACTGGCAGTGGGAGCTGGTGTTCTATAAATCGGGGGAAGAGATTGCCCGGGTAAACAGGGATAGCGGAGAGAGTTGATCATGTTGACGGGGAATTCTTTCAAGCCGCCATGGTATTTGTGCAACGGCCACGTTCAAACGATTTTAGCCAGCAGTCCGTTTCGGGCCTGGGGTAAAAATTCTATGCGCGCTGCCGCCCGGCAGGTTATCCTTACCACCCGGGATAATGTCCGTCTTCTGGGGCATTATTCGCCACAAGGCGCTGAGAAGACCGCCGGCGAGGTCATATTATTGCACGGTTGGGAAGGCAGTGCCGATTCCACCTATATCTTATGCACGGGCGATGCCCTGTACCGCAGGGGTTATGACATTTTTCGATTAAATTTCAGAGACCACGGTGACAGCCATCACTTAAACCAGGGTGTATTTTATGCCGTACTGTTGGAAGAGGTTTTCCAGGCCGTGCGCCAGGTATGCCTGCAAGCGGATGGAAAACCGGTTTTTCTGGTTGGATTTTCCCTGGGAGGCAATTTTGCGCTGCGAATCGCACGCCGAATGCAGCAGGAACCGATTGAAAACCTGTCCCATGTCGTGGCGATCAGCCCGGTCCTGGACCCTGCCAAATCCACCCTCAAAGTGGATCATTATCCTTTAATCCGTATCTATTTTCTAAAAAAATGGCGCCAGTCATTGCAAAAAAAACAGCGGCTGTTTCCCGATGTATATGATTTTACGCCGGTGATGGCGTTAAAAACCATTCAGGCCGTAACGGATGTGCTGCTTGAAAAATACAGTGATTTCAATTCTGCGGTGCAGTATTTCAGAGAATATTCTCTGTTGAAGGATGCCGTCAAAGATCTGGCGGTTGATACCACGATCATTACGGCCCAAGATGACCCGATCATACCGGTTGAAGATTTTTATCAACTCGAACTCAATGAACGCACCAATTTGTCTATTCATGATTTCGGCGGCCATAATGGATTTATTGATGGATTTTTTTTGAAAAGTTGGTATGAACAGCAGCTGGCGGATTTATTCGATAAAATCATAAAAGAGGCCTGAAGGCTGGGAGGCTCCTAAAATGAGCGCTGCACTTGTTGAACACCCTACTTTTTTTTAGAATCAGATGTGAAATCCCGCTGACCTTTGCGGGGAGAAGCGTATCCCTTGAGGTGCGGACCTGTGGTCCTCGGGAAGTAAAAAAAGCCTGCTCGCTTCATAGCTTGCCAGCCTTCCAGCTATAGATTGTTTATCAAAAAAATAACAATTAAGTTTCTAACATTAACAATAACCAGCTGTCGAATCTGAGGAGGTTTTCATGAGCGAAGACAAGACCATCGAAATTTTAAAAAATGCAATTTTGCTGGAAAAAAGAGGCCAGGCGTTTTACGGCAAAGTTGCCGAGCAGGCCAGCGGCAACGCCGTCAAAGAATTTTTCGAAATGATGGCGGATGAAGAGGACAAACATGTCGGGATTCTTTCCGATCAATTCAAGGCCTACCAGGAACGCCATGAATTCACGCCCGCAGAATATAATAAGGAGTTCAGCGGCAACATCACCGCCAAAGTGCTGACCCAGGAATTAAAGAAAGAACTGTCCGCTGCCGGCTACGAGGCGGCCGCCATCTCCGCCGCCATGTCCATGGAAGAAAACGCAATAAAACTGTATTCAAACCGTTCAGCCGAGGCCGACGATCCCAATGAAAAGGCCCTGTACCAGTGGCTGGCCGATTGGGAGAAACAGCATCTGTATTTTTTGTCTGATATTGATAAAGAGCTCATGGAGCAGATCTGGCATGACAACAGCTTCTGGCCGTTTTAGCGGCCTTGATTGTGTTGGTTGAGTTTGTTGTGCTTATTGGGTTGATGAAAGTGTCTGGAAGCGACTTCCAGCATGCGTCATTCCAAATACGGTACCAGCATCACCGGGCAGGGTGCCTTTTCCAGGATGGTCACGCCGACATAGTCCAGCCGGCCCATGGAAATTTTTTCAGATAGCTGGTGACACCCCAGAACAATAAGGTCAGCAGGCAGCATGTGGGCCAGTTTGCAGACGTGAAGTGCCGGATCAGCCGGCTGGCTCTTAAACGTAACATTGGGCTGGGAGCCCACCAGAGGCTCTACTTCTCTGGCATAAAGGGTGTTGGTTTGCTTTTTAACTGCGACAAATTCAGGATCATTTGCCGCTGTGTCCTGGAAAGAATAATCCAGGGCATGAAAAATGTGAAGGCTGGCCTGATTTATCCGCGCAAGCTCCAGGGCTTTTTTGAGTGCATGAATACTGGCCGGCCCAAACTTTAATGCGACGAGTATCTGGTTAAACATCCGGTCCTCCCATCTTTTTTTAAAACCTGATTTTATTTATTACGATCCTAACTCCTCATAAATTTTCATACAAAATTCAGGTTCTAGATTGTCTGGTCTCAGGTCCGGGGTTGAGTTCAAATTCAGCAGTCGATCAGCGGCAAGTCTGTTAGAAGAGTTTCAAAGCAAAAGTGGAGTTGTCATATCCCACCATCTCATGTATGGTGGTCGAAGTTCTTATACCTTTTTCTGGCCCTCGGAGTCAATCTATAATTCTATGAGGATGCCACTAAGACACGAAGGCCCAAAGAAGGAATATATTATTTATTTAGAATTTGAATCTTCGTGACATAGACCCTTTATGGCGGAAACCTAGCCAACCATTCGGTGCCGGAGAATGATATGCAGATTCCGTTTCCTTTTGAAGCCATGCTGACTTTCGGCGGTTTGGCTATCATGCTGTTAGTCGGTGTTTTGCTGAGAGCCAAGGTGTCCGTTTTTCAGCGATATCTCATACCGAGCTGTCTGATCGGAGGAATCCTGGGCCTTATTTTGCTGAATATCAATCTGATCAAGCTGTCGGTGTCGAATCTGGAAACATTCGCCTATCATTTCTTCAACATATCCTTTATCTCAGTCGGATTGACCCGCACAGGTAAACAAGATTCCGCATCAACCCAAAATAAAATTGCATTTAAGGGACCCCTGTGGATGGCACTCACCCAATCCGCTGTGTTCCCGCTCCAGGCAATAATCGGCGGCCTGTTTATCATTTTATTCGCTGCGTTCGGGTTCGAACTTTTTCCGACATTCGGTTTTTTTGCGCCCCTGGGATTTAATGAAGGCCCCGGCCAGGCGCTGTCATTCGGAAAAGTCTGGGAAGGTTTAGGCTTCGAAAACGCGGCAACCATCGGGGCAACTTTCGCGACGATCGGTTATTTTTTTGCATTTTTTGTGGGCGTGCCCCTGGTCAACTGGGGTCATTCGAAAAGGACTTTCCGATCGGACCCGCAGACAATTGCCGCAGGATTTTTTAACCGGCATCACCGGCAGAAATCAGGACCCCAAACCGGCCGGTGCATTAACGACGCATTCCGCCAACATCGACACCCTGGCATTTCAGGCGGCTCTTGTCGGACTGGTTTATGTGGTAACCTATGCTTTTATCAGGATCTTTGGCAGCTTATTCGCATCCGGATGTCGCCTCGATGTTATGGGGCTTTTTCTTCTTTTTCGGGTTAATTTTTGCGTTTATCACAAGATGGTTGATGAAAAAAGACCGGGGTAAGCTACCTGATCGATACCGGGATCCAGCGCCGGATAACCGGCTGGTCGATTGATTTTCTGATCGTTGCCACAGTCATGGCGATTCAGCTGCAGATCGTCTGGAATTATGCCCTCCCGATTTTGGCAATTTCGATTACCTGCGGGGTCCTGACGACCGCGCTGGTGGTGTTTCTTGGCCGGCGCCTGTGGGACTATAATCTTGAAAGAACCGTTGCGATATACGGTACGGTGACCGGCACGGTTTCGTGCGGGCTATTGTTGCTCAGAATCGCGGATCCTGAATTCAAATCACCGGCGGTGATCGAAGTCGCCGTAATGAACGTGATCATGCTGATACCGCTGGCACCGTATCTGTTGCTGGTAAATGCCCCGGTCTGGTGGGATTGGAGCATCGCTTTAACGGTTCTGGTATTCCTGGGCGCCATGGTGCTATCCTTGATTCTATTGAAAGTACTGAAACTCTGGCAAAAACCCAAAAAAGTGAATATTGAAAATTGAAGGTTTAAGGAATCCGTCTATTAAATATCGAACACCTGTTCACTCATCCAGAGGGAAGTGCGATTTTGAAAGATCCAAAGGAATTAAAACAAGAAATCACCCGGTTGAGAAGCGAAAAAGCCGCCCTGCAGGTCCAGAGCCGGCTTGCTGGATAATTTTGTAAATTTTGCCCGATCTTCGGCCAAAGAACGGGTTCTGACGCGACTGCTGCAAAAAACACTCGAAATATCGGCGGAATTAACCGGTGCGGATAAAGGCAGTTTGTTTCTGCTGGATGCGGACGGTGTCGTTACCGACGGTATTCTGACCCGCGTTGATCCGACGCCGGAGCAGCGTTCCAAAATAATTGGACAGGTTTTCGACAAAGGCCTTGCCGGCTGGGTCAGACAGAATCATAAAGTGGGGTTAATTGTCGACACCCGCAATGATGACCGCTGGGTGAACCTGCCCAATCAGCCATACACGGTCGGGTCGGCTCTGGCGGTGCCGATTCTCAAAGGTGAGAATTTGTTGGGAATTATAACCTTGCTGCATGATCAGCCGCAGCATTTTAACCAGGATACCGCTAATTTAATGCAGATAACCGCCGCCCAGATCGGCAACGCCCTTGAAAACGCCAGACTTTACTCCAAACTGGATGAATCATACCGATCTCTGGAAAAAGCTAAATTGGAGATTGAAGCGTATTCGAAAGCCCTGGATAAGGAGATGGAAAAGGGCAAAAAAATACAGCGTGATTTTTTGCCCCGCCAAATACCACAGATTCCCGGCTGGGAGATCGCAGTTTATTTCCACCCCGCCCGGCAGGTATCCGGTGATTTTTACGACGCATTTATGCTGCCGGAAAATTTGCTCGGTCTGGTAATCGCCGACGTATGTGACAAAGGGGTCGGTTCGGCCCTTTTCATGGCGCTTTTTCGCAGCTTGATCCGGGTTTTTTCCGGTAAAATCAGTTTGCAGGGCGTATCCGTGCCCGGCTCCACCAAAACTGAGCCCGATTCACACGGAGAGTATTTTTATGAAGCCCTGAACGCGGTTTCACTTACCAACGAGTATATTGCCGAGGAACACGGTGAGGAAGGCATGTTTGCCACGCTGTTTTTCGGAGTCTTAAATCCGCAGACGGGAAAAATGGCTTATGTCAATGCCGGACACGAACCATTGCTGATTGTTAATCAGTCCGGGGTCAAAAAAAGCCTTAAAAGCACGGGGCCGGTCGTCGGAATGATGCCGGCAGATGGAATATCAAGTCAAGCTGGTCACGATCGAACCCGGCGATATTTTAATCGGCTTTACAGACGGCGTAACGGAAGCAATGTCGCCCCAGGAAGAATTATTTGGTAAAAAGCGCATCGCTGAGCCTGCTTGAAAATCCGCCACCCACGGCATCTGCATTGATCGAACAAATAAAACTTGAACTATTCAAGCACATCGACAATGCGCCGCAATTTGATGATATCACGATGATTGGAGTACGCCGGGAATTGTAGGAAAAGTGTCAATTGGTGATTATCGGTTTATAGAAACTGTTTACCCCCGACAATAAAAAAATTCCAAATTCCAAATCACAAATCACAAATAAATTCCAATGACCCAAATTCAAAAGTCCAAACGGCTAAGCATTTCGCAGGCCAAACCCATCTACGACCTTGAAGAGAGAACATACCAGTTCGCTAAAGATGTGAGGCTTTTTGTCAAAACTTTGCCGAAAACCATCGCCAATATTGAAGATGGCAAACAGATTATCAAGGCCTCAGGTTCTGTCGGTGCTAATTATATTGAAGCGAATGAGGCGTTGAGCAAGAAAGACTTTAAAATGCGAATAAAAATTTGCCGCAAGGAAGCAAAAGAAAGCGCCTATTGGCTGAGGTTGATTAATGAGACGAACAATCTGAAGAACGCCAACGATGCGAAAAGCTTGATGCAAGAGGCCAATGAATTGAAAAAGATTTTTTCATCAATTCTTGAAAAGTCAAAATGACGAATTTGTAACATTTCTTGAGAAGTTTTGGTCATTGAAGTTTTGAATTTGAGATTTATTTGTAATTTGGTGCTTGTAATTTGGAATTTAATCGTATGGGCGATATCAATATGTCAATATTAAGATAGAGGTTTTTCATGGATAATTCAAAATATTCCCACCTACTAGCGCCCTTAGACTTAGGCTTCACTGAAGTTAAAAAACCGGGTTCTCATGGGCTCGATGCACACCGGGCTCGAGGAAGCGCCGGAGGGCTTTGAGCGTATGGCCGCCTATTTTGCCGCAAGAGCCCGGGGCGGCGTGGGACTGATCGTTACCGGCGGCGTGGCGCCGAATGAGGCGGGGTGTGTCGCCGCCGGAGCCGCCAAATTGAACACCGCGGATGAAGTCGAAAAACACAAAATCGTCAGCGGGGCCGTCCATCGGGCAGGCGGCAAAATTGCGATGCAGATTCTGCATGCCGGTCGATACGCCTTTAACGAAGATCTGGTAAGTGCATCAGCGATCAAAGCGCCGATCAATATTTTCAAACCCCGGGCCTTGACTGAACCGGAAATTCTGGAGCACATCCGGGATTATGCGAACTGCGCCTGGCTTGCCCGGCAGGCCGGCTATGACGGGGTGGAGATTATGGGCTCCGAGGGCTATCTGATCAACCAGTTTATCGTATCGAAAACCAATAATCGAACCGATGGCTGGGGCGGCAGTTTTGAAAATCGCATTCGATTTCCGGTTGAAATTGTACGCCAGGTCAGAAAAAAAGCCGGCCCTGATTTTATCATTATCTATCGGCTCTCAATGCTCGATCTCGTCAAAAACGGCAGCTCTTGGCAGGAGGTGGTGCAGCTGGCAGAAAAAATCGAACAGGCCGGTGCCACCATTATCAATACCGGTATCGGCTGGCATGAAGCCAGGGTGCCCACGATTGCCACCCTGGTACCGCGGGCGGCATTTACCTGGGTAACCGCACGATTGAAAGGAAAGGTTTCCATCCCGCTGGTCACCAGCAATCGCATCAACACCCCCGAGATGGCCGAAACGGTGTTGGCCCGGGGTGACGCGGACATGATTTCCATGGCGCGCCCGTTTTTGGCGGATCCCGACTTTGTAATAAAGGCGGCCGAGGATCGGGCCGATGAAATCAATACCTGCATCGGCTGCAACCAGGCCTGTCTGGATCACATTTTTGTGGGCCGAATTTCATCCTGCCTGGTGAATCCCAGGGCCTGTCATGAAACCGAACTTCAATATCCGGCGACGCGAAAGCCCCAAAAAATTGCCGTGGTCGGCTCCGGGCCGGCCGGTCTGTCTTTTGCAACCGTTGCCGCCCTGCGGGGGCATGCGATTACCTTGTTCGAACAAAACGACAAGATCGGTGGCCAGCTGAATATGGCCAATCAAATTCCCGGCAAAGAGGAATTTAACGAAACCTTGCGCTATTATATGCGGCAGCTTGAATTAACCGGTGTCCGGGTTCGTTTAAATTCACGGGCTTTAGCGGCCGACCTGATTGCCGAAAAATATGATGCGGTCATCCTGGCCAGCGGGGTCACCCCGCGCACGCCCGAAATTGCCGGCAGCGATAGCCCCAACGTTCTGAATTATATAGATGTTTTATTGCATAAAAAAGAGGTCGGAGCGCAGGTTGCCATCGTTGGGGCCGGCGGCATCGGGTTTGACGTCGCGCAATACCTTACCCACCCGGCCGGCATTTCGACCAGTCTGGATGTTGCTGAATTTTTAAAGGAATGGGGCGTCGACAAGGATTACCGGCTGCCCGGCGGCCTGGCACAAAGGCGGCCGCCGGTGCCCTCCTGCGGACGCCAGGTTTATCTGCTGCAGCGCAAACCGGATAAAATGGGCGCCACCCTGGGCAAGACCACCGGCTGGATTCACCGCATTACGCTCAAGCAACGCGGGGTCATCATGATAAATGGAGTTGCTTATGATAAAATCGACGACGATGGACTGCATATCACGCTTAAGGGCAAACCCCAATGTTTGGCGGTGGACAGCGTTATCCTCTGTGCCGGCCAGGAACCGCTCAGAGATTTAAAGGAGGATTTGGATCGTGGCGGTATGCCGACATATTTGATCGGCGGCGCAGACCTGGCTGTCGAACTGGATGCCAAAAGAGCGATCGATCAAGGAGCGCGATTGGCCGCCAAACTCTAAGACGCGAAATGGAATAGAATTTTAACGGTGGGGACAATGCACATGAACGTATCGGATATCATCAAACCACATGTGAAGGAGAATCCTGAAAAGACGGCCATACGCTTCGGCGATCAGCGAATTTCTTACGGGCAGCTGGAGACATCCATCAATCGAACTGCCGCGGGTCTTTTGAAGATGGGGCTGAAAAAAGGGGATGTGCTGTCTGTTTTCCTGCCCAGTATACCGGAACTTATCATCGGGTATCTCGCAACCGTGAAGGCCGAACTAACGGTGAATGTAGTAAATGCGATGCTTCGCGAACAGGAAGTGGCACATATACTCAATGATTGCCGAACTCGGGCGATACTGGTTGATTCCAAAAGGCTTTCCATTTTAGAAGCGATACGGCCGGAAGTCATCTCCTTGACGCATACGATTTTGACAAATGACCAGGAAGGCGCAGAGTATCCGTCGCTAAGATCCATACAGGACAATGGCCGTGATCGCTTCGAGTCATCGGCGACAAAAGACAGCGACACGTGTCATCTGATGTACACTTCCGGAACCACGGGCTGGCCGAAAGGGGTTATGGCTACCCACTTGAATGTCCGGCACAACGCCACCGAGTTTGGCAAGGTTCATTTCAAACCGGATGATACGATCATGGTCGCCACACCGATTTTTCACTGCTGGGGATTGGTGAACGGCACATTTGGCATGTTATCTCAAGGCGGGACGGTCATCACGGTCGAACGTTTTTATCCGGACAAGGCTTTGGATGAGATTGAAAAGCTGAAACCGACAGTTTTCCAGGGTGTTCCGCCCATGTACAATCTGTTGCTCAAGCAGCCCGATCTCGCTAAACGGGATATCTCATCGGTCGTCTTTTGCCTGTCGGCAGCTACCAAGATGCCTGAAAATCTGATCCGACAGGTTGAGGAAAAGCTTAAGTGGAGATATGCCGAGGCCTGGGGCCTCACCGAAGTTTCCTGCGTTGGTTCCACCGCCCCGTATACGGAAACCCGGCTAGGCTCCTGCGGCAAAGGAATGGCGGATGCCCAATTAAAGGTGATTGATGAAAACGGCAACACCCTGCCACCCGGGCAACAGGGCGAACTGTGTGCCAAAGGGACCTGCGTGACCAATGGATATCTCAACAAACCGCAAGTAACCAAAGCGGCCTTTGACGCTGAGGGCTGGTTTCATTCCGGCGATATCGCCTACATGGACGAGGACGGTTTCGCCTATATTGTAGACCGCAAAAAGGATATGATCAATGTCGGGGGAGAAAAAGTGTTTCCATCGGAAGTGGAAGACATGATGCTCGACCACCCCCAGATCAAAGACCTGGTTATTGTGGGCGTTCCTGACGAGATAAAAGGCGAAGCGCCCAAGGCTTTCATCCAGCTCCAGGAAGGTGAGACCGGCTCTGAGGCAGAAATCAGAGCATACTGCAAAACCAAAATGGCACCTTATAAAGTTCCCGTGGCGGTTGAATTTATCGAGGAAGTTCCGAGATCCGCTTCAGGCAAAGCCTTGCGGCGAATGCTGCAGGATAAGGAATGGAGTAAATAAAGTAGTATTTATATTCTCAACCAATTCCCAGCAGCGATTTGCTCTTTTTGACTCCATCGGCGGCGTCGTTGGCGTAAGCATCGCCGCCACAGGCTTCAACAAAATTTTGGCTAAGGGCGGCACCCCCGCAGATTATCTTGACCTTATCGCCGATCGAACTGGTCCTGATTGCCGCTATCGTCTCCTTGACAGAAGGGTCGCCGGTCGTCAATAACGATGAGAGACCAATCAGGTCCGCATTATTTTCCTGCGCCGCATTCACGAATTTTTCGGCCGGTACATTTTCACCCAGATCGATTACGTTAAACCCGGAAGTTTCCAAAAGCAGTCTGACAAGATTTTTCCCAATATCATGCAGATCACCAAAAATTGTTCCCAGCACGACGGTACCCAGTGTGTGTTGTTCTTCTTTTTTTATTAATGGCTTGATTAGATCAACGCAGGCCTGCATTGATCGCGCGGCAATCATCATCTCCGGGATGAATATCTCTTTGCGCTCAAACTTTTTGCCCACTATATCAAGGGCTGGAATAAGGTAACTGTCAATCAGTGTCTGCGGATCGGCGCCATCATCCAAGGCTTTTTGGGTAATATCCGTGGCGATTTTGCGATTTCCCTGGATGACGGCCGCTTTCAATGCGTTTAGGGCCGGCTCACTCCGTTTTTTTTCTTTTCCTTTTGTTTCTGTTTCCCCGCCAGCGCCTAGTTTACTGCTGTAGGTCGAAATATAAGTTGAACAATATTCGTCCTTGCCGGCCAGCATGTCGGAAATTAAGACCGACAGCCTCAAGTCCCAAACGGTAGGATCAGCAATTGGGCAGGTCATGCCGCTCGATGCGGCCAAGGCCAGGAAAATAGCGTTGATTGAGGCGCGGCCCGGCAGGCCGAAAGAGATATTTGAAAGGCCCAGGGTCTGGTTTACCCCCAGTTCATCGCGGATCAGACGAAGGGCTTTAATGGTTTCAATCGCGGCCTGGTCGTCGGCACCGACGGCCATTGCCAGCGGATCGATAATGATATCTTCACGGGCAATCCCTTCCTGTTGTGCTCTTTTGACAATCAGCCTGGCGATTTCAAGTCGCTTTTCGGCTGCTTTAGGGATTCCATCGTCATCCATCGTCAGCCCGATTACAGCAGCCCCGTGGGCCTTGACCAGGGGAAGGATTTGGTCGAGTTTGTGCTGCTCGCCGTTGACCGAATTGACCAGCGCCTTTCCGCGATAAGCTTTTAAACCGGCTTCCAGCGCCTCCGGCAGTGCGGAGTCGATGCATAAAGGCACATTGGTAACTTCACTGATGGCTTCAATGGCCTTTCGCAAAACGCTTGGCTCATCGATGCCGGAAATCCCGACATTCACGTCAAGCATGTGAGCGCCTGCTGCTACCTGTTCGAGGGCTTCCGACTGCACCATTTCGAATTTTCCATCCTCCAGGGCCCGGGCAAGTTTTTGACGGCCGGTGGGGTTGATGCGCTCGCCGATAATAACCAGCGGGTGGCTTCGGCCAATAACAACTTCTTGCGATGCGCTCCGGATAATGGTCTCAACCGGGGTCTTGGCTGCACCCGGGCTGGTAAATATAACTTTTTTGCCGGCCGTTTTTGTTTCACGGTTAAATTTGCCGTATTTTTCAGCCGCTTTGCGGGCCGCGATGACATTATCATCAGGGGTGCCATAGGTCAGTCCAACCGTATCGATGGAAAAATTCTTGAGCGGCGAGCCTTGCTCGATCAGACGGCGCACCTCGGCCGCGACATCTTCGACCGTGCCGTTTTTCATCAACACCGGGCTGATTCTTGAATTGACGGCGACCTCGGGTCCGAACACTTCCCGGGTTTTCTTAACGTCCGAACCAAATCCGATTTCGATAAATTCCAGGTGCCGAACCTTGGCATACCCATCCAGGACCTCGTTGACGGAACCGCAATGATGAATTCCCAGCGGGCGACACGCATCAGCTATCTGATTGTCATATTCAAGGATAAAGTTCTCATAGGTTTCCAGCGAAATTTGTTCCGCGGTACAATTGGGCAGCACGGAAAGCCTGGGGTCGCACATGGGGGTCACATCCAAAGCACCGGTACCGGTGGTTTGGTGATTGAATTTGAAAAGCTGGATAATGCTCGCGGTACAAACTTGCAGTAAATGGCGGCATAGCTGCGGGTTTTCAAAGAAATCGTAGTAAAGTTGATCACCCCTGATTTTAAGCGCGAGGTTTTGAACCCCCGTCGTGTTGATATCGCCAACAACCTTGCCATATTTTCCCTCGAGGTATGCGATCTGTTTGATCATATCGGACATGGGATGAGAATTGAAGATGTCGGGAACTTCAAGTCGCATAATTTCATCTTCGGCAAGATTTAACGGCATGGCCCAGGGAAGCGCGTCGTCTTCGAATACGATTTCGCACCCGAAAATGGCCGGCAGCATTACCATACCGAAGGTTATCAGCGGCTTGGGTTCCGGATCCGGCGAGCCTAACCCCACTTCTCCGAATCTGTCATAAAGTCGCTTATCGATCTCCATGCGGGCTGCGACTCTGGTTTCAGGATCAAAATAGTAATTTCGGCCAAAAGAAATGCCATAGTGTTGGTAAAACCAATCCGGATAAAATCCCACACCGAGGGGGATATGATCATTTTCAGCCATTGCTTCAATCTCCTGTGACCCAAATAAATTTTCTTTCAATTGACAAAGGAGGGTACCAAAGCCGGCCGGAAATATCAACCCTTTAACCCGGCTGTCTGCGTTCACAGGTTCACGGTTCACCGTTCAGGGTTACCTGTGTTCATCGCAACGTCATTTTGACAAACGCGCTAAGGGGTGGTAGAAAAGGTTCTCTAGCTGGTAGTTTATCTCACAATACTAAATTTTTCAGGGAGCAGACTATGGATTACAAACACATTATTTATGAGGAAAGTGAAAAGATCGGAACGCTGACGTTGAATCGGCCTGAAAAGAGAAACGCCCTCGGCCAACAGGCTGAAGAAGAGATGACCCATTGCTTCAGAGAGGCCGGCAAAAAAAGGGCTGTCAGGGTCATTATCATAAAAGGAAACGGCCCGGTTTTCTGCTCGGGGCACGACAAGGCCGAAATTCTTAACCAGCCCATCAATAACGTCCGTGATTTCTTTCAGACTTGTATCGACATGTACGATCTTATGCATGCCATCCCCCAACCGATTATCGCCCAGGTCCACGGCATCGCCATGGCCGGCGGCTGCCATCTGGTGGCGGGCTGTGACCTTGCGGTGGCGGCCGAAAAAGGGGCGCAGTTTGCCATGACCGGGATCAAAATCGGCTACAATTGCTCTTCGCCGACGATTGCCGTAAGCCGTGCCATCGGGCAAAAGAAGACCCTCGAAATGCTTTTTACCGGGAATTTCCTCAGTGCTCAGGAAGCGTTGGCCAATGGCCTGGTCAACCGGGTCGTCGCGGACGATAAACTGGAGGAGGAAACATGGGCGCTTGCCAAGGAAATCGCCCAATACAGCCTGCGAGTCCTTGGAATTGGAAAGCAGCATTTCTATCAGCAGATCGACATGCCGGAGCGGCAGGCCTACCACCTGGCCAAAGAGATGATGGCCTCCCAGGCGACATGGCCTGATGCTATTGAAGGGATGACCGCTTTTAATGAAAAGCGGGAGCCGGTCTGGTCGGAGGAATAGAAAGTTGCGGAGAAGGCCATAAAAGGTAGGCCGCTTCGCCGGAATCGACCATTTTAGGTATTAAAATTGCAAGGATACCGTCCTTGGGCGGCCCGCCGGACAATATTTCCGGCTGCGGCACGATGGCATTCTCGGTATTGAAACCCGTCAATACAAAGAACGAAAACAATAGCCTGGATATGCAATTTTAAGGGCGGATTAATGCGGATTAATAGGGAGTTCAGAGGCGAACCCATTTAAAAATCCACAGACATGGATTTCTAAATGGGCAAGGGGGCCATTAAGATTGGATTCAATCAACGCGTTAAGCCGGCAGGTATCAGGTGCCGGACCGGCCGTCGTCGCAGGGTTCACCCAGGTCATCTAATCTTGAGTGTTCGGGGCTGACGGGAGCCTGACACACCTGTAGGGGTTCCTGCTCCTGCATTGGTTTTCCGCAACACTCCGGTACTTCAGCTCCATCAGCACTTGCCTGTGTCTGATTTCCGCAATCAGCACATTCGTAATTTTTCTGTTCTGCCATGAATTCCTCCATTGAGTAATATATAATATTGAAATATGAACCCTACTTTAGAGAATTTATAAGCCAGTGTCAAGCAAGTTCGACAAGACCGGTCTACTGATAGTAATTTACTTTTTTGTCCTTCCCGTGTAGACGGGAATCCAGAAAGATAGTCAGTTCCGACGTTCTACGATACCGTTAATATTGATGACGCGACGCTTTATCCGCTTTTAATAAGTTAGAACGAAGCGATTCCACCCTTCGTCATGCGACATTCGTCATTCATCATTTGTTTACCCGGCAATGATCCCCACCACCGCGCCCGTCATGCAGGTGGCCAGGGTACCGGCGATGATGGAGCGCAGCCCCAGGGACACGATCTCATTTCGCCGCGCCGGTGCCATGGTGCCCATTCCGCCGATCAGAATACCCAGGCTGCCGGGGTTGGCAAATCCGCACATGGCATAGGTCATAATCAGCATGCTCTTGGGGCTCAAGGAGCCCGGCTCCAATTGACTCATTTGCAGGTAGGCCAGCAACTCGTTGAGAATCGTTTTCGTTCCCATGAGGGCGCCGGCAGTCGTGGCTTCCCGCCAGGGGACGCCCATCAGCCACACCACCGGTGCCATGCCATAGCCCATCAGCCGCTGCAGGGTAACCGGTTGACCACCAATTTGCGGGACAAGGCCCAGAATCAGGTTGATGAGATATACCAGTGCAACCAGCACCACCAGCATGGCAATGATGTTGAGCAGCAGATTAACACCCTGCAAGGTACCCTTGGTCACGGCGTCCATTGAACTGGTGGCTTCCTCGGGTGCCGTCAATTCGCCCGATGTCAGCTGACCGGTTTCGGGTACCATCAGTTTGGAGATCAAAACTGCTGCCGGTACGCTGATAATTGATGCGGTCAGAATGTGTCCCATAACATCGGCAATCGTATTGCCGAGAATACTGGCGTACAGCACCATGACCGTGCCGGCGATGGTAGCCATACCACAGGTCATAAGGGTAAAGATTTCACTGCGGGTCATCTTTTGCAGATAGGGCCGAATAAAAAGCGGCGCTTCGATCATTCCCACAAATATGTTTACAGACACGCCAAGTCCCTCTGCGCCGCCCAATCGCATGGTTTTCCGCAAGGCCCAGGAAAAGGCTTTGACCACCGGAGGCAGGACTTTCCAGTAAAACAGCAGCGCCGACAGGGCACTCATCAGGAGCACCAGCGGAAGCCCTCTGAACGCCAGTATAAAGCCTGCTCCGGGATAAGGCTCTTTAAACGGGAGCTTCCCGCCGCCGAGATAGCCGAATACAAACGAGGTGCCGGCGGTGGTGGCTTCTTCAAGGGACAACACCACGCGGTTCAGCAGCAGGAAAAACTCTTGAAAAACAGGTAATTTCAATAAAAGCAGCCCGACCAGCAACTGAATCGCTATTCCGACTACGGCGATCATTAATTTTGCTGCTTTACGATTTTCGCTCATTAGCCATGCTAGACCCGCGAAGATTAATAATCCGGCGACGCTTTGGATAATCATAGGGCGGTCCTTTCAAATCGCTGATAGTTGTCGAGATTTAAGCCTAGTTAATACCAAAGTCAATTTGCTTTGTCCACATCAGCGATTTACCCTAAACCTTCCACCTGAACCCGAACACCTTCAACCACCCCCTGCCAGCTGGCTTACCGTATCTGACATCCGTAATCTGTCTTCCGTTCTCCGTTTTCTGTTTTCTGCCCTCCGTTTTCTGTCGTTTGTTTTCCGACTTCCCACTTCCAAATACTGTTTTCCGTCCTCCGTCATCTGCCCTCCGTTTTCTGTCATCTGGAATATCCTTGACAAAATGGGCACGGGCGCAATAATTGAAAATCAAAGAATAATCAACGACTGTCCACCGGACTGGAAATTATTCTGGCCGGATTTTGTAACCAATCCGAAAATTATGGGTCCTTAATAGTTGTACAGCGTAATTCTGTACAACTAAAGTGCGTGGTCAGTGTATAGAGACTGAGCACTATCTTTAGCCTCCTCCTTTTCTTATATGGGCAGCTCTTTATCGGGTTGCCCTGTAAGGAAAATTTCTGTAACGTTTACCTCCTACATCACAAGGGCGGCACTTGCCATGCCGCCTTTTTTTTATGAACGGTTCCAAAGCCCGCAATAAATCCCGCGATACCTTTTAGACCCGCGGGCCATAAATTGGGTTCTGAAATAGCTTATAACCGGTTATTTTCTTGACAAAATTCATTTCTAAAGGTTTAAAGAAGCTATCGATGGAAAGGATCGAATCATTATGATTACGGAATTTTCATCCGGCAGGATCGTTGTCGAAGGACAAATCTACAGCCATGACCTTAATATCGTTGTGGGTTGTTAATCATTTAATTTTGAAAGGGCATTCGCAATGCTATCCCAGTTCAACAATGAGGTTCTCTCATACGGCCCGACAGCCGTATTGCCGCAAAATTTAAATACTGTTTGGTTGATGAAGCTGCAAAAAGTGGCCGATGAATTTCTCGACAGCAATTTTGATCTGCATGAATGCAAAGATCCCAGGGATGTCGGTGACCCGATTTTGATGACTTGTGTTTATGAAATAGTAGCCTACCAAGCCGGAGAACATGTTGAGATTACTCCCGATGACATGGCCGAAAAAATGACCATCTATGCGCTCTCGATTATTATGGAGGCCGTTCATCGCGAGGACAACATCGGATTGGATATGCCGAATCTTGATAATATTCTGTCACTGGACCGCATCATCGCCTTTAAGAAAACCAACCCGGAATTTATCAAGTTTTTAAAACAGGTATGTATTGTGCAAAATTCTGATAAAGGGTGGTTTCGAAATATAAAGGAAAAGTTGCTGTCAAATTAATTATGCGAATTATAGTTCAATATGCATTTGCCATCGTTGCCTTGACCGTATATGGCGGCCAGGTCTGACCGGTTTTAGAGACAGTGCCCCCCGTGACGCTGGGGGCAATCATTTTGATCTGCTTTTCAATCGTCCTGGCTCTGTTTGCTCCGCTGCGGCATCATCATGTCTTGCGGGCGCCGGAAACCTCCCAGCCCAGGCGCACATTTATTTTAGAAGTTTGTGTGTGTATAGTGGCCGGTGTTCTGATAAACGCTTACAATATGTTTGTCTATGCCCTGCCGCTTATTAACACCACGGCGATGATGGTTGGATGTGCGGTGGCGGGCTTTTTCATTGGCCTGGACTCGGCCCTGGCGCGTGAACGCAAGGTGATTCAAGAAGCAATGTCGTGGGATCACACCCTGCCGCTGCCGAAACGCCTGTTTTCAATGACCCGCAAGTTTTCTTTCGTGGCCTTGATAACCACCCTGTTTGTGGCCCTGGTACTGGCCTTGGTGTTTGCCCGCGATATTGTTTGGCTGACCAAAATCGGACAGGATGAGGCGTCCATTGTCCACGCTCAAATGTCGGTCACCACCGAGGTATTTTTTATCATGGCCGTTCTCATGATCCTGGTGGTAAACCTGGTTATTTCATACTCCCGCAACCTTAAGCTCCTTTTCAATAACGAAACAAAAGTTCTGGAACAGGTCAGTCAGGGCAATCTTGCCCGAAAAGTACCGGTGGCCACCAATGACGAATTCGGATTAATTGCCGGGCACACCAACAATATGATCGACGGACTGCGACATCGCTTCCAGCTGGTCAGCGCCCTCAAACTGGCAGAGGAAGTTCAGCAGAATTTGCTGCCGCGGCAGGACCCGCAATTTGCGGGATTGGATATCGTCGGCACCAGTATTTACTGCGATGAAACCGGCGGGGACTATTACGATTATTTTCGTCTACCCGATAAGCGGCTGGGAATTGTCGTGGCCGATGCCTCCGGCCATGGCGTCGGGGCCGCCATGCACATGGTGACGGTGCGGGCTTTTCTGCACTTCGGCATCCGCGATTATCAGGGTCCGGCCAAACTCCTCAGTCAGGTCAACGCCTATGTCACACGTGATAGTTCCCAGACCGGATGGTTTATGAGCATGTTTTTTTTGGAAATCGACCCCCAAAACCATGGGCTGCGGTGGGTGCGGGCCGGTCACGAGCCGGCCCTGGTGTATGACCGAGCCGGCAACACCTTTAGCGAACTCAACGGTAAAGGAATGGTTTTGGGAGTTGACGGGGCTTATCGATATGAAGAATTTTCGCGGGAAGGCTGGAATCCGGGTGATATCATTTTAATCGGCACGGATGGCATCCATGAAACCCGCAATGAAAATGATCAGATGTATGGGCAGCTGCGGTTACAGGATATTATTCAAGAGCATGCCGACGACCCTGCCAAGGAAATCAACACCAGCGTCATCAACTCGGTGCGGGAATTTAGAGGAACGGCGTCCCAG
Source organism: uncultured delta proteobacterium (assembly GCA_963710795.1). Taxonomy (GTDB): domain Bacteria; phylum Desulfobacterota; class Desulfobacteria; order Desulfobacterales; family JAFDCJ01; genus JAFDCJ01. The sequence goes on from CAVQBT010000062.1 coordinate 131,924, forward strand.
GAAGATGATGTCACCCTGGTGGTGATCAAGCTACATTAGATATAGTTGATTGGATGATTAGTTGATTGGTTGATTGGTTGTAAATAACGAATCCGATAACATAGTACCGGAACTCAGTAAGATTTTTGTAGTTAGTTTTGTTAAAATAATATGCGAAGCATAAAATAATTTATCCGCCGGGCAAGGGAACCATATAAAAACCTTATAGCCCCAAAGAACGGGTTTTACCTTGGACATTACATTTATCAGGGCGGATAAATTAGCATTTAAACGGACAAAAATGGTGAAAGCAATAACTGGCCGGATCTCCGTAAGGTTTGTTGGTCGTCTCCATGCAGGCTGCAATCATTTGCCGGGTCATATCTTCGTAATCGGGCCGTTTTTCTTCCTCATTTTTACATTTTAGACAAATGGGCTCATGATCATAGACGGATAAAAGCCGACGGTCCTTTTTTTGAAAAGTATTTCCGCAGCGCCGGCAACTCGCGGCACAGGCAAGTTGTTTTTCCCAGTTTTCTTCCATTTTTTCCCCCACTTGGCTTTTTGTTGGTTATCGGATTTGGAACATAATACAATTTTTGCCGATGATCAAGAATCTCTCAAAATCATTGCGGGAAAAAATTTCGTTGTAGCTTGTCTTGACCACTTTAATAAGGTATAAATATAGATTTTACGTCTGATCCGACAACCCAGATTCGATCGATAAACACATCCTAATCTGAACAAACAGGAAAAATGAAAATGCCTAAAATGTGCTAAAATTCCTAAAATTATGGTGTCGCTGCGCTTCGTCTTTTTTAAAATCGACAGCATGCCTCAATTTTAGGCATTTTGCAATTTTAGTCATTTCTTTGAGAAGCATTTTTAAAATTTAAGAAATCTTAATCCCAAAACGCACAATATTATCTTCTAAGACTCATAAATGAATCCAAACGACCCGATTGCTGTCGTCGGTATGGCCGGTTTATTTCCCGGAGCCGGCAATCTCGATATTTTTTGGCAAAACATAATCAACAAAGTCGATGCAACCGCTGAGGTGCGCCCGGACCGCTGGAAGGTTGATCCGAATTCGATGGTTTCGCCGGATCCTCAACCCGATAAAGCCTACGCCAAACGCTGCGGCCTGTTGACGGATTTCGAATTTGATCCGGCTGATATTGATCTTGATCAAGACCTGGTATCTACCCTTGACCCGCTATATCACGTGATCCTGCATGTCGGCCGGGAGGCATTGTCCGGAATTCCAAATAAATCGTTAAACCGGGAACGCACCGGCGTCATCCTGGCTGCCATTGCCTTACCGACGGATTCAACCTCCGCTTTGACTCGCGATATTCTCGGCGCAGGCCTGGAAGATAAACTATTCAGCGCAATTGCAGTTGATCGGCAAGCCACCGCTATTAAGCCCTTTTCACGCACCCATTATCTGGCCAATCGCGTAACCAGCCTGCCGGGGGCGATTCTGGCGCGGGCCTTTGGCCTTGGCGCAGGTACCTATACCCTGGACGCTGCCTGCGCATCCTCCCTCTATTCCGTCAAATTGGCCTGTGATGAACTTCACTCCCATCGCACCGACGCCATGCTGGCCGGCGGTGTTTCCAGACCCAACAGCCTGTTTACCCAGGTCGGATTCAGTCAATTAAGAGCGCTGTCGCCCTCTGGACGCTGTGCGCCCTTTGATGACAGTGCCGATGGTCTTGTTGTCGGTGAAGGTGCCGGGTTGGTGGTTCTCAAGCGCCTGGCTGATGCCATCCGTGATGAAGATTCTATTTTCGGCCTGATCCATGGAGTCGGCCTATCCAATGATATGCGGGGCAACCTGCTGGCGCCGGACAGCGAAGGTCAGCTGCGGGCGATGCGCAAGGCATATCATTGTTGTGGCTGGTCGCCGCATGACATCGATTTAATCGAATGTCATGGCGCCGCAACACCTCTGGGAGACCTGACGGAGCTGAACAGTTTAAAATCGCTGTGGGGAGATTCGGGCTGGACCCCGGCCCAGTGCCGCATCGGCTCGGTAAAATCCATGATCGGCCATTTATTGACCGCCGCCGGTGCGGCCGGCATGATCAAAACGCTTCTGGCGCTGCATCATCATACCCTGCCCCCGTCGCTGAACTTTAACCGGGCGCCCGCCGACAGTCCGCTAAATGACGGCCCTTTTCGGGTGCAAAGCGAAAGTGAAAGTTGGCAGACCGGTCAAACAAATCGACCGCGCCGGGCGGCGGTCAGCGCTTTTGGTTTTGGCGGCATCAATGCCCACATGCTGCTGGAAGAATTTAATGGGAATTCGGAAGTCGGACCCGTCGTCGTCCCAAACGAAAGGGACTATGCCGCGGCACGGATGCGGAAATCGGAAATTGGAAAAATTGCGGTAGTTTCGAACTTAACCTCTGAATCGATTTCCGACCTGCCTGACGGCAAGTTCCAAATCGCTGATGATTCGCGCGATCATTTTCCGCATTCCGCATTCCGACTTCCGAATTCAGAAATTGCGATTGTGGGCATGGAAGCGTCTTTTGGTTCGACGACTTCCTTGCGAGATTTTCAGGAGCTTATTTTTAACGGCAAATCCAATATCAGCCAACGTCCCGCCCAGCGCTGGAAGGGGTGCGATCGGATAGCCGAACGGTACCTGAACGCATCCGCGCTTAAGGGTGGCTATTGCAACGAACTGCAGTTCGCGCCCGGCGAATTCCAGATCCCGCCCAATGAAATACCGGATATACTGCCCCAGCAGCTTTTAATGCTGAAAGTGGCGGCCGGGGCCATGCAGGACGCCGGATTGCCGTTACGGCAGGATCGACCCGCCATGGGGGCCATTATCGGCATTGATTTCGATTTAGAGGCCACCAATTTCCAATTGCGATGGCATCTGACCCATCTAGTCGATCGCTGGATCGATAAACTGGACTGGACCCCCAATGATCAGGAAAAGCAGGCCTGGCTGAAATCATTAAAAGATATCTGCAATCCCCCCCTGACCGCCCCCCGCACCTTAGGGGCTTTAGGCGGCATCGTTGCCAGTCGGGTGGCCCGGGAATTTCGCCTGGGCGGACCCAGTTTTGTGGTATCCTGTGAAGAGGCCGGCGGCTTAAAAGCCCTGGAAATCGGCGTCAGAACCTTGCAGCAAGCCGAGGCTGAAACGTTTCTGATCGGCGCGGTTGATCTAAGCGGTGACGTCCGCAATATTATTTTGAGAAATCAGGTAAGACCTTTTTCCGGAAATCGGGAAATCCACCCCTTTGATAAAGCCGCCGACGGTATTTTGCCCGGCGAGGGCGCAGCGGCTGTCATCATTAAGCGCTTGGACCGGGCCCTGGCCGATGGAGACCGAATCTATTCGGTTATCAAAGGATTTGGCGCTGCCAGCGGCGGCGGCATTGATTCCACTGCCCCTTTAAAGGAAACCTATGTCAGGTCGCTGAAAAAATGCTGCCGCGAGGCCGATATTGCGCCGGCCGCAATCAGCTTTGTGGAAACCCATGGCAGCGGCTGTCCGGCCGAAGACGACCTGGAGTCAATCGCCCTGAATGAATTTTTCGACGGCAACCGGCAACCTTGTGCCGTCGGATCGATTAAACCCAATATCGGTCACGCGGGCGCAGCATCGGCTTTGGCTGCGCTGGTCAAAACGAGTTTATGTCTTTATCAGGAAATTCTGCCCCCCCTGAGAAATTTTACTTCCCCGCAAAACTCGCTCTGGCTTAAGGAGAACTTTCATTTTCCGGTTTATCCCCAATTTTGGCTTAGAGATCGCAGGGACGGTGCCCGCACAGCGCTAGTCGGATCCATGACACCCGATGGCAACTGCGCGCATGTCCTGCTGCAAGGCTATGAATACCGGCCATCCCGGGTATTGCAGGCGAATGTTTTGCAACAGGTCAAGCTGGAGCGCAGAAGGCCGCTTGGCTTTCAAAACTTTGCTCTTTTCTGCGTTGAGGGATCCAACCGCCAGGCCCTGCTCGCCGGCCTGGACGCCCTGAATCAGCACATTGATAAAATCATGGTGCCGGCCGCCGGCGATCAAAAGTCAGCGCCGATTAAAACCGTCGAAAAAATTGCCCGCACCTGGTATCTTGAAAACGGTACCCATCCTGATCGTGAGTTGGCCGTATCGATTGCGGCAGCGGATGTTATCGACCTCAAAAATTGGATTGCCGAGGCCAAAGAAGCGATCCTCGCGCAAAAACCTCAAAAAATGGGAATGACCGGCGGCATTCATTATTCACCCCGACCCATGGGCGGCCGGGAGAAACTGGCGTTTGTATTTCCCGGTTCGGGCAATCACTACCTGGGCATGGGACGTGATATCGGGGTGCAGTGGACCGAGATTTTACGAGAAATGGACCATCGGACATCTCAATTAAAAACTCAGCTGCTACCTGGCTGTTATGTTCCCTGGCGGGTTTCCTGGGAGCCGGGATGGCAGACGGATGCCTACCGGAAAATCATTTCCGATCCCCACCATATGATCTTCGGACAGGTCGTGCATGGCGGGGTAATGGCCAACCTGATAAAGCATTTCGGAATTCGACCGTCGGCCGTCATTGGCTATAGCCTGGGCGAATCAGCCGGCTATTTTGCGATGAATGTCTGGCCGGAACGCGGCGAGATGCTCAAACGCATGCAGGACACCAATTTATTTTCCACCGAACTGGCCGGACCCTGCAAGGCCGCACGCCGGGTATGGCTTATCCCCGATGATGAAGGAGTCGACTGGACCGTGGCGGTGGTCAACCGTTCGGCGGATGCAGTGCGCCGGGTGCTGAATCGTTTTCCGACCACGCGCTTGTTAATTATTAATACACCGCAGGAGTGTGTCATCGGCGGCCGCCGGCCGGATGTTAATTCCGCCATCAACGATCTGAAGTGCGAAGCAATTTTTCTCGATGGTGTCGTCACGGTTCACTGCGATGCACTGAAACCGGTTGCCGATGCGTACCGCGAATTGCATGAATTTCCCACCCGGCAACCGGAAGATATCCGTTTTTACAGCTGCGCACTCGGACGCGCCTATAGCGTTACCCGGGATAAGGCCGCCAATTCCATACTCAACCAGGCGCTGCACGGGTTCGATTTCACGGCCACGGTCAACCAGGCCTACCAGGATGGTGTTCGCCTATTTCTTGAAATGGGTCCTTATTCGTCCTGCACCCGCATGATCAAACGCATCCTGCATCAAAAATCCCACCTGGCCCTGTCGGCGTGTGTCAGGGGCGAGCAGGACCACATCACGATTATCAAGGTTCTGGCTGCTTTGATCGCCGAACGGGTTCCGGTGAATCTGGCAGCCCTTTACGGGCGTGAGGCCTATGCACCGGCCATGGTCGAGCCTGTCGCGGCATTGGCCGGGAAACCAATCAAAGTCACGATTGGCGGGGGATTTGAAGTCGGAAGCGGGAAGGCGGAAGGCGGGAACGAAAAGCGATGAAGGTAAGAAGGTGGGATGGATTCGAAGGTGGGAATGGTGCGGAAGGCGGAAGTCAGAATTTGGAAGTCGGAAAATTGGATTATGGAAAATCGATTACAGAGGAAGAGCTGTCGGAGACGCCCTCTTCCATATCCGAACTGATTGATACAGCCAACCAGGCGGCCCAAAGTACGGCTGAAGCCCATCAGAAATTTTTGGAGTTATCCAACGAGATCACTCGATCCTATGCCGAGACATTTGATCTCCAAACCAGGCTCCTGCAACACGCCTTAGCAGAGTCAGATGAATCTTTATTGAAATCTGATTTAGAAACTCCGGGTTCAGAAATAGCCTCTAAAACCGGTCAGACTCCCGAATCGGAGGTTCCAAACTCCGACTTCCCTTTTCCGACTTTGTCTCGCCTGAGCTCGTCGACGGTCCGCATTCCAACTTCCCAATTCCTCACACTTCCGCACTTCCGACTTCCAAACCGCTTTTTTCACGCGAGGCGTGCCTTGAGTTTGCCGTGGGATCCGTCGCCAGGGTTCTGGGACCGGAATTTGCGCCGGTGGACAGTTATCAAGCCCGGGTAAGATTGCCGGATGAGCCGTTGATGCTGGTGGATCGCATCCTTAGCGTAGAAGGGGCCAAAGGCTCACTGGGATCCGGCAGCATCGTTACCGAACATGATGTAATGCCCGGCGCCTGGTATTTGGACGGCGGCCATGCGCCGGTCTGTATTTCGGTTGAAGCCGGTCAGGCGGATCTGTTTTTATGTGCCTATCTGGGCATTGATCTTAAGGTGCAGGGCCGGCGAACCTATCGGCTGCTGGATGCAACGGTAAAATTTCACCGGGAATTGCCGCTGCCGGGTGAAACGATCCGTTATGAGATCGCCATTGAAAAATTTCTGCGCCAGGGAGACACCTACCTTTTTTTATTTCACTTTAATGGATTTATCGGCAGCACGCCGCTAATTACCATGACCAACGGCTGCGCCGGTTTTTTTACCGCAGAGGAAGTCGAAAATTCCGGCGGCATCATTCTTGCCGAAGCGGATAGACAGCCACGACCGGGGACCAGACCGGCCAACTGGCAGAATCTGGTTCCGCTGGGTCCGGCCGCTTATGACGATAGGTCGATCCAGGCTTTGCGGGAAGGCGATTTAGCCCGGGCCTTCGGCCAGGCATTTGACGGCATTACCCTGCCGGACAATCTGCGGCTTCCCGGGGGGCGGATGAAATTGATCGACCGGGTTATCAACCTGGACCCGGCCGGCGGACGCTTTGGTTTGGGGTTGATCCAGGCCGAGGCCGATATTGAGCCGGATGCCTGGTTTCTAACCTGCCATTTCGTCGACGACATGGTCATGCCGGGCACCTTGATGTATGAATGCTGTGCCCACACCTTGCGCATATATCTGCAGCGAATCGGCTGGGTAACCGAAAACCCCGCGGCATCTTACGAGCCGGTCAGGGAGGTCGCGGCAACCTTAAAGTGCCGGGGGCCCGTGACACCCGCAACCGCCAAAGTCGCATATGAAATAGAAGTCAAAGAAATCGGCTATCGACCGCAACCGTATGTGATTGCCGATGCCTATATGTATGCCGACGGCCATCGCATTGTTTTTTTCCGGGACATGTCCATGCAAATGAGCGGCATCACCCGGAATGATATCGAATCCCTTTGGCACGCGCCGGCACGCAGAGCCTTCTGTTCAACCGACCCGCTTGCCTGAACCGCCATTGTTTGACCGCCATCACATGCTGGAGTTTGCCGAAGGACGGCCATCAAAGGCCTTTGGCGTGCAATATGAGCCTTACGACCGGCAGCGGTTTATTGCACGCCTGCCGCGGCCGCCCTATCTGCTCATCGATCGGATCGTCAACGCTGAGCCCGAGCCCTGGGTGTTGCAGCCGGATGGCTGGATTGAAGCCGAGTGTGATGTCGCGCCGAATGCCTGGTATTTTAAGGCCGAGAGAACCCCGGCCGTGCCGATCAGCATTTTGCTTGAAATTGCACTCCAGCCCTGCGGCTGGCTGGCAGCCTACATGGGGTCGGCATTGCGCAGTCAAAACGACTTAAGATTCCGTAACCTGGGCGGCAGCGCAACCCTGTTGGCCGAAGTATTGCCGGATGCCGGAACGCTGACCATTAGAGCCCGGCTGACAAACGCTTCCGAGGCGGCCGACATGATCATCGAACATTATGATTTCGAAGTTAACCGTCGCGGGCACCGAATCTATGCCGGCAGCACCTATTTTGGCTTTTTTACCCATGAGGCACTGGCCCAGCAGGCGGGTATCCGCGATGCGGTCAACCAGGCCTATGCGGCGGCGCCCGAGGATATGCGCGCTAGCATGACCCAGGAATTTATTGACCGGGCCCCGCTGCATCCTGAAGACCAAACCGTCGATGCGGCGCCGGCCTTGGCCCTGCCGGCCAAAGCGATTCGCATGATCGACCGGATCGAGGCTTACATCCCCACCGGCGGCCCCGCTGGACTCGGTTTTGTACGCGGAGTCAAGGCAGTCGATCCCGCGGAATGGTTCTTCAAAGCCCACTTTTACCGGGACCCGGTTTGTCCGGGTTCGCTCGGCATCGAGTCATTTATCCAGTTGCTTAAGTTTGTTGCTTTAAAGCGTTGGCCCCAATTCAAAAACAGCCACCGCTTCGGCCTGTTAACGGGGGTTAAACACACCTGGATCTATCGGGGCCAGATTATACCGCAAAATAAGCGCGTCACGGTTGAGGCCGCAATCACGAAAATCCAGGATGAACCGGTGCCGGCCATCCAGGCTGACGGCTTTTTGAAAGTTGACGGGTTGCCGATATATAAAATGGAAAATTTCGGCATCAAATTAATACCCGTGGTTTGACAGACGCGCATGGGATAACATTATTTAAACCAATTATTGATTAGTGCTACCTCAATTTGCTTAATTAATGAAAATTCCAAGCACCAAAAAAACAAATCTCAAACAAATTCCAATGGCCAATTGCCAAAATTCAAAACGAGCAATCCCACCGCTGTTATGCCAGCCGCATCATGATCAACAGACCGGGGTTAGTCCAAACGATGGGATTTAACATTCTAATGCATGTTTTGGTCATTGAAATATTGGAATTTGAGATTTATTTGTGATTTGATGCTTGTGATTTGGAATTTTATCCGCTTAACAACTATTCAACCTAAAATACAGAAGACCAATAGATGCTTTACTCAAAAGTTTATTTAGATTCCTTCGGTTATGAACTGCCGCCCAATGTGGTGACATCTGCTGATCTGGAAAAGCGTTGACTCCGGTATATGACGCATTGCATTTCCAGCAGGGCCAATTGGAGGCGATCACCGGCATTCGGGAGCGCAGGTTCTGGGATCCGGGATTTAAGATGCACGAGGGTGCAGTCAAAGCCGGCCGAAAAGCGCTGGCAGCCTCCCGTATATCACCTGCAGATGTCGGCATGCTGATTTACGGCGGCGTTTGCCGCGATAATTTAGAGCCGGCCACTGCCTGTGCGGTGGCCAATGGATTGGGTCTGGGCGGAGAAACCCAGATATATGATGTCTCCAATGCCTGTCTGGGAGTTTTAAATGGAATGGTTCAGGTGGCCAATGCCATCGAATTGGGCCAGGTGCGGGCCGGCATGATCGTATCCTGTGAATCCGCCCGCCAGATCGTTGATATAACCATCGACCGCCTGCTGGAAACCAGGAATATGGAAGTATTTAAAAAAACCGTTGCGACCTTGACCGGGGGCTCCGGTGCGGTGGCCGTCATTTTGACGGATCGAACCCTGGCTGCTTCCGGGCACCGCCTTCTGGGCGGCGCGGCCCGAAGTGCCGCCGAACATCATCAACTATGCGTGTGGGGTCCGGACACCGGGATACCGGCCAGCGGACTGCATGTAATGGAAACCGATCCCGTCGGAGTCCTGCAAAATGGCGTCGTGCTGGGTATCGATACCTTCAGGGCCTTTCGGCAGGAGTTGGCTGTGCCCGAAAATAAACCGGATAAAGTCATCTGCCACCAGGTGGGTGCCACCCATCAGCGCAATATCCTGGATGCAATTGGCATTGACCCGTCGAAAGATTTCACGACCTTTAAATTCCTGGGAAATATAGGTACGGTATCCTTGCCGATCACGGCCGCCATTGCGGCCGAAAGAGAGTTTCTGGCTCCCGGGGACCTGGTGGGTTTTTTAGGGATCGGCAGCGGTCTGAACTGCCTGATGCTGGGGATTGAATGGTAAGTGGATGAAGCGGAACAGAAGTCGGAAGACAATGCGGAAGTCGGAAGGTCAAAAGATAAAGAAGCAGGCGCACGACGAAGGGTGAAACAAGGTTGACGGACGAAGCTCTATCTAAAAATGGGGTTTATCCCCGCCCGTATGGGGTGCCACGTAAATAAAAACGGCCAATGGAAACAGCGCACACTCAGTCCTCAGCACTCATCACTTTTTCAATTAGACAGAGCGCAGCGAATCCGCACTCGACATTCGACATTCGATATTCTGCCTGCTGCTTTTAAAGAACACCTAACTGATCAGGTGTTCGAAATAAGAAGTCTTGAAAAATAAGCCGTCGACATATCGAACCTGCGCCACCTGTACCCGTATGATCCCATTATCTGGATTTAAACGGATTCAAGTATCATTACCTGGATGAAGGTCAAGGGGAGCCGTTGGTTATGGTGCATGGCAATCCGACCTGGTCTTTTTACTTCCGGGAATTGATCAATAATTTGTCACCGCAATTCCGCACGATTGTACCGGATCACATGGGATGTGGTTTGTCGGATAAACCGGCTGTCGATGCCTACGGATTTGGACTTGAAAATAGGGTCGCTGATCTGGCAATGCTGCTGGATCACCTGGCTGTAAGCGATAACGTCACCCTGATCCTCCATGACTGGGGCGGCATGATCGGCATGGCTTATGCGGTCAGACATCCAAAACGAATCCGCCGGTTGATCCTGCTGAACACCTATGCCTTTTTGCCTCCGGCCGGTTATCGGGTTCCCTTATCAGGGCATTTTATTCGCCGGGCCGGTCCCCTGGCATCGCTGGCAATTCTGGGTTTCAATTTATTCTCGGTCGGTGCCCTGTATTTGGCATCGCGCAAAGGATTGACCAAGGAGGTCAAAAAAGGCCTGACGGCGCCCTACAACTGCTGGAGTCATCGCATTGCGGTTTTGAGATTTGTGCAGGACATTCCGTTAAGCCCCAACGATTCCAGTTATTCCCTGGCCAAATCCGTTGATGATAACCTGGCGCTCTTTTCCGACACCCCTATCCTGATATGCTGGGGCGAACACGATTTTGTTTTTAACCATAAATTCTTTGATGAATGGCAGCGTCGATTTCCCGCGGCCGAAGTGCATCGTTTTTCAGATGCCGGCCACTATGTATTGGAAGATGTCCCCGAAAAAATCGTGCCGCTGGTCCGGGATTTTTTACAACGGCATCCGTTGTGAACTAAGTTTGGCGACCCATCGTGCTCAAAATAAATCGGGGCACAGATGATTCAGGGGCAGGAAGGCCAGATAAACTTTTCAATCGCAATCAAAATGAACGAAGCACAATCACATAATAGTGAAGTCGTCAATGTAGCGACGCATCTGACGCGCATGGCCCGGGAACAACCGTATAAGCGGGCGGTTGTCTATCCGGCGGGCCGCGATAAAAATAAGCGGGTGACGTACGCCCACCTGACCTTTCTGCAGCTTGAACACGAGGTGGATCGCCTGGCCTGCGGGTTGAAAAAGGCCGGCATCACGCGCCAGACCAGAACGGTTTTAATGGTCGGCCCAGCATTGAATTCTTTGCCTTGATTTTTGCCATTTTTAAAACCGGTGCCGTACCGGTGGTGGTGGATCCCGGCATGGGGATTCGCCGCATGCTGAGCTGCTACAAGTCCACCCGCCCGGAGGCCTTCATCGGCATTCCCCCGGCCCATGTGGTGAGAACCCTGGCACCCAAATTTTTTAATTCCGTTAAAACCTGGATTACCGTGGGACGACGCTGGTTCTGGGGCGGTCTGACGTTGAATCAAATTCGCCGCCCGGACTGGCAACCGTTTCAGATTGCCGACACCGCCCGCGATGAAATCGCGGCCATCCTTTTTACCACCGGCAGCACCGGGCCGGCCAAAGGTGCCCGTCTACACCCATGGTAATTTCGATGCCCAGCTGCAGCAAATCAAGGCGCATTTGAATATGGCAGCCGATGAAATCGATCTTTCGACCTTTCCCCTGTTTGCCCTGTTTTACCCGGCCTTAGGCGTCACGGCGGTGATTCCGGACATGGATCCCACCCGGCCGGCCCTGGTAAATCCCGAACGGATCATCGAAGCCGTCAACAACCAGGGAGTCACGAACATGTTTGCCTCCCCGGCCTTATTAAACCGGGTGGGCGGTTACGGCAAAAAAAATGGGGTCAAACTGCCGTCCTTGAAGCGAGTCATCTCCGCCGGTGCGCCGGTTTCCCCCGATAATATCGAGCAGTTCAGCGCTCTGTTAAGTGAAGATGCGCGAAATACATACGCCGTACGGGGCCACCGAAGCGGTCCCGATCATATCCATCACCAGCAATGAAATTCTCACGCAAACCCGTAACCTCAGCGAAAACGGTTACGGCATCTGTATCGGCCGGCCGATTAACAACATTGACATTCAGATGATTAAAATCAGTGACGATCCCATTGATGCCTGGTCGGACGATCTCAGGGTTGCCAAAGGTGAAATCGGCGAAATTACCGTTAAAGGCGCCCTGGTCAGCCGGGAGTATTACAATGATCCCCGGGCCACGGCCCTGGCTAAAATAGAACAAAACGGTGAAATCCGGCATCGCATGGGTGATCTGGGCTGGATGGATGAAAAAGGCCGCATCTGGTTTTGCGGCCGCAAAAGCCACCGGGTCATCACGGCCGATGGTACGCTTTTCACCATCCCCTGTGAAGCGATCTTCAATACCCACCCGGCCGTGTTTCGCAGCGCCCTGGTGGGAGTCGGCTCCCGGCACCGACAAAAACCGGTGATATGTATCGAACTGCCACAGTCCAAGGCCGATATCAATAAAAGTGATCTAAAAAATGAACTGCTGGGATTGGCCGCCGCCAATGAATTGACCCGCAGCATCCGGACGGTCTTGTTTCATAAATCTTTTCCGGTCGATATCCGCCACAACTCTAAGATTTTCAGGGAAAAACTGGCCGTCTGGGCGGAGCGTAAAATAAAATGAAGACGAACGAATCGCGTGAAGTCCGATTACCGGCAAAGGTTCTGGTGACCGGGGGCGGTGGATTTTTAGGCCGCGCCATTGTCAAACGCCTGGTTGACCGGGGTGATGAAGTTCGGAGTCTGGCGCGAAATGCCTATTCCGCGCTCGCGGAAATGGGGGTGGATCAGATTCAGGGAGATATTTCCAACCCTGAAGCTGTGGCCAAGGCCTGCGACAACCGGGAGGTTGTTTTTCACGTCGCGGCCAAACCGCCGCCCTGGGGAAAATATGAGGACTATTACCGAACCAACGTAACCGGCACCCAAAACATCATCAATAGCTGTTTGAGTCAAAATATAGCGCGGCTGGTCTACACCAGCACCCCGAGTGTTGTTTTTAACGGCAAGGACATTGAAGGGGCGGATGAATCCATGCCCTACCCCAAAAAGTTCTGCACTGAGTATTCGGAAACCAAAGCGATGGCCGAACAGGCCGTCGTGGCCGCATCCAATCAGCAGCTGAAAACGATTATCCTGAGACCGCATGAGATCTGGGGCCCGGGCGACAACCACATCCTGCCGCGCCTGGTCGCCCGAGCCAGCCGGTTGAAGCAAATCGGCAACGGGAAAAACCGCATCGATACCATCTATATCGATGACGCCGCCGATGCTCACCTGCTGGCGGCCGACAAGCTTCAGGGAAATCCGGAACTTTCCGGCAAAATCTACTTCATCAGCCAGGATGACCCGCTGCCGGCCTGGGACATGGTGAATGCATTGTTAAAGGCGGCCGGATGCAGTCCAATAAAAAAAGCGGTGCCGTTCAGAATCGCCTGGTTGGCAGGGGCACTGCTTGAATTTGTCTACAAAACATTGCGGCTGTCCGGTGAGCCTTATATCACCCGCTTTATGGCCGAAGCGGTTTCCCAAAGCCACTGGTTCAACATCAGTGCCGCTAAAAAAGATTTAGGATACCGCCCGCAACTGACAACCGCCGAAGGGTTGCAAAGATTGGAAGACTGGTTTCAAAACCAAGCCTAGCGCGACGCCATCCATTCGGCCGCCTCACCGAGTGCGTTGGGTCGCGGCGCCTGGGTCCTGCCCGTGGAATACGAATCATCATTCATATTCCCCACAATATCGGCTAACCAACCGAAAACTTTGCGATTCTTATTGATTGACAACCCTGGTTTAGCGAAGTTGCTCATCATGGGATCTGTTTTGTGGGGTATTGCGGTTTGGAGGGTTTCCAGCGCGCAGGAGGCTGAATACAATCTGGCCCACCGGGATATTTTTGGCAAGCTCCGAAAAGACAATATGATGGCAATCTCGCAACGTGTGCTGGATGCCAGGGAAAAACTGCAGGCTAAAAGCATCGTCGAGCTGACAGCCGAATCAATCTTGGAATGACGAGTAACGAATGAATAATGAATATTGACTAATGACTAATGAATGTATTCTGTCTATTTTAAGAAGACAGATGACAGAGTATTCTGCGGTTCGCCGTTCAAGCCGGGTGCCGACTGACAAAGGCGGTTGCTGACACCTGAAACCTGACACCTGAAACCATTTTCATCCGATAACCGAAAAGCTTGAGTCTTGATTGATCTCCCGCAGTCGCGAAAACGACCCTAAATTCAACTGCCTGTTAATATACTTCAATGAATACTGGACCGGGTCCTTGTCATGATCATGTCCGGCTTCTACCTGTTCGATAAGATAAGCCATTATGGCGCCTGCCACGGGGGCATTCTTGTATTGGTTGCCGGACGTTCCCACCGCCATATAAAATCCGGCTAAATCGGACCGGTCATAAATTGGAATCCAATCATCGGTACAGTCGTAGAGATCCACGACACCCTGCATGGTGTTTGGAATCCGCAAATTGACAATGCGCTGGGCCTCGCGCATGACTTGAGTTTTCCACTGGGGGGTAAAATTCTTATCGTATTGGTCGGGATCCTCGATCCACTCCAGGGTATCACAGTCCGGATCTTCCGATCCGATGAGGACATGATTACCCGCTTCCGGTCTGGAATAGCAGCCGATATCCCCATCGGATATCAAGGGGGCCGCACCTTCGTAGTCCAGGCCTTCGGGCGCAGGAGTGTGGGCCACCTCCTGACGCAGGGCCCGGGTTTTGATGTTCATACCGTTTTCGACCCCGGCCAGCCGGTTGATGATAAAGGAATGCGGACCGGCCACATTGATCACAATCGGCGCATCTATTTCAGTACCGTCTTGGAGCACAATTCCGGCCACCCGACTGTTCAGCTTACGGATATCGACGACCCGGGCATTAAACAGGAACTCACCGCCTTTGGCTTCGGCCGCCACCTGGACGTTGTGGGTGGAAAGCATGGGATCGGAAATGTACCCCGATTCGGGGATGAAAATAGCCCCCGCAACCCGGCCGCCGGTCGGCTGGCCGAACTCCGGGTGCGACGCCAGTTTGGGCGGTCCGTATTGACGGATGTCCAGAAACGGAAACTTTTTCTGCATACCCTCAGGGGTCAATTCCTCGTATCCAACTCCCAGTTCTTCCATACTGGTCATGACATTTTTCAGGTATTTGTTCCGCTCGGTTTTGGTGACCAGGCAACCGGTATTGATGTATTGCACCATTCCGGTCTCATCGACGGTTTCCAGATATTTTTCCCAGTCAAGCCAATAGAAATATCCCTCGCGCGCCATGGCAACCCCGTCGGGAGTTGAGTAATGGAGCCGGATTACGGCGCATGAATTGGAGGTCGATCCGTGTCCGGCAGCGTCCAGTTTGTCCACGTTTAAGGTTTTATAGCCTTTTTTTGCCAGCTCAAAGGCAATACAGCACCCGATTATGCCGGCGCCAATGATAATGGCATCATACTTTTTGGTCATCTTAACGTCTCCTTATGGTAATTGCCTTTTACATATAATCCACATACGTTTTTGTCAAATCCTGAGTGAGAAGCGCGGCCGAATGTCATATCCGTAATAGACAGTATTCACCGAATTATTTGGATTATTTGTAGACTAATTTGACGGTGATACGTCTATCAAGTCAAACCCAGGCAAAGAACGATTTTGAAATGAAAAAATAATCATCATTACCATAATAGCGTTGACCGGTATAGCTGTAATCTGATGTTCAGTTAAGTAAACATAGACAAGACAATGCGAAGTGCGTATTATAAAAACCAGAACGCTGCCCAGACATTGCGTCGCGACCCGAAAAAGATCCTCTTCATATGGCGCCATCAGAAAAAACGACTACGATCCCGGACACTTCGGCACAGCTGGCCGCCCTGGTTAATCAAGCCAGGACGGGAAATCGATCCGCTCTCGCGCAGCTTGCCGATCAATTTCAGCAAGAAATTTTCCGAATGGTTTTTTACCGCATTCGGTCTAGGGTGGACGCCGAGGACATTACCCAGGATGTATTCCTGAAGGCTTTTCAGAAAATTTCCAGCGTCAAGGAAGCAGCAAAATTCCGCGGTTGGCTTTTCAGTATCGCTTTGAATCGGATCCGGGATTTTCAGCGCAAAAAGCGATTCCGCTCCCTGTTTAAAAAGGAAGATGAAAATATAGAATCGCATCCATTCGAACAAACGGACCGTGATCAGCCGGAAGCTTTGGCGCAGGTTATGGAAAAAGATTTCTGGCGCCAGGTCGGCTTGATCTTGAAAAAACTGCCGACCATGGAGCACGAGGTGTTTCTATTGAGATTTTTTGATCATCTGAGCATCAAGGAAATTGCCGGCGTTTTAAAAAAAAATGAAAGTACGGTTAAAACCCATCTATACCGGGCCCTGGCAAAATTTAAAAAAGATCCTGCCATGCGCCGCTTGCTAAATGAGGTTAACCAATGAAATTAAATGATATGCAGCATTTAGATGAAGAACAGCTTATCCGGTCCGTGGTCGATGCGGCCGATTTGCCGGAATCCGCGCAAGTTCACCTGGCCGAATGCAATCAATGCCGGGCCGGCAGGAACAGCTTTGAACTCGAGTTGACAAAGCTCAGCCGCAAAGCCGAACAGTTTGCTCCGCAGCCGCAAAGACGGATCTTATTGCCGGTGCAAAAAGCCGGAAAACCATTGCGGGATCTGTTGGATTGGCGCAATCTGGTTGCCGCGGCCGTAACCGTTGCGGCCGTGTTTATCCTGGTGTGGGGAACAAACCTGGTGCGCCATCCAGCTGAAACTGGAACCGAAAACTTGACCGCAGATATGGCGGCAGCGGAAAGATTGATGACGGAAGTCGACACTCTTGTTGACAATCCGCTGCCGCCATTTTATTTAGTGCTCTCAGGTGAAAATAAGTCGGGTTACGATGACGAATTTTATCAATTTCTGATTCCGACCACTGCAGACAAAACCTTATCTTCTGACCGAGTCAAGAAAGGGACTTCATTATGTTAAGAAACCTATTCAGTGTCATATTGCTGATCATTTTTCTGATTGCACCTGTGATTGCGGCGGGTCAGGACGTTCCTCACGGCAAGTGGTGGTATAATCCCAAAATTCAAAAAAATTTAGACTTAAGCAAAAAAGAAGTCGGTGAGCTCGACAAACTATTTGCCAACAGCCGCCGCAAGCTGATCAAATTAAAATCTGAAGTCGAAAACGAGCAATTTGAGTTGGATCAGCAACTCGGTCAAAAAAAAGTAAACGACGCCAAAGTAAAAAAACAATTTCAGAAACTTGAAAAAGCGCGCAATCAACTGGCCAATGAACGCCTGCAATTCGTGATCGGTGTCCGAAACATTCTGGGCCATGATCGTTTTCAGCAACTCAAATCCAATTTTAAAAAGTGGCGATAGCGCTGCAGGTTTTAGGTGACAGGATGAAACCGGAGGAAATCCTCGCTTCCAGCGACATCCTGGAAAAAATTGAAGCCGTTTGCAGGCGACATTTCTTCACTGAAAACGACCGCAACGAGTGCTACATTTTTGTGCTGGACAGCCTCAGGGCCGAAAACTTCAAACGGTTGAGGGCCTTTAAAGGCAACAGCAAATTTTCTACCTATCTTTATTCCCTGGTTAACTCTCTGGCTATCGATTTTAAGCGCAAAAGATACGGCCGCCGACGCATCCCCAGCGCGGTCGCAAAGCTTGGCAAATGGGCTGAAGCGGTTTATCGACTGGTCTGCTGGCAAAAATTTTCCGTTGATGATGCCTATGATTTTCTGCAGGTCGATGGACTGTTTAACGGCAGTTTTGAGCAATTCCAGCAGGCGATCGAGCCCATCCAAAAGGCCCCCTGCCGGGAAAATCCCAGTTTTTTGTCGCTGAATGATAGCGGCGGCGACCCGTTGCGAAAAATGAGCGACGCCGATTCCAATCCATTGGAAAAATTGATTAAAAAGCTTAACCGGGAAAGGCGGATCAGCGCCGTTAAGGTTATTCGCGAGACGACCGACGGCCTGCCCGAAAATGATCAGCTTCTGGTCAGACTTGTATTTGGATCGGAGCATCCGGTACGCGTGGCTGCGCAAGTTATAGGCCTTTCAGCATCCGCGGCCCGCCGGCGATTGAAGCGGTTATTGATAAAATACCGGGAAAATCTGCTGGCAGCCGGTATCAGCGAACTGTAATTTGTCCGTCTAATTATTCTGCCCTGATAATTTAATTTTACGGAAGGGGAGAATATGCATGCACTTTTTGAAATCTGATGAAATGTTTTGAGATAGTTCGGGGCAGAATAATTAATTTTATTAATGAAAAATACAAAAAAACTCCTGAATACTGAGTAATCCTCAGCTAAATCAGGAATAGCGGCAGAAATAAACTGTCCGACTTCTGAGTAATCTGCGGAATCTGCGGATTAATATAAAAAGGTAACCATGGGTAAATGGGCTAAAAAGAGTTTAGAACCGTCAGTTTCGCTGAATTCGACGGTCTCTGATAATCATATTGCGATAGAAGATATAGCGCGATTGGCTGATGGAATCGTCGACGACGGCGAGCGCGAGCGCTTGTTTCGCCATATCAATCGCTGTCAACGGTGCTACGAAATCCTGCACCACACTCTCAAAGACGCCTCCAATGCAACATCGGAAAAATTTAGCGGCAGTCCCTGGTGGAAGACCAAAACCGCCTACGCGCTGGCCGCATCCATCATCCTGCTATTTGTCATCAGCGGCCAGCTTGCGTATAAATACTGGACTCGGGTTCCCAAGGTCATTTCAGCAACCCTGGATTTGGATCAGAATTTAAAGGATATCCTGCTGGAAGACGATGGGCTGCGATTCGGAAAAGGCCCGCGGTTAAACCGCCTGCTGGCTGCATTGCAGCAAAAAGGGCTGCCGGTAAAAAACCTGAATCTCGCCGTATTGTCAAAACCCTACTATCAAAAAAAGAGCTTGTTCGGCCCCCGGGAAGTCCTGCATATTCGCATCGAAAATGGGGTCGCCTATCTGGAAGTGCAAGCGGCGAAGTAATTTGTAATTGAAGACTGAAGATTGAAAATTGATCCGCCGGAGGCGGAATGGTTGTCGCCTCGCTCTGCCTCTTTAAAAAATACTGCCTTATCCCGCATATTTTCAAAAAATTAACAGCTTATTCAAAACAGAATCTAAAAAACCGGCCTGCTTTCCATTCCTGTCCGTCTAATTGGTTAACAAAAGCAAATAACCAATCAACCAACAACCAATTAACTAATATACCAATCAGCTATGCCTGAGTTTCTTCGGGGAGGCACAATATGCAAAAAATGAAGACCATCCAATGGAAAGTGAGTCGGCCGACGTGGTTTTGGTTTCAAATGCTAGGCGCTATTGGGATCTGTTTTCTCATAATCGGGCAATTTCCGGCCGCCGCAAAGCAGTCACCGACCATCCAGCTGTTTCCAACCACCGTCGTGGAAAACATCAAGCAGACCGGCCAGGCCGCCAAAGCCATGGAACAGGATCTGCAAAGTGTGATTGACCGCTTAAACCAGCAGGAAGCGCTTTATATCGCCAGCAAATGTGAGGGGGCCGCAGCCGAGCAAGGCTGCAGTGATATTGCCGGTCAGCTGAGCCAGACCTACCTGGAAATGTTAACCCTGATGGAAACCCGCCTGCCGGGAATGGAGGATTCGGTCAGAGCGACCAATTCCAGCCTGGAAAAACGGATCCGCACGGAGCTGGGGCGTAAAACAACTCCCAGGGGTCTGCAAAAAGTGCTTGCACGAACACCCCAAAAAGCAGCGGAATCACCGCGCTATGCACGACGCTCGGGAAGATTGAGTGAAAAATTCAGACAATATTATAAACTGGTAGCTATGGCGCCCAGAATGGGTACGGGCGGATCCCTGGCCTCGGTGGCCGCTGAAATTTATCTGGATACCCAGGAGGTACAGGAACTGATTGCCCTGACTCGCGATGAAATCAGCCGCGCCAAGCTCATGATCGATCTCGACCAGGCCTACGGCATCATTACACCGGAAATGTTTGAGATGGTCGGCCGGGTGAAATCGATATTATTCGGCGAAACCGGTGATGAAGCAGGGCTACCCGGGCCGCCTCCCGGCAGTACCAAGGCTGAATATCGCAGTCCGCTGGAAATGTAGCGTTTTATACAGGGATAAACTCCGCCACTACCAAAAGGAAGGAAAAATCTCATGATCCGAATAATTAAAAAAAATAATTGGCAGTTAAAAACATTTCTCTTTCTAGTGCTTGGGGGACTGCTGCTTTTATCGTGCGGCCACCGGCCGTATGTGAACCCAAGCTGCACATTGCCTGCCGGCGTAAATCTTGAAGAAGCCTTGGATCATTCCAAAAAAGATCTCGCCCATCTGGAATGTGAAGTCTTATTTGACAGCTACTATGAGCGGCTGGTCGAAGTCGCCCAACGTGATCCCGCAATTGCAAATAAACGCAGATTCAGCGATTTTTTGGAATGGGCCAACACTGAAGGCATTATCGATAAGATTCAAGCGCGCAACTACTATAACCGCTATTTCAACACGACGTTCATGTCACTGCCCGATGAGTATAACGTTTGTTCATCATGCTCCGAGAGCAAACAAAAAGATCTCGAATTCCAGTTGGAGGAAGAACTCGGTCAAAAAGAAATAGGGCTGTTGCGAGCCTGTCAGGACAAGAACGCGTATTACATTGCGGCGGATCAGTATAACTCCATCATGCTATTGCTGGACGCAACCTGTACGGCATGCCGGAACTGAGGGAAATGAAGATTGAAGATTGAAGATTGAAGATTTGTGGTATCGCTGCGCTCTGTCCTTTTAAACTATTTTGCCCTAATTCGGAAAGCTTTGGAGAATTGGAGTGATGGAGTGATGGAAAAATGCAATACTCCAGTACTCCAACACTCCAATTCTCCCACGTTTACTATCAAAAAGTACACAGGATGTTTTATCATGGAATCCAGATCGCATACCGTTAGCGGCTTTTCAGCCGGATTTGTCGCCGGCGCCATGGGGGTGCTGCTCCTCGGCGCTGCGCTTTTGTACATGCTGAATATGTCCGAAGTCGTCGCCATATCCGTTTTGAAAATCCCCAGCGTTCAGCGCGTGCTGGGTTGGACCTATGAAAATCTCAGGCTGTCCGTTATTCCATTTTTTTTAACCGCGCTTTGTTTTGCCGGCTCGCTCATGCGATTAAGGCGATTGCTGTCCGATCCAGGCATTTCAGCCGATAAAGTTGCTCAAACTGAACACCTGGTGGACATCTGGATCAATCTGTTTTTCGGTATCGGTGTAATTTGGACGGCCATTGGTATGCGCGGCGCGTTGCTGGAAGGTTTGGGAGATTTGAATTCCCAATCGGCGGCCCGCTTAGGGGCTTTTTCGATCCTGCAGCGCTTGGTGGACGGCGGTATTTTATTGGCATTATCAACCACCATCTTTGGCGCCGTCGGGGGGTATTTTCTGCGTCTGGTTAAATCCCTGACGGTGGGCAACCGGGTTAAAGCCTATTACCATCGATTGTCAGAGCAACAGGCTGAATCGGTGCAGCAGGTCCTGCACTCCATCGACGAACGACTCCGCCAGGTGGTGACGCTAACCGAAAAGCCAAATCAAATGGAACAAGCATCATGACCGCCTTACAACCATCGCCAATGCGTTTATTACACCACAGCCCGGCCCTATCGGATGATGTGGAAATGCTGCAAACCGATGTGATGCGTTTTTTTGCAATACTGTGTTTATGTTTAATGGCGATATTTGCCCTGGTCAAGGCCCTGCCCATGGCCCCTCCGGCCGCTAGACCGACGATGGCCGAACCAATGAATCTCACGGCAGCGGCGCAATCACTGCAGAATCAAATTGCAGCGCTGAGAAAAAAGCTGGCCGGACTCGTCAACGATATTGATACCAAACAGCAAATTCAATCGAAGTTGAGGTATCAAATCAAAAATGAGACTCAAAATTTAAAAAAAATACAGGCCGCCCTGGAATGGGCCAATCAAAAAGTGAACCAAAGGCATGCCCGGAATCAGGATATCCCGCTAAAACCATCCGAACCAGACACGGCAAAACCTGCGGCCAAAGATGGGTATATCCTGCGATTTGCTTCAGATGCGGCGCTGCAAACACTCATCGCAAGCGGGCAGGTATATTTTTATGCCGTGACAGGCAAAAAGGCCTGGCAGCTGCGTCTGACCGGTGGACGAGCGGGTTATGTCTCTACTAAAAGACCAGTCCAGATTTATGAAATGGAAACCGCCACCGTCCCCATTGAATATGCCACGGCCTTTGAACAGCAGGTGGCTGCATTCGGCCGCGCATCCGTGACTTGGGGGGTAACTTTACCGGCGCAAACGACGGCGTCCATCAATCGGCTCACCAAAAGACAAAATGGCGGCGACCTGGTGATTATGCCGGACGGAGAGGTGGTTTTAAATTGAATCCAATAATCAGGATACCGGCAAAAATGCGGCCCATGGTTGCATTTTTAATTTGGCTGGCAATAGCGGCGTGTGCCGGGCATCCGCAATCGCATGCAATTGATCCGGTTACCGGACAGTCGTCACTTGATTTCTGGTTGGAAAAATCCCTGATTCCCTATTTGATGCAACAATTCGATCAGCACCCGCGCTTCAAGGGGCAGCCCGTTCTCTTAGTGCGGATGCAGGGTGAAAATGTCCTGCCCCGCATCGATGATCTAACCGAAAAAATCCGGCGTAGTATCCATGATGCCCTGCTGAAAAAATCCGGTCTCAATCTGGCCTGGCGACCCGCCAGCCAACCCTGGCAACACCATCAGCGTCTCGAGGATATAGAATGTGACGAATTCAACCCAGTTCGGTATTACATCGGGATTGATACAGGTCTGTCGCAGGGCCGCCGCAAGCTGTATGTAAAAATAAGGGCTTTAAATCTTAGCGAAAATAAATGGGTGTCCGGTTTCGGAAAATCATGGACCGGGATACCGACGCGGGATCAATTGAACGCGTTAGCCCGGGAACATCCGGATGATTATCTGAAAGGACTGCGTCCGCTGCCGTTTTCCGATCGGCAGCCGGATATGTTGGCGGCCTATCTGGCTCGCAATCTCAGCTGCCTGCTGCGGCAGGGTGCAACGGATAATCTGGTTGTATACGTAGCCTCCCCGGCCCCCGATACGCCGCAAATGATAAAAACCGCCATAGATCTCGTGGGTAATTATCTGACGCGGTTTCGGGAGGTCGACGTAACCGACGATCCGAACCAGGCCAACATCACCGTCGTTTCCGCAGTTCATTCCATTGACCATGACTTACACCAGGTCTGGATATCTGCCAGGCAACGGCAAGGAGACATATATCTCCCGGGTGCTGAAACCGAGGCCTACGTGATGCTGAAGTCTCAAAAGAAACCGCATATTACCGGGTTGAATCAGGTGCAACCATCCGGTCCCCTGGCGCCTTTCCAGAATGTAACCACGGCGTCCGGGATTATAGGATCAATTGATTTACTCACGCCGCTGAATCATAAATTTTGTGCGACGGAAAAGCCCTGGCGGTCCGGAATCCGGCGCATATCCCCCCATGAATCACTTTTGACCGGCGGCTGTGTGGCAGTTGAAATGGAGGTTACGACACCGGCTACCATTTTTCTGGTGGGGCAGGATGCCGCGGGTGAGCTGACACGGCTGCTGCCATCCAACTGTCCGGCGCTGTCAAATAGAGCTGCCAGGCTTCAGCCCGGGGAGTTGTTTCAATTTCCTTCATTGTCCGATCCCCGGGCCGGTGTGCTGGAACTGGGTGGTTCGCCCGGCACCGAAAGAATTTACGCGATTGCCGTCACGACACCGGAGTTGGCCGACCGGTTTGCCGATCGGATAGCAGAATTTCAGAGCCTGTGCCGTCCCCGCAGAAAATTTTCAGGCATGCTTGCGGTAAATAGTCTGCCGCATCCGCAGGAGCGCATCCAACGCTGGCAAAGCTATTTAGAACAGTTTGTCATCGCGTATCCCGGGCAACTGGAGTGGCGTGAATTGAGTTTTCGGCATGTGGCTTTCAGATGACGGAAGGCAGAGGACAGAAGTCGGAGGACGGATGACAGAAGACAGAAGCCGGAGAACGGATGACAGAGGACAGATGACAGAAGTCGGAGGACGGAATACAGAAGACAGAAACGGGAGAACGGATGACAGATGGCAGATGAAAGGTGACAAAAATTAGATTATCTTCCGTTCACCAATCAACCAATTTTCCAATAAACCAATCAACTCAACTCAACCAATCAACCAGTCACCAAATTCGGAATCATGAATCGTCTTGATAAGCGCATACAATTACTAGTTTGTCTTTTCCTGCTGGGATACGGACAATCGGTTTCAAGCGCTGTAAAAGATACCGTGCCGAATATTGAAGCGCTGTGGCATCAATACCTCAGCCATGATACGGCGAAGTTTCCGACAATCAGCTATCCGTATGATCACTGCTTTAGATCGGCAGCCCAAAAATATAGTCTTCCCCTGTCACTGCTGCTGGCCGTGGCCCGCGGCGAGTCCAACTTCAATCCCCGGGCGAAATCAAATCGCAACTGCCATGGGCTGATGCAAATTCAGTGGCCGGAAACTGCCAGACACCTGGGTATTTATCGACTGAAAGCGCTGTATGAACCCTGCACCAATATCCGGGCCGGCGCTGAATATCTCCGGCAACTTTTGGATCGCTACGATGACAACCTGCATCTGGCTCTGGCAGCCTACAACTACGGTCCGGGGCGAATAAAAAATGGGACCGGCGCCGACCACATTCCGCACGGGGCTAAATGGTACAGCGGCTATATTTACCATCATTTGAAGTATATTTTGCAGGGAGCGGCGGCGGCCGGCAGCGATAATTCCGGCAGGCCCAAAAAATACAACCGGCCGCAGCGCCTGGCCCTGGTCACGTTTAATCAGCCATACCGGGCCAATGCCTATTTACAGCATCTGCAGAATCGGGCGCCGTCGTTGAACCTGGACTGGTATCGCATCGGTCTGGGCCGCTATCAGGTTGTGATGCTGTACTCTGACAATCAAACACTGGAATCCGGCCGGAAAAAATTAAAAAGCCTGGGTGTAATCGTAAATGCGAGATAATTACCGATCGCAAAAGGAAAGCCGGAAATTTGAACCTCAAATTATCATTCAACTTTTTTGTAAACCTTTTAGACCCATGGGGCGTCATAACCATAAAAACTGACTTTAACTAATGAATTAAAGAGAAAAAAAACCTAAAAATTGCACAGCATAAAATATTTAATCCGCCAGCTTTGGATTAGATAGTGTGCTTCAGTGTTCAAAAAACTATTCATACCCCTGAATGTACAGTTACCAGGACAGATTAAGTATGGAGAGTGGTTATGTCCAGCAACAAAAAACGGATAAAAGGATTTTGGTCCTTTTTGCTGTGGCTCATTCTGATGTCTATCGCCCTGGCTTCGGCGGCACGGGGTGAAGATCGCGCCCTGTTGATCGGTGTCGGCCGCTATGCCCATTTCGATGATCGATTAAACGGCGTCAGTCTGGACCTCGACATGATGACGGAAATGGCTCAATTGATGGGATTTCAGAGAAAAGCGATCAAGGTTCTCGCACATGAAAAAGCCACCACGGCCGCCGTTTATCAAACATTCGATGATTGGCTGATAAATGGGACCGAGGCCCAGGACCGCGTTTTGATTTATTTCAGCGGACACGGCTCCCAGGTGCCGGATGAAAACAATGACGAAAAAGACAATTTCGATGAAGTGCTGCTGCTCTACGATACAACCCTCTCCGTAAAAAACGGCCGCCAATCCCTCGACGGGGTGCTGCATGATGACCGTTTCCACCGGATGCTGGCGCAAATTAAAAGCAGAAATATTCTGGTTATCCTGGATGCCTGCCACAGCGGAAGCGCAACCAGAAGTCTGCAGCTGACCCCGCAAACTATCCCCGCTAGCGAGGCCCAGGTGAAATACTTCTATTACTCCCCGATGCTGGAGGCTGCCGGCGGAAGCGGCCGGTTCGATCTTATGGAGCCATCGCCTTCACCGGATATCAATGGTCGGTATGTTGCCCTAACCGCCTGCCGCGATGATGAAAAGACCGTCGCGACTTCCCAGGGAAGTATATTTACCCTGGGACTGCGCCAGACGCTGCGTGCTGCAGCAGCGGCCGGGATCAGCATTACGCCTGAAGAATTGCAGCGCCAAACGACCCGCTATATTCAGGAACAGATCCGCTCCGACGTCATAGCTTTTCATCCGCAAATCGCCGGTCATAATACGCTTCGCAACCACCCGCTGGAGTTGGTTGCGCTGGCCGGCGGCAACGGAATCAGGCAACAGAATCTGGCAGCCCTGGCGGAAAAAAGCAATGCAACCGTCTGGCTCAATCTGAATAAAACGTGTTTTGAACCCGGAGATGCGCTGGAAATATCGCTTAAGTTGCCTGAAGCGGGTTATTTGAATGTCGTGAGTACCACAGCCGATGATCAGTCAACTGTGCTGTTTCCCAACCAATATCACCCGCAAAACGCCGTCGGACCTGGAAAACTGACCATCCCCAACGCCCAAATGGGCTTTGAACTGGTCAGCGACGGTCCCCCCGGTCCCCATCTGATCACGGCCTTTTTAAGCCGTTCGCCGGTAAATAGCTATAAAGACGGCTTCAAGACCAAAAATGATGTGCTGGCGAATCTGTCCCCGCGTTCAACGCGCTCCTTGATCATGCGCCAACAAAAGGGACACCTGGCCGCCGGCAAGATAACGCTGGAAATCCGGAAGGAAGGACAATGTGAATGAACTAAAATTGAAAATGACTAAAATGATCTAAAGTTGTTGAAATATATAATTTAAATTGGACAGGATACCTTAACTTTAGGCATTTTAGTGCATTTTAGGCAATTTAGACATTTTTTTTGGAGGCATTCCATGATGCGATCTATCTGGATCGGAATATTACTTTGTTTAATCCTGGGGTCCGGTTCATCCCTGGCAATGAATTGCCGGTTGGGTGCCGATTATTATGACCGGGCAAAATCTCAAACCGACCCGCAGCGCATGATCGATTGGCTGGATAGATCGGTGCAGGTATGTCCTAACTTCAATGCCTGGTACATGCTCGGGCTGATCCACAAACAGCAGGGGCGAATTGATCCGGCCCTGGCCGCGTTTTCCCGGGCCAGAACTCACGCGGTTTCCTCAAAAACCGAGGCCCTGGCTCTGGCCCGCCAGGGCGAACTGCTGGCCCTCACCGGTCAGCGGTCCCGGGCGCTGCAGACCCTTGAACTGGCCCAACGGTTTCATCCCGCACCGGTGCCGGATTGGCTGGAGAACTCATTAAAAAATGCCCGCATCCAAACTTGTCAAGCCATAATCCCTGCCGCTGACATTGCCCGTCTATTGGAAACCGGCGCGCAAACCAGCACAGACGGCCGATTTGCGGTGCGGCCGGCGGTGAATCTGCCGGTCCACTTCGACTTTGATCAGGCAATATTAAATCCGGCCGGAAGCCGCCAGGTACTCGAATTGGGCCGGGCCCTGGCAGGACTTCCGCTGAACCGCGGGTCATTTCTGCTTGTCGGCCATACGGATAAACGAGGATCCAGAGCCTACAATCAGGCATTATCTGAAAAACGGGCATCTACCGTAAAAATGGAACTGGAACGAAAATTTCCATCCCTGGCCGGTAGATTGGAGAGCCGCGGTCGCGGAGAGTCCGAGTTGCTTTACAATGGCGACACTGAAATCGATCACCAATTGAACCGGCGCGTGAAGGTAACCATTGAAGATTGAAGATTGATAATGGAATTCTATCGATTTTAATTATGTGCGCAAGCACCGCAGTCAAAATAAACTACCCCACTGGATGGCTCCAGCAATTGGATCCGGGTTGCGGATGAGGTATTACAAACATTTCCATAAAAAGATGGAGCAAAGCGACTCAACAAATCTTCAATCTTCAGTCTTCAATCTTCAATTAACTCTACGATATCTGATTGAGGAAGATTAATTGAAATGACCAGAAAAATTATAAACCTAACACTAATAACCATATTCGTTTGCCTGGCCATCACCATGCCCGCCGGCGCTGAAAACCATGCCCTGTTGATCGGCATTGGCAAGTCCAACCAGCGAACCCTTGAGGGGCCTCCCTTCGATGTAGCGGCCCTGGCCAGGATGCTCAGCGCCCATTATGATTTCCCCCCAGAAAATATCCATACCCTCGTCAATCAAGAAGCCGTCAAGTCGAGAATCCTTGATGAGATGCAACTGCTGACGCACCGCACCCGCCCGGGAGACCGTGTATTTATTTATTATAGCGGCCACGGCACCAGTCGCCGGGATGAATTAATGGCCCTGCCCCTGCCCCACGCAACCGGCGCTCTGGTGCCGGCTGATTTCAATGGCGCCCCCGGCCAAACGGTTGATCAACTGCTGGCTCAACTGATCATCGGCACGCGCGACCTGCGGCCGACTCTGGAGCGACTCGATCGAGACCGCGCGGTATTGATGGTCTTTGACACCTGTTTTTCGGGCAACACGGTTCGCGCGATTGAGGCTCCCGGAAACACAGATTCAAGCCGCTACCTGCGGCTTTCATCGCGCAGCGTTTTTGGCGCTGAACACGATATCGGCAATTTTGAGGAGAATTTGAAACCCGAAGATTCATATCCCTACCAAAATGTATTTTATATATCCGCAGCAGCAGATAATGAAGTCGCCAAAGACATCCGCAGGGGCAATCTTTATATATATCCGACCATCGACGGCAATCCCCATGGTGTGCTGACGGACTCCCTGCTCAGGGTGCTGGCCGGCCAGCGGCCGGTGGACACGAACAACGACGGCCAGTGGAGCCAATTCGAATTGTACGCCGCCGTTAAATCGGAAGTTAAACGGCGCTTTAAACAAACTCCCCAGGCCTTGCCCCGGGAAGGCAAGCTTGCCGACCGGCTAAATTCGAGACCCTTTTTTGTTCGCTCCGCAGCAGGCGTTGGGCCAACATCCCCGGGGCCGACCCAACCAGAGCCGGGTTCGCAGGCTCAGACGCAAAATTATCGACTGGACTATTCTTCCTCCCATGCCCTGGTTGTCGGTATTGATAAATATCAGCGCTGGTCGCGCCTGGAATATGCTGTCAAAGACGCAAGCGCGATGGCCGTTTTGCTGGCAGCCCAGGGCTTTCAAATACACTTGCTCACCGATGAACACGCCACGCTGCGCAATATTCTCGCTGAACTGAAAACCATCGGCAATGTGGTGGATGGAAATTCACGGGTGGTTTTCTATTTTGCCGGCCATGGTCAAACCGAGGATTTGCCGGGCGGCCGGGAAAGGGGCTATATCGTGCCGGTCGATGCAGATGACTACGATTGGCAGAAAACGATGCTGCCCATGGACCAATTGAATCGCAGCATTAAGCGATTCAAGGCCAAACACATCCTGCTGGCTTTTGACTCCTGCTATTCCGGTCTGGGCTTGACCCGTTCGATAAAGCGAAATCCCGCCCAGGACTCAGCGTATATCCAAAAAATGATGCGGTCGCGAAGTATTCAAATCCTGACCGCCGGCAGCCGCTCGGAGCAGGCGATTGAAGCTGCCGGCCACGGTCTGTTTACCGATCAGCTGCTGGCCGCCCTGGCGGGGGCGGCCGACATCAATGACGATGGGTACATCACCGCAACTGAAATTTATGCGACGTTGCGCCCCAGCATCACCCAGAAATCCTACAGCCGCCAGACGCCGCAATTCGGCTATATAGAAGGCAACGGCGACATTATTTTTCGTAATACACCTCACCAAAAACAATCTGCCACCGTTTCAATCGGTACCGCAACCAGTGGAATCGATGTCTGGGCCGGGGCTGTTGAAATCGGACATCGCCTGGCAGCCGGTCGCCATCAGTTGCAGGCCAATGCCGGCCAAACGACAATCATCGTCAAAAAGGGCGGACGCACCCTTTACCGGGAAAATGTGCATCTGTCTGCCGATCGGATATTTGCAATCCGGATTGGCTCAGGAGAACCTGAACCGGAATACCGGAATGCCTTTTCCATGCTGACCATCGCCAGCCGCCAAGTCGAAAATTATTCCAACTCGATAGCCCATGACCTGGACCGCGACGGCCGCGAGGAGATCGTTACGGCTTCAGGCAACTGCCTGTATGCCTTCAAATCCGACGGCACTGTCATCTGGCAAAAAAAATTCAATGCCCCGATCACCTTGAATCTGATTGACGATTGGAACTCCCAGCCGGTTATCGGATTGACGGCTTTGGATGATAATAAAGTTCATCTGATGCTCGTCAACCACCGGGGCGAGAACATCTGGCAGCATGTCCGCAAAATCACCCGTTATCATCGAGGAAAACCCGACGGTGGCGGCCGGATCGCCAAACTGGCCGATATCGACCGGGACGGCCGCAAGGAGGTTATCGCCCTTGCAACGGCGCAATACAGTCTTAAAGCCCCGGGGTGTCATTGTTTACGATCAGGAGGCCGCCGAGTTGTGGCGCTATGCCATTGGACCCAGCCCCCAGAATATCGTCATCTGGCAAAAGGATCGCGGACGACCGGACATCATCATCGGAACCTACAGTCCCGGCCACGGCAATCATGAGGCGCATAACAATACCAGGGACACGCAAACTTATGTCGTCAGTATCAACGGTTACGGCCAGACGAATTGGATCCTGCCGATTGGCGAATTTTACACCGGGGTGGGGGTGTTATTGGCTGATCCGGCGGGCACCGGCAGTCCGTCCTTGTATGCCCATCAATATACATCTTCTTTTTTTCGACAGGATGCCGGTGCAATTTACCGAATTTCAAGATCCGGCAATATTCTCAATCAATTTAATGCCGGAAATTCAATCTTGAGTATGACGGCGGCTGAACCGGCCGGAAACAGACCGGGGTTTGTGTTCGCCGCAGACAACCAAGGCAACCTTTACAAGCTGGATGAGCGGCTGAACCTGCTGCAAAAAAAAGCGTTGCAAACCGAGTCTCCCGCTCCTGAAATCAGGCTTGTGGGTGTTCACGACTATGACGGCGACGGTGCCGCCGGTCTATTGTTCTACTCCTTTAACCGCTTGCTGAAAAACAAAAATCCTCTGGCAGAAATGGATCCGAACCGTAACGGGTTCTACTCCAATCTGAAATTTCAGATCATCTCGCAGGATTTTAGCCAATTGCAAAAAAGTGTTTGCATTGCCAAAGAGTGGGGAAACCGGCGCGGCTATGCGGTCAAAGACTTCGAGCGCCCCGAGATGGCCTATTATCCGTTCATGGCGCTCAGCGATAAGATAATGGTATATAACTACTAATTATTGAAAATTGAAGAATGAAAATTGAATATTTAAGGTATTCTATCGATTTTATACTGACGGAGTACAGCGACATCCACAGATCTTCAATTTTCAATCTTCAATCAAAAAAGGGAGGATTTAGCGATGAAAGCAATTAAAAACGGGATACTGACCCTAATGGCTATGGGCTTGTTTATTTCCTGTGCCGGGATGCAGGCAGATCGCTTCAATACCCAGCGCGGAGCGGCAATCGGCGCAGGCTTTGGTGCCCTGGCCGGACAGCTGATCGGCAGAAACACCCACAGCACGCTGCTCGGTGCCGGTGTCGGGACGCTGGTCGGTGCGATTGTGGGCAACGCGGTTGACCAGGAAAACCAGATTGCAAGAGAGGCCGCCATGACGAATAGAAGAATTGTATATTATGACGAGCAGCAGGATCATGCGATCGAAGCAATTCCAGGACCGGAAGACCAGCAGACCAAATGCCGCAAAGTAACCAAACGGGAGTGGGACAAGGGCTATCTTGTCAGTGAAAGGGTTGAGGAAGTTTGTGAGGGGGAAAAAATATCACGCAAGTATTAAAACAAAAGGGCATTCCATTGCCAAGCAAAAGAATGCCCTTTTCGTTTTAAATACAGGGGGTTTAGACAACTGTGACATTCGCAGCGGCAGGGCCTTTTTGTCCCTGCTCAATGTCAAAAGTTACCCGGTCGCCTTCATTGAGAGTTTTGAAGCCGCTTGCATTGATTGCTGAATGATGAACAAACACATCCGGTCCGTCTTCTTGTTCAATAAAGCCAAAACCTTTTCGATCATTAAACCACTTAACAGTTCCGTCAGCCATGAAAACATCCTCCTTTCATAAAATTTTCAACGTCTCTAACTGGAGGATGCCACTCTGACAGCTGCATTCTTCCTTCAGGACGTAACCGTCCCGCCAATTGAAGGCGGAACTTGATTGATTGCACTATAATAACCTTTCTTCAAGACAATGGCAAGGCAAAAATCGCTAAATATTATAAAAATATATTACTAGGCGTGCGCCGGCGGCGGTCTTGAAGCAAATTATACCTTAGTCGGGCAGTAAATCATAAAAATAGCGCATGGCATCCGAACGGGTAATAATGCCGATAATCCGATTATTTTCCGCCACGGGCAGCCGGCCGATATCATGTTTCACCATCAGGCGGGCGGCCTGCATGGGGCTCTTGCCGGGTTCGATTGTTAAAATTTTGTTGGTCATAAAAGCTTTTACCGGCGACTTAAGCTGGGATTCCTTTTTTAGCCGACGAAAATCACGCCTTGATATCATACCCACCGGTTCGTGGTCTTTTACGACCGGCACACCGGTGCAACCCTTTTCTTTTAAAATTTCAGCCACCTTTTTCATGGGCGTGTCCTCGGACACGGTAATTACGGGAAAAGACATGAGATCGCTGATTTGAACCGAAGCCTGCTGGTTTCCCAGTATCAACTCGTTTATCCAGGCTTCGACCGCCGCTGGATTCACTGATTTTAGCAGGGCGGCCCCGGCATGGGGATGACCGCCGCCGCCCATGCTGCGCATAATCGATCCGACATCGAAGCCATCCACTGAACTGCGCCCGATCACCATACAGCGATCCCGCTCTGAATCAGAGAAAATCCCAAACGCCGCGTCGACATTGACGATTTCCAGATACATGCGTACAACCACTGCCAGACTGTCCACATATCCCTCGACGTCGATTTTATTAATACTGATCGAATGACCGTTGACGTTAATGCGCCGGGCGTTCTGCAGCATCTTAAACAGGATTTTTTTTTGTTTTTCACCGTAAGCCGGCCGCAGGAACGTATTGATAATGTTTAAGTCAGCCTTGCGTTCCAGCAGGTACGCAGCCGCATATAGGTCTGCGGCCGTGGTGGATGGAAATGTGAGATTACCGGTATCCTCATAAATTCCGGCCAGCAATAAGGTCGCCTGAATCGGCGTCAGCAGTTCGCCGTCTTTTTTCAATTGCCTTGTCAACAGGGTGACGGTGGCCCCCACCGGCTCCTGGCATTTGAAGTTCGCTGTAATATTGCCCGCGTTGGTATGATGATCCCATAGGTCAATTTCAAGATCATACTGGCTTTTAAGGCTTGCCATGCGATCCAGCCTTTCCCAGGTATTCACGTCAACCACAATCAATCGCGTAACGTCTGCCAGGTCGATGTCCTTGACGGAACTGACCTGCAGCAGGTCTTTGTGAATGGATAAAAACGCTTTCACATTGGGATTTAAATTCCTCGGAAGAATTGGAATTGAGCCGGGGTATAAAATAGTTGCCGCGATAACACTGGCCAGCGCATCGAAATCGGTGTTCGAGTGAGTGGTTACAATCTGCATAAGCAGAATTATAGCTGACTGACGGAAAAAATCAAAGAAAAGTTTGACCTGTTGACAGATCGTCTCTGTCTGATATTAATGAGAAAAAAAATAAAATTATTATCTCAAAAAAGGCGTCAAAATAATGAATAAGGTCATTATAACAGTTCTGGGACATGATCGGCCGGGTATCGTGGCCGCTGTTGCCAGGGTTCTTTTTGAGCAAAGCTGCAATATTGAAAATGTCAGCCAGACCATTTTACAGACCGAATTTTCCGGCTCTTTTATCGTAACACTGCCACCCGAAGTGCGGCCGGATCAGCTCCATGAAATTATGATTGAAGAATTGGCATTTATGGATATGCACGTCCACGTCGCGTCCATCGCTGCTGCCGGCGATGCCCCTCGGTCAAAGGGCAGTGAGCCGTTTGTGATCACGACCAAAGGGCCTGACCGCAAAGGCCTTGTGGCCGGTATCAGTGCCGCCATCGCCCGCTATGGCGTCAATATCACAAACTTGCAGGCGGTCTTCAAGGGCGGCGACGAACCCGGCAACAATATCATGATATACGAGGTGGATATTCCTGCCAACACCGACCAGAGAGCCTTTTACTACGAACTTAGAGAAACAGCGGAATCTTTGGATCTGAATATCAGTATTCAGCACCGCAATATTTTTGAAACCATCAATAGAATATAGCAAGAAAGGCAGCCATGCTAACCGATAGTGAAATCTTGTCCACTTTGGAGATGCTTGAAAATGAGCATTTGGATTTGCGTACCGTCACCCTGGGGATTAGTCTGCTGGACTGCGCCAGCCACGATCCGGCCAAAGTAAAAAAAAAGATGCATTCGAAAATCACCCATTTTGCCGAACACCTGGTGCCGGTTTGCGATCGTGTCGGCCAAAAATATGGCATCCCGGTGGTCAATAAGCGAATTGCCGTCAGCCCGCTGGCGGTGGTCGGTGCAGCCCTGTCGTCATCCCAATTGGTGGACATCGCCCATACTCTCAATGAGGTCGCACAGGAAGTCAATGTTGACTTCATCGGCGGATTTTCAGCCCTGGTCCAGAAAGGAATTGCCCGGGGAGACCGGGCCCTGATCGAAGCCATCCCCCAGGCTCTGGCCGGCACCCAACGGGTCTGCGCATCGATCAATGTCGCCTCCACCAAAGCCGGGATCAATATGGATGCGGTCTTGCTGATGGGCAAGATCATCAAACAGGCGGCCAAGCTGACAGCTGATCGAGATGGCCTGGCCTGCGCCAAACTTTGTGTGTTTGCCAACATTCCCGAGGATATTCCTTTCATGGCCGGCGCCTACCTGGGAATCGGTGAAGCAGATGCGGTTATCAATGTTGGCGTCAGCGGTCCGGGTGTCGTAAAAATGGCAATTGACCGGGCGCTGGAAGCCAGGCCAGAACTGGATCTTGGTCAACTTAGCGAATTAATTAAGAAAACCGCCTACAAGGTGACACGGGTCGGAGAATTGATCGGCCGGGAAGTTGCCGAAAATTTAAAAATAAGCTTTGGCGTGGTGGATCTGTCGCTGGCGCCGACGCCGAATGTCGGTGACAGTGTCGGTGAAATTTTCCAAAGCATCGGTCTTAGAAGCATCGGCGTTCCCGGCACGACGGCGGCGCTGGCACTTATCAACGACGCCGTTAAAAAGGGCGGCGCCTTTGCAAGTTCCCGGGTAGGTGGCCTGAGCGGGGCGTTTATCCCGGTCAGCGAAGATCTCAATATATCCGAATCCGCGCGCAACGGCTATATCGGCCTTGATAAACTGGAAGCCATAACCAGTGTATGCTCGGTTGGTCTGGATATGATAGCCATTCCCGGCGACACAACCGCCGAAAGCATTGCTGCGATCATCGCCGATGAAATGGCGATCGGGGTCATCAATAATAAAACCACCGCCGCTCGTTTGATCCCGGTACCCGGCAAGGCCGCCGGGGACAGTGCCTATTTTGGCGGCCTGCTCGGACAATCCATCATTTTACCCGTCAACAATGGACAAGATGACAATCGCTTTATCCGTCACGGAGGTTTAATCCCGGCGCCATTGCAGAGCCTATCTAATTAATTAATTAATCCGCCCTTAAAAGCAAGCTTATAGGGATTGAACGATGTTCTTTTGAAAAATGAATAAGTTTGCTTGAGCGAAAGTCCGGCGGATTAATTGGGTTTCTACTTCACACAAACGACGGGGCAAGATGCTTGCAGAATAATGTACTGCGCCGTTGATCCCATCAGAAGTTTGCCGACTTTTGATCTGCGTTTGACACCGACAACTATTTCATCCGATTGGTTTTCTTCGGCAAACTGAACCAGGTCTTCACCCGGCGCCAGCCCTCTGATCAGCAGATGGGTATTGCACTCAATTTCATTTTCATCGAATAAGGACTTAGCCCACTCCAGGCCGCGTTCGGCCTGTTCGATAGCATCGCGTTCATTTTCGGTTCCTTTCTCCATGGAAGTGACAATGTCCACCGCGGCACCAAATGATTTCGCATGAACCTTTGCCAGGTTTAAAGCTTCCTTAGCCACATTGGTTCCATCATAGCCAATTAAAATTTTCATAGTGATCTCCCCATTCGTATTCGTTAATGTAATTTGAACCGTTATTTACTTAAAAACCCAATAATCATCCTCATAAAAGCCGGCAAATCATCCGGCGACCGGCTGGTGATCAGATTCCCGTCAACGACAACCTCCTGATCCACCCAGGTCGCACCGGCATGAATCAGATCATCTTTTATGGCAAAAAAGGAAGTCACGGTTTTACCCTGAAGTATTTCGGCCGACGCCAGCATCCAGCCGGCATGACAAATCGCGGCAACGACCTTGCCGGCTTCATTAAAATCTTTGACCAACTGGACCATTTTCGGATAGCGGCGCATGAGGTCCGGCGCGTATCCCCCCGGAATCACGATGCCGTCAAAATCGGCCGCCGAGACCTGATCCGCACTGACATCCACCGTCACTTCGGTTCCCGGTTTACCGCTGTATGTCTCAGCACTGCCCGAACCCATCACCACCACTTCACAACCGGCTTCTTTGAGTCTAAAATACGGGTACCAGAATTCATGGGTGTTGAACATATTTTCGACTGGAATGACAATTTTTTTACCTGAAAGCTCCATCGACGATCTCCTTTCGTCCTGCTATTTTTATAATAAAAAACATTAAGAAAACATCATATCATATTGTATTTGTTTATAATATAATCAAACAATAATTTTGCGATACCCATTTATCATCCTTAAACTTCGGGTACAAGTTTGAGAGGAATATATGCATCTTTAAATATATGTCCAGTTTGAGGTGGCCTAAGTTAATTTTTAAACCTGAATGTCAATTTATTGTGCTCAACTTACACATAACACACCATAAAATGTGTTTTCACGTGAAACCTAAATAATCCGCCCTGAACAAACACAGGTAGCGTTCAATATTGTTTTCTAATAAATGTAGCAGGTCATTTGAATGAACATATGGCGAATTATTTAATTAATGCTGCGCATTTTATTTTAGGCGGAACGTTTTGGACTTTCTAGCAGTGAATGAATTGTGAATTGCAGATTCCACTTTTCTTTATGAGCGATTTGCTGATATGAAAATACTATGGGCAACTTAAAGTAATTGACGAGTCAGGGAGTTTTACCCCTAAGGTCTCGCTTGAAGCGCAGTGGATGATCGCCACCGAAAGTCCGCCGCGGATCTGAGACCATTAGGATTTGTTATGAATGCGCAGAAGCGCTTACAAACTTATCGTCTCTTATTTTTCAGGGCGGATTAATCAGATGATTCATATTTCCGATACAATAACACTGGATGAAAATGAAATTCAACTGGATTTCATACGGGCATCCGGTCCGGGTGGCCAGAATGTTAATAAAGTCTCCAGCGCCGTTCAGCTTCGATTTAATGTAGCCGAAACCACCGCGTTAAACAATGCGATTCGGGAAAGATTAAAAAAAATCGCCGGCAAACGCCTGACGTCCGAAGGCATCCTGATCCTCAAAGCGCAGCGCTACCGGTCTCAGGAACAAAACCGTCAGGATGCCATCGATCGATTGGTTGAAATGATTCGAAAAGCAATTAAAGCACCCAAACACCGTCGCGCAACCCGGCCGACCGCAGCCGCCAAAAAGCGGCGTCTGTCAACCAAACGTCGACGGGGTGAACTGAAACGACGCCGCAAGGTGGTTCGTCAAACTGAAGACGATCACTGAGGAGCAATCGTAACCGCTATGCCAAAGAAATTTCAATTCAAAGACAATTATCTTGCTGGTATTATTTCCGATACCCACGGTCGCCTGCCGCATTCTGTGGCAGAGGCTTTCGGTGGTGTCGATTTCATCATCCATGCCGGCGATATCGGTGAACCGGATATACTAAAAGCGCTTGATAAAATTGCAGCGACCATCGCCGTGCGATAAAACATGGATTTTGGCCGGTGGGCCCACCCGCTTGCGGCAGAAGAAATTAGGGCAACGGATCCTAATCGCGGGCTAATGATATGACGTATTCGAGATAGTAACCGAGATAAAGATTTTGGAATTCCCATCTTTCGGCAGCATCGTTCCACGCAACGTAAAATTTTCGTATTTGATGCCGACCATCGTCGGAATCCGTGAGATACAGGATAAAATTGTCTTCGTACTCCAGATAATGGTATCCAAAGATGCTAAGAAAATGCCCATATTTTTTGTCGGGACTGGCTGCCTTTATGACCGCCCCTTTGCCCTCATGGACTGCACTCACAATAAAATCCAACAGTTTGTGTGACCGCGATTCTCGCACCGCAACCATTTCAGCCTTGACGCCGGGGACATAATTGGCGAAATAATAACGCAGCGCATCGTAAATGTAACCGGGTTTATTTTCAAAATGGTCTCGGAAGATATCAAATGTATCATCTTCGTCGGCTGCCCAACCGGACCATGTTATTATATTCGCGGCCGCCGCTGCCCAGCACATGTTGGAGTCACCCTGCCAGGTCTTGTCGGCGTCGGCGAATGCCGTTTGGCTCTGCTGCCACATTTTATAGTCGGACTGGTAATCCTGAGCCGTATAATCCTCTGCGCCGGCTCCGGGAACGAGTTCATCCGCATTAGGCCCATCGCCACCTTCATCCGGAATACAACCGGCAACAAACAGAAAGATACAGATCACTGCAACCGCTAGATTTTTCATTCAAGAGTCTCCTTGCAAACTCTATATCGACCGATTGCGGTTGCCGCTGAAGGTGTATTTTTATTTTTTTGAAAATGGAATTGGTGAGATGACTGATCACTGGCAAAATGGGCCGGCACCGGTGGTAAGGGATGCTGAAAAGCCGAGTTGTCCGGATTTAGCCCGACAAATTTTAGCACCGTTGTTGAGCGGGAATATCTATTTTATTTTCCGAATGACAACAATTGATCGATTGGAAGGGAGAAAGGGAAGGCGGAATTTTTCCACGGTCACGGAAAATTGGCGATTAACCGCTGCCCCAGGGTCACCATCACCGAATCCCCGGCGCTGCAGCTCATTCAGCTCATCACTTGCAATGTCCCCTTTTAAAGCCATCATGACTCCCGCATTGCTCAGCAGAGGCCAAGCCAGGCGGCGGAATAAATCCAGGGAGGAAAACGCCCGGCTGATGATAACATCAAATCGATGGCGATAAAGGGGGTCGTCGGCAAGATCTTCCGACCGAATATGCAGCGCTTCGATCTTATCCAGTTTGAGGGTCCGGATGACATGCTTTAAAAAGCTGACCTTTTTGCGGGAGGCATCGATCAAGGTGATCGTGAGGGACGGCCTTAAAACTTTTAACGGCAGGCCGGGAAACCCGCCGCCGGAACCCATGTCCAGCAGGGTTGCATCCTCGGGAATGCTGCGGGCGGCCGGCAGCGAATCCAGAAAATGT
This sequence comes from uncultured delta proteobacterium, assembly GCA_963710795.1. GTDB lineage: Bacteria > Desulfobacterota > Desulfobacteria > Desulfobacterales > JAFDCJ01 > JAFDCJ01. Next base: position 171,527 of record CAVQBT010000062.1, read on the forward strand.
TTGACGGCGACCTCGAATGGATCGGTAATGGCGGTGATGTTGACTTTTTGGTTCCACCGCACAAGCTCGGCAGCATGGACGGCAAACTGGCGGGTTTGACCGGGGTTGAGGTCGATACCAAAGGCTGCGGCACCTTCGATAATTAGATCCGACCATTCTTCGGAGCCGATTTGCATGACTAAAGCATTGAAAATTTTAGATTGAATATTGAATATTTAAGGATTTCTTTCGATTTTAAAAATGACGGAGCGAAGCGACTTCCACAAATCTTCAATCTTCAATCTTCAATTTACTATTAATTAATGCACACCCGGCGCACTTCCGCCATATCGGAGTTGCCCTGGAGCACCTTGAGAATACCATCCTGCTTCAGGGTCAGCATACCTTGCGCCATGGCGCGCTTAAAGAGCTCCTCGGAGCTGGCCTGCTGTTTTATCATTAATTTAATTTCGGGGGTGCCTTCCATTAACTCGTGGATGCCCATGCGGCCGCGGTATCCGGTACCCGAGCAGTTGTCACAGCCCACATGGCGCGCAAGTACCATTTCACTGTGGTATTCGATGCCGGTTTTCGCAAAATATTCTTTGCCGAAATCATTGGCAATGCCCTCAAAATCTTCTTCAGTTACCGGATGTTCTTCACAGCAGTTTTGGCACAGTCGGCGTGTCAGCCGCTGGGCCAGAACCCCCAGAAAGGCATCCGAGAAATTGAGGGGGTTCAGCCCCATGTCGAGCAGACGGGTGATCGTTTCCGGGGCACTGTTCGTATGCAGCGTCGAAAAAACCAAATGGCCGGTGAGCGATGCTTCAATACCGATGGAGGCGGTTTCTTCATCGCGCATTTCACCGATCATAATAATATCGGGGTCAGCCCGCAAAAACGCCCGCATCATCCTGGCAAAATCAAGACCGATTTTAGGCCGCACCTCGGTTTGTCGCAACCCGGCCTGGGTGATTTCAATGGGATCTTCCGCCGTCCAGATTTTAACACCGGGGGTGTTGATATGGCCCAGGATGGCATGCAGGGAAGTCGTTTTACCGGATCCGGTGGGGCCTACCGCCAAAATGAGACCATAGGGTTTGTAGATGATATTTGTCATCACCGCCAAATTGCGTTCGGTCAGCCCCATCTCATCGATGGCCATCGCGCCGGCGGAAGCCAGAATACGCATAACCACGTCTTCAAAACCACCGGCGGTCGGCAGGGTGGCAACCCGCAGTTCAAAAGTCGGGACGCCTTTGCGCCGAAACTTGATTTTACCGTCCTGGGGCAGCCGCCTTTCGGCAATATCGAGGTTGGACATAATTTTGATTCGGGAAACGATGCCCCGGACCATGGAATTGGGAACTTTCAAATATTCCTGGCAAACACCATCCAGCCGGAATCGGATGGATGTGGCCTTGGTGATGGGCGAGGGCTCGATGTGAATATCGGAAGCGTTTTTGCGGTAGGCGGCAATGATGGCCTGATCCACCAGTTTGACAACCCGGCTGGAAGTTTCATCTGCTTCATCAGAAACGATTTCTTCATCTTCTTCTTCGAATTCCACATCCGGAATCAGATCAAAATCATCCAGCATTTCATCCGCCGACGCGGAACTGGTAGTGACCTGCCGATTCGGATCGAAGAAGAGCTTGATGAACTCCTGGATATCTTCCCGGATGGCAACCGAAATATTTAATTTGCGGGTCTTCATCAAGGCCTTGATATTATCGGTCTTGTTTAAATCCCTGGGATCATCCACCAGGACCTCGATGCCGTCATTGCCCCAGCTGAGCGGTATCCAGATTTCATTGAGCAAAAAAGTCTTTTTTAGGTTACGCAACAGTTCGGTCGGCACTGGAAATTCCGGATCAAAGGCCCTGAAAGGACAACCATAAAAAAGGGAGAAAGATTTTCCGAGGGCCTCTTTGCTGATATTAAAATGCTCAAGCAACACGAATTCCACGCTTTTTTTCATCTTCTTTGACAGGGCAAACGCTTCCTGCAATTGATCGGTGGTGACCATATTTTCTCTTAGCAGATAGTCGTATTTGGAGCCGGAGGTAAAGGTTGCGGCGATCGATTCATAGCGTTTTTTAATCTCGGGATTCTTCGGGTCCAGCGTGGCGGCTTCCTGATAAAGATCATGGGCCTGATCGCGATATTCCCGTCTTTCCAATTCCTGGCCCAGCAAAAACTTGATGCGGGCGGTATCTTTTTTCGCCAGGTCTTCCTGTTTGATAATATTTTCAAATTCATCGACAACCTTGCCCGGCGAATGCATTTTCAGAAGACTTGCGGCGAGCTTCGGGACTAATTTTTCTTTGGGATAATCTTCTTTGAGCAGCTTCACATACTCGGCAATGGCTTCGCCATGAAGCCCCATTTCCTGGAACGCAGAGGCGCTGTCAACGATCTCGGTAACATCGCCTTCGGTGGAAAATGTTTTTTTAAACATCGAAATGTCTTCGGCCGATACGCTCTTAGGTTTCGTCTTTTCGTTGTCGGACATTTCTCTTTTAAGCAAATTGATGCGCTTTTGAATCTTATCCTGGGTCTCGGAATCCTGCGGAGGAACAATAGACAGAATATTTTCATAAATGCTCAGGGAATCGCCGTACAATCCCATGGACCGGCAGACTTCAGCTTCATTGATTCTAGATTCGATATCAGTTCTCATATCCGTGTTTTTCCTCTCATTACATCTATCGGCCGCATAACAAATGTCTTTAAAAATTTTTAGTCAATGTCGGCGATTTTTCATCAGCCTGTTATTTTTTAAAAAATCTTCGGATCCCTTTCGCGGCTTTGGCAGGCTTTAATGACGGCAGCAATATGTCGCACTGCAGTCGCAGCATGGCAATCGGGACAAAAGTGCCCGTCAAAACAACCAGAAATCCGAGGTCAGTCCGGCGAATATACAGCCGACCTTTTTCAAAGATCAAATCGGTTTCTCTGATATCGGCCAAAGATTCGATCAACAGCCGCCAGTCCCTGTTTTCGAGGTTTGCCGGCACGATATGGTTCAATTCCCTGAAAATAATTTCACCGCTAAAGGAGAGCAGCAGCAGGCCTTTGACACCATCAATATTTAATATATCATCGAACAGCTTTCTCATAACAATCTTTCAATCACTTAAAGCCTGAAGCAGTTTATCCCGTGGACATTTTGGATTCACCGAAACCACGGTGGTTTTTTCACCGGGCAATAGGATAAAATCGTTGGCTTGGCCTTTATCGATATAACCCAGCATCATTTTTCCGATATTAAAAAATTCTCCCGTGCCGGATAGTTGAAAAATAAGACTATCCCAGGTGTGGTCCTGGTATATATCTTCCAATCCGCAGGCCGGTCCAACATGCTTCTCGATTTTATCCCGGATGCTGTTAATAAACGTAGGCGGATCCAATTCAAAAGGCTCTATCTCCTCCAGCACGGCCAGTGGGGCTTCAGCGCTGACATTTTCATCCTTGCGGCGAGCGGTCTCAAGAATTAAGCGCTGCATTTCGCTGTGAATTCGTTTCTCGCTAAGCGCACAGCCGTTTTGAATGGATAGATTAACCTGTTCCCATGAGAATACCTCATAAGCGGCATCTTCACCCTGCAAATCGTTTACCCGGGCGTCCAGTAGTTCACCCTCGTGGAAGAAAAGGATTCCCTTTTTGCCGCTAAATTTATCCTCCAGACGAATGGTACAGGTTTTTTGCTCCATTTCAATCAGTTGCAGGAACATGCCGGATGATACATTATGCAACGTGCCGCCTTCCGATTCCTTGCGCAGGGCGGTCATAATCTGGCGTGCCAAATCCTCGATCAGAAAAGGCTTGGCGATATACCCGACCGCCCCGCCTTCTCTTGCCAGATGCTCCATTTCAGGGGTACTGTAGGCGGTAATAATAATAACCGGAATATCCGGGTAATACTCCATAATATGAGCCAGCAGCTCAAGGCCGTCCATTCCGGGCATCTTTAAATCGGTGACGACCAGCGAGACGACACTTTTCTTCAATCTCTCGACGGCCTTGCGCCCGTCAGAAGCAAGTTGTACCGCAAAGGAATCCCGATAGCGGGCCAGCCCCTCCTTCAGAGCCAGCAACATCTCGGAGTCATCGTCAACGAGCAGCACGTTTTTAATCATGAATGATCCTTATTCCGGGCCCAGGAGGCTTTATCAATATCGACAATTTTCACTCCGGCCACATAGTCCATGGCCTCATATTTTTTTATATTGCTTATTTTTTTTGCGATTTCATTCATTTTATTGATCTGGCGGCGCACCTTCAACAGTTTAGGCAAACTTGAATCATCCGGCTGCTGTTGTGCAAGAATTTCGCTGAGCAAATTGTTGACAATGGTCAAGGGTTGATTCAGACTGTGAGCGACACCACCGGCCATTTCCAGAACACCTTGAAATTTTTGATCGATATTGCGTTCTCTTTGTCTGGTGACGATCTCACTGACGTCCCGTGCAATGCATTTAATGTGATGCGGTCGCCCCTCACTTCTGACCAGATATGCATGCCAGTCCAAATGATGTTTTTGGCGGCTGTGGTCCATGACAGCCAGAACCGTTTCGTTGCGACCGATTTTTAAAATATCGGATAGAAAGACAATGAAAAATTCTCTGTCCCCAGGCACAAAAAACTCCGCTACCGGCTGTCCCTGCATCTGGTCGCGCGAAAATCCCAGCAGCTGTTCCCCGGCCCGATTGATATCGATCAAATCGCCCTGCAAATCCATGATAATGACCACGTTTTTTAAGTCGTCAGCGATTCCATCTAAGCGTGCATTTGTTTGGGGGGAGTGGGTCTGGCCGGTGATATCCCGCATAAATCCGTCTAAATGGATCACCATCCCATCGTCATCCAGGACGACTTTGGCCGTTACGGCACACAGCAGGGGGCGTGCCGTTTTTCATTTTAAAGGCAACCGGCAAATCAAAAAGCCGGCCCCGCTGTAAAATAGAATGCACGAAAAAGCCCCGGTCTTTTTTATTGCGATACAGCTCGATAATCGGCGAATCAATCAATTCGGCAGCCGCATCAAACCCGAATAATAGGGCAAAGGCTCGGTTGCAATAAACAATTTTGCCTTCCAGGGTCGTGCGGTAAATCGCAGCAGGAATACCATCGAAAAATTGGGCATATCCCCTGGCTGAAATACCGAAATCACTGATGGATGGGATATTCGTCATTACCCCAACTTTACATTGAATTTCTGTATTTGCTCCGAATATTTCTCGGACCACCCTTCCGTATTGAACAAAAATTGCGAAACCAGTCCGAGATCCTGTGCCAGCTGCTTTAATGAATGGGTTACCCCGTCGATTAGCTCTTGATCCGTGGCGATTCCTGAAAATTTAATCCGTTGATCGACATACTCGAATTCTGCGGCAAAAGGATCCAAAAACGCGTATTGTTCAGCATTTTCCACAAACTTCTTTTTCAGGATTTTATTAAAGTCAGCTTTCATCTTTTTTCTTGCAGAAACGATTTCTTCAAAAATCTTCAATAGTTCTTCCAGCATAATTAATGTACTTTTAGAGGGTTTGGCGGAAGCACCGTGCCCTTGACCGTCCACGCTCATTTTTGAAAGGGCAATGCGACAAACATTAAATGATCCCCCATGTTTTTTGGTTTTTTTGATCAACAGCTCCTGGTTCTGGCGGGTCGGACCGGGTTCACCGTTATCCCAGGTGAAGGACCCGCCCATGATCTTGCCGTTGATAATAAATATCAGACCGCTTTCCTGGCCGTTGCCGATGGCGACATCGATGTAACCGGTTAATTTTTCAGAACTCATCTTGCGGATCAGACCTTCGAGATCGGTAAATTCCGTGCTGAGATCTTTGTATATTTTCTCGGCTGCAGGAATGCTGGACCAGAAATAAACTTCATCATTAGGAATTTGGTAGACATGGACCGTAAAATTATATTGCCCGCCGGCATTGATAAGCTGATCAACGGCATCAGCTCCGGTCAGTTCAGCATTTTTTTCACGGTAAATCGCGTTTAACAGATCGTCTTGGTCGAAAAAAATGACGCCTTCAGCGGCATGGGATTTGAAATAAATTCCACCGGATCCGACGTCACCCTGATAGTGCTCCAGCAACTTGTTTAGATCCAGATAGTAACTGTTCAGATTTTCAATAATCGGCTTTTCTCTTGGAATAATAACCATTTTAAAATACTAAGCTCCGCTTCCGGTTTAAAATACTTAGCTCCGCTTCAGGGTCCGCCGGAGGCGGAGAATTGAAGATTGAAGATTGAAGATTTATGGTGTCGCTTCGCTCCGTCCTTTTTAAAATGGCCAGAATACATTAAATATTAAATATTCAATAGTTAGCGTCGTCGACGCAGGCGTTCGATGGAAAGCCGAATGCTATCCTGCATCCTGGCGATCGCCTCAGCCAGATCTCCAATTTCATCCTTTGATTTTGTGTCGATTTCCATCCCGAGTTCACCCACACTGATGCGATCGGCAACTTCGGTCAACGATTTGATTTTTCCGGTCAGCCGGTGCCCATAGATTGAAACAATGAGTCCGATTAACAGCAGCGTCGCCCCCAAAATGGCCAGGGTGGCAATTTGCGCTTTGCCGGCGAGTGCTTTGGCATTGGATTCCATCGTCCTGACCGGTCCGGTGAATTCATCCATATACGTTGTGGCCGCAATGACAAAGCGGGTTCCGGCGATGGGCGTACAGACCATGAACTTGTCGCGAAACGTGCCATCCTTATCCTGCCAGGTATAATATCCCTGGGATTTTCGTCCCCCTTTAACCCCGATATATATTTTCCAGAACCCGGCAAAATTTTCTTTGAGGGGCTTTTTCAACGTGCTCATATCAATCGCGATTATTTTCGGATTGATATGCGCCCAGGTTCGCCAGACACCATCGGTACCCGGCAATTGATACAGGGCCGTATAACCGGTCAGACCCACTTTTTGCACGGCCAGGGATTTAAATCCGATATCGTTGTTGAAATCTTCTTTTTTTAACTCCGGGTGGCTCAGCAGGTAAAGTTTGCATTGCATGGCAACCGCTGAGGCAATGTCGGCAATTTTTTCCTCGGCCATGCGGTTGACAACCTCGGCGCTTTGCCGGATGAGCAAATCCGTGGTGCTTTCAAACTGCCATAAATAAAATAAACTGGCACCGGCCATAAAAATTACGGGAATGAAAAGGAACAGCACCAGCATCTTGGCCCGTATGCCGAAGCGCCCGGCCCGGCGCCGGCGCCGGATTTTGGACGACCCGGTTTCAGGCCTGTCTGCCCCTGTTTCGGAATCAGCCGTCGCGGCGCCGTCATCCAGGGCGGCGGTCATGGAGTCCAGGGTTGCCCGCGGTTTAGACGCAGGCTTCGGAACTGCGGGTTCCGCTGGCGGCGACTGCGGCTTTGAGACCACAATCAGGTGGGCGCAGGATCGGCATTTAAAACTGGCGGCCCGGCCTTTAATTTTGGCTGGATCGATGCGATATTTTTTACCACACTCTTCACAAATGACTATCATTCAGAATATCCTTTTTGCCGGATTTTGTTGATCATATTTTTAATGAAAATCGACTTTTTTTCTTCACGCCGGATCTCGGCAGATAGTTTAGCCACCAACTCACGGGCACGATAATCAGGAAATTGATCAACTTCATATCCCAGGCTGTGAATTTCGTCTTCAATTAAAACGCCGGCAATCGGTCCGGTTGCCAGGGAAAGCTGATTAATCAGGTAGCGAAAAAAGTCACCGTCCAGCATGACGACATCCCGTTGAACCGCTTCAATCAGGCCAAGCGTCAAAAGAGTGGATATGACCACCCGCAGGGTGCCCAGATTTTGTCCCGTTTTCTGGGCCAGTTGTCCCAGGCTCTGCGCACCGTTCAATTGCATGTATATATTCAGAGTCTGACGATCTAAAGAAAAATCTCCCAGATCGTTCGTGGCCGTTCGTCTGAATATCATGAAAGAAATATCACCTGAAGATAAATCCATGGCATCACCTGTTCAGAGTCGAGGACTGCCCGCTGAGAGAGCGGCGTGTATGCTCAGTTATCTGCCGTAAGGGCAGTGGCCGATGCGCGTCAGTTTTCTGCTCTTTAAGCCGGCAATCAGGTACTGAGTACTGCCGCAGCGCAATCCCGAGACGCAATGCAACCGGCCCGGATCGATTTCAAATGGCGTAAAGGAAAATTGATGGACAATTTAACTTGCAAAAAAATAAGACCGGTCAATTCATTATTGCGGCTCCCTTAATGATTGGATCTCCTTTTTTAAGGCGTTGATCTCGGTATGAATGTATTGCTTGATCTCCTCCACGGCGTCAGCTAGGGTAGCCACCGCCAGCTCCCGCTCCGAGTCCGGATGGATGACCGGCAGACCTTCTTCAACGGCCACAGCGGGTGGTTCGGAAGGTTCGGCCAAAGTCAGCACCGGCTCTTGCTCCTTATCTTTAAGCTCAAGCACAACGGTAGGTTCATCCGTCATTCTGACCGGTGTTTTTTCTTTTTGGTTAACTTCCGGCACTACCGAAGGTTCGTCCAGCATAATCGCCGGGGCTTCTTCTTTTTGGTTAACCTCCGGCGCGGCCGAAGATTCGTCCAGTATAATGGCCGGCGCTTCTTCTTTTTCTTTAACGTCGGGCGCGGCCGCAGGTTCGTCCAGCCGAATGACCGAATCTACTTTTTTAATATCAATTTCAGTCGCTTGAGGTGCGACATGTTTGGCTTTGCGCTTCGCGGCAGCGGCGGCTTTGCTCTTGGCAATCTGAGTCCGCAGTTCCTTGTACCGATTCATTTCTGCGCGTAGTATCTTTTTCTTAGCCGGCTCTGTCATCTCTTTGGAAAGCACAACTTTGTCAAGGCTGACGAAAACGGAATTTAATATTTTAAATGTTTTGGGATGGGCTTTGGCCCGATGAGTTTTGATGTAATTGCCCAAGGAGTTAAGGATTTGGAGAAACGTGGTCACAATCTTATCGTGTTCATAGGTTAACTGGAGGTCTTTGAGCTGCAGCAGAAGGTTATCCAGCACTTCATCGGTGATCTCCCAGTCAATCGACAAAATCAAATTTTTCAGTTCTGCCAGGGGGTAATGTTCATTTCGTTTCTTTTCCGGTACATGGGGCAGCTGGAATGTCGTTTTCGCCAAAGAGAGCATCCAAACGGTTTTCGAGTTCGGAACTCAAGGTATCAATATCTTTTGGACCGACCAATTGTCTTCTCCTATGCTCAAATCTTTTTTTATGGACGCCACGGTGGCCGAGATAATTCTTTTCAACGTCGCGACCACATTATACCCCAGCACGGCGCTGGCTGGAAAAGAGGGCTTTTTCAGTTGACTGTTCAAATCTCTTTCAAGTATTTTAACGGGTAAAAGCGGGATACCCTGCTCTTTGAGATCCATTTTATTGTATTGCATGACAAAGGGAATTTTAAAGATGCTTTTTTTGTAGGCGGCGAGATTCTCCTGAAGATTTTTAAGTGCCAGAATATTTTTTTCTCTTCGCACCGCCATGGCATCGGCCACAAAAACAATGCCATCCACTCCCCGTAAAACCAGTCTGCGGGTGGCATTATATTTGACCTGGCCGGGTACGGTATACAGTTGGATTTTAACGTCATATCCATTGATAATTCCAATATCAAACGGCAGGAAATCAAAAAATAGCGTCCGGTCACCATGGGTTTTGACCGTGACCATTTCGGTGTTTATCCGCTTGGCAAATTTACCATATATGTACTCCAGATTGCTGGTCTTACCGCCCCTGCCGGGACCGTAATAGACGATCTTAACCTGGATTTCTTTATTCTTCAGATTTACGAATGCCATCAGAATAAACCTGAGTAATAAGCATAACCGGATATCATTTTCAGCGCTGTCTGAAGGATGATATTTCTAAAGCGACAAAGCGGTTCTAACAGGACAGCCAACTGCTCGACGGATTCAGACACTTTCAGTCTCAAGAAGCCCAATGATATGTCATTTCCGAAAATGGTGATCAGCAGAAATTCAGTGGTTATCTTATTGAAATGGATATTTTCTTTTTTCCCCTTATGGAAAAGCAGCGAAAATTCATTCTCACCGATGATTTTGGCCATGGCGCTGACAGCACCGAAATTACCCGCAGCCAATGCCGCCAGGGAATATATATCGTGCTGTTTTTCGCCGTTATCCAAATTGGCAATGATATTGCCGGCCATATCAATCAAAAAAACACACCGTACCCCGTTCTCGATGAGATCCTGCTGTAAAATATCTTCAATGCTGTCAAGCTGTTTTTGACCAAGCGTATATGACAATTGCCAGCCTCCCTAAAGTGTGGTGGTTAATAAAAAAACCAAATCTCTATTGATTTCGGTAACTTTCAGTAAAACTTTAATTATTTTCAAATTTCACATCGAATAACCGAATTCAGTCAGGTGAAAAAAACAGCAACCCGACACGCCAAAAGCCGTTCAGGCTTCCGGCGGATGAGTGAAGCGAACTAAGTTCTCCGTTGGTGCAGACCTGACATTTTTTTAAAATTTCAAAAAATCATCGCAAATCCTGGATGAAGTATTTTTCAGAGCGGATTAATTAGGGTATCGGTTTGAATTGGGGAAATACCACATATACTTCTTAAATTACAAAATATATCGTGCTTTAGCAAGTCAAATCTTTTATTTGCCGTCAGCTTTGGTGTCCTGATCTGACTCATAAAAATCCATCAGAATCCGAAGGTCGGATCCGCTGTTCATCGAGACCTTGGCATTCGGGAATCGTTTCTTAAAAACACGAATCATGGCGGCATTTTCACGCAATACCGTCGCACTAAAACTGTTGAAGTGATTTTCTTTTGCAATTGTCACCAGAATATCGAGCAGATAGGAAGCGATTCCCATGCCTTGAAAATCTTCACGAACAACAAAGGCCACTTCAGCCCGGGAATCGTCCTCCTGGGCATAGGATCCGATGGCCATAATTTCCTGGTGACCACGACGCTGAACAAGACCGATAACGGACATATTATTATGGTAATCAACACTCGACCATTGTTTTTGCACGACCTCATGCGAAAAGGTGCGCATTTTATAGAAAAACCGCATGTAAATCGTTTTTTCCTGCAGCGAATAAAAGAAATTGCGGTAGGCAAATTCATCCGAAGGCAGCAGGGGGCGGAAATCTACGTTTTTGCCGTTTTTAAGCTTCAGTGAGGATTTATACCCCTCCAGGAAAAGGAGATCTTCTGTTGACGGCGGCAGCTGGTCTGCAAAAATATAGTGTCTATTTTTAGCCACATCGATCAGCTCTTCACGAAATTTCGGATGAGCGATCTGGGCCAGTTCCATGACTCTCTGATAAATTCCCCTGCCCTTGAGTTCGGCGATACCATACTCGGTGATGACGAAGTTGACATCGCCCCTGGTGGTCGCCACCCCGGCACCTTCACTGAGATGCGAGACAATCCGCGATACCGATCCATTCTGGGCAGTTGCGGGCAATGCAATTATCGAAAAACCGCCTTTGGACATGGAGCTGCCACGCAAAAAATCAACCTGATCCCCGATCCCGCTGTAAAATAGGTACCCCATAGAATCCGAGCAGACCTGCCCGGTCAGATCCACCTCCAGCGCGGAACTGATGGAAATCAGATTATCATTACGGGCGATGACGGTTGGATCATTGACAAATTCGGACGATCTGAAATAAAAGGCCGGATTGTTGTCCACATAGCGATAAATCTTTTCCGATCCCATACACAAAGAGCTGACGACCCTGCCGGGCAGCAGGGTCTTCTTTTTATTGGTAATCACATTTTTCTCGAACAACGGCAGCAGCCCATCGGTAATCAACTGGGTGTGGATTCCCAAATCATTTTTACCGTCCAGATATTTTAATATGGCGTATGGCAAATTGCCGAATCCGATCTGAAGCGTGGCGCCATCATCCACCAGCTGTGACACGTAATGTCCAATTCTGCGGGCGACCTCATTGTCTTTAATCGTGGGCAGGGCTTCCACCAGGTTCTCTTCATGCGGCACCAGCCAGTCGATATCGCGCACATGCACAAAACTGTCGCCCCAGGTTCGGGGCATTTTCGGATTGACCTGGGCAATAACCACGCCGCGCATGCTCCACAGCGGATCGGGTGATATCAACGGATACCCCCAGGCTGCAATATCCGAACTTGTCCGGCGGACTGACCTGGACCAAGGCCGCGTCCAGACCAATGCGATGGGAGGAAAATAAGCGCGGAATCTGGGACAGATATTCGGGAATGTAATCGATTTTGCCTTCAAACGCCGCCTTGCGCATGGCCCGGCTGATAAAAAACAGCTTCAGTGAAAACCGACGCGTAAATGACGGATCATCGATAAATTTAGCAAGGGTGAACGACAGCATCTGATAAACCATGATATCCTGCAAATTCTGGTCTGCGACCATGGCATGGATAAGATGCTGCGGTTCACCGCAACCCGTTCCGATAAACACCCGACTGCCCCGCATAACCTTGGAGATTGCTTCGGGCGCATCGACAATTTTTGATTGATAAAGATGTTGCCAGTCCATTTACCTCCTCCTGTCCGGCGTGCTGAAGTTTAAGAAATCCGAAATACTCAAGATCGCCCGGTGGGTGAAAAGGCTTTATCAACACGATAAAAGCAGTATCCTTTTAATTAGGATTTGGTAAGGGCTTTTCAACCCGCAACGGTGAATCCTGAATCATTCATCCTATAAAATATCTATATCGCAAATTTCAATTTAAATCGAGGTTTTCGTCTTCAATATCCGTTAAAGTGAACTTCCCGGCTAACGGAATCATAATTAAAAAACTAAGCGGGGCCGGTTATGCGGTGGATTCCGGTTGACCACCGCGGGCGATATTGCTACCCTATAGCCAGATGCGCCCCCTTGCAGAATGGGATGGTGGGATGATGGGGCCTTCATTCCAGCTTTCCACCATTCCGTCTGGGGCGAAGCCCCTGATTTGGATCAAGCCATGAAACCGTCAAATACTTCATCAGGTGTTTTCAAGCCCTTCAAAGATCTAAATGCCCTGCTGAAAAGCAAATCGGTTGAGCTTCAACCCGCACCAGTCCCGGCGCCGAAGGAGTCCCAGGCGGACCGCACCGACCGACGGCCGGATCACATGCTATTTAAAGAAGCAATGGCGGGTGTAAAAAGAATATCAAGGACAAAATGTGCGCCGCAAATCCCCCTGCCCCCGACATCGGAATCAACAGAAGCTAAGTCGAACCCCGACACCGAATCGGTGGCGCAACTTAAAAATCTGGTCGAATATGGCACCGGATTTGTGGTTTCCCTGACACCGGAATATGTCGAGGGTATGGCCCAGAACGTAAACCCTGAAGTCGCCCGCCGGCTTCACCGGGGAGATTTTTCAATTCAAGATCATATTGACCTGCACGGACTGCGAGTACACGATGCCCATGAAGCCGTCGACGGCTTTTTAAACAAAAGCATTACGTCCGGCAAACGGGCGGTTCTGATCATCCACGGCCGCGGCCTGTCCTCCCCCGCCGAGCCGATTTTAAAATCCAAAGTTTACCGCTGGCTCACCACAAGCCCATGGCACAAATGGGTTATCGCCTTTACCAGCGCCAGGCTGTGTGATGGGGGGGCTGGTGCCACTTATGTTCTTCTCAGGCGCCAACCATTGACAAAGCGATTTCGCAAACCGAGGAAAAAAAGAACAGGGTCTGTCTAGGAGCGAAAAGGATGAAACGCAAGATCCACCTGATAAAGAAAAACAGTTTTCCGGCCCATTCTTTCTTTGATCATTTGCTCAGAGGAACTGAACATTATCACAGCCAGAAATATGAACTGGCCGCCGAAGAATGGGGTGCCGCCGAATGGCTTAATTACGATACGCCGGTCAATTTAAGGCGCCATGATGGTCGGATATTTTGCGGTGGATTCATTCAGGAAGTACCCTTTTTATTTTTTCTCTATGCGATATACGCCAGCAAAGCAAACGGCATTGGCGCCATTAAGACGAACGGCATTTCCAAAAACCTGGTATTCAACGAGGGGCGCCTGATCCGTGCCGCAACAACCGTGCACAAAGAAAGAATCGGCAATTTTATCGTGAAAAGGGAAAGGTTATCCCCGACGGCCCTGGATATGCTGGTTAATGATGCCAAAAAACAAGGCAAGCGCATCGATATCAACAAAAGAAGTCTTTAGATTCACCCACAAATCGTTGCCTTCCAGCAATAACATAAGATATTCCTCCGTTAACAATTCTGGGTGCCGTATGACATTGGGGACGTAAGATTGCCTCTGATCTGACACAAAAGACCGGATTCTTCAAGGGTGCTAAAGCTCTTGTCTATCACAAGCCGGAGATTGGTGTCAATATTCGTCTGGCACGGAACAAACGAAACCATTTTGAAAAAAGGAAATAATTGATTGACAAATAGAGAATACAATCTTAACATAAACGCTTCAATCTGAACTGGGTTAAGAACACAATCCCACATTCGGTGTGAGACCCTCGAATGCGGGATTTTTTTTAATGGGCAACGCAAACTTGAAACCTATTACGGCAGAGAAAATTTAAAGGTATTATTCCGATGAAAAAAGAAATCGCAAAAGTCAGAAATATCGGTATCAGTGCGCATATCGATTCAGGAAAAACGACCCTGACCGAAAGGATTTTATATTTTACCAAACGAATCCACGCAATTCATGATGTTAAAGGCAAAGACGGCGTCGGCGCCACCATGGATTCCATGGAACTGGAAAAAGAACGTGGCATCACCATCGCCTCGGCAGCCACCTATTGCGAGTGGCGCGGCCATGAAGTTAACATTATCGATACCCCCGGTCACGTTGATTTTACGATTGAAGTCGAACGTTCACTGCGCGTCCTGGACGGGGCCATTTTGGTTTTGTGTGCTGTCGGCGGCGTGCAATCACAGTCCATTACCGTTGATCAGCAAATGAAACGCTATAACGTACCATGTGTTGCCTTTGTCAACAAATGCGACCGCAGCGGTGCCAACCCGACGCGGGTCATCGCGCAATTAAAAGAAAAGCTGGGGCACAATGCCGTCGCCATGCAGATACCGATCGGACTTGAAGCCGATTTTGCGGGAATCATCGACCTGGTTGCCATGCAGGCATTATACTTTGACGGTGAAAACGGAGAAGATGTTCGGATTGAACAAATTCCGGCGGAGCTCATGCCCGCAGCCCTCACCAAAAGAGAAGCATTGATTGATGCCGCAACCATGTATTCCGACTCGCTGACCGATGCGGTCCTGGAGGAACAGGAAATATCGGCGGACATGATCCTGCGAGCCGTGCGCCGCGGGGTGTTGGCCAGAAAATTAACCCCGGTTTTTATCGGTTCTGCCTACAAGAACAAAGGTGTCCAGCCACTTTTAAACGGCGTTACCGAATTGTTGCCCTGCCCCACGGATGTGGCAAACCAGGCGCTGGACATGGCGCATGATGAGTCCCCGGTGGAACTTTTTACGGACAGTCAAAAGCCGCTCGTCGCGCTGGCCTTTAAGCTCGAGGACGGCGCCTATGGGCAACTGACCTACATCCGGGTTTACCAGGGGTCCCTGGTCAAGGGCGATACCATTGTCAATATCCGCACCGGCAAAAAGGTGAAAGTCGGCCGCCTGGTGCGCATGCATGCCGACCAGATGGAGGAGATCAAGGAAATCCGGGCCGGCTACATCGGTGCCCTTTTTGGAATCGATTGCGCATCCGGTGATACGTTTGCGGCACCGGGCCTCGAGTTGACCATGACCTCGATGTACGTGCCGGATCCGGTCATCTCGCTGGCCATCGCGCCCAAAGACCATAAGTCCGAAATCAACATGTCCAAAGCACTGGCCCGGTTTACCAAAGAAGATCCCACCTTCAGAGTTCATACCAATGACGAAACCGGCGATACCATCATTTCGGGTATGGGGGAACTGCACCTTGAGGTTTACATCGAGCGTATGCTGCGCGAGTACAGTGCCCAGGTGATCCCGGGTATGCCGCGCGTGGCTTACCGGGAGACCATCACACGCAAGGCAGAATTTGATTACATTCACAAGAAACAAACCGGGGGCGCGGGCCAATACGGGCGGGTCGCCGGCTATCTGGAGCCGGTCAGCGATGCCGAATTCGTTTTTGACAATCGTGTGGTGGGCGGCGCCATTCCGACCCAGTTCATCTCTGCCTGTGAAAAGGGATTCAAAGCCTGCCTTGCCAAAGGACCCAAGATGGAATTTCCGGTTACCGGGATCAAAGTTGAAATCAACGACGGCGCCTCTCACGCGGTGGATTCTTCGGAGATGGCATTTCAAGCTGCGGCCCGGGGGGCGTTTTTGCAGGCCTATTCCAAAGCCGGACCGGTAATTCATGAGCCCATCATGAAAGTAGTGGTCGAGTCGCCGTCGGAATTCCAGGGACCCGTTATGGGGTCTTTAAATCAGCGGCGCGGCATCATTGTCGGCTCACAGGATGAAGGGGTGATGTGTGTGATTGAGTCCCAGGTTCCGTTGGCTGAAATGTTTGGCTATTCGACTGTAATAAGATCTTTGACCCAGGGCCAGGCGCAGTTCACGATGGAATTCGCCACCTACAAACAGGTGCCGCAGAGCATTGCTGAAGAGCTCGCCAAAAAATCGGCTGAAGAAAAAAAGAATGTCGCTTAGTCGGGGTGTGAGGTGCAGGGTGCGGGTTACGGGATGCGTGTTGCGAGTCACGGGATTCGGGTTGCGGGGTACGGGGGGAAGAGTAACGGCCTATGAAATTCCAAGCACCAAAAAACAAATCTCAAATAAATTCCAATGATCCAAATCCAAAATTCGAAACGATTGAGTTCGTTGCAGAACCCAAAACTGGGCTGTGTACCGTTGAACCCAATGGCACAATTAATTGTTGTCCTGAGTATCCCGCAGGGCTGAGATACAGCATCAGTGAAAGTTTCGGTCATTGAGTATTGAAATTTGGGATTTATTTGTAATTTGGTGCTTGCGGGTGTCGAGATTTGGGATTTTATTGTCCCATATAACCGTCTAATGTGGCTGGCTATCTTCATTCTTCAATCTTTATTATTCATTTCATTGGGGTGTTGAAAAATTGGAATCATCACGTAATTCAGGAAAAGTAATTGGCTCTTCTGATCAGAAAATCGTACGCTCATCCGAAAAGATTATCCCTGAAATCCTCGATCCTGTTTCACCCCATCGCAAGCAGACCGAATCGCCCGCCGCATTATCCAACAACCGGCCCGGGGGCGGTCGGCAGGACGCTGCCGGATCAGCTGGAAAACAGGCCGGCGTTATTTACATTAAAGAAAGGTATTTCACCATGCTGAAAAAAGATCTTATACTGAGAAATCCGTTGCGTATGATGAGTTGTGAAAATGATGACATTCTGGATTCCGGCCAGTTCGGTGCTGTGCTGGCACGAGCCGGTGTCGGGAAAACAGCGTTTTTAGTTCAGCTGTCGCTCAATGCCCTGCTGCGGGGCAAAAATGTGCTTCACATCAGCCTTTCAGATCCGGTCAATAAGGTCAGCCTGTGGTACAAAGAAGTTTTCAATTTGATTGCCGAACAATATCAGGTCCACCAAATCGACCAACTCTGGGAGTCCGTTCTACCGCACCGATTTATCATGACCTTTCGGGTGGAAGGGTTCAGTGTTCCGAAACTCCAGGAGAGACTGGCAGACCTAACCGAACAAAATATTTTCTCACCCCAGATGATAATCGTCGATGGATTTCCGTTCAATGAAACCGATCACCGGTCATTGAGCGAATTCAAAGATATGGTCGCCGAACAGGGAATGCATTCCTGGTTTACTATGCGCACCCATCGTCATGAAGAGCCTGGGGCTGACGGAACGCCTCAGCAACTGGCTGATGTTTCCGATTTGTTCGAAATAGCCATTCAACTGTTGCCGGTGGGCAAAGAGATTCATGTGAAAGCGCTGAAAGGCGGCGATTCATTTTCAAAGCACCTTGATTTAAGATTGGATCCCTCCACCATGCTCCTCACCAATCAGAGTTAACTCAATTCATAAGCCACCGGCTAGGCCTGTGAGAATTTAAAAGTTTCTACCGCTGCTGCGCGGACATACTGAATGTTGCCAAACCGATCGATGCCGGCGGCTTATGAATTGAGATAAATCAGCGGCCACCAGCAGAGGGGGTCCCGGCCCATTCAGCGGACCATCCTCAGACCCCCAGCTTTGCTGGTGGTTGCTGATTCCCGAATTACAAAAATGTAATTCGAAACCAATTTCAGAATACAATGAATCATATCATTGGTATAAATTTTTTTTATATCACTGTATAAATTTTTTTTATATTATCTGCTTTTTTCCCCGCAATCACCTCCAGCAAATTTCGAGAAGAATTACTACCGCAACTGACGGCCGCGATAAGTATTGCCTTAAATTCAAGGTATAAACCTATTTTTGTTCGCCAGCGCTTTCCCGGCCGGCGGCCGGCCGATAAAAACCATCGTTTAAAACTCAGCATGGCACAAATATTGCTGTATGTTTTGGGAAACACTTTTTTGCAGGGGATGAGCTATCATGCACAAAAATTCAGGCTATACACTCATAGAAGTTTTGACGGTTATTGCCATTATCGCCATAGTCTCCGGCATCGTTTTGCCCAACGTTGTCGCCTGGTTGCCGAGATACCGGTTGAGCAGCGGGGCTGAGGAAATACAATCCACGCTGCAGCTGGCCCGGCTTGGCGCCATTAAACAGAACACGAGTGCCACCGTCACGTTTAGCACCACCAATCACACTTTTTTAGCATCGATAGACGGTCAAACGATTAAAAAAGGAAAAATGCCGGCCGGTATCATCATCGATTCAGTCACCAGTCCGGCATCACAGGTTGAGTTCGACAGCCGGGGATTGGCCAATGCTTCGACCGGCAACATCCTGGTGAAAAACCATCAGGGCGGAACCAAGACTATTAGAGTGAATATCGTCGGAAACGCCAGCATTCAATGAGGCCGCGTTGCGAGACCACCGGCCTGTTTGCCAAATAACATCGCAAACGGATGGAGACAATTAATTGACATCGAATATAGCGGTTAATTCATACAGCCGACCAGAGGTGAAATAGAATTGAGATGATGGTCCTGCTAAAAAATAACAAAGGGTTTACCCTGGTCGAAGTTTTAGTGGCCCTGGTAATAGATTTTGTCGTACTGGCCGGTATCTATACCGCCTTCTATTCCCAGCAGAAGTCACACGTCAAAGAACAGCAGGTGGTCGATGCCCAGCAAAATGTGCGGGGATCTGCCGAATTTATGACCCGTGAAATCCGGCTGGCCGGCATGGATCGTAAGACAACTGCGGTGGCCGGCATTTTGGCTGCCGGTCCCCATTCGGTCCAGTTCACGCTGGATAGAAATGAAGACGATGACGTGACGGATCCATATGAAAACATTGGATACGGATTTTCAGCCGCATCGGATGCCGACGCCGATGGAATTGCAGATTCCGGATCAGGTCCGATCACAAGATTTTCGGATACCGATGATCCGATCGCCGATAATATTCACGCCATCGCTTTTGCCTATGCCTTTGACGATGATCGCGATGGAGAATTGGATTTCGTGGATGCCGCCCCCTTTAACGGCCGACTGGATCCCGGTGAAGAAATTTGGGCCTACGATTCGCCCGCCCTGGCAGCCGTGGGGCTGGATACCAATAATGCCAGCGGGGCAGCCTTACCGACAGCCATCAGCTTCGACAGAATCAGGGCGGTGCGCATCTGGATCCTGGCCCGAACGCGCAACCCGCTGCGCGAGGCGGCCATGACCAAAAATTATGTGGTTGGCGACAAAATTATCAACATCACCGATAATTATCAATACCGCCTGTTGACTGCGACGGTAAAGTGCCGGAATTTGGGTATCTGATGAACATGCCCGGCCCAAAGGAGAAAAAGAGCAATATGGCGTCGAACAACAAAGGGTTCACCCTGGTGGAAGTGATGATCGGCATGGCTATTTTCGTTATTGGCTACCTGGCGGTCGCTTCGATGCAGATGGTTGCCATAAAAGGCGATACCAGCGCCCGCAAAACAACCGAGGCTGCCACCCTGGCCGCCGATCGGCTGGAGACACTGATCGTTTTGCCCTATGACAATATCGATATCGATACACAGCGGCGGTCCGGTGGCTGAAGGCGCCTATACCGTTTCCTGGCAGGTTGACTGATAATGCGCCCCTGCCCAACACCAAAACCATTACCATTACCGTGAACTGGCAACATGGCGGACCGCGAAATTTTGAGGCCAGCTACATCAAGACGGCCAACCTATGAGGGCCGATGATGCTGAATTTCAATAAGGATATTGCGATGAAATCTAAATTTTTGCCCGGCAACCACCAGGAGGGCCTGGTCACGGTTGCGGCCCTTTTCTTTTTGATCGTTTTAACCATTATGGGGACCTCCGCCATCAGCACCAGCAACATGGAAGTGCAGATCGCCACGAATGATGAAATCCATAAAATGACCTTCTATGCCGCCGACGGCGGTGCTGACTTGGGAACCGAACTCGTCGAGCTCAATATAGCCTGTCCCTCCGGCTTTGCCAGCGACGATCTGGCCATCGGCGACATCACCGTCGTCGACCGGGATTTCTGGATGCAGGAGGACGAGCCGGTGGACGGCGCCAACAACGTCGTACCCTACCCCTCCGACATCGAGCGGGACATCCTCATCGATGATGCGGCCGGCAACCACACCAATTTGACCATCTTCGGTCAAACTGCCTTTGGCATCGGCGGTGCCATTGAAATGGCGGCCGCTTACGAAGGCAAGGGCAAAGCTGCCGCCAGCGGCGGTGTGACCCTCGCATATGAAATATATTCCCAGCACCAGGGCTATGCCAACAGCGAGAGCGTGGTCATGCTCCATTGGCAGCATGTGGTCGGCAGTGAGGGGACCTGTATGTATTAAAATGACCCGGCGGTCCCGCTGCCGGCCCGCAGTATAGCAAATTTAACCGCTCGCGGATCGGACGCGATCCCAAGGCACAGCATAACAATGAGGTTTGCATCATGAAATTTAAATGGCAACATACGACAACACGTCTGGCGCTAATCCTCTGGATTGCATGGAGTCTGTGCAATCCGGCGGCGGTTCACAGTTCCTGCGCCACCGGTGCCGCGGTGCCGCCGTTTTTAGCCGCCGGTTTGGATCCCAATTTACTGCTGCTGATCGACAATTCAGCCAGCATGTATGATCTGGCCTACGTCCAGGCGCGGGAAGAAGGGTACTGCTATGACGGCACGTACACCGATGCCGCCAATAATCTGGTCGAAAGCTACTCGGCCGCCACCACCTATGCCGGCTATTTCGATGCGACCACCTACTATGCCTATAATACATCATCGGAGCAATTTGAAGCCAAGACCGGCGGCGAGGCGGTCTCCATTTGCAGTGCTGCCGACTACTTCAACGTCGGCACGCTTTGCATCGCCATCAATGCGGCCGCCAGCCCCAAAACCGTCACGGCTTTTGTGGCCAGCGGCAATTTTCTCAACTGGGCCAGTGCCTCCAAACTGGATGTCCAGAAAAAAATTCTGACCGGCGGCAAATATGATGCGGCCAACAGCCGCCTGGTCATGGAATCCCGCGGGTGTTTGGGCCGGCGTTTCGTCAAAAAGATTGCGGTTAAAAATGGCGGCAGCACCTATTATTTGACCCTCGGGATCCGGCCGCCCGCTGATGGCGAAAAAACCGGTGCCACGGATGATACCACCCGCATCGAAATATTCGACGTCACCGCCGACGGGTTCGACTACGACTCCTGCCGCGCGGCGCTGGACGAATTAAATTCAGACAGCCCCAACCTGGGCCAGATGAAAGGCTATGTCGAAGACTGCATGGGCTATGGCGGCGGCAATGTTTCGGATTCCATGTCCGCCTTTAACCATTCCCTGCAGGAGTGCTGGTATTACAACAAGCACGGCGATTGGCAGCCGGGATCCGGCACGGTCAGTTCCATGAAAAACGACTGCGAAAAACTGTATGATGATGGGATTGATCCAAACGCTATTACTTGGGACGACCGGGGCTATATTTGCTCCGGCCAGTATGGCGCAGTGCCACTGGACGGCTTCGTCGGCCGCTGCTGGGAGCCGGCGAGTTCCGGCTCGCCATTGGTGTGCGTTGACAGAGTGTGCTCGGGTGAGCCGGAATTCGGTGCCGCCGAAATCTGCGACACCAGCCTCAACCTGGTAGTATATTGTTCCGGCAACTACAACGCCAATAAGGACACCTGCAATAAAGACTGGCTGGTCAAACAGGACTGCAGCGGCGGCGGCAGCGGGGCAACCGCCGGCTGGACCGATGATGACGGCGACGGGGGCGATGCCTGCGTCGACCAGGCCATCCAGGATTATTGCGGCATCATTGAAATCCCCCAGGTGGTCGACCCGAGTGACTCGGCCGACGACACCGGCAATATCTGGAACGCCCCGGCGGTCCTGATCGACACCGGCGTGCTCTCCCAGCTGAATGAACCGCTGATCGTGCTCAAGGGCCAAATTGCCCAGGCAGCGGCACCCAGCGCGCTGATTCAGCAATATGCCGATAAGATCCGGATGGGCGCCATGACGTTTAACGACGACGGCTCCGCGAGCGAATGCAGTCAAACGGATCCCAATATTCTTTATGGCTGTGCCGATCCGACCAATCGCGACGGCGGTCAGATAATTTCCTACATCGACCAGTCAAGCGCCCATACCACCAGCCTGGTGGCGGCCGTCAACGCGGTTAAAGCCACGTCCTGGACCCCGCTGGCCGAAGCCATGTTCAATGCCATCGGCTATTATACCCAAACCGACACCCTGCGGCTGAATGCCGCCGATTTTCTGATGGACGCCGGCCACCCGGACCCGGTCATGGCCTGGTGTCAAAACAACAATATTCTGCTTATCACCGAGGGGGCCTCCACGGCCGATCTGAATGCCACGGTCAAGACCTTTGCCGACGGTGCCGCCCTGCATGACGGGGACACGGAAGTCGCCAACTGCGGCAGCCTGGACGGCAGCACCCTGCTGGATGACCTGACCCACTATGGGTGGCGCGGGACCGATATTTTCGGTGCCGGCAGCACCAATCAAAATATCATGACCCATATCGTGATTGCCGGCAGCCTGCGCGCCGGCGGAACGGGCGAGTGCGATCCCGCCACCCTGTTGGATGACGCCGCCATCAACGGCGGTACGACGGTCTACCAGGCCAATGATCCGAATGAGCTGCAGGCCAAACTCGAAACGGCCTTCGCGGCCATTCGGGCCGGGGCGGCGGCGGGCTCGGCCGCCTCGGTCATTTCCGCCTCCCGTGGTGGTGAGGGCGCCATCTACCAGGCCGTTTTCTGGCCCCGCATGGAAATCACCGGCGCCGACCCGGTGGACTGGATCGGCGAGGTCCACGCCCTGCACATCGATTCCCAGGGCAATATGTATGAAGACACCAACGGCGACCGGGCCTTGGACCCGGCCGACAACCAGGTCATTTTTTATTTTGACGATCAAGCTCAAATGACCAAAGTATGTGTCGGCCCGACGGATCCGGCGACGATCTGCAGCGGCACCTCCAAAACCATGGCCGAAATTCATTATCTGTGGTCCACCAGCCAATGGCTGGCCGATATCAGCGATGCCGACATCGTCGTCAATCGAGCCGCCCATATCAGCAATGAAAAGAAGCGCTATATCTTCACCTGGGATGATCTTGACAATGACGGCAGTGTCGCTGCCGGCGAAGTGCTGGAGTTTGTCTCCCAGGATTGGGCCAATTTGAGCGTGCCGGCCGGCGCCGGTCGCGGGCCGGTCCCCCTGGATTTCGCGGTCAGCAACTCGGACGATGTCAATGTCATTGTCAACTGGATCCGGGGCCTGGATCAATCCGGCCTTCGTCCGCGCCAACTGCCCTATGATTTCGATCTGGACGGAACGCCGGAAAGCGTGACCTGGCGCCTGGGTGATGTGGTTCACTCGACCCCGATCGCCGTATCCAAACCGGCCGAAGGCTATCATTTTCTGTATCGTGATTCGTCCTACGGGCAATTTGCCGCCCGCTACAACAAGCGGCGGCATGTCATTTATTTCGGCGGCAACGATGGGATGCTGCATGCGGTTAACGGCGGATTTTTTGATGAGACCGATAATAAATTCTGCCTGACACCGGATTGCACCGGCGAGTCGGCAGCGCCCGCCTTGGGCGCGGAACTGTGGGCCTATGTGCCGTACAACCTGTTGCCGCATCTGAAATGTTTGATGGATCTCAATTACAATCACAAGTATTTTGTCGATTTGAAGCCGCGCATCTTCGACGTTCAGATTTTTGACGACGACAGCGCGACGACCAATATTCACCCCGGTGGCTGGGGCACGATTCTGGTCGGCGGCATGCGCTTCGGCGGTGCCCGCATCAGCGCCGATACGATTGACGGCGACGGCAACAGTTGGGCGGATTATGCGGCCGATACCCGCCAGTTCACCTCGGCCTATTTTATTTTCGACATCACCGATCCCGAACAAGCGCCCGTGCTGCTGGGAGAGCTGACCTTTGAAGACGCCTCCCTGCAGACGGATCTGGCCTTTACCACGGCCATGCCGACGGTAATCCCCATGAAGACCGGAGCCAATGCATCGGAATGGTATCTGGCTTTAGGCAGCGGGCCGACCACGATAGACGGTATCAGCACCCAGCAGGCCGCAATTGCGGTATTTCCGTTGAAAAATCTACTGAATACCCCGCGCGCCGCCCTGCGCATTCCGGCCGCGGCTCCGGACAATGTAAATGAAGCCGGCCGGTATCTGCTTGGGGCCAATAGTTTTGTTTCCGACCTGGTCACGGTCGACTTTGACCTGGTGCAAAATTACCGGGCGGATGTGGTCTACTTCGGCACCGTCGAGGGAACCTGGGGCAGTTGGGGCGGCAAAGTCTACCGTCTGGTCACCCGCAAAACGGATGCAGGCGGCGCGGAAACGGCTTCCAAACCCAGCGACTGGGCCGGTATGCTAAGCGCCCCCCTGACCAACCCGCTGCCCCTGATCGATGTGGGGCGCCCGGTTACCGCCGCTCCGGCCATTGCCTGGGATGGTACCCAGCGCTGGGTATATTTCGGTAGCGGCCGATTTATGGATGCCGACGACAAATCTGATGCGAGCAGCAATGCCCAGGAGGCGTACTACGGCATCAAAGAACCCCAGGACTGCGACGGAAATCTGACCTGGGCGACCGTAACCAAGGACATCCCGGGCACCCCCACAACCACCCCGGGTGAACGGGGATTGCTGCAGGTTGACCAGATCCTGGTGCAGCAATCCAGCAGCATGGCCGGTGCCGCACTATCCTGTATCGGTGGCGGCGATGCGTGCTTGCCGGAGGTGAACAGCAGCAAAATCGTCAGCTTCGACCAGTTGGACCGTTACATTGCGGGTGCCGGCTGTGAGAGCGGTCTGGCGACCGGAATCGACGGTTGGTTCCGCGAATTCCCGCAAGCGCGGGAGAGAAATCTGGGACAGGCGACTATCCTGGGCGGTTTGCTGACCTTTACGACGTATCAACCCTGGGAAGATATCTGCCTGCCTGAGGGATTGGCTTTTCTCTATGGATCTTATTATCGAACCGGCACGGCCTGGCACGAAAGTGTGTTTGGATCTGGCGGTGGCGCGGGCAGCAACGTTGTGGATCGCCTGGACATCGGCCGCGGACTGGCCATGACGCCCAATTTGCACGTGGGCCGACAGGTCGGCAGCAAAGCTTTCGTGCAAACCAGCACGGGGGCCATTGTTGAAATCCCGCAGCCGAACCTGCCCATCAAGATGTCCAAATCGGCGAAGACAAGATGGGATGAAATCAATAAATAACCGGCTGTCGCTGACCGGCTGGGCGCTGCCGCAGATTCATTTTTGAATTTCGGATTACCAAACGGAAACTGCACGCCCCAGCCGAATAGCCGGGTAAGGCCGGTTGAATTCGGCGGTTCCGACCCAAATAAAAAAGGCTTGCAAGATACTCCGTTATCCTGCAAGCCTTTTTTATTGGAGGCGGCATCCGGATTTGAACCGGAGAATGGAGGTTTTGCAGACCTCTGCCTTACCACTTGGCTATGCCGCCCTAAAAAAAAATGGAGCGGGAAACGGGATTTGAACCCGCGACTTCGACCTTGGCAAGGTCGCACTCTACCACTGAGTTATTCCCGCTCAGCTGAAATTTATCAATTAACTATATATTAATATATTTTGTCAACAAAAAACAAGACTTCAGTGGAAAAATAAATGTTCAGGTTCAAAGTTAGGAAATTCGATCCGCGTACTGGAATTGAAGCTTTAGACAAATGAATTTCACGCAGACCGCTGAATCTGACGGCCGCATCCGATCCTTCACGCGACCTTGATTCTCAAGTCTGACTTCAGCAGTTTTCTGAATTTAAAAAAATAATCCGCACCGGACCAGATGGTAAAAATCAAGGCCCCCCACAGAAAGAAATTTCCGATCGGCTGGGGATTAAGCCCCCAAAAGGGATAATGGATTAAAAGCGGAATGATGGCCGCGATTTGAAAACCGGTTTTGTACTTGCCAAGATTGGATGCCGACACATCTTCTTCTTGTTCGGCGATAATATTGCGCAATCCCGTCACGGCAATTTCACGACCGATGATGATGCAGACCATCCAGGCCGGCACCCAGCCGAGAGCGGCCAGCATGATGAACGCCGATGATACGAGAAGTTTGTCCGCCACCGGATCCATCACCTTGCCAAGATTTGATACCAACCCCCGGGTTCTGGCGATATATCCGTCCAGGTAATCGGTAATCGCAGCGGCACTGAACAGGATCGCCGCCACCCAGGTGCACACCCGATTGGGGAACATCATCAGGATCACGATGATCGGCACGGCAATAACTCTAAACAGCGTCAATGTATTGGGATGACTGAAAACTTTATTCACTTTTAGTCTCATTCCCGGACTGGGCCGTGATATATTTATCTTTGCACTCGGCACTGCAAAAATACAGATCCTGGCCGTCAAAATTTAAATGCACTGCATTGCGCTTGGGAAAATAAGCTTCACAATAAGGATCTTTAATCATGACATCGTCAATCTTGCCAATGCTTTTGTCCGCGACTGTGTTGGAAGCACCCGGGGCCGGAAACATCCATGATTTCAGCGCCCGGTAGAAGACATACCCCACAACAGCCAATATGATAAATCTGATCATTTATATTCAACTATCCCCTGTTCCGCCTCAGCCAGATTTTCCAGCAGGTAAAGCAGCTTCTGCTGCAGCACCGGGTGATTGATGTCAGGGTCTATATCACAAATTGGTTTCAACACAAAGCGCCTTTTATGCATTCGGGGATGCGGGATCGTCAACCGCGAATCATTTTGCACGACATCATCGTATAAAATGATATCCAGATCAAGAACCCGTGGTCCGAAACGGATGGCGTGCGGCACCCGCCCCGCCGCCTGCTCAATGGACTTAAGAAGTTTCAACAGGGATAACGGATCGAGGTCGGTTTCAATTTTTAGCGCATAATTTACAAACCAGTCCTGGTCCTGATAATCGACCGGTTCGGTGCGATAAATTGGCGATTGATCGATTAAGCGGATATCAGGGCAGCGTGCCAGGGAGGCGACGCCATTGCGGCAGTTTTCAAGCTTATGGCCCAGGTTTGATCCGACACTTAGGTAGGCTGTATGGCTTAGGTTCATGGGTTCAGAGGTTCAGGGTTCAGGGTTTAAGGTTTAGGGTTTAAGGTTCGGATTCGGGATCGCCGCCGGCCAATAAGGCGGCTGGTCATATCTAAAAAAGAAACATATGAACATCGAATGGCGAATGGCGAATGTCAAAGTAATGTATTCTGTCAATTTTAAAAAAGACTGAGCACAGCGATTCCACCCTTCGCCATTCTGCGGTTCGATGTTCGATATTCTGCGGCTCGCTGTTAAATTTTTGTGAAGTTTCACACGAGCGCCGCCTCCGGCTAAAGGGCAGCCGGTCTGATCGGAAAAGAAACTTTGACCCTGTGCATCGTAGGGTCGGCCACCGTGCCGACCTGAAACGGCGGGCACGGTGGCCCGCCCTACGATCCGAAACATTTGAAGTTTCCTAGGAGGTTCAAGGTTGAAAATCCCAGGTTTGCAGGGTATGATTTCATAACCTTTGAATCCTGAACCTCTGAACCTTTGAACCCTGAACCCCTGAACCTTTGAACCATCATCACATCCACGCCTCTTCCCCGAGTTGGGCGGTGTAAATGATGCGGGCGTCACCTTCCAGGTAGACATCGCTGAAAGTGCCGCCGTTTTCGGCAAAGTGAATGGTCAGAAATTCTTTGCTGCGAGTCAGCAGGCTGATCGGTGATGTCCAGTTTAGTTTAATTGCGCAAACCAGCGCGCTGGCAATCGACCCCGTTCCACAGGCCAGGGTTTCATCCTCAACCCCCCGTTCATAGGTACGAATTGCCAGACGTCCGGGTCCTTGCCGACAGATGAAATTAACATTGGTACCCGCCGGAGCAAAGGCTTCATGGTTCCGTATCTCCCGGCCCAATCCGAAAACATCGACCGCCTCAACAGCATCCTGCATGATTACCACGTGCGGCACACCGGTATTGACACTGCTCACAACCAGCGGACCCATTGCCAGCTCGATTGAATAATCCAGACGAAGATCCGCCGGGTCCGGCATTTTAACTTTGGCCCGATCCGCGTCAATCTGACCGTTGACAATGCCGGCATCGGTTTCAAATGTCAAGCTTTCCCCGGCGATACCGTTGACATAAGCAAAGCGGGTGGCACAGCGTGCCCCGTTGCCGCACATCTCAGCCCGGCTGCCATCGGAATTATAAAAACGCCAGCGGAAATCAGCCTTGTCGGAGGGTTCGATCAGAATCAGTCCATCCGCGCCCACCGACATTTTACGGCGGCACACGGAAGTAATAAATTGCGGCATATCAATGCCGTCGATACACTGATTGCGATTGTCAATGATGATAAAATCATTACCACTGCCACTCATCTTGGAAAATGTAATGGGGTTCATGAATTTGTTTCCATGGTTATAAGTTAATTTACCGTAGTGATTTTCAATTTTTGTCGTACAGCTAAGCTTCGGTGCTTTAGGTTTCAGGTGTCAGGTTTCAGGAAATATGTCCGACCGAGTAAATCGCGGTTGAAAACCGCTCCCACAACCTATAATAGCGCTATGTATCGATGTAGTCGCTTTTTCGATTAAACTGGACACTCGCGGCCAATGGCGACGCTGACACCTGACACCTGAAACCTTATTGCCAAGCAACAATAAACAATTTTGAGATAGTATACATTAAGTAGCCTGACGCAGTAGATCAATCCTCCAGAAACGGCGCTATCGTCTCGCCCCGCACCAAGTCAGCGTAGCTTTCCCGGGATTTAACGACATGAAAGCGGCCGGCTTTTACCATCACTTCGGCCACCCGGGGCCGCGAACAGTAATTGGAAGACATGACGTACCCGTACGCGCCGGCGCTCATTACGGCCAAAAGATCACCGGCATCGACGGTGGCCATGCTGCGATCGACTGCCAAAAAATCGCTGCTCTCACAAATCGGCCCGACCACATCGGCGACAATCGGCTCTCTGCCGGAATTTATTACCGGTTCGATGGCATGGAATGCGTTATAGAGCGCCGGCCGCATTAAGTCGTTCATACCGGCATCAACAATAATAAAATTTTTAACGCCTCCGGTTTTCCGGTATAGCACTTTTGCAACAAGAATTCCGGCATTGCCGACCAACACACGACCGGGCTCCAGAACCAGCTTAAGATCCATATCTTTGAGCTGCTCGATAATGGTGTCGGCATATTCATTGATCGGCGGCGGCTTCTCATCGGCATAGGTAATGCCGAGGCCTCCGCCCATGTCGAGATATTTAATAGTGATGCCCATCTGTTTCAATTCGTTTATCAGGGCTTTCAGGCTTTTCAGCGCTTCTTCAAACGGACCGGATTCGGTAATTTGAGATCCGATGTGACAGGCAACGCCGATCACGTCGACATGTTCGAGGCGTTCTGCCATCCGGTATCCTTCAATGGCGGCTTCAGCATCTGATACCGAATTTATTCTTTTTCAAACCGGTGGAAATATACGGATGGGTTTTCGGATCGACATTGGGGTTTACCCGAATGGCCATCGGCGCCCGTTTATTGAGCCTCCGGCCCTCGCGTTGATCAGCTCCAGTTCAACTAGAGATTCGACATTGAACATCAGGATGCCGTGTTCAAGGGCATAGTCGATTTCATCTGCGCTTTTCCCCACACCGGAGTAAACTACATGATCCGAAGAAAAACCGGACTTTAGACCCCGGTATAACTCCCCGCCGGACACGATATCCAGCCCGCACCCCAGATCGGCGAACAGCTTTAATACGGCCCGGTTCGTGTTGGCTTTGGCCGAATAACAAATCAGATTATCGATACCTTTAAAAGCGGTGTTAAATACCTGAAAATGCCGCTTCAGGGTTGCATGGCTGTATAGATAAAACGGGGTTCCAATTTCGTCGGCGATGGCCTTGACCGAGACATCTTCACAGCACAAAACGTTCTCGCGATATTTGAAATGATGCATGGTTCACCTTTAAAAAAGAAATTGAACAAAATTTGAATCTCGGCTGGGTATTCCCCCATTGTCATAGGCTTTTACCTTATAGATATAGCGGTAACCGAGCTCTATCGGTTGAGTAAAAACCAACGGCGTCACTCCGGGTTGACCGCGAGCGGGAACATCTCCGACCTGCTGGAAAATGACCGGGCAGTTGGGACATTCCCTTTCATAGACCGGTTGTTGATATCGGAAAATTAAAAAACCCACTACCGGAGATTTGGCTTTATCAGTTGTTGGCGGAATGGTCCAGTTTAATTTAATCGTGTTGCCCGTTACGCTGTAAGCCAGATCCGTGACCGGCGGCGGTCTGTCTCCGCTGGGGGGGTTCGGTGGTCCTTTTTTGCCGCAACTTCCGGTTAACAATGCCGCTGCCAGCCAGATCATTGCCACCAGGGCGATAGCCGTTGCGGCCTTTACATTCGCAGGTGAATAGTTGATCAATTTACCGGCTCCAGGTCCGGATCCGCCAGCCTGCGACGAGCTCAGTCGAGTCGAGGCGGAGAATTGAAGATTGCAAATTGGTGAACGTAAACCATTCAAGTATTTTGTCGAAAAAGCAAAGTATGATATTTTTTACGAAACTAGTTATCGAAATCCGGCAGAGAATCTTTTTTGCTACCAAGTTTCTTTTCAGCCGCGGCTATTGCCAGACGGACGTTCTTGCCGGCGGTTCCTCCGGCAGACGTGCGGCGCTCCACCATTTGGCGCGTCTCCAGAAAAGAAAATACATCTTGCCGGATCAACGCTGAAAAAGATTGCAATTGCTTTAGGCTGAGCTGGTGGAGTTCTTTTTTATGGGCCAGCGCAAAACTGACCGCCTTACCCACCAGGTGGTGGGCTTCTCGAAAAGCCAGCCCCCGGGCGACCAGATAATCGGCCAGGTCAGTTGCATCCAAAAACCCCCTGGATGCGGCCTGCAGCATGGTGGTTGCCTTGAACTTAATCTCGGGCAGCATGTCGCAATATATGCCGATGCAGGCTGTCAACGTGTCCACGGTATCAAATAAAGGTGCTTTGTCTTCCTGCATATCCCGGTTATAGGCCAACGGCAGGGATTTCATCATGGTCAGCAAAGCCATCAGGTTGCCGATGACCGCACCGGTTTTGCCCCTCACAAGCTCTGGAACATCAGGATTTTTCTTTTGCGGCATAATGCTGCTGCCGGTTGCAAAAGAATCCGGCAGTTCGATGAAGTTAAACTCTGCGGTCGACCATAATATCAGCTCTTCCGACAGCCGGCTGAAATGAATCATGCAGATGCCGGCGCAGGACAAAAACTCAAGAATAAAATCCCGGTCTGACACGGCATCGACACTGTTGGCGGATATTTCCTCAAACCCCAACAATTCGGCCGTATACCGGCGGTCAATCGGGTAGGTGGTGCCCGCCAAGGCCGCGCATCCCAATGGCATGACATTGATGCGCTGCAGGCAGCCCTCCAGGCGCTCCATGTCCCTGGCAAACATTTCGTAATAAGCCATCAGATGATGGGACAAGAGAACCGGCTGCGCCCGCTGCATATGGGTGTAGCCCGGCAAAATGGTGGTCGATGTGCTGTTTAGCCAGGCCAACCAGAACCTGCTGCAGCCGGATAAAGCCGACGAATGATATCGGCCCGTCTCGACTCTTAGATACATCCTCACATCCAGTGCGACCTGATCGTTGCGGCTTCTGGCGGTATGAAGCTTGCGAGCCACCGGTCCTGCAATCTCTACCAGCCTGGATTCGATGTGCATATGAATATCCTCCAGGCTGTCATCGAACGGAAACCGGCCCGCCTCGATCTCCTGTTTGATTGTTTCAAGGCCCGCAATGATGGCGGAAGCTTCGGCTTCGGTTATAATCGAAGCTTTGGCCAGTGTTTTGCAGTGCGCCATACTGCCCTGAATATCATAGGCATAAAGCCGCCGATCGACTTGAATCGAAGAAGTAAACGCCTCCACGACACGGGCCGTCTTTTCTGAAAATCTGCCTTGCCATAGTTTATCGGACATCAGGTCTCCAACGATATAGGTTTTACCACAGTTTGAAGGTAGTTCGTATTTTAGGAAACCAATCAGTATGAGTCAATAATTGAAGAATGAAGATTGAAGACTGAAGATTTGTGGATGTCGCTGCGCTCCGTCATATTTAAAATAGAATCCGCCGGCCTGCGACGAGCTCAGCCGAGCCGAGGCGGACCTTAAATATTCAATCTTCATTCTTCAATCTTCATTTTTCTCTCCTGCAGCAGCTCATCCAGGCAATCAACCAGGGCATCAATCTCTTCTTCTTTTATAATCAGCGGCGGAACAAACCGCAGAATATTTTCCTGGATGCAGTTAATCAAAAACCCCGCTGCATGCACCGGCCGACCATGGATTCGGCATTAAAATTAAGCTTGATTCCGAGCAGCAAGCCCAGACCGCGAACATCGACGATGCACTCATGCCGCTTCTTTAAGTGCACAAGCTTTTCCCTGAAATAGGCTGCTCGTTTGCCGACCCTGTTCGATGACTTTGCCTTCCAGAAGGGTTTTGCAGACTTCGAAGGCCGCCGCCGTCACAATCGGGGTGCCGCCGAAGGTGGATGCATGCGCACCGGGTCCAAAGGCAGCCGCCACTTGCTCTTTGGCCAGCATGGCGCCGATGGGCAGTCCATTGGCCAGTGCTTTGGCCAGGGTCATGATATCAGGCTCAACGCCAAAATGCTCATAGGCAAAAAGCGTTCCGGTACGGCCCATTCCGGTTTGAATTTCATCAAATATCAGCAATACGCCGCTTTCGTCGCAAATCTGCCGAACCGCCTTTAAATAATCGGAATCCGGACAGCGCACGCCGCCTTCTCCCTGAACCGGCTCAAGCATTACCGCACAGGTATCCGGCCCAATTTTTGCTCGCAGCGCAGCGGCATCGTTAAAGGGCACAAAATCAAATCCATCTAACACCGGGTCAAAGCCCTTTTTGATTTTATCCTGACCGGTGGCGGAAAGGGTCGCCATGGTTCGTCCATGAAAGGACTGTTCCATGGCAATAATTCTGAACCGATGGTTTTCGCCGCGATCGTTGAAATATTTGCGGGCCAGTTTGATGGCCGCTTCATTGGCCTCGGCCCCGCTGTTGCAAAAAAATACCCTGATCGGCAAAACTATTTTGCAACCAGCCAGGCGGCTAAATCGACCTGGGGAATGGTATAGTAAAGATTGGATACATGCCAGAGTTTCCGGGCCTGGGTGGTTAACGCTCTGGTAATGGCCGGATGGGCATGGCCCAGATTGCACACGGCGATTCCGGCCACAAAATCCGTATAACTTCGACCTTCGGTATCGTAAAGGGTGCAGCCGCTGCCTTTTGAAAGGACAACCGGAAACCGTTTATAAGTTTTCGCGATGACTTGATCGGCCTGCGCCATGATTTCAGTGGTCACTGTTTTTCCCCCCTTTTATATTGAAGATTGTTTAAGATTGAATATTTAAGGTCCGCCTGCGGCGGATCGATTTAAAGAAGCAATTCGCCTAGCAAATCGATTCAAAAAGAACGAATCTGATAATTCTCACACGTATTAGCAGTGCGCGGCAAAAAAGAGTACCTGAACACCATATGGTCTGGCTGTAATTTGCTCCCGATCAGCTTTGTTTGGACCCAGCCGCATGTTCAGGATGAAGTTATATACCCATATGAATGATGGAGCGCAGCGACTCCATAAATCTTCAATCTTCAATCTTAAATCTTCAATTTTCATTTCAGCGGGCGCAGCGACTCCACAAATATTCAATCTTCAATCTTAAATCTCCAATTCACAGGATGTACCGGCTCAAATCCTCATCATCTTTGATGTCTTTTAGTTTGTCTTCAACATATTGTTTATCGATAATTATCCGCTCGGCCGGCATGTCCGGTGCATCAAACAGGATGTCTTCCAATAAACACTCCATGAGCGTGTGCAGCCTGCGGGCCCCGATATTTTCTGTTTTATTGTTCACCTCTTCCGCCATCCTGGCTATTTCTGAAACGGCATCATCTTCAAAAACGACCTCAATGTTTTCGGTTCGCAACAGGGCCATATATTGAAGCAACAGAGCGTTTCTAGGTTCGGTCAAGATCCGGACAAACTCCTCTTGACCCAGAGAATTCAGCTCGACCCGAATCGGAAAGCGACCCTGCAATTCTGGAATGAGATCGGCCGGTTTGACCATGTGGAAAGCCCCGGATGCGATAAACAGGATATGATCTGTCTTAGTCGGGCCGTATTTGGTGGTGACCGTGCTGCCTTCGACAATCGGCAATAAGATCTCTCTGCACACCTTCCCTTGAAACGTCCGGTCCGTTGGCGCCGTTTTTGCCGGCAATTTTATCGATTTCGTCCAGGAAGATGATCCCCGATTGCTCGACTCGGGCAATGGCTTCTTTGATAACCTTATCCATGTCCACCAGATCCTGGGCTTCCTCCTGGGCCAACATTTCCATGGCTTCCGGCACCTTAACCCGCCGGCGTTTGGTGTTTTTCGGCAACATCCCGCCCAGCATATCTTTAAAATTAATTCCCATTTCTTCCATACCGACATTTGAAAAAATTTCCACCATCGGCATGCTGCGATCGGAGACGTCCAGATCCACATAGCGATTTTCGAGTTTGCCCTTGCGCAGCATGCTGCGCAATTTTTCCCGGGTAGAAGAAGTTTCCTCGCTGCCGGGTGTCACCAGTTCAAATGGGACATCCTTGGCGGCATCATCTTTCTTGACGGGCGGGTGCTGGCCTGATTTGGGTAGCAAAAGATCCAGCATGCGCTCTTCGGCAATCTGCCAGGCTTTGTCCTGAACACTCTCCTGGGCCCGGACTTTGTATATGATTGACGGTAAGCTCCACCAGATCTCTCACCATGGACTCTACATCCCGGCCGACGTATCCGACTTCGGTAAATTTGGAAGCTTCAACTTTGTTAAAGGGCGAATCGGTAAGCCGCGAAAGCCGGCGGGCGATTTCGGTTTTGCCGACTCCGGTCGGTCCGATCAGGATAATATTTTTCGGTGCAATTTCATCGCGCAGTTCTTCCGGGACCTGCTGCCGACGCCAGCGGTTTCTTAGTGCAACGGCCACAGATCGTTTGGCTTTATTCTGGCCAATGATATATTTATCCAGTTCTTTTACAATTTCTGATGGTTTCAGGTCGCTCATCGATGTTCCTTGTTGGTTTTAAGTAGAATATTTTGTCTCTTTAGTAAAATATTATTTTTTAGCATATGGTACCGACCCATTGCTGACACCTTTGATTATAGGTCCTATATGACTTATTGGACCTATATTACCTATTTCTCGCATCCAGTATCCAGCATCGAGCATCCAGCATCTAGCATCGAGTTACATCTCCTCAATGGTGATAATATCATTGGTATAAATACAGATGGAGGCCGCAATTTTCATAGCCTCCTGGACGTGCCGCGCGCATCCAGGTCGGCAAATTCGATCAAAGCCTTGGCCGCCGCCTGGGCCGCCACGCCGCCCGATCCGATGGCAACGATTCCCTCATCGGGCTCTATGACATCACCGTTGCCGGAAATCAGATACATGCTCTCTTCATCAACGGCCACCATGACGGCCTCAAGCCGCCTCAGGTATTTGTCCGTGCGCCAATCCCGAGCCAATTCCACTGCGGCTCGGGTCAGGTTGCCATTATACCGCTCGAGTTTTTCTTCCAAACGTTCCGACAGGTTCAAGGCATCTGCGGTCGCACCGGCGAAGCCGACAATGATTCCGTCATTATAAATGCGTCTGACTTTTTTAGCGTGATGTTTGACCACATTGGTGTTCAATGTAACCTGACCATCACCGGCAACCGCCACCTTCCCTTTGTGCCTGACAGCCAAAATAGTCGTACCATGATATTCCATTTCAATCTGACTTTCCATATTTGGGTATATTTTGATCATTTGCGCGGGTGCGCCCGATCATAGGTTTCCATCAATCGATCGATACTGACATGGGTATATTTTTGGGTTGTGGAAAGACTCTTGTGTCCTAAAAGTTCCTGGACAACCCTCAAATCTGCACCGGCATCCAGCATGTGCGTCGCAAATGTATGCCGCATGGTATGCGGCGATACGGGTTTCAGCAGGCCACAGGCCTTGACCAGGTTATCCAGAATGCGGGCCACGGATCGGGCACTTAGGCGCCCTTTATTCTTATTTAAAAAAAGCGGCCCATTGTGATCCGCTGAGATACCCCATACTTTTTTTGCCTGCTCGCGAAAAATTTGGATGGCCGCCAGGGCTTTATGACCGATGGGCACGATTCGTTCCTTGCTGCCCTTGCCAAGCACCCGGATTACACCGCCGTTAAAATCCACATTTCGATACATCCATCCCGACCAGCTCAGCCACCCGTATGCCGCAGGAATATAAGAGTTTCAAAAATAGCACGGTTTCTCAAATCCAGAATATCGCCGGTTGGGATGGAATCGAGCAGCCGAAACATTTCATCGATCGGTAAATATTCCGGAATCGTTTTATCCTGCTTCGGAGTGAGGATTGAGTCGGCCGGATTGTCGTCAATGATGCCCCGTTTGACAAGAAATTTAAAAAATGAGCGCACCGCCGAGAGTTTACGCGCGATGGTGGTTTTTTTATTTTTCTTGTGCAACCAGCCCAGATAGCCCCTGATGGTGATCAGACGGATCTCATCAATTTTAACTGGCTTAGCAATTCGCGAGCGTCGATTTCCCCCCAGCGGGTATTGGGCCAGATATTCGATAAACCCTTTCAGGTCATTGCGATAGCCCCGGCAGGTGTTCTCCGAATACCCCTTTTCGACAGCCAGGGATTCGATAAAAGCGCTGATCAAATTCTCAACCGACAGCCTGGCCATTCGAATAATTCCCTTTAAAAATCGATGAGCGCCTCAAGCTCCTTCCAAGAATTGATTTCCCGATAAGGATGGGAAACCCGATTCCAAGGCTGTTTGTATAAAATTGGTAAAATTCCCGCAGCATGGATAAGATCGCAGGTATCGAGTCTATCGTCTACGAAACACGCAATGTTTCGTTCCAGCAAAACTTCAATTTTATTTTCATGGGAACCGGTCGTAATGACATCAATGGATTGCGGCGCCAGTGATAAAGACTCCAGCAACCAGTCCCGAATGGGCCCTAAATACGGTCGCGCGGTAACAAACAGCAATGGGCTGTGACGGCGTTCAATTCTGGTCAGGACATCGGCCGCGCCCTGCATGGGCGCGAGAATTGCTGAATAGTTGCCGTTCAGCAGCCTTTCCACGGCGGAATCGACGATTTCCTGATCCAAACCGGTACATTCAACCACATTATAACAGTAGATATCCTCATATCGGATGCTGTTAATGTTATGGACATCTCGCAAAATTTTAAGGAACAACGACATCGTGTCGGCGACCACGCCATCGATGTCAAACGCCAACGAAGCCGGATTAATCATTACCATTGCTCAATTCGAAAGAAGCCGGGTTTAAAATAAATGATATAAAACCAGACGGTTAAGCGGTTTTGCGTGACTTCTTCTTCAGTCTGGAGATCCGTCGTTTGTATATCGTAGCCATTTTACGGTCTTTGGCTTCAAGGGCGCTCTGGCGCTGGGCCTTTATCGCCTTGATCTCTTTTTTAATTTCACCGATGGTAGCATCCACTTTCTTGACCGGTTGGTCTTTGATGCCTTTGACTTCTTTGATGGCAACGATCAATTCTTCCTTTTTCATGCCGTGGACCCCAACGATTTCCGGCATGTCTTTGGCCTTTTCGCGCAAATCTTTGACCGTCATTTTCTCCAGAGGTTTTTTCAGGCCTTCAACATTTTCATCACTCATTATCTGTTATCTCTCCTTCTTAATAGTAAAGCACAAACGGAGGCTGAATAGCCCCCGCCTGATGGTTAAATCAAATTCAAGCTGTGACCGGTAAAATTTAGTAATGCTGCTGAAAAAAAAATTAATAAACTAAATTTACTAACTATTTATTGATATCCTGTCAATAGATAAAGAAAAAATTCAGCTAATGAATCCAAAGCTCTATTTATCGCTATCACCCTAGCGAATTGCGCCGGAAGTCCCTTTAAAAAGATCAATCGGAATCGGAAAAATGATGGTCGAATTGCTTTCGGTGGACATTTCATTCATGGTCTGAAGGTATCTGAGCTGCAGGGCCGTGGGATGTTGCTCAATGATCACCGACGCTTCAGCCAGTTTGTTGGCAGCTTGAAATTCACCTTCGGCGTTGATCACTTTGGCGCGCCGTTCTCTTTCGGCTTCGGCCTGTCGGGCCATGGCCCGCTGCATTTCCTGCGGCAGATCGATGTGTTTGAGCTCCACGGTGGCAACTTTAATGCCCCATGGATCGGTATGCATATCCAGGATTTC
This sequence comes from uncultured delta proteobacterium, assembly GCA_963710795.1. Classification (GTDB taxonomy): domain Bacteria; phylum Desulfobacterota; class Desulfobacteria; order Desulfobacterales; family JAFDCJ01; genus JAFDCJ01. The sequence goes on from CAVQBT010000062.1 coordinate 210,524, forward strand.
CTGCAGTTCAGAATTAATCTTATCCCTTTCCGATAAAAGCTCATCGAGCTCGGCCTGTCCGCAGACGCTTCTTAAGGTCGTCTGCGCCAGCTGCGACATGGCATAGGCATAATTTTCCACCTCGATGATGGCCTTGATGGGATCAATAACCCTGAAATAAATGACGGCATTCACCTTGACGGAAACATTGTCCCGGGTGATGACATCCTGGGGATCCACATCCATGGCCACCAGCCGCAGGCTAACCTTCACTATTTTATCGACAACCGGTATCAGGATGATCAATCCCGGGCCTTTGGCATTGATCACCCGACCCAGCCTGAAAATTACGCCGCGTTCGTATTCATTTAAAATGCGCAGGGCTGCCGACAGGAAAAAGATGACAAGCACGAGTGATGGCAATCGGCGTAATCAAACTCATATCATCCTCCTTTGGTGGTGATTGTTAAGTAAGAGTAACAAGTTCCGGTTCAGGTAACCTTGCTTTGAATAATCCCCCCAAAACACTCCGTAATTCAACGCTCCGGCATCATGATATCCGACTCAGGCGAATTATTTATGACCTCCCTAAGAACCGGTTTCAACATTAAATGAACAATTTTCCGTTAAACCGCTGATTCATCATTGATTCTACTTCCAAGACTAAATTTTCCACCTTTACTACCCGCACTTTGGCATTTTCGTCAAGCGGTTCTTTGGCCCTGGCATTCCAAAGCTCACCGTGAACAAACACTTTGCCTTCGGGTGTCAAGGCTTTTTTCACAACTCCGATTTCGCCCACCAAGCCGCCGGAACCGGTGGTCGGTTTTGAAATTTGGGCCCGAAAAACCAGACTGGCAACCGCCACAAAAAACCCGGAAATTAATATAATCGTCGGCAGCAAAACCTGCCATGACAATTTCATGTCCGGCGTGCTCCCCTTCAAACAAGCATCAGAGAACCCAGCAGCAGCGATACAATGCCGGCCACACTTAAAAGCCCATAGCTGGTAATTTTCATCTCCATGATAAAGAAAATAATGGCCAGCACAATCAGCAAAATTCCGGCATAGTTTACCGGAAGCGTTTGCATCGCAAAAAAGGCCAGAATTAAGGCGATGCCGCCGATAACTCCCGGAAAAATAGCGCCCGGATGAGAAAATTCAAAATAAAGCCCGGCCAGCCCGATCATCATCAGAATATAGGCAATGTTGGGATTGCTGATGGTTTTTAAAATTTTGGTCCGCAGGGTTTCCTGCAGGACGACTTTCTTGACATCATCGAGCTTCAAGCATGCCTTTGTCTTTAATTTCACGGCCGTTGAGCTGCCTGAATCAGATCATCGCGTATCTTTGGCGATAAGATCAATGATATTTTCTTTTAAAGCCTCGGTTTCGGTCACCGAGACGCTCTCACGGATTGCATCTTCCACCCATTTTGCGTTGCGGCCCCGCTTTTCGGCAACGCTTTTGGCCTGGGCCACCATGTCGTTGATGATCTTTTCCGACATCGTCCCGTCAATATCCTTGCCCCCGGCTCCCACCGGATGGGCGGCACCGATATTGGTTCCCGGTGCCATGGCCGCAACATCCGCCGCCATGGTAATCATCACCCCGGCGGAAGCGGCCCGGGCACCGCTCGGGGATACACAAATACCACCACCGGCACCCTGCTGGCCAGTATGTTCTGGACGATCATGCGCATGGATTCCGCCAGCCCGCCGGGCGTATCCAGTTCGATGATAAGGCAGGCGGCCTCATTTTCTTCCGCCGTCTTGATGCCGGATTTTATAAAATCGGCCGTTCCCGGGCTGATGGCATCCGCAATCTGGATGATGTAGACTATCGCCTGTTGCGCCGCAAACACGATGGCACCCAGCAAACCCACCGACAGAACGGCTATCAGAAAAATTTTAGTCTTCATAACGATATTCCTTCATCAGCATTTTCATATCCTCCCACACATCGCGTTTTTTGTCCGGATTTCGCAGAAGGTAGGCCGGATGATATGTCGGCAGGACTTTGATTCCCTTGTACTCATGGAATCGTCCCCTGAGTCGTGAGATGGGCGTCGTTGTCTTGAGCAACGTCTGGGCGGCAAAGGTACCCAGGGCACAGATGAAATCGGGCTGGATTGCCGCAATCTGACGCTCCAGAAAAGGAAAACAGGTATTAATTTCATCGGACTCGGGATTTCGGTTTCCCGGAGGGCGGCACTTGATGATATTGCAAATATAAACCTGGCTGCGGCTAAGTTTGATGGCTTCGATAATGCGGGTAAGAAGCTGACCGGCGGCACCGACAAATGGTTTTCCCTGCCGGTCTTCTTCGAATCCGGGTCCTTCACCGACAAATACAAGCTTGGCCCGGGGATTGCCGTCACCAAACACAATACAGGATCGTTCCCGGGCCAGCCGGCAACGCCGGCAATCACCTAAATCGGCGGCAATATCCTCCAACGTTTCGGAACAGTTTTGCGGGACCTGTCCCCATTTTTCAAGTTTCGCCAAAGATTTTTCGGTGCAATCAAAACCCCGACATCCATGGTCGGCTAATAACCGTAAGCTGTTGTGAATTTCTGCGAGTGTCCTGTCGAATGCTTGTTTGCTGCTCATCAGTAACTATTGATGAAGTCCATTTTAAGGTTTACAGGCCGGAGTCTGCCTGAAGACAAAGCCAATCGGCGTTTAGCGGCGTCATATCAACACTTAATTGTCGATGCTGCCGCGTGCTTTGATGTTTTAAAGGTACCAGTGTTCAGCGCTGCCTCTGGCTTGAAAAACGGCCAGTCGAATCAAAGTAGAAACTGTAAAAAAAACGAATGTCGAAGTAATGTATTCTGTCAAGCAAGCTGTCCGAATTAGGTGCTACAACAAAATATCCACTCCGCCGATGAGTGTCAAGATTCGCCTGCTTCGCAATTTCAAACTGATATTTTTTCAAGATCAGGTGGTTGGTACCTGAATTATGCCAAAGCAAGGTTGGTTGTGAAGACGATGACCTATTTCAAAAGACCGCTGCCGGATTGTCCGCCAAAGGGGGAGACCCAGATTTCCACCAGCGTATCCCAGTTATTGTCCGTGATGTTGATGACACACCATCTGTTCGCTTTTTGAAATACCAATAAGGTTCGCGCGGATTTAAAACTGCTGACAGCCTGCCAGTTGTCTTTGGCCATATTATTTTCAAAAAATTGAATTAAAGAACTGCGTTCTACTTTAGATGTGAAGACCAGCACGCCGGCTGTCAGCCCGGAGGTGTGGTAGACAAAGGAGGATTCGGTATTCAACTTCAACTCACGCGGCACCAGCACATCATCGAAATCGTAGTACAGGGGGGCATTTTTCTCATCTTTTTCCCGAGCGTCAGAGCCGTCGGTTGTCTTCGGTGTTGACGAACAGGCGACGCATAGCAGGATCAGCGCCGCTGCGACACCAAGCCATTTTATGGCAACGGGGATTGCCCTCGCTTTCAACATGATAAACCCTCCTTTGACCTGCTTGCCTTTACCATAAACCCTGCACCCCAGGCAATCACAAATAATTAATCCGCCGGCACTCAGGTTGAACGACTTCGCTCATATTCAATGGGCCATCGATAAGACGAGCCGAGATAATTTTCAAAGCGGATTAATTATTCGGTATGGTTAAACGTCTGAAATCCTTCCTGCAGGCATAGATAATCTTTGCGAGCCTCCCTAAGATCGGCCGCAACCATATCGGAAACCAGTTCTTGAAAGGTCGTTCGCGGTTTCCAGCCCAGCTTTTGCCGGGCTTTAGCGGCGTCTCCCAGCAAATCCTGCACTTCGGTGGGGCGAAAATAAATGGGATCAACGGCAACGATAATTTGGCCGGTATCTGCGCGAATGCCTTTTTCTTCGATTCCCCGGCCCTCCCAGCGGATAGTGATGTCCAGCTGTTGAGCGGCCGTCTCGATAAACTCCCTGACGGAATAGTGCTCGCCGGTGGCGATAACATAGTCTTCCGGTTCATCCTGTTGCAGCATCAGCCATTGCATTTCCACGTAATCCCGTGCATGCCCCCAGTCCCGACGGGCGTCCAGGTTGCCGATATAAAGGGTGTCCTGCATGCCGGTATTGATGCGGGCCAGGGCGCGGGTGATTTTGCGGGAAACAAATGTCTCACCTCGGATGGGAGATTCATGATTAAAGAGAATTCCGTTGCAGGCATATATACCGTAAGCTTCCCGATAGTTGACCGTAATCCAGTAAGCGTATAATTTGGCCACGGCATAGGGCGAACGGGGATAAAATGGGGTGGATTCTTTTTGAGGAACTTCCTGAACCTTACCGTACAGCTCGGAAGTCGAAGCCTGGTAAAACCGGCATTTTTCTTCCAGCCTCAAGATTCGGATGGCCTCAAGAATACGCAACGTACCCAGGCCATCGGCGTTGGCTGTATACTCCGGTGTTTCGAAAGAAACCTTCACATGACTCTGGGCCGCCAGATTATAAATTTCATCGGGCTGGACTTCCTGGATGATGCGAATCAGATTGGTGGAATCGGTAAGATCGCCATAGTGCATAAAAAAGCGCACATCCGCTTCGTGGGGATCACGGTACAGGTGGTCCACCCGGGCCGTATTGAAGGAAGACGCCCGCCGTTTTATGCCGTGCACTTGATACCCTTTGTTCAATAGAAATTCTGCCAGATACGCACCATCCTGACCGGTTATACCCGTAACCAATGCTCGTTTCATACGCAAGTCTCCTAACCCGGACAAACCGGAACCCTATCAGATCAATCACGAAAGCACGAAATGACGAAATCACGAAAAAAAGCCAAGAAATTTTTCGTGTTTTCCAATTTTCGTGGTTTCGTGATAAACATTTGTTTTCTAAAATGCCAAGAAATTGCAACTTATCCGCATTCGATCAGATGCCCCGCGGCTTCAGCGGTTTCCTTTAAAGTATTCTATCGTGCGCTTGAGTCCTTCTTCAAGCTGGATTTTCGGCTCCCAGTCCAACTGATTTTTTGCCAGGGTTATGTTGGGCCGGCGCTGCAGGGGGTCATCTTCCGGAAGGGGCTGATAAACGATTTTGGAGTAGAGCCGGTCAGCGCAATGACTTTTTCAGCAAGTTCCAGAATGCGTGAACTCATTGGGATTACCGATATTTACCGGTCCGGTGAAATCATCCGGAAGCAGCCATCATGCGGATAAATCCATCAATCAAATCATCCACAAAACAAAACGAGCGGGTTTGGTTTCCATCGCCGAATACGGTAATGTCACGGTTGTTCAGCGCCTGAAGGATAAAATTGCTCACCACCCGGCCGTCATTGGGATGCATGCGCGGACCATAGGTGTTAAAAATTCGTACCACCCGGATGTTTATCTTATGCTGCCGATGATAATCGAAAAACAGCGTTTCGGCACAGCGTTTGCCCTCATCATAGCAGGACCTGATGCCGATACAATTGACATTGCCCCAGTAGTCTTCGGTCTGGGGATGGACGGTGGGATCACCGTAAACTTCCGAAGTCGAGGCCTGCAGAATGCTGGCATCGAGCCGTTTGGCCAGTCCCAGCATATTAATGGAACCGTGCACATTGACCTTGGTGGTTTGAACCGGATCATTCTGATAGTGAACCGGGGAAGCGGGACAGGCCAGGTTGTAAATTTCGTCCACCTCGAGATAAAGCGGAAACGTAATATCGTGACGAATCAATTCGAAATACGGGATTATCCAGCAGATGGACGATATTGCGCTTGGTCCCGGTGTAGAAATTATCCACACAAATGACATCGCACCCGTCTTCCAGCAGGCGTTCACAAAGAAAAGAACCCAGAAATCCGGCTCCCCCGGTCACCAAAACACGTTTTCGAAGATGCATGCTATTTCCTTAGATTAATCAATACCCTTAAACCGGTGGCCGCTTATATGTTTTGAGAAGCCACGGATTGCCACGAAATTAAATTTTTCAATCGAAATACCCTGGCCTTGGATTATTGGTATTATTTCGCAGGTATTTTGTGCCGACCCGCGGTTAAAGAACTTTTAAAAGGCTTAAATAACACTGAATTTATATCACAAAACAGACAGAATAAGCAACAAGGTTTCGAAATATTTATAAATTTTTCTGTTGACCGGCTTTAAACTTTGAAATACTTTGTTCGGGCAAAAATGATCTTTACACGGATGCCGGTTTCAAGTATAAAAATACACCCATTCGGGCAGTCTCGTCCAGGCATCACGATAAACCCGGGTTGAGCGAATTATTGCCAAGCACGGCAATGCGACCTTGAAATCCGCATCCGAGGGAACATGCCAATGGCCGTCGCAAAGGCAGCGGCCGCAGCTTACCTTGGGTTTGGCCACCCGCCCCCGTAGCTCAGTGGATAGAGCACCGGATTCCTAATCCGGGTGCCGCAGGTTCAATTCCTGCCGGGGGCACCACCAGGCGCTTTGCGGCATCATATCGATATTTTATTGTCGATGCTGCCGTGTGCGTTGATATCTCAAAGGTGTCGGATATCAGGATCTTCCCTGACACCCATATACTGCGCGATTGCTGTCCCGAGCGGCCGCTATTTCGGGGCCCGGTCTCGGGAAAAGTATAAAATCTTGCCCCCTCCCCTTCCCATTTCCCAATTTGCGGTATCTTATATGTGAATAAATATTCCTATTATTGAGCAGCAACCTTCACAAAACATCGTCTGCCAAAACCAGGACTATCTTTTTAACTTGCTGTTATAATTTTACATATACAATATCACGCGCATGGCACGCTTTCTGCAAAACCCAGGCTGGTATGGTTTAAAAAATGGGGGTCAAGTCGATAGAGACCAAAAGTTAGGGGCTTCGCCCCAATCGGAAGGTAGAAATTTCGATACATTAAATTTCTGCCGGGGGGGGTTACTATGACCAGGGATCGCATATTAAGAATTGGCAGCTATCGGACTGACACGACCAAAAAAGAACTCCGGCGCCTCAAGGTCATCCTCGATAAGCTGGAAATTCCATACGTACTGGATAGTATTTCCTTCCATAACACTGCTTATGCCGCCCAGCGCATGCAGACCGTACATAATACCAAGGTCTGGAAAGTGGAGAAAGATGGCAGCGTAAGTCTGATAAACCGCTTTGGGCATGGCGGCCGTTTTGAATACCGCTATCTGAACATGCCCAGTCCACTTGAATTTCAATTTGTTGATTTAAGCTTTCTAAATAATGAAGATATCGAGTTTCTGAGTTTTGTGCTTTTCAAGGCCGACGCATTCTCTTATACCAAGACAACCACTGGACTATAACATACGTCGCCAAGAATCCATTTAAGTTTATACAATAAAATACCGATAATTAAACCAGCGATAGGAATCAAGCTCCCCCCATGGAGATAATTTTGAAGGTAAAACATTGAAAATACGCTGCGTTGCATGTCAGACCCCGTTGGAGTTGGAATCCGGCCAGATTAGCGTGAACGGATCGATGGTCAGGTGCTTGATGTGCAGCTATATTTTCATGATTTTCCCGCCGGATTGCTACGGCAAACCGGTCACCCAGGACACCAATATAGACCAGTCAATTCTAACTGATCTTTTTGAAATGCAAAACGATCCTCCGGCACGGCTGTCTATTGGTAAACTATCAGAAGATGGAGCCACCGCAATGGATGGCCCGAATATGTCGGGGGAAGATTTTGGCGATGAAAATTCAAGTTCAGTCCCTGATGAGGCCGAGTATGCCGACTTGCCTGATTTGTCTGAACTCGAAAAGATGATCGATTGGGATGACACGAATGACCTCGACGAGCCGCCTGCCAAATCCAATCAGGATTATATTGACCCCCAGGAATCAATTTTTGATATTTAGGTCAGCCGATTCACCCTTCAACGTTTTGAGATAAAAACCCCAACCAGCTTTTATCCACATATTGCAAAAAAAAACGCTTAACTTCAGAACAACTATCTGGTAAGGATAGGGTATATAAGGTCATAAATCTACCGATTGTCGCCTGCAAGGCCTCTACCACATCGGGTACGACGGTTATAAGCCCAAAACACATATCGCTATCTTTAGAGAATGCAGTCGGAGGATAAACTGCAGACTCATGTCAGATATATCGGCAGCCGATATACTTTGTTAATCTTAGGAAAGAACTCTGATTCACACACGCTACTGAAAAATTCTCAAAGGAGGCAGAGTGATGAAAGATCTGATCGGTTACATTGCACAGGCCCTGGTTGATTTCCCGGAAGAAGTATCGGTTAGCGAGGTCGAGGGCGAACACACCACGGTATTGGAGCTCCATGTGGCCAAAAAAGATATGGGCAAAATTATCGGCCGACAGGGGCGCACCGCCCAGGCCATCCGTACCATTTTGAGCGCAGCATCGGGGAAAACACGCAAACGATTCGTTCTCGAAATTATCGAGTGATGGATCTTTCACCAACCCAAACACTGCCCTCAAAATAAATCAGCCTGCTAATACTTACCGCCCGGCGACACCCGGTGGCTGACCGGATTGGGACAATATCATTGGCCAATATTTAATTTAAACCGGGAACGTTCTGTTTTTTGGCTAAGAAGGAAGGCAACTTATGAAGCAAAAATATCGCATCTGGAAAAAAGTAAAAGATCAAGAGCTGCTTATTCAGGAATACGCCGTTTTAACAGCCCAGAGCAGAAAACAAAAACTTCCCGGATTGGTAGATGAAGATTTTTCATTACTCTGCGAACAAACTTATCAAGCCGATGAAGTTAAGAAAGCAACTTCACAGGGCAGCGAGGAGCTGATCCGATTGCTGCGAAGCCGGCATTTTTTTCCGATTGGGACCTACATGAATTTCATCGCGGATACCGTCACGTCGATGTATGCTTCCCAAGGCGATCAACACGAAGACCTGATTTTCGACGACAAAGAGGTCCTGCTGGGCACTTTGCCGGAAGCCGAAAATGAAACGATTTCTGAAATTGAAGAGGACGAAATCGAAGATGATGAAGCCGAAAACATTGATGATTTGCTCGAGGATGATTCCCCGGTTAACAAGAAGGGCGTGACCGACAAGATCAAACCTGATCAGCTGGATGAAGATTAAAATTGTAAAAACCCCGGACCCGAAGACCAAGTTTTTTTATTTTAACCGATTAGGGTATCCGCAAGAAGTTTGTGGATACCCTTTTATTTTGCGCGGACAACTACATTAGACGACGGTGACATTTACAGCGCGAGGACCTTTGCCGCCCTCTTCTACGTCAAAAGTAACCCGGTCACCTTCATTGAGAGATTTAAAACCAGGCGCATTAATACCTGAATGGTGTACGAATACATCCGGACCCTCGTCCTGTTCTATGAAGCCATAACCTTTTCGTTCATTGAACCATTTGACAATGCCATTGGCCATTTTGCCATCCTCCTTCCTTTAGAGTTTTCACGGTTCCAAACTTCAGGCTGCCAACGCGACAAATGATTCTATCCTTCAGAACGAAACCGGGCCGCGAGTAACGATGCGGCCTTTTAAATATTGTATTGAATGACACTTTCTGAATAAACGGAAGTGAGATTTCAAGCAGTTTTTTATAAATCAGGTAGTCAGCCAAGGGAGTTTACATCCAGATTGACAAAATTAGCGGAAGCAAGATCGGTTGCAATTAAGGTTTTTTTCATTCTACTTGAGTACGCAGGTATGCGAAAAATTATTAGCGCTTGATCTCATTATATTCAATATCGCGTCATGATGCAAGCAAAAAACCGATTGTCTCCATTTTAGGAGGATAAACTTCTGCTGATCTGGGAAATACTATATTTTAGTTAAGAAAATCGATGATTTGTGGTATATTAAATTAATACCCAGCGCCAGAGACGCTTGGCAGGAGACCGGCAAAATGAAATATGGTTGGCGATTCAGCCAAAAAAGCAAATGCAGCGACAGGGAAAAACAACAGTGTATGAAACTGGTCGCGGATCTCGTAAACCTGTCGGTAATGGCCCGGCGCAACGGATTGCTCTCATTGATTCAAGTTGCCGAACAAAGATCATCTTTTCTTCTAAGTAAAGGCCTCCAACTGGTGGTTGATGGCGTCAATCCCCAGGTGGTCAGAGATGTCATGGTAAATTACATCATATCAGGAGATTATGCAGGCAAAGATCTATTGGAACGCTGCATCATACTGGAGGGTGTCAGCGCCATCCAGCAAGGTTTCCATCCCAAAGTGACCAAGGAATTCCTTTTGTCGTTTTTGGGAGAAAACAATCATGAAATCTATCAAAAAGAATATGAAGGCGGCAACCGGGATTCCCTGGAGTTATACTTAAAAGAAATCGAAGACACACCGGCCTCCTCGTCCAAAGGATCAAAGCTGGACCAGTTCATATTAAATATAACTGATGAGGCTGTCGAAAGATTTCTCATGGAAATCAATACCGATGATCTCGCAAAATTACTGAAGGGCATGGGCGGGCAGGCCCAGATAAGAATTTTTAACAATCTATCCAAAAAAGCGGCCTATGGGCTGAAAGATACCCTCGAAGATCTGAATTCCATCGATGAAGCAGAACTGGCAGCGGTCCAGGATATGGTCTTCGAAATCATCTCGGATTTGCAGATCCAAACCACACGCACGGCCGCTAAGTGAATTCCGCTATAGTCCATTCATTCGATCTACCGAACTCCGATTTTTTTGAAAAACCATCAAGTTGCCTATTGCAAAATACCCTCCAGTTGCTATAGTTAGCCCGCGTTACAGCATGATGGTCGCTCGGCTGCATGGTTGAGCCCAGCGATGATCCCTGGAACTTTCACCGATTTGAAAATTAAAAAGCTCTGCAAGCACTACATAAAAGGATGAGAGGAGGTTGCGTGCAAAAATTGATAACCATGAAATTAACGATCTGCAGATTTCTGCCGCTTTGGATGATCGCACTTACCGCTGCAGCCGTCTTTTCGGGAGCGGTATTTGCTGCCGAAGAATCCAAGACTGCAGCAGCCGAAAACAAGCCTGAAGATGTTCCCATTCTAATTACCGCCGATCAATTGATCTCAAACAATGAAGAAAAATATGCTGAATTTATCGGCAATGTAAAAGCAACTCAGGCCGATTTTGTGATCACCTCCGACACATTGAGAATTTATTATGAGGGAGATCTACTGAATACGAAAGAAAACACCAATCAGGATGACGACACGCTGAAAAAAATTGTGGCCATCGGTAATGTAAAAATAAGATCGGATCAATATAACGCGGATACCGAAAACGCGGAGTATGATACACAAACATTGACGATCATTTTAACAGGCGAGAATTCCAAGGTTTTCAGCGGTAAAAGTTCTATTACCGGCTCTAAAATTATACTTCATCGCAAAGATGGGCGCTACAAGGTACTGGGAGATAAAAAAACGCGCGTCGAGGCAACGATTTATTCAGGCGGTAAGGCTTCCGATACTTTCAAAGTAGAAAAAACTAAAGAATAAGTTCAGAGGTTCTGGGTTCCAGGTTCAAGGTTCAAGGTTGCACTGCAGGAGGTGGCTGAAATCAGCAGCGAATCATGCCATGTGGCATTAGCCAGAGGCGGAGCCGTGTCGAAGTGCGGATTCGCACCCCCCGGTCGAAAGGAAAAAGAGCCGAGGACTGAGCGCGTAGCTGTCTCCAGCGTCCGAATTCTCCTAAACTCAGTCCTCGTTAACCGGTACTGGATAAGTTTCTTTCCCATTTCAGCTTTTTTAATTTCTGCAACTCTTCAAATTTAAACAACAGATCGATCCATTCGCGAAACAACGGTACCAGTTGCTCGGGCGCTTTGCGACTCATCTTCATCCGGTGTTTAGCTTCAGCAAGTGCATCGGCATACTCCAGACGTTCCGGTTCTAGTGCCAGCAGGTGCCGGTAAATTTCCGCAACTTTTTCCCAGTGGCCTTGGTCGGCATAAACTTCTGCCATTGTTTCGGTATATATATCCACTTGTTGACTCATTTTTTCCGATCCGGTTGTTTATTTGGTTTTAAAATTATTTCATCTTTCCTGATCATGCCAAACTCTTGTCTGGCGATATTTTCAATATAGCCGAGGTCATGTTTCAATCGATCGATCTCAATTCTGATCGCAAGATTCTCCCGGGTAAGCCGCTCATTTTTTTGAACCAGCTTAGCTTGTTCCTGCTTTAACAGCATCAGATCCGAATACCCGTGCCGGCTGAAGAAAACAATATAAATGAACAAAGCAGTCAGCAACAGAATTGAAAACGATAGCAGGATATTTTGATTTCTGGTCATTTGTTGCGAATGCCCTTTCCGGCTTCCGTCAAAACCCTGCTCAACTCCTGGCTTTTCAGCACAAATGATGTGACGCCATAAATGCAAAGACCGATGCCGATACATGCGACGACTCCGATCAAACGCCCTGAAAACGGCCGGCTCTCCAGCGGGATCAGGGTCCCGGCAGAGGCCCAGACAACCATCCCCATTACCAGAGAACTAAAAAGTGCTTTGCCGGCTGATTGAACGATATTTTTCCAGCCCAATGAGCCCAGCCTGGCGCTTAGTGCCTGCATGAGAAGGACTAGGTTTAAGATCGAGGCCAGGGATGTTGCCAGGGCCAGACCGCCATGAGCCAACGGTTTCATCAATATCATCCCCAGAAAAATATTGGCCATAATTGATATAATCGCAATGCGAACAGGGGTTCGGGCATCCTGCAGCGCAAAAAAAGTCGTCGCAACAATCCGCACCGCCGAGAAAGCCCACAGGCCTAAAGAATAATACAAAACAGCCTGGATCGTCAACTGTGTTGCTGCCGCATCGAATTCACCCCGCTGAAATAGCAGCGCCACGATTGGCTCCCTTAATACGATAAGCCCCACCGTGGCGGGTATGGAAATAAAAAAAACCAGTCTGAGGGCGTGGGCAAATGTTTGTTTTAATTGATCAAACTCCCGGGCAGCAGCCTGCCGGGAAAGCGAGGGCAAAATAGCAGTTGACGCGGCAATAGCAAATATGCCAAGCGGAAATTGCACCAAACGGTCGGCGAAATACAGATAAGTGACGCTGCCTTCATTTAGCAGTGATGCCAGCAAGGTGCCCACCACAATATTTATCTGGTAGACAGCACCTCCGAGGATAATAGGAAGAATCAAGGTCCCGACTTTTTTGAGGGCCGGGTGCATCAATTTGGCGGTTTCCCAGAAGCGAAATCCTTTGCCAACCAAGACCGGCAACTGCAAGGCCAGTTGCAGAATGCCTCCGATCAACACTCCGAGGGCCAAACCGATAACCGGCGTGGTCATGGCAGGTGCGATAAAAAGCACTGATCCGATGATAGAAAGATTCAGTATCACCGGTGCAATGGCCGGTGCAGCGAAATGACCCAGAACGTTGAGGATACCCATACAAAGCGCCACCAGACCGATGCAGAAAAAATAGGGAAACATCCAGCGGGTCAGGGTGACGGTCAGAGAGATTTTTTCCGCATCAAATCCCGGTGCAATTAAGCGAACAATCCACGGTGACAGCAAAATACCGCCGATGGTAACCAAAAATAAAACGATACTCAGCAGTCTGAAAGCCGACCGGGCCATCGAAAAGGCCTCGTCTTGGTTATTGTGGACGACATACTCAGCAAACACCGGAACAAATGCCGCACTCAGGGAGCCTTCTGCGAATAGACGTCTGAACAAGTTGGGAATTCTGAATGCTGCAATAAATGCATCCGAGCTGAATCCGGCCCCCAAAAACCATGCAATCACCGCATCGCGGACAAAACCCAAAATGCGGCTTGCCAGCGTTGCCGACCCGACAACACCAGCCGCTTTTATCAAGCGGGATTTTTCAGACATTGCTACCCATCGTATTCAGATATCTCAGAGTTACAAGAATATATACAGAATAATGGAGTAATTTACGAAAATTCCTTGACAGCGTTTCGATTAATTAATATCTATACAGATTTTAAACAAATTCGGAAAAGGAGTAAGTTCTCTTGGCAAATCACAAATCGGCGATCAAACGTGCTCGCCAAAATGAAATCAGACGTTTACGAAATAAAGGTACTATGACAAGAATTAAAAGTATCGTCAAAGATGTCCGGTCTTCTGTTGGAGAAGCATCGGGTGAGGAAACGAAGACTAAATTGAATACCGCTCAATCCGTGATTGACAAGGCCGCAAAACACGGCGTCATTCACAAACGAACTGCCGCCAGAAAAATCAGCCGCCTCACAAAGCTCGCCAATTCCGCCAACGCGTAATAGTCAGATCTTATCCAATGATAGATTTTCCGCCTTCGGCGGAAAATCTAGGCTGTATTTTTTAGAAGTCGCTGGTTAACCGGCTGAAAATTCGTTCAGACATTCTTTCCGATAATATCGAAATAGCCAGATTTTCGTTCTGGTCTGTTACCAACTTGCTGTTTTCATTCACGTCATAGGCTTGCCGGTCGGTAATGCCTTTGACGGACCAGATGACTTCCCCGCCGTTTTGCTTGATCAATCTCAAGTCAACCGTCATGACGACCTCCCGTTGACTGGCCACCTCTGTACCGACTCGCGAGATCGTCTGGGTGCGAATGGTCTGGATGACCCCTTTGAGAATCGCATCTGCGTTTTCCGCATTATTGGCAAGGCTTTTATCTCTTTGCCGGGTGAATTCAAAAACGACCTGATTGGTAACAACCCGCTCGATGCCGGTATTGCTGGTATGATTTTCAAAGACCTCAATAAAAATTTTCTCCACGCCCCGGGGAAATCCTCCCCGGCCGGCAAATCGGTAGCCGCAGGCTCCGACGACCACCAAACACAATAAAGCTGTCCCGATAGTGATGACGAATTTATACACGGTATTTCCCAATCCGAGCACGCCGGAATTGAAGATTGAAGATTGAAGATTGAATATTTGTGGAATCGCTTCGCTCTGTCTCTTCAATTAAAATCGATAAAATTACTGATATTTCCAATCTGGCCATGACATAAATCCTTCGCAAACATGACGTAATTTCAATAAATAGACGCCAAGTTGGGGGAAGCGGTATAAGGTGTAGGGTAATTCGTTTCAGGCAGTCATATTCTTATTTTCCCACTTTGCCTCGCCTGAGCTTGTCGAAGGCCGCATTCCGCTTTCCGACTTCGTTTTGCCTTTATACCTTTTACCTTTGACCTTACACCTTAAACCTTTCACCTTACTCTATACCACAATATTAACCAGCTTATTTTTCACCACAATAACTTTTTTAATTTCTTTGTCGCCGAGAAATTTTAAAATGCGATCATCTTTCAGCGCCATTTCCTGGATGGTGTCATCCGGCGTGTCGGCCGCAACCTGGAATCGGCTGCGCAGCTTACCGTTGACCTGAACCACAATCAGCAGCTCGTCCTTTTCAAGTGCCGCTTCACGGTGCCGGGGCCAGGGGGTCAGAAAAACGCTGGATTCATTCCCCAATGCCTGCCACAATTCTTCGGCATAATGCGGCACGATGGGTGCCAGAAGAAGGGTCATTGATTCGACGGCAAACCGGATCACAGGCAGCTTTTCGCCGTGCTCTTTTTGCAGATCGACACCATTCAAAGTATTAAACAGCTCCATGATGGCACTGATGGCGGTATTGAAATGGAAGCGGTCCTCGATGTCCTTGGTTACCTTGTATATTGTTTGATGAGTTTTGCGATATACCTCCCGCAGTTGATCATCCAGGCTGGCGGGGTTTCCGTCAAAAGATTTTACATCCTTGATGGCATCCATCAGATCCGCGGTCAGCCGCCACACCCGGTTTAGAAATCTATAGCCGCCTTCAACACCCCGTTCACTCCATTCCAGATCCCGCTCGGGCGGTGCGGCAAACAGGCAAAAAAAGCGCGTGGTATCGGCACCGTATTTGTTCAGCAGGATATTGGGATCGATGACGTTCTTTTTGGATTTCGACATCTTCTCGACCCGGCCGATGGTGACCGGTTTGCCGCACTTTTCACACTGGCGATCACCTTGGGCACTGTCAATTTCCTCCGGCAGCAAAAACCCGTGCTCCGGACACATGGCCGTTTCTTTACAAACCATCCCCTGGGTCAGCAGATTGGTAAACGGCTCTTTGAATTTAACCAGTCCCTGATCATGCAGCACCCGCGTATAAAATCGCGAATAGAGCAGGTGCAGAATCGCATGCTCGACCCCGCCGATGTATTGGTCAACGGGCATCCAGTAATCGACGGCCTCCGCATCAAACATGCTCGTGCCGCATCTCGGACTGCAATATCGTTCGAAATACCAGGATGATTCAACAAACGTGTCCATGGTGTCGGTTTCCCGTCTGGCCCCGGAATGGCCGCATTGGGGGCAGGTGACGTTGACGAAATCATCCAATTCCGACAGCGGGGATCTCCCGCCCGGCAGCATATCGACATTTTCCGGCAGAACTACCGGAAGATCCGCTTCCGGCACCGGCACGATGCCGCATTCAGCGCAGTGGATCATGGGAATGGGCGCACCCCAGTATCGTTGACGCGAAATTCCCCAATCCCGCAGCCTAAAACTTACCGCGCGTTGGCCGAGGTTGTTTTTCTCCAGATACGTGGCGATTTCATCCAGGGCTTGCCGCTGGTCTAGACCATTAAACTGGCCGGAATTAATCATCTTGCCCGGACCGGCATAGGCCTCGGTCATGGTTTGCCCGTCAAGCGTTTCACCTTCGGGATTAACCACCACAATAATATCAAGGCCGTACTTGCGAGCAAAATCAAAATCACGCTGATCATGGGCCGGCACGGACATAACGGCTCCGGTGCCATATTCCATCAGAGCGAAATTGGCCGTGTAGACCGGTATTCGGCTGCCGCTGAGCGGATTCATGCAATAGGCGCCGGTGAAGACACCCTCTTTCTCGTAATCTTCAATTGACCGGACCGATCGATCCTGCATCGAAATTTTTTCAACAAAATCAGCAACGATTTTCTCCTGCTCAGTTCCTTTGGAAAGCTTTGCCACCAGGGGATGTTCCGGTGCCAAAACCATAAACGTTGCACCGAATACCGTATCCTGCCGGGTCGTAAATACCGCGATAGCTTCTGGCTGATCTTCTAAGGGAAAGTTAATTTGCGCGCCGATACTTTTACCGATCCAGTTCTTCTGCATGGTGATCACTTTTTCGGGCCAACCGGGCAGTTTATCACAATACAGCAGCAGATCATCCGCATAGTCTGATATTTTGAAAAACCATTGCCACAATTGTTTCTGGCGAACCGCTTCGCCGCAGCGCCAGCACAAGCCGGCTTCAACTTGTTCGTTGGCCAAAACCGTCTGGCAGTCTTCACACCAGTTGACAAAGGATTCTTTACGGTAAGCCATGCCATTGCGGTACATTTGTAAGAACAACCACTGTTCCCAACGATAGTATTCGGGCCGGCAGGTGGCAAGCTCCCGGTCCCAATCATAGCTGAAACCCAATTGTTTGAGCTGGGAACGCATGTTGTCGATGTTGGCATAGGTCCATTGGGCTGGATGGGTTTGGTTGGCGATGGCGGCATTTTCGGCCGGCATCCCGAAAGCATCCCACCCCATGGGGTGAAGCACATTGAATCCCCGCATTCGTTTATAGCGGGCCACCACATCGCCGATAGTATAGTTGCGGACATGCCCAATATGAATATTTCCCGATGGATAGGGAAACATCTCCAGCAGATAGTATTTGGGCCGCCCGGGATCCTCGCTTACCTTAAATAAATTCGTTGCGTTCCATTTTTTTTGCCACTTGATTTCAATTTCCCTGGGATTATATTTCTGATCCATTACTCGTCTATTCCTCTGTTCGAATGTTCAGCGGTTATGACCCGACACGGATTTACTGTGGGCGAAAAACGAATTGCCACCAGGGCACCGGGATACAAAGAAAAACTCTCGATTAATGCTTAGCTTCGGGTCTGGATGGCAAAATTGATTTGGCCCAAACTGCGCTCAATTTATTTCTAATAACTGTTTTAACGCCAAAACCGTTGAAAGAAAAGCACAAAATTTTAAAATATAACAATTATTATTTGTTTGACTTGTATCTAACAATTTAATATTCAAGCGGATAGAGCTTTTTCAGATCAAACAATATTATTATTACAATCTGTGGTGCAAGGATAAAAATTTATGAGCATAAAGATTTTGGTGAATGCGGTCGACCCTGAAGAATGCCGAGTTGCAACGGTTAAGAAAAACAAATTAGAAGAGTTTCGTATTGAAAGCAGTCTGAAGGAGATCACCCACGGCAACATCTATAAAGGCGTTATATCCCGTATCGAACCCAGCCTCCAGGCTGTCTTTATCGATTATGGCGCGGAACGCAACGGTTTTCTGCAAAAATATGAGATCCACAGCGATTACTTTCTGGACACCGCTTCGGGGCAGCATTCAATCGAAAAATTGGTTAAGCGCGGCCAGGAATTGATGGTGCAGGTTACCAAAGATCCCTTTATGAAAAAAGGGGCCATGCTGACCACGTTTATTTCTTTGCCGGGAAGATACCTGGTTCTGAGGCCGGGAAGCGATAATCGCGGAGTATCCCGCAAAATTGAAAGTGAAGATGAACGCCAGCGTCTGAAAGACATCATCAGCAAATTAAAGATTCCGGAAGAGTTTGGCATTATCGTGCGGACAGCTGCCGAAAAAGCCAGTAAAACCGCTATCTCCAAGGATATAAATTACCTGTTCCGGTTGTGGAAAAACATCAAGGGCAGTGTGATGAAAAAAAAATCCCCGGCCCCGCTCTACAAGGAGCGTCACCTGGTCATCCGTTCGATCAGAGATTCCTTCAGCTCAGAAGTTGCTGAGATTCTGATTGACGATGCCACCGTGTTCAATGAAGTCAGAGATTTCATAAAACTATTTGCGAATCGCCAGGAAAAAGTCGTCCGGCACTATAAGGGCGCCAAACCTATTTTTTCCAAGTTTCAACTTGAAGATCAGATCGCTTCAATATTTGAAAGCCGGGTGGCCTTGAAATCCGGCGGCACCCTGGTAATTGAGCAGACCGAAGCCCTGGTATCCGTTGACGTTAATTCCGGCAAATCGACCCATGAGAAATCCATTGAACAAACGGCGTTTCAAACCAATCTTGAGGCCGCTGAAGAAATAGCACGGCAACTGCGGCTGAGGGATTTAGGCGGGCTCATTGTAATTGATTTTATCGATATGAAGGACCCCAACCACCGCGCTGAAGTCGAGCGGAACCTGAGACTTTATGTCAAGGAGGACAAAGCGCGGGCAAAAGTCGGCAAAATCTCGCGGTTTGGCTTGCTGGAGATGTCAAGGCAGCGAATTCGTCCATCAATCGAATTCGGCAGCTACCAGCCGTGCGACAAATGTCACGGCAAAGGCCTGGTGCCGTCAGCCGAAACCCTTGGCATCGGCTTTTTGCGCAAACTCAGCCTGGAAACCCTGAAGGAAAAAGCACACCGGGTCAAAGGAATTGTCCCGCTGGAAGTGGCCGAGTATCTGTTAAATAAAAAGCGCCGCGAGATTGTTGACCTTGAAGTCAGACGCGATCTGAGTGTTGAAATCGAAGGGGACCGGTCAATGGTGCCGGGAGACAGCAAAATTATCTGCGCTGATTAAAAAAAACATAATTCAGTAATAATTGATTTTATTTTGCTTAACCCCGTTTTCCGATATTACATTAAAGCCATTTTCCCATGCCATTTGATGACAACAATACTGCGCAAGGGGCCAAATGATTATGGCTATATTTTTTTGCCCGTGCAAAAAAAATTTAAAGAATGATTTGACGAAATCGATCTTTTAAAGTATATCTGCTTGCTTTTAACATAGTTTAGTTAAAATATTTGTCGCCAAACGAAAAATAGAATACAATAACAATCAATAACCCGGAAGGAGGATTCATCTTGTTTGATATAGCATATGCAATGGGTGGGGGAGCCGGCGGAGAGGGTGCCGGCGGATTCACAGGGTTTATCCCGCTAATTTTAATGTTTGTCATATTTTATTTTCTGCTGATCCGCCCCCAGCAAAAAAGGACTAAAGAGCACCGTCAAATGATTTCCAATCTTAAAAAAGGCGATCGCATCGTCACCAGCGGCGGTATTCACGGTCGTATTACGGGCATGGATGAATCAACCTTAACAGTCGAAATTGCCGATAAAGTTCGCGTAAAAGTTGCCCGCGGAAACGTTTCGAACCTGGCTCAACCGGCAGCCCCAAGCCAACCGGAAAAAAAATAACCCCGCCTGGCTCCGCCCTGCAATTTAGGCGATCCGGTGGAAATAGACTATGTTTGGTTTGGTCTCTGAAATTTGACAAAATTATTCTGAAATCACACCGTGAGGATTATATAAAAATAATAAAGGTTTAATCACTTCAGCCCCATACAATTTCGTTAACTGCCGGGATTCTGAATCTGAGCCGTTGAAGCAAAGGCCCTGCCGGGCCTGCGGCATGCCGGATTACCCCCCTCCCCCCGCGGCATTTAACAAATTCTCTGGGGCTTTCGTGTGATGATAACACACGGTCCGCCTGCGCCGGCGGATTAAACCGTAATTGTATAAGGGAACAGATCATTGAAAAATATCTCTTGGAAACTGGTTCTAGTTTTTGTCGTCGTGATAGCGTCGATCATCTATATCCTTCCGACATTTAAAGCCGACATCTGGCCCCACAAAAAGATAAACCTTGGTCTTGATCTTCAAGGCGGAATGCACCTGGTCCTGGAAGTGGATTCGGCAAAAGCCGTCGAAAGCACCGTCGAGCGGATTTCTCAGGAAATTCGCCAGCAGCTGAGACAGAAACATCTGCGCGATGTTGCGGTAGATCGGATCGATGGAACCCGGATATCGGTCCAGGTCAAAACAGAGGAGAATATCGACAAGTTCAAAAAACTGCTGGACGATGACTTCAGGGATTTGCGTCAAATATCCGAAAAAAGAATCGACGGTACCGACACCATTGTCCTGGGCCTAACCGATGCCGATCGTGACCAGATTAAAAAGCTGGCAGTTGAACAGGCCCTTGAGACCATCCGCAACCGCATCGATCAGTTCGGTGTTGCCGAGCCGGACATTCGACGCCAGGGTGAAAATCGAATTCTCATCCAACTTCCCGGCATCAAGGACACCCAGCGAGCCATGGATTTGATCGGTAAAACGGCGCTGTTGGAATTTAAGCTGGTGGATGATACGAGTTCGTTGGACGCCGCCTTAAAAGGCAATGTTCCGCCCGGCAGGGAAATCCTTTATAAAGTAGAAGAAAATCCGGAAACCCAACGCACTACCAGAACACCGTTTCTGGTGAAAAAAAGAACCCTGCTGGACGGCAGTACCTTGACGGATGCCAAGGTTCAAATTGACTCTCAATTCAATGAGCCCTACGTTTCCATTACTTTTGACAAAAAAGGAGCCCGCATCTTTGAAAGGATAACCGGGGAAAACGTCAACAAGCGCCTGGCAATCGTACTGGACAACAATGTCTATTCGGCCCCGGTTATCCAGGAAAAAATTGCCGGCGGCCAGGCGCGTATTACCGGTCGATTTACCGCTGAGGAAGCGCGCGACCTCGCCATCGTGCTGCGCGCCGGTGCCCTGCCGGCACCGGTCAATGTTCTTGAAGAACGCACGGTGGGACCCTCCCTGGGAGCCGATTCCATCAACAAGGGGTTGCTGTCCATGTGCGTCGGGGGACTGCTGGTAGTTGTCTTCATGATCATTTACTATAAGACGGCCGGCCTGATCGCTGACGTGGCCCTGGCACTTAATATCGTCCTGATCGGCGCCGGTTTGGCCGGTTTTCAAGCCACCCTGACCCTGCCGGGAATTGCCGGAATCATTCTAACCATCGGTATGGCCGTCGATGCCAATGTCATTATTTTTGAACGGATCAGAGAAGAACTCACCCTGGGACGAACACCGCGGGCGGCGGTTGCTGCCGGGTATGACCGGGCAACGCTGACCATTCTGGACGCCAATGTAACGACGCTGATCGCGGCCGCCGTCCTGATCCAGTTCGGCACCGGATCGGTAAGAGGATTTGCCATTACGCTGAGCCTGGGTGTCGTTGCCAGCCTGTTTACCTCGCTGATTCTGTCGCGGTTGATCTTTGATTATCTGTTGATGTATCGCCAAACTAAAACGTTAAGTATCTGAAGGAAAATAAATGCAATTTATCAAACCGGACATTAATATAGATTTCATCGGCAAAAGAAAGTTGGCCTTTGTTTTTTCGATCGTCATGATTGCCATCAGCATCGGTTCGCTCATTTTGCACGGCGGCCCCAGACTGGGCATCGATTTTCAAGGCGGCACGCTGATTCAGGTCAAGTTTCTGGCCCCGGTCGAAATAGATAATATCAAGGCGGGACTCAATACCGTCGGACTCGGTAAATCCTCGGTGCAGCAGTTCGGCGAGAAAAAGAATAATGAATTTTTGATTCGCACCGACGGCTCCGTTGTGACCACCGAGGGCACCACCGATAATGTTAAAAAAGCACTGACAGCCGAGACCGGTAGTGAAGCGGAAATTCGGCGGGTGGAAATGGTCGGACCCCAGGTGGGGCGGGATCTGCGCGAAAAAGCTTTATTTGCCATGTTCTATGCCCTGTTGTTTATCACTATCTATATATCGGGGCGCTTTGAATTAAAATGGCTGCTAAGCGGGGTGGTGGCCGTGGCACTGATCGGCGCCGTCTATCTCTTTACGCTGTTTAATGTCAGTATTCCGTTTTTGATCGTGGCGGCCTTGATTGTCACCCTCGTTCTTTTCTGGTTTCTCGAACTCAAGTATGCCATGGGAGCCATTGTGGCCCTGATCCATGATGTCACGATTACGGTGGGCCTGTTTTCTATTTTCGATAAAGAGTTTACCCTGGCGATCATTGCGGCCTTGCTGACCATCATCGGGTATTCCCTGAACGATACCATCATCATTTTTGATCGAATACGCGAAAACTTGAGAAAATATCATAAAAATCCGTTGGGAATTGTCATAAACCGCAGCATCAATGAAACTCTCAGCCGAACCATTCTGACCTCGTTAACCACCCTTTTTGTGGTCGTTACCCTGTTTGTTATGGGTGGCGGTATTATCCATGACTTTGCCTTCGCCCTGATTGTCGGCATTGCGGTTGGAACCTATTCGTCCATATTCGTGGCAAGTCCAATACTTATCGCCTGGCAGGGTAAACAGGCCAAAAAGAAACATTAATTCCAGAACCTTGCATAAAAATTAAGGAGATGTGAAGGCCTTCGACTCGTGCAAATTCCTGGTAACAGCAAGCTGAAATGGATAACATTCGACCATGGTTTAAACTAAAAAGTGTACCGGGGGTCGGAAATCTGCTTGGCAAGCGTCTGATTGACCGTTTCAATTCTCCCCACAATGTTTTTCAGGCATCCGATCAAGAAATCCTTCAGGTGGATGGTGTCACCGGACGCCACCTAGCCGCAATAAAAACGCATAAAATGCCCCGGTGGGTTGACGCCGAACTGGACCTTGTGGACCGCAAAGGCTATCAGATCGTCACCCTGGCGGATTCGAATTATCCGCAGCTGCTGCGCCACATTCCGGATCCGCCGCCTTTTTTGTATGTCAGCGGCCGCTTGGACGGGTCACCCGTGAAAATTGCGATTGTCGGCTCCCGCAATGCGACCGGCTACGGCATCACGACGACTAAGGCGCTGAGCACCAACTTAGCCGCTCTCGGCATCACCATCGTCAGCGGCATGGCACGCGGCATCGATACGGCCGCCCATCAAGGGGCGCTGGCCGCCGGCGGAAAAACCATTGCCGTGTTGGGCAGTGGTTTGGAACAAATTTATCCGGCGAGCAATAAATCACTTTTTCAACGGATTTCGGAGCAAGGGGCGGTCGTATCGGAATTTTCGTTGTCAACGAAACCGGAGGGCGCATAATTTTCCCATCCGCAACCGAATTATCAGTGGAATGTCCCTGGGAACCGTTGTCGTGGAGGCCACCAAAAAAAGCGGCTCCCTGATCACGGCGCGGCTGGCTGCCGAACAAAACCGCGAGGTGTTTGCGGTTCCCGGCAGTATCCAGTCATTTAAAAGTATCGGCGCCCATACCCTGATAAAACAGGGTGCCAAACTGGTTGAAAATGCTCAGGATATCATCGAGGAACTCACCCCGATGATTCGATTCAAGGCAAGCGTCGGCCCTAAACACCGCCAATCGGCCGAAGATAATCCGGTCTTGCTGACAGCTGACGAACTTCAGGTATATGAAGCCCTGGGACCCTATCCCGTCCACATCGACGATCTGGCCCGAACCGTTTCGCTGGGACCCGGCAAACTTTCAAGTATACTGTTAAAACTAGAGTTGGACGGTCGGGTACAGCAAGCACCCGGCAAATTTTTTACCGCTGCCCCAGCAGATTGAAGATCGAAGATTGATCCGCCAGAGTGGATGCCGCTGCACCGGGTCTGTTTTATGAGCGGTTAAGGTTTGTGTGATTTCAAAACCTAAACACCATAAAAATGCTATCGTACCATTGACAACAGACAAGCGGCTATTAGATTTTGCAAACCTTGAAAATTTTTCCTTAGTTTTTTTTAAACCTAAGATAAGCCGGATAGCGGTCGTCATCATTTGCGCAATTTTGACTGCGGTGCAGAATAATCTTCGTCAGTTTGTGGCCGGACATAACGGAAGATATTGATGACAACCGGTATAACGCGAGGATTACCCGTGAGCAAACCTTTAGTTGTCGTGGAATCACCGACAAAAGTCAGAACCATCAAAAAGTATCTCGGCAACGATTATAACGTTGCCGCGACCGTCGGGCATATTAAGGATCTGCCGGGCAAGGAAATGGGCATTGATGTCGAAAACGGATTCAAACCCAAATACAGTTATATCCCGGGCAAACAGAAAGTCGTCAAAAGCTTAAAGCAGGCTGCCGGTGACACCAACGAGGTTTTTCTGGCACCGGACCCCGACCGCGAAGGCGAAGCCATCGCCTGGCATACGGCTGAAGTGCTGAAGAAAAAAGGTCGCAGTTTTCACCGGGTTCTTTTTCACGAGTTAACAAAAAATTCCATTCGCAAAGCCATGGCAGAACCCGAAGACCTCGATCGCAGCAAGTATGAAGCCCAGCAGGCCCGGCGCATACTCGATCGACTGGTCGGATATCAGGTGTCGCCGCTTTTATGGCGCAAAGTAAAAGGCGGATTGAGCGCCGGCCGGGTGCAGTCGGTGGCGGTGAGGATAATCTGTGAACGGGAACGGGCCATTCAGGCGTTTGAGCCGGAGGAGTACTGGTCGATTACCGCCCACCTGGAAAGTGATGCCCCGCCGCCCTTTACGGCCAAGCTGGTAAAAAAAGAAGACCGAAAAAATAAAGCTTCCCGATGAAAAAACGACCCGAACGATACTAAAGGAGTCTGGACGGCGAAAAATTTCGTGGTCGAAAAAATCCAGAAAAAGACCATCAAGAAAAATCCCTTGCCGCCTTTTACCACGAGCAAACTGCAGCAGGAAGCCATCCGCAAGCTCAGATTCAGCGCCCGCAAAACGATGATAATTGCCCAGCAGCTTTACGAAGGAATCGATCTGGGTCCCGGCGAACCCGTCGGCCTGATCACCTACATGCGCACCGATTCCACCCGTATTGCCGCCGAGGCAGCCGTCGAAGCCCGGCAGCTAATCCTGGATCGCTTCGGTCAAGGATTATGCCCTGGACAAGCCGCGCTATTTTAAAAATACAAAAAAGGTGCAGGACGCCCACGAGGCTATCCGCCCCACCTCTGTTTTGAATACACCGGAAAATGTTAAGCCGCATCTTTCAGCCGAGCAATATGCGCTTATATCAGCTCATCTGGCAGCGATTCGTAGCCTCCCAGATGTCCGCACGCCCTGATCAATCAGGTGTCACTGTCAATTAAAGCCGGTGCCTATATATTTACGGCCAGCGGCTCGACGGTTAAATTTCCCGGCTTTATGGCGCTCTACATGTCGGTTGACGATCAGGTCGCCAGTGAATCCGAGCAGAAAAAGCCCAAACTACCGGAGCTTGCCCAGGGAGACATTTTAAAACTCGATAAACTGGATCCCAAACAGCATTTCACCATGCCGCCGCCGCGATTTTCGGAAGCATCCCTGGTCAAGGAACTTGAAGAAAACGGCATTGGACGCCCCAGCACCTATGCTTCGATCCTGTCGACGATCCGGGGTAAGGGGTATGTCGACCTGGTAAAAGGCTATTTCAGGCCGAATGAACTGGGCTTTATCGTCAATGACCTGCTGGTGCAAAATTTTCCGGAAGTATTCGATGTCGAATTTACCGCCCGCATGGAAGAAAATCTGGATCAGGTCGAATCCGAAAAAATCAATTTACAGCAGGTACTAAGCAGCTTTTACGAGCCCTTTAAAAAAGACCTGGATTCCGCCGCGGAGGGCATGCTCAGCGTCAAGGGTGTCGGCATGCCGACCGAATTGAATTGTCCCGACTGCAATAAACCGCTGCGCATCAAGGTCGGCAAAAACGGACACTTTCTGGCCTGCAGCGGGTATCCGGAATGCACCTATTCCAGTGACTACACCCGGGATGAAAAGGGCATTATTCAGCCCGTGAAACCGCTCGAAGAGGAAGTAACGGATAAGAATTGTGAAAAATGCGGCATGCCGATGGTCGTCAAAAGAGGCCGTTATGGAGATTTTCTGGCTTGCAGCGGTTATCCCGAATGTAAAAATACCCAATCGTTAAATTCCAACGGCAGCGGCAAAGCCATCGGCGTCCGTTGTCCCCGGAAGGACTGCACCGGAGAAGTTGTTGAACGCAGCTCCAAGCGCGGCAAACTTTTCTACGGCTGCAATCGTTTTCCGGAATGCACGTTTGCTACCTGGGACAGGCCGCATCGAGCGGGAATGTCCGGTTTGTGGCGCTAAATTTCTGGTTGAAAAAACCACTAAAAAAGAGGGCGCCTTTATCACCTGCCTGACGGAAGGCTGCGGATTCAAAGAAAAAGCCTTGACAACTGATTTTCCAGGTGTTAATCATTGCAAAAAATTACCTACATGTTGCAGCTATGACTAAAGTAATTCCATTAACAGCCTGATTAGCCTTATTCTCGTACTCGTCGGAGTCATTATTATCTCCGGCGAGAAAAGGGGTTGGTAATGGTATAACTTCGCCATAAAAAAAAACTAAAAAATCCGTTACCGGCCCCGAGAGCCGGTAACGGATTTTTTTTTAGGAAAGGAAGAAGACTATGAAGCTTACCGGCGCACAGATTTTGATGGAGGTTCTCAAGGCAGAGGGGGTCGATACGATTTTCGGATACCCGGGCGGAGCCGTCATCGACATTTATGATGAGTTGGCAAAAACAGATATCCGCCACATACTGGTTCGCCATGAACAGGGAGCGGTGCACGCAGCCGACGGGTATGCGCGGGCCGCCGGCAAGGTGGGCGTTTGCCTGGTGACATCGGGTCCCGGTGTCACCAACACCATCACCGGCATTGCTTCGGCCTACATGGACTCGGTTCCCATGGTGATCCTCAGCGGCCAGGTGCCGACAGCGCTGATCGGCAACGACGCCTTCCAGGAAGTCGACATTGTCGGTATCACCCGCCCCTGCACCAAACATAACTACCTGGTAATGACCATCCAAGATCTGGCATCTACCGTCAAAGAAGCCTTTTACCTGGCACGCTCCGGACGACCGGGTCCGATCCTGGTGGATATTCCGAAAGACATTACCAAAGACGTGATGGAATATGCAGCGCCGGGCGAAGTTAAACTCAAGTCCTACAATCCGACTTACAAGCCCAATATGAAGCAATTAAAGAAAATCGTTAAGCTCATCGAAGGCAGCCAGCGGCCGATTATCTTTGCCGGCGGCGGGGTCATTCTCTCAAAAGGATCCCAGGAACTAACCGATTTGGCCCACAAAACCCGGATTCCGGTGACCACATCCCTGATGGGTCTCGGTGCGTTTCCGGGCACTGACCCGTTGTCACTGGGAATGATCGGCATGCATGGGACCTACCGGGCCAATATGGTGACCTCGGTCTGCGATCTGATGATCTCCGTGGGCGTACGGTTTGATGATCGGGTAACCGGCAAAACGGATGCGTTTGCCGCCCAGTCCCAGATCGTGCACATCGATATCGATCCCACCACCATCCGCAAGAACATCCCGGTAACGGTTCCCGTCGTGGGCGATTGCAAGATCAGCCTGAAACATTTAAACCGGCTGCTCGATGAGGTCGATCTGGGGGATCTCGGTCAGAAAAGAAAAAAGTGGCTGGATCAAATTGAGGAATGGAAAAATACCAACCCCATGGCTTACGAGCAGGGAACGGATACGATTAAGCCGCAATTTGTGGTCGAAAAGCTTTATGAACTGACCAAGGGACAGGCCATCATCACGACCGAAGTCGGCCAGAACCAGATGTGGGCCGCCCAGTATTATTATTATGATCAGCCCAATCATTATATCACTTCAGGCGGCCTGGGAGCCATGGGTTTCGGTCTTCCGGCTGCCATCGGCGCCCAGGCGGCCTTTCCGGATAAAATCGTGGTGGATATCGCCGGTGACTCCAGCATCCAGATGAATAGCCAGGAATTGGCGACCGCCGTCCAGAGCTGTTTGCCGGTTAAGGTTGTCATCTTAAACAACGGGTACATGGGCATGGTCCGGCAATGGCAGGAATTATTTTACGATAAGCGTTACGTTTGCACCACGATGGATTGTGCCCCTGATTTTGTCAAACTGGCCGAAGCCTATGGCGCGGTCGGCCTGCGGGCAACAAATCCGGCAGAGGTCGAATCGGTTCTGGCAGAGGGCCTTTCGATTCCCAAACCGGTGGTCATGGATTTTATCGTCGAAAAGGAAGAAGGGGTTTACCCCATGGTGCCGGCCGGAGCAGCCATTACCGAGATGCTGCTCGTATAGGCACCTGCGGTGCCGGCTGATAGCTCAAAGCTGAAAGCTCTAAGTCTAAGAATGCTGGGGCATGCTGCAAAACGCAGGGAGCATGGCGCAGAGGGCAGAGCGCATGGAGCGCGTAGAGCGAGGACGGGTCGCCTACCGCAAGCGAATTACTCACTAAGACTGACTGGCTGCTTGATACGAACTGAGAAGAGCGAGGAAAACAAGGATGGAAGAAGAAAAACACATTATGACGATGCTGGTCGACAACCAGCCGGGCGTGCTGTCGAGAGTCGTCGGCCTGTTCAGCGGCAAAGGATTCAATATCGAAAGTCTGTGTGTGGCACCGACCATGGATCCCCAGGTGTCGCGCATTACGATTGTCACCATGGCCAATGCCCCGGTGATTGAACAAATCGAAAAGCAGTTAAGAAAACTGATCAATGTTATTAAACTGCGCGACATGACCGGGGACAGAGCCGTTAAACGTGAAATGGCGCTGATCTGCGTGCGGGCCAAGCCTGAGCACCGCGCTGAAATATTGCGAATTGTAGATATTTTCAGGTGCAAGGTTGTCGATGTCGGACTTGAGCATTACATTATGGAGGTTACCGGCGATCAGGGCAAACTTTCCGCCCTGATAAATTTGCTAAAACCCCTGGGGATCGAAAAAATTGCCCGCAGCGGGTCTTTAGCGCTCTACAGGGAGCCGAAATGACAGTAGTACCTAAATCGGATTTACAAAGTCCCGGCTCAAAAAGCTGCTGAGAATTGAAGATTGTATTCCACTTAAAGTGATATTGGTCCTATGGGTCTTATAGGTCTTATTAATCTATAGTGAAATAGGCCTTATACGTCCTATAGGTCCTATAGACAATTTAGCATCACCATTCAAAAACATAAACAAACTAAAAAAGGGGTAAACATGGCAGATTTTAATTTTGGGGGAACAATAGAAGAAGTGATTACATCGGAGGAATTTTCATTACAAAAAGCCCGGGAAATTCTGGCAAATGAGACCGTGGCGGTTCTGGGCTATGGTGTTCAGGGGCCGGGACAGGCGTTGAATCTGAGAGACAACGGCATTCCCGTTATCGTGGGTCAGCGGGAAGGCGGCAAAACGTATCAACGGGCCGTCGATGATGGCTTTGTCCCCGGTGAAACTTTATTTCCCATTGAAGAGGCCGCCAGGCGGGCAACCGTTATCCAGAACCTGCTGTCCGATGCCGGACAGGTCGCCACCTGGCCCCGCATAAAAGAATGTCTGAATGAGGGCGATGCGCTCTATTTCTCCCATGGCTTCGGTATTGTATTTAAAGACCAAACCGGCATTGTCCCACCTGAATATGTAGACGTTGTTCTGGTTGCGCCGAAAGGCTCGGGTCGTAATGTGAGATTGAATTATCTTGACGGCAGCGGCATTAATTCCAGCTTTGCCGTATTCCAGGATTTCACGGGCCGTGCCCAGGAAAGGACCCTGGCCCTTGGCATTGCCGTGGGTTCCGGCTACCTGTTTCCGACAACCTTTGAAAATGAAGTCCACAGCGATCTGACCGGCGAACGCGGGGTTCTGATGGGATGCCTGGCAGGCGTTATGGAGGCGCAATATAATCTGCTGCGCAAACACGGACACAGCCCCAGCGAAGCCTTCAACGAAACTGTGGAGGAATTGACCCAGAGCCTGATCCGGCTGGTGGCCGAAAACGGTATGGACTGGATGTTTTCCAATTGCTCGACAACCGCCCAGCGCGGCGCCCTGGACTGGAGTCCGAGATTTCGGGATGCCGTGGCACCGGTATTTGATGAGCTTTACCAGAAAGTGATCTCCGGAGAAGAAACCCGACGGGTTCTCGAAGCCAACAGTGCCCCGGATTACCGTGAAAAATTGGACAAAGAACTGGAAGTCCTGAAAAATTCGGAAATGTGGCAAACCGGTGCAACGGTCCGATCTTTGCGGCCGGAAAACCGCAAAAAACTATAACCCCCGGTTGGGTGTTATTCGTTATTAGCTATTGGTTATTCGTTTAAACGGAATACCTATCGAAACAAAATATGTTGCTTGTGAGTGTTTTAATTTAATGATGTGCACATTTAAGTCCAATAACCAATAACAATTCAACTAATAGCGAGCCCCTGTTTGGAGAAAAAAATGGAACCGATTCTACTATATGACACCACCTTACGCGATGGTACCCAGGGCGAAAATATCTCGTTTTCGGCCGATGAAAAAGTCAAGATCGCATTAAAACTGGATGATATCGGAATCCATTACATCGAAGGTGGTTGGCCCGGTTCCAATCCCAAAGATATGGAGTTTTTTGATCTGGCCAAACGGGTTAAATTTAAGACCGCCCGGCTGGCGGCCTTTGGCTCCACCCGCAGGCCCGGAATCCAGCCTGACGAGGACGAAAATTTAAAAGCCCTGCTGGGCAGTGAAACGCCCACGGTCACTATTTTCGGGAAAAGTTGGGACCTGCATGTTGAAGAAGTCATGAGCAACACGCTGGCTGAAAATCTTGCGATGATCTACGATTCCGTTAAATTTTTAAAATGGAATGGCCGAGAAGTCATCTATGATGCCGAGCATTTCTTCGACGGCTATAAAAATAACCGGGACTATGCCCTGCAAACCATTGCATGCCGCAATCGAGGGAGGTGCTGATTTTGTGGTGCTGTGTGACACCAATGGCGGCAGCCTGCCCCTTGAGATAGAATCTATCCTCAAAGAGCTCCGCCAAAATCTGACTGCCAAGAATAGGTTAAATCCGGATCACACGCCCGTCAGGTTGGGAATTCATACCCATAATGACTGCGGACTGGCCGTGGCAAACTCCATTACGGCGGTGCAGGCCGGCACCGTTATGGTCCAGGGCACCATTAACGGCTATGGTGAACGATGCGGTAATGCTGATTTAAACGCTATCATGCCCATTCTGAAGCTAAAAATGAACCGGCCCTGCATTTCCAGCGAGAATCTCACCAAACTAAAAACGCTTTCGAGATATGTCAGTGAAATGGCCAATCAGGTTCCGATTAACGACCGGCCGTTTGTCGGCAAAAGTGCATTTGCCCACAAAGGCGGCATCCACGTCAGCGCCATAATGAAGGTTCCCAAGGGCTTACGAGCACATGGAACCTGCCCTGGTGGGTAATCAAAGACGGGTTCTGGTTTCCGATCTATCCGGCAAAAGCAATGTCGAATATAAAGCACGGGAACTGGGCGTTGAGTTGGGTAACAATGGATATGACAGCAGCAAGATCGTATCTGAAATAAAGCAGCTGGAGCAGCAGGGTTACCAGTTTGATGTGGCCGAGGGGTCTTTTAAGATCCTGATGGAAAAATTTACCGATCAATTCGAGCCGCTATTTGAGCTGGAGGCGTTTCGGGTCACCATCGAGAAAGACGGAGACCAACCTTGCTCGTCACAGGCCACCATAAAAATATCCGTCGGCGGGAAGCAGGAGATCACAGCCGCTGAAGGCTACGGTCCGGTCAGCGCCCTTGACAACGCCTTACGAAAAGCCCTGGACCGATTTTATCCGGACCTGGACACCATGAGTCTGGTGGACTTCAAAGTGCGAGTCATTGATGGAAACCGCGGCACGGCCGCCAAGGTACGGGTATTCATCGAATCCCGTGATCAGGATAAATTATGGAGTACGATTGGGGTTTCCGAAGATATTATCGAAGCCAGCTGGCAAGCCCTGGCAGACAGTTTCCAGTACAAACTGGCCGGTGAAAAACAAATTCGCAGCGGCCTGATCCCGGAACAGGAAGAATTGCCGCTATTTAACAAAGCGTAATCCCAATTGGGCCAAACCCAATTGGGAGTTAATAGTTAATGGTTATTAGTTAAAATTGTATTTTAGGTCTGATAATCTATAATCCGCTCTCTAATTCTAACAACAAATAACTAATAACAACTAACACCTAATTGAGCGTTTTTCGCTCAATTAGGGCCCAAGGAGAATAACCGTGTATAGCAAGGAAGGTATAAATGCCGCAGGAATGGTTCCCCATCGCTTCCTGCGGCCCATGCTCCTGCATTTCACCTAAATTGAGCGCTTCAACTTAGGGTCAAGTCAAATAGTCAATTCTTTCTATCGATAAATCGGAAAAAGGAAAAATTCGTCCCCTCTTTCCACCAACCTACTATTTAACTAATGATGATGGGAGTATAATAATGAGCAACCGCGTAATCATATTTGATACCACGTTAAGAGACGGCGAACAGTCACCGGGCGCCAGCATGAATGCCGCCGAAAAATTGAGACTGGCCACCCAACTCGAAAAGCTGGGCGTCGATGTCATTGAAGCCGGTTTTCCGGCAGCATCCGAAGGCGATTTAGATGCAGTTTCCCGCATTGCCGCTAAACTGGATAAAGCCCAAGTTGCCGCGTTGGCACGCACGTCTAAAGAAGATATTGACCGGGCCTGGCAGGCCATCAGTCATGCCGCCAAACCCAGAATTCACACCTTTATTGCGACCTCCGATATTCACCTGGAGTACAAACTGAAAATGTCGCGCGATGAGGTCGTCAAAACCGCGGTCGAAGCCGTTAAATATGCCAAATCTTTTACGGACAATATCGAGTTTTCATCAGAAGACGGATCACGCAGCGACCGGGATTTTCTGTGCCGGGTATTTGAGGCGACCATCGATGCCGGCGCCACGACCATCAATTTGCCGGACACGGTGGGGTATGCCGTGCCGGATGAATTCGCCGAAATGGTCAGCTATGTCATCAGCCACACGCCCAATATTCATAAAGCCATCTTCAGCGTCCACTGTCACGACGACCTGGGTCTGGCAACCGCCAACACGATTGCAGCCATCAAGGCCGGCGCCCGGCAGGCTGAAGTCACGATCAACGGCATCGGGGAACGCGCCGGCAACACTTCCCTGGAGGAAGTTGTCATGGCCCTGCATACCCGGCAAAATGTTCTGCCCGCCACCACCAGTATTCAATACCGAATTTATCCATCCCACCAGCCGGTTAGTCAGCATGATCACCGGTATCATGGTGCAGCCGAATAAAGCCATCGTCGGTGCCAACGCCTTTGCCCATGAAGCCGGGATCCATCAGGATGGTGTCCTGAAGAATCGCATGACCTATGAAATTATGAAACCGGAGACCATCGGTCTGAGTGCCAACAAACTCGTGCTTGGCAAACATTCCGGCCGTCACGCGCTTGCGCACGCACCTGAAGGATTTGGGATTTGATCTTTCCGACGAAGAGGTCAATCTGGTGTTTGAAAAGTTCAAGGAACTGGCCGACAAGAAAAAGCATATCGTGGATGAAGACCTGGAAGTGATCGTCACCGAAGGTATTTTGCGCACATCGGATGTCTTCAGACTGGAATACCTGCATGTGATCGCCGGCACCACCGTATTCCCATGGCCAGTGTCAAGCTTCAAATAAACGGCCGATCGGTCCAGGGCGCCGGCTACGGCAACGGGCCCATCGATGCCGCGTTTGAAACCATTGCCCATCTTACCGACACCGGTTCGGAATTGATGCGGTTTTCCATCAGCGCGCTGACCGGCGGCACCGACGCCCAGGGTGAAGTCACCGTGCGCCTGAGGGAAAACGGTTTAACGGCATTGGGCAAAGGTGCTGATCCGGATATTATCACCGCCAGTGCCAGGGCCTACGTCAACGGGTTGAACCGGCTGGAATACTTGAAAACCCATCCGATCAAGGAAACGTCACCGGTGTAAGAGCATAGGGCAGAGCGCAAAGGGCACGGCGTAAAGAGCAGAGAGCGGAGGGCAGAGCGCAAGGTACTAAGCGCTAAACGCAGAGGGCATAGTGATGTGATATCGGAATCTATGAATTCTCCTATGAAACTCCAAATGTTTCGGATCGTAGAAGGGCGGGCCACCGTGCCCGCCGTTTCAGGTCGGCACGGTGGCCGACCCTACGATGCACAGGGTCAAAGTTTCTTTTCCGATCAAACTGGCCGTTTTTTGGCCAGCGGCGCCGCCTATATCTGTATTCAGGTATCTGTCATCTGTTTTCTGTTTCTGTCATCCGTTCTCTGAGCGCTGACGAATTTAGACTCTGCGCTTTGCCCCTTGCCCCATGCGCCTTGCCCCCTGCCCCATGCGCCGTGCCCTCGGCGCTTACGTTTCCAGCGTTCCAATTAAGTCGGATATTTTAGCGATGTTTCGATCAGCCAGAAATTTTTCGATTGCATCGATAATATCGGTCGTCACATGCGGGTTGACAAAATTAGCGGTTCCGACCTGAACTGCCGATGCGCCGGCGATAAAAAACTCCAGCGCATCCTCACCCGTCATGATCCCGCCGATTCCGATGATGGGAACTTTGGCAACCTGGGCGACTTGCCAGACCATGCGCAGAGCCACCGGTTTAATGGCCGGACCGGACAGGCCGCCGGTAATGTTGGCCAGCCGGGGGCGCCGGGTTTCGATGTCAATGGCCATGGCAGTTATGGTGTTGATCAGCGAAATACAATCCGCGCCGGCATCTTGGGCGGCCCGGGCAATTTCGGTAATGTCGGTGACATTCGGTGAGAGTTTGGCAATGAGAAACTTGCGGGTTTGTTTGCGAACCGCCTGGATGACGCTAAAGGCCGCTTGCGGATCGACGCCAAACACCATCCCGCCGGCTTTGACATTGGGGCAGGAAATATTTACCTCGATGCCGGCAATTGCCGCAACGTCGTCAATGCGCGCCGCCAGCCGGGTATATTCATCTTCGAGCTTGCCGTAAATATTGACGATCAGCGGCGGCGACAGGGTTTGTAAAAATGGCAGCTTTTCATTCACAAACGCCTCGATACCGACATTTTCAAGGCCGATGGCATTCAGCATGCCGCACGGGGTTTCAGCAATTCGCGGCGGCGGGTTGCCCTTGGTCGGTTCCAGGGACAATCCTTTGACGATAATTGCACCCAGGCGATTCAAATCAACCAGGTGCTCAAACTCCCTGGCATAGCCAAAGGTGCCGGAAGCCGTCAGCACGGGATTTTGCAGCTGCAGTCCGCCGATGTCTACTGCTTAAATCGGGTTTTGTCGACATGATCTATTCTCCAGACGCTTCTTGATTACCCTCACTTTGGCTTCCAGGTTCAACAGGTAAGCCGGCTCGATTTGTTTGGGGCCCTGAACCGGATCGTATTCACGGGCTTTGACCCGTGCGATCACATTCTGCACATCACCGCCTGCTTCCGTGAGCGCTGTTTCAACCAGATCTAAAAAGCGCCGACAGTCGATCATTGATTTTTGGAGATAATTTTTCGCGTCCGGCCCGGTAAGCGCCTGGCGGTGGCCCAGGCACAGGACTTCATATTCGACCTGGCTTAACCGTCTCATGGAATCGTAATACTGATCAAAATCCACCAGGGCTTCGGAGACGATATACCCGGTGGCATCCGGTATACCGGCGGCTTCAGCGCACAGCAACACCTTGTTCGGGGCAATGAAATAGCTCAGGCTGTCGCGGGTATGTCCGGGTGTTTCGATCACCTGGACGCTTGAGTTTGGGGACAACTCGAGGAAATCCCCGTTTTTTAGCGTTAGATCAACCTCAAACGGTTCGAATCGCTGGAACTCAGCCGCTTCAATTCCGATATGTTTGCCAGCTGCTCGGCCGCCCGGGTCAGATTTCGCATCAATTTAATGGCATTCGGGCGACCGAACACACTTTTCGCTTGCTCGGAAGCAACCACTTTGAGGCCTGGAAAATTATTTTTAAGAACAGAAACCGAGCCGCAATGGTCGAAATGGGAATGGGATAAAAAGCAATAGTGCAGATCCCGCCGACCGATGATTTCGCGTATCCCCTCCGTATATAGTTTGCCGAGAAAGGTCAGTCCGGCATCAAAGATCGCGGGTTTTTCTCCGTCAAGAAGATAGACCGGCATCGCGGGGTGCCCCACCATGTACAAGTCGTCAATAATTTTGCCGGTGCAATCAACAATCAAATGAATATCATCCTTGCCAAGCATGAATTATTGGGGATATGTATAGAATATCTGTGATCGGATAGCAAGGCGTTTCAGATGGATAACACCGTCAACTTTAAATTGGATAGGATGCCTTAATTTTAGGCATTTTATATTTTTCCCGAACTTCGCATGGCATATCGAGACATACAATGCTAAATAGCCAAATTGCACTAATCTCCACCCCCTGGCCCCTGTATAACCGGCCTTCCATTCAGTTGGGTGCGCTCAAGGCTTATCTTCAATCAACGCACCCGGGCCTGCGGGTTGATGCCCGCCACGTTTATCTGAAGCTGGCTGAATCCCTGGGCTATAAACTTTATCAGCAGATTTCAGAACGCACCTGGACGGCCGAGTGCATCTATGCGGCCCTGCTGTTTCCGGAGCGCTTCGAAGTCATTGAAACATTGTTTAACCGTGAAGCCCGCTCGAAATCCTTGATCAAGGAAGCCGGGTTTAAACAGATTACCACCCGGGTCAAAAAAGATACCGAAGCCTGTATCGACAGCCTGAGGTGGAATGAATACCTGCTGGCCGGTTTCTCGGTTTCGCTTTGCCAGTTGACGTCCAGCCTGTATTTTATCAAACGCATCAAACAAAAGTGTTCCGGGTCTTATTATCGTCATTGGCGGTTCGACTTTTTCCGGCGCCGTCGCGGGAAATTTTTTTGAATTGTTTCCTGAAGTCGATGTTGTCATAAACGGTGAGGGCGAGATGCCATTGGGCCAACTGATCGACTGCTTGAGAGCATCCCCCAATCCGGACTGATTTACCGCCCATCAATGGAGTAATCACGCCGAAATACCGTTGTGAATGGCGAGAAGAATGATCGCTTCAATCAACTGGAGGATCTGAACAAACTTCCGCCGCCGGACTACGATGATTATTTTGCTTTGCTCAAATCTTTTGTCCCGCAAAATGTATTCTTTCCGGTTCTGCCGGTTGAAACATCACGCGGGTGCTGGTGGCAGAAAACCAATCGCACCCGGCAAGGCAAACCTGAAAAAGCAGGGACGTGTCACCGGCTGTGCCTTTTGCAATCTGAACCTCCAGTGGCAGGGATATCGCCACAAAGATCCCGGTCCGCGTGGTAAATGAAATCGATCATCTGACCGGCCGGTACCAGACCCTGGCAGTGTCCATCGTGGATAATGTGCTGCCCAGGAAAACGTCCGCAGCGCTATTTCAAAACGTGGGCAGCTTGAAAAAGGATCTCCGCCTGTTTGCCGAGATTCGGGCCAACACGCCGGCATCGGAGCTGGAAGTTATGCGGAGTGCGCGGGGATGCAGGAGCTGCAAATCGGCATTGAAGCACTCAGCACGTCCCTGCTGAAAAAACTTAACAAAGGGACCCGCGCCATTCAGAATCTTGAAATCATGCGCAACTGTGAGGCACTGGGGATCGTCAACCGCTCCAATCTGATTCTTCATTTTCCGGGAAGCGATGAACAGGATGTTGCCGAAACACTATCATAATCTCGAATTCGCCCTGCCCTTTCGACCGCTTCAAACCGTAAATTTCTGGCTGGGTCTGGGCAGCCCGGTCTGGCAAAACCCGCAAGCCTATGGGATTAAATCAGTTTTTAATCATCCCAATTGGTCGCGCTTATTTCCAAGGCAACTTTATTCGATCCATGGAGTTTATGATTCTGGCCTACCGCGGTGATCTGGGCTTTCAGAAAAAGATCTGGCGGCCGGTCACAAAAAAGGTTGCATTGTGGCAAAAAACTTATGCCGAACTCCAGCGAGGACCCGAAACCGTCACCCATTTTGAGCTATCGTGATGGTCGTGATTTTTTAATCATCAAACAGCGGCAGTACCAGACGGACTCGATCAAACACCGTCTGGTTGGACATCGAGGATGATCTATTTGTATTGTATGCAGCATCGTTCTCTTAAAAATATTTGCGCTCGGTTTCCGGCGTTTCCCGCAGACAAAATCGTTGGATTTTTAAAAATGATGACCGACAAAAAATTGATGTTTGAAGAAAAGCACAATTATTTGAGTCTGGCCGTACCGGTGAAACCGAGGAAATGAATTGCCGGGATGCTGGGGTGCCAGGAAGCTCGAAGGCAGGAGCGCCATGGTGTGTTAATGAATATTGAAGACTGAAGATTGAAGATTTGAGGAATTCTATCTGTTTATTTTATTGGTTATTTCGCCAAATTATCAAAGGGAAATACTTCAATTAATGCATTTTCGATCTGCAAAACAGGATGATCTGTCTATTATCATCTCCTGGATACCGGATGCGGCTGCGTGCAAACGGTGGGCCGGACCGGCGGTTAAATTTCCGCCAACACCAGCTTCGCTGGCGCAGGAGATTGGCTTTTCACGGGACAATTCTTACTGCCTGGAGGAATTTGCAAATATCGTCGGTTTTGGACAATTGATACGCAAGAGCGAACAACGGCTCCATGCGGCTCGCATCATTGTCGCTCCCCCCACACGCGGTCGGGGTTTTGGACGGAAACTTTGTCGGTCCCTCATCAATCGAGCAGCCGAACTCGAATACCCCCGCATTTCCCTGAATGTCTATAAGGATAATTCAACCGCAATCCAGCTATACCAGAGCCTTGGATTCCAAACGCTTGAGAGACATAAAAAAGATACTCTGTCAGATGATATATGCTACATGGAAAAAAGATTATCCTCTCCATTAAATTCCATACGCTGAGGCTGTCCGATGATTTCAAGATCAGAGCGTTTTTGCATTTCGCCGGCATAGGTTTCGGACACCTCAACCATCTCCAAACGATTGGTATTTTTAATTCGCACAATTTTGCTTTTTTCCGGCGGGATCAATCCCATGGAGCCCAATCCGACTTCGATGGCCTGGCGGTCGGTTTCAAAGTGCATGGGTACGGCGGCCTTTTCAGGGCTGATGCCGGTGATGCAGTTTTTGTAGGTGGCGCCATAGTCAATTTTATCCACCAGTCTGTTGGGTGGTGATATCGGCCAATCCGATTCCGACGGCATTGCCTTTGCTTTTAGCCGTCAGATCGCGCACAAACAGTCGTTTTACCTGCACCGGATGATCAAAAACTCCCAGGAGGTCCCGATTTCGGCCGGTGACATTCGGGTCGATGCCGACACCGCTGATGTCTTTTCCCATTTCATCGACGATTAACAGGTCGATGTCATTAAAGGGCAATCTGGCCATCAGCTTCTTGGACCGCAACAGAAGTTCTTTTTCTTGGTCTTCGATTGCGTCGGGCTTTATGGCTGATACCGATGACGTGTTGCCATAAGCATTTTCAAGGACCCCCAACCCACACAAAATCGGTGTTTGCCGAATAACCAAGCGGGCCGCATCCATGATGATTTTGGGAAACGTATGCTGGATGGCGGCTTTGTGATAAAACTCAGCCCCTTTTAATTTACCCATGCCGATGGCCATCATTTTCATCAAGCCGCTTTCGATGGGGCCTTTGAACTTCGTGTGGGATTTAATGCGATTGACCACCACGATATGGTCGGCCGCCAGGGCATTTTGATCGACATACACCGGCACATCGTCTGGCGGTTCGGCCGACTTCAGCCGCATCCATGGAAGACAAAATGGGTGCGTTCAAGTAGGACTCGGTGACGCCCAATTGTTCCAGCACCGCAACCTGCCCCTCAGCCGTGGCGCCCCCATGGCTTCCCATGGCCGGAAAAATAAAGGGCTGCGCGTCAAAGGATTTAACATGCTCCACGACAGCTTTAAGAATCTCGGCAATATTTGCGACTCCTCGGCTGCCGCCGGTGATGGCCACGCGCTGTCCGGGCTTGATCGACGTCAAGGACAGCTTGCGCAGTTCGTCATCAACTGCCTGTTCGATATTTTCAATTCTGACATCGTCGAATTTCTGACGGATACGGTAAATCTGCGGCAATTCCATGGTCACCTCCATTTCACTTTTAAAATTCAGGTCCAAGATGTTTATATTTGACAGGATTCACAAGATCAACTATTTTTACAATATTTTATCATAATGGAGAATACGCGATGAACAAATTTCGACTGGACAACAAAATCGCCCTGGTCAGCGGAGGCAGCAAAGGTATTGGATTCGGTATTGCCACGGCTCTGGCAGAGGCGGGATCGGATCTGGTATTGGTTGCCCGTGATCAACAAACTTTGGACAACGCCCGGAAAAAACTCGCCCACACAAACCGACGGGTCATCAGTTATTCTTTCGACATGAGTAAAACGGCCCAAATCAGTGACCTGTATGCTGAAATTTCAAATGATACCGGCGGGATTGACATCCTGGTCAACAACGCCGGCGGAACCCGCCGCGGACCGGCGGAAACTCTGACCGCCGAAGACTGGAGCTTTGTCATCAATTTGAATATGACAGCCACCTTCACCCTGTGCCAGGCATTTGCAAATGAGCGCATTAACGCCGGCAAAAGCGGGAAAATCATCAATATCGCCTCCCTGATGAGTGAAACCGTGCGGGAGGACAATGCGCCCTACGCGGCATCCAAGGGCGGCATTCGGCAGTTGACCAAAGCGCTGGCGGTAGATTGGGCGAAACATGCAATTAATGTCAATGCCATCGGTCCGGGATTCATTCAGACTGATTTGACGAAGCCTTTGTGGCAAGACGAGTCATTTAACAAATGGGTCAAGTGGAAAACGCCTTGGGCCAGATGGGGCAAACCGGAAGACCTCGGCCACGCGGCCGTTTACCTGGCCGCCCCGGCGTCCGATTTCGTCACGGGCCATGTATTGTACGTCGACGGCGGACTTCTCAGCACCTTCGGCCCCAGCGCCTGGTAGGGTGGTTTCTTTGAGCTGGTTAGGTCTCGATCCTGTTTCACTGATTGTCACCGTCATATCCGTTTTCGTTGCGGGCATTATTCGCGGCTACAGTGGATTTGGCTTTGCCATGGTCGCCGTAACAAGCATGTCACTTGTGCTGCCGCCGGTTATGGCGGTCCCCACGGTTCTGATCCTCGAGGTTCTGGCGAGCATCCGCCTGGTGCCACAGGTCTGGAAGGACATCGACTGGTACTCTTTGCGCTGGCTGCTCGTCGGGTCGGTTTTTGCCACGCCGTTTGGTGTATACTTGCTCGCGAATATGCCGATAGCGCCGATGCGTATATCCATTTCCCTGCTGGTGCTGGTGGCTGCAATTTTGCTGATGCGCGGTTGGGCCTGGAAGCAAATGCCGGGCAGGCCGTTAATCCTGGCCACCGGGGTGGCGTGTGGGTTGTTGAATGGTGCTGCGGCCATCGGCGGCCCGCCGGTAATCCTGCTCTATCTTTCGTCGCCAGCCGGAGTCACGGTCTCCCGTGCATCGATCATTGCCTATTTCTTGGGAATTGACGGGATGAGCCTGGCCATGGCCTCACTTCAGGGTCTGACGACCGCCAAAACCCTGCTTACTGCAACAGTTTGCCTGCCGCCGCTGCTTTTGGGCATTGGTGTTGGAAGTAAACTGTTCATCAACGTCGACAAGGATTCCTTCCGACACCATGTGCTGATTTTGCTGATAATTCTTGCGGCTGCCGGATTGCTTCGAACCATAATTTTATAGTTAGCAGTTGAGCGAAAACGAGTGCCAATGCCTGCATCTTACCGGTCTATAGACCAATTGCAGCAGATTTTTGGTTTGACAATCGTGACTCGCCTAAGGTAGACTATCTTAATAATTAGCAAAATCAAATGGGAGAAAAAAATGCGTACGGGTATTGATCGCAGAGAAAGCGAACGGATCAGATACAAATCGGCTGTGTTGCATAGCACCAATCCGCCGGATTTTTTTTACCGGGGTACCATGCATAATTTCAGCGCCGAGGGATTGTATTTCGAATCTAATGAAGACCTTTTACAGGGAGATGAAATATCCATATCAATTCAAAACCCGCCGCCGCAATTTACTGTGAAACCCCAGGAGTACTTTGATGTCCAGATCAGGTGGTGCAAATTATTACAAAGCACTGCCTATCAAGTTGGTTACGGTGCAAAGATAATATTAAAAATGTTGTAAAAAATCATCGAAGTAATTACTTTGCTTTGGATTTCAGCCGTGCCAAAAACACCGGCCCGAAGAGACAGCCGGCCGCCATGCACACAAATCCCATACCCCAGGCCAGACGGTTTCCGCCGAAAAAATCGAGTATAACCCCGACCGCCAGAGGACCGAGAAATGCCGAGCAGAATCCGAGGGTCGAATGAACCGCCAGGGTGGTGCCCCGATAGCCGGCCGGGGCGGCGGCCACGACGCCGGCGGTCAATGATGCTGAATCACCGACAATCGTGATGCCGTAAACGATAGCCATAGCGGTTACCAGCAAATAAGGCAATCCCGCGCTGAAGCCAAGGACCGTTCCCAGGGCCGCCGATATGATCATGACGATTGATATAACTTTCCGGCGGCCGAATATACGGGACAGTTCATTACCGCCGATACTGGCGGGAAGGCCGATCAAATTGATGATAAAGGCGATCTGGGTCGGACTCCAGGTAAAAGCGCCGGCCGGCTGCAGTTGGATGCTGAAGGCCAGAAAGGCAACGATCCAGGAGCGCAGGGAAAAAAGCTCCCACATGTGAGCCGCGTAGGCCAGAACATAGGCCATGGCGGCCTGTGATCTGAAGACTACTTTAAAATCTGCAAGCAGGGCCTGTCTTTCACCTCCTCGCACCGGGGCCGGCGGAACATACACGCTAACGATCACCAGGGCGGCCGCGGCGCTGATCGCTGAAGCCGTAAAGGCCCAACGCCAACCGGCCAGGGCATTGATTTCCCCGGCCAACAGGTAAGAAATACTGGCGCCGATGCTAAAACTTGCCGTGTAAAAAGAGATGAATCGCGACTGCAGCGTCCCCTGCCCTTCGGTGTGATCGCCGACCACTTTCAGACCGGGCATGTAGATGCCGGCCAGGCTGGCTCCGGAAAGAAACCGCAGTAAAAGGGCCGACCAGAAACCCCGGGCAAAATATGCATAGCCAAGGGCTGTCAGGACCCCGAGAACCGCTCCCAATCCCATAACCCGGCGGGCATCGACGCGGTCGGTAATACTGGTCAATATCGGTACCAGGATCATATAACCGGCATAATAAGCCGCACTGATCCAGCCGGCCGCGGTATTGCTTAAATTCCATTCAGCCTGAAAAGTCGGCAGCAGCGCCGGAAAAACAGCAATAGACGCCAGCCCGAATATTTCAGCCAGGCAGACCAGCAGTGTGAGTCGGTAAGGTGAACTTTGAACCATCGGGCTAATTTATATGAAGCGGTTTCGAATGGCAAGAACTTAGGTAAGAGATGCGAGTTTCACCACTTATGCATGTAATTGACTGATCCCGCACAGCTTATTTATGTAATAAATGAATTGAAAATTCCAAGCACCAATAAACAAATCACAAACAAATCCCAATGCATCAAATTCAAAATTCCAAACAACCGAACTTCCTACTGTAGCGACCAAGCGTCGTATTTTTCAGGCACAACGGATTCAGAAAGGAAACCAGGCAACAACTACCTGTGTTTTGGTCATTAGATATTGAGATTTGGGATTTATTTGTAATTTGGTGCTTGAGATTTGGGATTTAATATCTGTCTAATACCTGCGCCCCCGACCGAACCACTGTGGGACCGAATTTGAAACTCTAACTTATTCTAAGTAGGCACCTCGTATTGCCGAAACGGCCTGAGCGCTATAGCGCTTGAGAATCCCCGGCGGATGCTTCCGGACGGTGGACACCCAACTTTTGCGGCGTTCGGTCAGCAGGGATTGGATCTCATCCGGATCCATGCGTTGGTCATTCCGGCCGACTATATCAAGACTGCGGGCCGGTATATCAATCAAAATGATATCGCCGTCTTCCACCAGCGCAATGGGTCCGCCGGCCGCGGCTTCGGGCGATACGTGTCCGATGCAGGGGCCGCGGGTGGCGCCGGAAAAGCGGCCGTCGGTAATGATCGCGGTATGCTGCAGCGCCGGGTGGGTGACCAGGGCTT
The DNA here is from genome assembly GCA_963710795.1 of uncultured delta proteobacterium. Lineage (GTDB taxonomy): Bacteria > Desulfobacterota > Desulfobacteria > Desulfobacterales > JAFDCJ01 > JAFDCJ01. The sequence goes on from CAVQBT010000062.1 coordinate 255,247, forward strand.
CGGTGGTGGATAAGATTTCGGGCATGCCGCAGCCGCGTGGCCCTTCATAGCGCAAAATGATGACTGAACCCGGTTTGACCCGATCTTTCAGCACGGCATCCAGGGCATCTTCCTCATTGTCGAAAACCCGGGCCGGTCCCTCGTGCTGCAACATATCGGCGGGAACAGCCGAAAACTTCACCACCGCACCTTCCGGGGCCAGGTTGCCTTTTAACACCGCGATCGATCCAAAGCTTTTGCTTTTGGCAAGCGGATAAATCACGTCATCTCTTTTGATGCGGTAATTGGCTAAATAGCCCTCCCCGCGCTGAAAAAAACCGTCTGTTTCAAGCTGCGCCAGGTTCTCACCAAGTGATTTGCCGGTGACGGTCATGACGTCCAAATCGAGCATATCCTTTAATTCAAGCTGCACCCGGGGGACACCACCGGCATACCAGACCATTTCACTGACATGTTGGCCCGATGGCTGCACGTTCACCAGGTAGGGAATCTCCCGGTTAATTTGGTCAAACAATTCCGCCTCGATTTCCATATCCAGCTCATGGGCAATCGCCGGCAGATGCAGCAGGGCATTGGTGGAGCCGGACAGGGCCGCATGAACCTTAATCGCATTTTCAAATGCCGGTTTTGTTAAGATATCCGACGGCTTTAGACCCTTTTGCGCAAGCCGCATGACTTGCCGCCCGGCCCGGCGTGCCAGGCGCCTGATTTCAAATAGACTGGCCGGCACCAGGGCCGTACCGGGCAGCGCCAGGCCCAGGGCCTCGGCCATACACTGCATGGTGCTGGCCGTTCCCATAAATTGGCAGGCGCCCGCCCCCGGGCAGCCGGAAAGCGTATAGTCACGAATCTCGGTTTGTACATTTTCTCCCTGCCGCCATTTAGTGGCCACCTCCCCCACCAGCAGGCTGTGCGTCATATTGGGACCGGAGCGATTGCTGCCGCCGGGGATATGGATCCCGGGGATATTCAGTCGGGCTAAGGCCATGAGATGAGCGGGTATGGATTTATCACAAGAAGATATCACCACCAGTCCGTCCCAGGGAATCACGCGCCCGTGAACTTCAACCAGGTCACAGAGCACTTCGCGAGAGGCCAGGATATAATTCATCCCGTCATGGGACATGGCCCACCCGTCGCAGATATCGGTTCCATGAAAATTGGCGGGTTTGCCGCCGTCCTGGTAAACTCCGATGGAAACCTCTTCTGCCAGGGTATCCAGGTGAAAACTGCCGGGATGCGAGCTTCCGAAAACATCTTCCACCAGGATCTGGGGATTTTTCAAATCATCCTCATCCCATCCGGTCCCACAACATAACGTGTTAAATTGAATCCAATTGTCCCTTATCTTTTTGCTTCGTTGTTTTTTTATTGTCATAATTATCCCTTTATTGAAGCACCAAATTACAATAACCAAATAACAAATAAATCCCAAATTCTAAATTCAAATGACCGAAACTTTTGGGTTCCGCGCTTTTGAAGGGTATATTTGTCATCATTTCTTAAAATCTGTGAATTCAATTCGAACATCAGAGCGCAGCATAAGAAATATAATAGTCAAGGCAGGTTTGGAATTTTGGATTTCGGTCATTGTGATTTATTTGAGATTTGGAATTTGTTATTTGGAATTTAGTGTAAGTCGAGAATCAATTTTTCTATGTTTAATCGAAATTAAGCATTACTCTAAATATTTTTGCCCCAATAGTGCTGCTCCTTTCAGCGAAGACTCCGTCTCAAACCGATAGCTGCAATTCCGCATCCACCGGGTTTTGGCGCGGATCAGGGCTTCGTTGACGGCACCGCCGGAGACGATAATTTCAGCTGCCAGGGGCATTTCAATCGCAACTTCTTTTAAATTCTCGCGCTGATATGCGCACAGGCCCCGGACCAGCGCAGCCAGCAGCTCTTCGCGGGAGGTCTCCTGGGTCAGCCCCCGAAACTCGGCTTTCAACGCTTCCAATGAATACCTGGAGCCCATCAGATAAGGAACATAAGTCACACCGCTGTCCCGGTTCAGCCAGGTATCAAGAGCGCGTGGGATAAAATCGGTATAAAATTTCTCTTCAGCTATTTCACTGCAAAAAAGATTTTTAAACCACTCCAGGGCCTTGCCGCCCGCATTCATTACATAGAAAGAAAACCAGCGCTGCGGCAGGACATGGGTCCGGATGTTGTAATTGCGGGATGCGAAGCACTTGGCCAGACAAACCATGGTGATCTCACAGGTGCCGTTGATGTTAAATATCTCGCCCGGCTGCCGGATTCCGACCGAGTAGGCCGCCAATACGGCGTCATTGCCGCCGATTAGAACCGGCGGTTCTTTCTTGAGACCAAACTCTTTGGCAAGACTTGCGCGCATTCTGCCCGTGCTGTGATAGGCCGCTATCAGTTGCGGCAGGCGGGAAGTCTCCAGGTCGAACTCATTTAAGATTTCCTTATTCCAGGTCAAATCATTGCTGACCGTGTTGTACATGGCCGTCAGAGAAGCCGATGATGGATCCATCGCGAATTTATCCGACAGCCAGCGTGCCATGAATGTATTGGAATGTCCGAAAACATGGGTTTTGTTGAATACTTCCGGCAAATTGTCTTTGAGCCACAATATGCCGGCCAGGGAACTGCCGCCGGCCACCGGCATATTGGCGGTGACGTTCAGCAGTTTTTCCAGGCCGATGGTGTCAATGATGCGTTGGGCCTGGGGCCGCGAGCGCTGGTCAAGCATCAGGATGGCCGGATAAAGTGCCTCGCCCTCCCGGTCCATGGCGGTCAAACCCGGCGTGGTGCCGGACAATGCAATGACATCGATCTCGGGCATATAATCCGACAATTCTTGACAGCCGGCTGCAAAAGCCAACTGCCATTTTTTCTGCTCGATATCGCTGAACAGCCCATCATTGTAGGTATTAATATCGTATTCGCGGCTGAATTGTTTAAGCAATTCGAGATCATGGCCGCGATCCTCGAATACACCCATTTTCATCGCCGTGGTACCGACATCGACACTGAGTATTTTCATAGATAGTTTTTCCTATCCCGGAATAAACGGATCCGAAAGCGCATAGGTATCAGGTGTTCAGGTGTCCAGGTCGGGTGGCAGCTGCAAGTGGTCCAAGCAAATTGTTAAGGTAGAGTGACCATAACTGATAACCCAACAAGGATGATGTCATTGCATTAAAATGATTGGCATCCTATTTTATGCCCCTCCCTCAATACCTCCCAGCAAGGGGGAAGTTAAAGAATTCAAGCTCAGAGGACCAGATTTTGAAAGTTAAAGCAACAGTCGACTGACTTGGGCATTCGAAGATTATCCATTCTCATTTAATTTCATAAAGGTTCCGATTTAGCAGCGCCTCTGTCTGACACCTGAAACCTAACACCTGAAACCATCATCCGTACCTCACAACAGGTTGTCAGCAAAAAAAACTTAAGCGCCTAACCTAATCACCTATCAGCTAAAGGCTACCAGCTATCACCTGGCCCTGAAAGGGCCTTACATCACCGCCCCGATCTGCCAGGGAATAAATTCATTGTCGCCCATGAGAAAGGTTTCGCTTTTGGATCGTTTGCCGGATGCGACCTCAAGGATTTGATGAAAAATTTGCTCGCCGAGCGCTTCGATGCTGATATCTCCGTCCAGGGTAACCCGCAGTTGATATCCATATCTTCGGACATGCGATTGTACATTTCCGTATTAGTCGCCAGTTTGATGGACGGCACCGGCCGGCAGCCGTATACGGAGCCCCGGCCGGTCGTAAAACAAATAATGTTGGCGCCGCCGGCCACCATGCCGGTTAACGACACCGGATCATGACCGGGAGTATCCATGAAAACAAATCCCTTGGCGGTTACGGGTTGGGCATATTTAACCACATCCACCAGGTTGGTGGAGCCGCCTTTGGCAACCGCTCCCAGAGATTTCTCCAGAATCGTTGTCAGGCCGCCGGCTTTGTTGCCCGGCGACGGATTGTTGTCCATCTCCCCCCCATGAAGGGCGGTGTATTTTTCCCACCAGTGGATGCGCTCGACTAGCTTTTCGCCGACTTCCCGACTGATCGCCCGCCGGGTCAACAGGTGCTCGGCACCATACACTTCCGATGTTTCCCCTAAAATCGCGGTCCCGCCGTTGCGCACCAGCAGATCAGAGGCAATGCCCAGCGCCGGGTTGGCGGTAATACCCGAGTAACCGTCGGAGCCACCGCATTGAAGTCCTAGAATCAGTTGGTCCGCCGGCACCGGCTGCCGCTTGACCCGGTTGAGTTCGGGCAGCATATCCCGGATGAGAGCAGTCCCCCGGTCAACGGTCGACCGGATTCCGCCCGTATCCTGGATGGTCATGGCATGGAAAAACGGACCCTCGCTAAAATCACCGCCTTTTAGGACCGAATCGATTTGCATGACCTCACAGCCCAGGCCGACTAGAAGAACACCGCCAAAATTGGGATGACGCGCATAGCCGTTGATCGTGTTAAGCAAATATTCGAAGCCTTCTCCTTGACCGGCCATGCCGCACCCGGTGCCATGGGTAATCGGTACCACGCCGTCAATATTGGGGAAATCCTCGAGCGCATCCCCGCGAAATGCATCGGCAATAAACCGGCACACCGACGCCGAGCAATTCACGCTGCTGATGACCCCGATATAATTGCGGGTGGCAACCCGGCCGTCGGGCCGGATGATGCCCTCGAAGGTCGCCGGCTCAGCGACGGTTTCCGGCTGAGATTTTGCATCGGCACAAAACGCATAATCCCGGTCGAAATCTCCCATGGAAACATTGTGGCTGTGAACGTGCTCGCCCGGTTGGACATCTTTTGAGGCAAACCCGATAATCTGGCCGTACTTTTTAATCGGCTGCCCGGATTTTATGGCAGACACGGCAACTTTATGGCCGAAGGAAATTGGATCTCGACAGGTGATTTTTTCTTCCGGGATTTCGGTTCCGGCCGGAATATCAATGCGTGCGACAACCACGTTGTCGGAATTGTGAAGGCGAATCGTGAGTTGGTTGGGTGCGGTCATTTTTTAAGTCCTCTATTTATTGGTTTTTAAACTCCAGCGGGGAAATAGTCTCCGGCAGAATATCCGATCTATGGGACTTCATCAACCGTCGGTCGGCATTCTTTAATTCGCCGGGCGTTTTTGGTATCCAGCCGCCACTTGCGAAACACTGCAATGAAAGGCCCGCTCCACAAAATCACGGTTATGATGCCGAGCACGGCGCTCACCGGGCGATGGAAGAACACGGTTAAGTCCCAGTCGCTTTTGATCATGGAAACCATAAAGCTGTCTTCCAGGAGGTTGCCCAGCACGATCCCCAGAATCGCCGGCGCAACCGGTATATCATTGGCCTCCATAAAGTAGGCCAGGATCCCGCAGGCCAGCATGACGCCGACGTCAAAAGTGGTATTGTTGATGGCAAAGGACCCGACGATACAAAACATCAGGATCGCCGGCATCAACATATTGCGCGGTACTCGCAGCATCTGGCTGCCGGCCTTGATAGCCACGACGCCAAATGGAATTAAAATGAGGTTGGCCAGGATAAAGGTGACATACACGGCATACAGAATCTCGGGGGTCCGCTGGAAGATCATCGGGCCCGGCCGCAGCCCCTTCATAAACAGAACGCCGATCACGATGGCGGTAATGGAGTCACCCGGGATACCGAAGACCAGGGCCGGCACCCAGGCCCCGCCCAATCCGGCATTGTTGGCCGTACCGGCATCAACGATGCCCTCAATGTGGCCGGTACCGAATTTTTCCGGTTCTTTGGAAAATTTTTTACTGACCGCATAGGCAATCCAGGCCGCGATGTCCGCACCGGCACCGGGTAAAATACCCACAAAGGTGCCGATCAGCCCGGAGCGGGCCACATTGAACTTGTACTTTCGAATCGTTTTAAAAACGCCCGCAAACATCTTTTTCGTTTGAACCCCGGTGGCCGTATAAGTACAGTCCTCCGAGGAGACATTGCGCATAACCTCGGAAACACCAAACATGCCGATCATGGCCGGGATAAATGTAAAACCGTTTAAAAAATTCGTAATTCCAAACGTAAACCGCGGATATCCCAGCGTAATGTCCACCCCGACCGTGGTCATCATCAGCCCGATCAGCAAGGAAATCAGGCCCTTCAGCAGGGAGCCTTTGGTCACCAGAACCGAACAGCTCAACCCGATGCAGGCCAGCCAGAAATATTCAAACGACGTGAACTGCATCGCCACTTCGGCCAGCATCGGGGCCAGCAAAATCAGAATAATCGAACCAATCATGCCGCCAATGGCCGCCACCGTGACATCCACCCCCAGCACGTAGCCGGCCTGACCCTTCTGAGTGAAGGCATAGGATTCATCGACATAGGCCGCCGAGGAGGGGGTGCCGGGAATTCGCACCAATGCGCCCGGAATGTCACCGGCAAAAATGGCCATGGCTTCCATGGTAACGATGGCCGCCAGCGCCGGAACCGGGTCCATAAAAAAAGTAACCGGCACCAGCAGAGCGGTTGCCATGGTCGCCGTAAGGCCGGGAATAGCGCCGACAAACAGCCCATAAACTGCGGAAATACCAATTATCATGAGGACATATGGCTGTAAGATAAGAGAAATTGCGGTCAGGATGTGTTCCATTTTTTTACCAACCCCAGAGGCCCCACGGCAGGGGTACAAGCAAGAACTTTTGCAAATAAGATGTAAATGGACAGGGTCACAACGATCGACATGACCAAACTCGGCAGTATTTTAACTTTCAACCATTTCATCAGAACCATAAGAATCACAAAGGAAAAGATTAGAAACCCGAGATATTCGGCGAATAATATGTAGCAGAGTATCGTGCCCAGCACAAAAACAATGTTAAGCCACCCCGCCAGGGTAATGTTTCCCAGGTCGAATTTCAGGATTTTTTCTCGTTGGCGGACTCCCTGGATGATTAACCCGATTCCACAAAAAATGAATAACACGGCCAGGATCTCCGGAAACAGCGCCGGACCCGGGTAGCCGTTGCCCAGCTTGGGAAATCCCTGGACGTGGATCAGTACGGCACAGGCAAAGATAATTAAAACCAGGCCGATGGCCGTGTTACTCGTTCGCATGGATGGACCTCCCTGGAAGGTCGAATGACGAATGCCGAATGTCTAATATAAGGAATTCTATCGTCTTTAGGCCGAGGTTATTGTCAGGGGGGAGTGGTTTTTGCTTGCATCCCGCTGTTTTTCAAGCGGGGCAACCACGAATTTAGATGTTAGCCGGACCGACTTCATCGCGGTTACCAACCACTCCCACAACCTAGTAAAGGTTATTTCTGACAATAATTTCTTTTTAGGTTAAACCGGTCGTTTTTTTGGCCGGCGGTCCGCCGGAGGCGGAACACCTGAAACCTATTTTCGTTATTTCACAATGCCGGCCGCCTTCATGATTTTGCCGTTGTCCTCGTCGGCCTTAGCGATCGCCTTGGCAAAGTTAGCCGAATTCAGCCAGTAAATGCCAAAGCCACGATTTTTCATAAATTTAATAAATTCATCGCTTTTAACTACTTTTTCAATGGCCTTTTCAAGCACGGCCACGATTTCCGGAGGTGTTCCCTTGGGAGCGGCAATCCCGCGCCAGGCACCGCAAGTCCAATCGATCCCAAGTTCTTTGAGGGTCGGGACTTCGGGAAACTTCGGATCCTTTTGATCAGCCATGATCGCCAGGGGTCTGACTCTTCCGGCATCAATCAGCGTTGCGGCCTCGGGCAGCGAGCAGGTGCTCATGTCGATGCCGTGAGCCATGAGATCCTGCAGGGCCGGAGCGGCGCCTTTGCTGGGAATCCATTTGATCGCTTCCGGGGTCAGGCCGATGGCATTCATCCAGCCGGCCATGGCCAGATGCCAGATTCCGCCCTGACCGGTGCCGGAGTCCTTCAGTTTGCCGGGGTTGTTGCGGACGTAGTCCTCAAGTTCTTTGTAGGTTTTCCAATCCGAATCCGCGAGCACATTGATGCCGGCCGGATCAAAGTTCACCATGGCCACGGGGGTCAAGTCCTTGTATGTCACCTGGGTCAGCCCCATCCAGTGCATCATGGTAATTTCAACCGTCGGCATTCCGATGGTATAGCCGTCCGGTTTTGCCGTCGCCATGGCCGTATGACCCACGGCACCGCTTCCGCCGGTGCGGTTGACGACGTTGACGGGCACACCCAGATCTTTTTTGAGAAGCGTGGCGATGATCCGTGATACGGCATCAGTGCCGCCACCGGCACCCCAGGGGCAGATCAATGTAATCGGCCGGCTCGGGTAATCGGCAGCAGAAGCACTCGTCAGACCAACAGAAAAAACCACGGCAATGGCAACCAGCAGACAAAACAATTTTTTGCATCTCATAATGTCCTCCTTTTTAGTGCGGGTTTTAGGTTTTCGTGAATTGTTGCATAAGCCCGGCGTTTGAAACGCTCGATCCAGGCGTTTGTTGGGGGTTGCGTTCTTCTGTTTTGAATATGCGCGAGAATCATGTTTTAGTTATTAGCACAAGCACTTGTTGTCAAGCAAATTCGCGGGCCATGCAAGTATTGAAACCCACAGCGAAGCACCTAATTACCGAAATAAACTTAAGGCGTTAGTACCACCTTCATCAACCCCTTCTCCTTGCCATAAAGCCGTTCAAACCACAGCGCGCCATCCGAAAGCGGTGCCGTGGCGCTGATTAAAGCATCGACATTAATCGCTCCCCGGGCAATCATATCCAGACAGGTGGGGTAATCGCCCCGGGAAGCGCACGAGCCCCGGACACTGATCTCTCCGGTGACAACGGTTTGCAGCGCCAGATCGACTTCGGCTTTTAAATTTCCAATCAGCGTCAGGGCGCCCCCTTTGCGCAAGCTGTTCAAAGCTGTTGCCAGAGAGGCATTGATACCGACGGCGTCAAACGCCGCATCCGCCCCCCGCTTGTCTGTCATCTTTTTTATGATGGAGACAACCGCTTCTACCGCAGGATTCAAACCGACATCGGCACCCAGTTGGCGTGCCAGTTCCAACCGCTGCGGCTCGAGATCGACGGCGATGATTTGCCCGCAGCCGCAGCTTCGCAGGGTCTGGATCACCAGCAAACCGATAATGCCGGCCCCGACGACCACCGCCGTATCATTTAACGCCAACGGCGTGATTGCCGCCGCATGGACGGCCACGGCACAGGGTTCGACCATGGCACTTTGTTCGAAGCTGATGTTTTCCGGCAGCGGGTAGATGATGTGCCGGGGCACGGCCACATATTCGGCAAAGGTCCCGTGTTGCCGATATTCATTGCAGGAAACGCCCAGCACACGCCGGTGATCGCAGAGGTTGATGTCACCCCGGCGGCAAAAAAAGCAGGTGCCGCAATAAATGGTGGAATCAAAAGTGACGCGTTGACCGGGTTGATAATTTTTTGCGTTCGAACCGGCTTGCGTTATAATTCCCGCCGCTTCGTGGCCCATAATCAGAGGCGGCACGCGCCGGCCGGTACTGCCGTCCATACCGTGCACATCGCTGCCGCAAATACCACTGGCCTTGACCCGGACCAGAACATCTTCCGGGCCGACTTGGGGCTCGGGAACATCTTTGTAGATCAGCTTGTTGTATGCTTCCAGAACGAGGGCTTTCATGTAATGCATCTCCGCGGGGGTATGGTTATCATTAGAAAATGATGATCGGAATTTGATCAATAGAGCAAACCACAAATTACAAGCACCAAATTCCAAATAAATTTGGTGCTTGGAATTTATTGTATCCATAAACGCAACTAGCGCTTATTCATCATGTACATTTTTCTCAATGCATTATCGGGGCATAACACTAACGATGAACCCCCGGTCTGGGTCCCGCCAGCAGCGCCTCGACCTCCTCCTTGGTGCACCAGTTAAAATCCCCCGGGAAGCTGTGCTTCAGCGCCGCAAAGGCCACCCCGTAATCCAGCCCCCGTTGCAGATCGTTTTCACCAATGACACCATATAAAAAACCGGCCGCAAAAGAATCGCCACGGCCGACCTGGTCAACAATATCAATCTTATAAGTCCGGGTGGTGAAAGTCTTGTCTCTGGTCGCGGCGATCGCACTAAACTGACACTGCCAGACGGTGTCGCCCTCCCGGTAGCTGACGGCAACCATCTCGATGGGATATTTAGCGAGCAGCAGCTCGGCCAGGGCCTGATCATCTTCAGCTTCAATTCCCAGAATGGTGCGGGTATCGCCTTGGGTCGTAATCAAAATATCCACAAAGTCCATCATCGGCGCCAGAGTCTCATGCGCTTGCTCAGGACTCCAGAGTTTGGCCCGGTAATTCAAATCCAGGCTGACCCGGCAGCCGGCCGCCTGGGCTTTTTGCAGCGCTTCCAGGGTCGCGGCAGCCGATGACTGACTGACGGCCGGCGTGATCCCCGTCAGGTGAAGACATCGGGTCGACTGAAAAATTTCATCCCAGCACACGTCTCCCGGCTGAATGTTGCTGAATGATGAATTTGCACGATCGTAGACCACTGAAGTGGGCCGCGGGGTGGCGCCGAACTCAAGAAAATACAGCCCGGCCCGGCCCTCTTTTTCCCAGATCACCGGCGAGACATCCACCCCGAGTTCACGGGCTTTGTTGGCAATCATTCTTCCCAGGGGATTATCCGGCAGCCGGGATACCCAGGCGCTTTTCAGGCCCAGGCGGGATACGCCCACCGCGACGTTTAATTCAGTACCGCCAATATTCAAATCGAGGGTTGTCGTCTGCTCCAGGCGCTTGAAATCCGGCGGCGACAACCGAATCATGGCTTCACCAAAAGCAACTAAATCGTACATAAAGTCTCATCCTTATGAGTTATAAGTCTGCTTGTAAGCATTCACAGGCTCAGGGTTGAAAGGTTCGGGGTTCAAAGTTCAAGGGTTGAATTATATCCAAAAACCATGTAAAGGGTTTGAAACGCTCTGATTATTGATGGAAAAATGCGATGCATTCAGGAATTAATCCGCCGGGCCTGGTGTCGAAAACATATTTCCTGTTTCGAAGATAACTATTTTTGACCCTGGATCTTTCAATTTAAAGGCGGATTAATTATGGTATACGTATATAACTGTGAAGTCGTCAAGCAGAAAACCAATGATCCGTCAGTTCACGTTAAAAAGGAGAAACGAATAAATGAAATTTCCGAAGATGGTCCGAATTAGACAGCAGTTCAACACCAAACCGGTCAAAGATATTCCTGCCACCGTGCGTACTGAGCTCAATCGAATTAAACCCGGGAAAATAATCGGCCAAGGAGAGACCGTGGCCATTACGGCCGGCAGTCGCGGTATCACCAACCTGGCTTTGGTTCTGGGGGAAGTTGTGCGGGAGCTGAAAAAAATCGGTGCCAGGCCTTTTATTATTCCGGCCATGGGCAGCCACGGCGGCGCCACGGCCCAGGGCCAGAAAAAAATCCTGGAGCATTACGGCGTCACCCGGCAAGCCATGGGGGTGCCCATCAAATCATCGATGCAGGTCGTCCAGATCGGTTCCACCCCGGACGGAATTCCGGTATACCTGGACCGCAACGCCTCCCAGGCCGACCATATCGTGGTGCTCAATCGGGTCAAACCCCACACGGACTTCAAGGGCAAAATCGAAAGCGGATTAATGAAAATTATGGCGATCGGGCTCGGCAAACAAAAAGGAGCCGATTTGTATCACAACGCCATTGTCCGCCTGGGCCACTACCCGGTGTTAACGTCAGTGGCCAAGGTTATTTTGCAAAAATGTCCGATTGCCTTTGGTCTGGCGCTGGTTGAAAATCAGCGGGACGAAACCGAAATTATCCGCGCCATCCCAGCCGCCGACATCGAGAAAACGGAACCGCGGCTGCTGCGCCAAGCCAAACGGCTGCTGCCGCAGATCCCGTTTAACCCGGTTGATCTGCTCATTGTGGACTGGATGGGCAAGGAGATCAGCGGCACCGGCATGGACCAGAATGTGATCGGCCGCACCGTCATCTCCTATCACGGCCCGGACACAAAAATCGATGTGCTGCGCATCTTTGTGCGGGACCTGACGGCGGATTCCCAAGGCAATGCCACGGCCATCGGCAATGCCGACTTTACGACCCAACGGCTGGTGGACAAAATCGATCGTCATGCGACATACATGAATGCCTTCACATCCTCCTGCCCGGAAGCCGTGCGCATACCGCCTCATTTTAAAACCGATCGTGAGGTTATCAAGACCGCTTTGGGAACCATCGGTCTGGTCGAACCGCAAAACGCACGCATCGTTCATATTCGCGACACCCTGCATCTGGAGGAAATGTATATCTCGCAAACCATGCAGAAAGAGGCTGAAAAAATGAAGGGGATCAGCATCATCGGGAAACAGCGTCCGTTAAAATTCGGCCAGGACGGCAATCTTATGTCCGATCTATAACCTGATTTTTGCACGAGCCCTCCAGGCGGATAAATCGGAGTCTTTCATATGCAAGATTCAGATATAAAGTCAGGCAGACTCGAAGTCGAAATAATTCACGGCATTATTATAACAAATATCTTTAACCATATTACCGATAAGCTGCATGTCAGCTGGCAGTTCGCCATTCTCCACGTCATTGCCCAGCATATTGCACAATATTCTTCGAAAATATTCGTGCCGCGGATAGGACAGGAAGCTTCGGGAGTCGGTTAGCATACCGACGAATCGGCTGAGCAAGCCGGAGTTTGACAAAGCATCGAGTTGGCGCTCGATACCAAGCTTTTGGTCGTTAAACCACCAGGCAGACCCAAACTGCATTTTACCCGGCACGGTCCCATCCTGGAAATTGCCGATCATGGCCGCGATCAGGTCGTTGTCCCTGGGGTTTAAATTATAAAAGATCGTCTTGGCCAGTTTGTGTTCGCGGTCCAATTTATCGAGAAACTTTGCCAGGGGTCCGGCCATTTCAGCGTCACCCATCGTATCGAAGCCGCTATCCGGTCCTAATACCTTCATGGCTCGCGTATTGACGTTGCGCAGCGCGCTGAAATGATACTGTTGGACCCAATTTTTATCGGCGTCCATCTTGGCAAGTTCAAACAGCACAGCGGATTTAAACTGCTGCACTGCCCGCGGTGCAAGTGCTTGTCCGTTGCGGACGTTGGCGAAAATGCGGGCGATGTCTTCTTCTGAAGAGTCCTCCGCGCAAAAGCGTTCAAGACCGTGATCGGAAAGCCGACAGCCCCTCTGATGGAAAAAATCGTGCCGCTTTAGAAGTGCTTCCAAAAAGGATTCATAGTCGTCGATCTGCACATCGGCGGCTCCTGCCAGTTGATCGACCCATTGGTTGAAGGCCTCCGGTGTTTCCACCGCCGTGGCTTTGTCCGGCCGAAAGGCCGGCAAAACGATGATTTCAAAACTAGGATCGTTGTCCAGTGCCAGGTGATGCGCTAGATCATCGACCGGATCATCGGTCGTGCAGAGCAGTTTCACATTCATTTGGCGTAAAATATTGCGGGCGCTGAATTCCGCGGTCTGCAGCATTTCGCTACAGGTATCATAAATTTCCCTGGCTGTATCCGGATTTAAAATTTTATCGCTGATACCAAAATAGCGCTTTAACTCAAGGTGCGTCCAGATGTAAAGCGGATTGCGCAGGGTCTTGGGCGCGGTCGCGGCCCAGGCTTCGAATTTTTCATAATCCGTGGCCGCGCCGGTTATGAAACGTTCGGCGACACCATTGGCCCGCATGGCCCGCCACTTGTAATGATCGCCGTCAAGCCAGATCTGGGTCAGGTTTTTAAAATTGCGGCTCTGGGCAATTTGTTCCACCGGCAAATGGCAATGATAATCCAAAATCGGCATATTCCGCGCGAATTCATGATACAGGATCTTAGCAGTTTCAGTATTCAATAAAAAATCTTCCGATAAAAATCCTTTCATGGCACGCTCCTAATTAATCCGTCCTTAATAAATACAAATCCAGATTTTTAGTCTATTTTGCAATTTTTGAAATTTATTGTTTCATCCAAAGCCCGACGGATTAATTATTTAATGCTGCGCATTTTTTTTATTTCGTTTCCATTCAGCCGGGTATGAATACACGTAAGTTCCATAAAATGGCAAAGATAGTGCAGGATTCCTGATAGCACTAATACAGAAAAAAATTTTATTCAAATGTTTTCAGCGCGTGTCACCCGATCAAATTTTTGATATTGACTTGCCATGAAAACCAAAATATCTATAGCCTCCGGAAGGTTACAGATTCCGAAACGCTTAATTAACGAATGTGGAGCAATCAGGATGAAGATTAATATTGCAGTCGTGCCGGTAGCCGGTCTGGGTACACGGCTTTTACCGGCCACCAAGTCACAGCCCAAAGAAATGCTGCCGATTGGACGCAAGCCGGTGGTCCAGTATGTCGTGGAGGAACTGGCCCGGGTGGGGATGCAGCGCATCTTATTCATCACCGGCCCCGGCAAGGCATCCATTGAAAACCATTTTGACCTCAACGCCGAATTGATCCAGGTCTTGCGGGAAAACGGCAAAGAGGATTTACTGGCCGAACTCGAATTCGATCGTGCGCCAATTCAATATTTTTATACCCGTCAACGCCGGCAGCTGGGTTTGGGACATGCCGTCTCCTGCGCTGAACCCTTTATCGGCAATCAGCCTTTCGCGGTCGCACTGGGCGATTCAATTATCGGCCTGAATGCCGAAAGCGACATTCTCAGCCGCATGACAACCTGTTTTGTCGAGAAGAAGGCCGAGGCGGTCATTGCGTTTATGGAGGTACCGCGGGATCGAGTGCCCTTTTACGGTGTCGCCAAACCCAGCGAAGACAGCGATATTTTTGAGCTTGAGGATGTCATTGAAAAACCAAGTGTCGATCAAGCGCCCAGCAATTTAGTGATCGCAGCGCGTTACCTGTTTGCCCCCGGCATCTTCGAAGCCCTGGGGCAGATCAAACCCGGTTCCGGCGGTGAATATCAGCTGACCGATGCCATCCGTCTGATCATTCAAGGCGGCGGAAAAGTTTACGGTGTGCGGCTGCATGCCAATGAACGCCGCTATGATGTCGGCAATTTTGAGTCTTATTTTCAGGCATTTGTCGAATTTGCCCTGGCAGATGAGAAGTGTGGTGCTTCACTTCGATCGTACCTGAAAAACATTCTGTAAAAGGGCGATGGCCAAATACTGGAAGATAAATAGCTGTTAAGCTCGTAAGTTCTTGAGTTCTTAAGTTCATAAGCAATACTGGATTAAATCGATTCTATTCTATTCACCAATCAATGAATCAACCATTAACTAATCGACTATTTTCCAATTAGCCAATCAACTAAATCTATGAAAATTATCCGCAAACGTGCCTATGCCCGGGCTGGACTGCTTGGTAATCCGTCGGACGGTTACCACGGTAAAACCATCTCTATTATCGTGCGCAACTTCTGGGCTGAGGTTGTGATGTATGAGTGGGACTCAGTCGATATCGTCCAGTCAGGAGATGACCGCGCTCGTTTCCGGTCCATCCATGATCTGGCCCAGGACGTTCGGCTGCACGGGTATTATGGCGGCATTCGTCTGATCAAAGCCACCATCAAACGCTTCGTCGAGTATTGCAGCGAACACAATCTAAAGCTTCACGAGCGGAATTTCTCGGTCCGTTATGAAACGCACATTCCGCGTCAGGTCGGCCTGGCCGGATCCAGCTCGATTATCGTGGCGACGCTGAGATGTTTGATGGAATTTTACGAAATTGAAATACCGCTTGAACTGCAGCCTTCCTTGGTGCTGTCCATCGAAACAGAAGAACTCGGAATATCAGCCGGACTGCAGGATCGCGTCATTCAGTGTTATGAAGGCGTGGTCTACATGGATTTTGACAAACGTGCCGAACGCAAGGCCAACGGGATACGATTTTATTCTTACAAAAGAATCGACCCGGCCCTGTTGCCGCCCCTCTATATTGCGTATCACAACGCGCTCAGTGAGCCCACCGAAACCTTTCACAATGACATCCGCAGCCGCTATGATTGCGGGGAACCGCTGGTTGTCAATGCCATGCGGCACTTTGCCGCGCTGACTGTCCGGGGACGCGATGCCCTGCTCACTCAAGATGCAACGACTCTGTCAGCGCTGATCAATGAAAATTTCGATACCCGGCGCAGTATTTATCAGCTACCCCCCTGGCAGGTTAAAATGATCGATATGGCCCGTGGCTGCGGCGCCAGCGCCAAATTTGCCGGCTCCGGCGGGGCGATTATCGGTGTCTGTCACGGGCAGGCGATGTTTAATGAAATACGTGCGCGCATGGCCGAAATCAGTTCTATTACCATAAAACCGATTGTGGCGGCGTGAACGGTATGAAAAGAATGCCTAAACCGGATTTGGGCGATAGAATCTCAGCCTAACGGCGCTATCTCTGTTGCGCTAATAACGACGCCGCCGGCTCATCGAGATAAACAAACGCCTTGGCGTGATTGCGCAATATAAGTGATTGACAAGGATGGGAACGGTTGGTCCGTTAGCCAGCTTGGACGCTCAGCCGGACCCCGCGACCGTCTCGGTCAGGCGTATTTTTTTAATGCCGCTCATGGTTTTTTCCCTATTTCAGACCTTTGCCCCATATCATTTTAATACCTAAAAATTTCAATAAGACGTTGCCAGCTTGGTGGAAATCTTCAATCGCCGGCGGATAACCTGGGAGACGGTGTCAATGCCCATAAAATGCACACACGCCAAGGGAAAACTGACCACGGCCAGAACGCCCGTAAAAGCCAGCGCGATTTGCGTCAGAATCACCGTGTTCCAAATCCCCTCCAATCCTTTCGGCATAAAGATAAACGCCCAGAAGATTTCATGAATGGCGCGGATGAAGGCACAAAACAGGCGCACCGGCGTGTACTCGAAAAAAAATGCCAGCACCGTGCCGGCCGCAACTCCCAGAAAGGTTCCGCACAGGGCAAAAGCCACCGTATTTACAAAGGCCCGCCATATTCCCGCCAGCGACAAAAAATCCGGGGCTGCCATTGCCCGCAGCATGCGCGCAAGTTCCATCCAGGGGTGCAGCGTTGTGATTGCCAGATCCGCAAAGCACACAGCCGCCAGGGCAAGGCCGATGAATATCAGGCTGGTTTTCAGCATGTCAGATACAACTCATCGATATCTGCCTGGGTCAGCTGCGAGGGGGGCAAGTCAAACCGGATGCGGCCGGCACACAATCCGATGATGCGGTCGGCGAATCGGCGGGCAAATGTTACCGAATGCAGCGCCATGATCACCGTTTTGCCGGTGTTGACAATGAGATCCAAAATGGTTTCCCCCTGCAGCGGGTCGATGGATGATACCGGTTCATCGGCCAGCAGCACCTTGCCCCCGCGGTACATGGCGCGGCCGACGGCCACCCGCTGCTGCTGCCCGCCGGACAAAGCGCCGACCTTGGCCGATATTTTCTCGCTCATGCCGAGGGTGTCCAGGATCGGCATCACTTCGTCGACCTCAGGCTTACGGGGTCTGAGCAGGTTCAGCAGGTTATACCATGCCGTCCGGCGATCTATTTGCCCGATGTAAATGTTGTGAAAAACCGAGAGGAATGCTGTCGCTGACAACTGACATCTTATATGAAGCTACATATGATCTGTCTCACGCAAAGGCGCAAGGCTCGCAAAGGAAACCACTAAAATTATAAATAATCTTGGCGCCTTGGCGTCTTTGCGCGAAAAAAAACAGTCTCTTTTGTGATCAGACCGGCTTTCTCTTAGCCGGAGGCCGTGCTCGTATGAAACTCTAACAGGTTTATACTGCGAACAGCAGAATATCGAATATCGAACAGCAGAATGTTGAAGGCTGGTTTCGCTGTGCTCAATCTTTTTAAAATAGACAGAATACCTTCCTTCGACATTCGATATTCATTATTCGATATTCAATATTCGCTTTTAATTGATGGTTATTTCCTTAATATCCCTATTTCCGTACCAACCTCCAGAATCGGCTGGTACATGCTATTATCGGCCGGGATAAAGGCCGATCGCGGAAAGGAAGCCAGCAGGTCCGGATCTTTCATTGAAACGAGGGCCGTTTGCACCTTCTTGATAAAGCCTGCGCCGAAGGTTTGGTCGGCATCACCCCGGATGGTCCAGTTGTAATCCGGGTATTGCGGGGTCTGCCAGATGACGCTGATTTTTTGGGAATCGATTTTGCCGTCCTTCATTTCATTTTCCCACACCTTGAAATTGACGGCCCCCACCTGATAGCTGCCGGCCTGAACCAGCGCGATGGTTTTGGTGTGATCGCCGCTGAACCCCACCCGCTTGAAAACCTCGCGCGGTGATTTTTTAAAAAATTGGCGAATGTAGTATTCCGGCATCAAACGGCCCGATGTCGATCCTTTGGAGCCAAAGGTAAAGGTCAGGCCGGCAATCCGGGCCGGAAAATTGCTGCCGGGTTTCAAACCGGTCGCGGAGTTGACGATAAAAAAGGACATCAATATTCCGATAATATGAGATAATCGCTTGTTCATCTTATTTTCCCTTCTACAGCGTTGGATCGACTGAACGTTATTTTCTGATATTTGAAAAGATTTGCTTCAGATGACTGATGCTTACTGCAGCTGCTTCCTGGCCCCCTCAACTCGGCCGGAAAACACACGCCGCGATTCTCGGTCACTTATTTTCAACAGCACGTTGTCATTTTTTTTAGTTTGCGGTGCTTTCAATCCAGCCCGCGGGGTCTCACCCGACTGGTTTCCGGTTTCAGTTCTTTTTTTAACCGGTGCCTGAGAAGCAGTCGATTCAGGTAAGTGAAGGGCGCCCGCCCCACCTTCAAATTGTTGCTCAGCGCCGCTTCGGGCCGATACAAAAGATCGGCGATATGGATAATCGGAACCGCCCGCTTTAGATAGGCGACGCAACCGGCGCAGTACGTAACCACTTGTCGGCCACCGTATTCACGGGTGCGGATACCCGACCAGCTCCCGGCGAATTCGGGCTTTACATAATCTACCATTCCGCCTTCTCCGCAGCAGACCGTGCGCTTGCCAAAGTGTTCCATCTCCGCCACCGTCAGCCCCATGCCGGTCAACAGGCTGCGGATTGCCTGCTGCACGTTCTCTTCGCTGCGCAGGGCACAGGGATCGTGCACAACGACCTCCCGGTCGCCGAAACGCGCGCTTTCCATACCGCCGGATTCATCGATGACCTCATAAACCGTCCTGACCCGGATACCCTGGCCGTGATGCTGAAAAACGTCGAAACAACTCGGACAGGCTACCAGAACGGTCTTGACCCCCCGGCCTGACAAATAAGCGATCATTTCGCCGAACATGGATTCGAAATAGGCCCGGCGTCCCAGGTCATGGGAAGGTTTGGTGCAGCAGTCGAGCACGATTCCGATGGTAGGAATGATTTTTTGCAAATGCCGAAACATCCGCCGGGTCACCTCCGGCCGGGTTCCCGGCAAGTTGCAGCCCGGGAAAAACACCGTATCGCAGCCCTGCGGCAGCCCGTACCATGAAAACAGGGCCGAGGTGCCGCGCTTTTCATAGCCCAAAATCCTCCGGTAGGCGGCTTTGTCAAAATGGCCGCCGGCCACATACAGCCGGCGCATCGCCATAAACAGGCCGCAAGGATCAAGCTTTTCCGGGCAGACAGCATTGCACAGGCCGCATAAACTGCATTCGTAGGCTATCGCCAGATGCCGGGGCGAGGAAAAATCGAAGCGGTTCGCCATGATTTTGGGTGTGCCGTAATGAGTTAAAAAGGCACACGTACGAATGCAGGCGCCGCACTCCGTGCAGCGTTGCCGGATATCCTCAAGATACAATTCCAGAGAGGACGGCGCCTTGCCCGGGACCGCGGCGGCCGGCATCGAATCTCCCGAGCTCCTGCCGCTGCGATCCCGATTTTTTAGTTTTCTGCTCATTCAGACTTTTCCATCGGATAGTCGGCCCCCTTCCAGGCGAAGATTCCGCCCGGGTAGCGGTAGACATTCTTGTAGCCGAGCTTGACGGCCCAGGCCGCCCCGTTGTGGCTGCGCGTGCATTTGACAAACCCGCAGTAGATAACGATGGTTTTATTTTTGTCGCTGCCCAGCAGTTTTATAAAATCTTCCTGGGATTTGCCGCCGGTTTCCTGTGCGTCCCACCGGGGCATGTCCGGGATGGGAAACAAAAACTGCACCGCGCCCGGCACATGATTTTTTTTGTAGCTGGCCTCATAGGGCATGGTGTCCACAATGACCATATCCCTGCCGGAATCGATCCACTGTTTGAGCTCGGCGGTGGTGACCAGATCGTAGCCGCCCCGCTGCACTTCGCGTACGAGTTTGACCGCACCGGTTTCCGTTTCCACTTCCTGCTCGAATTTGTTTTCGAACAGGGCGGCTGCCGGCCCGGCCAGGATAAACACCAAAGTACCCGCCATCATCAGCTTCAGCACCGAACTAAATTTACGCATTTTCTGTCCTCCTTTTTTTTGCTGGTTTTTTTATTATCTGCGTTATCTTTGCCGGCTGGATGGCACGGTAGCGACGCCATCCATATATAAAAGCGACCCCCGCCAACATGGCCAGGTCACGATAGAGGGATGACCTGAGGCCGTGGAAGGCCTCTGCTTCGGGATCCTCCGGGCCGAAACATCCGCAGTCCACATCCAGTTCCATCCAGATGCCGTAGGCCAGGACCGCAATAAACAGCGCCAGCAGACCGGCTACCACCGCAAGGCTTGCTTCGATTTCGAAAAACAGCCCGATGCCGCCGGCCACTTCCAGGGCCGGCAGGGCGACGGCTAAGGGCATGAGTAGACCTTCCGGGACGATGCCGTACGCCCCTATCAAGACGGCAAAGGTCTTGGGTTCCAGAAGTTTTACGCACCCGGCATAAATAAAAACAATCCCCAGGGTCCAGCGGAAGATTTTGTATATCCAATCAAATGTTTTCATTATGATGATCCCGCAAAAAAAATAACCTGGATTCGTCAAGCGTTATCATTCTCCGACCAAAAGCGCCGCGCCCAGTGCCCCGACTAACTGCGGGTCCTGCGGGCTCAGAATTCGGCGGCCCAGTTTATCTGCGAGCAGGGCACGCATGCCGGGGTTTTGGGCCACGCCGCCGGTGAATACGATATCTCCCACCGACGACACGCGGTTGATCATACCGGCCGCCTTGAAGCGTCCATATTCCGCCCGCAACCGGGCTTTGCCGTTTTCGGATTTGACTTGGGGCAGGTCCATTACGTAGAGGTTGTCAACCAGGGCATCAAGCGTTTCATAGGCCTTTTTCTTGCCGTCGCAGGTGTTTTCGCCCACGATCATGTCCGCGCTTTCCAGATTGGCATACGGCGTCGTCTAACAAACCCGGTTAGCTGATTCAATGTCCTCAGGTAAAACCAAAATCGTCATTCATGGCAGACCTCGCGGAAGAATTGCCCTTCCGATCAATTGGGGGTAATTTATTAAAAATCTATCTCATGGAAAATATCGATATGTCAAACAGGAAATTCCGATAGAAATGAGAAGCTATTATGGTTTTTCCGATAGGAGGAAATCATGCATGGCCTGGCAGGATGGCGAGGCGATCCGAAGTTTATTGCGAATCAGAAAAAAGCTGCGCGACATTGAAAGTCCTTTGACCTTCAAAGCCTTGAGAAGCCCGGCTTTAACCTCGGTGTCTATGGCAATGGCGGAGAGGATGGACAGACCGAGGCCGGATTTGATGCCTTCTTTGACGGCCGTCGAGGAGCCGAAACGGGCTGAGACTTGAAGGACGTTGCTGCCGTTCTGGTTTGCTTCACACAGATTGTCCTCCAGGATCTTCAGCGTTCCGGAGCCTTCCTCCCGCAGTATAAAGGGGATTCCGCGCAGCTCCTGCAGGGAAACGGCCTTTCGCCGGGCCCACTGGTGCCGGGCTGGGACGGCCAGCACCAGATCGTCCTCCCACAGTTTTTGGCACAAGAGGTTGGCGTGTTGACTTTTTTTTCCGATAACCCCGATCGCCAGTTTACCCTCAAGGACCTGATTTTCAATTTCACTGCTGTCCGCGATGGTCAGGTTCACCGCTAAATGCGGGTACTTATTTTTAAATCTACTGATGAGCCCCGGCAGAATATATTCACCCGGAATAGTGCTGCCGCCCATGGAGATTTCCCCCTGTTCCAGTCCGAGAAACTTTTCGATTTCCAATTGGGCCGTTTCTTTCATTTCCAGCAGGAGGAAGGCATGCTTGTACAGAAGTTCGCCGGCGGCCGTGGGAACCACTTTTCGACCCAGGCGGTCCAGCAGCCGGACCCCGATTTTTTTTTCAAGCGAAGCGATCCTTTCACTGACCGAGGCCTGAACCAGAAAAACAGCTTCCGCAGCCTTTGAAAAACTCTCCAATTCGACTACCTTGCAAAAAATTTCAAGCTCGCGAAAACTGAAATCCATGTTCAGCATTTTCGGATTTTTCCTAATTATGCGTCAAACAAGCGCATGAAGACCGAGCGGTTCAATTAAAAATAACTCCAGAACTTGCATATGGCATTCCGCGACAATTTGCAAGGGTTCGAAGTGCGAGGTTCAAAATGGCAGCGAGCCATTAACCAATAACCGCCCAGGGGTTTTACCCCTGGGACAATAGCGATGCCGCGGCCTCATCGAGATAAACAAACGCATTGGCGTGATTGCGCAGAATGGAGGCCGGGTGCAGGGGGGACACGTCCCCCTCAAAACATTGCTCCACCGCCCGGGCTTTTCTTTCATCGGGGACCGTGCAAATAACCGCCTCTGATTTCATAATTTGTTGAATCGACATGGAAATCGCCGTGGTGGGGACTTCTTCGAGGGAGGCAAACCATCCCTCGCCGAACTGCTGTTGCCGGCAGGCTCGATCCAGCTCTACGATGATAAACGGCTGCTCGGTATCAAAATCCGCGGGCGGATCATTGAAAGCCAGATGCCCGTTCTCACCAATGCCGACAAAGGCCACGTCGATTTTATCCTGAGAAATAATGTCATTCATGCGGCGGCACTCGGCGGCAGGGTCGGCAGCTTCACCCTGAATAAAATGAACCGTACCCGGGTGCACCAAATCAACTAAACGTTCTTTAAGATAACGCCGAAAGCTGGCAGGATGTTTTTCGCTAATGCCGATATATTCATCCAGATGGTACATGGCGGTGTTTTGCCAATCGATTCCATCTTTTTGGGTCAGGGCTTTCATAAAATCAAACTGGGAGGCGCCGGTGGCCACTATAAAGCTTGCCCGGCCTTTGGCAGCGATCGTCTTTTTTAAAATCTCCGCCCCCCGGTCGGCAGCAGCCGCGCCACAGTCCGCCTTGGTTTTAAACACTTCAATTTTCACGTTTTCCTCCGTTTTGAAATTTTAGTAAGGAATGGATTCTTTTTTTAATTTTTCTGACAGGATTTACAGGATAAACAGAATTTTTCCATGGTCTCCAAAGGAGACCGTGGAAATTTAAAATATCCCAATGATCCTGTAGATCCTGTCTAATTTATTTTCAATTAGCATCCATTCATTTGTCTTTTTTGAGTTTTATCTTCCGCCGAAAGTAAAGATCCGGGTCCAGAGGGCCCGGCTTTGATTATCCCCGGAGGGGATTTAGTTTACCGGCATTTGACGATTTACGGAGTACTGGAGTATTGGAGTGATGGAAGAACCCCCTTTTTCCATCGCTCTCAGAAAACAGACGCCTGGAGAAAATCTGAAAGTTTAAGGCTCTTTTTTTAAACCAACACTCCAAAACTCCAGTACTCCATTACTCCGGTTGATTTATACGGGCAGAGCCATTGATCTCTGACCTGGCCCTGAGGACCAGGTTTTCAATGTTGGAATAAAAGCCGCCCCGCAAGATATACCCGCTCGATTCTGATTTTTTTTCTATTGGCCGTAAATAGCACCAAATCGGCCCGCTGACCTTTCTCCAATTTACCGCTGATCCCCTCAAACAACCGGGCCGGATTGACGGTCGCCATTTTGATGGCCGATGCCAGAGGAATTCCGGCGAAATCAGCACAGTTGCTGACCGCCCTTTGCATGGTGAGCGTCGAGCCGGTAAGATAAGGCGTTCCCGGAAGTCTGAGCGCGCCGTCAACGCCAGCTTCGACTGCAAGATCACCCAGTGAATAGCGACCCGGGGGTGCGTATGAAGCAGCTGTCGCATCGGTAATCAATATAACCTTCGATCGGCCTTTGGCACGCATAAGGTTTTTGACAAAATAGTCCGGCATATGCAGCCCATCGCAGATAATGCTGGCCATTAGCCCGTCATGGGCCAATTGTTTTTGCAGATAATTCTTATGGCGATCGAGCATCTGGTGGGTTCCGTTTCCCAGGTGCGTTGAAATTCCGGCGCCGGCACGCACCGCCTGATCCACGATATCCGGTTGGGGGCTGCAGTGCCCGATTCCCACTGCCAGGCCGCTTTGGGCGGCCTTTTTAATAAATGCCAGACCACCGGGCAACTCGGGTGCCAAGGTTACCATGCACACCAATCCCTGTCCCAGATCAATGAGTTTCGCGAATTGATTCCAATCGGGGTGGCAAACGTGGGCTTTGGGATGGGCACCTCTGGGACCATCCTCGGCATTAATGTAAGGCCCTTCCAAGTGTATGCCCAAAACCATTGAGCGAACCAGAGGATGTTTTTTGCAGGCCTCACGAATTATTGCGATGTTTCGAGCCAGGCGCTCATAATCGGCGGTAATCAGAGTTGGGCAAAAGGTCGTCACCCCGGTTTCGATCAGGTTTCGGCAGACATTGACCAGATCATCCCCTTGAAAATCCGGCTGGTTGATGTCAACCCCGGCGAACCCGTTTACCTGAATATCGATAAAACCGGGGGCAATGTGTATATCCCTGTGCGGTGCCTGCCGATCGCTGCGTTTTGATTGGCGCGTCAAAACTTTTGTGATCCGCTCACCGTCCAGCTGAATTTCAACCATACGGCCCCGGGAAAGGCTGGCTTTGATAACCGTCATTGACATAACTCTTGACAAATGGTGCTTGTCCCATTTATCGTGCCTGAGTAATTACTCCGCCCTTATAAATAGCGATACCCGTTTGTGTGCAGCATACCGGTTCGTTTGCAACTGATGAAAATGATATGAGATTATCCGGGCGGATTAATTATCTAATTTATAAAATGGCATGGCGCTTTGTCATCAATCCTACAAAATGAAAAGGGGGAATTGCAATGAAAAAATTTGGAATCCTGATCGTCATCGCGGCAATGGTTTTTTCCGCAGGCTTCGCAGCTGCCGACTGGCAGCCCAAGAGACCCATCACCCTGATCGTTCCGTGGTCGGCCGGCGGCGCAACCGATCAGACCTGCCGCACCCTGGCCGGTGAGATGGAAAAAGTTCTCGGTCAAAAAATTGCGGTGGTCAATCAGCCCGGCGGCTCGGGTTCAATCGGAATGAAAAACGCTTTTGAAGCCAAGCATGACGGCTACACCTGGACCGGCAACGCCGACGGCAGCGTGATTACCTACCAGGTGCTGGACCTGCTGCCCAACATTTCTCATCGCGACTGGCTTCATTACTACGCGATGCTGACCGCGCCGGTTATCTGTGTGCCGTATGACTCCAAAATCAAGACCATCGATGATCTCGTGGCCGAATTCAAGGCCCGGCCGGGTCAGGTCAAGGTTGCCTCAGCCGGGGTAGGTGCCGGCGGGCATCTGGCAGCCGAAACCTTTCGTAAGGCCACCGGGATTGAATACCGCCATATCCCCTACAAAGGCGGATATCCGGCCGTGGTGTCCACCGTCAAGGGCGAAACCGAAGTCGTCATGCAGCTGTCCATGGAAGTGGCGGATATGCTGCGTGCCAAGAGACTGCGGGCCCTGGCCAACATGTCCACCCAGACCCTTGTCATTGACGGCTATGGCGAAGTGCCGCCGGTGATGCAGTTCATTCCCAACCATGCGCCGCTGCAGTACCTCTTTGGACTCTACATTGCCAAAGACACCCCGCAGGAAGCCGTTGAAGCAATCAACAAGGCCTTCGATGCAGCGGCGGCCTCCGATGCCATGAAACGCCTGGCCAAGGAAAAAGCATCTGCCAACGTCAACTACAAAGGGGCAGAAGCCCTCAAGCTGTCTGAAACCACCGGCAACAACGTCAACTGCATTCTGCAGGAGATCGGAATTGCCAAGAAAGACCCCGCGGCGTTTGGATTTATCTGTAAGTAAAGGGACGCAATAGAGTCATGAAAGATCAAGGAATGCCGAAGGCCGACTTTATCATGGGCCTGATTCTGATGGCGGCTAGTCTGTTGATTGTCGTTGAATCGCTTAAAATTCCGCGCTTCGAAAAAGACTGGGGCGGCTTCTATGCCGCCCCGGGTTTTGTTCCCTTGGTTCTGGGGATTACCCTGTTTGTGATGAGCCTGGTGCTGTTTGTCCGGGCCGTAAAAAAGCAGGGATACAGGATCATCCCCGGCCGGCAAGCGCTTCACAATTTTGTGCGATCCGGACGTGTCCATCGCTGGTGTCTGGCCATGCTTTACGCCTTTGGTTTCTTTTTTCTGCTGGGCCATATTTATTTTTACCTGGCAGCCTTTCTGGTTCTCTTTGCATATATGGCGACTTTTGGAGAACAAAAACGGTCTATATCCCTGGTCATATCGGTTGTCGCTTCCGCGGCGATATATCTGGTGTTCACCAAAATCTTCCTGGTTCCGTTGCCCTAAAATCACCTGCATTATCAAAGGACTTGTAACCATTCATAAGAAGCTTAAGCGAATTCGAAATGAGCATTGAAATTCCGTAAATTCCAAATCACAAATAACAAATTACAAATAAATTCCAATGTCTCAAATTCAAAAAATCAAACGGAATTCAGTCCACCGAATTCCAAAAATATCAAGATAGCAGAGTTTGAGTTCTGCGAGTTGCAGCTCTATCGTTGATGCTAAATCAGAATCACCGTTCCCCCGGAAGGCGAAGGTGAGTTTTGGTCATTGGATTCTGCGATTTGAGATTTATTTGGATTTTGATGCTTGGAATTTGTGATTTGATCTACTTTCGAATTTGTGAACCTGCTACTTTGTATTTTTACTGCTGTATTTTCGCCGTCACGCTAACTATGCAAAAAAATAAAGGGAGGTCTCGTTGGGTGTAGTAGAGCTGGTTAATGCACTTTTAGGACTGATGACACCCGAGATCCTGTTTTCCGTTTTCTGGGCTACTTTTCTCGGCATCATCGTGGGGATGCTGCCCGGTTTGACCGCTACCATGGGGATTGCGCTGCTGACCGGCCTGACCTACCAGTGGGAATCATCCAACGCGATCGTTATCCTGATCGCCATGTACGTGGGGGCCATCTACGGCGGCAGCCGCTCCGCGATCCTGGTCAATATTCCGGGCACCCCGGCCAACGCCGCCACCTGCATCGACGGCCACCCGCTGGCGCTGCAGGGCAAAGCCGGGGAAGCCATCGGTATCGCGACCACTTCCTCCTTTCTGGGATCCACCATTGCCCTGTTTTTCATGGCGTTTTTTACACCGTATCTGGGTCTTATCGCCCTGCGCTTCCAGTCCTTTGAGTTTTTCTGGCTGACATTGTTCGGCGTATTGATCTGCGGCAACCTGACGGCACCGGAAGATCCGCTCAAGGGCTGGATCTCAGGCTTTCTGGGCCTATTTCTGGCCATGATCGGGATGGAAGCCATCCAGGCCTATCCGCGCTTTGCCTATGGTACGGTGGATTTGTACGGCGGGATTTCAATGATTCCGGCGCTGGTGGGCATCTACGGTATGACGGAGGTTATCCAGACCACGGTCGAGGCCCAGCGGCGCGCGGAAATTTCTCAGGTTGGACGCGTGCTGCCCCGCATCAGGGATTTGCTCGATAACTGGAAAAACATTATTCGATCCGGCTTGATCGGTGTGTTTGTGGGCACGGTTCCGGGGGTCGGAGAGAATATCGCCTCTTTCGTGGCCTATGATTTTGCCCGCCGCGCCAGCAAGACGCCCGAGAAATTCGGCAAAGGTTCCATCGAAGGGCTGACGGCGGCCGAGACCGGTGACAATGCCTGCGTCGGCGGCGCCATCATACCGGTCCTGGTGCTGGCGGTGCCGGGTAGCCCGCCGGCCGCCGTTTTGCTGGCGGCCATGTGGCTGCATGGCATGCGGCCGGGTCCTTTGCTGGTGATTGAAGCGCCCAACTACATTTTTGAAGTGTCGGCCATGTTTCTGCTGGCCAGCGTGGCGATGCTGATTCTGGGACTTTCGATGGTCAGAATCGTGGTAAAAATCCTGAAAGTCCCGACTTCAATTCTGATGCCGATCATCCTGGTGCTATGTGCGGTCGGCTCCTTTGCAATTGCCGGCCGGGTCTTTGACATCCTGATTATGCTGTTGTTCGGCGTCATCGGATACCCGCTGCGCAAAATGAAATTTCCGGACGCCCCGCTAATCCTGGGACTTATTTTAGGGCCCATGCTGGATGAAAACTTGCGGCGCGGACTGATTCTCAACGAGGGCTCCCTGGTCCCATTCTTAACCCGGCCGATCAGCGTCATTCTCATCATCATGATTTTGATAACCATATTGAGCCGCAACCGCTATCTGCAGCAGAGCGCGGGACGGGTGAAAGATTTTGTATTCAGTCCATTCAGAAAGAAAAAGAAAAACGCTGAGAAGACCAGAAAATAAGAAGGTGAGAAGTTGGGAAGGTAAGAAGGTGTGAAGTAAAGAAGCTCATGAGTTTGTGAGCTCTTAAGTTCGTTGGCAACAGAGGTTATGGGTCGATTTTATCCACTCACGTATCAACCATTCAACTAAATCAACTAATCAACTAAATCAACTTATCAACTAAATTTTCAACCAACTTCCAGCAATGTTATAAAAGCTATTTGCTGCAATTATGAGTTATGAGTTAATGTTTTGGAGCTATTCATGAAAATTTCGATATGCAACGAACTTTTTGAAGGCTGGGATATCGCGCAAGTTTTCGATTATGCGGCCCAATTAGGCTATGACGCGGTTGAACTGGCGCCGTTTACGCTGGGCGAGACAGCCTCGGATATCTCGGCCGCTCAAAGAAAAAGAATCCGCGAAGCAGCCGAAAAGGCCGGCATCGAGATCGCCGGGCTCCACTGGCTGCTGGTCAAGCCGGCCGGCCTGTACATCAACCACCCCGATGCCAATGTTCGCAAAGCCACCCAGAATTACCTCAAGGAGCTTATCGATTTATGCGGCGATCTGGCAGGCAAAGTGCTGGTGCACGGATCGCCTCAACAGCGCAATGTTAAAGAAGAATGGGACCCGGCCGAATCCCGGAATTTCGCGCTGGAGACCTTCCAGGTGTGTGCCGAAGCGGCGCAGTCACGCGATGTATTCTACTGTCTGGAGGCCCTGACCCCAGCGGATACTAATTTCATCAATACCATCGACGAAGCCCTGCAGATGGTGGATGAAATCAGTCACCCGAATTTCCAAACCATGCTCGACTGCCGCAGTATCCACGCCAGTGCCAAAGCCGAGCTTCCGCGCGTACTCAAAGCCGCTCTTGCAACGGACAAGCTAAAACATATCCACGTCAACGATCCCAACGATCGCGGACCCGGTTTCGGAGATCTGCAGTTTACGCCCCTGCTCAAAGTCCTGCACGAAGCCGATTACCAGGGGTATATCTCGGTCGAGGTCTTTGATTTCAACCCGGATCCGCAAACCATTGCCGCCCGCAGTATCGGGTATTTGCACGGTATTTGTGAATCGCTCGGCATTCCTATTGGCGGGGTTAAAAATTAAACTTTAAATAGCTGGAAGGCTGGGAAGCTGGGAAGCAGGAAAGCCAGAAAGGGAAGAAGCCGGGAGGCTATGAGGCTAAAAACTAAGATGATAGGATACGAGAAAGGCAAAAGATTTGAAAGCATTGCGGATTCGATTTGCTTCTTAACCTCCTCAGCTTCAAAACTTTCAAGCTCAGTTGCCTCCAAGCTTTTTTGCCTCCCAGCCTTCCAGCTTCCAAGCCTCCAAGCTTTTTTGCCTCCAAACTTCCTGGCCTCCATGCTTTCAAGCTTCCTGAAAGGAATATTCCATGCACACTCTCGTTATTTTCAATCCCGGCCACTTTCACGCGGCCCTGGTATTGCGTGAACGTCATCCCAGCCTTACCGATGATATCTATGTGTATTCCGAGCCGGGACCGGATCTGGACCGTTTTGTTGAAATTGTTGAATCCTTCAACAACCGGGAGGTCAATCCCACGCGCTGGGAAATAAACGTGTACCGGGGAAAAGATAGTCTGGCTAAATTAATTGCTGAAAAAAAGGGCGACATCGCCGTTTTGGCCGGACGCAATGATACCAAGATGGAAAACATCGACATCTTAAACCGGGCTGGTCTCGCGATATTAGCCGATAAACCGTGGGTGACTGCCCGTGAGACACTGCCGTTTTTACGCGCGACCATGGCGCCCGACCGCCCCCTGGCAGCGGACATCATGACCGAGCGCTATGAAATTGCCACCTTGCTGCAAAAAGAATTTCTGGCGGAAGAAAATGTTTTCGGCAGGCTGCGAATCGAACCGGATGGAAGCCCAGCCGTTTTCAAGGAATGTGTTCATCACCTCTACAAGATCGTCAATGGAAAGCCCCTGGTACGGCCGGTCTGGTACTTTGATATCGATATCCAGGGGGAAGGCATCGTCGACACCACCATCCACCTGGTGGACATGACCCAATGGATGCTGTTTCCCGGAGTCCCCATCGATTATGGAAAAGATATTGAACTGATCGAAGCCCGGCGCTGGGCAACCGGGGTCCCACTGGATAAGTTCGCAAAGATCACCGGCGCCGACCGATTTCCCCGGACCATTGCTGAATATGTAAAAGACGATGTCCTGAACTATTTTTGCAATGGTGAGTTGATTTATCGCATCAAGGAAGTGCCGGTTCATTTGCGGGAAATCTGGTATCTGGACGAGCCGCCGGGCGGCAAAGACACCCACCGCTCACTCGTAAAAGGCACCCGGTCCGACCTGATGATCCGCCAACTGCCGGAGACAGGCTTTAAAACCGAACTGTTAGTCGTACCCGCTGAAAACAGAGATCAGGTTGAGAAAGCCGTTCAAGAATGCCTGGTAAAATGGTCGCACAGGTACCCGGGACTTTCTGTTGTCCCGGAAAAAAATGCACTGCTGATTGAAATCCCCGAAAACCTGAGAACCACCCATGAACAGCATTTCTACCGGGTACGGGACGGGTTTATCGAAAATCTGGACCAAGACACGGCACCGCCGGAGCATCGCCCCTGCATGATAGCAAAGTATACTTTATTGGCCGAAGCCAGAACCAGGGCGCTGGCATCGCCGTTTGAGATGCTGCGGTAGCTAAAAGATGGAAGGTGAGGAAGATAAGAAGGTAAGAAGGTGTGGACTGGAAGCAGGGGGGAGGAAAGGTGAAAAGGCAGAAGGTGAAAGGTAAAAGGCTAAAGGTCCAAGGTTGGAGGATTAAATTGGGATGCAAGTTTGAATCGAGTACAATTGTGGAATAAATAACCTTGATTTTCAGCATCAATAAGTATACACAAAAGCATCATATAAAACGTCTTAATTAATTCTTTTGGGGTGCTAAAATGACATTAAGTATAACCGAAGATATACGTTCGATTACAGATTTAAAAAGAAACACTAATTCAGTTCTGGATCAAATTCACAGGACCAAACGCCCTATCGTTCTCACGGTAAATGGTAAAGCGGAGGCCGTGATTCTGGATGCAAAAGAGTATGAGAAAATCACCCGCGCCTTTAATCTGCTCAAGCTTCTGGTTCCCGCGGAGGAAGACATAAGTGCCGGCCGATATAAAGAGGCAAAAGATTTTTTCAAGGAGTTTAAGCGTGACAAAAAGATATAAAGTAAATTTGACACAGCTTGCACAACGAGGATCTAGAACAAATCTATTACTATATTGCAGCTGACAGCAGTAATAGCGCTGCGAATTTTGTTCTTGAATTGGAAAAAAAGATTTATTCCCTTGAATCCTTTCCGGACCGGCATCCTTTAATAGCTGAGAATGAGTTTTTCGCCACTGATTACCGCCATTTAATCTATAAAAAGTATAGAATTATTTATCGGATATCAGAAAAGACAGTTTTTATTTTAAGAGTTGTTCGCGGGTCAATGCTTTTGAAGGATTAAGATCGATGTTATCCGATCACGATTCAACCAGTCAACCAATCAACTATTTTTTACAATCAACTTAATCAACTTATTCAACTAATATTTCCAATCAACTCAATCAACCCAATCAACTCAACAAACTCAATAAACTAAATCACGGGAGGAACTCATGTCGAAAAAAGGCGGTTATGGTTTCGGGATTGTCGGCTGTGGGATGATTGCGGATTTTCATGCCCGGGCAATCGAGGCCATGCAAGGCGGGCACCTGGCCTGTGTGTATTCGCGCAACAAAACCAATGCGGATCGGGTCGCCGACGCGTTTAACTGCGCCGCCTATCAGGATTATAAGGCGTTTCTGGCCCATCCGGGATTGGATATCGTCGCCATTGCCACGCCCAGCGGGGCCCACCTGGACCCCTGCGTTCAAGCTGCCGAAGCCGGCAAACATATTATCTGTGAAAAGCCGCTGGAAGTCACCCTGGAGCGGGTTGATCGTATGATTCGAGCCTGCGACGCCAACAAGGTTATGCTGGCCGGTATTTTCCCACGCCGCTTCAGCGATGCAACCGCGGTTTTCAAAAAAGCGGTCGACTCCGGCCGGCTCGGCAAAATCACCCTGGCGGATGCTTATATCAAATGGTACCGCACCCAGGCAATACTATGACAGCGGCGATTGGCGCGGAACCTGGCTGCTGGACGGCGGCGGCGCCCTGATGAACCAGTCCATTCACACCATTGATCTGCTTTATTACCTGGCCGGGGAAGTCGAATCGGTCTGTGCCTATGCGGACCTGACCATTCATCAAGGTATCGAAACCGAGGACAATGCGGTGGCCATCGTAAAATTCAAAAGCGGCGCCCTGGGAGTCATCGAGGGCTCCACGTCCTGTTTTTCACCGACCGGGCATCCGGCCGAAGTCCATCTCTGCGGCTCGGACGGTTCCATCTTCATGCGGGATAATTCCTTTACCGTCTGGGATTTCAGGAAGAAATGGCCGTCAGATAAAAAAATTCGGCAGCAGTTCCAAGCGCAATTAGGAGAAGTCGGCGCCGGCGCAGCCGACCCCAAAGCCATTGATTTCAGCGGGCACCGGAAGTGTTTTGAAGACGCCGTCCGTTCCCTCAGGACCGGCAAAAAACCCCTTATCGACGGGCCCGAAGCCCGCAAGTCCATTGAGATTATCCTGGCCATTTACCGCTCGGCGCTCAAAGGCGGCAAGCCCGTGCAACTGCCGCTCAAACGGACACCGGTTCGCAAAAGTTTTGCATAATGAAACCCGCCATCTTAAGCGCATTATCGAGAATGGGAGGCATATGGGGCCGGGAAGTATGCGGCTTAGGGGCCTTTTTCTTTGGCGTCTTTTGGAACATTAGCGAGGTGTCAGGGAACCGAGATGCTATATCTTTGTGTGAAACGTTTACTACAAAAAATGTCGGGCGGGCCTCCGTGCCCGCCAATCCCGGTCGGCACGGTGGCCGACCGTACGATGGCCTGAAACCATAGTTTCTTTTTCGATTTAGCTGGTCGCTCCGCAGCCGGCCGGTTGGGCTGACACCTGAACACTGACACCTGAGATCTTGAACCTCGGTGGCGACACGCTTTTGCCCTAAACGGCCCAAAACAACAAACTCTATAAACTCAACAAACGCTAAAAACTCAATAAACGCAATGAACTCCCGCGAAAGAATCTTAACGACCTTGGACCACCGTGAACCCGACCGGGTCCCTTTTGATCTGGGCAGCTGCCAGGTTACCGGCATCCACGTCGTGGCCTATCAAAATTTACGCAACGCATTGGGCTTGTCTGAAGTCGAACTAGAAATGTGCGATGCCGTTCAGCAGCTGGCGTCCATCGACGACGACCTCGGCCGTCGGCTAACTGTCGACACGCGCGGTCTCTATCCGCTGAACAGCCACAACTGGCAGGTAGTCGAAGAAAATGCCGGCGAGTACTGGGCCTATCATGACGAGTGGGGCATTACCCATCACCGTCCCAAGGAAAACGGTCTATATTTCAGCGTCGTCAAAGTCCCCCTGCCCCGCACCGACCTGACCATTGAAGACATTACCAACTATTGCTGGCCGGATGTCGGCCATCCACAGAGAATGGCGGGCCTGCGCAAACTGGCCGAGCACTACCGATCCTGCGGCTATGCCGTAGTGCTCAAAGATGCCTTTGCCGGCATTTTCGAGTTTGCCCAGCGCATCGTGGGCATGGAAAACCTTCTGATGATGATGATAACCAGTGAAAAAACCGCCTGTGCCCTGTTCGACAAACTGCTGGAACTCAAACTGGATTACTGGCAGACGGCGCTGGCCGAATTGGGTGACCTGGTGGATGTCGTGACCTATGCCGATGACTACGGCACCCAGACCTCACAGATTATATCCCCCGACATGTTTCGACGGCTGCTCAAGCCGCGCGTTAAAATATTGTTTGAAGCGTTTGCCAGGTTAGCCCCTCATGCCAAGCGCTTCTTTCACTCCGACGGCAACGTACGTCCCCTGATCCCTGATTTTCTGGAAATTGGCGTCGACATCCTCAACCCGATCCACATCCGCGCCAAAGACATGGACCCGGCCGCCCTCAAACGTGATTTCGGGCGCGACCTGGTGTTTTGGGGCGGTGGCGTGGACACCCAGGGAGTTTTACCCAACGGGACTCCCGAAGAAGTCAAAGACGACGTGCGCCGCAATATCGAAGCCCTGGCGCCCGGCGGCGGCTATGTCTTCAACACCATTCACAACATCCAGGCCGACGTGCCCCCCGCAAACATCATCGCCATGTGGGAAGCCCTCCAGGAATATGGGATGTATTAGGTATGGACTACCCATAAATCCCTTGATAGGTCCAGATACAGCTTGCCAGAAGAAAAGATTTCAGCCTATACAATGCAGAAAAATTGAGTTTATCCGGATTTGATCAATAATCGTGATTTGCTCGAAAATTAACTCCAAATTTGATGGGGTTTCAACTACAGATTTTCCAATACATGCAATTCGGGCAACGTAGATATATGATTTGTATATCTCACGGTTCTATATGGCATCAAGATTTGAGATACACTGCAGAAAGCGTCATCAGCAGCAAAATAGCCGGGATAGATGATATCTGCATTTTTTTAAAGGACTGATAATTCCAACTTTGTTGGAGAAATCATAGTTCTCAGGCCAAAGCCACTGCACCAATATCTTGTATAAGCATAAAAAAAGAAAAGCGTGGATGTTTATCATCAATCCACACTTTCTTAGTTATTGAATTAGGTGATTGCAGAAATTCGTATTTTTCAAACCAGCGATTACTTTTTAACCAAAATGAAAGATTAAACGCATTAATCGGGCCAAGATAACTCAATGGGGATTAAGCGTTATTTTATTTCGTCTAAGAGCTTAGTGTTTGTGACAAGTTTTCTGACGCCGTGTGCATAATTTTCTTCAAAAACGTTATTTTCACACCATTCGCTTAGGCTATTGATGTCCACTTTGGCGCATTTGGGTCGAACACTCCACGAGACTAACAGGGGCGAGCATTTCTGTTCAGTGTACTTTGGACCCGTTGTTGACCCCGCAAACTCAACAGGCTTCCCGCTGTTTGTTGGCAGCGCTTTGGCCTGATGGTATCCGTTTACCATATTGCCGTCATAAGCGAAGTCCATAAAATTGAGAGCTGATGAGTAATTAACGACGGTGAAAACCTGGGCCTCCACACGCAGATTAGGATTGGCACAGCCGTCAGATAAGCAAGAACCCAAGCTTTTTCCCGGCTTCACGTCACAGGATGTATATACCCAGTGTACCT
Source organism: uncultured delta proteobacterium (assembly GCA_963710795.1). Lineage (GTDB taxonomy): Bacteria > Desulfobacterota > Desulfobacteria > Desulfobacterales > JAFDCJ01 > JAFDCJ01. Next base: position 291,093 of record CAVQBT010000062.1, read on the forward strand.
CAATGGTATCTCCTGGTTTTACATCTTTACAAAAGTTTGTTTGGGGTGCTTTTAGCTCTGCCTTTGTCAGTGACGCACTATCATTACATTGATACCCGCCGCCAAGGCCGTTAACACCATCACCGGCATAGATTGAAAAATCTTTCGCCTTGTGTTCTGCATTCACGTGAAAATGAAGATTACATAAATTCATTTCCGAATAGTTAGGTGCCATTGAGATGTTAGACTTATTCTCTCCGACACGATTGTCTATATCTCGCGGCGTTTGAGGCCCATAACCCTTGCATACATCACTGGCTTCGACACCCGTGGAAACCAAGAACAAAACCAAAACCAAAACCAAAACAATACCAGCGTAAATTTTTCTACTTTTTTTCATTAGTACGCCCCCTTTTTCTCGATTAAAGAACCTTATGTGTAACCTTCCGGGTCCAGCATGAAGGGTCCCGGAGCGCTGGCCGAGCCTGTCATCTGCCAGCGCTGGTCAGTCATCGTCGATCTATCAAAACGGCGATATCTTTGCCAAAGAGTTATATGATTAATATCAGTTAACCAGAGAAGCTTACAATCGATAGTGTTGATTTTAGGAATTATGGCGCACCCCACATGTTGTGGTTCGCCTATAATCTAAAAATTACAACATAAATTGAGATGATCTAAACCCCAGCGAAATTTAAGATCTGCTCAAAATCAGCCCCAAACTTGACAGAGTCCCGATTGCATATCACTTGCCATACTATGTAATTCGAAAACTATCGAAATCTATGGCGATATAATTTGAGTATCACACGGTTTTGAGCACTGTCAATCAATGAGATAGATACAATTTTATACAGATTCAAATTCATATTATGAAATTTTAGCCATGGCCTCGATTCGGAGCCTTGCCAGGACTACTTCAGGGAAGAAGTATAACTATCGCGAAACTGACGCGTTCGGGTCACTCATCGAACTGGAGTTCACCACGTGCCCGCAATTCCATGGGCAATAAGCTGTTATAGATGAAAATGTTGCACGGAGTTGACACACCGGCTTGCTGCCCGAAGCGCACCACCGCGCCGATCTGGGCGTCCAACTCGGAAGGCCGCCCCTGCATCACGTCCCGCTGCAGCGAGGCCGTTGACTCGGGGACCTGTCCGTCATAAATGGCCATGGTCGTCTCCAGAGCATTTTCCGGTAGTGATACGCCGAGTGCTGCCGCCACGGCAATAATTTCCCGCAGGCTTTGTTCCGCCATGCGGCGTGTTTCCGGCAGGCTGCGCCAGATTCCCGCCGGGGCGCGCGTCACGGCCCCCATGCCGCTCCAAGCTGCGATGGTTAGAAATTTCATCCACATGGCAACCCGGATATCGGGTGGGACTATTGCAGTGACCCCGGCGCTTTTAAACATATCGAGCAACCGCTCGACTCGTTGGCTGCGCTGGTTGTCCAGTTCTCCGAATTTCACGAAAGGGTCCATGCCGGCATGGACGATGTGGCCCGGCCCGGCGACATAACAAAACAACCCGCACAGGCCCCCCAAGACATGCCGGTCTCCAATCACTTCGGATAATTTTTCCGGCGCTTCAAGTCCATTTTGCAATGGCAGGACAACGGTTTCGGGCCCGACCATGGGCCGCATCGCCTCTGCGGCCGCTGACACCTGCCAGGCCTTGACCCCGACGATGACCAAATCAACGATGCCGATAGTCGACGGATCATCGGTTGCCTGGACCGGCTTCACGACAAAGTTGCCGTTGATGCTGTCCACCCGCAGGCCACGTTTGAGCAAGGCATTCAAATGCTCGCCCCGGGCGATGAAGACGACATCTTGCCCGGCCTGAGCCAGTCGTCCGCCGAAATATCCGCCGACCGAACCTGATCCAAAAATAGCTATTCGCATTTCAACCTCCCCTAGGTAATTGATTGCTAAATATTCTGTTTTTCCAGTCTTTCCAGCAAGGAATCCATAATCGCGCTAATTTTCAAAAATCGAAACTCTTTAGACAGCATGTCGGCCGCCGACTGGACATATTTCGAACCATCCAACTCAGCACCACAGTTTTGAATAAGCGCCGCAGCCGATTCGGCAGTGGTTTCGAGGTGAAACTGCAGGCCAAGGACACGACCATCTAAAACAAAGTCTTGATTGCAGCAGGCCTCAATCGAAGCCAATAATTTAGCGCCTACTGGAATTTAAAATGTATCGCCATGCCAGTGAAATACTTCCAAAGTTTCTGGAAAAACATCGGCAAAATTAGCATCATCAGCTTCGAGTTTTCGCTCAATCGGGAACCAGCCGATTTCCCGATACTGGTTTTTAAATACTAATGAATTCTCAAAATCAAAACTCCCCTTTCAGAATTTTAACACACCATATCAAGGATTCGCTGTCGAGATTTGTGAGTAGATCCAAGCTTAACGGTGAAGCGGCAGGAAGTAATCGAGTCGAAATTTTATAATTTTCTATAATCAAAAATCGATAGAAGGTCAAGGACAGTCACGGCGATGGATAAGCGTTGAAGCGTGTTGCCGCAAACGGATGAGAGTTAAGAAAATTTAATAAAACCTTGACAAATATTGAAAAATGTCGATCTATATTCAATTCCGGCATGTCCGAATTTGGGCTTATTCAGAAAATAATAGATAAAAAAGGCCGCAGATCATAAAAGGAGAGTTTAAATGGAAAAAAAATATCAGATCGGAGTGATTCCCGGAGATGGAACCGGTCCCGAAGTTGTTGCGGAAGGGTTGAAAGTTATCAAGGCCGTGGCTGAAAAAACAGGTATGCGTTACGACCTGAACCATTATGATTTTGGCGGGGAACGGTATTTGAAGACAGGTGAAATATTGCCGGATTCTGCGATTCAGGAGCTTGAGCAGATGGACGCGATCTATCTGGGAGCGATTGGACACCCGGATGTCAAACCGGGCATTCTGGAAAAGGGCATTCTTTTGAATCTGAGGTTCTCCCTGGATCTATATATCAATCTGCGCCCTGTAAAACTGTACCCGGGTGTGGATACACCACTAAAAGATAAAGGACCGCAGCATATTGATTTCGATGTGGTGCGGGAAAATACCGAAGGCCTATACGCAGGGGCCGGCGGATTTCTGAAGAAAAACACATTGGATGAAATTGCCGTCCAGGAATCGATAAACACGCGCAAAGGCGTGGAGCGCTGTATCCGCTATGCCTTTGAACACTGCCGCAAAAGGAATCGAAACAAGAAGCTGACCCTGTGCGGCAAGACCAATGTCCTCACCTATGCCTTTGACCTGTGGGAACGCGTTTTTCATGAAGTCGGTGAGGCCTACCCGGATATTGAGCAAGATTATGCCCATGTTGATGCGATCTGCATGTGGATGGTCAAGAATCCGGAATGGTTTGACGTGATTGTAACCGATAATATGTTCGGCGACATCATTACCGACCTTGGCGCCATGATCCAGGGCGGAATGGGGATAGCCGCCGGCGGGAACATAAACCCCGGGGGTGCCGCCATATTCGAACCCATCGGGGGCTCGGCACCAAAATATACTGGAAAAAACATCATCAATCCCCTGGCCGCCATCATGGCCGGACAAATGATGCTCACCTACCTGGAGGAAGGTGACGCGGCCGAGCTCGTGGAAAAGGCCGTGATGAAAGTCATCCAGCAAGATATGAAAACCATGGATGCCGGCAAGATGGGGATCGGCACCAGCGAGGTCGGCAATCTTGTGGTGCAATACATCCGGGGCGAGATCTGAATTTCGTTTCAGCCGCGAAAACCGTTTTCCTCATGCGATCCATCGCACAGCGGCTTTTTTTTCGAACCTCCGCAGCGGCACAGCGTATAGTGATCCGCATCGGGCAGCAGCGCGTCCGAAGATTGATCGTCCTTCAGCTCGATATCGCCCTGACAATGGAGCGGTCCGTCTTTCTCGACAACGATGCGCGTCTGCAGGCAGTAATTTTTTTCATGTTTGCCGTTAAGGATGTAAGTCAGCGCACCGGATGGACATTTCCTGATGGTGTCGATGATCTCAGCCGCCGATGCCCCATCCGGCTCGTACTTGGGCGCGTCGTGGGTACCGAAAACCGCCTCCAGTTCACCGCAGAAGCCGGCACCCATGCACATAAAGCGGTCATAGACAATGGTGATCTCTTTTCCCTCGTAGTATTCCAGGGGCGGTTTGTCGGAAACTTCGCGGTCCCCGACGAATTCGGCCTGGGCGTGTGAGCCGTCGCACTGCGGCTTGAACTTCGACTCGCCGCAGCGACAAAGGGAATAGACCCGCGGGGTCTCGGTTGGGTTCCCGTCGCTGCCGACCAGTTTCGTGTCCACAGCCATGAGCGGGCTGTATTTAGTAAGGATGACTTCGCTTTTTTTCATGGTGATATCTCCTTTTGCTTTAGATCAAGGTACTGCATCGTAACTAAACAACCAATGCAATAATATGCACGTTGATTTTTTCTTAAAACCCATCATTTTATCATTCCAACATTCCATTATACTCCGCCTCCGGCGCATGGGCGAAGCGAACTAACTTGTTGCCCACGACAAATCCGGATTACACCGGTGCCAATCGGTGGCCTGCTGGAAAGCATGCCCGATGCGCAAAACGACATCTTCCTGAAAGGGCTTGCCGTAGACTAACAGTCCGATTGGCATGCCGCTTGCGGTAAATCCGCACGGCAGACTCAAGCCGCAAAAATTCAGGATATTTCCGATGGACGTGTTGCGCAAATAGCGGATATTGTGCGCCAGATAGTTTTCCATGGTGGTGTCTATTTCCGCTACCGGTATGGCAGGAACCGGGGTAGTCGGCACCAGCAGGGCATCGATATCGTTTAAAGTGTTGCCGGCTTTGGCCCGCAGCTGTCTTGCACGATAGTAGGTGTTAAGGTATTGATCGGCGGTAATTTCCCTGCCTTTGATCATGCGATGGGCCACGACCGGATCCAGTTCATCAAAGTGCTCCTCCAGCCACTTTTTGTTCAGCATGTAGCCTTCGCCGGCAATGATCACCCCACCCGGGTTCAGTTCGCGCGCTGCCCGGGCTTCGGTAAAATCCATGCTGTCGACGTCGGCACCCAGTTCTTCAAATACTTCGCCGCACGCTCGCACGGCTCCGGCAACTTCAGGATGCACATCCTCCCAGAATACCGATTCTGCAAAGGCCAGCCGAAGTCCTTTGACCCCTCCTTTAACGCCTTGAGGACATCATGCGAAGTTACGCCCAGGGTGATTTCATCATTGACATCGGCGCCCTGCAAGCACTGATAAACCAGGGCGGCATCTTCCACCGAGCGGCTAAAGACGCCGACCGAATCCAGCGTCCAGCTTAAAGGATAGACGCCCGCCCGGCTGATGCGACCCACCGTGGTTTTCAAACCAACCGTGCCGCAGAGTGCGGCAGGCACCCGCACCGAGCCGCCGGTGTCCGTTCCCAGGGCCATGGGAACCAGCCCGGCCGCCACCGCGACCGCCGATCCGCTGCTGGAGCCGCCGGGAATATGATGGGTTTGACTCCAGGGATTGTGGGGCGTGCCGTGATCGTGATTGATCCCGACCCCGCTGAACGCAAATTGGACGGTATTGGTTTTGCCGGCCAAAATCATTCCGGCCTGTGAAAGCCTGCGGATTGCCTGGGCATCTCGGGCGGCCGTATTTTTTTCCAGCAGTTTGGAGCCGGCTGCAGTCGGCAGTCCTTTGACATCAAACAGGTCTTTGACGGCATAGGGAATCCCGTGCAGGGGACCTAAATCGTTGCCATTGCTCAATTCCTGGTCTGCTCCACGGGCCTGTTCCAGGGCCTGTTCCGGACAGAGCAGTTTAAAGGCGTTCAGCCGACCATCGAGCGAATCGATGCGGTCCAACAAATTTTCCGTCAGCTGAGTTGAAGTAAATTCACCTTTTCGAATATTCTCGGCAAAGTCGGTGATTGTTTGGTAATGCAGGGGATGTTTTTCCATCGTCGTGTTTTCCTTGTTTGATTGAATTTTTGGTTTTCCCCGAATAAAGGTTTCAGGTGTCAGGTGTCAGAGGACAGATGACAGAGTATAGATGACAGATGACAGATAGAGCCAAGTCTAAACTCCTGAACGGCCAAACTCAACGAGAAATATATCGAGACCAGCGGCAGCGCTGATCCGCCCCCGGCGGAATATCTGACACCTGAAACCCGACACCTGACACCTGTTCCCATGGACATTACTGATCAAAAATCGACTGCATTCCGTGCTTGGCCACCAGCGCTTCCATGGCCTCGTCGGATGGGGGTTTTTGGAAGTCAGCGGCCGCCGCTAAAAATTTGGGCAAGACCTGCATATCCCCGGTGGTTATCAGAAATATACCGGATATCCCCATCACCCATTGTACGGCCCTGGTGATGGCGCCTTCATCGGACAACGGCTCATACCAGGTGTTGTGGCTCCGTGGTTTATCCCCCCACAGGCCGCGGGCCGGCGATTTTATGGTTTGGACCGCAATTTGGTGTTGCCGGCAATAGGAAATCAATTGATCGAAGTCAGCCCGATAATTGGGGTTCTGCATTAACAGATAATTGCATGGCAGCAGCACCGTGTCGAAATCAAATCGAGCCAGGCTTTGAAGATGCATTTTCGGCGCCAGGATGCCGTGCCCGGTAATACCGATAAACCGGGCCAGGCCCTTGTCCCGGGCTTCAACCAGAAATTCCAGGGCCCCGCCGGACCCCAGGGCGATCTCCCGATGAACGACATCGGTCAGATTGTGCATCTGCAGCAGATCGACCCGGTCAACCTGGAGTCGATCAAGAGACTTGTGAAATTGGTCCCGGGCGTCCGGATACGTTCTTTTGTCCGTCTTGGTCGCCAGAAAAAAATGCTCCCGGTAGCGCTTCATCCAGGGCCCCACGCGAAGTTCGGCATCACCATAAGAAGGTGCGGTATCGATGTGGTTGATGCCGTATTCAAGGAGTGTTTCCAGGACTTCGTCGGCCGCATCTTGAGAGGCTTGGGATAAACAGAACGAACCGAAAATTGCGCGCGTACTGCGATGCCCGGTATTGCCAAAAAGCTGTTTTTCAATGCTTGCCATCGGATATGCCTCCATCGGCTTTTTAAAATTTAGAAAAATCCATTCTTTTTATTCAGGTATAGTTTCGTAAAAAAATCTTATGTTTTCAAACCTGCCAACTCATCGTACATTTCAATTTCCGGTGCTCCATCCAGCAGCGATTGCAGGGCGCCGAATAGTTCTTTAAAATATGGAGTTGAACTATGGGCTTTCAGGGCTGCCCCATCTTCGTATTTTTCGTAAAATAAAAACACGCTCGGATCTTTCTGGGCGCGATGGAGGGTATATGTCAGCGTACCCTCCTCTTGAGCGACCTTTTCAACCATGCCCCGCAGGGCTTCTTCCATTTTAGCTTCCTCACCGCTTTTCGCCTTCATTTTCGCTATAACAATCATGTTATTCTCCTTTTTACAGTTCGATAATTGCCTAATCCGGATAAACCGGAATCAAAGAAGATCAATCACGAAAGCACGAAAGGACGAAAACACGAAAAAAACGAGATAAATTTCGTGCTTTCAAAATTTCGTGTTTTCGTGATGTACACCTTCGTGGGATTTCATAAAATGCAAGGGATTCGCAACTAAACGCCTATGTTTTTCCTAGTACCCTATCCCCAATCCTCAGTACCCAATACCGAGTACCCAACCCCATCAGTTCCCACTTCCGCATTCCGACTTCAGTTTTCACTTTCTTTTTCTGGCAAGCAAGGCCCCCAGCTTTACCGCTTCAATCATGGACTGGGGATTGGCCCGGCCCTCGCCCGCTTTGCCGAATGCGGTGCCGTGGTCGACCGAGGTCCGCACGATCGGAAGTCCCAGGGTGATGTTGACGCCGGACATCTCGCCCCATTGACCCGATTTTTGATCGTACTGAAAGCCGAAAAACTTCATCGGGATATGTCCCTGATCATGATACATGACCACCACGGCATCATACATGCCGCCTTTCATCTTTGAAAACACCGTGTCCGCCGGGATCGGTCCTTCAACGTCAATGCCATTCTGCCGACAGTGTTCCACTGCCGGTTTAATTTCCTCATCGTCCTCATGACCGAACATTCCTTCTTCGCCACAGTGCGGATTTAAGCCCGCGACGCCGATCCGGGGCGCGGCCAGACCGAAATTTTTCAGGGCATCATCGGTCAGATCGATGACCCGAATCACCCGCTCTTTTTTAACCAGGTCACAGGCCTGCCGCAAGCTGACATGAGTCGAAATGTGCGTCACCCGGAAATTGCCGTGGGAAAGCATCATGGAATAGTCCCGGGTGCCGGTCAACGTAGCATAAATCTCAGTGTGCCCGGCATAATGATATCCCGCGGCATTGATGGCGGCCTTGTTGATCGGTCCGGTCACCGTACCGTCGATTTTTTTCCCAAGGGCCAGTTCGATAACCTTGGCAACATAATCAAACGATGCCTTACCCTGCTCGGGGGTTACTTCTTTATACCGCAAAAAATCGATCGGCATATTGTGCATGTCAAAAACATCGATCGTACCATGCCTGAATACTGCATCGCGGACTTGTTGGACCGGATTGAGCTTTAAATTAACATCGCTAAATCCCAGGACATTCTCCATTATCCCGCAGTCAGCCACCAATAGCGGTCGGCAATGATCATATATATCTTCCCGGTTTAACGTCTTGGCAGAAATTTCGGGACCGATCCCGCCGGGATCACCCACCGAAATTCCCAGAATGGGGCGTGTATCTTCACTCATAGTTTTCTCCAAGATTCGCGGTTGAAAACCACTCCCACAATTAAAAACGATTAATTTAAGATCTTTGAACTTTTATAATTCCAAAGAAATTTGATCTCATTCCCCTTTCTAAAGGAGAGTTACAGGGGATTTCCTCCTCAATCAAACGGGCTGAACAGGTATTCAGGTTTCCAAATGAGTCTTAATCTCTGAACTCTGAGTCCCTGAGTCCTCAACCCTGAACCTCTGAACGATGAACCTTTGAACCTTTACGCATTTCTTGCCACATCTCATGAACCGCAGCCAGCGTATCTTTTTGCCCGAATGCCACGGGCCTTGGTGACCACCGGCAGGCCGTCCAGCAGGCCACCAATTATCACACCCTGCACGACACCCGCCACAACTTCTCCCAGGATCCGGATACCTTCAGCCGCAAGGGCTGTCAGAACCGCATCGGCAGTATCGCCACCGGTCAGAAAAAGATGCCCGGGTTTGGTGTCTGCAACGACTTCAGCCACGAATTGCCCCAACCCCCTGACAATCGAATCTGCCGCCGGATGATAATCAGGCTGCCGGCGCTTG
>CAVQBT010000063.1:0-22738 GCA_963710795.1 uncultured delta proteobacterium
GGTACCGTCAGCACCTGGTGATATTGGCACCAGATGGTTTCTTCCCACTTGACAGAGCTTTACGACCCGAAAGCCTTCATCACTCACGCGGCGTTGCTGCGTCAGGGTTTCCCCCATTGCGCAAAATTCCTCACTGCTGCCTCCCGTAGGAGTCTGGACCGTGTGTCAGTTCCAGTGTGGCTGATCATCCTCTCAGACCAGCTAACCATCGCAGCCTTGGTAGGCCGTTACCCTACCAACAAGCTAATGGTACGCGGGCTCATCCCCAAACAATAGCTTACATGTAGAGGCCATCTTTGATCTTAAATACCTAAGTACTTGAGATATCATTCGGTATTAGCATCGCTTTCGCAATGTTATCCCCAATTCGGGGGGAGATTACCCACGCGTTACTCACCCGTGCGCCACTTTACTAACTTCAGCAAGCTGAAGCGTTCTCGTGCGACTTGCATGTGTTAAGCACGCCGCCAGCGTTCATTCTGAGCCAGGATCAAACTCTCCAATTGAATTGTACAATGCTGTTTGGAGTGACAGCATCTTTTTTTTAGGACCCGACTCATCCTAATCCACTATTTAGTTTTCAAAGATCAAATGACCGCCATGATCGAGATGGCGGCTGGCCTTTTGTTTAGCACCGAAGTGTATCCACAAAATCGACCCAATTAATATACCAACTACTTTGTTTTTGTCAACCTTTTATTCATCTTCAGGCAGGAAAAATTTTGAAGGTTTTTCCAAATCTCTGAGGTAGGCGCAAAACACTATATTTATCTTTGTTTTAAATATTTGTCAAGCGATTTATAACTTTTTTTCTGAGTTAATTAATGCCTGAAAAACAACTGCCGTCGGAGGCTATGCAGCTCAACGAAAGCCCGTGGAAATTACACTGACTCAAGATGTTTGTCAACTTAATTTTTGCAATTTCCAATCTTTTTTTTATGTTTGAGGCTTTATCTTGTGAAAACGCTTTTTTCCCGATCGTAACACGATGGTATTGTCATCATCAAGGTCTCGATCACTGATTATATGATCAAATGCATCGATGCGCTGCCCGTTCACATAAGCCCCCCCCTGATCGATCAGCCGCCGGGCAGCGCCGCCTGAAGCAGCCAGTCCCACGATTTGGAAAAGTTTAAAAGCCGGGATACCCGCCTTTAATGTTCCCGCGTCCATAACGGACTGGGGCACACTGATATCATCTATTCGGGCATCGCCCCTGGGTATGGTGCTCGAGGGCAAAATATGGACCGGAACGTCGCGGTCCCCAAACATGCTGGCAGCCCCTTGATAGGCTTTAACAGCCTCTTGCGCGCCATGGGCCAGACGGGTTGCTTCGAAAGCCAGAATAACCTTGGCGCTGTTAAGATCGGCGCCCTGAAGCGTTTCTAGCTTCCGAATTTCGTCCATGGGTAAAAAGGTAAACAGGGCCAGGAACCGCGCCACATCCCGATCATCGGTATTGACCCAAAACTGGTAATAGTCATAGGGCGAGGTTCTTTCAGAATCCAGCCAGACGGCTCCCTTGGCGGTTTTTCCCATTTTTTCGCCGCTGCTGGTCGTAATTAATGGAAAGGTCACGCCGAAGGCTGTTTTCTGGTGCACCCGGCGGTTGAGTTCGACCCCGGCGACGATATTGCCCCACTGGTCACTGCCGCCCATTTGCAGCCGGCAGTCGTGACGCCGGCACAATTCCAAGAAATCATAGGCCTGTAAAACCATGTAATTAAATTCGATAAAACTTAAGCCTTCTTCCGAATCGAGCCGAATTTTATAACTTTCGGCTTTAATCATGCGGTTGACGGAAAAGTAGCGTCCATAATCCCGCAGGAAAGGAATATACTCCAATTTCGTCAGCCAATCGGCATTATTCAGCATCAAAGCCCGGTCTTCACTGAAATCGAGAAAATGGGAGAGCTGCTTTTTAATGCCCTGGGCATTTTCCGCCAGATCTTCAAGTGTCAGCATCTTTCTCATTTCGGTCTTGCCGGATGGATCGCCGACCATACCGGTTCCACCGCCGACCAGTGCAATCGGCCGATGACCGTTGCGCTGCATATGTGCCAGGGACATGATCGGAATCAGACTGCCGATATGCAGACTGGAGGCGGTCGGATCAAATCCGATATAACAGGTTATACGGCCCTGCTCGAGATATTCATTTAATTCCTGATCGTGAGTCGTCTGTTCGACGAAACCGCGTTCTTTTAGTATATCGATAACGTTCGCCATATAAATTTCGCCTCAGTCATATCATTGGGTGGATAGATTCATACAAGTCTCTCTTTTGCCGTTTCAGGGAGCCACGCGATTGCGCGAAATTTATTTGTTGGCATACTCCACCGCCCGGGTTTCCCGGATTACCGTTACCTTTATCTGGCCGGGAAACGTCAATGATTCTTCAATCTTTTTCACAACGTCCCGGCTGAGAAAAACGGCATCTTCATCGGAAATTTTATTGCTTTCAACGATTACCCGCAATTCCCGACCGGCTTGGATCGCATACGTATTGGCAACCCCTTTGAACGAGTTCGCAATGTTTTCAAGATCCTCCAGGCGCTTGATATAATTTTCCAGCAATTCTTTGCGTGCACCGGGCCGGGCTCCCGATAGACCGTCAGCAGCTTGTACCAACAGCGCATAGACCGAATTCGGCGTCACATCCTCATGGTGGGCGCAAACGGCATGCACCACTTTAGGGGATTCACCGAATTTTTTAGCCAGCTGGGAGCCGATGACGGCATGGGGCCCTTCAACTTCGTGATCAACGGCTTTGCCGATATCATGCAGCAACCCCATTCGCCGTGCCATTTTGACATTCAATCCCAGCTCTGAGGCCATGACGCCCGCCAGAAACCCCACTTCGACCGAATGCTGCAAAACATTCTGGGCATAGCTGGTTCGAAATTTCAGACGGCCGATAAACTTGATTAATTCATTGTGGATACCGTGCACGCCTAAGTCAAAGGCCGCCTGTTCGCCGGCTTCTTTGATGGCCGTGTCGACTTCCTGGCCCACTTTTTTGACGACATCCTCAATGCGGGCCGGGTGAATTCTGCCGTCGGAAATCAAGCGCATCAAGGACAGACGTGCAACCTCCCGCCGGACGGGATTAAAACCCGACAGGATGACCGCTTCCGGCGTGTCATCAATGATCAGATCGATTCCGGTGGCAGCCTCAAGCGCTCGAATATTGCGGCCTTCACGTCCGATAATGCGTCCCTTCATCTCATCGCTGGGCAACTGGACCACGGACACGGTTCTCTCGGCGACAAAATCGCCGGCATACCGTTGAATCGCGGTCGCCAGGATTTTTTTCGCTTTTTTATCCGCCTGCTCTTTGGTTTCATTCTCGATTTTTTTGATGAATTTGGCCCCTTCATAGCGGGCCTCATTTTCCATGGCTCGAATCAACAGTTCTTTGGCCTGATCAACCGTCAGGCCGGATATTTTCTCCAGCTGCCTTTTTTGTTCCTCAAGCAATTCGTTGTATTCCAGTTCCTTGCGCTCGAGCTTACCCTCTCTTTTGGTCAGATGCCTTTCCTTGCGACCCAACTCACGATCGCGCCGTTCAAATTGCTCAATCTTCAGGTCAATATTCTCTTCCTTTTTCATTAAACGGGCTTCTCTTTTTTTCAGTTCGGCCCGGGTTTCCTGGGTTTCGGCATCGAATTCGCTTTTTAATTTAAAACGCCTGTCTTTGACCTCCAAATCTGCTTCTTTTAATAGCGTCTCCGCCTTTTTTTGGGATTCTTCGACGAAACGGGCAGCCTCCTCTTCAGCCGCCTTCACCTTCTGGGATGCAATTTTGCTTTTTATCCAGTAGGCGATTAGCAAACCGGCAATAAAACAACCAATGCCGATTAGAATACTATAATCATTCATTATATTTCTCCCCGGTTATTTAAAACCTGAAGTACGCATGGATCGCCAAGTCACTTAAATCAATTTAAAATGAGGTAATCGGGGATAAGATATCTGCAGGCGGATGCTGAGGGAAAGAAAGCCGATTTTAAGCTGCCATCCAATGAACGGGGAAGGTAGAACCCCCACCAAAATGCCGTGTTGTCAGGTCTTTGAACCTAGGGTTCAAAGTGGGCACCGTTTAGCTTCTTTAGGCTTTTCTGATTATTCAGAACATGCACACCGAAACCAGAGATGGCTCCCGTTTTCAAAGCTGTTGGGTCAAAGAATATCTTCCAATCACGAGCATGGCAGGGGCAACAGTATTTCCTGTTATTTAACCACCTTCACTTAACAAATAATCCCGGAAAATCCACTGAAGGAATCGGATAGGTTCGGCCGGTATAGGCGGTAGAAATGGTATTCGCGCTAATTAATGCATCACATATATCCGAATTCAATTCATAAAATATAGAGGTTACCATTTACTGCACGCTGTTGTCCAATGTGTGAATCAGGCTTGTCGTCCGGTCCGTAATATCATGCAACAATTTGGCGTGATAGCTTTTCAATTCAATATTTTCATTGGCAATATTCAGTGCAGCTAACATTAAAATCGTTAATTTTGACATATTTGATGATTGATTCGCTTGCTGATCTTCAATTCGGCCCACTTCTTTAACCAAAAGGTCAGCTACCGCCTTTGCCTGGGTAACTTCCGAGTTGGCTTCAAAGGTGTGCGTCTGTCCAAAAAGCTCTATGGTAAAAATTTCATCCAATACTAATTGAAGTCTACCTTCCCAGTGCCTATAGCATGCCGGCCTTAAATGCTATCCTGTTGAAACTTTATCGAGCTTGACCAGCAAACCATCTATTTTTGATCGTATCAAGGCTTTTTCCTCAGTGTAACTTCTTTCCGCCTCAACCTTACCGTGGATCTCCTCCTCTAAGCTTTTAATTTTATTTTTTTGGTCTAAATTGGTTGCCTCCAGGGCGTTGCAAATTTCAATTAATTTTTCGACTCTTCGTTCAATTTCCTCAAACTGTTTCACTATGAATTCATTATCCAAGATTAATACCCCACTGTAAATTAAATTCAATATAATCTGCAATATATCAAAAAGTCAAGAATTAATCCGCAAACGGGATTCCATGATCGTATCCACTGTTGCCAGATCCTGGCAGGTATTGATGCCTAATACTTGCTGACAATAGGTCCCAACCATGACCCCCATGTTTCTTTTTTCCTGATAACCAATGGCCATGATATCCGTCAGATAGAGTTCACCCTGGGCGTTGTTCGAGCGAATTTTCGGCAAGGCCTGCGATAAAAACTCTTTGTCAATGCAATAGATGCCGGAATTTATCAATTTTATTTGCTTCTGACCGGCAGTAGCATCCGCTTCTTCAATAATGGCGGATATCTGGCTGGTATGATCGAGCAAAATTCGGCCATAGCCATAGGGATTATCCATTTCCACCGCCAGCAGGGACACATCGCGCCGGGCGTTCAAATGATCCTTCACCAGCGCGGCGATCGTGTCCGACTGAATAAGCGGCACATCGCCACATAAGATGATTACCTGATCACAGTGTTCGGGAATTTGCGGTAAGGCACACAGAACTGCATGCCCGGTACCGAGCTGTTGTTCCTGGTAAGCAAAAAGCAGCTCGGCCGTATCGGATATAATAGCCCGCACTTCTTCGGCCTGATTGCCGATTACCACGATGACGTCATCACCGGCAACCTTTCTTGCGGCTTCAACCACATAAAGGATCATGGGCCGGCCCTGAATTTCGTGAAGCACTTTGGCCTTGTCCGATTTCATACGGGTCCCCATGCCCGCCGCCAAAATTATAACCGCAATATTTTTCATGAATTCTACCTGCTTCCCTATGAGATCATTTGTTAAAACACCTTTATTTTCCGCATAAAATTCCAAATCCCAAGCACCAAATTACAAATAAATCCCAAATTCCAATTTTCAATGACCCAAACTTTGAGGGTACTGTCATTCCTGCAAACGCTGAGATCCACATGTTTCAAATGGATCAGAATTTCGGCTACCGGATATACTCCGGCACAGGCTTCGCCGGGACGACAAGAAATGGAATCCTATTACGATATCGTAGACAGGTTTCGAATTTTGAATTTCGGTCATTGGAATTTGTTTGTTATTTGTGATTTGGAATTTGTTTTTTCAGTGTATGCATACAGTTAAAAAGTGAATCACTGATAGCTGATGCCGGTGCACTTTTATTTAACAGTAGCTCGCACATATAAAAAGGGTAAACCAACCTGATGGTTTACCCTTATATTATATATTATCTACGCCTGATGTAAACGTCGAAAAAGGCCTGGATTTAATTATGAGAGCCGGCGATCCTGATGCGCACGAGCGCCCTTTCAAGGGCCGCTTTGGCCCGGGCAATATCGACTTTTTCCTTGGCACGATCTTCGGCCAATCGTTTTTCAGCCCGCGCCCCAGACGCTTTGGCCCGATCGACATCGATATCTTCCATTCTCTCGGCAGAATCGGCCAAAACCGTTACCTTGTCCGGCAGCGCTTCAGCAAATCCGCCGCTGACAAACACATACCGGTCCTTGCCCTTCTCATCGCGGTAATGAACGGCTCCGGTGTTTAATGAAGTCATGTAGGGGGTATGGCCGGAAAGTACGCCAAACTCCCCCGTGCTGCCGGGCGCCATAACGATTTGCGCCAGATCGTTGACGACTTGCTTCTCCGGGGTAACAACTTCTAATCTAATATTATCAGCCATATCTTGTCCTCTAAGCGTTCTTATATGCGCATAAAATTTTAGCGATCCCGCGAGGTTGCACTAATCAGCCGCCAGCTTTTTGGCTTTTTCAATCACCTCTTCAATGCCTCCCACCATGTGGAACGCCTGTTCGGGGAGATCATCGTGTTCACCCTCGATGATTTCTTTAAACCCCCTGATGTTATCTTCAATCTTGACATAGGCGCCGGGGGTGTTGGTAAACACTTCGGCAACATGAAACGGCTGTGACAGAAATCTCTCCAGCTTCCGGGCCCTGGCCACCGTGATCTTATCTTCATCGGACAGTTCATCAATACCCAGAATCGCGATAATGTCCTGCAGCTCGGTGTATTTTTGCAGAATTATCTGTACCTGGCGCGCAACGTCGTAATGCTCGTCGCCGATATAAGCGGCATCAAGGATCCGGGATGTTGAATCAAGCGGATCCACGGACGGATAAATCCCTTTTTCAACCAGTTTCCGGGACAGCACCACGGTACCGTCAAGGTGCGCAAATGTGGTGGCAGGCGCCGGGTCGGTTAAGTCGTCAGCGGGCACATACACACACTGGACGGCGGTAATCGATCCTTTGTCGGTTGACGTGATTCGTTCCTGAAGCTCACCGAGGTCAACGGCCAACGTCGGTTGGTAACCAACGGCCGAAGGCATCCGTCCCAGAAGTGCCGAAACCTCGGAGCCGGCCTGGGTAAAGCGGAAAATGTTATCGATAAAGATCAGCACATCCTGCCCTTCCACATCACGGTAGTATTCAGCCGCAGTCAGAGCCGAAAGCGCAACCCGCGCCCTTGCTCCGGGCGGTTCGGTCATCTGTCCGTAGATCAGAGCCGCTTTGGGAAGTACGCCGGCATCTTTCATTTCATGGTACAGGTCATTGCCTTCGCGGGTTCGTTCACCGACGCCCGCAAATACCGAAATACCGCCATGCTGCAAGGCGATGTTGTGGACCATCTCCATCATAATGACGGTTTTGCCGACACCGGCACCGCCAAATAGGCCCATTTTCCCGCCGCGCGGAAACGGGACCAGCAAATCGATAACCTTAATCCCGGTTTCAAGAACACGGACGGTGGTGTCCTGCTCGGTAAATTTCGGTGCTTCACGATGGATCGGCATCATCTTTTCCTGGCTGACCGGTCCCAAACCATCAACCGGTCGGCCGACCACGTTCAGCACCCGCCCAAGGCCGGCTTCACCCACGGGCATCATAATCTGTTTACCCGTATCTTTTGCCTTCTGGCCGCGTGTCAAACCGTCGGTTACATCCATGGCAATGGTTCTGACCACATTATCACCCAGATGCTGTGCGACCTCAACAACCAGGTTGTCTTCTTCATCATTTATGGCGGGGTTGCTGATCGTAAGTGCCGTATAAATTGTCGGCAGATTTCCCTGCTCGAATTCTACGTCAACAACAGGCCCCATAACCTGCGTGATAGTCCCGATATTCTCTCCCATTTATAGACCTCCAAATTGGTTATTTGTTATTCGTTATTTGTTATTCGTACAGGATTTACCACATCACCCGGGTATAAGACCGATTAACAAATAACAATTAACTACTAACTATTAACTATCCCTTCAACGCTTCGGCGCCGCCAACGATATCCATCAATTCTGCCGTAATGGCCGCCTGCCGGGCTTTATTGAATAACAGGGTCAGATTTTCAATAAAATCATTACAGGCCTTGGTGGCGTTGTCCATGGCAGCCATCCGGGCGGCATGTTCACTGGTGGATGTTTCCAGCAAAGCGCTGTGCAATTGCACATACACACTTTGCGGCAGCAACTCCCCTAACAGACGTTCGGGGGAGGGTTCACAAATATGCTCAGCCTGATATTCGCCGCTGTCATCGGCGGCTGCATCCGCGTCGGTTTCGATGGGCGGTATCGGAAGCAGCTGTTTAACCATTGGTGTCTGCCGGCCCATACTGATAAATTCGGAAAAAATAACATAGACTTCATCGTAGTCGCCTTTTAAGTATCCGTCTATCAGTTTGCGTCCGACAGTGGCGGACACACTGAAGCTAAAGGTGGTTCCAACGAGGCCGATGTGCTCATCGACAATGTTATATTTCTTCTTGCGACACCAATCCCGACCCCGTTTACCGAAATTGGTAAAGGATATCTGCCTGTCCCCACCAGCCTTCTCGTTGACAAAGGATTTCGCCTTATCAGTCAGATTGACATTAAAGCCACCGCACAGTCCGCGATCGGAAGTACATAAAACCACATGAATTTTTTTGACTTCATCACGCGGCATCAGCAGCGGACTGGCCTCATCACCGGACTTTTCAGCCAGGCTGCCCAACACCTCCGAAAACTTGGCGGCATACGGACGAAAGTTTTGCATATTCGTCTGGGCACCCCGCAATCTCGAGGTAGCGACCATATTCATGGCCTTGGTGATCTGCTTGGTTTTTTTAACCGCAGAAATTTTATTCTGAACATCTTTTAGGCTTGGCATATAAACCTCAGGTTATTTGTTAGTGGTTACTGGTTTTTCGAACGACATCCGAACTATTAACTAATAACTTTTAACTTATAACCAATAACTATTTGATCGTATCTTTAAACTCGTCACCATAGGCTTTCAAAGCCTCGGCCATCAGATTATTCAGGTCGTCGGAGATCTCTTCTTTTTCTTTGAGCTCGGAAAATATTTGCGGATACCGGTCTTCAATAAAGGTATACAGACCGGCCTCATATTTGGCCAGGACATCGACTGGATATTTATCGAGATGTCCTTTGGTTCCGGCGTAAAGAATGGTTACCTGCTTTTCCATCGGCAGCGGCTGGTACTGGGGCTGCTTCAGAATTTCAACCAGTCTGGCACCCCGCGTTAACTGGCGTTGAGTTGCGGCATCCAGGTCGCTGCCGAAGGCTGCGAACGCCTCCAGTTCTCTATATTGGGCCAGATCCAGACGCAATGTACCGGCCACCTGTTTCATGGCTTTGACCTGCGCGGCACCGCCGACCCGGGACACCGAAAGACCGACATTAATCGAAGGCCTGACCCCGGCAAAAAACAATCCCGGTTCCAGGTAAATCTGACCGTCCGTAATTGAAATAACATTGGTCGGAATATAGGCGGACACGTCACCGGCCTGGGTTTCGATAATCGGCAAGGCGGTCAGCGACCCGGCGCCAAGCTCGTCATTTAATTTGGCGGCCCGTTCCAGCAGGCGTGAGTGGTTATAAAAAATATCGCCCGGGTATGCTTCACGGCCCGGCGGACGTCTCAGCAGAAGCGATACCTGGCGATAAGCCGCCGCCTGTTTCGAAAGATCGTCATA
This sequence comes from uncultured delta proteobacterium, assembly GCA_963710795.1. Lineage (GTDB taxonomy): Bacteria > Desulfobacterota > Desulfobacteria > Desulfobacterales > JAFDCJ01 > JAFDCJ01. Next base: position 9,996 of record CAVQBT010000063.1, read on the forward strand.
GATAATCAGTGCATGCTGGCCTTTATCGCGAAAATATTCTCCCATGGCGCAGCCGGCATAAGGCGCGATAAACTGCAGGGTGGCCGGATCACTGGCACAGGCGGATACGATGGTGGTGTATTCCATGGCACCATTTTTTTCAAGAACGGCATGGACCTGGGCCACGGTGGATTTTTTCTGTCCGCAGGCCACGTAGATGCAAAAAACATCGCTATCCTTCTGGGCTAAAATTGCATCGATGGCGCAGGCTGTTTTTCCGATCTGGCGGTCACCGATAATCAATTCCCGCTGGCCCCGTCCGACCGGTGTCATGGCGTCAACGGCCTTTAAACCCGGTATAGCACGGTTCATGCACCCCTTTGCGGGCGATAACCCCCGGGGCCACCATTTCAACCCGGCGGGTCTCCTTGGCATCTATCGGGCCTTTGCCATCCAGTGGTTCGCCCACCGCCGAGACCACCCGGCCGAGCACGGCCTCGCCCACCGGCACCTGGGCAATCTTGCCGGTTCGTTTGACCATATCGCCCTCTTTAATATGGATGTCTTCACCCATAATGGCGATACCCACATTGTCTTCCTCCAGATTTAACACCAGCCCTAAGATACCGCCCGGAAACTCGACCAGCTCCAGGGCCATGACATTTTCCAGGCCGTATGCCCGTGCGATACCGTCACCGACAGACAAAACGACACCGGTTTCACTCAGTTCAACTTTTTTGTCATAATCTGTAATTTGTTCTTTAATAATCTGACTGATTTCTTCTGCTCTTAATTCCATTAGACACCCTCACCCCTTTTTAATGATTCCCTCATATTGAGTAATTGTGTTTTAATACTCCCATCCAGAACAAGATCGCCGATGCGAGTGACGATCCCGCCAATGAGACCTGGATCTTTTTCGACATCCAGTATAATATCTTTGCCCGTCTTTTCAGACAGGGTGGCACGAATTTTATCGATGGTTTCGGATGAAAGTTCGGTCGCCGAAACTAAGCTGGCCCGGGAAATGCCCTTTAATTCATCAGCCAGTTTTTGATAAACGTCATTGATGCTGCTCAGATAGATAAAGCGCCCCTTATCAAAAAGAAGGGTTAAAAAGGCCTTCGTGATTACGGATAATCCCAACTTCTCTAAAACGGATTCCAGAACCTTTTTGCGCCCGTCGGCATTGTAAAGCGGATTGTTGATAGCCTTTTCGAGATTTTTTTCACGTTCAACCAGTTCACTGAACCCGGCCAATTCATCGCGGTAGGTTTCAGTATTGCCGTTCTCTTTTCCGATCAATAAAAGCGCCTTGGCATAACGCCTGGCAATTACCAAATTTTTCATCATGCCACCACCTTCTTTAGATACTCATCAACGATGCGGTCCTGATCATCTTCCGAAAATTTGTTTTTTATTATTGCTTCGGCCTTTTCGAGCGAAATTTCGAAAATCTCTGCCTGCAGCTTTAATTTTGCCTGTCCGAATTCATACTCGATATTGCGCCGGGCCTGGGCCTTGAGTTTCTCGGCCGAGGATTCAGCCTCTTTCAATATTCTGGCCTTGGCCTCATGCCCCTGTTTGATGTAATCCGCAACAATGGCTTCGGCCTCTTTTTCCAGCTGTGATAATCTTTTATTATATTCGGCCAGCTTTTTTTCAGCGTCTTCTTTGCGCGCTTCCAGGTCTTCCAACTCATCTTTGATGACTTTGATCCGCGAACTCAGCGCCTGGGACAATGGTTTGCGCAATAAATAAATCAGCACAATCGCCAGCACCGCAAAGTTCAGCACGCGAAAGGTGTCCGTTGCAACCCAACCCTTGGATCCCCCCTCACCACCGGAGGCACCCAGGGCCGTTGATATGGAAAAAACACCTAACAGCAAGACCAAGAAAAAAAGAACCGCGATGAATTTCCCTGAAGGATGCGGCCGGCCAAAACCGGAATGTTTCATTAAACTGCCCTCCCCAAGACTTTTTGACATATTTGGTTGGCAAAGCTATCAACTTCTTTTTGCAAACTTTTCCTGGCAACATCAGCTTCCTTTTTAATCGTATTGCGGATTTCAGCTAACTCAGCCTGGGCTTTGCTGTTGATATCTGCAATAATCTTTTTTTCCTCGTCCGTCGCCTGCTGCATCAGGGCCTCTTTTTCCTTCAAACCTTTGGCCCGCGCTTCCTTTATGCCGGCGGAAAATGCCTCATCTTTTTCTAAAGCATCTTTATCGGTAGTTTCGATGGAAAGTTCAAGGCCGTCTATTTTTTCTTTGCGTTGGGCCAGGATTTTGCGGATCGGTTTGTACAGAAGAATGTTTAGCACCCATATCAAAAATACAAAATTGATGATTTGAATAAGGGTTGAGCTGTCGGGGGTAACCGTCACGCCGCCGCCTCCCGACTCACCGGAGGATCCTAGCACGGATTGGGGAATACCCATACAAATCAGGGCCAACGATAAAAGGAAGATCGGAAAGCCTTTCCGGCATATACCAGAAAATTTCATGAATAGAACCTCCATCAGCAATTTTCAAGCAACCTTGTTATTAACTGTCAGATATTTCTTAACCCGGAGCCGCCCGAGGCGGAAAACCAAAAATGAATAATCACAAAAGCACGAAATAACGAAAACACGAAAAAAAGCCCATATGTCTTTCGTGTTTTCTCCGCCGCGGGCGGATGTCTGCGTGATCAGAAATTCTTACCATAAAATTATCTAATATCCAGAAAAACGCAAATATGACTGCGGCCGTCTATACCATCCGCTGTGATTGATTGTCAAAGGTTTTTTGAAAATTTTTCCGGATGGGTCGTCAATTTTCTTTCTATAGATAAGTAGTTTGGATTGTTACAGAAATGTTATCGACCCGGATGACCGCTGGGCTTATTTTTAGTTGCCGAAGGCTGGGTGCTCGAGCTGGATGCTGGATGCTGGATACTGGATCCTCGATGCTGGATATTCGATGCTGGATGCTGGCTGGATGCTCGATACTCGATGCCTGATGGGGGGCTGAATGCTGGAGCTGGGAGTTGGATTAGGTCGTTGATTGAGTTGATTAAGTTTCGCACGGAGTTATAGGTAGAAGGTCGATGGTATATGACAATAGGGGCGGGTGGGCACTAAAATTAGAGCAAGGAAATCCGCAAAATTTGGAATTATATTCTCTATTAGAGCTTTCTGATGCAATTGGCTTATAATTTGTTGTTGGCGCTACCCGTTATCCAGCACCAAGCATCCGGCATCAGGCATCCAGCATCGAGCATCGAGTATCGAGCATCCAGTTCCCTAATTATTTTTCAGTTCGGTAAAGGCAGGTTTTTTCTTTGGTTCGGCCGTCAAGGGTTTGCTATTCGGTTCTGAATCCACGGGGGGTTGTTTGGATAAAACGGATGTTGCAGCGGCCGACTCCGCCGCTGCTTTCATCACGCAGCTCCCGTTAAAAACGCCACCCGGTTCAATGGAAATTACCGGAGACTGAATATCGCCGAGGACGCGGCCCGGGGGATAGACTTCGATCCGCTCTTTGGCTTCAATCTTGCCCTTGACTTCCCCCATGACGACCGCCACATTGACATGAAGTTCAGCATCAACCGCCGCTTTTTCCCCGACAACTACCGTTCCGCCGCTGCTGACCATTTTGCCCTTCACCTGCCCGTCCACTCTGATGGTGCCTTTGAATTCAATGGTACCGTCAATGCTGGCATCCGCGCCGATAAAAGTTGAAATACGATCCGTTTTTTTTTCTTTTTTCATTGCTCCTGTTTATCCTCCCGGGGGTAAAATATTGAAGATTCAATCATCTTCACTCGATCATAAATCGCCGCATGCTGATATTCATCAATAAACCGATACCGATCGCCGTGGTTAAAACCGATGATCCACCATAGCTGATAAACGGCAAGGGGACACCGACCACCGGTGCCAAGCCCATGGTCATTCCAATATTGATGATGACCTGCCAGAAAAACATAGACGTTATGCCAACGGCCATAATGGTTCCGAATGGTTCCCGGCACCCCTGCGCAATATTGAGTCCCCAAATAATCAGCATCAAAAATAACAGAACCACGGCAACCGACCCGATGAAACCCCATTCTTCAGCCAAAACAGAAAAAATGAAATCAGTGTGCTCTTCCGGCAGAAATGACAGGGCATTTTGAGTCCCTTTTAAAAATCCTTTACCGGAAATCATGCCTGAACCGATAGCAATTTTTGATTGAATGATATGATATCCGGCACCCAGAGGATCCCGATCCGGATCAAGAAAGGTCAGTATCCGTCGCTGCTGATATTCCTTTAGAAAAAACCAGATCATCGGGATAACCGCCGCACATGACACCATCAGATATATCAGGGATCGTCTCTCAATTTTGACGAACAGCGTGATCGATCCGGCAATCAATACCAGTAATCCGGCGGTCCCCAGATCCGGTTGTTTCACAATCAATACAAACGGAATCAGCGTCAGAATAAAAGGCTGAAAAAGCTCGCGCAGGGTGAACCCTCGGGTATTCGCATCCTTAGAGTAATACCGGGCAAGCACAATCATAACAGAGATTTTAGCCAGTTCCGATGGCTGAATGGATATGGGTCCCAGGATCAACCAGCGCCTTGAACCGCCGGCGGATCGGCCGAAGATCAGGACCCAGACCAACAGCAGAATGCACCCGATATAAATGATCTGACCCCAGCGATCAAATAATTTATAATTAATCGAAAATGAGATTACCATGGCTACCAGGGCGGCCGCAAACCAGATCAGCTGTTTATAGAATATAATTTTTTGAGGGTACGGTGTTTCAGCGGTGACGGCACTGAATAGGGTCACCAACCCGCAGCATGCGATCACAATCGCCAGACCCAATAGTCCCCAGTCAAAATATTGCAGCAGTCTTCTGTCAAACATGGTTTATAATCACTTAGTGGTTCGGTATGGACAATTTTTGTCGACGTTGATTTGGTTGTTGTGATTACTGGTGATAAATGACCTAAAATATTTTAGGTCATTTTAGCTCATTATCATTTTTCTTATCTAACCGCTTTCCCCTGCTTCAACCACCCGCTCTCGATCCTTTGCCATTTGGCTAACCGGCCAATCTTTTCTCAGGTAGGTTTTGATCATTTCCCTTGCAATGGGAGCCGCCGCACCGGACCCATGTTCTCCGTGTTCAACGACTACGGCAATGGCTATTTGGGGTGCATCCGAGGGTGCAAAAGCCACAAACCAGGCATGGGGTCTCAAATGGGCCGGCATTTCGTCCTCGGGCCGCATATCATCCTTTCGGCTAACCACCTGGGAAGTCCCGGTTTTGCCGCTGAAGTCGATGTCGGCCAAACGACTGCCGCGGGCGGTTCCCCGGTCACTGTTAACGACTTCCCACAAGCCTCTTCTGACCAATTCCAGGGCCTTTTCGGTGAGGGGAATTTTTCCCGCAACCTGGGGTTGATTCTGATAGATCAGACGGCCGTCAGCCATTTTAATCGAATCCAAAATAATGGGTTTGTAGCGGGTCCCTCCATTGGCTATGGCCGCGGTCATGCTCGCCATCTGGAGGGGAGTCGCCAGATTATAGCCCTGTCCGATGGCAATCGACAGGGTTTCACCTTTTTGCCAGACAACACCGGTGCGCTTTTTCTTCCAGGCGGCAGTCGGGATCAAGCCCCTGGCTTCCTTATCCAGTCTGATCCCGGTCGGCGAGCCCAGACCGGCCGCCTTGGCATACCAGGCCAGTCGATCCACCCCCAGCAGTTCTCCCACCTTGTAAAAATAGACATCGCAGGACTCGGCAATAGCCTTGACGATCTTTACCCGACCGTGCCCGCCTCTTTTCCAGCAGCGGTACACACGATTGCCTAATCGGTAGTAACCGGGGCAAAAGACTTCTGTATTTTCATCGATTACCCCTTCAACCAGGCCGGCTATGGCGGTGATGATTTTATAAGTTGAACCCGGCGGATATTCGCCCTGGATAGCTTTATTTTCCATGGGCCGGAAAGGGTTGGAAATCAACGAATCCCATTGCTCATGTGACATACCGTCTACAAAATAATTTTGATCAAAAGACGGGCTGCTGGCCAGCGCCAGAATACGACCGGTAGCCGGCTCCATGGCGACCGCCGCACCGGCCACACCTCTTAAAAGCGATTCGGTCTTTTTTTGCAGCTTAAAATCTATGGTTAAATAAATATTCTGCCCGGGTATGGCGGCAACGGTTTTTAATACGCGCACCACCCGGCCGTTGGCGTTGACCTCGACCTGGCGCCCGCCGCGTTCACCCTGCAGAAAACTTTCAAAGGCCTTTTCCGCCCCGAACTTGCCGATTAAATCGCCGCGGCGCAGTCCCGGATATTTGCCTCCGGCAAGCTCCCCGGGACTAATTTCGCCCAAATATCCGATCAGATGCACCGCATCCTGGATATTGAGGTAATGACGGCGCAGCTTAACGTTGACTGCAATTCCGGGAAGGTCATATTTATGAGCCTCGATCGAAGCCAATGCATCGCGGCCGATATCCTGCTTGATAACTATCGGTTTATAAGCCGATACGCCCTTGCTGTTGGATAGTTTTAACAGCAGCTCCTGGGGGGGAACAACGAGACGCTCCGCAAGCTTGTTGATCGTGGTTTCAACCGGTCGGGCATCCTTTAAAGTAATGGCGACATCGAACGACGGCCGATTTTCCACCAGAACATCGCCATTGCGATCATAAATCATTCCACGGGGGGGGTCTATGCTCTGCAGCCTGATCCGGTTGTTCAATGAGAGCAGTCGATATTCATCCCCCCGGATCACCTGCAGGAAAATAAGTCTTAAAAAAAGAACAGCAAACGCGGCCACCACACATATCATAACCCCGGTAATGCGCTGTCGATACCAATCGGCATCTGCTGTTTTTAAGTATTTGTCGGACATAGTAGTTGTTTAATATTGTTATAAATATTTTGGCAAATTGGCATCGACCTTAGTTATTTGATGCTCGCGGAAATGCCTAAAATTACAAAATGCCTAAAATGCCTAAAATTGAGGTATTCTATCTTTTTTATTAAGAAAAAAACAAGGTTTGTCATTATATCCACTTGCTGATTTCTTATTTTTCATGCTGTAAATATCAGACGTTTATAATTAAAAGACGGAGCGAAGCGACACCATAATTTTAGGCACTTTAGTGTCTATATATTGAAATCAAATCATGTTTGCGCAGGATTTGTGACAATGGGCGACAAATATAATAGATCCGCCGGAGGCGAACCATAAATATTCAATATTCAATTTTCAATCTTCAATTCCGGCTTTGCCGGGTTGGGCATTTTTCGATTTATTCTGGTTAGAATCGAATAAGCAATTACGATTCAATCGCCCTCAGGAGTCGCCTTTGCGGGTATAGACCGCTTTGAAGCCGGCATCCAGTCGCCTTTGTACCTCCCTCAGAACCACAAAGAATATGGGTCCGGTCCAGATGGCCCATAGGACCTGGATGGTGACGGTTTTGGCGGCATTGTCGGCAATTTGCTGGTCCGAACCTAAAATGGTCAGCGTCCCCAAGAAGATCAGATTTTCAATCAGCACTGCGGCGGCCACAATCAGTGTAATAATAATACAGGCGGTTTCCGACCTGCAGCAGTTTGGTGATCCCTTTGACACCGATAAACAACCAGAAATAAGCCGTAAGATATAGCCCGAATGGACTCCCGGATAGATTGTCCATGATGAATCCCAGAAAAAAAACAAAAGGCAAACTCTCGCGAACCGGCCGGAAAAGACCGAGAAAAACGACAAAGGGAATCAGTAAATCATAGAAACTGTCCAGCAATGGCAAGTTGGGCATCACAGTCGTCTGCAGAATCACCAGGAAAAGACAGACACTGCTGTTGAAAAAATAACTCAATTCCGGCTCACAATATTATGCTTTTGGACGTCCAGGATCACCAATACTTCTTCCAGCTTCTCGAAATCCACAAAAGGCGTAATAAATACTTCATGGAATATGTCCGCTTCATGTTCAATAACTTCCGACACCACCCCAATCCGCAGTCCTTTGGGATAGATGCCGTCTAAACCGGATGACACAACAATATCGCCGACCTGAACATCTTTTTTGCGCAGGACATAGGCCAGGCGTAATTGATCAGTGGAATCGCCTTTGAGAACACCCCGGGCTCTGGTTCGCTGAACCAGGCAATCCACGGCACTGTTGCGATCAAGAATCAGCATGACCTTGGAATAGTGCTGGGCAACTTCAACCACCTGTCCGGCAATTCCCTGGGGCATGACCACCGGCAATCCTCTGGCCAAGCCGTCGGCTTGGCCTTTATCGATGATAACCGTTTTAAACCAGGCCGATGGATCTCTGGCGATAACCTCAGCCGCGACCGCCAGTTCGGTAATGTTTTTCTGAAAGTCGAGTAAATTGCGCAGGCGGGCGTTGGCCAGCTCGGTCTCCTGCCACAGGTTGCTTTTTTCGGTTGCCTGGTTTAATAGGCTTAACAGCTTATCGTTCTCTTTGGCGATCGTGACCAGCGCAAAGTAATGATACCAGATGTCTTTGGCGAATCCAATCGTGCGGGTAACCAACTCCTGGAAAGGGGAAATAAATGAAATGGCAACTCGCTCAAGACCAAAGGTGGTATAGCGTCTGCTGTTAACTGAGAGGACAATTATGTTGACGGCAATTAAAACGATGACGCCAACGATCAGCACCATTTTTTTGGAGAACATATATTTGCTTCGCCACGCTCAGCCCCATCCTGCGGACGGAGCGGATATTGGAATACTTGAGCGTAAAATTCATGTTTTCAATCTAAATTATCAGGCAAAAATAACCACGGAGTTACCCGATTGACGCACAGGTAAGCCATGGAATTTGCACGAGTCCGGCGGCGGACAGGTCGGAGACTTTCCTAATCTCATTATTTTTCATGCAAAAATCAGGTAATCACAACCTCTCTTAGAATATCGAGATTATCCAGTGCTTTGCCCGAACCCAGGGCCACCGTCGACAGGGGATCTTCACAGACCGTAATCGGCAGGCTGGTTTCCTCCCGCAGCAGACGGTCCAGGTTTTTAAGCAGGGCCCCGCCCCCGGTCAGGACGATTCCCCGATCGACGATATCAGCGGACAACTCCGGCGGGGTCTGTTCCAGCGCAATTTTGACCGTTTCAACGATGGCATCAATCTGTTCGGATATAGCGACTCGGATCTCCTCCGAATCGATGGACAATATTTTGGGAATTCCCGAAGCCAGATCGCGACCTTTGACTTCGATGGTTTCCAAATTCTGCGGATCCGGGTAGGCATTGCCGATAGTGGTTTTAATGACCTCGGCCGTCCGTTCACCGATCAACAGGTTATATTTGCGTTTGATGTATTGAATAATCGCCGCATCCATTTTATCACCGGCGACCCGCACGGAACGGCTATAGACGATACCTTTTAAAGAGATAACGGCCACCTCGGTGGTGCCGCCGCCAATATCGACGACCATGTTACAGGTCGGTTCCGTGATGGGCAGGCCGGCACCGATAGCAGCCGCCATGGGCTCTTCTATCAGAAAAACTTCCCGGGCTCCTGCGGATTCGGCCGATTCTCTTACGGCGCGCTTTTCAACCTGGGTAATTCCCGACGGGACTGCGACAATAATCCGGGGCCTGACAAATGTTCGGCGATTATGAACCTTATGGATGAAATGCCTGAGCATGGCCTCGGTTACTTCGAAATCGGCAATCACCCCGTCGCGCATCGGTCGAATCGCCAGAATATTTCCAGGAGTTTTCCCCAGCATGTTTTTGGCTTCCAGACCAACGGCCAGCACCCTGTTTTTAGAGCGGTTGCCGGTACTGACGGCCACAACGGATGGTTCACCCAAAACGATCCCCTTGCCTTTCACGTATACCAGCGTGTTGGCCGTACCCAGATCAATCGCCAGATCATTGGAAAATACGCCTAAAATTCCATCTAAAAAATTCATAATCCCTCGTTATCTCGTGCCCAAACGCGGCACTGTGTAAATAGTATGGTAAACTCTCCAGCCTTTAGCAATGACACTGAACTTTTGTTGTTCGGCTTCAATTTTTTTTGCTGGGATACGTGCAAACGCCGTGGTGACGTAAGTTTGGTTCGCCGGAAGCTAATCTTAACATAAGTTTGGAAAAGAATTACAGGCTTTGATAGAGCAGAGCCCACTGCAAAATATAATAGATAAAAATCAATAAATTACTATCAAAGTTATCATATCATTACAAGAAAAAATAATCACCAAAAAAATGATGCGCCGGTGGAAAAATACGGTTCTGAGGTTCAACGTTCAAAGGTTCAGGGTTCAAGGTTATGGTTTAGGGTTCGGCTAGCATCAAAAACCTCTGAACCCTAAACCTTGAACCTTTGAACCTCTCTCACAAAAGCCCTCTCATCACCTCGTCGTGCAGCACCGGTCTAAAGGCTTTAATCGTTTCGTTTGCGCGGGTTGGGTGGATACGGTTGGTCAACAAAATAACCATAATCGAACGGTTCAGGTCCATCCAAAATGAGGTCCCGGTAAACCCCAGATGGCCGACGGTGTTCGTCGAAAAATAGTTGCCGGCGCTTGAATTCTTGGCGGCCGGCATATCAAATCCAAGAGCCCGGTCGGTACCCGGCAGCCGCTTAAAAAATAAACGAACCAGATCCGTTTGGAACAGGCGGGGGCGCGGGTCCCCATGGTACACGGACAACAGTTCGAACAAGAGCTTTTGGACCGCAGCCGCGGTTCCGAATAGACCCGCGTGACCCTGAACACCGCCGACCACATCGGCATTTTCATCATGAACCTGACCGACCAGCAGCCGGTTGCGCCAGGGGCACTGTTCCGTGGCAGCAAACATATCCCGTGATTGGCAACCGGTTCCAGCGGCAAAAAACAGGGTATCTATCCCAAGCGGTTTATAGATTTTCTCAGACACAAACCGATCAAGCCGCTGGCCGCAACTATGCTCGATCAGCCATGCCAGAATCATAAATCCGAGGTCGCTGTAGAGCACCCGGCTGCCAATCGGATGGATCAGCGGTTCGTTCACCAGCAAATTGTGCAACGCGTCCCGGCGTTGACCGGAAGGCAACCGCTCGAGTTGCAGATAATAGGGTCTATAGTCAGGCAGCCCGGAATTATGAAACAATAGTTGTTTAATTTTGATCGCAGCCTTATCCGTTGTGCCAAAGGCCGGCAGAACATCAGCCAGGTGCTGTTCCAACCCAAGGCGGTTTTGCCGGACCAGCATCATCACCGCCAGCGTTGTGGCCAGGGGTTTGGTCAAAGATGCCAGATCAAAAACGGTCTGAAGGGTTACGGCCCGACGGGTGCCCAGTTCGGCAACGCCATAAGCCTCGTGCAATTCGACGCCGTCTTTTTTGGATACAAGCAGTACCGCGCCGGGGAAAACTTTATTGGTCACTGCTTGTTGCATGCGGGTGTCGACGCGTTGCATTTGATTTTAGCTTAATCGTTGAATGGTTGATTGGCCAGCTGGGTAAAATGAAATATTCCGTATGCCCCTTGTTTTCATTCCGCTATCCAAGATCTGCACTCCGCATTGCGCGATCAAGGACCTCCCGCTTCCGAGTTCATTTTTCTGTCTTCTGTCCTTTGCCATCTGTCTTCCGACTTCCGCATGCTTGCCGCGGCAGAGTCCCATCCTTTTGGGACGACGACGGGTCCCACTTCCAACTTCAACTATCTGTCCTCATTCGCCACAGTAGCTGCCCGGTGATAGGACAACGAATGGCCATCCGCATCCAGGGTCGCTTCGATTCCGAATGGCAGCGTTCGGTTGTGCTTCCCGTGGCCGGCGTCAAGGCCGGCCAATATTGGAAACGGCTCATCCCGGAAGGTTTCTGCGACGATATGGTAAATGTCATTGAGGGGGCCGCAATCTTCAAAATACCCCAGCACCATCCCGGCCAGGTTTTCAAAACAACCAGCCAGTTTCATGTGCGCCAGCATCCGGTCAATTCTGTACGGCGCCTCCGCCCGATCTTCTAAAAATAAAATTTTCTCGCTAAACGTCGGTGCAAAAGGGGTACCGACCAGATGACAGAGGGTTGTCAGATTGCCGCCGCAAACAATCCCTGACGCGGATCCCGCATTGATTGTTATCCCCCGGGTGACCTTGATTTCAAGATTGGCATCCGCTGAAACGGCCTGCATCAGCGATTGGCGGGTTTCGGCCGGCGCATCGGCCAGGGATGTGACGACGGGCCCAGTCAAATGTTGCCAACCCGCTACGCTCGGCCAGAACAGTCAAAAGAACGGTTATGTCACTAAAGCCAATGAAAACTTTCGGATTATCGGCAATCGCCTGGTAATCCAGCAAGGGGAGGACTCTGATCGATCCGTACCCCCCCCCGGGCACAAATAATGGCATCAATACGTTTATCTGCAAACAGTTGATTGATAAAACGGGCGCGGTGCTGATCGGGGCCTGCAAGATAACCACGGGCATGGAGCAATCCCGGCGGAATAAACACCCTAAACCCTAATGCTTCCAGATGTCTGGTGCCCCGCGCAAAGGTGTCCCGATCAAACGGTCCGGCCGGCGCGACAACTCCAATCGTATCACCCGGGCTGAGACGGGCCGGAATTTTTATAGTTTTGGGTTTTAACAGCACAAAAATGAATTATCCTTTCTTGACAGACACCAAGCAACATGTTCAAGAACCTTTTCGTGTCGGGGCGTAGCGCAGTCTGGTAGCGCACTTGAATGGGGTTTGGTATCAAGGGGTCGGAGGTTCAA
>CAVQBT010000064.1:0-30452 GCA_963710795.1 uncultured delta proteobacterium
AAACAACATTATGTCCTGGGGCTTCTGATCTGTTGTTGATGGCGTTGATTAAAACTAGTAAAAACTTAATCAACTAATAATCCAGTGACAAGTGACCATTGCCAGTGACTTACAGCCAAAAACCAAAAACCAGCGATAACCCCAATATCTTATTGGGCGGCTACCCGAAGGCGCTCAATACCGCCCTGCGTATCCTGACCGGCCGGGACCACTCAAAATCCGAGCTTAACCGGAAACTGAAACGGCGGGGCTTTAGTCCGGAAGATATCGAAAAGGCCGTTTCGGAATGTGAACGGTTGGATTATATTAATGATGAACGCACCGCCCGCGTATATATCAACCAGATGATTCGAAAAGGCCATGGGCTAAACCGTATTCGCCACGAGATGAACAAGAAAGGACTCAAGGGCCAACGGATTCAAAATATTCTTGGCGAGATCGAATCCGACATTGATGAGACGCAAGGCGCCGAGCGGATATTGCAAAAAAATATCAAGCGCTTTGAACGGGAAAGTGATCTGAAGAAACGAAGGGACAAAATCTACCGATTTCTCTACGCCAGAGGATTTTCGCAAGACACGATTCGCAGACTCATCAATAAATATGAATCCGCCACATAGCGGTTATCCCTATTCAGATTTTATAATGACGTGTCAGCAGCATGCTGCAATCCCGACTAACCGTCGGTCTAAATTTTTGTAGCTTTTTGCCGTAAACTGACTCTATATTTTGAACAACGGTTCATAAATAAAAAGGAAGCCTGAATCGATTCCGATTCGCCGGGAGGATAGAAATCATGAAAGAAAGCCCCAAAAAGAATATGTATAAATTGTTAAACAAGTTTATGCCAATCGGCCTTGTCATATTTACCCTGACGCTGTTTGCCGGCTGCACTGCTAATTATGGAAGCCTCAAGTGGGATGCCCAGGTTCAGCAGGCATTTGAATCCAATCAGGTACCGCTGAATTATGAATATTACTACTATGGCGACTCCGAACCCTATGTCATTTTTGGAATTGAGCCTAAATATAAAATGGATTCGAATATGTGGCGGGAGGTATCGCCGGATACGGCGGAATTCAAAGAAATGACGCGCTGGATCTGGGAGGATTACGGCTATTATAAGTTCGGCGCCGATATTTTGGATCCGAGGGGAGCTAAAGTCGGCATCATGTATACGGCGATTAGAGGCACCAGCGTAAAGTTTGTCGGCGATAACCAGATTGTGGTTATGCCCAATACGCCCTTCCTCTGGGGTCCGGATGCCAGCATCGGTGGCGGTATCCGGGCGCGATAGTGCGGAGACTTTTACCTATTTTGCGAGGTTCATCGTTCACGGTTAAAGTGTTCGCTGAGAAGCCGGAGACACTTGCTTCCCGGTTTGCCGATTTGGAGCGGTTTTGGTTATCCGCGGTTGCCTGGTGTTCGCAGCTATCAAAGGATGTTGAAAAGATAATTATAGTCTATCAGGAGTTGTTATGACTTATGACGAATTTATCAAGAGTGTCGAGGATGATCAACCATCGGCCGGGCTTTGTGAGACATTGATTTCCCTCTGGTGGGACAAAAAGGGCGATTGGGATACCGCGCACGCCATTGCCCAGGATATCCCAACTAAGCAGGGCAGCGCCGTCCATGCCTACCTGCACCGCGAGGAGGGGGTTTTGTGGAATGCCGACTACTGGTACGCAAGGGCCGGCCGGGCGCGACCCGACATACCGCTTGCGCAGGAGTGGGATCTGCTTGTTGAAGAAATGCTGGCCAAACCTTAAAACTGAAGACCTGGGGCATGGCTCTAATTCAGGAATTTTGGGATTTAGAAATTTAGGAATTGAAGGAATTCTATCTCTTTTAACTTATTGATTTTATCCTTTAATCCCTCAATCCCCCAGTTCCTCAATTCCTCAATTTGGCACCAATAGACATCGATAGTGGCAAAATAGGTTGACTCATTTTAAACGTAAAATACGGAATCTGAAAATATTAATTTACGATCAATCAGGAGGATCGATAGATGGGACAGCTAGATGATATTATTGCGGTTATAACCGGAGCGAGTACGGGCATCGGCAAAAGTATCGCGGCCGCATTTGCTGACGAAGGGGCCGTTACGGTGCTGGCCTCGCGCAGTCGGGAAAAGCTAGAGGTTGCCGCCGCTGACATCCGCAACGCCGGCGGCCGGGTAAGCGTTGTGCCGACGGACGTGACCGTTGAAAAGGAGGTCGTCGACCTTTTTCAGCAGACGGTTGCGACCTTTGGCCGGGTGGATATTCTGGTAAACAATGCCGGCCTCTCCAAAGGGGCCCCGCCGGATGAATTGAGCCTGGAAGTCTGGCAGCAGGTGATCGGTGTCAACCTGACCGGGGCATTTCTATGCAGCCGCGAAGCCCTCAAAATTATGAAGCCGCAACGTTCCGGCCGCATTATCAACATCGGCAGCGTATCGGCCAAAGTGCCGCGTTTACACGCTGCAGCCTACACCACTTCAAAGTTCGGCCTGGAGGGTCTGACGCGGTCCCTGGCCCTTGATGTTCGTGACTACGGGATAGCCGTCAGTATCCTGCACCCGGGCAATACCGCGACACCGATCTGGCAGGGTCGCGAGCAAATCGCCCGTCAAGAAGGGGTCATGTCCCCGGACGACCTGGCGCGGGTTGCCGTAACGATTGCGACCTTGCCGCCCGAGGTAAACCTGCTGGAGAGCATTGTGCTGCCGGTCAGCATGCCGTTTGTCGGCCGCGGATGAAAAAAAAGGCCGCGCACCAACCGTAGAATCATAAAGTCAATGGTATTTGTAACCGTCCATCGAGTGAAAAGCACTCCAATAGACGTTATTTGTTATTGGTTAATCGTTATTAGGATTGTCGGACGGCCTGGTTTTATGATTCGACCACGAGAGACATAAAAAAATTAATTTCCATCCTTTTAAACTACTAACCACTAACTACTAACCAATAACTTTTAACTATTTCACCCGGGTAAAGACCCATTCCTCATCCGATGATATTTTTTTATTAAATTGGTAGCCCTCCACATCAAAAGATTTTAGATCATTCGCCTCTTTTAACTGGTTTCGGATGATATAATTGCACATCATTCCCCGCGCTTTCTTGGCGTAGAGCGTTATGAACCGATAGGTACCGTCCCTGAATTCCTTAAAAGCCGGTGTAATCACTTTGGCGTCCAACATGGTCTGATTTTATCGCTTTGAAATATTCCATGGAGCACAGGTTCACCAGGGTATCTGATTTTTCCTGCTTCAGAAGTGCCTTTAAAATCTCGTTAATTTTTGTTCCCCAAAATTCATACATATTTTTTCCCCTGGTAGTTGCCAGTTTGGTGGCCATTTCCAGACGATAGGGCTGAATCAGGTCCAGGGGGCGCAAAATTCCATACAGGCCGGACAAAATCCGCACATGTTTCTGGGCAAAATTGAAATCTTTGATTTTGTAATCATCAACCTCCATCTCTGAATAGATGTCTCCCTTAAACGCCAGCAGAGCCTGTTTGGCATTCGATTCTTTCACCTGAGTTTGCCAGTCGGCATAGCGCTCGACATTCAATTTAGTCAGTTTTTTACTGGTTTTCAGCAGTTTTGAAAAATCTGTCGTTGAAAGTTGCCTGAGATCTTTCACGAGAAGGTCCGCGTCTTTTTTTAGTTCGGGAATCGTGTGTTTTGATATCTTGGCTTTTTGCTGAAAGTCTAAAGTTTTGGATGAATTCATCAGGATGATCATATCAGGCCTCTTCTTTGGAGGTTCAACCGTTTTAACCGAGCATTTATCGAAAATATTTATTTATCACGAAAGCACGAAAACAGGAAAGCACGAAAATGCTGCCAGCGTCTTTTTGGGTTCCGCATGGTCCGGGTATCGTGATATGGAATCGATAACCTGCAACATAAAAAAAAGTTAAGCGTTTCGCTTAGTTTTTTTTATTGTTTACATCGAAATTTTTATCTTATAACTCTGATCTGGAAGGCATATAAACACCATCTCTTTTATTATAATGATGACTTGACAACTCTATAATTGATGCTATGATGCTTATTATGAGAACAACATTAACCCTAGATGATGATTTGGTGCGAGAACTGCGGGAGAAAGCCCACAAGACAGCATCTCCTTTCAAAGAGGTCGTCAATAAAGCTATCAGAGCCGGTCTAGAGCATATAGATAAACCCAAGCAGATAAAGCCTTACAAGTGCAAGTCCTATTCTCTTGGATATCCGCCCAGTGCAAACCTGGACCATGCACTGAATCTTGCAGATCATTTGGAATCAGAAGAAATCGCACGGAAGCTTTCGTTACGTAAATGAAAATTGTCGATATCAATTTGTTGATTTATGCTATCAATAAAGACGCTCCTCATCATTCTAAGGCAAAGAAATGGCTTGAGGATTCCCTGTCAAGTGAGGAACCTTTCGGTTTTGCCTGGGTCGTCATTTTAGGCTTTCTGCGAATTGTTACAAACGGCAGAATTATGCCCACGCCACTAATACCTGAGGTTGCTATAGACTCTGTTAACGATTGGCTCCTACAGCCACCGTCTCTGACTATTGTACCGTCACATCAACACTGGTCAATTTTCAAAGAACTTCTTATGCCCCTTGGAGTTGCGGCCAATTTAACGTCCGATGCTCATCTTGCCGCTCTATCCATTGAACATGGTGCACGTCTTTATTCAACAGACAATGATTTCAGTCGCTTTCAATCGTTGCGCTGGACAAATCCAATCGAATAAAATATCTCCATCACCTATTTTCGCATTCCGATGCTAATAATTATATTCTTTCGCTGAATGCATATTTTTAAATTGCATTTCGATTAAAACTTGATAAAGTGCAGGACATTAGTTCAACTATATTAACAGATAGTCAACCAGTCTTGGACAAATTAACGAATTCTAGGGGAGGTCTTTTTGACACTTTATTCGGCATTCGGATTTGCAGCGGCCATGCTCGTTTTGGCAGCCAGCCCCGGACCCGGGGTTTTTGCAACGACCGCCCGGGCCATGGCATCGGGCTTTCGTCCCGCCCTGGCCGTAATCTGGGGCATTGTCTTGGGCGACATCATATTCTTGTTGTTTGCTGCATTTGGTCTTTCCATGGTGGCCCGGGTTCTGGGCAATCTATTTTTTATTGTGAAAATTTGCGGCGGTGCTTATCTGGTCTGGCTGGGTATTAAAATATGGCTTCAGAAACCCGAGCTTGTTAAACGCCAACAAGATTCGGCCACCCGATCAAATTGGGGTAATTTCGTCAGCGGCCTCGTCATCACATTATCCAATCCGAAGGTCATTCTTTTTTATTGCGGCTTTCTGCCGACATTCCTTGATTTATCCGCTCTCACAATAATCGATCTGGCACTGGTGATTGCGATTATCGCGTTGGTTTTAAGCGGGGTTCTGAGCACCTACGCCTTTTTGGCCAACCGGGCGCGCAAAATTTTTACCAACGGGCGGGCGGTAAAGCGGCTCAATCGAGCCGCCGGCGGGGTCATGGTTGCCGCCGGTATTGCCATCGCGGTGCGATCCTGAATTTCTAACCTAACCGGTATAAGCTCATTTAACTGTAACCGAATGCTATGATGAGAACTGCATTGCTGAATCTATTCTTTGTTGGCGCGGGTGGTTTTTTCGGCTCCATCGGGCGTTACCTGCTGTCCGGCGCGGTATATCAGATTTTTCCCAAGCTTTATTTTCCCATTGGGACCGCAGTGGTCAATATATTGGGATGTCTATTGATTGGTTTCATCAGCGGGCTGGCCGAGGTGCGCAATCTGCTCGGCCCGGAAATGAGAGTTTTTCTGCTGATCGGCTTACTCGGCGGATTTACGACATTTTCAACATTTGGATTCGAGACCTTCGCGTTACTGCGAGACGGTGCATTTTTAGCGGTTCTGGCCAATGTGCTGATACAGGTTATCGTCGGGATATCAGCTGTTTGGCTTGGTTTTAATTTAATCCGATATATATGAGGTAAGCCATGACACTACCCGAAGAAGGTCAGCTCCTGCGAATTTTTATCGGAGAAAGCGACAAATTCGAAAAGCAACCATTGTATGAATGGATTGTCAAAAAGGCCCGCGAATCCGGACTGGCTGGCGCAACTGTGTTTCGCGGCCTGCTGGGGTATGGCGCCAGCAGTCGTCTGCATACCGCCAAACTTCTGCGGCTTTCATCGGACCTTCCCATTGTTATCGAGATTGTTGACACCGATGATAAAATAGAAAAATTCATGCCCCTTATTGACGAGGCCCTAAAAAATGGCCTGGCAACGCTCGAAAAAGCCAGGATTCGGATCTACCGCAGCACTAAGTCTGAATTAAGGAAAGAATCATGATTACGGTTAACCCGATCGATAGCACCACCTTTGAAGTTATCGTTGAAGCGGGCACAAAAACGACTCACAACGTGACATTGAAATCGTCTTATTATGAAAAACTGACCGGCAAGCGCATAACGCCGGCAGCGCTGGTGGAAAAATCATTTGAATTTCTGCTTGACCGCGAAAGCAATACCAGCATCCTGCGCAGCTTCGATCTGCCGGTTATCAGTCAGTATTTTCCGGAATATGAGCGGGTGATCAAGGGGAAGCTATGACAATAAAAATGCCTAAAGTGTCGAAGAATGAAGATTGAAGAATTGTGGTATCGCTTTGCTCAATCCATTTAAACTTGTTGTAGGAAGTAGCAAAATATGCGGGAGCGGCTTGCAGTCGCAAAATTGGATGATTGCGGCTGCCCCGCTTGAAGATCATTGGGATACAGGCACGAGCCGCTTCCGCTATCTTATAGCTCAATTTTTATCGATAACCGGACATAAAAATATTTTTTTCAACCGGAGATATTAGCTCAATGCAATTGCCGGCTTTTAAACTCGAACGCTATTTTGCCCAATATGAATTCAACGTGAAATATGTGTTGTGCGCCTCGGACTGCGAGTCATTTTCGATCCAGGATTTACTGGCATTCGAGCCGGATGCAGCCAAACGGTTCCATCAGCACTGGCTCGGGTATACGGAATCCCTGGGCAGCCCTTCACTGCAACGGGAAATCTGTAATTTATACGACAATATCGCGCCGCAGCAGGTGCTGGTACACACCGGTGCCGAAGAGGCGATATTTCTGTTTATGCACGCGGCTCTTGATGCAACGGATCACATCATCGTTCACTGGCCCTGCTATCAATCACTTTTCGAAGTTGCCCGCAGCATCGGCTGTCAGGTGACACTTTGGAAGGCCCGTGAAGAAATAGGCTGGTCGCTCGATCTGGATGAACTGCACCAATACCTTCGTCCCAATACGAAAGCCGTCATCATCAATACGCCCCATAACCCGACGGGCTATCTGATGCCGCCGGATGCGTTTCAGCAAATAGCTCGCTTTTGCCTGGATAAAGGGATCATCCTATTTTCTGACGAAGTCTATCGTGAATCGGAATACCGCCGGGCGGATCGGCTGCCGGCCGCCTGTGACCTGGGCGCGCACACCGTATCTCTCGGGGTGATGTCAAAGACCTATGGCCTGGCGGGACTGCGCATCGGTTGGATCGCAACCCAAAACACAGATATTTATGGCCGGATGGCGGCTTTAAAGGATTACACGACGATTTGCAATAGCGCCCCGAGCGAATTTCTGGCTGAACTGGCCCTGCGGCATAGAGCGAAACTGGCAGCGCGTAATCTGGAAATTATAGCCGGCAATCTGGACTTGCTGGGTCCCTTCTTTGCCCGCCACGCCGATCGGTTTGTCTGGCAGCGGCCCCAGGCCGGTTCGATCGGATTTCCACAACTGATCGGCGAAGACGTCAATAGTTTTTGCGAAGATCTGGTGAAAAATGCCGGTGTGCTCCTTTTGCCGGGCACCCTGTACGAGGACCAGGGCAATCATTTTCGCATCGGTTTTGGACGCAAGAATTTCCCTGATGCTCTATCGCGTCTGGAAGAATATTTAGGAAGGCAGCTGTAACCTTTTGGATATGAGAAATAGCAACTTTTTAATTGGCGCGGCCGCTGCCATCAGCGTCGTTTTTTTCTGGTCGGGCTGGATCGTCGTCAGCCGACTGGGGGTAACCCACAGTCTGACCGTTTACGATGTCGCAGGATTCCGGTTTTGCGTCGGGGCGGCAGTGGCCCTGCCTTATATTATCTGGCGACGGTCCTGGCGGGGTCTAACTCCCTTGCGGGTATTGGTTTTGACTTTAACCGCCGGGATACCTTATGCGCTGCTTTCTTATTCCGGATTCACCTACGCCCCGGCGGCCCATGGCGGAGTTTTTCTGAACGGCTGCCTGCCCGCATTCGCCACCCTTTTCGGTTGGATCTGGGTTGGCCAGCGTATCCGGTCTTCTCAGTTGGCGGGCCTGGGTGTCATCCTGATCGGTGTCGTCCTGGTCGGTTATGAGGGTTTTCTATCCTCAAGCGGCGGCATGACCTGGGTCGGCGATTTTCTATTCCTGGCTGCAATTTCCCTGTTCGCTTTGTTTATGGTTGCCAACCGGGTCTGGACCATAACCCCCGGGCAGGTTCTTTTTTCAGTAACCATTGTCAGCGCTGCCGTCTATATCCCAATCTGGTGGTTGTTGCTGGACAGCAACCTGGCCGTTGCTCCCAAATCCGAAATTTTACTCCAGGGTGCTTATCAGGGTCTGGTTCCCAGTGTGCTGGGCATATCCTGCCTTAATGTGGCCGTTCGCCATCTGGGAGCCGGCACGACGTCGGTATTTCTCTCCGCGGTACCGGTCGTGGCTGCGCTGGCGGCTATTCCGCTCCTGCAGGAGATGCCGGGCCTGCCGGCCTGGATCGGCATGATCGCCGTCACAGCAGGAATTCTGCTGGCCCTCGGAATAATCAATATGCATCAACCCGCCACGGCTCCTAGAAAACACGACTGACAGATTATAGCCGCAAATAGATTTAGCATTTTTCTCAATTTAGTTGAATTTTTTCCTCAATTCCGTCTTCAGTATTTTACCCGTTGGCGTTCTGGGTATCGCATCCGTGATCACTACGGATTTGGGAATCTTGAATCTCCCGATTTTCCCCTGACACCACCCGATCAGTTCTTCTTCGGTCAGTGTTTGTCCACCTTGGACGACCACAATGGCTTTGACGGCTTCGCCCCATTTTTCATGCGGATAGCCGATAACACCCACGTCGGCGATTTTGGGATGGTTTAGCAGGGCATCTTCGATTTTCGCCGGAAATATATTTTCACCACCGGATATGATCATGTCCTTTTTGCGATCAAGAATGTAGAGAAATCCATCCGTTTCCATCTTCACGGTATGTCAGGTATGAAGACGCCACCGCCTATGTCTTCCTATCTATTATCCATACTTGCGCGCAGTAACTTGGCAAATTGTTTCATCTGCCTCGGCTTGTCGCCGGTATAGGCGAGAATCCTGGTGCCGTCGAGCAGTTCGGCCAGGCGCCGCTCTGCACTACCCTCTGTTGCGCTGACGTCGACAAGCCGGATGAGTGCATCGTGCTGGCCCACCAGTATCCACTGGTGGCCATGTTGTGCTTTCAGGTTCTCGATCTCCCACAACAAGCCCTCTCCGATTTCGGAAACATCGATCAGCACGGCCGCGCAGGCCGCTGCGAGTTGGCTGACGACGTCTTTCCAAATCTCGTGGGCGACGCGCACGACGACCAGTCGCGGTGCCAGAATTTTTTTGCTTATCTTCAACATCTTTTTTACGACCGGTTTTATTTGTTCCGGCCGCTCAATAAAGGTTAGCTTTTCAAGCTCAGCCTTTTTATACGACCGATATGACCGCCACGAAAAAAGCGCCGTCGCGCCGAAGAACGCGACGAAAAGCAGTACAAAGCCGCCAATGAGTAATCCTACGATAAGCATTATAATGAATGCGCCGAAAATTCGTCCCACCATCTCTTTGAAACCAGCACCGCTGCCTTCCGCAAGGTACGCATCGGTAATGCCGCCCAGGTGGTCTGTTAGCCCGCCCCCAAAGAGCCAGAACAGTCCTGCCACGACCAGGATGAGCGCAATCCATATAAAAACACCCGCCAAACGTCCCTTTCCCTTTGACCCGGATATCGGTGCTATCGCGCTGTCGTCAAGGGTTACCAGGCGCCAGCGCAGCCCCATTGCGGTAGTTACTGCGAAGCTCAGCGCTTCGGTGGCCCTATCGTATCCAAAGCGACGCAAAAACAACGCCTGTCTTCGACGGCCGCGAACAAGTTTGATACCCAGCCATAGACCGACCGCTGCGAAAACGGTCGCCGTCAGAAAAATGACCGCCTGATCCGGTTTTGTATCGGGAAAGTCAATTGTGGGTGAGAATCCTGATGCAATCACGACGACGACAAAGATAAGCGGCAAACTCGAAGCGGCGAGTCCGGCCATTACGAAGACCACGCCCAGCAACGTGGCGAGCACCCGTTTGAACCGACGAAAGAACTTCAGCTTAGGGGGAATGACGATGATTTCGAAGGGCATTGGGAGTTGCGCCTCATTGTTAAATCAGTTGTTACGAATTTAAAATTAAAGATAGGAAATTGCTTTTTCAATACGAATGAACGATGTGCGCTTAAAACAGGTTTTTGACCGCTTCTTTTAACACTTTGCCCATCGTGTTGCGCGGCAACTCATTTACCAGGTTTATCTTTTTGGGACATTTCCAGTCGTGCAGGTGCTGTTTGCACATGGCTTGAATATCATCGATACTGACATCAGCGTCGGGTTCTTTAACCACCGCCGCGACGATTTTTTCGCCCCATTTCTTATCCGGCACACCGACTACTGAAGATTCCACCACCCCTTCAACCTGGTTGATGACGGCTTCAACTTCTTTGGGCGATATATTTTCGCCGCCGGAGATGATAATGTGTTTAATGCGATCCGTGAGGTAGTAGTATCCGTCCGTATCAATGTTGCCCAGATCGCCGGTTTTAAACCAGCCCTGTTCGAAAGCTTTTGCGGTTTCATCAGGTTTGCGCCAGTAACCCGGGGTAATGGCCGGCCCTTTGAGCCAGAATTCACCGGTTTGACCGGGTTTGACATCCTTGCCGGTTGCCGGATCAACCGTGCGAACTTCCAATCCCGGCAGGGGGAGGCCGATGGATCCCGGCTTTTTTTTGCCGTGCAAAGGATTTGAAAAATTCATGCCGGTTTCCGACATGCCTTCTCTTTCCACCGGTTGTTGGCCGAATATCTGGTGGATACGCTCAAAATCGGCGGCCAGCAGCGGTGCGGAGCCGGACGTCCACAAGCGCATGTGTCCAAAGTCAGGTCTTTCATTGCCTAAATAGTCCATCAATTTAGCGTACATAGCCGGCACGGCCATAAACACGGTGCACACACGGGGTCCGTCTTTTTTTTCCAGGGTCTCAATAATTCTTCGAGCGGAAAATAAATCCAGCATGACCACATGGGCGCCGGCCAACAACGCTGTCTGCAGGGCAAAGCAAAGACCATGAACATGAAAAAGCGGCAGGGCATGACACAGCACATCCGAATCGCAGATTTCCCAGTTTTTAATTATATTGCGGGCATCATGAATCAGATTCAGCTGGGTCAAAACCGCGCCTTTGGGTTTACCGGTGGTGCCCGAGGTGTAAATAATGAGACCGGGGTCATTTGAGTGGATGTCAAGCGGGATTGTATTTTCCGAAGCCTTGTGGAAAACTTCGATGTCCTGGTAAGGCTTGTGGGTATCGACGATCAGATTGATGAGGTTGGGATCTATTTCCTTGATCAGTGACGCTTTACCAGGATCCGATAAAATAACCTTGGCCCCGGCATCCTGAAACAGATACGCCAATTCGGATTTTTTAAATCCCGGATTCAAGGGCACGGCGATGGCGCCAATCTTTTGTAAAGCCAGATGAGCCACCACAAAGAATAAGGATTTCGGTATCAACAATATAACCCGGTCTCCTTTTTCAATCCCCAGGCTCTGGAAAACATGGGCCATCCGGTTTTTATCCCGCTCCAGATCTAAATAGGACATTGCCGTCTCTACCCGGCCGTCTCTTAAAAAAGTGATTGCCGGCTTGTCCTTGCGGGCTAAAAAGGCTTTTGAAAAACATTCTCCGAGTGATACACCTTCCATAAAGCTTCCCTCTTCAGGCTTTGGCCCTTATTGCCGTTTTTCTGACAGCATGTTTTAAAAAACTGAAGGTTTCAGGTTTCAGGTGTCAGCGCCACCCCTGGCCGCAAGGGCCCAGTCTGATCAAATGAGAAAATGATGAACATCGAATTAAGGTATTGTGCCTATTTAATCTTTTTGACAGGATCAACTGGATTAACAGCATATCACCCTACCCAAGAGCACAATCCTGTAGATCCTTTCTAAATCAAATGTTCACCCAGGCTCTGGGTGGCATATAAATCGGAGGAGACATAGGCAAACAAGAGCGCGGCAGCCATGATCGTCA
This sequence comes from uncultured delta proteobacterium, assembly GCA_963710795.1. Lineage (GTDB taxonomy): Bacteria > Desulfobacterota > Desulfobacteria > Desulfobacterales > JAFDCJ01 > JAFDCJ01. The sequence goes on from CAVQBT010000064.1 coordinate 12,407, forward strand.
ATATCATGCTGCTTTCCAATAAATAAATACGTATCCTATTTTGATTGCGATCATTTAAGGTACTAATCTTATCCGACAACTTTCAATCCATTGTCAATCCCTATTTTAGTGATCCTGTATTCATTTCAGTCTTCCAAACCCAGTCGAAATTATTTATGACGTTGCGATACTCCTTTTGACCTCTTATAGTTTCTTGCTTGATCGAACATGATGATTAGTCTGGTGAATAGGTCGTTTTGAATTCTCTATTTTGCCGGCCAGGCAATCCGACCCCCTGCGTTAAGTTTACGTCCAAATTGGAAATTATGGGATACGAATGTAATTTTGTTGAAATTCGATTCATTTCTGAATACATAATTGATCCTGATAAAATCTGCGCACAAATTGCCAGAAAGCCGGGAAGCTGGAAAGCCGGGATGCCTAAGGAATTTGAAAAAGGAGACCATTGCAATCATGCCCGATTCAATTACCGTCGATCAATTACGTGAATTTGCCAGGCAATATGTAAATGGAGAACCTGATCGTCTGGGAACCAACGGCTGGTGGCAGACGCCGCTGCTGACGGCGGCACCGATTGATGAGCGGTTTGATCAATTGCCGCAGATAGCGGCCGATGATCATCTTCATCCGGGGGATCTTCTGCCGACGGCCAAATCGGTGATCGTGTTTTACCTTCCTTTTACCAAAGAGCTGGTCAAAGCAAATAAAAAAGGACGCTGGCCCGACCGAAACTGGGGGGTCGCTTATGTTCAAACCAATGATCTCATCGAACGGTTGGCTCAGGCCCTGAGCAAATTTTTGTTGGAAAACGGATATAAATCGGGCCTGACCCCGGCCACCCACAATTTCAACGAAGACAAGCTGATGGCGCGCTGGTCCCACAAACACTTAGCCTATCTGGTGAACCTCGGGCGGTTTGGCGTCAATCATCTGCTGATCACCCCCGTCGGGTGCACCGGTCGTCTGGGAAGCTTGGTCAGCGAGGTTGAACTCGGAGACCACCCGCTGATCGAAACCGACGAGGCCTGCCTGCTTAAAGCCGGCAAGGAATGCGGCCAGTGCATCGCCGCCTGTCCCGTCGAGGCCCTCACCCAGGATGACTTTGACCGGCGGCGCTGCTGGGATCGTCTAATTGAAAACAGGCGGGTGCTCGATTGCTTATCTGATCTTCCGGAAAGCACCCACGTCTGCGGCAAGTGCGCGGCTCTTGTCCCGTGCAGTTTTAAAAATCCGGTGGCAAAACTTGGTTGATTGAATGAATCCCGCAAAATTGAAGAAAAATAGGGGCCGCGTCGGTCGAAAATCTACCCTAAACCGGGGCGTGTCTGCTGCCTGGCCGATCTGTTTAGGCTATACACCGATCGGCCTGGCCTTTGGGGTCCTGGCCCAAAAGGCGGGATTGACGCCTTTGGAAATCGGGCTGATGTCCGTCATCGTTTTTGCCGGCAGCTCCCAGTTTATTGCGGTATCGATGCTATCCGCCGGGGCTTCGATGGCTTCAATCGTGGCAACCGCCTTTATTGTTAATCTAAGGCATTTTTTAATGAGCTCGGCCCTGGCGGTTTATTTAAAAAATTCAGATCGGACAAAACTTACTTTTTTTTCCTATGGCGTCACCGATGAAAGTTTCGCCGTCAATCTCACCCGATTCAGGGAGTCCGATTGGGATTTAAATTCGGCCTTGGTGACGAATTACACGGCGAATTTAACCTGGTTCATAACGACGGTACTCGGAGGATTCAGCGGACAATTTATTCCGGCCCATGCCTTCGGTATCGATTATGCCCTGGTTGCCATGTTCATCTGCTTGCTCGTATTTCAGTTAAAAGGTTTGATTTATGTCATCACCGCCATAATCGCCGGAATATTTGCGGTGCTGCTGTCGATGATCATACCGGGAAATTCATACATTGTGATTGCCTCGATGACCGCTGCCGCCATCGGTGTGGTTTTGAAGAAGCGGATCGGTATGGGAAAGGAACGTTAGGATGGTGTCAAGCGAGTATCTGGCAGTTATATTCGGTATGGGACTGGCGACATTTTTGCCGCGCTGGCTGCCCCTGGTTTATCTGACAAACCGCAACCTTCCTTCCTGGCTGGTTGAATGGCTGGACCTGATTCCGGCGGCGATTCTCAGTGCGCTGTTATTGCCGGAATTGGTTACCGGCGGTGTGCCCCGGACCCTGGATTTAATGCGGCCCGAGCTGATGGCAGCTGTACCGACTTTTTTGTTTGCAATCGTTACCAAATCATTGGGCGGGACCGTCGTCATCGGGATGCTGCTTTTCTGGCTGATCGGTAAAATCTGAACTTCTGATTTCATTCCTTAAACACCTCATCTGAAACTACATAAAAAGCGTACAGCAGAACCGCAGAATATCGAATATCGAAGGGTGGAATCGCTTCGCTCGATTCTTTATAAAATGGACCGTTCGACCAAAAGCTCATGACAGTCAGAATTCAATATTCGATGTTCATTAGTTTCTTATTTAAGCGGATTATTTAGGTGGTTGTCAGTTCCATCTGGCGTTGATAAAGCTGGCTATAGAGCCCGTTGCGCTGCATCAATTCTTCGTGGCTGCCCACCTCGACGATGCGCCCGCGATCAAGGGCAATAATTTTATCCGCATTGCGAATCGTACTCAGGCGATGCGCGATGATCAGCGCGGTGCGGCCCTGGAGTACTCTCTCCAGGGCCTGCTGAATCAGGTATTCGGCTTCAGCATCCACCGATGAGGTGGCTTCATCCAGAATCAAGATGCGCGGATCGGCCAGTATCGCCCGCGCCAGTGCCAGACGCTGCTTTTGCCCGCCGCTTAACTTGACTCCCCGCTCACCGATTTCGGTGCCATAACCATCCGGTAATTGCATGATGAAATCATGCGCGTTGGCGGCCCTGGCGGCGGCAATCAACTCATCTTCGGTGGCATCCGGTTTGCCGTAGAGCAGGTTTTCGGCCACGGTATTGTTGAAAAGAAATGAATCCTGCAACACCACCGCCACCTGGCGTCGTAATGACGTCATTTTGATGTTGCGCAAATCGTAGCCGTCGACCGAGACACGGCCTTGGACGGGATCATAAAAACGGCAGATCAGGTTGGCGATACTGGTTTTACCGGCTCCGCTGGGACCTACCAGGGCTACGACTTCGCCCGGTGCCATGCTAAAGCTGATGGCATGCAATACTTGCTCGCCGCTGCCGTATTTGAAATGGACCCGGTCGAAAACCATCTCACCCCGGATAACGGGTAATTCGATGGCATCCGGAGCGTCTTTGACCTCCATTGTTTCATCCAGCAACTCGAAGATGCGTTCACCGGCGGCGATGGCTTCCTGAAAAATATTGTCCACTTCCGTCAGACGATTGATGGGATCATAAATTGAAGTAATATACGCAATAAAGGCCACCAGCGTACCCAGGGACATTTGACCTTTTACGACCATAATGGATCCGAAAGCCAGCACGATGACGGTTCCCATCGCCCCGAAAAACCGGATCGCTGGAAAAAAGATGGACCAATACCGGATTCCTTTCACCCGCGCCTGATAATAGCGTTCACTTTCTTTAGAAAAGCGCTGATGCTCGATGTCTTCACGGGCGAAGGCCTGGATGATCCGAATGCCGGAAAGGTTATCCTGCAGTTTGGCATTGATGTCTCCCAGGCGCGCTCGCACCTGGCGATAAACCGGTCGTATTTTGGTGTTATAATGTCGAAAGGACACCGCCAGGATCGGCACCGGGATCATCACCAGGGCGGCCAAACGCCAATCCAGCACAAAAAGAATTATCGCACCGCCGATCAGGCGCATAAAGTCAACGGCGGTCAAGGCCGAGCCGTGGGTGACAAAGTTCTCCAGCGCACTGAGGTCATTGGTGACGCGGGACATCAACTCACCGGTCGATGTGCGTTCAAAAAAAGACAGGGACATTTTCTGAAGGTAGGCATACAGACGAACCCGCAAATCGAAAATAAATTTTTCTCCCAGGGCGTGCCGGACATAGTTATCGCCAATTTGAACCAGTTGATTCAGCGCATAGGCTCCGATTAAAGCTGTGATGATGATCCCCAGATAGGACAGATTGCGCTTCGTGATGATTTCATCGATGATTTCCCTTTGAAACAGCGGCGGTACGAGTTCCAGGCTGGCGCGTCCGACCAGCAAAAGCGCGCTGATGACGATGGTCTTCCAGTAGGGGGTTAGCAGCAGAAACAATCTTTTTAATACTTGCACTCCAAACTCCTGTCTACCGATATTTAGCTGGATTATTCATAAACTCTTTATAGATCCGGTAGTGATTTGTGTCATGGTAGTCAATTTGCTGGACCGGAATTTCATCAAACGACAGAATCCGAGCCCCGGGACAGGCCAGCAATATCGGTGAATGGGTGGCAATGATAAATTGGGCGATACCGGTCTGACTGATTTCTTTGAGCAGCTGCAACAGTACCAGTTGCGTTTTGGGGGAAAGCGCGGTTTCCGGCTCATCGAGCAGATAGAGTCCTTTTATTTTCAGTCGTGACTTAAAAAATGCCATTAAAGACTGACCGTGTGATTGGGCCATCAGAGATTTTCCGCCGAAATACTCGGCTAAGCCCGGATCCATGGTCAGCCATTCATCCAGTATTTGGGCAAAATTGTTAAATATCTGGGAGCCGAAAAAAGATCCGGGCACTTTTTTGCCGTTAGTCCATTCTATGCCGATGGTTTTGTAGAGGCTTTTTTCATACGGGCTGGCGTTGAAGCGCGGCCGATGCATCCCCTGCCAGATATAGATGCCGCACTTGCGCGTAATGGCCTCCAGCAGGGTGGATTTTCCGGAGCCGTTTTCACCCACAAAGAAGGTCACCGGTGAAGTAAAGGTGATATTCTGGCTTTTTTGGAACAGTTCCAAATTAAATGGATAGTGGTCCCGGGTTGGATATTTTTCAGGATTTAAGGTGGCCGATTTTAAATGCATTTAAAAAGCTCCCTGATGTTCGTTGAATGAATAATAATATTGAAGTTTGTTATTTGAGATTTATTTGAATTTTGGTGCTTGTTAATTGGGATTTTACTATTTTATAAGGCTATCTATCCAAACAGTATTGAGCCTTTGGGGTCTACCCTGCCGTTTGCAGAGCGCCGGATATCCGCAAGCGCGTGCGCTGCAACTCTGCCTTAAGCCATAGCGCGACCACGACCATTTCTATTGCGGCTGTGATTAATTTAATCCACCAGATGGATTGAATACCCCAGCTGAAATATACAGGCAAGGTAAATATCAACCCGGCAAAAAGGGCGTTGTCCACCACCGCGCCGATTAGGCTGGGGTAGGTTTTACCCAATCCTTGAAAAACGGCATTGAAAACCATGATGCTCCCGACTATGGCGAATCCCAGCGAAAAGACTCTTAAATATATCACACCATATCGGATAACATCGAGATCGTTGCTGAATATTGCAATCAAGTACTCCGGAAACGTCTGGCAAAGAACACTGCAAACCAGCATAAACACCATGGAAACCGACCAGGCCCTTGCGAAAGTACCGCTAATTCTCTCATATTTGTTAGCACCGAAATTCTGGCCGACAATGGCCGCCATAGCTGATGCAGCGGCAATGACCGGTATGTAAATGGCCTGCAGGATTCGAAACCCGATGCCGATCGAAGCCAGTGCCGCGGTTCCATAGCCGCTGATGACCCGAAAGGTGATCAACAAGTTGGCCGCCAGCAAAAAATGGTTCAGGCCGGAAGGAATTCCAATAAAAAGGCTTTTGCGGATGATGCTCAAGCTGAGTTGCCATTTCCCCTTTAAATCAATGTGAGCGCCTTTGATAAAAATCAGATATCCATAAATGGCCAGGGCATAAAGTTGAGAAATCGCCGAAGCCAGGGCCGCGCCCCGCACACCCAGGGCCGGCAGGCCCAGCCAGCCGAAAATGAGAACGGGGTCCAGCACGATATTCATCAGATTGGCCTGCAGCATGATGATCATGGGCGTCTTGGTATTTCCCATGCCCCGGTAGCAATTGCCGATGGTGTACAGCAGAATCATGAACAAAAATGAAATCACAAAAATCTGAAAATACTGGATGCCCCATTCGAGGGATTTGCCGCTGCCGCCTAAATATTTGATGTAGGCCGGCGCGATCATCAATCCGGTCGCCGCTTCGATAACGCCGACAATTAATGCCAGAAGAATGCTTTGTTTAAACACCATCGCCGCATAGTCGTAATCTTTTCGGCCGAATGCCTGGGCAATCAGCGCCATACCGCCCGTTCCCAGAATGGTGGAGAATCCCAGGTGGATAAAAAAGGCATTGCCGGAAATGGAAACCGCCGCCAAAGCTTGCGGGCCCAGGCGACCCACAAAGTACAGGTCCACCATCAGATAGACGGTAAACATCACCATGGCGATGGTGACCGGGACGGCGAGCCGAATCAGCGTTTTGAAGATCGGACCTTCTGTTAAATCTATACGGGGGCTCTTATTCAAATTTCATTTTCACGTTTGGCACGAATCCTTAAAATCCGTTGCCACAATCTTCTTTGAAGTGCCGAAGCTGTCCGCCAAAATAATTCATAATGCGGTGAGTCCTGTTTTGCGATGATAGGTGGAATGGATTTTTCAAAACGTCTCCTCTTGATATTACGTCTTTAATGTTACGTTATTAACGTAATAAGGTTTAGGCATCAATAGAAAATATTTGTTTCAAAAACGCAAGAATCGGGTGGCGCCGCGGCCAGGGCTGGCGTATATTCACCTAAACCCATAGAAAGGTAAAATGCCATGAAAACCGATGCCCTGATACAGGCCAGTGAAGATTATGATCGAATCGAAAAAGCCATCAAATTTCTCGAGACGAATTTTTCCGCGCAACCCGGTTTAAAGGAGATTGCCGGCCACATCGGCCTGAGCGAGTTTCATTTTCAGCGGCTTTTCAGCCGTTGGGTCGGTATCAGTCCCAAGCGGTTTTTACAATTTTTGACCAAAGAATATGCCAAACACCTGCTGGCGGATTCCGTCAACCTGCTGGATGTAACCTATGAAGCCGGCCTGTCCAGTCCCGGACGGCTGCACGACTTATTTGTCAACTGTGAGGCCGTCACGCCGGGAGAATATAAAAGCAAGGGAGACGGGTTGACGATCAGGTACGGCTTTCATCCCAGTCCGTTTGGCGAATGCCTGCTGGCGACTACCGAACGGGGGATTTGCGGCTTTTTTTTCGTCAAAAACAGGGACCGCAAGGATCCGCTTAATGAGTTGCGGTATTTCTGGCAGCATGCTGAAATAGTTGAAGATCCGGATGAATCCCGCGAGCTGGTCGATCGGATATTCAACCCGTCATTTGCCAACTCGCGCACCCCGCTGCATCTGGTTTTAAACGGCACCAATTTTCAGATCAAGGTATGGGAAGCCCTGATCAAAATTCCATTCGGCGCGGTGGTTTCCTACGAAGATGTGGCAATCCAGGTGGGCCTTCCCGGCGCCGCCCGGGCGGTGGGCAGTGCCGTCGGCAAAAATCCCATCGCATTTATCATTCCATGCCACCGGGTGATCCGCAAGACGGCCGATTTCGGCAATTACGGCGGGGGTGCCGCCCGGAAAAAGGCTATTTTAGGATGGGAAGCAGCTCATCTTAGCATGGCTCGTATTTGATCGTAAACGTCCTGTCCGCCAAGGGTTTAAAAGCTGAAAAATAGCTATATCCATAATTTAACCCTGCTGATTATTGTATTTGCCATACATATAGCAGGGTTAATTGCATTTGGCACCTAAAATCAACGGTGAACTTAGCTCGCTTCGCTCACAACCTGTCGAGAGCCTCAAGGTCGTGCGATTGGAATGATGGAGCAATGGAATACTGGAATTTTGGGTCTTTTTTGCATCGCATTGAAAACCATTGTGATTCATGAAATAAACCAATTATGGATCGAAAAAACATCAACCGAGGGTTTAAAAAGCTCAGGGTTTGGCAAGACGCGATTGCTTTATACGTCTTGGCCTATAAAATATTTTCTAAATTTCCATTCGAGCTCAAGCAAGTTGCTGCCAACAGCATCGATGCTGCTCACAGCATTTCTAGAAATATCTGATGGCATTTAAATCGCACGAGAACTAATTTTGATGCAAATCCCGTCTTGTGGTAAAATGCTACTATGAAAATTATCCAGCTGTGCTTGCTAGGCGTTTTTATGGTCGTTAGTGCCTGTTCAACCTTTGAATATGCCCAAAAAAAATACCCCACCGCCACCTGGTCCAGCGCAGAACCATTGAGCATCCCCTATGACATTCGGTTGAACCAGTTTGAGAAGGACAACCTGGTTGCCAATCCTTCATTTGAAGCGGGTCATGACCTTGAAGTCGCCAGCGGGGATTCGAGCCGGATCGAGGGCTGGAAAATGGTGGGCCGCAACGTCAGGTGGGTCGATCATGAATCCGCGAACTTTACCGCAAAAGAGGTGAATTCCGGCCGGCGGGCCGTTAAGATTTTAAGAAAAAAGGCCAATGAACTGGATGAGGCTGAAGGGGTTATCAGTGATTACATCGCGGTGATTCCGGGAAACTATTATTTTTCATATCATATTAAATTAAAAAACATTACCAATAACAAACACCGTCTGGGCGTTCGATTATATGACGCCGTCGTGATCAAGGTTTTATTTTTCGATGCAGACAAGCAGCCCATCGAAGCGGGGGCCTGGAATCCGGTCGGCAAATCAGTGATTGATAACTCGGACAAGAGCTATTCGTTTTCCAATTATTGGACCATTGATGATTTCCCCTGGGGGCAGGTGCGGGGACGAACCTATAATTATCCGTTTTCCGAAGGCGATATCCCTGACAATACGCGCTATGTGCGGCTGTTCTTTGGCTTAAAAGGCACCGGCGCCATGTGGCTTGACGATATTTCTTACCGCTACTCCAAATGGAATTTCACCGCGCTCGAGCGCATGAAGCCTTATATCGACAGACCCCTTGCGCCGGCTGAAAGCCTGATTCCCACTCCCCAGACGTATTCAGAAGACAGATCAGATCATTTTTTACGATTCAACGTTGCCGAATTTCTCACCTGCCGGTGATTGTCCTGCCGCAAAACCCGGCCGCAGCTGACTATACCGCCGCCAAAATCTTGCAGGAAAAAATCACGCGCGGTTTTGGGCCGGGTGATGCCGGCGCCGGAATTCAATCGCAGCCGGATCCGGATTATCAAGGACAATTATTCTTTCGATGAAATTTTAAAGGCACGCACTGGTCTTTAGTATCGGCCGGAATTACGTATTTAAAAAAGTGCAGCCCCATCTTCCCCCGGACGCGATGCAGGACAACCCCCAGGGGTATGCGATCAAGACCGCCCGGATCGGTGATTCTCAGATTGTGTTTTTATACGGCGAAACACCGCTTGCCAGATACTATGCCGCTGCGACGGCCATTCAACTTTTTGATGCGGAAAAACCCGTTTATCATGGTGCAACTATTGTCGATTACCCGGATTTTCTGGGCCGCTCCTACGTGTTTAAAGGCTGGCAGAATATGCAGGAGCTGGAAGATGATCTCAATTCACTGGCGCGGTTGAGCCTTTTTAAATTAAATAAAGTCTATCTTGGCTTCAACCGGCCGGGTGCAACCTGGTATGAAGTCGATGACCTGTACCGCCAGGGTATCCAAGACGCGGGTAAGTGGTGCCGTGAGCGGGGCGTGATGAGTTTGGCGATGATGGTCAATCCCTATTCGCATCTTGGATTCGAAACATCCGCCGCAAACTTAAGCGACCAATTAAGATATACCTGGACCCACGGCAGTCCCCAAAGCCTCGCGCTGCTCAAAAAGTTGTACAAACCGGCGCTGGACGCCGGCGCTGAGACGATCATGCTGCTGGCGGACGATTCGGTTCCCCATACCGGAAGCAACCGGCAAAACTATTCGCTGTTTACCGTCGAAGATAAAGCGCGCTTTGTGACGCTTCAAAATGCCCAGGCCCACGTCATCAATGAATTGAAGCAATGGATCGACCGCGAATACCCGGGAACCCGGCTGGAGTTTTGTCCGCCCTGGTATTCAAATGAACATATCGATCGCAGCCAGGGCAAGGCTGAAAATTATTTTAGCGATTTAACATTTCAGATTCCGCCCGAGGTTGCCATTATCTGGACCGGCCCGACGGTCAGATCGCTGTCCGTTGATATGGCCGACCTTAATCGTATCAGATCCCTGATCGGCCGATGGCCCATGTTTTGGGACAATACCCTGTATGCCAGAAATCTCGAGTCGCCGCATTACGGCGGGTATCCGGCCCACTACCCAGGCAAGGTGCGCCTGTGCAACCTGTTCGAACCCTATGATACCTATCGGCCGCAGGCGTTCCAAAAATACAACGACGGACGGCAGATGTACACCAATGGTGCTGCCGCCAGCGAATTTTACAAAATAAAATATGCGACCGTGGCCGATTATGAATGGAACACGGCGGCCTATAATCCGGAACTTGCGCTCTGGAAAGCTTTGACCCGATTCTATGGCCGGCCGGTCGCCGAAATGCTCCTGCACTTTAATGATGCCTATTACGGCGTTTATGACATGTGCCTGCGGCTGAAATCCGAAGGCAATAAACCGGAGTATGTCCAAGCGGCTGAAAAGTTTTTAGCAGATATGCGTGAATATTGGGTAAGCATAGCCGCGCGGGTACCCGGCCAGACACAGCTGTTGAAGGAGCTCAAACAGTACCTGAACAAGCAGGAAAAGCGATTGGCTAAAATACTTAAAACGTTCGATAATTCTGCAACACCATGGAATCTCTTTTTCGACTTCGATGGCTTCTCGTCCATACATGACCATATATGCTCATTTATATCTGGCTGGAAGGCCGGGAAGCCGGAAGGCCTGAAAGCTATCTTATTGCATGTATTCACAATTATTGATGCGTTTTCCGGATTTATTTTTGTTCACCGCGGAGCTCGCTGAGAGCGCAGAGAAAAACAAATAGTAGGCTGGCTGCGCCAGAAAAACTAAAAGAACATCGTGGGGCCTTTTTATTTCGGATATAACCTCTGCGTGCTCCCACCGGGGCGTAGGCCTTAGGCCCTATGGGCCGGAGGCTGCGATCTCTGCGGTGAGATTATTATCCGTTACCGTATTTGTGAAATCGTGTACTTAGCCGGCTTCATCCTGTCCATCCGGTTGATGCTGTCAGCAAAATATAGGCAGAATACATCACCTCGATTAGTTCATCCCTTAAACGCCTCGCACCATGCCCTCTGCCTCTGCTCTCCGCGCTCTGTTCCCTGCCCACTGCCGCCGTCCTACTTCAGGGCCTCCTTAATTCTCGCCATGGCCTTTTCAACGTTTTCATAATTATTAAACGCGCTGATGCGGATATATCCTGCGCCGCACTTGCCAAATCCGATACCCGGCGTGCAGACCACACCGGCCTTTTCGAGCAGACGGTCAAAAAATTCCCAGGAATCTGATTGGCCGTCTATCCAGATATAGGGCGAATTCTCGCCGCCGATACAATCGAATCCCAGCGCCGACATCTCACGGCGGATCAGGCCCGCATTTTTCAGGTAGTAGTCAATCAGCGCTTTGGTCTGTATTTTGCCTTCTTCACTGTACGCGGCTTCCGCCGCTCTTTGGACCGGATAGGAGACGCCGTTGAACTTGGTCGATTGGCGGCGGTACCAGAGCGCGTGCAGGGGCACTTTTGTCCCACCCCCTGTATACGCAACGCAGGTTTTCGGCACCACCGTAAAGGCGCAGCGGATGCCGGTAAATCCGGCGGTTTTGGAAAAGCTGCGAAACTCGATGGCCACTTCCCGCGCACCTTCGATCTCATATATCGATCTGGGCAGTTCATCATCCCGGATAAACGACTCGTAGGCGGCATCGTATAAAATGACGGCTTCGTTGTCCCTGGCAAAATCGACCCATTCTTTGAGCTTGGATTTTGATATGGTGGCGCCGCTGGGGTTGTTCGGAAAGCACAGGTAGATGAGATCCACCTTGTCAGCCGGCAGGGCCGGAACAAAGCCATTTTCCCGGGTTCCCTCCAGATAGACAATATTCTCGTAGCGGCCGTCTTGATATGATCCGGTTCGGCCGGCCATGACATTGGTGTCGACATAAACCGGGTAAACCGGATCCGGAATGGCAACCTTGATATCCGTTGAAAAAATTTCCTGGATATTGCCGTTGTCACACTTGGCCCCGTCGCTGACAAATATTTCGTCGGCCGCGACATCGGCACCACGGGCCTGAAAATCATTGGCCGCAATTTTGTCCCGCAAAAACTCATAACCCTGCTCGGGACCGTAGCCCTTAAAGGTTTTTGAATCCGACATCTCGTCGACGGCCCGGTGAAAGGCCTGGATGCAGGCTTGGGGAAGCGGCCGGGTGACATCACCGATTCCCAATTTAATGATCTCTCTATCCGGATATGTGTTCTGAAAAGCCGCCGTCCGGTTTTTAATTTCAGCAAATAAATATGAGGATTGCAGTTTAAGAAAGCTTTCGTTGATTCTAATCATTTTTCCCCCGTTTCGTTCTTAGTGCTCCCATTCATAATTACGGTTACGTATTCGGTGTCATATTTTTTCACCACCTTCATTTTTAGTGATTAGCCATTTTTATTGGTTTCATCAATGGGTATTTGCGACGTTTCTTTGTAGGTTGAAAATACGATGGACGTGCTTATCGATTGAACCCCGTCAATGGATTTGATTTTCTCACGGATCAGGCGATCGAGCTCAGTAGGGTCTGATCCACTAACTTTGACCAAAAAAGCATCATCGCCGGCAACATAATGAACCTCCTGGACTTTAGGGCGATGGGCTATTTTTTTGCCGATTGCGGCATCATTTGCAGTTGCACTGGTTTTAACGGTTAAAAACGCGACCAGGCCTCTGTCGAAAAATTCCGGATTGAGCCGGACTTCGTACCCCTTGATGATTCCCTGCTTTTCAAGCTTGCGGATTCTTTCCAGAACCGCCGACGGGGCCAAGCTCACCTGGCGCGCCACCTCGACATTGGGAATGCGGGCATTTTTCTGTAATATTTTCAGTATTTTTAAACTAATTTCATCAATCATTCTGATATACCTGAATTGTAGAGAAAAATATTCTGAAAAATCGACTTTGTCAAGAATGATTTTTTTTATGGATGTCGGATTGCAGAACGATAAAGAAGCAGAAACCCTAAATTGGATATTCAGTGCTGCTGTGAAGCGCTAAACGATATGTCCGCTGCCGCTTCTGGCAACTATCGTGAACCGTTTTATCTTATCATTACCCGCTAAGGACAAGGTGACCTGAAAAACATCATAAGTATTACCCTGCCGGACTGAGACATCGTCGATCGAAACCGACGCTGTGTTCAACCCCCCCCCTTGGCGACCAGTGGCATCTATCGATTGTGGAAACTCACCGAGAGGTTGTTGTCCCGGTTCGGATCAAATCCGGGATCATCGGGGACGCTGATCGGGTTGCGGGATGTATCGTAAGCTGGCAGCAAAGGCTTGGAGGCGAGAAAGGTCAAAGGCCAAGGATGAAAGGAAAAGGCTTTGAGGCTGGGAAGCTGGGAGGCAATAAAGCTCAAAGCTGAAAGCAATAAGAGTTCAAAGCTGAAAGCTCAAGGCTGAAAGGAAAAAATACAGGTTGGGTGGCAAAGCTTGATTATTGATTATAAATCAGCGGTCCAGAAGTTTGCTGAAGTAACTAAAGTTGGAAGTGAGCTGTTGGTGCTGAGCGCTTTAATCTTCGTCCTCTGGTGCCTGATGCACCCGGATACGGCCAATTTCGACCACCCACAGCCTTCCGGATATGGACATTTTCGTCAGCATTTCCAGAAACTGCCGTACCAACTGTTCCAATAAAGGTAGGCTTGGATTCCTGGGAAGGCGAATGACTGCGATACCGGCCCCTTGCACCGGCTGGAAGCGAATCGTGTCGGCGAAATCAAGATCTAGCGTTACTAAACAACGCTGCTCGAAACGGCACACATCGTATAAATGTTGATCGGAGCTTCCTTGCAGCCCTTCATCCCGAACGGTTTGTACATCATGACCCGCTGCCCGGAAGATTCTTTGGGTTCGCGTTCCGAAGTTCTCGTCGAGTTTGAACTTCATCCCGTCGCCTTGGTAGGGATTTCAACATAGCGGTCCCGGGCCATTTCCGCGCCATATGCAAGAGCAGCTTGTATATCTTCCTTTTCGAGTTGAGGATATTCAGCCAATATATCCTCATTGGTCATACCGCTTGCCAGAAAATCAAGGATCAAAGAAACCCAAATTCGTGTGCCTCGAATGCATGCCTTGCCAAAACAAATATTTGGATCAATAACGATCCTTGCCAATCGTTGATTCATGTGTACCATATCGATATCATTATTTATTTGAATTAGAAGCGTTGTGGTAATGTCACCCGTAGCCTAAAGCTTGGGGATCTTGTCTATATTAAAGAAACCAAAGAGTAATGTCAACGTAGAAGGTTGAAAACAGTGGAGGGTGTCAAATCTTGAATTGCGAATTAGATACTGGGGCTAATCATATCATTCGGAATCGATGGGGCAGTTTGCCCAAAGCTGGAATGGAATCGCCGGGCTAAGAAGTTATCGATCTGCACCGGTGTTATTGGCACGGAATTAAATCGGTGTTCCCACTGGAAGGCGAAAAAGCTCAAAGCACAAGGCCTGGAGGCTGGGAGGCAGGAAATTCAAGTATTTTTATATTCTAAAATCTTTTGCGGTATTCCATTCTTTTTCGAGGGCTCTTTTAGTAATTAGTTCTTTTAGCATTTTAAAATTAATTTCATCTGTGGAAATTGCCAAGATACCGGATATGTCCCGCAAGTGCTTTTCGGTTTCACCTTCGCGGTAATACTCCAGTTTTCGCAAAATAACATATTCAACTGGTGCCAGCCAAAATTTTTCACCTTCAAATTCAACTGGCCTTCGGTTTTTCAATCCCCAGCTATGCAATTCATCCCGGCCCGCAGCATATATATCCGCCTTAAAGCCGGTTGCATGGTGAATCAGGTTAAAATGCCCCCGCTGTGAACGGCCAATCTCCACTCTAATCACCTCCGGCGGAGGACAATAGAAGTCTTCAATGGGAAATGTATCGGCAAAGGTTTCGACTTCCTCGGCGCACATATCAATTACCAGATCAATGTCATTGGTCAATCTAGGCTCTCCATAGATGATGCTGGCGACAGAACCTGTAATCATGTATAGTATTGAGAGGTTATTAAAGCGACTGACAAAAATTCGAAATAGGTTATGTTCTGGCATACAGGAAAATTTCCCTGACTTTTTGGTTGATCTTTTCCGTGCTCCAATCAGGATGCTGCCGCCTCAATCCGGCGGCTTTTAAATCTTTGGCAGAATGGTAAAGATCCAAAGCCACCTGCAACTTTTGTTCAGGGGTCATCGCTTGATATGATTTTTTTTGTTCCGGGTGCATATTGTATATCAAATAGTGAGCATCAGGTATTTAGTGGTATTCATATAGCAATTTTTTTTGCTGGTATAGTGTATCTGCAAATTTTTCAATGATCAACCCGCTGTTGTATATAATTCTTATTAAAAGGCACTATATTAGCCCTTAATCTGTCTTCGCTGCGGCGAGCTTCCATCAGAAATCACTTAATGAAATGGTTGTTTCAGGAAATTTTTGAATCAGCTGCTTATCAGAGGTCAACAGGGAGACTTTCAATTCCTTGGCGACGGCAATAAACTCACAGTCATACGCTGAGCATCCGCTTTGCGACGCAAGGCTGAGAACGTCATAAGATGAAACCTCATATTCCCGTCCCCGCAGCAATTCCAGTGCGCTGTTCATAATGCGTTGGGCCTGCTCCAACTCGAGGATGTTTTTTCGCATGTACAGCGCCAGCACATTGCGCAGTTCACTGCGCCAGATCAAGGGAGCCGCCCACTCGCTGTCGATCTTCAGGGCCCGCTCAGCATACTGTGACTGCTTGCTTGATAAAAACAGGTAACCGATAACATTGGTGTCAACGACAATCATAGCCGACCTTTTGCTTTGGCCTGGTTGAATTCCTCGTCCTCAATCGGATGGTCGGCACTCAATTTGCGCAATTGTCTTGCATCCTCAAGTATCTTTGCCGGATCTACCGGGCGACTCACCACCGCACGGTCGATACACATAATTATTTCACTATTGATGGACCGGCGATTCATTGCCGCAACCGATTTTAGCCGTGCATAAAGTTCATCGGGTATATTTTTCACAGTAACTGTTGCCATATCAACCACCCCTGTTGGTTTCATTTAGACACCATTGTGAAACCAATCGGATGTGTTGTCAAGCGGAATTGTGGTCCTCGGAAGTCGTGACGCAGGAAAGTGAAGGAAAAAATAGATGAAAGGAAAAAGGCATGAAGACTGGCAGGCGAGAAGGGTGAGAGGTTAAAGGCCAAAGGTGTAAGCTCAAGGCTGAAAGGAAAAAGTTGAAGGTGAGATGGTAGAAAGGTGGGAAGGTGAGGGAGTGGGGAGATGAGAAAGCTAAAAGCCCATAGCCGATAGCAAAAGGCTTGGAGGCAATGAAGCTCAAAGCTGAAAGCTCAAATGTGCAAGCGTCCGTGCTTGACGGTAGACTGATAATTGTTTATTATTCATTTATAATCGTTGGCAGGGAGAGTTAAAGCAAATGATAGATCGAATTACTATTCATCCAGAAATTTGCATGGGCCAGCCCACAATCCGGGGTATGCGGATAACGGTGGCTTTTGTGCTTAAATTATTAGCCTCCGGAATGAGCTACCAAGAAATAATTAAATCCTATCCGGAGCTCGAAGAAATGGATATTCGCCAGGCAATCGAGTATGCCGCCTGGCTTGCCACGGAGTATCATCGGCCTTTAAACATTTCGGCTGGATGAATTTGATGAGGCCAAAACTTCTTGCTGATATTCACATCTCTCCTCTAACAGTCGCAGAAATACGGGCAAATGGGTATGAAATCCATCGAGTAAGCGATTTTATTTCCGCCAGCGCAACGGACGCTAAGATTATTGAGCTAGCGATTCTCGAAAGAGCCGCAATTATTACTCAGGATTTAGACTTTTCTGCCCTTGTAGCCCAAAGCGGATTGAACAAACCCAGCATTGTGTCTCTGCGGGTTAGTGACGCGAAACCTCGCCGTATTGCAACAATACTCAAGACCGTTTTACCTCAAATTGAGTCGGATTTGCGCGAAGGCGCAATTGTATCAATAGAAGAGACAGAATATCGCATACGTAAATTGCCCATAAGTTAGATCTATTCCGTTCGACTGATTTTTAATTAGCTACAGATTCACAGAGACCATTTGTCCGAGCAAACCGCCCGTCTCGCCCTAGTGGCTCGCGATGGCAGGCAGGGCAGATCGGGCAAATATTTTCATCCTGCCCCGCAGGAAAAAATATCATACCTTTGAAATGTCGTGTAAATTTAACAGGTGTCTGTGTGGGTCTGTTTATGTCTGTGGCTAATTTCCTTTCAGTTTTGATTTTTTCTCAGCGCTCTCGGCGATCTCTGCCTGCCCAACCTGCCCAGTTAAACGCGGAGCCTGTTTATCCGGGGTGAAATCTCTGTTGCCCTTATTTCATCGGGGCGTTGAATCTTATCCTTTCACCTTTCAACTCCTATTGCGTGAGCTTCCTTGCCTCCCAGCTTCCCAGCTTTTTTGCCCTTACGCCCGATGGCACTTTTTACAGGTCGTGGGCGCGGTTTTCTTGCCGGTCGCTTTATTGATTTTTTTGTGACACGCCTTGCAGTTGTCGTGCAAGGCATTGGCATGGTACTGGCGTTGTTCTTTCTCTGACAGGGCTTTGGCCTTTTTGCCGGTAACATGCTGCGGTGTTTTGTGGCACTCGATGCACTTTTTGACTTCCATTCCCGCTTTCAGATCCCGGCGCGGTGTGTTGTTCTGATCGTGATGGCATTCGCCGCAACTGTTTTTATAAAATTCCGGGTATTTCTGCCGGTAATCCTGCTGATGCTTGAGGTGCTCGAACTTGACGATTTTTTTCTTGTGCTCGGCGTATTTTGCGGTTTTCAGCTTGATGA
>CAVQBT010000065.1:0-220169 GCA_963710795.1 uncultured delta proteobacterium
TCGCTGAACTACCTGCTGGCCTCGCATGTCTGGCGCCAGGATCACAACGGCTTCACGCACCAGGATCCCGGTTTCATCGACCACGTCGTGAACAAGAAGGCCGAGGTCGTGCGGGTTTACCTTCCGCCGGATGCCAACTGCCTGCTGTCGGTGATGGACCACTGCCTGCGCAGCCGCCATTACGTCAACGTCGTGATCGCGGGCAAACACCCGGCGCCGCAGTGGCTGACGATGGACGCCGCCGTCAAGCACTGCGCCGAGGGCATCGGCATCTGGCAGTGGGCCAGCAACGACCAAAGCGTTGCGCCCGACGTGGTCATGGCCTGCTGTGGGGATGTGCCCACGCTGGAGACGCTCGCCGCCGTCTCCATCATGCGCGAGCATCTGCCCGACCTGAAAATCCGGGTGGTCAACGTCGTCGACCTCATGAAGCTGCAGCCGCAAACCGAGCACCCGCACGGGTTGAGCGACATGGATTTCGACGAGCTCTTCACCAAGGACAAGCCGGTCATCTTCGCCTTCCATGCCTACCCGTGGTTGATCCACCGGCTGACCTACCGCCGCACCAACCACGACAACATCCACGTCCGCGGCTACAAGGAAGAGGGCACCATCACCACGCCCTTCGACATGACGGTGCTCAACGAACTGGACCGCTTCCATCTCGTGATGGACACCATCGACCGCCTGCCGCAGACCGGCGACAAGGGCATCTACCTGAAACAGCAGCTCAAAGACAAGCTGATCGAGCACAAGCAGTACATTGACAAGCACGGCCAAGACATGCCGGAAATCAGGAACTGGAAATGGGGCAACCCCACATGAATACGCAAGCGCTGATGGACACCGCGCGGGCGCTGGTCGCTGCCGATAAGTGCCTGCTTGTGATGGATAAAAGTAATTCAACCTGTAACAGACGATTTGTGAGGAATTATCATGAATATGGAGCTCGATAAGCTGTGCATCGATACCATTCGTTTTCTCTCGGTTGATGCTGTGCAAAAGGCCAATAGCGGCCACCCGGGCCTGCCGCTTGGCGCCGCCCCCATGGCCTATGTGTTGTGGACACGATTTCTCCGGCATAATCCGGTCAATCCTCAATGGTTTGATCGGGACCGGTTTGTTTTATCCGCCGGTCACGGTTCCATGTTGCTGTATAGTTTGCTGCACCTGACCGGCTACGATTTACCGCTTGACCAAATCAAACAGTTCCGGCAATGGGGCAGCATCACTCCCGGCCATCCCGAACGCGGATCGACGCCAGGTGTCGAGACCACCACAGGACCGCTGGGCCAGGGATTTGCCAGCGGGGTGGGCATGGCCATGGCGGAAGCTCACCTTGCTGCGCGCTATAATCGGCCCGGGTTCGAGATTGTCAATCATTTCACCTACGGATTAGTGAGCGACGGCGATCTCATGGAGGGCGTTGCGGCCGAAGCAGCTTCACTTGCCGGGCATTTGAATCTCGGCAAACTAATTTGCCTTTACGATGACAACCACATCACGCTTTCCGCTTCAACCCACATTACATTCACGGAAGATTGTGCCAAGCGTTTCGAAGCGTATGGCTGGCACACACAGACGGTTGAGAATGGAAACGATCTTGAAGCGATTGACCGTGCGCTGCGCGCGGCGCAAGCCGAGAGGGATCGTCCGTCGCTTGTTCTCGTGCGCACGCATATCGGCTATGGCTCACCGAACAAGCAGGACACTTTCGAAGCACACGGCTCGCCGCTCGGCCAGGAAGAAGTGAAATTGACCAAAGAAGCATTGGGCTGGCCGCTCGATCCGCCGTTCTACATTCCAGACAACGCACTTGAACATTTCCGTCTCGCACTTGAAAACGGTAAACAGGCCGAAGCGCAGTGGGATGTGATATTCTCGGAGTACTCGAAAGCTTTCCCCAGCCTCGCCAAAGAACTGGAGCAGGGGCTGGCTGGCGAATTGCCTAAAGGCTGGGACACCGACATCCCGGTCTTTCCTGCCGACCCGAAAGGCATGGCAACCCGGGCCGCGTCAGGCAAAGTATTGAATGCGATCGGTCAGAAACTCCCCCGATTGATCGGTGGCTCCGCAGATTTAGATCCGTCCACTCGGACAGCGCTTACCGCGATGGGTGATTTTGAAAACCCGCGCGACGAGGCCGGCAACCTTCAGGGATCGACGGGGGGCGGCTGGAGTTATGCGGGACGCAACCTACACTTTGGTATTCGCGAGCATGCGATGGGATCAATTGCGAATGGGTTGGCGGTGCATGGCGGCGTCATTCCGTTCACGGCGACGTTCCTCATTTTCTCGGACTACATGCGGCCATCGATTCGACTAGCGGCGCTGATGGAACAGGGGGTTATCTTCGTTTTCACCCACGATAGCATCGCGGTTGGCGAAGATGGCGCAACGCATCAGCCGATTGAGCAGTTGGCCTCGCTTCGCGCGATCCCAAACTTGCTCGTCATCCGCCCATGCGATGCGAACGAGACGGCCGTGGCGTGGCGCGTCGCTATTCAGACACGGGATCGACCTGTCGCGCTTATCTTCACACGGCAGGATATGCCCACGCTTGACCGCACCCAATTTGCGGCGGCAGATGGTTTGCGGCGCGGTGCGTATGTTTTGGCCGACGCTTCCAACGGCAAACCGGACATCATCTTGATCGCCACCGGGTCGGAAGTCAGTTTGATCGTTGCGGCATGCCAAAACCTGACCAAAAACGAGATCAACGTTCGGATCGTATCCATGCCGAGCTGGGAATTGTTTGATGCCCAACCTCAAAGTTATCGCGACTCGGTTTTTCCTCCATCAACGTGCGCACGGCTTGCGGTTGAAGCGGGTGCAACTCAAGGGTGGTGCAAGTATGCGGGCGTCGAGGGTGATGTGATTGGAGTGGATCGTTTCGGTGCATCGGCCCCGGGAAAGGTCATGATGCACGAATATGGCTTCACCGTTGAGAATGTCTGCAAACGTGCCCTGGAGTTAGTAAACCGGAAACGGGAGGCGATGTAATGCGTATCGGAATTGCAGCGGATCATGGCGGGTTTGAGTTGAAAGTGTACCTGGCTGCGGCCCTGGAAAGGACATGCGCATGACAACCCATATCCCGCAAATCACGAAACTTGCGGTATAGCAAAAAAAAAGGAATATCCATTATGAAACCCAATGCTGAGCAGCCCGCGGCTTCCGAAGAATCGAAGCCCGATGCCAAAACCGATGGGAAGGACGATCTGAAAACCCTGCCCCTGCCGGAACTGGAGAAAAAACTGGGGTCGTCGCCGGACGGCCTCAGTCAAGCCGAGGCGCAAAAACGGCTGACCCAATATGGGCCCAACGAGATTGAAGAAAAGAAGACCAATCCGTTCCTGAAATTTCTCACCTATTTTTGGGGTCCCATTCCGTGGATGATCGAAGCGGCCGTGATCCTTTCGGCGGTCGCCCGGCATTGGCCGGACTTTGCCATCATCCTGCTTCTGCTTCTGGCCAACGCCGTGGTCGGATTCTGGGAAGAACACCAGGCGGGCAACGCCATCGAGGCCCTGAAGGCCAAGCTGGCGATCAAGGCCCGGGTGAAACGCGATGGAAAATGGATCACCCCGCCGACGCGCGAGTTGGTGCCGGGCGACGTCATCCGCCTGCGCCTGGGCGACATCGTGCCGGCGGATGCGCGCTTGCTGGAGGGCGACCCGATAGAAGTGGATCAGTCCGCGCTGACAGGAGAGTCGTTGCCTGCTACGCGAAAGCCTGGCGAGGCGGTGTTTTCCGGTTCAATCATTCGCCAGGGTGAAATCGGCGCCCTGGTCTATGCCACAGGTGCGAACACCTACTTCGGCAAGACGGCGCAACTGGTGCAGGAGGCGCACACCGTCAGCCATTTTCAAAAGGCGGTGTTGAAGATCGGCAATTACCTGATCATCCTCGCAGTGACACTGGTGACGGTGATCATTGCCGTCGCGCTCTTCCGCGGCGACCCGATGCTCACCACGCTTCAGTTCGCCTTGGTGTTGACGGTGGCCGCGATTCCCGTGGCGATGCCCACGGTGCTGTCCGTGACCATGGCGGTCGGCGCGCGCCTGCTGGCCAGAAAAGAGGCGATTGTGACCCGCTTGGCGGCCATCGAGGAATTGGCGGGCGTGGACGTGCTGTGCTCGGACAAGACCGGCACCCTGACCCAGAACAAGCTGACGCTGGGCGATCCGTTCAGCGTGGACGGCATCCCTGCCGAGCAAGTCATCCTCAACGCCGCGCTGGCGTCGCGCGCGGACAATCAGGACACCATCGACCTGGCCGTGCTGGGCGGCCTGAAAAATGATCAGGCCTTGAAAGGCTACCAGGTGGTGCATTTCCAGCCGTTCGACCCGGTGCATAAGCGCACCGAAGCCACCGTCAAGGGCACGGACGGAAAGGAGTTCAAGGCGACCAAGGGCGCGCCGCAGGTGATCTTGGAGTTGTCGGCCAATGCCGGGCAGGTCAAGCCCGCCGTCGAGAAGGCCGTCAACGAATTTGCGGCGCGCGGCTTCCGCTCGTTGGGCGTGGCGCGGGCCGAGGGAGAAGGCCAATGGCAGTTTCTCGGCGTGTTGCCGCTTTTCGACCCGCCGCGGGAAGAAGCCAAAGCGACCATCGCGACCGCCCGACAGATGGGCGTCAACGTCAAGATGGTGACGGGCGATCAAGTGGCCATCGCCCGGGAAACCGCCGGGAAATTGGGGCTGGGCACAAATATCCTCGATGCCGGCGGCTTCGGCGACACGAAGCATCACGAGACGGCGCAGTTGGCCGAGTCCATCGAGAAGGCCGACGGTTTCGCCCAGGTGTTTCCCGAACACAAGTTCCACATTGTAGACGTCCTGCAGCAACGCGGCCACATCGTCGGCATGACGGGCGACGGGGTGAACGACGCCCCCGCGCTGAAGAAGGCCGACTGCGGCATCGCCGTTTCGGGCGCGACGGACGCGGCGCGCGCGGCGGCATCCATCGTGCTGATGACGCCCGGCCTGTCGGTGATCATCGACGCGATCAAGGAGAGCCGCAAAATCTTCCAGCGGATGAACAGCTATGCCATCTACCGCATCGCCGAGACGCTGCGCGTGCTGTTGTTCATGACGCTGGCGATCCTGATCTTCAATTTTTATCCCTTGACGGCGGTGATGATCGTGATGCTGGCGTTGCTCAACGACGGGGCGATCCTGTCCATTGCCTATGACAACGTTCATTACAAGGACAAGCCCGAGGCCTGGAACATGCGCATGGTGCTGGGGGTCGCCACGGTGCTGGGCGTCATCGGACCCGTGGCTGCGTTTGGTCTGTTTTACCTCGGCGAGCGCGTCTATCACCTCGACCGTGCGCACATCCAAACGCTGATGTACCTGATGCTGTCCGTGGCGGGACATCTGACGATTTTCCTGACGCGCACGCGCGGCCCGTTCTGGTCCATCCGTCCCGCGCGGATTTTATGGATGGCCGTGCTCGGCACACAAATCGTGGCGACGTTGATCGCGGTTTATGGGCTGTTTATGACACCCCTCGGCTGGGGTTGGGCCGGTTCGTATGGGGATATGCGCTGATATGGGCGCTTTTGAGTGACCGCGTGAAGCTGCTCGCGTATCGGGTGTTCGATCCAACTGCCGCGCCCCTATTGGCCAGGGCACCTGTCGATGTGACACCGCAGATCGCCAAGCGAGCCTATGAACTCTACGAGCAGCGAGGCCGCCAGGACGGCAGCGCAGTTCAGGACTGGGAGCAGGCGGAGCGGGAGATTCGGAAAGATGAAGCTAAAGCCGAGCCCAAGCCCGAAGCCAAAGCGGAGCCAAAGCCTGAAGCCAAAGCGGAGCCTAAATCCCATGAAAGCGACACAACGACGGCATGATCTTGGGCAGAGCCTTTGGCTCGCCAACATTACCCGTGGGCTCCTGACAAAGGGGGCTCTCCGCCATTATATCAGCGGACTTCCGGTGACGGGGCTTACCTCGAACCCTACGATCTTTGATCACGCCATTAAAAATACCGAGTTTTACAATGGGGAAACGATAGGAAGACCGCGATGATAATCGTAATGGCAATGGTTTTTGCAACGTGGGCAATGTATGGCGAGGCGGCAGAGCAACCGCCGCCGATGTTGTCCTACATGGCCGAAATGGAATATTATATGAGTTTATTCATCTATTTTTTGCGACATGGGGAAACCACTGCCAGCCAGACAGGCGGTTACTGCGGGACTCTCAACCCGGATTTAACCCCGGAAGGTTGTCAGATGGCAGAGGATTTTGCCGATGCGTATAAATCTCTTCCGTGGGTCGCTGTCATTTCCAGTCCGCTGCGCCGTGCCGTAGCCACGGCCAAACCTCTTTGCGAGGCCGCAGGCATACGAATGCGACTCGAGGAAGGGTTGAAAGAAATTGCTTTTGGTCAATGGGAGGGTAAGACTCCGGAAGAGGTGAATCACGAGTTTCATGATGACTATGTTCGCTGGTTAACTGATCCGGGATGGAATGCTCCCAACGGAGGGGAAAGAGGCATCGATATTGCCCGGCGCAGTTCACTTGTGCTTGAGAAAATTGAGAAAACTTACCCTGCCGGAAAAATCCTCGTCGTTTCTCATAAGGCTACGACCCGCATTATGTTGTGCTCACTTTTAGGCATTGACGTAGGGCGTTTTCGCGACCGCATTAGCATGCCTGTAGCCTCTATCAGTATCGTGGAAATGGCGAAGCATGGACCTTTATTGCACATGCTAGGCGACCGGTCCCATCTGCGGGAGCACCTGCGCGAACGAATGGGAACATAACAACGCAGAAGGCAAGGCAGTGAGTATCCCGGGAGACCAGTTGGATCGACTCTCAGTCGATCCAATCCGTTCCCTGTCGGTCGACGCCGTGCCATAATCAGGCAGTGGCCACCCGGGCCTGCCGCTTGGCGCCGAGCCGATGGCCTGCGTGCTGCGGACCCGATTTCTTCAGCATAACCCAGCCCAAAACAACAATAATAGCTTTCGCACTGTCATTTATTGCAATTCTGCAGCCTGGTGCTGGTGCGCGACCATGACGGGGCAGTTATTTTTAATTGACATATTTTCATCTTACCGTTAAATTAAAGCCTCCATTATAAGGAGATCCCAACCCGGCTGAGGTTTGAAAATGGTTGTGAATGAATCGATCGGGGCCAACAGCCATACGAAAATGAAAAGTCCAGGGCGCATCTGGCCCGATTGGTACCCGGCACTGGCAACTTTCCGAAATTCCGACAGCCGGAAAGCGGTCTGGCAGTTGATAAACACGTTAGTCCCATACTGCGGCCTATGGTACCTGATGATCCGGTCGATTCAACTCGGCTACTCGTACGCGTTGACTCTGATTCTCGCCCTGCCTGCTGCCGCTTTCATGGTCCGGTTGTTCATTTTATTTCATGACTGTGTGCATGGGTCGTTCTTCAGGCGGCAGGGCGTCAACACATTCTTCGGCTATCTCCTCGGGGTGTTGGTATTCACGCCTTTTGAAGACTGGCGCTTCGCTCACCTTCGACACCACGTGACTTACGCCAACCTCGATGCGCGGGGATTCGGCGATATCTGGACCATGACGCGAACGGAATATGAGAACGTATCGAAGAAGAAGCGTTTGCAGTACCGGCTTTACCGTAACCCCGTGGTGATGATGGGACTGGGGGCCCTGTTCATGTTTCTGCTCAGAAACCGGCTGCCGACGCGATGGGTGAAGCGCAAAGAACGCATGAGCGTTCTTTTCACCAACCTGCTGATCGTCGTCATGGTTCTGGTTGCCGACCGGTTTATTGGATGGCGAACGTACCTTTTGATCCAGTTTCCGGTATTGTGTTTTGCGGGGGCGGCGGGAATCTGGCTGTTTTACGTGCAGCATCAGTTCCCCGGGGGGTATTGGGCGCACAAAGGGGTGTGGGAGCCGCTGCGCGCCGCCATGGAAGGCTGTTCATTTTACAAATTGCCGGCTGTGCTGCGCTGGTTTTCCAGCAACATCGGTTACCACCATGTCCACCATCTGAGCCCCAGAATTCCCAATTACCGTCTGAAAAAATGTTACGATGCCGTTCCGGCGCTGCAAGCAAAAACAGCGCTCACTTTCGTTAAAAGTCTCTCTTGCATCGGACTGAAAATGTGGGATGAAAAGCGGCAGGAAATGGTTGCTTTTCCTTGAATTGGAAAAATCAAAATTTCGTGAATTCATTTACATTTCTGCAGTTTGACCAGGCTTGCAGGATTCACCCCTTTTTGTTTTTATTCCCGCATTTTTCATAATCCCCCTGTCTAAGACAGTTGTCTCCGGATACTCGACGTCGGGCGGCCTCCCCCCCCATTGGTATCATCGTACCGTAATCATGATGAGCTGCTTCAGGCGGAGATCGTTATGTCCCTGATCTCGGTGAATTCAGCCACGCCTCCCGCTATACCCGAGAAGACGAGCCCCCTACGATAGTAACGAAAGGCACTATGCACCACAATAATTAGCACCTATCATCAGCACGACTAACGAATTGTTGGTCTCTCACACCAGCTTCAGGCAACCGGCAACTTTAGTCCTTGCAAAATCCATTGGCTTGCCCTATTTATTGCCACAGTAACAATGCGTGTGGGCGCTGCCAGCTTTGCGCTGCCCGCTTTATTTTAGGAGTACACCCAAATGAGTACAACCCCGCAATCAACCGCCCAAAACAGGTATGAATTAGATCGGATGGCAGATGGATATTCGGCTTTTGTTGCAAGCTATCCAGCGTTTAATCGAACTTTGTTATTAGATGAGTGGCGGCAGACCCAATACCACCGACTCGATGCCAATGGACACGTTTACCTGGATTATACCGGGGGCGGACTGTACAGCGAATCGCAACTGGCTGACCATATGGAATTGCTGCGTACCCGCGTACTTGGCAATCCCCATTCGGCAAACCCAACTTCCCTGGCAATGACCGATCTGGTTGAAGACACCCGCAACCATGTCCTGCAGTATTTCAATGCCTCACCGGATGAATACATTGCCGTCTTCACGGCCAATGCCAGCGGGGCATTGAAGCTGGTCGGGGAAGCCTATCCGTTCAGCCCTGCCGGTCATTACGTTCTCACCTTCGATAATCACAACTCCGTAAACGGTATCCGTGAATTTGCCAAGGCCAAAAAGGCACCGGTAACGTACGTACCCTTAACCAAGCCGGATCTGCGCCTGGATCGGACAAAACTAGATGATATTCTCAAATCGCTGGCGATGGATCAAAACAATCTGTTTGCCTTCCCGGCGCAGTCCAACTTTTCCGGCGTCAAGCATCCGCTGGATTTGATTGATCAAGCGCACCGCAATGGTCTGGATGTGTTGCTGGATGCGGCGGCCTTTGTACCGACCAGTCACCTTGATTTGACTGTGGTCAATCCGGAGTTTGTTGCCATTTCCTTCTACAAAATGTTTGGTTACCCGACCGGCATCGGTGCACTGCTGATCCGCAAGTCGGTATTCCAGAAGCTGAAACGACCGTGGTTTGCCGGGGGTACGGTGAATTTTGCCAGCGTGCAGGGCAACGGGCACTATTTGTCCCCGAACGAAGCCGCCTTTGAAGACGGTACGATAAATTATCTGAACATCCCGGCCATCAAAACCGGGTTACAACATCTGGAAAAAGTCGGAATCGACACCATTGGAAAACGGGTCCATTGCTTCACCGGCTGGTTGCTCGAGAACTTGCTGGCATTGCTGCACAGCAACGGCAAACCGATGGTCCGGATTTATGGTCCGACCGATACCAAGATGCGCGGCGGCACGGTGACGCTGAACTTCTACGGGCCCGATGAGCGGCTGCTGGATTATCGTCGCATCGAAGAACTGGCCAACGAGGAGGGAATCTCGCTGCGCACCGGCTGCTTTTGCAATCCCGGAGCCGGTGAAATTGCCGAAGGGCTGACGGTGGAAGATATGACGGCCGGATTGAATCATGGCCCGGATTTGAGCTTGCCCCATTTTCTGCAGGTGATACAGCACCGGGGGAACAAGAGCGCCGGTGCGATCCGCATCTCGGTTGGCCTGGCATCGAATTTTGCAGATGTCTACCGTTTTATGCACTTTGCGGCCGGCTTGCGGGACCAGACCAATCTGAATATCGGTGAAGTGACGTTTGATATTCAATCCTGCCGCGTGATTCGGGATGGCAGTTAGACGGTTGAATAATTTTAAATTTTAAATATCACCGCAAAGACGCAGAGAGCGCAAAGGCTTTTTTCTTTTAATTTGCCGTTGAGAGGCCCTGGTTAAGCGGGGCCTCTCAACGGCAAAAAATAAATTTTTTATCTCTGCGTCCTTCGCGCCTTGCGGTGAAAAAATATTACTGCGAACAGGTCTCCGTAAGTTCGAACTTGTGCCCTAAGGAGATCGCAAAATATTAATAGGAAGATATGCCATGAAATTATCCAAGCTTCTATTACTCAATCGGGTTGGTCGTTGTTTTATTAAATATAGGATTTGTTGGAAGCAGCCTTATTGTTTATCAACGCCTGGGCCGAAGAAATAATTACGGTTGCCACCCTTGAGTATGCTCCCTGGACGGGGAAGAATCTGAAATTCAATGGATTTGTCAATCACGTGATTACGGAAGCCTTTCGGCGCAAAGGCTATTCCGTCAAGTTTACCTATATGCCATGGAAAAGGGCGGTAATCGAAACTAAAAAAGGGAATTATTCAGCGCTGTCCTACGTTTATTGGAGCAAAGATAGGGAAAAAGAATTTTATTTAAGCGATCCGATCAGTGTGGAGAAAATTGTTTTCTTCCATCTGCAATCGAATCCAATCAAAGATTGGAAAACTTTAGATGATCTGAAAAATTACAAATTTGGCGCGACAAGAGGATATACCTATACGAAAGAATTTTGGCAGGCTGCCGAATCAAAACGATTAAAAGTTGATGTAACCGACTCCGATAAGCAAAATTTTAAAAAACTTTTCGCCGGCAGAATTGATATTTTCCCATCGGGTTTAGTCAATGGATACAGCCTCCTTCAAAAAGGAGTTCGAGTGCCGGCAAATCACATTTACTGTCATATCATCCAAAACCATTGTCTGAAACAACCGGACACCTGGCGTTTACAAGGAGTCGAAAAAATTCTGAAAACCTTCGGCAGGTTTTTAATCAAGGGCTTGCTGAACTGAAGGAAGCGGGATTATACGATGAGTTTGTGGTTGATTTATTGGCTGGCAAATACAGTCCATAGATAGAATCAAAAATTGCGGCCGCGATGCAATGAGGTATAAGAATGCAAGATTTAGAATCATATAAACCGCGCTCAATTTCCAGAACGCTTTCAGTCGGTTTAATCATGACGCTGGTTTTGGTTGCCGGATTGAGCCTGGGGGTGAATTTTATTCTCGCCTCCCGCCAGGCCAAGGCCGAATTGGAAACCAGAGCGGAAGAATATATTGCTGCCTTAACCGATGCGTTGAAAGTTCCGCTTTGGAACTATTCTGAAGAGACGATTGCGGCGATCTGTGCCTCCTATGCCCAAAACGAGTCTATCACGAAATTATTGTTGGAGGATCAAAAAGGCGCTGAAATTTTTAAAAAAGAAAAAGCTGATCAACGGCTGGTGGTTGCCAGATCACGGGATATTATCTATGAAGGCAACGTAATCGGCCGGGTCCATATTGCGCTGGCTTCAGACTATCATACCGCCCTCAGCCGACAGCTTTTCCAGTCATTTAGCCTGACCATCCTTATCATGATCGGCGCCCTGCTGATTATGACGAGTTTCCTGTTGCGGCAGTACTTAAAAAAACCGATGTCACGGTTTATCAAAATGGTCCACGCCTATGCCGCCGGTGAGTCCGATGCGTTCAAACAGGGCATCCCCTACAGTGAGTTTCGCCCCCTCGTCGCTGTGCTCGATGAGATGGGAGTAAAGATCGCATCGCAGATGAAATCGATCAGGAAATTGAACCAAGATTTGGAACGGCGGGTGGAGGAGCGAACCGTCGAATTGCGTAAGCTGTCCCAGGCAACTGAAAACAGCCCGGCCTCGGTGGTGGTTACCGATAAAAATGGAATAATTGAATACGTCAATCCAACTTTCAGCGAGGTCACCGGCTATGCCGCCAAAGAGGCAATCGGACAAAATCCACGCATCCTAAAATCGGGGGATCACCCCGCATCCTATTACAAAGATCTCTGGGATACCATTCTGGCCGGAAAAACCTGGCATGGCGAATTTCTTAACCGTAAGAAAAACAATGAAGAATTTTGGGAAAGTGCCTCAATTTCAGCCATCAAAAATGAAGACGGCGAGATTACCCATTTCGTTGCGGTTAAGCAGGACATCACCGCGCAGAAAAGGGCGGAGGAGATCGTCAAAAATTCTGAACAGCGCCTGGGGCAAATTATCGATTTTTTGCCGGATCCCACCTGGGTAATTGACAGCGCAGGCAAGGTGGTCACCTGGAATCAGGCCATGGAAAATCTGACCGGCATTGCTGCCGCGGACATGGTGGGCAAGGGCAATTATGAGTATGCCCTGCCGTTTTACGGTGAAAGACGACCCATCCTCATCGATCTGGTTCGGGACTGGAATCCGGCTTATGAGAAAAAATACCTGTCGATCAAAAAAATCGGTAAAAAACTGGTTTCCGAATCGTATCACCCGCATCTGGGCGATGGCGGCCTGCACCTGTCGGGCAATGCCAGCCTGATTTACGATGCTGCCGGTCAGGAGGCCGGCGCCATCGAGTCGCTGCGGGATACTACCGAGAGCAAGCGCATGGAAGCGGATCTGAGGCGCAATGTGGAAGAACTGGAGCGCTTTAATAAGTTGGCAATTGGACGTGAAATAAAAATGATCCAGCTGAAGGAAGAGATCAACGAATTGCTTGGTCAACTCAATCAGGACAAAAAGTACAAGATTGTCCAATAACGAAACAAAATGAATTCCAACAAGGAGGACAAACAATGTTTAAAGAGGAAAGAGAAGCGCTAACATTTGATTGGAGCATGATCGGCAATATCGGGGAAGGTCGTCCCAACCTCGGAAATACCATGGATGTGAGTGTTTACCGGCTGATGCAGTTTACCCTGCGAGATGTGCTCATAAAAAAATTCGATGCTGAAACCGCCGAGGGGATATTTTACGAGGCCGGCGAGCATGCCGGCAGAGAGTTCTGCAAAGAATTGATCACCCAGAAAGAGGATTTTAATGCATTTGTGATCGAGCTCCAGGAATTGCTCAAACAGCTTAAAATCGGTATTTTAAGAATCGAAGAAGCTGACCTGGAAAAAATGACCTTCACTCTGACCGTTGCAGAAGACCTGGATTGCTCCGGATTGCCGGCCAGTGATGAAACGATCTGCACCTATGATGAGGGCTTTATCAGCGGGTTGCTTTCCGAGTACACTGGAAAAAATTTTAGCGCCAAAGAAGTCGACTGCTGGTGTTCCGGCGATAGAGTTTGTAGATTTGAAGCGAAGTCAGTCGTTTAAGGGATATAAGAATGCTCAATATAAAAGAGTCGGACCTAGACAAGATAACCGAAGCATTTTATCTGATCCTGAAAGGCAAAAAGCCGACACCGATCAAGCTGCCTGAAGATTATCCGGACAATGAACTTAAACAGGCGGTGAGCTATATCAACAAATTCATCAATGAATATAACCGCAGTACGGAACTGGCTTACACCTTATCCCGGGGCAACCTGAATTTTGAACCGCCCAAAGGCAACATGTTAATTCTGCAGTCGCTTAAGAATTTGCAGGCCAGTTTAAGACATTTGACCTGGACGACCCAACAAATCGCCACGGGTGATTTCAGCCATGAAGTCGATTTTATGGGGGATTTTTCAGCGGCCTTCAACAGCATGACCCAGCAATTAAAAGACTCTTTCACGGAACGCAAAAAAGCGAATGAAACCCTTCAGAACCGCGTCAATGAACTCAATGATGCCCGCCTGGCGACGCTGAACATGATGGAGGATCTCGATGAGGCGAGAAACCAGGCCGAAGAAGCCACCAAAGCCAAAAGTGATTTTCTGGCCAATATGAGCCATGAAATCCGCACCCCCATGAATGCCATCATCGGAATGGCGCATCTGGCACTGAAAACCGATCTTACCGCCAAACAATACGACTACCTCAAAAAAGTAGATATTTCCGCCAAGTCCCTGCTGGGTATTATCAATGACATCCTGGACTTTTCAAAGATCGAAGCGGGAAAATTGGACATGGAGTCCGCGGACTTCCAGCTGGAGGATACCCTCGACAATATTTCAACGCTGGTCGGCATTAAGACCCAGGAAAAGGGGCTGGAACTGCTTATTAAGACCGATCCGGCAGTCCCGCGGTCACTGGTCGGCGATTCCCTGCGCCTGGGGCAAATTCTGATCAATTTATCAAACAACGCGGTTAAATTTACAGATGCGGGAGAAATTGTCGTCTCGACCGAATTGGTTAAAAAAGACGAATCACAAGTCACCCTAAAATTTTCGGTTCGCGATACCGGCATTGGCATGACAGCGGAGCAAGCTGCCAGACTGTTTCAACCGTTTATGCAGGCCGACTCCTCGACGACCCGCAAATATGGCGGCACCGGCCTGGGGCTGACGATCAGCAAACGGCTGGCAGAGATGATGGGTGGGGAAATCTGGGTGGAAAGTGACTCCGGTCAGGGCAGCACGTTTTGTTTTACGGCCAACTTTGGTCTGGGAAAAGAAGAGGCCAGGAAAAGATTCAAGCCCTCTCAGGACCTGCACGGTATGCGGGTTTTGGTGGTCGATGATAATGCCACGTCAAGGGAAATTTTACAGGAGATGCTGCAATCATTTACATTCGAGGTTACCCTGGCCGCATCCGGCGCCGAGGGTATCAGCGAACTTGAGAGTGCCCCGCAGGATAAACCGTTCGACTTGGTTGTTATGGATTGGCAGATGCCGGGTATGGACGGAATCGAAGCATCCAGGCGCATTAAAAACCATGCGGGTTTGAAGAAAATACCGCCCATCGTTTTGGTGACGGCTTACGGCCGGGAAGAAGTCATGCAGCAGGCGCAAGCGGTTGGACTCGAGGGTTTTCTCCTCAAACCGATCAGCCCTTCGATGCTTTTTGATGCCACCATGCAAGCCTTTGGCGAGGCAGTGCCCGGGGTCTCCCGGGTTGCAGCCGGGAAAAAACAGGAAACCGGGATCCTGGAAAATATTCTGGGGGCCCGCGTGCTGCTGGTGGAGGATAATGAAATCAACCAGCAGGTGGCCCAGGAGATACTGGAAGGTGCCGGTCTGAACGTCACCCTGGTCAACAACGGCCTGGAGGCTGTCAACGCGGTAGCGGAAAGCAATTATGACGCGGTGCTCATGGATGTTCAAATGCCGGTGATGGATGGATACACCGCCACTCGCAAAATACGCGAGTGGGAAGAGGGAAGTGGGAAGTGGGAAGTCGGAAGTGGGAATGCGGACGTGGGAAGTCGGAATGCGGAAAGAGAGCTCGAAGTCCGAAGTCAAGGCCGAAGGAGGCCAATAAAATCGGGCAATACCCAGAACTCAATACCCAGGCCCAGCATGCCCAACTCCACCCACATCCCAATAATCGCCATGACCGCCAACGCCATGGCCGGTGATCGTGAGAAGTCGCTGGAAGCCGGAATGAACGATCATGTTACCAAGCCCATTGATCCGGATCAGCTGTTTAACACCCTGCAGCGCTGGATCAAACCGGCTGCCGAGCGAACTGTCGTTCCAAAAAGTTTACCCGCCTCAGGCGGAGCCAGCGGCAGGTGATGCACCGGCGGGGCCTGAACAACCGCGGCCGGCGGCCGAGGACCTGCCGGATTTTTTGCCGGGTTTCGAACTGGCGGCCGGCCTTTCACGCTTGATGGGCAACAAACGGCTTTATCGCAAGCTGCTGCTTGATTTTGCTGCAAACTATGGCGCGGTGGCCGACGAAATCCGGTGCAGCATTGGCGGCCCGGGACTTTCAACAGGCCCACAGCCTGGTTCACGATCTGAAAGGTCTGGCCGGCAATCTGGCAGCCACCGACCTTCAGGCGGCGGCCGTGGCAATGGAAAAACTTGTTAAAGGGCAGACTGCCGAGACGGCCTCTGATCAGGAACTGAACCGGCTGTTAACAGACTTGGAAAGTGCTCTCGAGCAGGCGCTGGCGGCGGTTCAAGCCGTGGGGTCCATGGCTGAAAATAAAACCATGGAAAGCAGCGCCGACGAGCTGTCGGCAGCACGGCCCGAACTGGCTCAGAAGCAGGCCGATCGCATCAGCGCGGCGGCTGAAATGGGAGATGTGATGCAAATTAAATCAATTGCCGAGGAGTTGAAGGCCGAATCGGATGCCATGGTCCCCTTTCTGTAACCGCATAGTCCAATTGGCGGAGGATTTTGACTTCGATGGTATTAAAGAATTTGTGTCAGATTCCGGCAGCTAAATCAAATTTGCAATCCGGTTGCAATTCACTCAAAACGACTTATTTTATTTGGGTTTAACAAAACCAGGAAAATTTTCCATTTGCGATTATTTTTAACGGGAGGTTTTCCATGATAAAACGGACATTCAAGCGGATGGTCTGGCTGCTCTGCATAGCGGTTGCCCTGACGGCATGCAAAGAAAAAACTGAAATTGTTGAAGTGGTCCGGTCCATCAAGACCATGACCGTCAGCCAGCAGGCGACCGGGAAGACATTCAAATTTCCCGGACCTGTGGCCGCGGTCGATTCCTCAGGGCTCAGTTTCCAGGTCGGCGGGCAGGTTTTATCTGTAGAAGTGGACATCGGCGATCGCGTAACAAAAGATCAGGTGCTCGCGGTCCTCGATACGGAGCCCTACCAGTTGGATGTGGATGCGATCAAGGCCGAGCTGATCAAGGCCAAGGACAATGTTGCCAAGTCCAAGGCCGAGTATGAGCGCCAGAAGCGGATCTTCGATCAGGGGGCGGGCGCCAAACGGTTTGTGGAAGTCGCAGAATTTAACTACAAAGCCGCCCGCAGCGCGGTAAATTATCAGGTGGCCAGACTGGACCAGGTCAATCGCAATCTGCGCAAAACAAAGCTGCTCGCCCCTTATGACGGCACCATCGCCTGGCGATCGGTGCAACCCGAACGAGGAGGTAAAGATCGGGCAGAAAATTTTTGAAATCAATGCCACGGGCAAAATGGAGGTCCAGCTGGCCGTTCCGGAGACCACAATCGATCTGATAAACATCGATGATCCGGCGACGATCAGCTTTCCCACCCTGCCGGGCGCATCCACCCAGGGCCGAATTTCTTTTATCGGTTCGGCCGCAGTTAAGGCCAACGCCTTTCCGGTCAAAGTCGAGCTGATTGATCCGCCTAAAACCGTCAAACCCGGCATGACCGCTGAAGCCAGTCTATTTATAAAAGCCGAAAACCGCCAGCCCGGTTTCATCGTACCGCTGCAGGCATTGCTGCCGGCGCCGGAGCCGAACCGGGGGTATGCCTTTGTGTATGACTCCCAGACTTCGACGGTCCAAAAAACGGCGGTTCGCTCCCGCGGCACCGAGGGTAAGGAAGCCGTCGTGTACGAGGGCCTGGCGGACGGAGACATTATCGCCGTGGCCGGCGTGAGTTTTTTAGCCGATGGGATGGAAGTTAAACTGATGGAACAGTAGGTGTTCAAGGGTTCAAGGTTTTACATATAGTCACCGGAATGCATTTGGGATGCGTATCTGGGAGAAAACCGTCAGTTTCCTTTGACCCAACCCTGATAAACCGGAAAGAATAACCACCAAGGCACCAAGACACAAAGAAAAAAATATTAAAATAAACCTTTGTGTCTTGGTGTCTTGGTGGCAAAAATATCCTGATAGATAAGTTTTTCGCAAATATGATGTGACTTAGATATATAGGCACTAACCCAGAGTTTTGAACCAAAATGCCGATTCAATGGAGAAATTTGGATATACAAAGGCGGGCATAAATGAACAGATATGACCTTAATACTTATCACGTCCGGGACAAGAGGAACGCCACATGAAAGGTATCACCGCATTTGCACTGAATAATTCTCGCACCGTCATCATGACCATCGCGCTGGTTGTTATCGGCGGCATATATGCATTTATGGGCCTTCCGAAACTGGAAGACCCTTTAATTACGATTCGCGAAGCCGTGATCGTGGCAAAATACCCCGGCATGCCGGTGGAGCAGGTCGAGCGCCTGATTACCCGGCCCATCGAAGAGAAAATCCGGAGCATGGGGCAAGTCGATAAGATTAAGGATTCCACCTCCAAAGTCGGCGAGAGCCTGATCCATGTGACCATCAAGGATGAAGTGCCCTCGGAACAGCTGCCGGCAACCTGGAAACTGCTGCGCAACCGGATGAACGATGTCAAAGCCGAGCTGCCGCAAGGCACCGTCGGGCCGATGGTCGACGATACCTTCGGCGATACGTCGGTGGCTACCATCGCGCTGTGGAGCGATGGATTTTCCATGGCGGAAATGCACGAAACCGCCCGTCAAATCCGAGAGCGTCTCAACCTGCTGAAAGGGATCCAGAAAGTCGATCTGACCGGTGTGCAGGATGAGCGCATCTATATCGATGTGTCAAACGCCAAAATTGCGCAGCTGGGACTCGATACCGCCGATATCGGCAAAACTTTGCGCGATCAGAACATTCTGTTGCCCGGTGGCCGGATAAACGTCAACGATGTGGATATCATCGTCGAGGTCCAGGGCCGGTTCAAGTCCATCGAGGAGATCGAAGCGGTCCTCATCCCGATTTCGGGCACCCAGGCCACGATTGCGCTGCGCGACATCGCAACCGTCAGAAAGGCATACCAGGAGCCGATCAACAACCCGGCTTACTACAATGGCCATCAGTCCATTGTGTTAAGTGTCTTTATCCTCAGGGGGGTCGATGCCGTTGAATTCGGCCGGCGGCTGCAGCAGGAAGTCCGGCAGATCGAGCAGTCCCTGCCATGGGGCTATGTTCTCGAATTTGCCACCTACCAGCCCGAACTCATCCAGAAAGCCGTCAGCGGGATGGTGGTCAACGTGGTCGAAAGTGTGGCCATCGTGCTGGTGGTGGTCATGCTGCTGCTGGGGTTTCGAACCGGTTTGATTGTGGGCTCATTTATCCCCCTGGTGATGCTTTTCGGTGTTTTGACGATGTACGCGCTGGGCATCGATATGGAGCGGATGTCGCTGGCCACCATGATTATTGCATTGGGTATGTTCGTGGATAACGCCATTGTGGTATCCGATGACATTAAAGTCAATCTGGAAACGGGAATGGCCCGCAAGGACGCCGTTATAAAGACCGGCAGCTCTCTGGCGCTGCCCCTGCTGACCAGTACGCTGACGACTGTTTTCGCCTTCGGGCCGATTCTGCTGCAAATCGGTTCAACGGGTGACTACACTTCCTCGCTGGGGTCGGTGATGATTATTTTGCTCATGGGGTCGTGGTTTTTTTCCATGTTTTACTCCACCAGCATGTGCTACTGGTTTTTAAACACCAAACCGGCCGCCGGCGGCGCTAAACAACCGGCCGACGATCCATACCAGGGAAAATTCTATCAAATTTATCGCGGGATCCTGAAATTCTCCCTGCGCTTTCGATTTCCGGTGCTGGCTGCGACGGCCGGCATTTTTGTGCTGTCGTTGTATGCCGCTTCATTTATCCCCCAGGCCTTTTTCCCGAGCGGGGACCGCAATCAGTATTTAATCTATCTTGACCTGCCCGCCGGTACGCGCATCGAGGAGACCGACCGCACCGTCAGAAAACTCAGCGCCTGGCTGCAGGATAAACAGCAAAACCCGGAAATCACGGGCACCATCGCCTATGTCGGCAACGGCGGGCCGCGGTTTTTTCTTTCACTGGCGCCGATGGACCCGGATCCGTTTCGTCGCATTTTTAATCGTCAACACCGAGACCGACAAGCAGGTACCCGAACTGGTTTCGCGCACCAGCCAATACTTTGCTGGATAATTTTCCCAACGTGCGCGGCCGGGTCAAGTCCATGTGGCTTGGCGGCACGGAAACCGGCCTGATGCAGGTTCGGCTCAGCGGACCCGATATCGCGGTGCTGCAGGGACAGGCCGACCAGCTGATGGCCGCGCTGCGCAAAATCCCCGGCATCATGGATATCAAGCAGGACTGGAACAACAGGGTCTTTACGGCCAAAGCCGATGTCGATCAGGCCCGCGCCAGTCGCGCCGGGGTGACCTCCAGGGATGTGGCCGATACCCTGGATTTTTTTATCGACGGTACAACGGCCACCGATTACCAGCAGGGCAATGTTCAAATCCCCATCGTCGGCCGCGGCGTCAAGGCTGAACGGGATTCCCCGGCAAGCCTGCGCACCCTCGGCATCCGTTCGGCAGCCGGCGGCAGCGTGCCCCTTAACCAGGTTGCCGATGTGTACACCGTCGGTGAGTTGAACCGCATCGTGCGCTATAATCAGGAGCGCACCATCACCGTCAGCGCCAAAAACCAGGTGCTGAAGGCCTCCGAGATCTTCGCGGCCGTCAAGCCGACCCTGGAGGGAATGGATTTTCCGAAAAACTACCACTGGGAGGTGGGCGGCGAACTGGAAGACTCGGCCCGGGCCCAGAAAAACCTGGCCAAATGGATGCTGCCGTGTTTTGGCGGCATTGTGTTTTTGCTGGTCTGGCAGTTTAACTCCATCCGGCGCGCCGCCATCATTATCCTGACCATGCCGCTGGTCATCGTCGGCTCCGTGGTCGGCCTGCTGGTGATGCAGGCCGATTTCGGGTTTATGGTCATCCTCGGGCTTTTGGCCCTGGCCGGATCCATTGTCAACAACGGGATCGTGATGATCGATAAAATTGAGGAGAACCGGCGCGACGGGCAAACGCCCTATGATGCGGTTGTCAATTCGGCCGTCAGCCGATTCCGGCCGATCCTGCTGTCGGTTTCGACCACCATGCTGGGCTTTTCACCGCTGATCATCAACCATGATCCGCTTTTTTACGGCATGGCCTGCATCATGTTTTTCGGGCTGGGGATCGGCAGTTTATTTACGCTGAACTATGTGCCGGCGCTTTACAGCATCTTTTTTCGGGTTAAGGTCCCCGCCAGATAAGGCGGTATGACGGCCAAAGTGTGGCAGGAATACGATGCGGTCAGCAGGAACAGAGATGAAAACTGAAAATATAATCAAGGAGATAAAAAATGCGCCTGAAGAATCTGAAAGTCTTACGTCGGGATAGGGCTTCTTATTTTTGCGTTGACCTCATCGGCCTGGTCGCTAAATCCGTTGCTGCTTAAATCCGGCAAGAAAGGGACGGAAGCAAAAAATGCCGAAACCGTATCGCTGCCGAATCCTCTGACTGCCGAGAACATCGATCAAATTATGGCCGGTCTCAGTGACCAGCAGGTGCGGCGATTGTTAATCCATGAGCTTAGAGCGCAGGCCCAGCAGCAGACAGCCGTTGCGGCGAAGCCGACAGGCATTGCCGGATTCATCGATAAGGTAAAAAATCTGACGGCATTGCTGCAATCCCGCATCGAATTCCTGCGATCCGGCGGCAGCGCCTCACCGCAGGAGGCGGCGCGCATATACACCCTGCTTGGCAAAGGAGAACGCGGGACCAAAACCGTGACCAGCGTTATTGTCAGTGTCGCTGCCGTGCTGGCCGGCGCTTTGTTGATCGAATGGCTGTTTGTGCTGTACACCGCGGCTGCGCGGCGCCGCATCACATCGAGTGAGCCTGCCGGATGGATCGCCAAAATCGGTGCCCTGTCCACACGGGCTTTGCTGGATTTATCGGCTATTGTCATTTTCATTGCCGCGGCCGTTTCCATTTTTTTTCTGTTTCTGGATCGCACCGCCGGCCAGCGCGTCCTTTTGGCTGCTTACCTGGCCGCGCTGGTTTTCGTCCAGGGCGCCTACCTTGTATTGCGGTTTTTCCTGGCCCCGCGTGCGTCAAATCTGCGGTTTCTGCCATTCAGCGACCGAACGGCGACATACCTGCAACACTGGCTCATGGCGTTGACTTGTGTGATCGGCATCGGCAATGTGACCACCGGTGTCATTCGCCTGGCGGGCGCCGCCGAGCTGACGGCTATCAAATCCTGGCTGGTGGGTGCGTTAATCGCGGTCGGAATAATCATCTGGATGATCCTGCAGAAACGCAAGGAAGCGGCCATCGCCTTCAGCCGGGGTCTGCCGGAATCCAGCCTGCGCTACCGGCTGGCGCAAAAGTGGCATCACTTTGCCATCGTTGCGGTTTTACTGCTGTTGGCGGCCGGCATCGGCAGCACGATTTTGGGAACTGCCTCGGGACAGGGGATCCTGACCCTGTTGATGATACCGCTTTACTTTATGCTGGACTGGATTCTGCGCTTGATGCTGGGGGCGGCTTTCGGCATCGTGGAGCAGCCCCAGGCACAGCTGGCGGCTGCCGCCGAGAAATCTGACGATTCCGAAGATAATGCAGGGCTTGAAACCGCTGCCTTGCCGACGGACGAAGCCTTAGAGGAAAAACCGGCCCCCGGCGGGCGCCTGGATGTCGAGCGCATGAAAGGTCCGCTGCGCAGCGCCCTGCGTCTGGCCCTGGCGGTGCTGCTTATTTTCTGGACGCTGGACATCTGGAACATTGATCTGCCCATCGGGGAGACGCTGGTCAAAACCTTGATAAAAATCCTGGTGGTCGTGCTAATCTGTTACGTGGCCTGGGGCCTGATCAATGCTGCGATCATGCGCCGGATGCACGAGGAAATACCAGAGGGGAAAGAGGATGAAGAAATGGAAGAAGGCGGTGCCGGCGGATCACGTATCGCCACCCTGCTGATGCTGCTGCGCAAGTTCATGCTGGTGGTCATCATCGTCATGGCCAGTCTGATTGTTTTATCGGCCCTGGGGGTGGACATCGGCCCCCTGATCGCCGGCGCCGGTGTCTTTGGTCTCGCGATCGGCTTCGGTGCCCAGACCCTGGTCAAGGACATTATCTCAGGCGTCTTTTTTCTCATGGACGATGCCTTCCGGGTCGGCGACTATCTGGAGGTTTCGGGCACCAAGGGATCGGTCGAGCACATTTCACTGCGCTCCCTCAGGCTGCGCAACCCGCGGGGTCAGGTCTATTTCATCCCGTTCGGCGATATGAAGACGGTCAC
The DNA here is from genome assembly GCA_963710795.1 of uncultured delta proteobacterium. Lineage (GTDB taxonomy): Bacteria > Desulfobacterota > Desulfobacteria > Desulfobacterales > JAFDCJ01 > JAFDCJ01. Next base: position 23,071 of record CAVQBT010000065.1, read on the forward strand.
CAACCTCAGCCGCGACTATGTCATCATGAAGCTCGACTTCCGGGTGCGTTATGATGCCGATGTTGAAAAAATACGCAAGATCATCAAGAAAAAAGTCTATATGCCCATCATGGATGACCCCGAGCTGGGGCCCAAGCTGCTGGAGCCGATCAAATCCCAGGGCGTGCGCGAGATGGATGACTCGGCCATGATCATGCGGGTCAAATACAAAACCCAGCCGGGCGACCAGTTTGCCATCCGCAAGGAAGTCTACCGGCTGATGCAGGAAGCGTTCAAGGAAGAGGGCATCGAGTTTGCGCATCGCAATGTGACGGTTTACATGCCGCCGGAGGCCGGCAGCGAGGCCGGCGCACAGGCGGCGGATGGAGAGCGGCAAAACGATGCGAATGACGATGTCGAAATTAAGCGTCAGGCCGCTGCAGCGGCAGCGTTAGCGGCCATTCAGGCCGAGGAGGAAGCAAAAGCCAAAAAGGAACCTAAAAAGTAGGCGCGCTAGTTAAAAAAAATGAAAATAGTGCTAATATGTTTATACTTTGTTCCCTATACAGAAGAAGTTTCTTGCGATGGTTTTGGAGGCCGCCATACCCCGCCGAATGCCGCTGACCTGAAAAGCGGTCAGCCCATATTGGAGATCTACCAATGACAATCTGCATCTACATCGCCGCGGCCACCGGATTATTTATCGCTGCCCATACCAACGGAGATTTGAAAATTGTCAACCATTTTTTAAAGCAAACAGCTTTAACAAGCATTGCGGTATCCGGGGGTGTAATCCTATCCGGAAAAATAACGGGAACTATAAAGGCCGATGAAATCGATACTCGAAAAATATGATCTTCTAAATGAACAGGCCGGTGCCGGTTCAGGAAAAGCGCTAAACTGCAGCGGAGACATCCTTCAATCCACTTCTCCGATTGACTTGCAACTGCTCGGAAAAATTCGTTGCGCATCGATAGCGGATTATGAAAAAATCATTGCGCGGGCCGCCGAAGCCTTTACGACATGGCGAATGGTGCCTGCGCCCAAGCGCGGTGAGATTGTTAGACAAATCGGAGAGGTATTGCGCGATCACAAAAAATATTTAGCCGAGGTGATCAGCCTTGAAGTTGGCAAGATCCGGGCCGAGGCCGAAGGTGAAGTTCAGGAAATGATCGACATTGCCGATTTTGCTGTCGGCCAATCGCGGATGCTCTATGGACTGGCAATGCACAGTGAGCGCCCGGAACACCGGATGTATGAACAGTGGCATCCCTTAGGGCCGGTAGGCGTGATCACAGCCTTTAATTTTCCCGTTGCAGTCTGGTCCTGGAATGCTTTGATTGCACTGGTATGCGGAGATACGGTGATCTGGAAACCTTCTTCCAAAGCCGTGCTTACCGCAATAGCGACCATGAAAATCATCTGGCCGGTGTTAAAGCATAACGGTCTTCCGGATGGTATTCTCAACCTGGTGATCGGCAGCCGAAAAACGGTCGGCGAGAAGTTGATCCATGACCCGCGCATCCCCCTGATCTCGGCGACCGGCAGCGTTAACATGGGCAGGCATATTTCACAGGCCGTGGCATCGCGTCTAGGCAAAACAATCCTGGAATTGGGCGGCAACAATGCCGTCATTGTGGCCCCCAGTGCAGATCTGGATCTGGCGCTCAGGGGCATTGTGTTTGGCGCGGTTGGAACCGCCGGACAGCGCTGCACAACCGCGCGCAGGCTGATTGTACATAAAGATATCTATGCGTCCTTTTGCCAATCACTGATCAGGGCCTATCAGCAGATTCATATAGGTCATCCGCTCGATGAAGGAGTCCATATGGGGCCTTTGATCGATCGCCAGGCCGGCCGGAACATGCAGGCTGCATTACAAAAGCTGCGCGAGCAAGGCGGACGAATTCTTTATGGTGGTCAGGTCCTGTCCGGGGGAATCTTTGATGCCGGGACTTATGTCTCCCCCTGCATCGCAGAGGCCGGCCCCAATCTGCCGATTGTACATGCAGAAACCTTTGCCCCCATTCTCTATGTAACCCAATATAATGATATCGATGAAGCCCTGCGTTATCAGAATTCAGTGCCGCAAGGTCTTTCTTCGGCCATTTTCACCAGGGATTTACGAGAGTCGGAACTATTCCTGAGCCATCGCGGAAGCGATTGTGGGATTGCCAATGTCAATATCGGCACGTCCGGAGCCGAAATCGGGGGGGCGTTTGGTGGTGAAAAAGACACCGGCGGAGGGCGCGAAGCGGGTTCCGATGCATGGAAAAGCTACATGCGGCGGCAGACATCAAATATCAACTGGTCCAATGAAATGCCGCTGGCTCAGGGAATCGAATTTGGGGCCACGTAACTAAAGAGCCGCAAATTCCGGGCTTATGCGTCGGCGCGGTTGCGTCTTTGCCAACTTTCCCAAAAGCGCCTTGAAACGTAAGTGTGCAACTGCGGGATTCGTCTAAATAGGCTCAAGGTCTTCTTTGTCAAAAAAAGATCAATGGCCTTTACTTGACATTGGCTAACCAATGCAAAAATAAACGATGTGTCTTTTGATTCTCCCGAATCTTACCCGAATGTCCCATGGGCGAATTCCAGGAAGGAACAGCCCGGTGTGTTTGGCGGACATGTATAAGGCAATAATGATGAGGTGAAAACATGGACAAAAAAGATAAAAATAAAAAAAGCGATGAGTCTGCAGCCAAATCCTGCTGTTATCATGTCGTAGACGGTTGCGGCTGTGTTGTCGGAACCTACTGCTGTGACGGCCCGGACATGACGAACTGCCGATTTGAAAGTTGCTGCTGACATAAAATGCTTTTAGTGATAGATACAGCAAAAGACCGGATTTAATATCCGGTCTTTTTGTTTAGAGTTTACAAAAACGGAATCGGTTTGCCGGTGCGAAATGCCAGGGCCTGGCACAGGGCAATGACCTGTCCATTTTGATCGGTGACCTTGATGTTATAGCTGGCGGTTTTCTTGGTTTGACTCACCCGGCGCGCTTCAGCCTGCAATCGTTGGCCCGGTTCAGGGCTGGATACGTAGGTGACATTTACATTTAATGCCACCACGATCGTGCCGTCGGTCTGCCCGGCAGCTTCAAACGCCTCGTCGATCAGGGAGTATAGCGCCCCGCCGTGGGCCCGGGCATACATATTGTTCATTTTTTCAGGCTCATAAACCATGTTTACCTTCGAATAGCCGTCTGCCAGCTCTGCCAGATCCATCTGCAATGCCTGGGCAAATGGCTCCTTTTTTACGGCCGCAACAATTGCCGCTCTCACCTTTTGGTCCATTAGCTGTCTCCATAATAAATTGTCGATATGATGCCGCTAAACGCGTATAATAAATCTATGATTTTCCCCCGATCTTATACCATACAGAACTACCGGATCAAGTCTGCATGAAAATAATTTGGCACTTGACAGAATAATCTGATCTCGCTTAATAGTTAAAAACGTCTTGGAAATTCCACTTTAACGTAGTTATAAAAAGGAGGTGTTTTTTTATCTGATTGATCATTTGAGGTCAAATCATGACCACTAAACCCCGAGCAAGGCAAAGGAGAAAGAAACGATGAAAAAACAAATTATTGCATTGACGTTAATCTTCTGCATGGGTCTTATCGGTTTCGGCACAGCTGAGGCCGGTCCCACCAAACTTACCTACAGCAATTTTTTTCCGCCCGGCCACATCCAGAGCAAACTGGCTGAAGCCTGGTGCCAGGAAGTCGAAAAACGCACCAACGGAGAGGTTGTGGTGGAATACTTTCCCGGCCAGACCCTGACCAAGGCCAGACAGGTATATGACGGTGTTGTCGAAGGGATTTCGGATATCGGCTTTTCCGTTTTGGCTTATACCCGTGGTCGCTTTCCGGTGATGGCCGCCGTTGATTTGCCGCTGGGATATACCAGCGGTATCGTGGCGACCAAGGTTGTCAATGCTGTTTACGACAAATTCCAACCTAAAGAACTGATGGATACGAAAGTGATGTATCTGCATGCCCATGGACCGGGCCTGATCCATACCAAGGACAAGGCGGTCCGCAAGATGGAGGACATGCAGGGACTCAAATTCAGGGCTCATGGCACCAGTGCGCTGGTGGTCGAGGCTCTGGGGGGAACACCGGTTCCCAAACCCATGCCGGAGACCTACCAGATGCTTCAAAAAGGCGTGGTGGATGGTGCGGTTTACCCGTTTGAAGCCAATAAAGGCTGGCGCCTGGGAGAGGTCGCCAATTATTGCACGGCTGACTATTCGGCTGCCTACACCACCTCCTTTTTTGTGGTCATGAACAAGGATAAATGGAATTCAATTTCGGCCGCAAACCAAAAGATTATCGAACAAATCAATCAGGAATGGATCATCAAACACGGCAAAGCCTGGGACGCCAGCGATGCCGAAGGGATTGTGTTCTTCTTGAACCAGGGTGGCCAAATTATCGGGCTTGACGGCAATGAGGCTGAAAGGTGGAAAAAGGCGGTTGCCCCCATCATTAGTGATTTCGCTGCTGATATGACCAAAAAGGGATTCAACGGCACTGAACTGGTTGATTTCACGATCCAAACTCTCAACAGTCTGCAGTAGATGATTCGCGGGTGGGCCCCTGTCGAAGGGTCCGCCCGGTTTATTTGACCGCGTATTTAAACAGGTTGGTTGGCATGAATTTTTTCTGGAAAATCGTCCAGTGGGTTCTGGATAAAATGAAAATCATCGGCGCCGGATGTCTCGTGGGAATGACCCTTTTGACCTGTGTGGATGTGGTCGGAAGGGCTTACGGTCATCCGGTTTTCGGTTCCGTGGAGCTTGTGGGGTTTATGGCGACCCTGGCCGTCGTCATGGCCTTGCCTTACACCCATCAGGTTCAGGGCCATATCGGCGTGGAATTGGTGGTACGCTGGTTGTCCGAAAAAACGCAGATTTATATTGATATTTGTACCGGGATATTAAGCCTGAGTCTATTTGGCCTCGTAACCTGGCGGATGACGCTTTATGCCAATACCATGCAGGAATCGGGCGAGGTTTCCATGAACCTGGAGCTGCCCGAGTATCTTGTCATCTATGTGGCGGCATTCTGCCTGCTGACCTTCACCCTGATCATTCTTAGAGATCTAATCAATAACATCAGAAAGTTAAAATCAAAATGAGCCCTACGGCGATCGGCATTATCGGTATCTTAGTCATGATTCTTATTTTTTTCTCACGGATGCCGGTGGCCTATGTCATGACGATGATCGGGTTTCTGGGCTTCAGCCTGATGATTTCTTTTAAGGGAGGGCTCAACCTTCTTTCCAGGAACATTTACGAGGTTTTCTCGAGCTACGGCCTGACGACGATTCCCCTGTTTATTCTGATGGGCCAGTTGGCGTTCAACAGCGGCATCAGCGGCCGGCTGTACGATACGGCTTTTAAATTCCTGGGCAGCACCCGGGGCGGGCTGGCGATGGCCACGGTCGCCGCCTGCACCGCTTTTGGGGCCGTTTGCGGTTCCAGTCCGGCCACCGCGGCCACCATGGCGACGGTGGGACTGCCCGAGATGAAGCGCTATAAATATGCGGATGAGCTGGCGACCGGTTGCGTGGCATCGGGTGGCGGTCTGGGAATGATCATGCCGCCCAGCGTCGTCCTGATTGTGTATGGTATTCTGACCGAAGAGTCCATCGGCAAGCTGTTTGTGGCCGGCATTGTGCCGGCCATCCTGGTAACCATCCTGTTTATTTTTTCCATTTATATCCGTTGCCGCTACGCCCCGGAGCAGGGCCCGCCGGGTGAATCGTTTACCTGGAAGGAGAAAATTCGTTCCCTCAACGGACTGGTGGACACGCTCATCGTCTTCGCGCTGGTGATGGGCGGACTTTTTTTCGGATTCTTCACACCGACAGAGGCGGCCGCTGTCGGTGCCTTCGGTGTGTTTGCGGTTTCGGTGGTCCGCCGCCAGCTGACCTGGCAGGGTTTGGTGAAATCCCTTTATGAAACCCTGCGGACCTCCTGTATGGTGATGCTGCTAATCGCCGGGGCCGTTGTTTTCGGCAAATTCTTGGCCGTTACCCGGATCCCCTTCAACATTGCCGACTGGATCGGCGGATTCGATTTGCCGCCATTTTTGATTATGAGCATGATCATCATCGTTTATTTTTTAGGCGGCTGCTTTATGGATGCCCTGGCTTTTGTGATGCTGACCATTCCGATATTTTTTCCGATCGTCACCGATTTAGGCTACGACCCCATCTGGTTTGGCATTATTATTGTCATGGTGACTGAAATGGGGGTCATCACGCCGCCGGTGGGAATCAATGTCTACGTCGTTTACGGCGTGGCCGAAAGCGTTATCGGCGGCGTGCCGCTGGAATCCATTTTCAAGGGCATCATCCCCTTTCTGCTGGCTGTGATTGCCGGGCTGATCATCATGATCCTTTTCCCTCAGATTATTCTGGTGCTGCCGAATTTGATGTATTGAAGGGCAGGAAATTGGAGTTTTGGAGTGTTGGGCCTGTGGGGTGCGGGTTGCGGGCTATGGGCATAGGGCAGAGCACATGGGTATAAGGTTTAAGGTGAAAGGTAAAAGGACAAAGGATAAAGGTAAAAGGACAAAGGATAAAGGTGAAAGGCACCGGCCACGAGGCAATCGGTCTAATTCCGACTTGTGCATTCCGACTTCCGACTTCATTATTCTCTGCCCTCTGCGCCATGCTCGCTGCATTATCAGAGTACAAGCAGATATCATCTTTAAGAATAATCCGCTAAGGATAACCCAAAATGACTGATTCAATCTACTGGAATCCGGTCCTGGAGACGCTGAGCCGGGAACAAATTCGCAGGCTGCAGCTGAAAAAGTTCAAAAAAATATTTCAGTGGACCTATGAGCATTCCAAATTCCATCGCAAGTCTTTACGATGGGGCCGGTGTCACACCTGAAGATATCCGGTCTTTTGAAGATGTGGCCCGGGTTCCGACGGTGGAAAAATCAATGATGCGGGATATCCAGGGCAAAGCCCCCTTTCCTTACGGTGATGCCCTGTGCGTTCCGTTGGATGAGGTCACGGTGTTTCGCCAGACCAGCGGCACCACCGGCCAGCCCGTCTATCAGCCGGATACCTGGCAGGACTGGGAATGGTGGATGGAATGCTGGGCCTATATTCTCTGGGCCCAGGGCTATCGCCCCCGGGACCGGGTCTTTATTCCCTTTGGGTATAACATTTTCGTGGCCTTTTGGGCCGGCCACTATGCGGCCGAAAAAATCGGCTGTGAAGTCGTCCCGGGAGGTGTTTTGGATACCAAGGCCCGAATCCTTAAAATCCGGGAGCTGAAGGCCACCGCCATGATGGGCACCCCGACTTATATTCTGGGGATGGCCGAGACGGCCCGCATGAAAATGGGTATCGATCCGTCCGAATTGCCGCATCACCAAGAATTACCTGTGCCGGCGAATGCGGCGCCAGTATTCCCAGCCACCAAAAAACGCCTGGAGGATGCCTGGGGCGCCAAGGTTTTTGACCATGCCGGGGCGACCGAAATCGGCGCCTGGTCGTTTGAGTGCGCCGATCAGCCAGGCGGCATGCATGTCAATGAAGCCCTGTTTCTGGTGGAAATCGCAGATGTGGATACCGGAGAAATTATCGAAGAGCCGGGCCGCCGCGGCAAAATGATCATCACGGCCCTGGACCGCCAGGCCCAGCCCTGTGTGCGCTTTGACTCCAAGGATGTCATCGAATGGGCCGACGAACCCTGTGCCTGCGGGCGGACCGCCCGGTTGATCAAGGGCGGCGTGGTCGGCCGGGCCGATGATATCACCAAAGTCAAAGGGGTGCTGCTGGCACCATCGGCCATCGAAGAAGTCGTTCGCAGTGTTGACGGCCTGGGCGATGAATACGAAGTGATTGTCGATAAAGTCGGCGATGCCGAGAGCATTCAGCTGAAGGTGGAGGTGTTGGATGAGGCCCAGGACCAATGTCAGTTGATCGAAGGCGAGCTGGCCGACCAGCTGCGCTTAAAGACCAATTTGCGCTATGACATCGAGATCTGCGGCTGCGAAACCCTGCCCAGATACGAAGTCAAGGCCAAGCGCTTCAAAGATCTGAGAAAGAAAAATCAATGAAGACTCAAATCGACTTAAAAAAGATCGATGAAAAAATCCAGGTGTTGAAAAGCACCGCGAGGAATTGAACCGGCTGGGAGAAAATTTTCCGGCCCTGGCGCGCAACAGCATCCGCATCCTGGCCAGTATCAAGATGCTGGAAATCAATATCTCCGACCTGGTTGAGTTGGACACCTAGCCAGTCAAAATATTTTATATATAAAATATTTCAGCCGAGAGTTTTTCGGATTTTCAAAAAATTCTTTGGGTGAAGCACTCTCTAAAATTAGTCCATCGTCCATAAATACAATTGGCATGAGCCAAGCGGCGAAACTTCATTTCATCTTCTGCGGGAGGGCCTCCTGCACGATACGCTCGGAAAGTGATGTCGTTTGGCCCCACGAAATGCAGCGCGTGGGACAAACCGAATAGCAGGCCGGCGGTTGATCGTTCTGCAGCCGATCAATACACAGATCGCACTTGACCGCGGTTTCCTGATCGTCATTATACTGCATGGCGCCGAAGGGGCAGGCCGCCAAACATTCCTTGCATCCGATGCACAGGTCTTCATCGATCAGGACCAGGCCCATTGCATTTCTTGAAATCGCATCCACCGGGCACGCCTCCTTGCACGGGGCGTGGGCGCAATGGTGACAATATACCGGATAAAAATCAGGTGATTTTTCGATGACCCGCACCAGGCGCGGTCCCACCCCCAGTTCATGTTCCTGTTTGCAGGCCACCTCACAGGCATGGCAACCCATGCAGTCTTTCTTGTAAAACATTAATGAGACCTTCGACATTGCTGCTTCTCCTTAGTTGAGCGATTCCTCAGCCTTGGTCAGATGAGATGCCGCACTAAATTGTCATCAATACCTGCTAAATCAGTAAAAATTATAATTTCTAATACCTTTGCCAGCGGCTTTTAGCATCCCCGCACGCAACGGACATGATATTCGTTTGTCTTATAATAGCTGAGCACGTAGGCCCCGTCGAACATCACGATCCAGGCGTTATTTTTATTCGGCCCAAAAGTGGTCGACGACCAATAACTCAAGGCATCTCGAAACGGGATTTCTGCTCTCATCACCGGCCGATATACAGTTCGGTCCAGTAAAGTTTCCAACTCGCTTGCCGTCGGCAGTCGCCATTTAGCTTTCCCGGTTATTGATAGAGATCGGGCATAGCATTGAGCAGCATACCAGTTCATGCGGCCCGGAGATTCAGACTGCCATTCCAGACCGGTTTCAGGATCGATCCAGGTGACGGCACTTGCTGAGTCGTGTCCAATTGCTCCTTCCGTCATGTTGATTACTTCTGTATGCGTTGCTACTATAGGTTCCAGGCAAATGGAATGTCGAATGACGCAATGACTATTTCAAATGATTGAATCGCTTCGCTCATTCCTATTAAAATAGACAGAATTCATTCATTCGATATTCGATCTGCCGGAGGTAGATCCGCCGGAGGCGGAATTGCTCAGCCTCTGGCGAGTTGGACATTCAATGTTCGATGTTCATCCGTTTCTTCAATGACCAGCCTGGCCGCTTCGGTTTAGAGTGGTGCCTCCTGGCATCTGACACCTGAAACCTTGTTTACTCCTCCACCCGCGCGATACGGCACAAACAGGTCCGCAGATTGGTGGCGCCAATGGCCGGGTCCATGGTCTCGTGGGCGTTATCCGTCAGCAGGTTGATATTGGATATATCCCAGCCATGGCCGTGCGCTTTGATTTCCGGGTACCACCACCCATGTTCGGCCACAATCACCCGGGGATCGATGCCGGCGTTAAATTTGGCACGTTCTTTGGCGCGGCCGCGCGGAGATTCGATGGTGACCCAATCGCCCTCCCCGATTCCGTGCTTTCCGGCCGTGTCCGGATGGATCTCCACGACGGGATCGGGCCGGATTTCCCGCAGCCAGGGAATGTTGCGGTTGGCCGAATGAAAAAAGGTCGGGGTACGCAGTCCGGCGTTGAGAATATAGGGGTAGCGATCCAGCAGATCCGGTCTGGAAACCGGACTTTCGGGCAGCTCCGTGTATTTGGGCAGCGGATCATAGCCCCATTTTTCCAGCACGGTGGAGTACAGTTCGAATTTGCCCGTGGGGGTTGAAAAGCCCCGCTCCTTGTATTTGTGGTAAACCATTTCGCCTTTTAAATAGCCGACCTTTTTAAACTCTTCCCAGGTGAGTCCGGCAGGCTCCAGCAGGTAGTCAAGGCCCTCTTCGACCGTGTCCCACCATTGCTGGCCCATTTTTTTGCCAAGCTCCTGGAAAATTTTGTGATCCTGCCAGGCTTCGCCGATCTCCACGCATTTTTGCCGGGCCAGCACATACCCGTGCCGCTTCCAGTTGTCGGCGACATGATTCTGCTCGAGCCAGGTGCCGGCCGGCAGGAAGATGTCTGCCAGATCGGCGGTGGGCGTCATGAAAAAATCAATGACCGCCAGAAATTCCAATTTATCAAGCGCCTGGTAGACTTCCCCGGCATTGGCGCGGGTCGATACCGGGTTGGTGCCGCACAGCAAGCCGGCTTTCAAGGGGTAGGGCTTGCCGGTCAGAATGGCTTCCCAGGCAACTTTCGGGGTGATAAAGGCCACCCGGGCACCGAGCTTATACCGGTCGCCGCCCAGCCGTTTGGCTCTTTGCGCTTGGGAAAGATCCTTGTGACGGGAAAATTCAGCCACCGTGCGCGTGGGCGGGTTGACGAAAAGGACGTTGCCTCCGGGAGTATCCAGATTGCCGGTAGCGGCCATCAATCCCGCAATCGCACGGGTGCAGTCGGCGCAGTTGTTGGTCTGTTCGGTGGGAACGCCCCAGTGGATGCAGGCCGGCTTGGTCCTGGCATACATGCCGGCGGCTTGACGGATGAGTTGCTTGTCGACCCAGGTGATCTCCTGCACCTTTTCCAGGGGATAGTCATTGACCCTTTCCTTGAATGCATCCCAGCCGTTGATATAGCTTTCGGTAAACTCCCGGTCGTAAAGTTCTTCTTCGAGGATGACCCGGTGAAAGCCCATGGCCAGGGCGGCATCGGTGCCCGGCCGCAGCTGCAGCCACAGGTCCGCTTTCTTGGCCGTAAATCCTTGGCGCGGGTCGATGCAAATCAGTTTGGCACCTCTTTTATAGGCGCGCCAGAATCCTTCGCCCTTGTATTCGTCCGGGTTGGTCCACTGCGGGTTGCAGCCCCACAGCACAATGCATTGGGGGCCGCCTTCATAATCGCAAATGGGCAGATTGCCGAGGGTGACCAGGGTCGAGGCCACTCGGGAAACGTAACACATGTGTCCGGCGGTCAGCACATTGGGGGTTCCCAGCTGGTTGGCAAAGCGGTAAAGATGGCTTTCATAATCCCGGCCGGTGCCCTGGCCGATCACAATTGACTCCGGTCCGTAATCCTTGATGACCGTGTTGAACTTGGCGGCGATGGTATCCAGCGCTTCATCCCAGGTAATCCGCTGCCAGCCCCGGGTCGTTTTGCGCATGGGGTGTAAAATTCGATCCGGATGATAGGCCAGTTGGGTGACCGACAAGCCTTTACTGCACAGCGTGCCGCGGCTGATCGGAGACCCCGGATCGCCTTCGACCTTGATGACTTTACCGTCCTGCACATGGGCAATCACACCGCATCCCCCATGACACTGGCGGCAGGCCGTTCTTACTTTTTTGACATCGCCCATCATTAGCAATTCTCCTAATAAGCATTCAAAATTCTGCGGCCCACACTGATTTTGTGTACCTCATCGGCACCGTCATAAATCCGGGCCGCTCGTTCGCCCCGGTAATACATGGCAATCGGTGTGTCATCGCTCATACCCAATCCACCGTGAACCTGCAGGGCGCGATCGATAACCCGCTGCATGGCATTGGCCACCCAAAACTTTATAATCGAGATATCCTTCATGGCTGCTTTGACGCCTTTGGTTTCGATGATCCAGGCCGTATTCAACACCATCAGGCGCGATGATAAAATATCGGCGGCACTGTCGGCAATATAGGTCTTGATGACATCCGAGTCCGCCAGGGTTTTCGTCGGCGTGCGCCGTCTGGTTTTGGCGTAGGAGCACATCAGATCAAAACAGCGGTTGCAGATCCCGATCCAGCGCATACAGTGGTGAATTCGACCCGGTCCCAGGCGTTCCTGGGCCAAAACAAAGCCCATGCCCTCGCCGCCGATGATGTTTTCCTGGGGGACGCGGCAGTTCTGAAAAAGCACTTCGGCATGGCTGGCGTACCCATCGCCTTCATGCCCCATAACGGAAATATTGCGCACCCGGTTAAAACCCGGTGTATCGGTGGGTACGATAATCATGCTGGCTTTGCGGTGATGGGACGCCGCCTCGGGATTCGTTTCAGCCATCACGATGGCAAAGGATGATCCCTCACAAGAGGAGGTGTACCATTTTTGACCATTGATTACATAATCATCGCCGTCTTTGACAGCTGTGGTCAGCAGCCAGGTCGGGTTGGAGCCGGCTACCTCAACTTCGGTCATGGCAAAACAGGAACGAATTTTGCCTTCGATCGCCGGCCGGCACCATTTTTCTTTTTGTTCCGGGGTACCGTATTTATGCAAAATCTCGATATTGCCGGCATCCGGCGCCTGACAACCGAAGACGTACAGTCCTATGGGAGATCGCCCCAGGGCTTCATAGATCATGGCCGTTTCCATCAGGGGCAGCCCCATACCCCCGTATTCTTTGGGATGCAGGGGAGCCCACAGTTCCATCTGCCGCACCATATCCCGCTTTTTTTCGAGCTCGGGCTCCATGGCATTGAAACCCTTGGTTAAAAAATCGTGCTCCATCGGCACCAACTCTTTGTCCACAAACTCGTTGATCATATTCAGGATAATCTGAAGCTTTTCGGATGGTTCAAAAGACATTTTTTTCTCCTTTGGTTTTTTTTTGCAGGTACTAATTCAAAATATCTCAGTGAAATCATCTATATCATAACTTCACCCTGTATTAAACCAGATTATAAACTGCGACTCGCAGTGCCGCTGAACATCATATTTTTTTCATCTTCCGAGAAATCGGCCACTAATTTTTTAAAGCCGTTGCGGCAATATCCTTTTTCCTCCCGCGCCCCGGCATGGCGAATCCCCCGGAACAGACCCCGGCCGGCTTCTTCGTGAGCATCCAGAATTTCTTCAACCCGATCTCCCAGCGTCAGAGTGGCGTAGGCGACAATACCGGCGATTCTGGCCTGGTTTTCGCGGGATTTGCGGCTTTGCTCCGCGATTTCGGCCACGAATTCGGTTTCGCCCACGGGCTTCAGGTGCTCGGGTCCTTCCGTTCGGTAACAGGAGCGGCGCTGGACATAGACGGTTTTTTTAACATTGTGCCCGGAACCCGTGTCGGTCCACAGGTCTTCCAGCAGGTATGGAAACCATCTTTTCTCGCGCCACAGGTGATGATGGGGATCGACGACTTCGCGCTCAGGATCGATGATTTCTTCCTGCACCTGATCGAGCCACTTCCTGATGCCAGGGGCATGATCTGACATGCACACCACCCTAATTCAGGAATTCAGGAATTTAGGCATTTAGGAATTGAAGGAATTCTATCTCTTTTAATTCATTGATTTTATCCTTTTAATCCCTTAATTCCTCAATTTGTTATCTGCTTGAGGAGCCAGGCCATGTTCTGCCCCAGGGTGCGCATGGTGCCCTGAGCTTCTTCGTCCTTTTCGACGTCACCCTTTTCGAGGCCAAAGCCCATATTCCAGTAATTCGAGCCGGGTACGATCATCTGGCTGATGAAAAAAAAGTTATTCAATGAGGCGAAGGTGTGGCTGGCACCGCCCCGGCGGGCAACCACCACCGAAGCCCCCAGTTTGCGGCGAAACATGGCCTTATTGGCGATGGCTGTCATCCCGGCGCGATCGATCAGCGCTTTGATTTGCGACGTGACGTCGGAAAAGTAAACCGGCGACGCCAGGATGATCGCGTCGGCGGCCAGCATCTTTTCGATGCATTCGTTGAGATCATCCTTATCCACTGCGCAGCGCTGATCTTGATTCTTAAAACATTTATAGCAGGCAATGCAGCCGTTGATCTGTTTGCCTTTCAGCTGGTAAAGTTCGGTTTCGATGCCTTCCTTTTCCAGTTCATCGAACACCCAGCGTGTCATGATGGCCGTATTGCCGTCTTTGCGAGCGCTGCCGTTGAATGCAATAGCTTTCATTGTCCTTCCTTTCCCTGAATTAATCCAAATATATTTTTTGCCAGCTGTTCTACCTGAAAACGATAGGGTAAGGCAAGGGCTTTGTTTTACCTTTGGGGCAGTATTCGAGATCCCAAGTGCCTTTAGATCAATAATGTGATATAGGATCCTATGTTTTTTCCTATACTGCGTTTTGAAAAAGTGGCCCGGACACGGCAGCCATGGAGCAGTTTGTGGGTATTTCGGTTTCAGGTGTCAGGTTTCGGGTGTCAGCAAACCGAGGTGCTAAATCCTGACACCTGAACACTGACAGCTGAACCTTTGAATATCAACGCACGCGGCAACATCGACAATAAATTGTCGATACGATGTCGCTAGGCGCCTACGGAGAGCAATAGTCTATGTTTGATTTTGAAAGAGGTAAGATTACGATTTATTCGCGGCGGGAAATATCCCCAGAGCAACAGTGTCCTGATCGATGATGATATCCGCAGCATTATCGACCCGGCCTGCAATCAAGAAAAGCTGCTGTCTATTCAGCGGGAGCGTCCCGTGGATGTGATTATAAACAGCCATGGCCATGAAGATCATATTCTGTACAATTGGATTTTTCCGGATGCACAGCTCTGGGTGCCTGAACTTGAGGCCGATGTTTTTAAAGATCGGGAGGCGTTTATCAATCAGTTCTTTCAGCCGGATGAATTGGATGAAAAAACCAGAGCCGACTGGTCCCAGCTTTTGACAGAGATCGTCAAATTCCAGCCGCGCGAGCCTGACCGCCTGCTGGCGGATGAAGAAATCCTTGATTTCGGCCAAACCCGGGTTCGGGTGCTGCACACCCCGGGGCATACTCCGGGGCATCTGTCATTTCATTTCATCGCTGAAAAAGTGATCTTTTTAGCCGACCTGGATTTGGTAAAGTTCGGTCCCTACTATGGCGACAACAACTCCAGCATTGACGATACGATCAGCTCTTTGCAGCGCCTGGCAAAAATAGACGCCGACGTCTATCTGGTCTCCCATGGCAAAGCCGGCATACTGGATGGCGATCCCGATCATATCCAGCGTTATTTACAGGTAATCTACCAACGGGAGGAAAAACTCCTGGACTTTCTGGCAACAGGGCCCAAAACCATCCAGCAGATTACCGACCATGGCGTCATCTATGGGGGACACAAATTGTCAACCGGGGCCTGGGATCTCAGCAAAAGTGAAAAATCGATGATGCTAAAACATCTTGAACGCCTGCAGCGATTCGGCCGCGTCAAAAAGGAGAACGGCTTTTACAGCCTTGTATGAGATTAAGCCCGGTCTCTACCCACTGCGGGGCCCTGCCGGTAAAGTAGAACTGGAGTACTGGAGTTTTGGAGTGGTGGGTGAAAATCGAACTAAAGCTTATACACCGGGGGGGGGGTAGCGCATATCGCGATATGATCATTTGCTCGGTCAAAGTGATCGTGCAACAACAAATTTAGGGCGATGCAATCAAATTTCGATGATGTCCCTATATGTCCGGAAATGTTTTTCCCATTACTCCAATTCTCCAACACTCCAGCACTCCTTTGGTTTAATAATAGATGCTCCCACTTGAGCGAAACCAAATTCTGACCCTCTGGAGCGGGATTCATTTCTATCCGTGGGGCAGGCCGACATAGTTTTCCGCCAGGCTGCGCGCTGCAGCTTCGGAGCTGCAGACGTATTGCAGTTGCGCCCGTTGAAGACGGCCCCTGAATCCGTCGTCGTCGGAATAGCGGTGCAGCATTAAACTCATGAAAGACGAGAAATCCTGAACCCGCCAGACGCGGTCCAGACAATGGGTGGAATATTGATCCAGAAGTTCGTTGGATCCTGCGCCATACCAGGCAATGAATGCATCGGCCAGTTTATGCACATCGTGAACGGCCAGGTTCAATCCCTTGGCGCCCGTGGCGGGCACAATGTGCGCCGCGTCGCCCGCCAGGAACAGGCGGCCATACTGCATCGGTTCGACCACGAAGCTGCGCATGGGGGTGATGCCTTTTTCCAGAACGGGGCCGGTGTTCAGGGTCCAGCCGTCAGCGGTGGCCATGCGCAGCGCTGAGTTCTTCCCAAATGCGGTCATCCGGCCAATTGTTGATATCTTCGTCGGGATCGACCTGAATATACAGGCGGCTGATTTCCGGGGTTCTGAGGCTGTGCAGCGCAAATCCCCGCTCATGGTAGGCGTATATCAACTCTTCGGTCGATGGCGCCACGGCCGCCAGAATACCCAGCCAGCCGAATGGATAAACGTGCTGATAGGTTCGCAGAACGCCGGCCGGAATCGACTCCCGGGATACGCCGTGGAACCCATCGCATCCGGCAATAAAATCGCAGTTCAGTTCATAGTCACGGCCGTCTTTTTGGTAGCTCAGAACCGGGCTGGATGGAGTCGATGCCGGACAGGTTCACCGCATCGACTTCGAAATGAATCGTGCCCTGCGCCGCCAGCCGCGCATCGATCAGGTCTTTGACGACCTCCTGCTGGCCGTAGATCCAAATCGAGCGGCCGCCGGTAAGATCACTCAGGGCGATCCGATGACCGCGGCCGTCGAAGCGCAACTCGATGCCGTGGTGCACCAGCCCTTCCCGTCGGAGCCTGTCGCCAAGTCCCGTATCGCACAGCAGGTCGACCGTGCCCTGCTCGAGAACGCCGGCCCGGACGCGCTCTTCGACATATTGGCGGCTGCGCGCTTCCAGGATAACCGAATCAATGCCCTCCAGATGCAGCAGGTGGGAAAGCAGCAGGCCGGACGGACCGGCGCCGATGATGCCGACTTGGGTTTTATTATTCATTGGAATAAGTCCTTTCTGGATAGGGTTCAGAGGTTCAAGGTTCAGGGTTCAGAGGTTTGAGTCTTTGATATTTGGACTTATACAACCGCTCCGGCAAAACGGTCGGCACGGAGGCCGACTATCTTTGGTGGGCACGGAGGCCCGCCCTACGGTCTATACCATGCAATTTTGGCGTATCATAAGAAGTCAGTACAAGTATTGATTGCAGCCTGATTCTCCTTGTTTTAACCTTTGAACGTTGAACGCTGAACCCATTAACCTATTCCAATAAACATTTTCGTATAAAAAGTCAACTTTCCGACTACTTCCCGGACCCTGTGACCAATGCATAAATTACCGTTTACCGGAAGGTGGAGCGGTTAATTTCTCTTCCTGCTACTTGATAATTTCTCGCCAATGTTTAGTTTGCAAGTATATTTAATCTCCATTTTAATTGCCACCTGAATTGAGCGCTTTCAATAATAGGCCGGAGGCAATGATCCGTTCCGCGCGGGCGGGAATAAACCCCGCCCCTGCCCAATAAGTTGATCAATGCCTTGCAGGGGCGGGCTTTACGCCCGCGCATATAACATGTTTGCATCTATAAATCGCTCAGACCAGGTGCCGGCCACTTTCCGGAGGGAATCAGCAGTGCCTAACGAAAAATATGAAAAAGGGATGCAGATTCGTAAATCCGTGCTCGGTGAAGACCACGTCACCCGCGCTGAAGCCAACAAGTCGGAGTTTGACGCCGACTTCCAACGCCTTATCACCGAAACTGCCTGGGGATCCGTCTGGGCCAGGCCTGGTTTGGATAAAAAAACAAGGCACCTGCTCACCATAGCTATGCTGGCAACCCTTGGCAATCATGAGGAACTGGCCATGCACATCCGGGCCACCCGCAATACCGGTGTTACGCGGGAGGATGTCAAAGAAACATTGCTGCAGGTTGCCGTCTATGCCGGTATTCCGGCCGCCAATGCGGCTATTGCCATTGCCAAGCGAGTGTTTGGCGAGATGGAGAAAACCAGTTAATTGAGTTGATTGAGTTAAATGAGTTTGTTGAGTTTGTTGGGTGCGGGTTGCGGGGTGCTGGATACTGGATACTTGATGCTGGATGCTCGATACGGGATGTCGGGAGATTAAAGGTGTAAGGTATAGGGTTTAAGGTGGAAGGTCGAAGGATAAAGGACAAGTATAAAAAGGGTGGGTCGATATCTTGCGATATAGGATTTCTATCTTTTTTATAAAAATCGATTTTAATCCTTAATTTTAGGCATTTTAGGCACTTTAGTGCATTTTAGGCATTTGTTCATCTTTCGGAATTAAAGACATTCTCCAAATTATACATGATAAAAAGATAAACCATGAAACTAAAAATTAAACGCTACGGACCGCGGGACTGGCAGGTCCATCCGCCCTATCTTTATGAACACTATCGATCAACGCCTCTGCGATCACCGCGCAAGCCTCTCATACCGATAACCCAGACACTTTCCGAACTCACCGGTCCGGTCTACGGCCACGAAACCGTTCAACCGGGCGACGATGATTTGACCACCAATGCCGGCCGGGGCGGAGAAGCCATCGGGGAACGAATCATTGTCACCGGCCGCGTACTGGAAGAAGACGGCCGCCCGGTGCCCAACACCCTGGTTGAAGTCTGGCAGGCCAATGCCGCCGGGCGCTATCCGCATAAGCGTGATCAGCACGACGCCCCCCATGATCCCAACTTTAGCGGGGCCGGCCGCTGCATGACCAACGACAAGGGCGAATATCGATTTGTCAGCATCAAACCGGGGCCGTATCCGTGGGGCAACCATTACAATGCCTGGCGCCCGTCCCACATTCATTATTCACTTTTCGGGCAGGCTTTTGTGACCCGTCTTGTGACTCAGATGTATTTTCCCGGAGATCAATTGCTGCCGCTGGATCCCATCTACAATGGAATCCCGGATGAGAAGGCCCGCCAAAGATTGATTGCGAAATTTGCGCACGATGTGTCCGATCCCGGCCGGGCGCTGGGGTATCGGTTTGATATTGTGCTCAGAGGGCGTGAGGAAACCCCATTTGAGGTGCGAAAATGAAACCCTATAACCCGATGATGATTCAAAGTCCGTCCCAGACGGTCGGCCCCTATTTTGCCCAGGGGCTGCTGCGGGAAGGCGACCAGGTATTTACCAATGTTCTGGTTTCTGAGAATACAGAAGGTGAGCGAATCCGGATCGAAGGGGCTGTTTTCGACGCCGAGGGGCGTCCAATCGAAGATGCCATGATCGAAATCTGGCAGGCCAACAGCCACGGCCGATATAATCACCCGCTGGACGAGCAGGATAGACCGCTCGATCCGGAATTTATGGGACATGGCCGCGCATCGACCGACACTAAGGGGTATTACCGGTTCGAAACCATCAAACCGGGCTCGGTTCCGGGACCGGACAATAGCGCCCAGGCGCCGCATATCAATGTCATCGTGTTTGCGCGCGGCATGCTGTCGCATGCCTTCACCCGGATCTACTTTGAGGATGAAACCCTAAATCAGGCTGATTCCGTTTTGATGAGTATCGAGGACCCGGCTCACCGAAATACGCTGATTGCACGGCGGGAAGAGGCGGAGGGTGTGGCCATCTACCGGTTCGATATTCACTTCCAGGGTGAGCATGAGACCGCTTTTTTCGATGCATGAAAATAAGGTGTCAGGTGTCAGGTGTCAGATGACAGAGGACAGATGAATGAAGTCGGAAGTGGGAATTCGGAAGTCGGAATAACAGCAAATTTTCAACTATGTAAATCAACCCAATGGTTTTAGCTCAATCTGGGCTATAGAATGTGGGAGCGGTTTGTAACCGCGATTAAAATCGATAGAATTTCTTTATTCGACCACGCCAAGGCGTGGTTCGACGTTCGATGTTCATTAGTTTCTTTTATTGATCAAACTGGCCGCTATTCAGGCCAGAGGCTGGACTGACACCCGAAACCTGACACCTATACATATAATTATTGGCACAACCGCTAAAATAACGGTCCAGTTCATATACTATCATCATGCTGAAAATAGTGAAATGACCTTAGCCCTCGATTCTGAAATATTCGGTCCGCTTTTCAATGATCCGGAAATTGCCGGGTTTTTTGACGACACGGCCTTTCTGCGGGCCATGCTCGAGGTCGAGGGAAGCCTGGCGCGGGTCGAAGCCAAATTGGGGATCATCCCCGCTGCGGCGGGAGAGCAGATATCGGAGATTTGCCGGACCGTTGTTTTGGATCCCCGGCAGATCGGGCAGGATACCTGGCGTGACGGGGTGCCCACGATTTCGCTGGTCAAGGCGTTACGGGAAGCTGTCGGAAAGGACGCAGCACCCTACATCCATTGGGGTGCAACGACCCAGGACATTGTGGACACCGCGAATGTACTTCAGATTCGTTCAGCAATCCAGGTCATGGAACAGCGGCTGGCGGCCCTCATCGATCGGCTTGCCGACCTGGCCGACCGGCACCGCACGACGGTTATGGCGGGCAGGACCCACGGACAGCAGGCGCTTCCGATCAGCTTCGGTTTTAAGGCTGCCGGCTGGCTGGCGCCGCTGCTGCGGCACCGAAATCGGCTGGCGGCCCAACGCGTCGGGCTGCTTCAGCTGCAGTTCGGCGGTGCCGCCGGCACTCTGGCTGCGCTTGGCGAAAACGGGCCGGCAGTCATGCAGTGGCTTGCCCAGGAACTGAACCTGAATTTGGCGATCATGCCCTGGCATAGTCAGCGCGACGGATTCGGCGAATTCGCCGGCTGGTTGAGTATGCTGACCGCCGCGGTGGCCAAGATGGGCCAGGATATCATTCTGCTGGCGCAAAATGAAGTCGGGGAGGTCGTGGAGTCCGGCAGGGGAGATCGCGGCGGGAGCAGCGCCATGCCCCAAAAGCGCAATCCGATTGTCAGCGAACTCCTGATTGCCGCAGCCCGCACCAATGCATCGCTTTTGTCAGCCATGCACAATGCCATGATTCAAGAGCACGAGCGGGCCACCCATGGCTGGCAAATGGAGTGGCTGACACTATCCCAGATGATCCTGCTACCGGCGGTGCCTTGAAAAATGCGCTGTTCCTGGCCCATAATCTTAAAGTCAACCCGGCCGCGATGCGGCAGAATCTTGAGCGCTCCAATTATCTGGTGTTGGCCGAAGCCGCAGTTCAGGCCTTGACAGCCGAGATCCCGCGTACCGCAGCGCATTCCCTGGTCAAGCAGGCCTGCGGGATTGCCGCTGCTGAAAACAGGCCATTGATCGATGTCGTCAGGCAGAAATTCGGTGAGATGGCACCAAAGAATACAATAGATTGGGTAGCCTTGGCCAAACCGGAAAACTATCTCGGTCAGACCGAGTATTTCATCGACCGCGTCCTTGAACAGGTCAAACGGCCTGTGGGCCGTTAGTTGTGAGTTATTAGTTATTTGTTATTCGGAACAAATGTTTGCGCATTTGCTAATTTTGTTATTGATGAAAAATTAAAATGGAATATATTCCTCTGAACCTAATAACCAATAATCAATAACGGATAACTACTAATGGACGTTTAAATCAGGATAGGAGGGAATTCCCTGCCATGGAAAAACTGATCATCACCGCCGCCATTACCGGAAGTCGGATTACGCGCGAAATTACGCCCCATATTCCCGTCACACCGGCTGAAATAGTCCAATCAGCCTATGAATGCTGGCAGGCGGGTGCCTCTATTGTTCATATCCATGTGCGGGACCCGAACACCGGCCAGGGAACCCAGGATGTGGCGGTGTTCAGGCAGGTCGTTGAACCGTTGCGGGAGAAAACCGATCTGATCCTGTGCCTGACCACCAGCGGGATCCCGGGCCGCAACCTGCCCACCGAAGATCGAATTGCGCCGGTTGATTTAAAGCCGGAGTTGGCTTCTTTTGATGCCGGCTCCATCAATCTGGGCGGTACGGTGTTCATCAACTCGCCGGAGTTCCTGGATCGCGCCGCCGAAAAAATGAAGGCCGCGGGAGTCAAACCTGAGATCGAGATATTCGATCTCGGCATGATCATCACCAGCCTGCGCATGCGGGACCAGGGAAAATTGGATGAACCGCTTCATTTCCAGTTTGTGCTGGGCACGCCCTGGGGGGCGCCGGCAACTCCAAAATCGTTTCTTCACCTGCATGAGCATATTCCGGAAAATTCCACCTGGTCCATCATCGGGATCGGCAGGGGCCATTTGCCGATGTCCATGATGGCGCTGGCGATGGGCGGCCACATCCGGGTCGGGCTGGAAGATAATATATACTATTCCAAAGGTGTGCTGGCCGAAACCAATGCGCAGTTTGTCGAGCGCATCGTCCGCATATCCCGGGAGTATGGGCGCGAGATTGCGACTCCCGCTGAAGCGCGGGGAATATTGGGTCTAATGAAAGGATAAGGTTGTTTCTTGATCATTTTTTGCGCTCCTATCAGATTATATTACCTGAATTTTGTCCGCCGATAGCCACCAGAGAGGATCGCGATCAAATTGCGGCAATGGTCCTTGCGCGATGATTGCTGCTTGCAATTCAGGTTTAGAGCCTTTGCGCCGCTTCCCAATCTAGATTGATTTTTAACATAATGCGTACTATAAAATAAATAATTTGTTACTAACATATTATTTACTATAATTTTTTATTATGTTACTAACGTCAGGCATAAAATGAAAAATCCATTTAATTACACGGGAATTGTCCGAGGCGACGCTTTTTGCAACCGGCAAACCGAACAGCAGGAGTTGCTGACTTTTATAAATGCATCGCAAAATGTACTGCTGTATTCTCACCGACGATTTGGTAAAAGCTCGCTCATCTATAAATTGTTCAGCCGGCTGGAACGGCAGCAACCCAAAATAGATAGGCTTTATATTGAGCTGTATGGGACATTATCGGAAAAGGACTTTGTTTCCGCGATCCTAACCAGCCTGAATCAAGTTGAAACCCAACTTGAGAAACTTGTGAAAATGGTCCACAGCGCCATCAGAACGGTTCGGCTGGGGATGTCGCTCGATCCGGTTACGGGTTCTCCAGGTGTTTCGGTCTCATTTGATTCCGATTACACTGAAACGATGCTTAGCAATGCTTTGGGGCTGCTCGGCAGCATTTCAGAAAAGCGCAAGCTTGTCGTGGTCTTTGATGAGTTTCAGGAAATCGCAGAATATAAGCAGGAAGGATTTGAAAAAAGGCTCAGATCGGTAATTCAAAAACACGATAATATCAGTTATTTTTTTTGCGGCAGCCGGCGCCACATTCTGACTGAAATTTTCACCAATAGCAATCGGGCCTTTTATAAGCTAGCCCAAAGTTACCCGATGGATAAAATTCAAACCAGGCATTACGTACCATGGGCTCAAAAACTTTTTTTAAAATCAGGTCGTGAGATCGGAGTGGAAACCATTGAGGAGATCGTTTACAGGTGCGAAAATCACCCGATGTATGTCCAGCAATTTTTATTCTATTTATGGGAGGAGAAGGATTCGAATTTCTCTTTAGATAGCGTCGATCGGATCGAGTTGAGAATTCTTGAGAGTAGCCATAATGAGTTTTTGAATCTATGGGATTCTTTGACCCTCAATCAGAAGAAAACGCTAAAACTTATTATTCTGACCGGCGGCAAGGATATGTTTTATGCCAAAGCTCTGCAAGCCGTTGATCTGAACGCCGGATCGCAGGTTACCCGGGCTTTAGAAAAACTGCTCAATTCAGACATCGTGTTTAAAAACGGAAAATTTCAATTTCAGGATGTGATGTTCAAGAAGTGGATCGAAACCTTTTTATGAAAAAAATTTGTGAACGATCGTGTCAGTTCGTGGCTAACCAATTTGTAAAAAGCTAATCTCATCCCTTCTTTCGAATCGATTGCCGCTGCTTGTCCTTTTGAGCTAAATCCGCCAGGCCACCCTCACCGAATTTTTTAATCTTCACACCACCAGACAGCTTGGGGAAATCCTCCATGATACAAAGCTCATCAGGCAGTTTGTGCGGCGCGACTTGATCCTGCATGATCTGTCGGATTTCCTGCAGGTTGACGGTTTGACCGGATCGGGGAATAACACAGGCACAGATGGATTCGCCCAGAACCGGGTTGGGGGTGGCGACGATGCAAACCTGTTCAACTTTAGGGTGGTCAACGAGCATGCATTCAAGTTCATGGGGATAGATTTTATAGCCTCCGCGATTGATCAAGTCCTTGGTGCGGCCGTGAATTTTAAAATAGCCGTTTTCATCTCTGGACGCCAGATCGCCCATGTGCAGCCATCCATCGATAATCTGTTGGCGGGTTTCGTCAGGACTCCTCCAATAACCCTGCATGACATGCCAGCCGCTGACAGTCAATTCGCCGATTTGACCATCTGCCAGTTCCCGGTGAGTGGCGGGATCAACAACCCGTATGCGGGTGTCCGCCACCGGTCGGCCGATATATTTTTCTCGAATTTCCAGCGGCGAGGGATAGGGGCACATAGTCCCCAGGCCCGGTCCGACCTCCGAAGCGCCCCAAAAGGAAGTCAGATATACGCCCATCTCATTTTCGACCCGCGCTATCAGTCCCTCGGGTGCGATCATGCCGGCAATCAGACCGGCCCGCAACGTGCTAAGATCATATTTGGAACGGTTTTCGTGATTTAGCTCCAGGATATAATGGGGCGGGGCGCCCAGCTGCAGGGTGATTTTTTCCTGTTCGATAAGCTGGAACGCTTTTTCAGCCTCAAATTTATCCATCAGGACAACCGTCGCCTGGAGCAAGATGGGCTGGATCAGAATCGATCCGCAGCCGTAAGAATGGCTCATGGGCAAAAAGCCGATAAAGATATCCTCGGAAGATGCCTGCACACCCAACGAGTACTCCCATCCCGCCCTTACCGCTGCATAATGGGTAATCATCGCCCCTTTGGGCTTGCCCGTGGTTCCGGAGGTATAAAGCAGCATGGCCAGGTCTTTTTTAGGGTCGATGGCCACGGAAGTGAATTTCTGATCCATTCCTCTGTCTATCAACGCATTGAAGGCAATCCACACCCTGATTTTTATCTTCACCAACAGCGAAAATAAACTCCAGATCCGGCAGTTCATCTCTGAGATCTAAAATGTCATTGTGATAATCTCTGCCATCCCAGTCGCTGAGAATGAACACCGCTCGGGCTTCTGAATTGTTGAAGTACGAACCGGGCTTCGGCCGGGCGATATATCGGATTGACCCAGGCGACAATGACGCCTAATTTCTGCAGCGCATAAAATGCAGCCATGAACTCAATGGAATTTGGCATATAAATAGCCGTCCGGTCCCCTTTCTTCAATCCGATTTCCGCCAGACTGACTGCCAGGGCATTGGCCATGCAATTCAACTCGCTGTAGGTTTTTCTGTCGGTCCCATCGACTACAGCGATTTTATCCGGAACCTGGGCGGCGCTTCTTTCTAATACCTGGCCGAGGGATACGGAATCATAGATATTCATTTTTTACCTTTAAATCTTCAAATAACCCAGATCCGACGACACCAGTTCACATGTTTTTTTGACGAACTCGATTGTGTGCGTCAAACCTTCCTTCAAGTTGCGTTGACCGACGGGAAAAGCGATGCCTAAAGCTGCGACGACCTGCCGGCTGTAATCTCTCACGGGTGAGGCAATACCCATCAGGCCTTCGACGGCTTCTTCTTTTTCAATCACGCAGCCCTGAGCGCGAATTTCTTCCAACCGCAGACTGAACGCATCGCGGTCGGTAATCGAAAAAGGCGTATGGGCTTCCAGGGGGAAATTTTCCAGAATTCGATCAACCTCCCTGGATGCGATGCCGGCCATCAGGACCATACCCAGCATGCCATAATGCAATGGGCGGCGCCAGCCGACATCCGATGATATGCGGATCATTCCATCGCCTTCGCGTTTGTCGACATATACCAGTTGATCCTCCATCCTGACTCCCAAAAGTACGGTGGCGCCGGTTTTATTTTGAAGACCGGTCATCGGGGCGGCGGCCGCCCGGCGCAAGGAAAAGGAGGAAAAAACCACGCCGCCGAGTTCAAAAAGGCGCATGCCCAGCTGATATTTCCGGGTTTGGGGATCCTGCTGCAGATAGCCGCGCGAAGTCAGATTCGCGATCAGTCGCTTGGCGGTCGTCTTATTGAGTCCGGTGCGATTGACGACATCGAACAGACTCAATTCCCGGTTCTGGAAATTAAAACAGTCCAGTATATCCAGTGCCCGTTCCAGGGCCTGAACCCGGTAAATTGATTTATGCGGGGATAACGATTTCATATCATGAATTAAACTTTTATTATATGAAATGTATAGCATATTTTCTTATAAGGTCAATTTGACAACAAAATCAGGATCATATTAAAAATGATAATTATGAACATATATTTCACAATATGAAACTAATTTTGTAAGGCCTACACTGAAATTAAATTACAGATGTGTATTGACCATTGAAGTAGCCTTGCCCTATAAATACATTTAAAGGCATTTAAATTAAGATAGCATACCTTTCAATATTCAATTTTCAATATAAAACGGGGGCAGTTGTGAGACTACCGAAATTTGAATATTTTGAGCCAAAGGATATCCATGAGGCTGTTTCCATTTTGCAAAACGAGCCGGCAGCCAGAATCCTGGCCGGTGGAACCGATCTTCTGGTCAACATGAAGCACCGGGTCGAATGTCCGCCGGTTGTTGTCAACATTAAACGGATCGCCGACCTGGATTTTGTTCGACAGGATAACGGGAATTTTCGGATTGGCGCCCTGACTCCCCTGAAACGCCTTTATATGACCGAACCGGCTAAGGACAACTTGCCGGGATTGGCCCAGGCTGCCTCGGCGGTGGGGTCATATCATCATCAGGTCATGGGAACCGTTGGTGGAAATGTATGCCAGCAGAACCGCTGCAAATATTTCAACCAGTCCCAATGGTGGCGCAGTTCCCGTCCGACATGCTTTAAAGCGGGCGGCGAGATCTGCCACGTGCTTAACAAAAAAGAGATCTGCTATTCAACCTACTGCGGGGATCTGGCTCCGGCGCTTCTGGCCTTGAATGCCGCAGTCAGAGTGGCGGGCAGCGGCGGGCGAGCGAGAAATGTCATTGCAGGAGCTTTATACCGGCAATGGCAAGGCCCCCCTCAACCTGGATGCCGCTGAAATCTTCACCGAAATAGTGATACCCGCTGAGGCAGCCAAGGGCGTTTTAACTTATATGAAATTTGCCAATCGCGAGAGCATCGATTTTCCCATCGTGGGGATTGCCTTCTGGGCATCCGCCGAGCAACTCGAATATCGGGTGGCCTATACGGCCGTCGATCGCAAGCCTTTGCGAGGTCCAAACATTGAAGCCTGCCTGCGGGGCAGGGAGCTTAGCGATGAAAACATCGCAGAAGCCTGTGACCTCGCGTCAAAGGAGGCCAAACCGGCTAAAACTTCTGTTTACTCTCGCTTCCCATAAACGCAAAATGATGGGATTGCTGCTGCGCGGCGCCGCCGAGAAAACGAGGGCACAGCAATGAATATTGAATATTGAAGATTGAAGAATGAATATTTAATGAATTCTATCGTTTATGTATTATTTTTTAAAGTTCTTCGAATTTTCAATCTTAAATCTTCAATAACAAGGGGAGGTCTAGTGAAACGAGCAATCGAACTCAACATCAATGGCGATACTCACGAATTATTGGTTGCCCCCAATAACACCCTGCTGGAGGTGTTGCGGGAAAAGTTAGGATTAATGGGTACCAAACGGGGCTGTGATCTGGGAGCCTGCGGGGCCTGCACCGTGCTGATCGACGGGCAGGCGTATTTGTCCTGTTTAATGCTGGCGGTCGATGCGATGGGCAAAGAGATTATGACCATCGAAGGTTTGGCTGCCGGCGGTGATTTGCATCCATTGCAAAGAGCCTTTATTGACCATGGTGCGCTGCAATGCGGTTTTTGTACGCCCGGGATGATATTGACGGCCGAAGCCATCTTGAACGAAGACGAACATCCGACCGAGGATGTGATCAAGAAAAAAATGGCCGGCAATCTCTGCCGCTGCACCGGCTACAAGAAAATTGTGGAAGCGATGATGAGTGTGAATGAGACAGATAAATAATGCTGGAAGGCTGGAAGGCCAGGTGGCTGGGAAGCTGGGAGGCCGGAAAGCTTGAAGGCACAAAGGCTTGAAAGCCAGGAGGCTTGAAGGCTTGAAAGCTAGGAGGCGGTGAGGCATGAAAGACTTGAAGAGTAGACAGTTTTGTAATTTCTGCCTCGCTTCCCAGCTTTCCAACTTCCCGGCTTCCCAGCTATTTGCTTCCCAGCACTTTTTAACCTAGGAGGTACTGATGAAAAAAGACTTAAACGTTGTCGGAACCCGCGTTCCCATGCTGGATGCGGCGCAGAAAGTCAAAGGGGCTGCTTTGTTTACCGATGATCTCGTCCTGCCGGGCATGCTCTATGGGAAGATTTTGCGAAGCCCCGTTGCGCATGCCAAAATTATCCATATCGATACCTCCCGGGCCGCGAAGTTAGCCGGCGTAAAAGGGGTCGTGACCGGCCGGGATATACCCGATCGACAGTACGGCATTGTCCCCATGGCCAAAGATGAATATGCCCTGGCCAAGGATAAGGTGCGCTATATCGGCGACGACGTCGCCGCCGTGTGTGCCAGTTGATCCCGAAATTGCCGAAGAGGCGCTGGAACTTATCGCGGTGGACTATGAAGAGCTGCCGGCTGTATTCGATCCCCTGGCGGCGAAAAGGATGGTGCGCCGGTAATTCATGACTGGTGTCAAGAACAATACCTCGTTTTTCATCAAAAAGGAATTCGGCGATGTGGCCAAGGCATTTGCCGAATGCGATGCCGTTTTTGAGGACACCTTTTACTCCCAGCCCGTCAATCATGCGCCCCTGGAACCGCATGCGCGCCCTGGCCCAGTTCGATCCGTTAAACGGCGACCTGACCGTCTGGTCATCGACCCAGATACCGTTTTTTCTGCAGGCGAAATTTATCGAATACCCTTCAGATACCGGAAAGCAAGGTGCGCGTCATCAAACCCAAGGTCGGCGGCGGGTTCGGGCAGAAGATTGATATGTTTGCCAAGGATTTCTGTGCGGCCTGGTTTGCGATGCAGCTCGGCCGGCCGGTAAAATTTTTATACGATCGTGAAGAAGTCTTTATTGCCACCCGGCAGAGACACCCCATGTATATCACGGTCAAGACCGGCGTGAAAAAGGACGGTACCATCCTGGCGCAGGACTTTAAAGCCTATGCGGACGGCGGAGCCTACAACAGCACGGCCCCGACCATGATTGCCCTGTCATGTTTTTTTCTCATGATTCCCTATCGCGTACCGAATCTAAAATATGAAGGCGCTCACATATATACCAACAAACCCGTGGGCGGCGCCATGCGCGGGCACGGCATTCCCCAGGCCCGGTTTGCGGTGGAACGGCAGCTGGACATGATCGCCGATCGGATCGGTGTCGATCCCGGCCGAATCCGGATTAAAAACAGTATCCATGCCGGAGAGCCCCATTCCGGCCGGGTTTGTTATTAATACCTGCGGATTTTCCGAATCGGTCACCCGGGCCGCCGAAGCGATCGGCTGGCAAGAAAAGCGCGGCAAATTGCCGCTGGGCCGCGGCGTGGGTCTGGCCGGGGCCTCATTTCCCAGCGGCGTATCGAATATGAGTCACATCAGCTCCGGAGCGGTGGTCCAACTGGGCCGTGACGGCGCCGTCAATGTGCTGTCGGGCGCGGCCGATATCGGGCAGGGAGCGGAAACCGTCATCAGTCAAATTGTGGCTGAAGAACTTGGCGTGCGCATCGAAGATATGCGGATTACCGCCGCCGACACCGGGATCACGCCCCTGGACCCCGGCACCTTCGGCAGCGGCGTAACGGTCAGGGCCGGCAATGCCGCCCGGCTGGCGGCGATCTCGGCCAAGAATAAAATATTCAAATTTGTGGCTGAAAAAATGGAAGCCAATGCGGCCGATCTGGTGGCCCGGGACCGCAGAATTTATGTCAAAGGTTCGCCGGAAAGCGGGATGACGCCTGCCCGAGGCCCTCAAAGCCTATCAATACGCGGATCTTCCCATGCCGATTGTGGGCCGGGGATCCTGGATGGCCCCCGCCTCCGAGCCGACCACCCTGTTTAAAGAAGACGGCAATTTTGCGCCCAATTACTCCTTTATGACCCAGGCCGCCGAAGTCGAAGTCGACCTTCAGACCGGCAAAGTCAAACTCTTAAAGATGGTGACGGCCCATGATTGCGGCCGTCCCATCAATCCCATGCTGGTGGAGGGGCAGCTGGAAGGGTCGGTCGTGGGCGGCATGGGTCAGGCCCTGTATGAAGACGTGATTGTGGAAAACGGCCAGGTGATGAATCCGTCATTTCTGGATTACGGCTTTCCAACCTTTCTGGAGATGCCGCAAATCGAAGCCATCGAAGTGGAGACGGATGATCCGATCGGACCATTCGGGGCCAAGGAAGCCGGGGAGGGCACCCAGCTGTCGCCCGCACCTGCCATCGTCAATGCCATCTATGACGCCATCGGTGTCGACTTCATGGAGCTTCCGCTAACACCGGAGAAGATCCTTGGTGCATTAGAGGAGAAAAGAAAAGAGAAAGAAAAAACATAATACCAATACCAGGTATGATAACAAACTGAGATTAATAGTTTCATATTATAATAAAAACAACAATATACGGAGGAAATTTGTCAAAATCTGCTAGAATTAAACGTCGGCCTTATCGTTCATTTTTGAGCTATATTGATCTTTCTAGGGAGTATTATGCAGCTCAAGGTTATTCTAAACCCTATGCGTGGATCTATCATCAAAATGTCCCTTTTACCAAACCTGAAAAGCCTCTCGCCGAAAGCAGGGTTGCTTTGCTGACAACGACAGATATTAAAAAGCCTCCCGGAGAAAACGCTCAGGAAAGGCACTTGTCGAAAAAAGTGTATGCCCAGCCTGTAGATCATGCTCCTGAGCATTTCTATACTCAGGATTTACAGTGGGATCAGGAATCAACCCACACAAATGACAATGACAGCTTTATGCCGCTGAACCGGCTTGCTGAATGTGCTGCAAATGGTAAAATTGGATCAGCATCGCCAAGATTTTACGGGGTCCCGACCGATTACAGTCAAGGTAAAACGTCAAAGAAATCAGCCCCTCAAGTTCTTGAGTTTTGCAAAGAGGATGGCGTTGAAGCCCTAATACTTCCGGCGCTTTGACCCGTTTGTCACCAGACCGTGAGTCTGGTAGCCAGGCATCTCGAAAAAAATAAAATTCCCACCGTCGTTGTTGGCTCTGCTCGGGATATTGTTGAGGAGTGTGGCGTGGCTCGCTTCCTTTTTACGGACTTCCCACTGGGTAATCCTTTCGGCAGGCCCTGGGACAAAGAGATGCAGAGCTCAATCATGGAGATGGCTCTTGATCTGCTGCAATTTGCATGGCAACCGCGAACAACTGTTCAAGCACCTTTCATCTGGTCTGAAGATGAGACATGGCGCAAGATTTTTATGCATGTTTCAGAAGAGCAGCGAGAAGCGTATAGAAAAGCGGGAGAAATCCGCCGTGCTGAGCAGGCAAAAGCGAAAGAAAAGCTCAAATTAGAAATATGAAGAAATTACAACTCTGGCCTGGCTGTGTATGAAACATAATTAATTATTTATTATGATTTTTTTAATACCCCATCCGCTTGCGTTGAGGTAAGCACGCGGAAGAGGGGGTTGGGGGGAAACTAAGTGTCCCCCCAAATAAGATTTGATATTAATCCATTTTGATACCCCGTCCGCTTGCGGCGGGGAGCTTCATTCGCTGTTTTGTCGCACGGCAAGTCATGGGCCTCTCTTATTGCGATAAGTTCATTAATGCTGTTTGTCAGGGCAATATGGGCGCCCTTTTTGACCTGCCCGGCTATTTCTGAAGCCCGTTTAATTTCCGCAAATGCAATGCCGGAATTGATGGCTTTTTCATAATGGTTTTAGTCCGTCAAATTCGACCCCGGATCTTTCCAAAAATTAAATTACTTCTTTATTGCCTTTAACACATCCGCGATGAATTCTTCCGGGTGCCAGGCACCGGGCCCGGAGGGCGGAACGCATGCTCCCAAATGGACCAGCACCATTTCACTGGATGGTATCACGATAACGTTTTGTCCTTCATAACCGCGGGCAAGATATAGATCATCGGGTACACTGGGATAAAGTCTATTTTTGCTCCCCACGGGGTTGCCGGCATTTAACCACCAGTATGCGCCATATTCACCCTTGGGCGCCTTGGGGGTGGGGGTCACGGTATATTCCACCCATCCCTCCGGCAAAATCCTCTCGCCGCGCCATACACCATCCTGCAGGTAGAGCAGGCCGAAGCGGGCCCAGTCCCGGGCAGTTGCGTATGAAAAAGAAGAACCGACAAAAGTTCCGCTGGCATCCGGTTCGATAACGGCGCTGCGCATCCCGATTTTATCGAACAGGGCCCGGCGGGGGAACGCGAAGTAACGGGCCAGAGGGCCACCGATGGTTTCCCGCAAAATCCGGCAGACAAGATTCGGCGAGCCGCTGATGTATCGCCAGCGGCTGTCCGGATCCACCTCAAGTGGTTTCGATGCCGTAAAACCGGCTGTATCCGGGGTGCCGAACAGCATGTACGGGGTATCGGAAAGCATATCCGTGTAAACTTCCACGAAGTCTAAACCGCTGCTCATCCGCATTAGCTGGTCCAGCGTGATCGCGGCCCGCGGATCGTCTTTACCGCTCCACTCAGCTACGGCGGCGGGATCTTTAATAGAAAATTTGCCCTGGCCGACGAGAATTCCGACCAGCGCATTGGTGATGCTCTTGGTCATGGACCAGCCAATGAGGGCCGTGTCTTTTGAAAATCCCGCTGCATAGCTCTCTGCGATAATGCGGCCCTTGTACACGACAACGACGGCCCTTGTGCCCCGCACTCTTTTGGGATCCGGTTCGGCGAAGGCTTTATTCACGGCCGCAGCCAGCAGATCCTTATCGATTTCTGACGGCAGATTTTCTGTGGAAACCAGTTCTCCCTCCGGCCACAACAATTTTTGCTGACTCAGATTCGGCGGATAAGGAGTCGGGTCGCCCGTATTCTGGGCCTTAATGTGTTCGATGGTAAAATCCATGCCCACCGTGCAGCCAAGCCCTTCTCGATATACGGCCTGCAAATCCGGCCTGCCGAGACCCGCCGCGACGGTGACGGTTTTATTCTCATAGTCGACCCTGGCGGGAAAGGGGAAGAATTTAAGCTCCTGGTTTTGCACGGCCGCCGGATCCCGCTGCGAGACAAAAACGGCCGAGCAAAGAATTTTCGCCTTATAGGCAGCTGCAACCGAATTGATTTCAGGTGCTTTCGCGTATAAGGGGATTTCCTCGGCAGCCATACAAATCGGGGTAATAAACGACAACATCAATGCGCTTGCCAACATTAATTTTAAAAATGACCTCGCCATAACCTGCCTCCTTTCATTTTAGGTTTTTAGTACGACCTTGTTGCTATTGAACAGGCCGTTTCTAGCTTGCAGATTTAAAAGGATAATTATCAAAATGAATCCGAACGGAATCGCTAGCCGACCAGCGCTTCCGCCTCGATCTCCACCAGGTACTCGGAGCCGACGAGGTCGGCGCGGATCAACGTATTGGCCGGCTGGATGCCCCTGAAGCGCAGGCCGTGGGCGTCGGCCACCGGATTCAAATGGTCCATGTTTTTGAGGTAAATGCGGGTGCGCACGACATCTTCGAGGCCGGCCCCGAGGCTTTGCAGGGCGCCTTCAATCTTGTCGATGACAAAATGCGTCTGAGCCCCGGGGTCGTCCCCGCCGATGGTGCGGTCGCCATGGGTGGCGGTTGTACCTGAAACCAGAATGCGGTCGCCGCGCCGCACGGCGCGGCAGTAACCGGCCATCTCTTCCCAGATCGTACCGCTAAAAACCCGGGTGCGGCCGTCGTCCCCGCTGCGAACCTCATACGGGGCCGGCATCGAGTCGAGATGATCGCTGAGATCCCCGGCGGCGGTCAGGTAAGGCGGGCGCCGGTACTCGTCGCCGCAATCGCCCGGAATCTTGCGCAGTCGCGCCACGGCCGCATCGATCTCGGCATGATCGGCTTGGCCAAGGGTGAACCGAAATAGCTGTAAATTATCCTGGCAATGTTCGCTGATGCCCAGGCGGGCGCCGACGATGATCCCGCCGACGGCCGGTTGATCGAGGATGTAGCGGCCGGCGACGTTGGCCATCGACACGTCGTGCCGCTGGGCCACCTGGTGGACGACCGCCAGCAGTTCCTGCAGCGCAGCCCAACCTCCCGCCTCACGGATGAAGCGGCCGTACTTCATCTGGGACCAGGTTTCGAGCCCGTCCCAGTCCGGCTCCGGCTGCGCAAGCCAGCGTTCAGTGAGAAACCCTCCCGCCAGGGTGCCAAATGCCAGCACCGTGACCCCGTGCTTGGCACACAGCTCGAGCATGCCGTTGGTCCGCGCCCGTTGATCGAGCAAAGAGAAGCATATCTGATTGGAGACGACTTCGAAACCACTGTGCAGGATCATTGCCAGGTGGACCGTGTCGGTGTTGGTCATCCCCAGATGCCGGATCAGTCCTTCCGCCTTCAGTTCCTGGAGGTAGGTCAGGGTGTCCAGATAGCTCGGATCGGCATAGTTCCAGGAGTGGAACTGCAGCAGGTCGATGCGGTCGCTGCCCAGGCGGTCGAGCGCCGTTTGAATGGCGCTGCGCACATCATCGCGGCTGGCGGGTCCCGGTTTCGGCACCCACTTGGTGAACAGCTGCACGGAATCCGCCCCGTGCTCCCGGGCAAAAACACCGGCGATTACCTCGGCCGATCCGTAATGATCGGCCATGTCAAAGGTGGTGAAACCGGCCTCGACGTAGGGTTCCATCGCCCTGGCGGTTGTTGCCGGATCCAGTTCGCGGCCTTCACGTTCCATATCGGCGATTTGCCAGAGGCCGGTCAGGACCCGCGAGATGCTCAAGTCCGGCGCCACATTCCATCGTTCTACCATATCCTTCATGATTTTCTCCATTGGTGTCCATTTTTATTTTGTCAACCATTCCATCGGACAGGCTTAACTGGCTGTTGACTTTTGTCCGATGACAAGCAGCTGGAGTGATGGAGTGTTGGAGAGATGGACAAAATAACAACCAGGGTGTCTAAATCGTATTTTTGACAATTTCTGATTAGAATATTGGCCCGGTGGCTGTAATCGGGGAAAAACAAATTCATATGGGAATGGGGGATCATTCAGATCACCCCAATATGCCCGGGAATCTCTTTTCTATTACTCAATTACTCCATTATTCCACCACTCCGATTCTCTGCTATTCCAGTACTCCGCCACTCCATCACTCCAGCACTCCTGAAGCTGGATTTCAAGGCTCCCATTGGGGACCAGCCAAAGCCGGTCCCCTTGGGCCAAGATTTCCTAATTCACTCGTATAACACGGCCACACCGTCTTTAACCACGTACATCAGCATATCCCGCATCGTGTCACCATTGCCGTCGAATTGATTATCCCCCAGCGCCCCCGCCACAGACGGGTAATAGCGTCCGATAGTAGACAATCCGATAGCGATATCCTTGCGGCTGTCGCCGGCAATCTCGATTGCCTTGGCCGTCATTTCCACACAATCGTTGGCAATTGCTTCAACCAATCCCGGATCATAGCCGAGCTTTGCTTTGAAATCAGCGGCCCACTGCTGAATGTAAGGCCGTTTATCTTCCAGTGAGAAATAGCCCGAATAAATGGTTCCCTCGGCAGCCTTGCCGGCCACCTTGATATATTCCGGGTGGCCAATGCCGTCGGTGCCGAGAATCTGGGCCTTCAAGCCGAGTTCTCTGGCCTGGCGGGCAATCAGCGCACCTTCCTTGTAATGGCCGGCGATGAACAGCGCGTCGGGATTCAATCCTCTGATTTTAGTAAGCTGGGCTGAAAAATCGGTGTCGTTCGGCAAAAACGCTTCCGAGGCAACCACATTACTTTCAGCAACCCCGATTTCCTTTAAGCCGGCTTGAAAGACTTCCGCCAGACCTCTGCCATAGTCATCATTGACATAGATAACGGCATAGGTTTTCCATTTTCCCTGATCATTGGCCCACTTGGCGATGTACCGGCCCTGAAACGCGTCGGTCGGCACCAGGCGAAACGAATAGGGGCCGGCCGAGGTATAGGCCGGGGCCGTGGCGCCGATGGCAAATTGAACCAAACCGTGTTTGTTCATGATGGGTGCTTGGGCCAGGGCAACGGTGCTGGTCAGGGGTCCGATCATCACTAGGATTTTTTCATTATCGATAAACCGTTGTGCGATAGACGCGCCCTCGCGGGGATCGTTTTTGTCATCCGCCACTTCAACCAGTTCCAGCATGCGCGCTTTTCTTTTTCCTTTTGGAACAATTCCGCCCCGGGCGTTGATCCTTTCGATGGCAAATTTGGTCCCGACCTCGGACTTTTTTCCCCAGGATGCGGCCCCACCGCTCATCGGTGCGCAAAGTCCCAGACCCAGGGTGTCAACCGCAGCGGCTGATAATGCGATTCCTGCGATAAATCCAATAGCCAACGCGACAGTCAAAAAAAGTTTTGTCTTCATGGTCCCTCCTTTTTGAGTATAAAAGTAAATGAGTATTGCTTCTCCCCCTCACCAAACCGGGCCTGCCGAAATTGAAGATTGAAAATTGAATATTTGTGGCAGTCGCTGCGCTCCGTCGTTTTTAATAGAACCTTACTTGAATTGATTTGCTGCAGGCAGACCTTAAATATTCAATATTCAATCTAAAATATTCAATAATTAGAAGATAGAGTAAACTACCCCTTAATTTCTATTTTCAAAATAAGTCCATAATAATTACGCCTCGCCCAGATACGCTTTGATCACGTTTTCGTTTTGCAGCAGGTTTTGCGCCGAATCCTGCAAAACGATTTGCCCCCGATTTAAAATATACCCCCGGTCAGCAATGGAAAGCGCCTTTTTCAAGTTTTGTTCCACCACAAAGATCGGGATTCCGACCCGGCTGACTCGTTGAATAATTCCAAAGACCTCGTCCACCAGTTTCGGGGACAATCCCATGGACGGTTCGTCCATGATGATCATTTTTGGCTTTGCCATCAGGGCCCGGCCGATGGCCAGCATTTGTTGTTCACCGCCGCTCAGGGTGCTGGCATCCTGGAGCAATCGCTCACCTAAACGGGGAAAAAGGTGAAACGTTTTCTCCATCTCCGCCTCAAAATCGTAATTCCGATCAGCCCGGTGGATAAAGGCGCCCATTTCAAGGTTTTCCTTCACGGTCAGCCGGGCAAAGACCCGGCGTGCTTCGGGTACCGGTGAGATGCCCTTGCGGACGATTTTGTGCGTGCTGAGTCCGTCGATCCGTTCGCCGTTGAATTCCACCTGCCCTGAAGTCGGTTTGACGATCCCCAGAATGGTTTTCATGGTGGTCGATTTGCCGGAGGCATTTCCGCCCAACAGGCAGACGATTTCCTCCGAGCCGATTTGAATCGATATGTTATGCAAGGCCCGGATGGGACCATAGTGGGTGGTGACTTCGGTAATTTTCAACATTGCACAAAACCCCACTGAAAGCCAAATGCCTAAATTGCCTAAAGTGCACTAAAATGCCTAAAGTTAATGTATTCTGTCTATTTTAGATAATAGTTCTTTTCGGTCGGATGATTCAGGCTTTGTTTAACAATGATAGAATTCCAAAATTTTAGCTCATTTTAGTCATTTAAAATTTTAGTTCATTCATTACATTGATGGCCTGCAACTTGCTCCACATCGACAACAAGTTGCCGATAAGATGTCAGTATCTCCCTATTCCCGTCCCAGATAAGCCTCGATGACTTTTGGATGATGGCGGACTTCAGCATAGGTTCCTTCCACGATTTTTTGGCCATAGTCCAAAGCAACCACGCGGGTACAAAGGTTTTTGATAAAATTCATATCATGTTCAATCACCAGAACCGCCAGGCCTTTTGCATTGATCGCTTGAATCGTTTGAGCCAGTTGAAGCGATTCGGCCGGATTCATACCGGCGGTGGGCTCATCGATCAGCAGCAGTTTTCCGCCGGATGTCAGGGCCCGGGCGATTTCCAGACGACGTCGATTGGCATAGGACAGGGTCCAGGCCGGGTTCATTTCGACGCTGCGCAGCCGGGTGCCGAAAAGCGCCATCACTTCCCGGGCGTAAGCCTTGAGCTGCTCGCGTTCCTTGCGAGCCCCCGGCAAACTGAATAAGGCCGAAAAAAGACCGGCCCGGGTTCGGCAGTGACCGCCGATCATCAAATTTTCGAGAACCGAGAGGTTGTTGAACGGGCGCTGGTTTTGAAACGTGCGCGCGATACCCAGGCCGATGATCTGGTGGGTTTTTAATTCCAGCAGGTTCTGCGGGTGATCATCGAAAAATACTTCGCCGCGGTCCGCTTTATACATGCCGGATAAGACATTGAAAAATGTGGTTTTGCCGGAACCGTTGGGACCGATGATGCCGACAATTTCACCTGCGTCAACATCGAGGCTGAAATCGTTCAACGCCATCAGCCCGTCAAATCTTTTTGTTACGGATCTTATGGATAATAAAGACATAATCTACATTTTGTAGGCTTGCTGGTACAATTTTTTGCCGAACAGTCCTTCCGGTCTGACAATCATCATGATCACCATAAATGCGCCCATGATCACCATACGGTATTCGCTTGCCGATCTGAATATTTCAGGTCCGCCGATCATGATGATCGCACCGATAATGGTGCCCGGGATGCTTCCCAGGCCGCCTAAAATCGGAATCGTAATGATGATGACCGATTCCAGGATGGTAAAGCTGTTGGGGCTCACGAAACTTTGGAAAACCGCAAAAAAGCTGCCGGCCAGCGCTCCCAGCGCGGCGGAAAACCCAAAGGCCAACGTTTTATAGTACACCAGGTTGATGCCCATCACCGCCGCGACATCCTCGTCTTCGCGGATGGCCAGCCATGCCAGGCCGACTCGTGAATCGATTATTTGCACACAAGCGTAGATGGTGATAAAAACAAATAACAGAATTAAATAATAATAGGCCGGATAGCTTTCAATGACGAATTGCCAATCGGAAAATCCGATGCGCGGCGCTGGAATGCCCGGTATCCCGCGCGGGCCTCGGGTCATCCCCATCCAGTTATTGGCGACAATATAGACAATCTGGCCGAATCCAAGGGTAACGATTGCCAAATAGTCGTCCCGCACCCGCAGGGTCGGAAAGCCGAGCAAAATTCCAAGGAGAATTCCGAAAAAAATGCCCACCGGAATGGTCAGCCAGAAAGACATGCCGTACTTTACCATCAAAATAGCCGTCGTGTAGGCGCCCACGGCATAGAAGGCGGCATGCCCGATGTTCAGCAATCCCGTATACCCCATAACCACATTCAGTCCCAGGGCGAGAACGATGTAAAGGCCGATATAAATAATCACCCGCATGGCGTAGTTGCTCGGAACCACCAGAGGTATCATCAAGCATGCCAAAACGATCAGAAGCTTCACGTACCATTTGGACAGCGCAAACAGCCTGGCCATACGAATAAGGGGATTGTGCTTTTTTTCGTTTATACCGGCCTGGGAACCGCCGTCCAGGTCATCGAGTTTTTTCTCGTCTTTTGGATTTTCCAATTTCACCTAAGAGCCCTTCCGGTCTGAAAATAAGCACCATAATCAGTGCGCCGAAGGCAAAGGCATCGCGATACAGGGAAGAAACATAACCGGCCCCGATGCCTTCGAAAATGCCGAGCAGAATTCCACCGATCATGGCCCCGTAAATATTGCCGATACCGCCCAGAACCGCGGCGGTAAACGCTTTTAGCCCGGCATTAAAGCCCATAAAGGGATCGATGCTGTTGTAATTGACGGCAAACAAAATTCCGGCCACCGCGCCGAGCGCCGAACCGATGGCAAAAGTCAGCACAATCACGGCATTGATATTGATGCCCATCATTTCGGCGGCCTCGGGATCGGCCGCGGTTGCGCGCATGGCCTTGCCGATGTAGGTTTTTTTGACATACAGGCCTAGCGCAACCATCAGGATTAACGAGGTCGCCAGGATAAAGATTTTTTTGAACGGGATAACAACATTTCCGATCAGTATGGGAGCCAAGCCGAAGTCGACATCGAAAGTTTGAAATTCAGCCCCCCAGACGATTCTGGCCATGTTTTGCAGAAAGATGGACATGCCCAGAACACTGATGATGACGGCAAAACGGGGGGCATTTCGCAGCGGGCGATAGGCAATTCTCTCAACACCGATGCCCAGCAGGGTGCTGAGCATGATACCCATCAGAGCGGCAATGGGAAAGGGGATAGAAAAGTCGGTCATGATC
Source organism: uncultured delta proteobacterium (assembly GCA_963710795.1). Taxonomy (GTDB): domain Bacteria; phylum Desulfobacterota; class Desulfobacteria; order Desulfobacterales; family JAFDCJ01; genus JAFDCJ01. The sequence continues at coordinate 63,452 of CAVQBT010000065.1, forward strand.
CACCACGTAAAAAAGGCCCCGCACATAAAGATTTCACCATGGGCAAAATTAATCAATTTGATGATGCCGTAGACCATGGTGTAACCAATGGCCAGCAAGGAATACAAGGCACCCAGGCTGATTGAATTGACCATCTGCTGCCAAAACATAGTGACAATATCCCGACTGGATCAAAACCTGAATCTTGCATGAAAATTAATGCGAATTTAAAATAATTTCTGCAAGAATATAAATGGAGAATGATTATTTTTTTGAATACTTTCAGTGTTGGACCATTCTGTCAATAATTACTTTAGCCTGAATTGAACGATTTTCCGGCGGCAAGACAATTTGGGGACGGGTCACACTAAGCAATAGAAGTATTATGACGATGGGTGGTGAAGGAAGCATGCCACAGAACCTTCTGATTCTGCATGCAGGGCTGGTGCCAACCGGCTGCATTGGGGCATGGCATGTACGCATCGCGGGTGGAAGGTGCAGCCGGACGGCGGGTCGATCGGGTTTGGAAACCCAAGGCCCAATTGGGTCTGCGGCAGCCCCTTGCCGGGTTCAGGGGTCAGCACCGATTCTAACAAAGCCTGAGTGTAGGGATGCCGGGGATTGTTGAACAGTCTGTCCGTCCCGGCTTCTTCCACGATGCGGCCGAGGTACATTACGATTACGCGCGTGGCTAAATGCTCGACCACTGCCAGATTGTGGCTGATAAGCAGATACGTTAGCCCAAACTCTTTGCGAAGATCTATCAGCAGATTGAGTATCTGTGATTGTACCGAAACGTCAAGGGCCGAAGTCGGTTCATCACAGATGACGACCCTGGGTCTCATAATGAGTGCTCGGGCGACAGCCACGCGTTGGCGTTGGCCGCCCGAAAGCTGGTTGGGATAGCTGTTGTAAACGCGTCGCCGGAGTCCCACGACGTCCAGCATTTCCTCAACCCGGTGGCGGCAATCTGAATGGTTAATTACCTTGTGAACCCTGAGCGGCAGGGAAATGATTGATCCCACTGTTTTACGGGGGTTCAGGGACGAATACGGGTCCTGGAATATAGGCTGGACTTTTTTTGAAATTATCCGGCGGTCTTGCGCGGCAATTGACTGGCCCTCGATAAGGATTTCACCCGATGTCGGTGAAAGCAGCCCCAGCAGCATCATGGCGATGGTACTCTTGCCGCATCCGGATTCACCGACAAGCCCCAACACTTCCCCCCGGTGAATCGAGAGGGAAACACCGTCGACGGCCTTGAGTGCCATTTTGCTTTTGAAAAACCCGCCGCTGACCATAAATGTGCGCACGACGTTGGTCATGTCGAAGAGTGCCTCTGATTGTGTCGCCACTTTACAACCTCAAGGGTATTGTTTTTCGGTACTATAACCCATAAAAAGGTGATTTTAAGGTTTCAAGAAGTTCTTGAATGTATCGATCTTGGAGTATTGGAGGGCTGGTGTATTGGGGTATTAAAAGAAGACATCAAACCTTCAGTCATTACTCCAACACTCCAGTACTCCAAAATTAAAAAAATTTAAAGCGCCACTATGGATTACCTTCTTTTGGGTTATAAATTCGTTGTTTTTTTATACGATCGGATTCTAACGTGCAACAGTACCCGCGCCCCGGCACAATTATTTTAAATTCAGGGTCTTTGACGGCACATTTTTTTTGCGCGTAAGGACAGCGATTGAAATAGGCGCATCCGGTGATGTCGCCGATGAGCGTGGGAACAATTCCGGCAATCGTACCGAGGTGTTCGCCACGCTTTGTTTTTCCCGGAACCGGAATGCAGGATAATAATCCCTGGGTGTACGGGTGCAGGGGGTTTTCGAATATTTCCCGGGTCGATCCGGTTTCCACGATTTTGCCGGCATACATGACGATTAACCGGTCTACGATACGGGCCACCACACCCAGATCATGGGTGATGAGGATCATGGCCATCTGAAATTCATGCTGCAGCTGGGCCAGCTGGGTCAAAATTTGGGCCTGAATCGTGACATCCAGGGCCGTGGTCGGTTCATCGGCAATCAGGAGCTCCGGTTCACATATCAGGGCCATGGCGATCATGACACGCTGCCGAAGTCCTCCCGACAGCTGGTGCGGATATTGGCCCAGACGGCTGGCAGCGCCGGTGATCCCGGTTTTTTCCAGCAGGTTTACAGACTGTTCCCGGGCCTTTGATTTCGTTATTTTGCGGTGGCGCAAAATGGCTTCCATCAGTTGGTTGCCGATGGTGTAAGCCGGGTTCAGGGAGGTCATCGGGTCCTGGAAGATCATGGCGATTCGGTTGCCGCGAATATCGGCCATTTGACGGTCGCGAAGCCCCTCCAGGTCCATACCGGAAAATACCAGCCGCCGGGCGCTGCGGCGGGCGGTTTTGGGCAACAAATTCATGATGGCCAGGGCTGTCAATGATTTACCGCAGCCGGATTCACCGACAATGCCTAAGTTTTCACCCTTGTTCAAGGCAAAGCTGATGCCGCGTACGGCACGCAAATCACCGCTGGCCGTCGGTATGTCGACAGCGAGTTGTTCCACTTCCAGCAGCGCCATTTCAGTCGCGCTCCCGTCAGTCGTATCGATTCGGCTTTTCGTCAGCATGCAAATCCCATTCTAACCGGCATTTTCCGGTGAGGTAACGTCACGGACACCATCACCCAAAAGGTTTATTGACAGCACCAGCATAAATAACGCCGCCCCCGGAATGGTGATCAGCCATGGTTCAAAAAACAAGAAGTCTTTACCTTCCGATACCATCAGTCCCCAGGACGGCAACGGCGGTTGGACGCCCATCCCCAGAAATGAGAGGACCGCCTCCAATAAAATGGCATTGGCCATTTCCAGGGTCGCCACCACGACCAGATTGTTAAATATGTTGGGCAGGATCTCGGTGATTAAAATGCGCAGGGTGGAGCAGCCGACCGCCTTGGCGGCTTTAACATATTCCTGGTGGCAGATCATCATGGTGGAACTTCGCATCACCACGGCGTAACGGTTCCACATTAACAGTCCCAAGACGATGATGATCAGCTTCAGGGACCCCCCCACCAGCGCGACGACGGCAATTGCCACCAACACCACCGGCATGCTCAGCCGTACGGTGATGATATAGTTTATGAACATATCTATGCGGCCGCCGAAGTAGCCGGCGCAAACTCCCAGAACCGTGCCGATAATACCGGAAATGAGTGCCACGGAAAACCCGATCAACAGTGAGATTCGACCCCCGTAAATCATCCGGCTCAGATAGTCCCGGCCGAGCTGATCGGTCCCCAGCGGATGCTGCCAGGTACCTTGGGATTGCCAGACCGGTTTTGCCAGTCTTTTCAGCAGATCCTGCTGGTACGGATCTTTGATGCCGAAAAAGGGAACAAATAGAGACAGAGCGATAATCAGAATCAGGATTGCGGCGCCGATCATCAAGGCCCGATGTCCGAAAATGCGTCGCCGCATGAGCTGTCCCGGAGAGGGATGGATGATTTGCGCAACTGTGGTTAGTTGGTCGATTTGCATATTATCTCACCCGAATACGTGGGTCGAGCCAGGCGTTAACCAGATCGGCCAGCATGGTGAGGACGACGTAAATGAGCGAAAACACCAGGATGACGGCCTGAACTGTCGGAAAATCGGAACGGTTAATCGACTCCCAGGCCAGATATCCCATGCCATGCAGTGCAAAGATCGTTTCCACGACGATGGAGCCGCCCAGCATAAAGCCGAACTGGACCGCCGCCACGCTAACGACCGGAATAACAGCGTTGCGCAAGGCATGCTTGAACAGTACCTTTGGAGGGAGGAGCCCCTTGGCCCGGGCGGTGCGAATGTAATCCGAAGCCAGCACTTCCATCATACCGGTGCGCGTCAGTCGCATAATGGCCGGCATGGCAAAATAACCCAGGACGACCGTCGGCATGATAAAGTGGACCCAGCTCTCTGAACCTGATGGCGGAAGCAGCGGAAACTTAATGCTCAGAAACAAGATTAATATCAATGCAAACCAGAAGCTCGGCAGGGCTTGTCCCATGATCGACAGCGTTAAAGCCAGCCGGTCAATCCAGCTGTTTGGCCACATGGCGGCGACCACACCCAGGGGCAGGGACAGTAACATCGCAAAACAGATGGCGCAAGCGCCCAGTTTGAGCGTAACGGGCAGCCGGCTGGCGATAATTTCACTCACCGGTAAATTGAAATAATAGCTTTTGCCGAAATTTCCGCGAAACACCTTGCCCGCCCAGTCCAGATACTGGATGGCAATCGGCCGATCAAATCCGTAGATCTTGCGGACATATATGATGTCTTCATCCGTGGCCGACTCTCCGGCAATGGCGGCGGCGGGATCGCCGGACAGATACAAAAGTCCAAAACTGATCGCGGAAACCGTTAACGCGACCAGCAGCGCCAGCAGAGTTCTTTTTAAGAGGTAGATTAACATATTCTAAAGGGCAATATTACCCTAATTGAGCGATGCCCAATTAAGTAGTATTCAATTTTCAATCTTCAATTCCGGCTTTGCCGGGTTGGGTATCTGGTATTGGTGTTAAGGCGTTACCCGTCACATTGGTCGGCTTCGAGTTTTACATTGCCGAGCAGGGCGGTGCGATCTGCTGCAAGATGGCACCGCCTCCGGTCAGGGTGGTGTATCAGCGCCAGCTGGAATTGACAAACCGTGGAATCTCATCCGGGCTGGGTGTGAATTCAAGGTCCTTTGTGTAAGCATAGTTATAATTGTAGGACCACAAAGGCAGCCAGTAGACCTGGTCGGCGATACGCTGAAGAGCCTTTTGATAGTATTCTTTGCGGACCTCAGGGTCGATCGAGTTATCCGCGATGTCCAGCAGCCGGGTGAGCTCCGCATCACGCGAGGTGTCATCCTGGCCGCCTTTGAAAAAGTTACCCGTAATCGCCGAGGTGTCATTAATCGAGTAAGACCCCCAGGTCATAAAATTCATTTCCGCCTTACCGGCCCGAACCTTGTCACGGCAAGCCGTATATTTCATCCAATTCAGTTTGGTTTTGATGCCGACAGCGTTGAGATAACCCATGATGGCTTCGGCAAGCGGGCGGTTGCGGTAGGCGTAGAAGTCGACCTGGCAGCCGTTGGGATATCCGGCTTCGGCCAAAAGTTGTTTAGCTTTCTCCGGGTTGTATTCATAGTGGGTAATTTCCTGAGAACAACCAAACTGACTCGGAAAACAGGCGGCGTGCATCACCCTGGAAGCCCCCCTGAGCAGCGTGGTGACGATTGTCTGTCTATCGATGGCATGGGCAATCGCCTGGCGGACTTTCAGGTTGGCTACCGGCGGGTTTTTTCCGGTGCGGTTGGCAGCGTCAAACTGCAGGTAGCCGACGCGCATGGTTTCGCCGTTTTTGACATTAATTTTTGGCATATTTATCAATTTGTCAGCCTGATCCGGCTCCACCTTCCACAGCCAGTCGAGACGGCCTGACAGCAAACCCGCAATTTGAGTATTCTTGTCGGGGATGGTGTACTGAACAATTTTGCCGATGCTGGGCTTACCCTTGGGGCTGCCCTCGAAATAATTTTCGTTTTTGACCAAAACCACCTTGCGACCCAGGTCAACCTCCGTGACCCGGTAAGGACCCGTTCCGACGGGGTTGGCACCGAACGCCTCCGGGCCGACTTTGGCGTAGTATTCGTTAGGATATATCGGGAGAGGGCCGGCAAGATATTCGAGTGCGGCCGGAAACGGCGTTTTGGTGATCAGACGGACTTTGTACTTATCCAGCTTTTCGGCATGATCAATCCAGTTGACGTTGCGCTGAGTCTTGACCTTGTTGGCCGGATCGGAAACAAAGTTGAAGGTATAAACTACATCGTCGGCATCGAATTCTTCGCCGTTGTGGTACGTGACCCCGCGTCGAAGCTCAAACTCGATTGTCTGATCATCGACATACTTGTATGAGGTGGCCAGCAATGGTTTATATTTGAAAGTTTCCGGGTCGCGGTAGAGCAGCGAATCAAAGAGGAGCCGCCCCATTACAATGGTAACACGGTCTGTCGTGAAGTAATTATCCATTGACTTCAACTCTTCTTTGAAGGCGAAGTTAAGGGTGTCGTCGGCCTTGCCGGCGTGAGCTGCCGGGATAAAAGTGATAATCACCAGGGCCGCTGCCAATAATACGTAGAGAACTTTTCTAGACATTGTTACACCTCCCAGTTTTGATTAGATATGAATCAGATGCGATAGACCTCCCAACCGACTGCATGGAACCGCAAATAATCCGGTCCGAGCTGTAGGCTAAACCCGGATATTAGCGCCGCCGCTGGCCGCAAGGGTCCAGTCAAATCGAAAAAGAAACCCTGAAAAAGCGAATATCGAATGTCGAAGTAATGAATTCTGTCCATTTTATAAAAAAAGACTGAGCGACACGCGGCGCAAGCGCCTGCGCTGCGCGAGCGAACCGACCCTTCGACATTCGACCAGCGACATTCGATATTCTGTGGTTCTCTTTAAATGTTTCATGCGGGTACTTTATGCCATCATATCCATTTTCTGTCAAATTTTATCTTTGCCCATCATGGTAAAAATGCATGAACTCAGGGGAAACGATTTTTTCAACCGCTGCGAGCGTTGCCTGAACTACGGGCTCATTTTCTGAAATCAGGTAGGGGTTCCAAAATTGGGGTCTCCTATTCATCTCAACCCGGAGCTTTTTTTACAATCCCGCCGAAATATTCGCTTAAGTCTCCCATCTCTCTGGCCGATATAGGATTTATCTGCATCAAAGCACTGGGCATTAATTTGTTCATAAGATGTATGTCGATTTGTCAATTAGAATAATATCCATGGATTTGTACCGCTAATATCGGTTCCCGAAAAAATAATAGTTGCCGTAAACCACCAGATTAAAGGTCCCTTAAAATGGAGGACGATCGAAATTCGCAAGTAAGTGAGAAAAAGATTTTCGGCCGGCTGGTCGAATTTATCATTTCACATTTCCTGCGGCTGACCATTGCCCATAAATTAATGCTCGGGTTCATTTCTCTGCTGGCTTTACTGGTGATTATTTCCGTATATGCCCTCATGAACTTGAATCGATTAAATGCGATCAACAGCAGCATCTTGCAGAGCGATCTCCCGGTAATCCTTGTATCGGAAAAATTGATTGATGTTATTTTTGCCGAAGAACTTTATACCCGTCGCTATATGGTTTTCCGCACTTCCGATATGCAACATATTATCTTGCAAAAAGCAAAAGTATTTGAACAGTTACTCAATCGAATAAAATCCGTGCCGGAAAAAAGTAACTTTCCAGTGGTTCAAATAGCCCTGCTGCATAACCAATATATCAAACTTCTCCTTGATGGAACCAAATCTGCCAAGGCGCCTTCATCTCTAATGTCAAAAGAGTTTGAAGATAAAATCAAAGCCCATCAGGAAAAATTTATTGCGGCTATAAAAGCCATGGTTGCAGTCGCGCAGCAGGATCAAAATGAAAAGACCGCGATGACGGCCGACATCGGAATATTTGCTTTCAAGGCCGCCAAGGTACTCTGTGCTTTTGGGTTGATCCTTTCTTTCATTGCAGCCATGATCATCACGCGCAATATTTCAGGCGCCATAAAAAAATTAAAATATGCTACCGAGATGATTGCAAATGGAGAATTTAATCATAAACCGGACATTCGCAATACAGATGAGTTAGGCGATCTTGCCAAAGCATTTGTTGCCATGGCCAGGCAGCTAAAAAATCTGGAAGAGATGAACCTGGACACCAGCCCGCTGACGAAGCTGCCGGGTGGCACAACCATTGAAAACGTCATGAACAAACGCATCAGCGCCAAGGCGCAAATTGCATTTTGTTTATTGGATATCGACAATTTCAAGGCTTACAATGATCATTATGGATACGCCAGAGGCAATGAAATTATTCAAGCCACCGCCGATATTATCAGCAAAGCGGTGGCTGACCATGGAAACGAAGACGACTTTGTCGGGCATATCGGGGGCGATGATTATGTCGTCATTACCGCGCTCGATACCTACAGCAATATCTGTCAGGCAATCGTTGAAACTTTTGATAAAACGATTCCCCGCTTTTATGATGCCAAAGACAGGAAACGTGGGCATATTACCGGGGAAGACCGCCAGGGGAATAAAGCGACGTTTCCGCTGGCCACACTATCCATAGCCGTAGTGACCAACGATAAACGCAAGTCCCTCAATCATATTCAGTTTGGCGAAGCAGCTGCCGAAATGAAAGAACAAGCCAAATCAGAGACCGGCAGCCTCTTTGTGGTAGATCAAAGGGGAAATCAAGAGGGCTCCAGAAAAAAACGCAAGGTGATCAGCATTAAAAAAGGTAAATCCGGCAGTCCAAAAAAGGCATCAAAGGGCGGAAAAAAGGCCTCAAAAGGCAGACAAAAAGCATCAGAGAGCAAATAAATGGGCAGATTAACGATCGTAATGAAAATAGGGTTGGTTTGGGCAATTATTTCTTTTCTTAGCGGATGCGTCCAAACTCAAGAGTTGATGAATCCAAAAATCGCGTCTCAAAATCAAAAAATAGCGATTCAAAACCAAAAGATTGATCATCTGACCGCGAAACTTATCAAAACCAAGCAAGCAAATATAGCCTTAAAAAAAGAGAACCAAAAATTGAAGGCCGACCAGTTAAGGTTGATGAAAACCAACAGCCAACTTAAAAAGCATAATCTGGAATTGGTCATGAAAATTGATATGCTGAAAATCCTTGATCACCGGGTTGAAGAAAAGCGGAAAAACTACAGCAGTGATTAGAGCGTTTTTCGGAAGACCCAAGGTTAGAGCTCGTTTTGCGAGTCCTCTTTGGATTGTTGATAACGCCTAGGCCTTGATCCAAACGCGCTAATATATTTAAGGTAAGGAATTTGTTCCAGAATTCCTGATTCGAAACCGTCCAACCCGGGCCGAATCTGTTTTCAAAAAAGGAAACAAACGATCATACCATCGGCGTCCAGGATTCTTAACTGAAGCCGCTTATTGCCTTCATGCAGCGAAATCCGAGCCAGTGAGCGCCGTTGATGGTGTCTTCGGGGGTCCAGCGGCAGGTCACTCGGACAAAGGTCGCCGAACCCAGAAAGCAACCACCCCGCATCGGCAAGGTGCCCTCAAGCCACTCGCCTTCGCACATTTCCCAAACATTGCCGCACATGTCATAGCACCCATAGGGGCCGATGCCCGAGTCAAACAAGCCGATCTCCGATGTCTGCTGCAGTTCGGATTCCCTGGAGTTGCATCGGTCCGGCAAAAAATCCTGGCCCCATGCCCACCAGCGGCCATCGGTTCCGCGGCCGGCCTTTTCCCAGCATTCTTCTGTCGGAAGCGCTTTACCGGCCCAGTTTGCGTAAGCCCTGGCATCATCCCAGCCGACAAATACCACCGGCTGCATCGGCTGACCCCACCCCGGGTGATTTAAAAGCATGGGTTCACGGTGTCCGGTACTGTCAATAAATTTACGATACTGATAGTTGGTAACCGGATAACGGTCCATGTAATAAGACTCCAGATGGACCTTGCGGGCCGGTGCTTCAGTGGCATACACCGGGTTTTCGCGATCATCCAGCATAAAAATCCGGTAGAGATCTTCCGGGTCCATGCCCATGGTAAATTCACCGGCGGGCACCAGAACCATTTCGGCACCGTCGATGGGAGCGACTAGGGTGTCCGGCAGCGGGTTTGAGTTTTTCATATATTTTACCCGTGAATTTAAATTACAGAATAATTCATTTTAATGCAATCAAGAATTCATTTCGAAATTCCAGTGCTTTTGGCAGACATTGTGCGGGCAAGATCCAGGCAATGCCGCCGCTCCGCCTTTGCCGGGCGAACTTTGCGGGATTGCCGCATTCACCGCTGCATGACAGCGCGGCAGCGGGCCAGGATGCTTAACACTTCAAACGGCTCTTCGATCAGCGGAAAGGTCGGTACCCCCCGGGGCTCCAGATATGCTTTGGCCGCATCCATGTGTTGCTTTTGTCCGGAAAAGGTAACGTAAAGGGGCTTTTCCGGATAGCGTTCGGCCAACTCGACGATAAAATCCAATGGACGGCACGCCGGTTTCTTCGGTGATCATCAGAATCATCACGACGGCATCGATGTTGTCGTCTTTGAGCACGGCCTCGGTTCCTTCCCGATAAGCGTACTCGACACCCGTGACCGTGGCGGCCGGCCAGATGTCCACCGGATTTCGCATCCGGATATAGGGCGGGCTGATCTCCTGAAGATAGCGGCGGGTTTTTTCTTCAAACTGCGGCACCTGCAATCCCCAGCGCCGGTGGCAAAGATCGGTCATGCATACCAGCATGGCGCCCGAAGGCGCGAAAAAGCTGACCCGGTTTCCCCTGGGCAGGGGCATGGCCGAAATCGCCTTGGCGGCCAGGATCAGGTGGGAATAGTCATAGACTCTGACCACACCGGCCTGCCGCAGGGCCCCGTCGATAATGCGGTCGTCCGAAGCCAGGGCGGCCGTATGGGCCACGGCCGCCCGGGACCCTTCGGCGGTGCTCCCGCCTTTGAGCAGAATCACCGGTTTGGAACGCGTCACCCGGCGGGCGACTTCCAGAAAGCGCCGGGGTTTTTTAAAGCTTTCCAGATAGATGAAGATGGCCTTGGTTTCCGGATCCCGACCGTAATAATCGAGAACTTCGCTTTCTTCCACATCCAGCTTGTTGCCCATGCCCAGCACCCGGGCGACGCCGAAGTGTTCGCCGGATATGATGTAGCGCATGGTGTGGGTGGCGAAATTTCCGGTCTGGGCGAGGTAGGAAACATGGCCGCGCGGGATTTTGCCGAGCGGGAAAAAACTCGAAGTGAAGTTATGGGGCGTCGATGTGTGCCCCGAGGTGTTGGGGCCAATGGCTCTGACCCCGGTTTCGCGGATGGCCTGAATCGTTTCCTGCTGAAGTTTTTCGCCCTGTTCGTCCACTTCGGCAAATCCGCTGGCGGCCATGACGACGGCCTTGGCCCCTTTGGCGGCACAGTCCCGGATGGCCTGGGGCGTCGCCGTGGCCGGCAGGATGATGATCGCCAGATCGATGCTGTCCGGCAAATCCTGGATGGAAGGGTAAACCCGGTGTCCCAGAATTTCGCCGCCCTTGGGATTGACCAGATACAGTTTGCCGCCGAATTCATTGGCCAGAATGTTTTTAATGACATCGTTGCCGGCCTTGTGGGGTGTTTGGGAAGCCCCGATGACGGCCACGCTGCTGCGGTTCAAACAAGCATCCAGATTGCCGGAAACAGGCTTCTCGGCCGGCGCCTGCGGCTGCGGCTCCTGCAGCACCACCAGGGCGTCGACGGCCACCGGCAGGCCGTTGCGGACAATCAGGGGATTGATGTCAATTTCGCGGATAGCCGGATGGTCAAGGCCGATCCGGCCCAGCTGCTGCAGGCAGCGGCTGAGTTGATCGGTCTGGACGGGTTCCATACCGCGGATGCCCTCTAAAATTTTGGATCCCTGGATTTCGGCCGGCATCGCCCGGGCATCCTGCTCGCTCAGCGGGGCCACCCGGAATGAAACATCGCCCAGGGCTTCGGTGAAAATGCCGCCCAGGCCGAACATGACGCAGGGGCCGAACTGGGGATCCCGGATCAGTCCCATCACCAGTTCACGCGAACCGGCGACCATTTCCTGGACCAGGATCGCGCCGCCGAGATCACGGGCCTGGGGGGCCAGACGATCATAGGCGCGTTTTAATTCGACCGCATCCTTGATTCCCAGCTCAATGAGTCCCATTTCGGTCTTATGCTGGGCGGCGGCGGCACAGACCTTTAATGCCACCGGATAGCCGATGCCGGTCGGCGGCCTGCTCGACCTCTGCCAAATTTTCCGCTAAAAATTCCCTGGTCGTTGGAATTCCATATGCGGCCAGAATTCGTTTGCTGTCATATTCGGACAAAGTCTTGCAACCGGCTCGCCAGGGCCTGCGCGATAATGGTTTCAACTGATTTCATGCTCACTCCTTAATGCTGGATATTGGATACTGGATGCTGGATACTGGATGCTGATTGCTGGATGCTGGATGCCGGATGATGGATAATCGCTGCTCATTTTTCAATCTTCTAATGGTGCTGCCGTAAGGGTTGTGGCCTCCGGTTCAGGACAGGATCGAGTCGATAATTTCAGCCCTGCACTTTGCGGAATTTGGCTAAATTTGACATTGCATCTCTTACCCTCGCGATATAGTATGATTTGAGCTAAAACGAGGTAATTGATTGGCGGCGACCAGCAGCGCGTGGCCCGGACCCCATCCAGAGGTCTTCCGCATACCCCGGCACAGCAGGTGGTCGCCGATTTGGGCTAGCATACCAGGTATTGATTAGTCAAACAATAAAATTAAGGAGAATGCAACATGGCCAAGCCTTTTAAGCAGATCGCAATTGTCGGCACCGGCACCCTGGGTGTACAAATCGGCCTGATGGCCGCCAACGCGGGCTACCGCGTCAATGTTTTCGACCAGCAGCCGGAAGCCTTTGATAAAATGTTTCAAAAACTGCAAACAGACCTTCAGGCCAAGCAGGTTGAACCGTTTATTGCCTATGATCGGTGGGAGGCTTGCCGGCAATTGATTCAACAATTCAACAAGCTTGATGCGGCTGTCAAAACGGCCGAGCTGGTCATTGAGGCAGTGCCCGAAAATCTGGCGTTGAAGCAGGAGGTTTTCCAGCGCTTGGGACAATTAGCCCCGCCCGATGCGATCCTGGCCACCAACAGTTCATCGATTCCGATATCACATCTGGAACAGAGCAGCGGTCGTCCCGAGCGCTGTCTGAATCTGCATTTCTACATGCCGCTGCACGGCATGAATATGGCCGATGTCATGGGCGGCAGCCGCACGCTGCCCGCGGTTATGGAAAAGGGCATCGACTGGGTGCGGTCGTTGGGGTGCATTCCGTTAACCGTGAAAAAGGAACTGCTGGGATTTTGCTTTAATCGCGTGTGGCGCGCCGTCAAACGCGAAGTGTTGTATATGTGGGCCAATGATTTCGTGGATTTCAGGGACGTGGATCGGGCCTGGATGAAATTTAGCGGGCGCGAGGATCGGCCCGGACCCTTCGGGCTGATGGACAATGTGGGGCTGGATGTGATCTATGATATTGAGATGGTCTATTACCGGAATTCAAAGGATCCCAAAGATCATCCGCCTGAGGCCCTTAAACAAAAAGTCGCCAGCGGCGAACTGGGGGTCAAGACCGGCCGGGGTTTTTATTCATATCCCGATCCGGAGTATTTGCAGGAGGATTTTTTGATGGCCGGGGAATAACAAGAACTAACTGGAATGTTGGAGTACTGGAGTTTTGGAGTGTTGGGGACGACACCGATATCGGCGTATCAATCGACTTTCGCCCAATCTATTGACCGCATCCCTTTTCTGGCGATTGCAAACAGATTAAAACAAATAGGTCTGGATGGTTGCCGGTCCCTTTGGCCTGGAGAATATTCCCGGAAATGTTTTCTTCCACAACTCCACTACTCCCAAAGTTTAAATCCAGAGCCAACTCAGGGGGCAGCCCAAAGCCGGCCCCGGATTCTTTACCGTGGTCGCCGCTTAACCGGCGCAGCCGTTTTTAGGCGGCGTTCATCATGGCGGCGACATCTTCCTTAACCTCCCCGGTCGGTTTGATATTAAACTTTTCGACCAGCACTTTGGCCACATTCGGCGACAGGAAAGCCGGCAGTGTCGGGCCAAGGCGGATGCCCTTGACGCCCAGGGACAGCAGGGCCAGCAAAACTGCCACGGCTTTTTGTTCGTACCAGCCGATATCAAAAGAAATCGGCAGGTCATTGATATCGTCCAGTTCAAATACTTCTTTCAATTTCAGCGCGATTACCGCCAGTGAATATGAGTCATTGCACTGGCCGGCATCCAGAATCCGCGGGATACCACCGATATCGCCGAGATCCAGTTTGTTGTAGCGATATTTGGCACAGCCGGCGGTCAAGATAACCGCATCCTTGGGCAGTTCTTCAGCCACCGCGGTAAAATAGCCCCTGGATTTTTGACGGCCGTCGCATCCGGCCATGACCACAAATCGTTTGATGGCACCGGATTTTACGGCCTCGATTACCTTATCGGCCAGGGCCAGTACCTGGTTGTGGGCAAATCCGCCGACGATTTTACCGGTTTCAATTTCTTCAGGCGGGCGGCACTGTTTGGCCTGTTCGATGATTTCCGAAAAGTCCTTGGAACCGTTCAGCGGTCGGTCGACAATGTATTTTGCACCGGGGTAGCCGGCCATGCCGGTGGTATAAAATCGATTAAGATAGGTATTATCTTTTTTAAGGGGCACAATGCAGTTGGTGGTCATTAAAATAGGTCCGTTAAATGATTCAAACTCTTTATTTTGATGCCACCAGGATCCGCCGTAGTTGCCCACAAAATGGTCATATTTTTTAAAGGCCGGATAATAGTTGGCCGGCAGCATTTCGCCGTGGGTATAAACGTCCACACCAGTGCCTTCGGTCTGCTTGAGAAGCTCCTCCATATCCTTCAGGTCATGGCCGCTGATCAATATGCCGGGGCGGCGGCCCACACCGATGTTCACTTCCGTGATTTCCGGGTTGCCATAGGCGGTGGTATTGGCCTCATCCAGCGTGGCCATTGTGGTTACCGCGACTTCCCCGGCTTTTAATACCAGGCCGATCATTTCATCCACCTCAAGATCTTTGGTGGTCGATGCCAGGGCTTCCATCATAAACTGGTAAATTTCGTCTTTTTCAAAGCCCAGGACAGCCGCATGATCGGCATAGGCGGCAACCCCCTTGGCTCCGAGAATTAGCAGTTGCCGCAGGGAGCGGACATCTTCATTTTCGGTGGCCAGCACCCCGACGGTTTTAGCTTTTTCCTGAAAGCCAGCCACATCATCGGAATACCAGGTGGCCGAATCCGGCAGCGGTTCGGCAAACTCCTGGCCATTTTTTTCTTTATAGGCCGCCAGGAAGGTATCTTTGAGTGATTCTTTTCTTTTTAAGGCCTCCCGGATCAGGGCCGTTAAACGGTCATTGTCAAAATTGGCATTGGTGATGGTGGAAAATAGGGCTTTGGTCAAAAACAATCCATTGTCCCCGGTTGATACACCGAGTTGATTGGCTTTTTCACCAAAGACGGAGAGTCCTTTCAAAGCAAAAATCAACAGGTCCTGAAGATTGGCGGTTTCTTCAGATTTACCGCAGACACCCTTAATCGTGCAGCCGGTATTCTTGGCTGTTTCTTGACATTGATAACAAAACATGTACGTCCTCCTTTTTTGGTTGGGGATTTTTTTCCTAATATAGGCTTTTTTGACTGTGCAAAATTTTAATTATAACTCGTGCCGTCAGAGAAATAAAAACGGGATGAATTTGTAAATGCAGATACGGCAAATATTCACAACCCCAGCGCTATCCCAAAACTACCAGGGCATCCACAGCCACCGGTTTGCCCTTGGAAATGATGACGGGATTGATATCTATTTCTTTTATGTTCTCATTTTCGATTCCAATTTGTCCGACCTTGATCAGAATATCGGCCAGGAGTTCTCGATCGACAGCCTCCAGACCTCTGACAGCATCCAGAATTTTACGGGATTTGATTTCCTGCATCATGTCCAGGGCATCACGTTTTTCCAGCGGAGCAACCCGAAAAGCGCTGTCTTTTAGAATTTCAGTAAATATGCCCCCCAACCCAAACATAACACAGGGCCCGAACTGGGGATCACGGGTCAGCCCGACTACCAGTTCGCGTTGGCCTTTGATCATCTGCTGCACCAGAACTGTTTTCTCGGCACCATTCATGCTCGCCACAATCTCTTCAAAAGCGGTTAGGGCCTCCTCATCGTTTCTGATATCGACCCGAATCAATCCTTTTTCGGTTTTATGGGCAATATCCGCCGAGCAGGCCTTGATAACCAGCGGGTATCCGATATTAGCTGCGGCTTGGATCAGTTCCTCAGGGGTTTTTACCAATTTCTCATCGGTGACCGGCAGGCCATAGGATGCCAGAACCTGTTTGGATTCATGTTCAGACAGCTGGGATCGGCCTTCATTAAGCGCATCATCTATTAATTTCAATTGTTCCTCCATATTTATTGATTAGTTGATTGGTTGATTGGTTGATTGGTTAATTTGTTGTAAATATGGATTTATCCCCTAGTTTCAAAATAATTGGACACCTCATGTTTCAGCAATCGTAATATTTTTAAATTATAACAATAAGTTGCCTAATCAACCATTCAACCAGCAAACTATTTAATGGGCTCTGGCATCTAAGGTATTCTTTCGATTTAAATAAGGACGGAGCGAAGCGATACCACAAATCTTCAATTTTCAATCTTCAATCTTCAATTCCGGCTTGTCCGGGTCAGTCAATATCTCATTGATTTTAGCGGCCAACTGCTCCATGGAAAATGGTTTCTGGATAAAACCGTCGCATCCCCGATCCAGTATTTCCTGGGCCTGACCGTCTATGCTGTAGCCACTTGAGAGCAGCACTTTTGCGTCTGGATTGATCTTTTTGATTTTATCATATGCCTGGCCGCCGCCCATGTGGGGCATAATCATATCCATAATTACCAGGCTGATTGCATCACGTTTTTCTTGGTAGACCTCAACGGCCTCATAGCCATCTCTAGCAATCAGGGCAGTATATCCGAGTTTATTTAGAAATCTAACCCCCACTTCCAAAACCAGGTCCTCGTCTTCAGCAATGAGAATCACACCGCCTTGGGCCGCATCCTCTCCGCTTGATACTTGCGCCTCCGGTATTTTTTTCCTGGAAGCCGGCAAAAATATGTTGAACGTACTTCCGCGGCCTTTTTCGGATTCAACCTCTATATATCCGCCATGGCTCTTGATGATGCCGTATACCGCTGCCAGTCCCAGCCCTTTGACGTTGCCCATTCCTTTGGTAGTAAAGAATGGATCAAAAATGCGGTTTCGGGTTAATTCATCCATTCCGCTGCCCGAGTCGGTAACAGTCAGTTTGATGTAATCGCCGGGTATCGGTACATAGAGCCTTGCTTGAATATGATCATGGGTCACATTCGAAGTTTTCAGAAACAATTTTCCCCGATCGGCCATGGCCTCGGCCGCATTAGTCAAAAGGTTTAATAATACCTGCTCGATTTGATCCTGATCGGCCAGGATGGCCGGGATATCTTTCGATAACTCATAACGAACGGTAATATCATTTTTGGATCGACCAAAGTTATTTGCAATTTTTTGTACCAGGCGGTTGAGGTTAAGAGACTTGACCTCATATTTGCCCTTTTTGGCATACCCCAATAGTTGCTGGGTGAGCTTGACACCGCGAGCGACAGCTTCTTCAATTTTCACCAGCATTTGAAAATGTGGATCTGCCGTATCCAAATCGTATTGGATCAGGGAGGTATTGCCCTGGATGGTCATCAGCAGGTTGTTAAATTCGTGGGCAATACCACCGGCCAGAGTGCCGACAGTTTCCATCTTACGGGCTTTTTGCAGTTGTGCCTCAAGCTGCGTCTGGCGGGTGACGTCCACCAGGAATCCTTTAATTTCAACTAATTTTCCCTGATCATCGAAAATACCGATGGTGTTCTCAACAATGTTCAGACTCGAGCCGTCCCGGTGCCGCATGATCGACTTGAAGTTTACCAACTTTTTGTTTTTGTGGAGTATTTTTAGATAATCGGCCCGGGATCTGGTTTCATGATAGATTGACTCCATGCGGATCTCCAAGGCCTCCTGCACCGAGGAGAACCCGAAAATTCTGGCAAAGGCGGGATTGCAGGCGATCAAGCGGCCATCGGGTTTGGAAATGTAGGCGCCGGACAAATCTTCCAGGAAAAACTGCCGGTAGCGTTTTTCGCTTTCCTGCAGCGATTTTTCCGCTTGCTTTTGCTCGGTAATATCCTTTATGGCGCCAATGATTGATGTTACCCGTTTTTCTTTGTCGCTCCAAACAGGTTGGGCATGATCCTGGAACCAGTGCTGCTCACCGGTTTTGGCCTTAATCCGATATTCAAATGTACATTGCCGGTTGCTCAGAATGCCTTGGGTGGCCTGCTTAACAAGGGGAAGATCTTCCGGCTGAATGATGGTTGCCCAGTCATCTGAATTACAAATTTCCTCAACCGTGTAGCCGGTCAGTTGCTGATAGGCACCGTCAACCCAGACAATATTCATGGGGCTGTCAGGCCGTACCGCCAGACAGTAAAAAAAATCAGAGGCAAGCCCGGATATTACGCGGTAACGGTCCGCGTCATTCTTTATTTCATCTTCCTTTAGATTGCAGTCCATAGATAGTGTATCGAATCTTACGTTTTCAGAGTCGCTAACTTTTCGCCTTGTTCGATTAATATACTACAATGGATATTTTTGCAAACCCTAGCGCTTATATAAATTTATGAGATCCAATTGCGCCGGTTGGCAAGAAGCGGCCTAAATGATCATATTTACGTGTATTAATAAGTAGTTATGAATTTATGCGAATGTGATATAAACCTGATTGATCCGTAATTAATCCGCCCTGCCAAAAAACCTATTCAAGGGTTTGAAATTGTAATATTGAAATTTAAGAAAGTTGTGAGGCCCAAGCGCCGGCGGATCAATTAATAGAAAGTAGTTGATTAAGGATGATTATATGTCTAAAAATCAAATCCTGGACGAGCTGGCCTATGATCAATCATCCGGCGCACTGCTGTATAAAGGCGCGCGCTATTTAATGATACGGCCGGAGACAATCGCAGGTTTTTAAAGAGCGCTTGTTTAGAGTGGCCTCTGGATTTATGTGACAGAACAATGGTAACAACATGATCAAATCAATGAACATCGCCTGGTGGGTAAAACGCTGGAGCGAACTGCATCCGCATAAAACTGCGATTATCTTCGAAGGAAATCAAATCAGCTATCTGGAACTGCATCAGAACGTCAACCGGACGTGCTGCTGGCTGCAGTCGCTGGGAATCGAAAAAGGCGACCGGGTGGCGGTTATGTTAGGCAATTGTCCGGAATTTCTTGAGCTTTTCCTGGCATGCTCGAGAATGGGAGCACTTTTCGTGCCGGTCAATTACCGGCTGGCGGCTCCGGAATTGGAATATACGCTTGACCAATTCACGCCCCCGGCTATTTGTTTTCGGAGAAGAATTTACGGCGAGACCGTATTGAGTCTGGGATCTGAACAGACCGCCGGCCCTTGATGCTGCTGGCCGGGATTGGCCCAATGCGCCATCGTCGCCGGACATCCTGGATTATCGGGCCGAATCGGCTGCCTGTGAAGGACAGCAGCCTTTTCTGACCGATTTAATGGCACCGGCCGTTCCGGAAGAGGCGCATGTGATCATGTATACCTCCGGAACCACCGGACAGCCGAAAGGTGCCGTACTGTCCCATCGCAAAACGTTTTTTAACTGCCTGAATGCGGATATTTTTTTCAAACTCCATTTTGATGACATTATGCTCATCGTATTGCCTCTTTTTCATTCCGGCGGACTTTTCATTCAGGCCTCGCCCGTGATTTACAAGGGGCGACCATGATTCTTCATCGAAATTCGATCCCCACCGGACTTACCGGGATATTCGCCAATATCAGGTAACTAAATTTCTGGGCGTTCCGACCGTTTACAAGTCCCTGGTCAAAGCTGAAACGGAGCACAAAACCGCTCTGTCATCATTGAAGGTCTGCGCGATCGGCGGTGAAAAATTAACGCCGGAGCTCATGGCCCGGTTTAAAGATGCGGGATTTTCGTTGCGCCAGATTATGGGCCAGACTGAAACTTCCATCCTTTTATGGGCCCATGAGGAAGATGCAGCACGCAAACCCGGCTCGGTGGGCAGGCCGGTTTTTCATGCAGAAGTTCGCATTGTCGATCGACAGGGTCGCCCCTGCGCTCCCGGTCAGGTGGGGGAGATCGTTGTCCGGGGCTCCATCATGATGACCGAATACTGGCAGGATCCGGTTAGGACTGAAGAGACAATCCGGGGCGGTTGGCTGCACACCGGAGACCTGGCCCGCCTGGATGAGGACGGGTATTTCTACCTGATTGACCGCGCCAAAGACATGTTCATTTCCGGTGGCGAAAACGTTTACCCGGCAGAGATCGAACGGGTCCTGCGCAAGCATCCTGCCGTTGCGGATATCGCCATCGTCGGTGTTCCGGATGAATCCTGGGGTGAAGCGGGCTGCGCTTTTGTAATTGCCAAGCCGGGGGCAGACCTGAAGCCCGAAGATCTGATCGGCTTTTGCGATGGGCAGCTGGCACGCTATAAATGGCCCAAGAAGATTTTGATTGCAGAAAATTTCCCGCGCACGGCCCTGGGCAAAGTGCGCAAAACCGTTCTCAAACATAATTACTTAGGCGAGGATCAGAACTAGACTTTTCCTAGACTGCGTCTGGAAAAAGTGGTCCGGGCAGGGCAGCTACGGCGCAGTTTGTAGGTTTTAGGTTTTGCGCCGCAGGTGGCTCGGGTTTCAGCGCTGCCTCTGGCTTGAAAAGCGGCCCGTCCAATCGAACAGGAATAAAGACGGGATAAAATTCAGAGGACATGTTAGCGGTAATTTTCATCGGCCCGCCATTTAACAGTAACCACCGGGCAAGGGGCATGCAGAATGACATACTGAGCCGTGGAGCCGAAAAAAAATTTTTCAACTTTGGACTTTTTGACGATTCCTAGAAATATTTGATCCATCTTCTGATCTTCGGCATATTTTACCAGTTGCTCCCCGGGGGTCAGGTCGGTTAGCAGCAATTGCACCTCATAAGGCGGATCATCTGCTGCTAAAATCTCCTTAACCTCCGCTTCCATTTTTGCTTCCATTTTTTTGACTTTAGTATGCTTTAGCGGCTCTACCCGGGTAATCGCGCTGACCACCTCCAACCCCGCCTGCCAGACTTTAGCGTGTTCGCGGGCCACTTTCAGCGTTTTTTTGGCCTCATTTGTCTCGTCATAACATACCAGGAATTTCATAAATACCTCCCACGAATTATCACATTTACGATTGCACAAAGTCCGCCGATTTGACCCCTTTGCGTTTTCGTTCCGCCAGGACACCGTCGAGCCAGTCCGGGTCCATTTCCGGTACTGATGAAAGCAAAAGGTCCGTATACTCATGGTGAGGCGGCGTGAGAACCTCTTTCTTGACGCCCTGTTCGACAATTTTACCCTGCAGCATGACGACAATCTCGTCGGATATGGCCTTAACCGTTGCCAGATCGTGAGTGATAAAAAGATACGATACGCTCAGTTCATTTTGCAGATCCTGCAGCAGTTTCAAAATCTCTTCGGCAACGAGTTGATCCAGGGCGGAAGTCACTTCATCACAGATAATCATTTCGGGCTTGGCCGCCAGGGCGCGGGCGATGCAGACCCGCTGCTTTTCGCCGCCTGACAGTTCTCCGGGATACCGATCGATATATTTTTTGGGCGATAATTCGATCTTTTCCAGCAATTCTTTGATCCTGTCATTCTTTTCCTTGCCCTTCATGCCAAAGTAAAATGTGAGCGGACGTCCGATGACATCGCTGACCCGCTGTCTGGGATTGAGGGCTGTGTCCGGCATCTGATAAATCATTTGCATGATCCTGAGCGTTTCCAGTTTGCGTGATTTTAAAGCCGGCGGCAGTTCCTCGTCGCCATAGATGATCCGGCCTTCAAGCGGCGGCAGCAGGCCGGTTATCACCCGCGCCAGCGTGCTTTTGCCGCTGCCGGATTCGCCGACCAGTGCGACGGTCCGGCCGCGCCTGACTTTAAGATCAATGCCTTCAAGCACCTTCTCCGTTTCCTTGCCGGTGTAACTGGCCGACACGTTTTCAACTTCCAGGATAATATCATGTTCCGTAGCCGACAGATCCCGGTCCTCCCTGAGGGTGCGGACCGAAAGCAATGCTCTGGTATAATCCTCTTTTGGGTTGGACATCAGTTCCCTGGCATTATTTTCTTCGACCAGATCACCGTATCGCAGCACCATAATGCGGTCGGCCAATTGAGCCACAACGGCCAGATCGTGGGTAATATAGATGGCGGCCGTGTCAAATTCGCGGGTTATTTTCTTGATGGCGGCTAGAACTTCGATCTGCGTGGTAACATCCAGCGCTGTCGTCGGTTCATCAAAAATGATGAGATCCGGTGTGCAGGCCATCGCCATGGCCACCATGGCGCGCTGCAGCTGTCCGCCGGAAACCTGGTGGGGATAGCGGTAACCGATTCCTTCAGGATCCGGCAGCAGCAGACGCCGGTAAATGTCCACGGCTTTTTCTTCCGCTTTGTGAAAATTCATCAGACCATGCCGAATCGGCGCTTCGGCATACTGTTTTATAAGCCGATGCGCCGGATTAAACGAGGCGGCGGCGCTTTGGGCGACATAGGCGATGCGCACGCCTCGGATTTTTCTCAATGCTGCTTCCGATGCGCCGAACAGTTGCATGCCGTCAAAAACAATCGAACCCGAGGCGATTCGGCAGCCCCCGCGAGTGTAACACATGGAAGCCAGCCCGAGGGTCGATTTCCCGGCGCCGGATTCTCCGATCAGACCGACGATTTCGCCTTTGTTCAAATTCAGATCAAGACCTTTGATGATCGGCAACCATTTCTCGTCCTCTGAACTGTAGCCTTCGATCTCTATTTTTTTCATTTCAAGCAGATGGGTCATTTGTCAATCCTTTAGTCCGCTGGCGATCTTCAGAAACCAGTCAACAATTAAATTCACGCCCACCGTCAGAAATGCGATGGCTCCGGCAGGCCATAGCGGCGTAAGAATGCCGAAGGTGATCGCTCCGGCATTTTCCCGGACCATGCCGCCCCAATCCGCCATCGGTGGCTGGATACCCAGGCCTAAAAAGCTTAGCGCGGCGATGAACAAAAACACGAAACAGAAACGCAGGCCGAATTCCGCAACCAACGGCGGCATGGCATTGGGCAGGATTTCCTTGCGCATAAGCCACCAGATTTTTTCACCGCGCAGCCGGGCCGCTTCAACGAACTCCATCACCACAATATCCATGGCGACGGCGCGCGACAGGCGATAAACCCGGGTGGAGTCCAACACCGCAATCACCAATATCAAGGCGGGAATGGACGTCCCGACCACAGACAGCGCGATTAAGGCAAAAATAAGGGTGGGAAAAGCCATCAAAATATCGATAACGCGGCTGAGACCCAGTTCGGTCCAGCCCCCGAGTGTCGCCGCAAAAAATCCTAAAACAGAGCCGATAATAAACGAAAGCATGGTGGTGACAAACGCGATCAATATTGTATTCCGGGCACCGTAAACCAGACGCGTGAACATGTCTCGACCTAAATGATCGGTTCCAAGAAAATCTTCGCTGCTCGAAGGCATCCAGACGTCGCCCACAATTTCCGTTTCCCCGTAGGGGGTGATAACCGGCGCAAATATGGCGGCAAAGACATTGATCAGGACCATTGCCAGGCCGATGCGAGCGCTTAGCGGTGCTTGTCTCAGTAATTTGATAAACGCCATCTGAATGATTCTCCTTTATCTTTACTTTGGATGCAGCATCCTGGGGTTGCTGAGAATTGACAGTATATCGGCTAAAAGATTCAGCGAGACATAGACGGCGGCAAAAATAAGACCGCTGGCTTGAACAACCGGGATGTCACGTTTCGACACGGAGTCCACCAGCAGCTGCCCCAACCCCGGGTAGACAAATACCACTTCAACGATCACCACGCCGACCACCAGATAGGCCAGATTAAGCGCGACCACATTAATAACCGGCGACAGCGCATTGGGAAATGCATGCACCACGATGACCCGCATGCGCTTTAAACCTTTTAAATGGGCCATCTCGATATACGCACTGGCCAGGACATTGATGATGGCTGCCCGCGTCTGGCGCATCATGTGCGCGGTTACGATAAACGTCAGCGTCAGGCTGGGCAGAATAATGGCATATATCTTCTGCCAAAACGACATTTGGTCGTTTATGTTGGAAATACTGGGAAAGACCACTAACTTTACCGAGAGCAAGGCGATCAGAATGTAAGCGATAAAGAATTCCGGAAAGGAGATCGCGCTGAGCGTACTCGTGGAAATGGCCTTGTCAAACAAGCTGTCGCGGTAAAGCGCTGCCAGAAGCCCGAGCAGAATTGCCAGCGGCACCGATATCACGGCCGCTGTGGATGCCAGAAAAATCGTGTTGCCAAAGCGCCAGCCGACCAGATCGGCCACCGGCCGTCCATTGGCCAGGGAATTGCCCAGATTTCCCCGCATGAAGTCGCCCAGCCAGGCAACATAGCGCACGTGCGGCGGCAGATCGAGTTTGAGCTCCTTGCGAAAGGCGGCCACGGTTTCCGGTAGCGCATTCTGACCCAGGATTTCCTGCGCCAGATCGCCGGGAAGCGCCTCAATGCCGACGAAAATAAGCAGAGAAATGACAAACATCGTCAGCAGTCCCAAGCCAAGGCGTTTGGCTACCATTGATAGTATGTCTTTCATTTTTTCCCCGATCTTATGATATTTGCAAGACAGTATCCGGAGGGATTTGGGGATTGAGGAATTGAGGGATTAATTAGACAGAATACCTTCAATTCCTAAATTCGCAATTCCTGAATTAGACCCATGTCCAATTTCCATGAAATTCCGTGACGCACAGAGGTTCACAGCCAGTTCTTCAAACTAAATGACGGGATCTGAATCTACGGCTAGATGGTTTCAGGTGAGCCGCCGCCGGCGGCTCACCTGAAACCTATTCTTCAAATCCCGTTGATAAGAAATGAATGACTGCCATTTACCAACAGCAGTGATTTACCCCCGTATTTACGGATTAGGCGAACCACCAGCGCTCGCCATTGCGCATGCCATCCAGCGCCATATGCGCTGAGATCGCTCCATGAGCCAGTTTGGCTGAGCTGGCTTCAACTATCTGGTTGAACATGGGAACCACCGTTCCGCTGTCATTGCGGCATATTTCCTGCATTTCCGCATACATCTTGCGGCGTTTATCCGTATCCAACTCGGCTCTGGCCATTACGAGCAGCTCGTTAAAACGCTTGTTGCTCCAGTGGGTATCATTCCAGGGGGCCCCATCCGAATAGGCCACCGAGAACATCATGTCTTCAGTGGGACGTCCGCCCCAGTAGCACATGACCCATTCTTTCTTGATCCAGACATTGCTCCAATACCCGTCATCGGGCTCGCGGACAACATTGATGTTGATGCCCGCTTTTTTGGCCTGTTCCTTCATGAGCACGGCCGCGTCCACGGCGCCGGCAAAGGCGGCATCGGCTGCATGCAGGTTAAAGGTATGGTCCAGCATGCCGGCTTTTTTCATATACCAATTGGCTTTTTCCGGATCATATTTTCTTTGCGCCAGGTTTTTGGCATAATATTGATTGACCGGTGCAATGGGATGATCATTGCCGGGTTCGCCATAACCGCGCAATATCTGTTTTACCAGTTCTTCCCGATCGACCGCGAGCTTCAGGGCCATGCGAACATTGTTGTCACCGTACGGTTTTTGATCCACCAGCATGGGGATGGTGTAGTGGGCGGTTCCCGTTACGGCTGTGACATTTATCCCCGGCATGCGCTTCATGAGATGGACGGTTTTCAGTTCAACCCGATCCATGTAGTTTATGCGGCCGGTTTTTAAGGCATTGGTTCTGGCATTGGTATCCACAATCGACAGGGTTTCGATCTCATCAAAATGGGCGCGGCCTTCTTTCCAATAGTTGGGATTGCGGGTTGCAAAGGCTCTGACGCCTGGTTCCCAGTCTTTAAGAATATAGCCCCCGGTACCGATACCTTTTTCAAATTCCGGGCCTTGAGTCCCGGCAGGGCAAATGGTCAAGTGATAGTCGCCCAGGATAAACGGAAAATCAGCACTGCCCCCGGTAAGCTCGAAAATAACCTCATATTTTCCGTCAGCTTTAATGTTCTTAATGTTTTCTAGATATCCTTTGGCGGCCGACTTTGATTTTTCGCCCAGATGGTGGTTGATGGAAAAGATCACATCCTCGGCGGTCATGGTTTTGCCATTGTGAAATTCAACCCCCTTGCGCAGCTTAAACGTCCATACTTTGGCGTCGGGAGTCGAATCCCAGGACTCGGCCAGTTCAGGGATGGCATGGAAATTGTAGTCAATTTCCACCAGGCTGTTTCGGATCTGCCAGTTGATGTTCTGGTTCATGTTGGAAGTCAGGGTTGCAGGGTCCATGGAATCCGTGGTGGATCCGCCGGTAATCCCGATGATAAAACGCCCGCCTTGTTTGGGTGTCGCCGCTTTGGCCGTGCCGCCCAGCAAGGCGGGTGACACGGCGGCCATCAGACCTAAGGCTGATACCCGGGCAATAAATTCACGGCGAGAAATCCTTCCCTCTGACAATAATCCTTGTAGCTGTTCCAGTTTCGGCATGGGTGCCCTCCTTTTGTTAAACATGGTTAGCGATCATATCCAACTGTTTGCGATGGATACATCTCCGGCACGGCTCCACCGGTTAAAGACCTTAATCCAGAGTTGTTTCCTGCGTTCCTTGCGTGTCGGTCAGGCTTAGAATTTGATTCATTGTCATGGCCAATATTTGAAGGTGCTCCGGTTGCAGATCGGCCAGTTGATTGACAAATTTCTTTTCAATCGGATCAGGAATGTTTTTGCCCAGTTTTTGACCGGATCGGGTGAGCGTAATCAAAGCCACCCGGCGATCGCCCTGTTTACGGATCCGTTCGACGAATCCCTTTTTTTCAAGGCGATCGATAATGCCGGTAATATTTGACGGGGTCACATACATCTGGCGGCTTAAATCCGCAGACGACAGGGCCCCTTTTTTGATCAGCAGCCGTAATACCAGGCTCTGGGGGCCGGTTAAGCCATACTGTTTGCTCATTTTTTGGGAATCCAGGTATTCAGCCCGCACCAATCGCCGGATGGATTTTACGATATCCTTGATAACGTCTTCGTTGCCGGGAATCACTGAATTTACCTTTGTTGCTAGATATTCAATTATTTTTTGCAATGGCGAAATTGGGCCAATCGCCCATTCATATCTATTCAAACATAAATAGTCAAGGCTTAAATTATATATCTTAAATTAACATAAATTTGAATACTTATATTCTCCCTTATCTGGCATCTGTCTCAGAACCTCAGTGACATACAGGTCAATCCGCCATCCATTTTACGCACCTCGCTGACTTCAAGCTCAATTATGCTCAAGTTCAGTGTTTCTAATCGGTTGCGTGTAACTGGATAACCGGCGGGAATCAATAGGTGCTCATTAACCCGCAGTGTATTGGCTGCATAGGTTTCGGCACGGTCCAGCACTATTTGGTCGTATCCTTCGAGCTGCTTCTTGGCGCTGAAATCAGAGGTGACGAGCAGCGTGTTTTGGCCGACATAATTGACACTGGATTTAAAGTGCAATCCTGCGCCGACCGCTACCGCAGTCCAGGTATTGTCATAGCGCTGCAGAATCCGGCCAAGTTGCTCGGCCCCCTCCTGGTTTGTACGTTGCGATAGGCCGATAAAGAAATGATTGCCTACCTGGAGAACATCGCCGCCGTCCACGGTTCCGGGGGCCTGAATGCGTTCGATTCTGCGGAAATCGGCCAGAACCGGGATGATCGATTCTTCTTCGCCCCTGCGGGCGTCAGCCCCCGGAATGGTAATGACGGCAACATCCGGGGTTACCACCGCGGTATCTTCAACAAAATGCGCATCCGGATAATCCGGCTGCGGGTCGAGGACGATAACTTCTAACCCGGCGGCAGATAGCGCCTCGAGGTATGCCGCATGCTGTTTGAGCATCAATCCATAGTCGGCTGGTTCTGAACTGACTGCGGTTGTAAGTCCGCGGGCAAAGTTTTCACATGGTTTTCTGGTAATAGCGTGGGAGAACATTAGGCGAGTATTTCCTTCCTTCAAAAGATTGTATATTTTCGATTGAATATAACAAAATGTTGACACAATAGAAAGGCTGAAGGGAAGGATATTGGGGGCAAGTTAGGCCTTTGTCGATGCCCTTTGCGGGGAATGACGTCATAAAAGGCCGGCTAGATATTTTAATGATTTAACCCAAATATGGGTCGAATTCAGGGATTCAGGGATTGAAGGAATTCTATTTTTTTAATTTATTGATTTTATGCTTTAATCCCTCAATTCCCCAATCCCTCAATTTGACACCCAGCGACATGGATAGCGTCAACAAAAGTTGACTCATTTTAAACTTAAGTTGCGAGATCTGTATATCGGGGAAAAAGGGGGGGTATAATCATCAGCCATGGGCCATCTTCGCCAACTCCTGCGCTTGTTTGGGCCAATTTCGAATGATCTGCATAATTTCTCTGACATAGGCGCATTCACACTGCGCATCACAGGGCTCTATTGCAGCGATTTCCTTGCAAAAACCCTGGCAGACTTCTGTACCGGTCATTCTCTCAGCGAACACCGGGCCCGCATACAGGTCTTTGAACAGGCCGGCCGGAATTGCGAGGGTAGATTCACAGGTCAGGTGATTGAAAAGGAAATATCCTAATTCAAGATGAGAAAAATTTGCCTGATAACCAACTAATTGGGTGTTTTCATCCTGCAGAAATTCATCCCGGGAAAACCAGGGGTTTTCGCAGCAAGAACATTTTTTAAAAAATTTCATATCTGAACCGCTTCATTTCGCGAGCTTTGCAACTCATCAGGTATTTGAGATTTGTTGCTCCGATTTTGTAACCGCCTGTTAATCATGCAAAAATTGTACCTAATTGTTGATTTTAAGGTACCCGAAAAGGTGAGTATCGCGCTGAGGTCAATATTTGCAGCGGTTTAGGGCAAAATCAGTCGAAATGATAATTTGTCAGCCCGCCATGTCATTGACCGGTAGGTATTGGCAGGCGCAGGTCGATTGTCAAATAAATGGCACTTGAACGGATAACCAGACATCTACCGCTGAATATATTCAGCCACAAAGGCATGCGGGTATAAAGAAGGGATATCAGGTTTGTTGTGGTCCTGAGTAGGGCGGGCCACCGTGCCCGCCGATTCCGGCCGGCACGGTGGCCGGCCCTACTTTACGGTATCTGTTCAAATACTAGCAGATTCGATCTGTCATCACTCATCAGGGCGAGTTTTGAACCGTTTAAAATTATGCGGGATGTTTGCATCAGGGCCTGGGTAAAATCCGCCTCCTGCTGCATTAACTCCGGTGGGCCCGCCATTCTGGTCATAATAAAGGCCTTGCTCCAGATAATTTCACCGTCATCCAGGAGTTGGAGATTACCGGAATAGCGATTTAACGTCGCTTTGCCGACAACATTGCCATTTTCATCGCAGGCAAAGGTTGTCTGCGAGTCTTTTACCAGCGCAATTGTTTCATTGTCCTTGATCATTTGCTTTAAATGCCACTCAATGCCGGCGATGTCGTTAAGATTTTGAGGGGCAATCGGTTTGCCGTCTATCTTTGTCCCGGCGCAGGCGCAGACAAATAAAATGCCAAATACAACCATCAGGTTTAGATAACGTCGCATCATATAAATGCTTCCTCCTTCTCCTAAATCCGCAATCCCAAATTCAACGACGCAATTTTTTGCAAATGCGCCAATCCGTGTTCCATTTTATAATGTCAAATTTGGCCTTTTAAATAGCGCTGTCTTTTTGGCTCAGGAAATTTCTCAATGGCGTAGCGCAGCATGGTACGAGGCATATGGTGATAATGTTTTTTTAAAAACGTCTCTTCGCTTGGCAGGTGGCGTTTACCGATTTCGCGCAGCATCCATCCGGCCGCTTTATGGATCAGGTCCTCTTTATCGGCAACTAACCTGCCGGCTATTTTCAGCGTATGGGTGAATTTATCATTTTTGATATAGTGAAAGGTCGCCATAATGGCGATGCGCCGTTCCCACAGAAGATCGGATTGCGCCAGTTCATCAAGCGGCGCCTTACTTTTATCCATCAAATAAGGCCCGATAATATGATGCGCCGATGAGTCCACCAGATCCCAGTTGTTAATCAATCCGGTGTTTTTTAAATATAGCTCATAGATGCTTTTTTTCTTTTTTTGATTGCCTTTGGAAAATTGGTCGACCATGATAAACAATGACAGCAGCCGTTGTTCATGATATTTTGATTCAAATATCGTTTTGACCTCTTTAAGAGATAAATTAAGATATTCTCGGGCTAATTTTCTTAAAACCGGCACTTTAATCCCGAGGAAAATATCGCCTTCACCATATTCGCCCGGTCCGGTCTTAAAAAATCGCTGGCTGATGGCAGCCTGCTCCTTATTTCCTAATTGCTTCAGCCGTTTTGTAATGCTATCTGCAATCATCATAGGTGATCTGACCCGATTTTTTTTTCGGCAATCATTATCTGGATTTTTTTACTTCGGTTTAAAGATTTTTTTCAACTTTGCCTATATAATCATTTAGGTCTCAATACGATTGAACTTGTTAGAAAAAATCCGCATTCCAAAAATTCCGACTTTCCCATTGCGACTTCCGAATTCCATTTATTCAGTGGTCATAGTATTGATAAATGCGTCGGCTTCTTTTATGGACGCATTCATGTCCTTAATCAGCGAGTTCACTTCGAATTCGACGGAGGTCAGTTCGGTTTGCAGCGAGGCGATGGCCCTGGCATTGAGGTTGTGCTTTAAAAACAGGACCTGATCGTGAAATGCCGTTAGGACCGGGTCCATTTTGCTCTCGGCGCGTTTCATGGCGCCGATCAGCTGGGTATACTGCCGCCGGGTTTGTTTCAGTTTACGAGCACTGCTGCGCCGCAAGCTGTCGCTGGAGTATTCACTCAGTTCGGCTTCCCATTCGTCAAACAGATCCGAGGCGACATCTTCGACGGAATCTATCCGATCACGCACGGTCTGGGCCCGGGCGGAACTTCGATCATAGGCTGCTTTGAGTTGATCATATTTATCTTCAAGATCACCTCCGTCGAATTGCAATACGCTGCTGAATTTCTCGAGAGCCGATTCAAATTGTTCTTTGGCATCTTTCTGGGCATCCCGGGCGGATTCCACCCGGTTAACCATCAAATCCCGTTTGTGGTATCCCAGTTTTTCCAGTGTGCCGTAATATGCCGTTTCACAACCAGACACAAATAGCGCAAAAGAAAAAATCAAGATTAAACGCAGCCGATATTGCAGAATTATTTCCAGCATGAAGTTGCTCCTTTTTTACACAACAAGGGCGGCCATATCTCGGCCGAATAATACAATGCGCTTATCCAGTAGACTCAAGTAACAAAAAAAGACACCTGTGGGAGCGGCTTGCAGCCGCGAATTAAAACGATCGCGGCTGCGGGCCGCCCCCACAAACCCAATACACATATTTTTTACAGATAACCGGGTATCTAATTCGATCTGAAAATTGCACAGCTAAACTCAAATCCCAGTAAAAGAGGGGTTGCACGCACTTGCGGATAACCGATGTTTGGGTCATTGAGTATTGGAGATTGGAATTTGTTTGTAATTGGGTGCTTGTTTTTTGTAATTTTCTATCCATCAATTACTTTAATCTAGCGCTTCCTATAACGTATTACTACGACATCATCTTCCTGGCACTGCCACTGTCATTGTCTTCCCGCCATACTTGTGGACCGAATCGTGGGCACGGACGGTAACTTCTTTAATGGAATCGGATATTTTTACACCCGCGAGGCTTCGGGTGAATGGCTGTTCATTAACATGGGGATGATAAAGGGTGCGGGTTCCAAGTACGCTGCCGTCCGGCGCCACCACATCCCACTTGTCAGCGTAGTGCTGCCAGCCTCCATCAGCATGGTGTACGGTTACGTCAAAACTAAAGGCGTTCTTGTCGGTCATCCTAATTTTTACATCGACAATGTCGGCTTCTCCCGCGTAAGCCGTCGCGCCGATAAGCACTGTGCAAGTTAATATCCAGATTATTAATTTCACGGCTGACCTCCTTAACCGATGTGTGCGTTCACAGGTTTACCCGCCTCTGGCGGCGCCGGAGGCGACCAGGGTTCAAGACTCATTTTGGCGGCAGGGATTTGGCAAAATCTTTGGCCAGATCCAGCCAGGCTTTTAAATCAAGATCGTCTGCGAACCCGTCACTTGCAATCATCACCCATCCCTTAAAAAAATACATCAATCACTCTTCCATCCGATATCTGACATAATCCAGTACCCCCGCTGGAAAATCCGATTATGACATCGGCCATTTGAAATCGGCATTTGATGACATTGCCCCTGTTGCCGGATAAGGTCGCCTTGGTGTTGCCGTAAAAGCTCTGCACGGCCTCAAAATCATTGGTATCGGTTGAAGTCGCCTCCATCACATCCTTGGTCCGGTCGAGTTTTTCGGATTTGCCGCGAAACTGTTCACCATCGGGCAGAATGGCTATCAGCTCGGCGACAGCAAGCCTCGAGTCTGTATAAGTAATCTGTATTCTTTTTGCATCACGCCGGATGACCCCTTCTAATTGGCCCGAGCACCCCATCGCCATGGTGAAAAGTAATGAAAGGATAATTATTACTTTCAAATTTTTCATTCGTTTATCCTTTAAGGTATTATGAAATCTGGTTTTCATTTCTTCGTTTTTTGCTTCTTGTCAGGTTTCAACACAATCCCCACGACATTGGGAACCGGGCGTGAAATAAGTTTTTCCATATTCTCCTGAATTTGAATTTCGTAATTGCCAACGAATTCGTGTTCTTGATCTCCGGTGTTGATATACAGTTGGGCCTGGGGACCGCCTTCGGCATACATCGCTCTGCTAATATTAAGCGGCAGTTTTTTAAGGATATCGATTAAATCGTGGGTGCTGTATGGCGAGCCGACATGGATAAACAATACCCGATCCCGGTCGTCGATTCCAATTGCCGCGGTGCTCCACTTTTGAGGTTGTTGGGCCCAGACGTTTTCCCCGGTACATGAGATCATGCGAATGCTTTGAATCAGCGTGCTGTATTTTTTTTGCCAGACATTGAAATCTTCGCACTCCCGATCAATTATTTTCACCAGTGGCACGTCGGCATCCTTTCTGTCGAATGCCAGAATTGACATGTGTTTTTTTATTAGTCGCGGGTTATTGACATGGCCTCTAGTGCGCATCAATGACACACTGCTTTTGTAATCCTCCTGATACATGCTGGCGTTTATGGCTGCTACCAACCCGTTTTGCTGGCTCCATTGTTTGGCGGACAGGCGTCGGCCGTTCTCTGATGCTGAGGCATTAAGCAATCTAAGCTGGTAGTGCTGGGGATCAATCCTCAGGACCCGGATTTTGGAATCGCCAATTTCGGAAGGAAGCGGAGCGCTGAATATGCCCAGTTCGAGGCCCGGGGCCAGTTCTTGCCATCCGGAATCTTGGTTGACAGCATTTTCCGCAGGCTGCTGATCGGCCCCGCGGGCAATCGAACTCAGGCTCATGAGCAGGGCTAAAACTAATATGTGAACTACCAGCTTGATCATTAGAATCTTAAATATAATGCTTTCTGTATTTTTGGGAAAAAATGGCTCGCAAAGCCGCAAAGCTCGCAAAGGTTAAACATTGAAAAATTCTTGGCGTCTTTGCGAGAGACTTTTTCGGTCCCGGCTTGCCCGGATTAGTCCGTATGCGATAAATCGAAGCAGATTGAAATTGATTAATGATTTTATCAAAAAATTATATCGCTGCTATCAGTTTAGTTGATCCAAATCGGCAAGTCCGCCTGAATCAAGCTCAAAATAATTTTCAAGATTGCTGATTTGACCGCTGGTGGGCAGCCTGACGCCCCGTTCCAGTTCGCTCAATCTGGACTGGGGTATTCCGACTTGTCGGCAGACTTCCTTCCTGGTCAAATCCCGGCCAGTTCGCAGGCTTTTTAGTTTTTCTCCGAATTCACTCATTGATAACACTCCTTTCCGGCTCAATTAATCTTAACTACACGTGTTATAAAACAAATAGGGTTTGGTTGTAAAGATTATATCAGCAATTAAAATGGACTAATCCGCCCAGACCGAAATTACGGTCTATTTCGCAATAAACTTCGCGCCGGTTCAATTAACTGAATTTTGAAAATAGCTTGCCAGCCAGAACTTGCTAAGATAAACTCGCAATTCCAAACTGAAAGGAGAAATGCAATGTCCGATGTTAATCAGTTGAGTGACCGGGATTCCAATGAAAAACCAATGCCTGAGGACGACCTCAATGCCAAACTGGGGGTGCTGACCCGGCGTGAAGTCGAAGCCCGGATTCTGATTCCGCTAATTAATGCCCTGGGAGACGCCTTCGGGCGCGATGCGGTGCTGGCTGTCGTGCGGGACACCATCGTCAAGATTGCGCGGCAACAGGGTGCCGTCCTCGGCCGACAGATGGGGGGCAATTCACTGAAAAAATTTGTTGATTCGCTGGCTTACTGGACCCGGGACAAGGCCCTGGAAATCGACGTGATCGAAGAATCCGACGAGGTCCTGTCTTTTAACGTCACCCGCTGCCGATATGCCGAGCTTTATGAAAGCCTGGGAATTCGAGAAATTGGAACCAGCTTTTCCTGCACGCGGGATTTTGCGCTGATCGAGGGGTTTAATCCGGAAATTTCGCTGGAGCGGACCCAGACGATTATGGAGGGCGCTGAGTATTGCGATTTTCGCTACCGGCGGAAAAAATAGAATACATAAAACGTCACTTTTGCGGGAAATACCACCTGAACCATTGAGCCTGCCCCCGGCATCAATCATAAAGATGGCAACTGACCAGGTGCGGACTGCCGGATTCATCGAACAGATGCTGCGCGGGTTTTTGGGTTTTGCATTCCGACATAACTTTGGGGCAGCGGGTATGAAAGCGGCAGCCTTGAGGGGGGGTTTCGGGATTCGGAATATCGCCCTGCAGAACAATACGTGGTTTGCCGCGCCGTTTGGGATCCGGTCTGGGAATTGCCGACATCAGGGCCTGGGTATATGGGTGTTTGGGCCTGGCAAAAAGCGTCTCACTATCAGTCATTTCGACGATTTCACCCAGGTACATGACCGCGATCGTATCGCAGATGTGCTCGACAACGGCCAGGTCATGGGAAATAAAGATATAGGACAGATCCAGCTGTTTGCGCAGATCGACTAAAAGGTTTAATACCTGTGACTGGATTGATACATCCAACGCCGACACCGGTTCGTCCGCCACAATCAGCTTGGGTTCCAGTGAAATGGCACGTGCAATGCCGATCCTTTGCCGCTGGCCGCCGGAAAATTCGTGTGGATAGCGCGTCGCCGCTTCCGGCTCCAGGCCCACCATATTGAGCAGCTCAACGACCTTGTCACGGCGTGTTTTTTTGTTTCCAATTCGATGAACCACCAGAGGTTCGGTGATAATGTTGCCGATTTTTTGGCGCGAATCAAGCGAGGCATAGGCATCCTGAAATACAATTTGCATTTCTTTGCGTTTTGCACGCAAGCTGCGAGGTGTCAGGGTGCTTAGATCAACACCATCCAGATAAATTTTGCCTGATGTCGGCTCGATCAGCCTGAGAAGAACCCGGGCCAGGGTGGATTTGCCGCAGCCGGATTCACCGACGACTCCCAGAGTTTCTCCCTTTTGGAGGCTGAAGCTGACATCGTCAACCGCATGCACCTTTCCCCGGCCGCTTTTCAGGGGGAAATATTTCGTTACATGCTGAGCTTTCAGTAATTCAGGTTCCATATGGATTCCAGCAGGCTAGTCGAATCTCGGTTCCCCGGCCGTCAAGGGGCGGGATCTTGCGCCAACAAATATCGGTGACCCGCTCGCAACGGTCCGCATAGTAGCACCCTTGCGGGCGATCACCGACGGCGGGAACAATACCCGGGATCGTCGGAAGATAGGTTTGTTTGTGTCCAAGCTGCGGCACAGATGCCAGCAGTCCGTGTGTATATGGATGCCTCGGATTGCTGTAAATTTGATCGACCGGTGCCTTTTCAACGATCATTCCGGCGTACATCACGACAACGTGATCGCAAAATTCAGCCACCACCCCCAGGTCATGGGTGATCATCAATATGGACATTTCGAGTTCCTGCTGAAGTCTAACCAGCAAATCCAGAATCT
Source organism: uncultured delta proteobacterium (assembly GCA_963710795.1). GTDB lineage: Bacteria > Desulfobacterota > Desulfobacteria > Desulfobacterales > JAFDCJ01 > JAFDCJ01. The sequence goes on from CAVQBT010000065.1 coordinate 99,385, forward strand.
GGGCCTGAATCGTGACATCCAAGGCGGTTGTGGGTTCGTCGGCGATGAGCAGGGCCGGCCCGCAGGCAATTGCCATCGCGATCATCACCCGCTGCCGCAGGCCGCCGGAAAGCTGGTGAGGATATTGGTCAATCCTGGCACCGGGCGAGCCGACGCCTACCATAGTTAAAAGTTCCACACTGCGATCGCGGGCCTGGCGCCGGTCAAGCCCGCGATGAAGACGCAGGACTTCTGCGATTTGGAAACCAATGGAAAACGTCGGGTTGAGGCTTGTCATCGGTTCCTGGAAAATCATGCCGATGCGATTGCCCCGGATATTGCGCATGGCAGTATCATCCAGTTTGAGCAAATCTCGCCGTTAAACATAATACGGCCGGACTCGACCTGGCTGGGCGGCGACGGCAGCAGCCGGATGATGGACATTGCGGTGACACTTTTGCCGCAGCCGGATTCGCCAACAAGTCCCAGCGTTCGTCCATGCTCTACCGAAAAGGAAACATCCTCGATGACTCTGGCCGGGCCGTTATCGGTGGCAAAACTGACCGATAAATCCCTGACTTTCAGGATCCGCTCGCCGTTTGACAATTTTTTTTCCACTGTCGATGTCATTCCGATGCAATCGGTAAACTGGATAATTTTCTCGAATTGAAATTTTTAAAATGAATATTTCTCGCTAAGCCGCAAAGCGCGCAAAGGAAAAGCATGAATTAAATCTTGGCGTCTTTGCGAGAGACTATTTCGTTTCCGATTCATCCGGGTTAGGGTTCAAACCCCTCAATTTAACTAAAAATCACTTTCGGAAAATAAAATGATACGATCCAATCGGGTTGCATCCACAATTTCGCTGATTCTCAGATCGGCGCACACACTGCACAGCATGTAGGCTTCCGCCCGTGAATAGCCGTGTTTGCGCGGCGACCAGGTCGACCATATCGCTGACGGCGGCCCGGGCCGATTCCATCAGATCCGGTCCGATACCGGTGGTGACTTCGTATCCTTTTTCATCGAAGTGCCTTGATACCGGCCCCGGTGTTGAAAATCGCGGGAATCGCAGATGCATGCCTTTTTCGACTTCCAGTTTGACGGTCACCTGCATGGGGCTTTCGATGGCCGTGCCGCAGACTTCTCCGTCGCCCTGGGCGGCATGCGCGTCACCTAGGGATAACAGAGCTCCCGGCACTTCTACCGGCAGATAGAGCACCGCGCCCGCGCTCAGATCGCGGGTGTCCATGTTGCCGCCGACCCGGCGTGGATTTACGACGCTGTGCTGGCCTTCCGGTGCGGGTGCGCACGCCGATGGTGCCGGGAAAGGGTTTCAACGGCACCTTGGCGCCCTTGAGATAAGGTGCGGGCGCCAGGGAATCCGCGATCATAGTCCCAGATGTAAAGGGCGGGTTCTTCAAATTGATCGGCCAGCAGGCCGAATCCCGGAATCACCGCCGACCATCCCCAGCCGGAAGACTTAAGTGCCATGATAGTTACCTTGAGCGCATCACCGGGCTCGGCGCCCTCTACATATACCGGACCGGTAACCGGATTCACCTTGTCGAAATCGATGTTTTTGACATCCTCTAAGGTAGAAGCTGTCGTAATCTGGCCGCCGCCGGCATCTACTGCTTCAATCTCCACGACGCTGCCCGGGTCGACTTTGATGACCGGTTCGATCGAACGGTCCCACCCGTAGTGGCATTTGTCGCCGTGAATCGTATAATCAGGTTTTATTGGCATGGGAAAATGTCCCCTTTCATAATAAATTTAGGTAGTGTAGATCCTTAAAATCAGTTAAACGATGCCTGTTCGTATTCGCATTAGTTTCAGGAGTATTGGAGTTTTGGATTACTGGAGTAATGCAAAGGACCCTGGCTCAGCCATGATTCGATACTCAAAACACAGTTGATACCTTTTGCTGCTTTCAACTCGCAGATATATAGTGTTCCGTCACCCATTGCTCCAATACTCCTAGAAAATTATATATAAAATTTGGGCACCAAATTTTATTATTGCGCATCCTTGGCATAAACGTACTCGTAGTGGACCGGAATGTGAACCGGATCAACGAATATTTCATCCGGACCACCGAGACGGGCCGCCCGCATGGTGAAGCGTTGTTCATTGAAAACCGGTGCCCAGGGTGCATCATCCATCAGCTTGCATAAAAATCGAGCGCCACAGATCCTCGCGTTCGGTCTTGAGGGCCGGATCACTCATGGCATCGGCTTTGGCGGCAAGCGCATCGAGTTTTTCGTTGCAGTACCAGGACCAGTTCCAGCCGCCTTTCACCGCCCCGCCGCAGCCCAGAATCGGGCCGTAAAAATTGGAGGGATCCGGAAAGTCGGCAATCCAGGCCATCCCGCCGGACCAGATCATCGGTGCCTGGTCTTCCTCGCCGCCGGCGGCAATGACCGTTGATTGCGCCAGGGTTTTGATTTCAGCCTTGATGCCGATTTCTGCCAGGTCGCGCTGAATCGCCTGGGCGATGCGCGGGTTGGGATCGGTGTTGTTGGCATACAATTCGGTGGTAAACCCATCGGCAAAACCGGCTTCCGCCAGCAGGGCTTTGGCCTTGGCCGGGTCGAAGGGATAGCCTTTGTAATTTTTGTCGTATCCGGGCATGGCCGGCGGCAGCGGCTGGTTGGCCGGTACGGCGCGGTTGTTGATGATCTTGCAGATGCGTTGTTTGTTGATCGCCATATTGACCGCCTGGCGCACTTTTTTGTTGTCAAAGGGTTTGATGCGCACATTCATGGAAACATAGCCGGTGTGCAGCTGGCCGCCCTCAATAATCATACCGGCGTTTTTGGGGTCGTTTTTCACCTGCAGAAAACGGGCCGGCGGGATGCCGTCGCCCAGAATGTCAACCTCACCGCGCTGCAGGCGCAGCAGGGCCACAGTGGGTTCCTGGCCCACTTCAAACACAATCTTGTCGAGACGGGGCAAGCCGGGTTTGTAGTAGTCGGGATTGCGATCGTAAACGACGCGTTGGCCCAACTTCCACTCTCTCATCTTGAAGGCACCGGTGCCGACCGGATGTTTGCCAAAGTCCTGGCCGTATTTTTCAACTTCCTCTTTGGGAACGGCAAAGGCAAAGTTGATGGCCATGACATGCAGAAACGTGGCGTCCGGACTGCGACAGTTCGATTTTTAGCGTATAGGGGTCGATTACGGTCATGCCGCTTAATTCGGTGGCTTTTCCCGGCCACCATCTCGTCAAAGCCTTTAATACTCCAGAAAAAACCCTGGCCGGGGCTTTGGGTTTTGGGATTTATCGGCCCTTTCGATGGAGTATTTGATGTCTTCGGCCGTCAATTTGCGGCCGTTGTGGAATTTTACATCCTCTCGCAGTTTGAACGTGTAAACTTTGCCGTCGGGCGAGATGGTGAAACTTTCGGCCAGATCGGGTTCGAGATTGTAGGTACCTGCTTCATAATCCATCAGGCCGTTGAAGAGCGCCTTGATCATGGACCAGTTCTGCCAGTCATAGCCGATGGCCGGATCAAGGGTGCTGACGTCATCTTTGTAGGTGACGATCATTGATCCGCCCTGTTTGATATTTTCGGCCGCCACCGGTGTCAGGGCGCCAAGGGTCAAAGACAGGCAAACTACGAGTGCCAGCAACAAAATTTTTTTCATTTTTCTTCTCCTTTTTTTAGGTTTGCGATCCAAAGACAATCGTTTGGGTGATCTTATAATTATTGAATGCACACTTGGCTCGATCTCGATATTACGACTTACCTCCGAAAGGCCGTTATACCTGAAACCATCTTCTTGCAGCCAAATGACTCCCCCGATCTACCTCAAATACACCCGCGGATCAATGAACGGGATTACCAGATCGGCCAGCATGATTGCCGAGCACAATGCCGACGGCGGCCACCAGGGTGACGCCCATGATAACCGGGATGTCCACCATTTGGATGGCCTGCCATGCCATCTGCCCGATGCCGGGCCAGCCGTAGACCGATTCCACCACGACCGCGCCGGCCATAAAAATGCCGATGTCCAGACCGATCATGGCAATGACCGGCAGGATGGCGTTGCGCAGGGCATGGACCAGTACCACCGCTCGCTCGGTAAGGCCTTTGGAGCGGGCGGTGCGGATGAAATCCTGGCGCAGTACATCCACCATGCTCGAGCGCATCATGCGCGAATACCAGCCGCCGCCGGATATCCCCAATGTCAGCGCCGGCAGAAACAGATGTTTAAGCGACCCGTAGCCGCCCAACGGGAAAATGGGTATGATGTGGGCGAACAGATAAAGCAGCAGCAGCCCCAGAACAAACTGGGGGATCGACACCCCGGCAAATGACAGGGCCATGATCCAGTTGTCCGCCGATCTTCCCCGCTTGGTCGCTGAATAGATGCCGGCCGGCAGGCCGATCAACAGCTCAAAAAATATGGTCCCCGCCATGAGCAGCAGCGTTGCCGGCAGCCTGCTCATAATCAGCTCGCTGACCTGGGTTTTCTGCTTGTAGGAGCGGCCCAGGTCGCCCTGCACCAGGCGGCTGACATATTTCAGGTACTGCACGGGCAGGGGTTTATCCAGATCCGAGTTCCCTGCGGATGGATTCGACCGTTGCCTGGGTGGCACTTCGGCCGGCGATCATTCGCACCGGGTCGGCCGGCATCAGATAAGTGAAGGCAAAATGTTATCAGGGTGACCCCGAATAAAATCAGGATGGCCTGGCTGAGTCTTTTGGCAAGAAAAACCAGCATTATTGGCGCCCCCTTTGGGTGGGGTCCAGCGCATCTCTCAGGGCATCTCCCACCAGATTAAATGACAGCGACAGCAGCATAATCGCGATGCCCGGGAAAAATACCAGCCAGGGTGCATCCAGAAAATAAGACTGACTCTCGTAAATGATGCCGCCCCATGAAGGGGTTGGCGGCCTGACGCCAACCCCGAGAAACGACAGGGTAGCCTCCAGCAAAACAGTGGTGGCAATGCCTAAGGTGCCCCAGACGAGAAGCGTCGGCCACAAATGCGGAACAATGTGAATAAAGAGAATTCGCGGCCAGGCAGCACCGATGGCACCGGCGGCTTCAATATATTCCCGTTCGACGAGAGCGACCGTCTGGCTGTAAATAACCCTGGCAATCTGGACCCAGTTTACCAGCGCGATGACCAGCGCGACAATCCATAGACTGGGTCGAAAAATAGCGGCCAGTGCAATGGCCAGCAGTAGCGCCGGAAATGCCATCATGAGATCCGTAAATCGCATGATGATGGTGCCCGGCAACCCTTTGACGTAACCGGCCACAATCCCTAAAAAGGCGCCGATAAATACGGCGGCACCATTGGCGGCAATTCCAATGATCAGGGATGTTCGGGCGCCGTAAAGAAGCCGTGAAAAAAGACTGCGCCCCAGCAAGTCGGTGCCGAGCCAGAAGGTTTTATTGGGCGGAAGCGGGGCGCCTTCCAGGGTTAATCCTTCAAAAAATTGCTGGTCGGGTGGGTGGGGGGCGATGACCGGCGCAAAAATCGCCGCCCCGGAAAACATCACAATCATCACCAGGCCGAAAAGGGCCAGTTTATTTTTTAGAAGCTGTTGCAGGACGTATCGCATAATTAATCCGCCCTGAAAAATTGCATATTGCAGTTTGGCAAGCTATTTCGTGGCTGCTGAAGAAGGGTGCTAAATTGAAGCGCCACGGACTAACTGCTTTATGCTGCGCATTTTTTTAAGGCTTTTTAGCTGGTAATTTTAATAGGCTGCCTGTTTATCAAATAATTCAGGGAAAAATAAGAATCTGAATTGCCGCCAATAACCAATAATTATAATACCATGGGATGGTTGAGGTCTTTGAGTATCAAGGAGGCCTGAATTCAAACCAATGAACATATAGTGAAACGACGATTGCCTGTCAAGGAGGAAATGGCGATAATAAATAACCGGAAATATAAGTTTTGTCCCTGCTTACGGCAGGTAGGTGCAGTGCCCGGCCGGCTTTTAATCGTAAAACCCCCCTTGCGATGAACTGCCCATATTCGCAAGGGGGTCGGCTATCAGTATTGCCTTAAACGAGCGCCAAGCACCCATTTATCGGTTAATTAGAAATCAAATTGAAATGACCCGCGTTCATCAGAAATGATTCCATTGTCTAAATATTTTTTGGTAACCGCAGCCCGCCGGGCGGCATGGGTCATTGGATAGCGTCCGTGAGTTTCACGAATTTTCAGGTAGGCATTTATCAGCCTGCGTTCGGCGGACGTGCCCCAGTTCTGCGGGTGCTTAAGACCGGTTTGATTCATGGCCTTTTCCAGGCAGGGTTTGAGATAGCCCGGGCGATTGACGTGATTATCCAAAAGCAGGCCCATGCCGTATTCCGATGTCACCAGGTCGGCGATATAGTATCCCTTTGGCCGGTATCCCCGGGACCGGTAAAAGGTATCTATGCGTGAAAGCGCATGCTGAACTTCAATGGATTGGACCCGGGGGTCCTGGCCGGCCAGCCAGAAATAAAAGGCCCATTCGTAAGTGCGCAGCCGCTCTTTTAGAGAGGAAGTCGCCAGCTTTTGACCATCGAGGGTGAAAAATCCGGAAATTTCATTGGCATCGACAATATCCAGCCCATGCCGGCCAAAGTATTTTTGAAATACAGGATCATCGGCGGCTTTAATCTTTTGCAGCAAGGCCGGCAACTCACCCGGATTGCTCAGCGTGCCGGCGGTCCACTGAAACATGCCGAAGGTCATAAAGGCGTTATCCCAGGTATTCACGGCGTCGAGGTTGCCTTCATTTTCGGAGACCGCCACCATTACATTAATCGCGGAATCGGTTAAACCAAGATCGTTCAATGACGATCGATTGGCATCAATAAATTCAATCGGTTTGCAGCTTCCATAAAAATATGCGCCTTTTTTAAACCGGGTGAGTCGTACCTGGCTGCCTGCAGCCGAAACAAAGATGCGCGATTTCCCCCCCTCGACAGTTTCACGAATGCTGAGCTTTTGGGTGGGTTTCTTAACCGGCTTGACATCTTCGACCAAACCATCGCCATAGTAACCCGTGAGGCGTTCCAGGATCCGGCTGGCAAGCTCGATGGTCAGTTTTCGGCCGTCGCTGCGAATGTCTTCCTGACGGGCAAACGCTTTCAGGGCCCGGGTGGTTCCGCCGCCGTACTTGCCGTCGGCGCCGTATTTTGCCCAGTTGAGCTGCTCGCCAAATCCCAATTCATTGAGCAGCGTTTGAAGCGCCACCACGGCCGTGCGGTGAGCAGAGCCCCGATAGTAAAAGCGCTCGACGTTATCCTCCGCGACGGCATTTTGAAGATGCCGCAGGTCATCAAGGATGTCATAGCGGGCGATCAGCCTTTTGGCAATAGCCGGGGAGACCCACTCACCGTCGCCGCGTTGATTGTTGCGTTTGGCAAACTCCCGGACCGCGCGGCTGGTGCTGCCGCCGTAATCTCCGTCGGCGCCGTACTTCTGCCAGTTGAGCTCCTGACCATAACCCAGTTCGTACAAAATAGTTTGCAAGGCCTGAACAGCTTCTTTTTTGTCGGATTGACGCCTTAAATGCGGTGTGACAGTTCCGCCTTCGATCAAACTTTGGATGGTTTCTCGGGGTGGCATAACATATACTCCTTGATCGAACTCCTGGAAATTTTATGATATTTTTGTGAGATGAATTTACCGCAAATAATTTAGGCCGAAGATTGCTGATTTAAAATTCAGGTATCATATACCTTCATATACTGATATCCAGGGTTAAATTTGGCTGACAAAAAGCTCCTGAATTTTGCCGGTTTTGAGGTTGACCAGTCCCTCCTCGCAAATGCGCAGATAGGGAATCGCAGCCCCGGTCAGTGTGATCAAAGTCAGCAATGGATCCGGGACGGACATCCCCAGTTGCGTCACGGCATTTTTAATGTCACGCAGCCGCCCGGCAATATCCTCGATCGGCAACTGCGACATGATTCCGAAAATCGGCAAGGCCAGCTCGGCCAGGATTTTGCCGTTTTCATACACGACGGCCGCCCCCTGAAGCGCGTGAATGCGGTTGACGGAATCGGCCATATCGGCGTCATTGGTTCCGACAACGATAATGTCCGATGAGTCCCAACCTGCGCTGCAGGCCATGGCGCCGGATTTGAGGCCGAATCCTTTGATCAGCCCGACAGTCGTCTTACCGGGATTGTGGGTGCGATCGATGGCAGCGACCTTGATCACGTCCTGAGCCACATCAGGCTTTATTTCTGCGGCAATCACCGGCCATTCAATTTCCTCCTCGGCCGTAACCAGGTCGGTTACCATGTTAATTGCCCTTAATTTCTGGGTCTGGGTATCTTCTGGGGCCCGAATGATGAAATCAGACGGTTTGAAATTCTCGACCAGCTTCACACTATTCAGGCTTTCTTTGGTGAAGGTGTGTCCGCGGGGAGATTTGGTGGGTTTGCCGTCCCGGGCGATCACGTTGCCGTTGCTGATGACCAGCCGGGCATCGATGGTTTTTACGTCCGGAATCATCACCATATCGGCCAGACGTCCGGGAGCGATGCCGCCGATGAGGGGGTCCAGGGAAAAGTGTTCGGCCACATTCAGGGTTGCCATCTGAACGGCGGCAATGGGGTCAAAGCCATAGTCAATTGCCTTTTGGAGCACATACTCCATGTAGCCTTTTTCGATCAGGTCGCGCGGTTCGATGCCGTCGGTGGATAGTATCAGGCGCCGCAGATCGATGCCGCGGTCTTTTATCCGGGCGATTTCCGCCAGATCCCGCCGGATGCTGCCTTCGCGCACCAGAATGTGCAGCCCCATCCGCAACCGCTCCAGGACCTGCGCGGCATTGATCGGTTCATGACAGGAGGTAATTCCGGCGGCCACATAGGCCGCCAGTTTTTTATCGCCGGCCCCGGCCGAATGCCCCTCCAGGGTTTTGCCGGCCAGCAGGGTTTGCGCGTACTGCGGCAATATATCTTCCGGATATTGCAGGATGGACTGCCAGTAACTTTCTCCCAAACCAATGATGTCATCTCTTGCCAGCAGTTTGGCGAGATCCTCCTGTTTCATACCGCGGGCGGCGCTGCTGATGGAAACCATGGCCGGGGCGGTGGCCAGGATCTTGATGGGCTGGTCCTGCAACGATTCCAGAAAGTCGACCACACCGTCATACCCGCAAACCGGGTAGGGCTCCAGGGTTTCCGTCACAATCGTGGTGGTGCCACCGGCCATGGCGTATCTTAAAAATTCGGCGGGGGTAAACAGCCAGGCAATGTGGGTGTGGCCATCGATCAGGCCGGGAATGATCGTCTGACCGGCGGCATCGATGACTTCGGTTGCCGGGCCGATGGCGTCCGTTGCGTTTTGGCCCACATAAGCGATCCATTTACCCTTAACCGTGATGGACTGATTCTCCAGGAGCTCGGCGGTGTAGACATTGACAACTTTGGCATTGATCACGGCCAGGTCGGCTTTTTCCTCACCGAGGGAAACTTTCATTAGCTGGCGGGTTTCTTCGGGGGTTTTGGGTTTTAGAACTCCGGTAGTAGTCATATTGAACCGTTCCCTTTTGGCATGGAAGTTTAATAAAAATCTCAAATAACAAGCACCAAAAAGTTTAAATTCCAAATCACAAGCACCAAATAACAAATAAATTCCAAATTCAAATACTCAATGACCAAAACTACTTGGATTTCCCCAAGATTGATGAAAAGATTTTTTTTAGCTCATCGGCTTCCTGCATTAGATATAGGACATCATCTACATTTTTGAGATCGTTTGTCTCATGAATCAATCTTAACCAATATGCGCTTTCTTTTGCCTCTTTGCGGCTTATTTTAACTCTCATTTTAAAATCTTTTTTACCCAATGCTTCATTTGCTTCTATATAATTTGCACCTACCGATCCCGAGGCTTTGACCAACTGTTTGCCATCCTCTATATTGGCAATCGTCTTTGGCAATGTTTTGACAAAAAGTCTAACGTTTTTTGCAAATTGAAAAGTCCTTTCTTCAAGGTCGTAGACGGGTTTGGAATTTCGAATTTTGGTCATTGTGATTTATTTGTAATTTGGGTTTTGTGATTTGAGATTTATTTATCGTTTACTAAATACTATGATACGAATCGAAGCAAGGCTAAAATTTTAACAAATGAAGACATCTACGGGCACTTTACTTATCAACCGCGCGCCGTTTTCCGTTACCACAAAAACACTCTCAACTCCGGCCGAAAATTCGTTTTCGCAGACGAACTTGGGCTCCAGGGCAAAGGTCATACCGGGCTCCAGCGGATCGTGGCGGCTGCGGGCGATGATGTAGGGTTCGATGATTTCCAGTCCGATGCCGTGGCCGATAAAGCTCACTTTGTGCCCCGGGATCCCCAGGTAGGATTCGGCGAACCCGAGCTTTTCAGCCAGCCGGACCGACAGATCGAACAATTCTCCCAGGGTTGCGCCCGGTTTGGCTTTTTCCAGGATACGGTCATGAATTTCGATGGCAGCCCGGCACACCCGCATGGCTTTAGCGGGCATGGAGCCTAGGGCGAACATGCGGGTTTCGTCCAGGTGATAGCCGTTTAACACGGATGCCAAATCCACCATGATCGGTTCGCCGGCCAATAGCTTTTTGTGGCCGGCACCCACGGGAAATGCGGCCGAAGTGCCCTGGCCGCTGGCCGGTGAATCCAGCAGACCCGGCATGCTGCCGCTGGGGCCGCTGAGAATGTGCCAGGGATAGCCCTCGGTCTGGTAATGCCGCACCCGGATGCCGGCAGCGTGTCCCAGTTTGCGGGCATAGGTTTCAAACAGGCCGGCAAATTCCATTTCGGTTAGTCCCGGCCGGATAATCTCGCTGCATGTATTGATAGGTTTGGCGGGTCATCTCAGCCGTGTTTTCCATCTGAGCGATTTCCCAGTCGGATTTAATCCTGTCTCACCTTCAAAATATCAGCAGATGCGTCGACGCATTTCTTAACTTCGAATAGACTCTGATAAAAACGGAAATCATTGACCGGGATCACATCCAGTTCGAAGCCCAATCGATCCGGCATGCGGCCGCAATAATCGGCAATCAATCCCGGAATTTCTTTAACGGATTCAATTTTGATAATATTTGGAACCGACGATTCCATTTCGGCCCTGGGAAAGTATTGCTTGATAAATAAGAGCGGTTCACTCTCAGCCGGCAAATACATAAAGCCGTTCTGGGCGGTCCCGGAAAAATAAAATAGATCCACCCGCTGGACGATGAAGAGACCATCAATATCGGATTGCTGGAGTTCTTTTTGAATATTCAGCGTTCGAGCTTTGATTTCGGCAGCCGGTACTTTGAATTGATTGGCGATGTCCATAATTGCTGAAGAATTTGATTTATCTTTTTTTGGGCACACGGATAAACACGGATTACACAGATACCTTTTTATAAATGAAGAAGAAGTATTAGCATTATTGGGAAAAATTTGAAAAGGAAAAGTTACGATTCCTCTCAAATCTAATATAGGAACCAAATAATAATCCCAATGGTGATCAGCTCCAGTAAGAAGGTTGGATCATTGGAACTCAATTTGTCTTTGGCAAGCGGTATTTTGGCGGGGATAAACCCCGCCACTTCACCTGCGGTGAGATCGAAATATAGCGGTTTATCCCCGCCCGAATAATGAAGATTATTGCCAACACCGATCGCTTGGAATTTTCCTATTTAGTTCTCTGCAGGGCCTGGTTTATCTTCGTCCGCCTGAATTTAAGGGTCCCAAAAATCGTTCAAAATAGGTGTTTCTGTTAACCCCACAATAAGTCCTGATCAAAACGTGTTGTCTTTATGGATTAAAATTTCTTGTAATAATAGTTTGCCAGGATTAAAATAAGCTGCAATTTGAAACAAGCAATTTCGCTTTCAAGACACCAGGGCCCGAAAATTGATTTAAATCAAAAGTGTCACTTTGTGTCTGGGTGTCTTCGTGGCAAATAATTTTCCGCCTTGCGGCGAATCCGGTTTAGGTAGGAGGATGATAATGAATATCGCCAACAATCTGGTAAACACTGCCTTCCATTTTCCCGAGCGCTGTGCGGTGGTGGATGGTGACAGACAGGTTGCCTACCGACAGTTAAATTTAGAATCGAGTAAAATAGCTGCTGCCCTGGCTGCTGCCGGCGTTCAACCCGGTGATCACGTGGCGCTGTGTGCGCCCAATTCCTATGAGTGGCTGGCTTTTTATTTTGGGGTGCTGAAAGCCGGGGCGGTGGCCGTAACCTTTTCCCATATGTTGACCGGTGCCGAACTGCCCCAAATACTTTCAGACTGTCAGCCCAAGGTATTGTTGACGGTCAATGAAAAACTGGATGCCTTCGGCGATTTCAAGACCCGCCAATCCCGTCCCGACCTCGTCATATCTGACGGTGGCGATGTTTCGTTTACCGCATTCGTCGAAAAAGGCACCGCCGGATTTAAAACCGTTGATCGGGCCCGCAGCGATACGGCTGCCATCCTTTATACCGGCGGCACCACCGGCATTCCGAAAGGCGCGCTGCTGAGCCATGAAAACATTCAGACTTCACTTTTCAATGTGGCCCATTACGAACGGTCTACGGAAACGGATCGCGCCCTGTGTTTTTTGCCGCTGAATCATGTGTTCGGACAGATTCATATTACCCATTCCATGATTTTTTGCGGCGGCAGCCTGGTGCTGCAATCCGCTTTTGATCTAGCGCATGTTTTGGATGCCATCCAGCGGTTTCAGGTTACCAATTTTTATGCCGTTCCCACGATCTATATTCGCATGCTGGCACTCGATGATCTGAACCCAAAAATCAAATCCGTGCGCTACTGTTTTTCAGCCGCCGCCAGCATGGCCAGAGAAGTCGTGCGGGAATGGAAAGCCCGCACCGGCCTTGACATCCATGAATCCTACGGCATGACTGAAAGTGCCTCCATGGTCACTTACAACCACTATTATCGCCATGTAGTCGGCTCGGTGGGAACGCCGGTCAGTCGGATCGAAGTCCAGATTCGGGATTTCGACGGCAATACACTGGAGCAGGGAAACCAGGGAGAAATCTGCATTCGGGGCCCCAACATTACCAATGGGTATCTGAATAATCCGGCTGAAACCAACTCCGCATTTTGGGGCGATTGGTTTCGCTCCGGCGATATCGGACTGTTTGACGATGACGGCTATCTGTACATTGTGGATCGGTTGAAGGATATGATCATCACCGGCGGTGAAAATGTTTATCCCCGGGAGGTGGAAGAATTGCTCTACACGCATCCGCTGGTGCAGGAATGCGCGGTGGTCGGGCTGCCCGACAGGAATTGGGGAGAACGGGTAACGGCTTTTATCGTGCTGCACAAAAATCAGCCGCCGGATCCGGCCGCCCTGAAGGCCTATCTCAAGGAGCACCTGGCCGGGTTCAAGATACCGAAAGAATTTATTGTTGTGGAGAATCTGCCTAAGAACAACGCCGGAAAGCTATTGAAGCGGGAAATTAAAAAACAGTATGGATGATTACCTCGACCAATATCATCCCAAAGCAATTCCATTGCCTGGAGCTTTTCCCCGGTTGGCATGTCCTTTAGATTTAATTTCGCGGCTACAAGCCGCTCCCACACTCCCTCTGCTTGGTCTTTCGATGTATCCTCATACTGGAATTTGAATTTAAGCTATAGTCTTCGAAGTTACAATAGTCCTGTCATCAATTTCGGCGGGCTGATCGGTAATCGGCAGCATCAAAAATAACGATATGACAACCGCTCTAAATCGTCTATCCTTGACTTATTGCGGGCAGTAAGCTAAGGAACCCGTTCGCATTGGAGAAAATCGAACATGCAGTCTCTTAAAAACAGATGGAACCGGGAAGCGGGTTACCGGGAAGTGCTTGTTGTCGCAATACCGTTGATTCTGAGCACGGCGAGCTGGTCGGTGCAGCACTTTGTGGACCGGATGTTTCTGGCTTGGTACTCACCGGAGACCATTGCCGCGGCCATGCCGGCCGGGATGCTTCATTTTTCGATGGTCAGCATTTTTATGGGCACGGCCGGCTACGTGAGCACCTTCGTCGCCCAGTATTATGGAGCCCAACGCCACGACCGCATCGGACCCGCGCTCTGGCAGGGAGTCTATATGTCCCTGATCGGAGGGCTGCTGATCCTGGGCGCGATACCCTTTGCCGCACCTATCTTCAGCCTGGTGGGACACAGTCCCCAGGTTCAACAAAACGAAGTTGAATATTTTCGGGTCATCTGCCTGGGCGGCGGCTTTTACATTGCGTCTTATGCGCTTTCCGGATTTTTCAGCGGCCGGGGCAAAACCTGGCCCGTGATGTGGGTCAATGTTTTTACGACGGTCGTTAATCTTATTTTGGATTATGCGCTCATATTCGGTCACTGGGGGTTTCCGGAGCTGGGAATTAAAGGTGCGGCTATTGCCACGGTGGCCGCCGGCGGGTTCTCGTTTCTCCTGTTTTTGGTAATTTTAGCCGGTGGGAATACCAACCGAACCTATCACACCCTCAAAGGCTGGCGTTTTGACAGTGAACTCTTTATGCGGCTGCTGCGTTTCGGGTTTCCTTCCGGGGTCCAGTTTTTTCTGGAGATGGTCGGTTTTACCGGGTTTATTCTGGTTGTGGGGCGCCTGGGAACCGCCAGCCTGGCCGCTACGAATATCGCTTTCAATATCAATACCCTGGCCTTTATGCCGATGATCGGATTCGGCATCGCCATATCCGTACTGGTGGGCCAGTACCTGGGCGCTGACAAACCCGACCTGGCCCAGTCGGCTGCGTATTCAGGATTTCACCTGACGCTGGGCTACATGCTCGCCATTGGTGCGGCCTATGTGCTGGTGCCTGACATTTTTGTCGCACCCTTTGCACATAATTCCGATCCGCAAAGCTTTGGCGAGATTTATCGCTACAGTGTGGTCCTGCTGCGTTTCGTCGCGGTATATTCTATATTCGATGCAATGAACATCATCTTCTGCTCCGCCATTAAAGGCGCCGGCGATACGCGGTATGTGATGTTCGTGACGGTGCTGCTTTCCGTTTTCATCTTAATTGTCCCGGTTTATCTGGTCGTCGAAGTTCTGGAATTCGGACTGCTGTTTGCCTGGGTGCTGGCAACTGTCTATGTCGCTTCGCTCGGGGTGATTTTTTATCTTCGGTTCCTGAGCGGCAAATGGAAAACCATGCGGGTCATCGAACGGGAGGTGCCGGTGCCGGTGCCGAAACCCGGACCCACCAAACTGGGGCGGGTGGCGAAACTGTAGGTGGGGGACACGGAGATTGAAATCGGAAGTCGGAATGCGGAAGTCGGAAAAGATAAGGAACGATAATTATCTAACATGGTCAGATAAGTAACCGCTGACGCATTACCTCTCGAATGTTGCGGCGTCCGTCGATGATGCCGTGAATGATTCTTTTGTTGCAACGCCCCATACCGGAAGACGATCTAAGCAGGGTGCCATAGTTACCGAGAAGGCCATAATTTAGCAAACCTTAAGCGATACCTGCCAAATACCAAGTCAACAACTCTACCCCGAGTAATCAGATTTAGTCTGAATCCGTTCCTTCAATCCTTTGATCATGGCTGCACAAACCTGGTTGGCGTCGGCCACGACAGCGACATCCGCCATTTTCATCATGATGGCATTGGGATTTTTGTTGACCGCGATGACAAAATCGGCATCGGTCAGGGCCGCGGTGTGCTGGATGGCGCCGCTGATGCCGAAGGAAAATAAAACTTGAGGTTTGATGTTTTTGCCGGCCTGGCCGACTAGGGCCTCCTCATCCGCCCAACCCGCATAAACGATCGGCCGGGTCGCGCCGACTTCACCTGAAAGCAGCTGGGCCAGTTCGAATATCTTTTTAAACTTTGTTTTGCTGCCCATCCCGCGTCCACCGCATACCACGACCCTGGCTTCTTCAAGTCTCTGGTCGCGTACCGGCTGGCGTTCATAGGCGACCAGACGCAAGCGATCCTTGGGCAGTTTTTTAGGCATCGGCAGGCGCACGACTTCGCCGTGCAGGGAATTATCATGCGGGATCTCCTGAAAGGTCCCCGGCCGCACCGTAGCCATTTGAGGGCGATGGCGGGGAGTAATAATTTCCGCGATGAGATTGCCGCCGAATGAGGGCGCGATTTGCAGCAGGTTGCCGTCCTCGGTAATCTCCAGTCCGATGCAATCGGCTGTCAGACCGGTACCCAGGCGTTTGGCGACCCGGGGGCCAAATTCCCGGCCAAAGGAGGTGGCCCCGATCAAAATAATTTCGGGCTGATACTGCCCGGCAAGTTTTTCCATCAAGATGGTGTATTTTTCCACACTGTACTGTTTCAGGGCGGCATCTTCAATTACCAGAACTTTGTGCGCACCATGGGCGATGTATTCAGCCACATATTCGTCGGTCTCGAAACCAAATACTACAGCCCAAACTTCAGCATTCAAAACGGGTGCCAGTTCATTGGCTTTGGCCAGCAGCTGCAGCGTAACCCGGTTCTGGAAGTAATTGCGATAGTCGGCGAAAACCCATATGGAACGATTCTCTTGGTTCATATTTTTATTGCCAAAGGTTAAAGGTCAAAGGAAAAAGGTTCAGAGGTTCAAGGTTAAAGGCTGAAGGTTAAAGGATAATGGAAAAGCGAACCGCAGAACCGCAGAATATCGACATTCAGTATTCGACATTCTGCGGTTCGCTTTACTTTTAACCTTGAACCTTGAACGCAGAACGGTTAACAACCTTAAAGTTTTCTTCAAGTCTTTGCCTAACGCACCGCTGATCTTCTCCCCGTAATTGTCGAAGATGGCATTCACCACTTTTTTGGCCGTACCTTTCAAAACGACATTTTTCTTCTCGGCTGTTGGCGAATACACATTGATAATTCGAGTCGGGGAACCCTTGCGGCCAATTTTATTTAAATCCAGCCCAATATCTTGGGCACCCAGCATTTTGATTTGGGAGCGGTCAAAGGCATCTGCCAGACCCTCCAGTGATGGGTAGCGGGGTGCATAGGATCGGGTCATGATGGTGACCAGTCCGGGCAGCTTCATCTCCATGATTTCAAGAAAGTTATCGGAGATGCGCTGCATGCGAACCGTGCGGCCCCTAATCTCGAAGTTTTCAACATAGGCGGCCGCCGGAATATCCAACTCCTCGGCCAGCTGGGGGCCGACCTGGGCGGTTTCGCTGTCGCTGGTGTAGCAGCCGCAGAGGACTAAATCCGTATCAGGGCAAAGCTTCTCGATGGTTCTTGCAAGGGTATAAGACGTGGCATAGGTGTCGGCGGCGGCAAAAGCCGGATCTGTCAGCAGTAATCCGCGGTCCGCCCCCACGGCCATGGCTTCATAGAGAACTTCCGCGGCCATGGGCGGGCCCATTGTGATGGCCGTGATCTCACATTGATGCCGGCTTTTTATCTGCAGCGCAGCCTCGAGCGCATGGGCACAGGCCGGGTTCATCATACCTTCGGCTAACTCGCGCTTCAGGGTGCCCGTCTTCGGATTCCACGGCAGCTCTGATACCATGGGAACCTGCTTGATGCATACGACTATCTTTAGCATTTTTGATCGACCTTTATGTATGGAACACTTCTAGTGGATAATGGCATTTATAAATCTCAAATTACAAGCACCGAATTTCAAATAAATCTCAAAATCAAATTTTCAATGACCGAAACAAGAAGACCGCTGCTGGCTGGAACAGCGGTCAGTTTCATCGAAATAACTTTGATTTTGTACTGTCGTAGGGTCGGCCACAGTGCCGACCAGTATCGGCGGGCACGGCCTGCGACGAGCTCAGTCGTGTCGTGGCCCGCCCTACGGCCCCAAACATTTGAAGTTTTATATAAGATATGCCCCTCATAAAGGTCACAGGTTTGGGATTTCGAATTTTGGTCATTGTGATTTACCCTTCGACCTTGCTCAGGGTGGTGAGCCTGTCGAACCATTTGGAATTTGTCATTTGTGATTTGGAGTTTAGCTTAACGCATCAAGGACGACTTTGATCCATTCGATTTTCAGGTTAGCTGCGAAAGAACGGATCTTGCAATTACCATCCGTTGAACTTCGCTGGTGCCTTCATATATTTCGGTTACTTTGGCATCCCGGAAGTAGCGTTCCACATCGTATTCCTTGCTGTAGCCGTAACCACCGTGTACCTGCAGGGCCAGGTTGGTCACGCGCGTGGCAACCGTGCTGCAATACAGCTTGGCCATGGCGGCTTCGGCACCGAAGGCCTGGCCGGCGTCCTTAAATGCACAGGCTCGATACAGCAGCAGGCGGGCCGCGTCAATTTCAGTTGCCATGTCGGCGATGTAGTTCTGGATGGTTTGAAATGAAGAGATGGGTTTTTTAAACTGCTGGCGCTCCTTGGAATATTTCACGGCGGCATCGAACGCCGCCTGGGCGATTCCCAGCGCCTGGGCGCCAATCCCAATGCGGCCGGTGTCCAGGGCGTTGAGCCCGATTTTCAGTCCATCCCCCGGTCGGCCCAGCATATGCGTTTCCGGCAGCCGCACGTCCTCAAAAAATAGCGAAGATACCGGGTTGGCCCGCATACCGCACATATCTTCCAATTCACCGACTGAAAATCCCGGCATGCCTTTTTCAACGATGAATACACCGGCACCGCCACGCCGGTCGTCAAGATCCATAACGGCGAAGGTCAGCGCCAGGTGGCAGACACCGCCGTTGGTGACAAATACCTTGGTTCCGTTGACGACATAATCGCCACCGTCATAAACCGCGGTGGTCTCTACGGAGCCGGCATCCGAGCCGGCGTTGGCTTCGGTCAGGCAGAAGGCGCCGATATATTCACCGCTGGCCAGCTTGGGCAGAAAGCGCTGTTTTTGTTCTTCAGTTCCAAAACGCACAATGGGGTAGGCCCCCACGCTGTTATGGACCGTTACGCATAGGCCGAGGCCGGCGCACACCCGGGACAACTCCTCGACTGTAATGGCATAGCTGATGGTGTCCAGTTCTGCGCCGCCATATTTTTTCGGCACCTGGAGGCCGAAATAATTCAGCGGGCGCATTTTTTCGACCACTTCCCATGGGAAGCGGGAATCGCGATCAATTTCGTGACTGATCGGTCCCAGCTCCGTTTCAGCAAACTTGCGAACGGTCTTGCGAACCGCCTTATGTTTCATACATGGATTAAAGTCCAACCTGCTATTCTCCTGGTTTCTTTAGACGCTCGGCAGTGCCATACGACAATGTGTTATCGAGGTTGAATAAGTGGCTGTATGGTATCGTTATAAATGAGCTGAAATTTAAAATGACTAATCCTCCTAAAAACCGGCGGACAAGAATGAGTTAAAATTATGAAATCCTATCATTTCAACTAGACAGATTACCTTAATTTTAGGCATTTTAGTCCGCCTCCGGCGGATTAGGCAATTTAGACATTTGTCTTGCAAGATTAATCCGCCAAAACATCCTTCAACGCGTTGACCACGATGTCGATTTGGGCTTTGGAAATCACCAGCGGCGGCAGCAGCCTGATCACCGTGGCACCGGCCAAAAGAACGATAATCCGCTTGTCCATGAGTTTTTGCACATAGGGCCCGGCTTTTTCCTTCAGCTCAAGACCGATCATCAGGCCCAGGCCCCGGATCTCCCGGATTTTCGGGCTCTCAAGCCCGCGCAGCCGCTCCTGGAAATAATCACCCAGGGTTTTGGCGTTTTGCACCAGGTTCTCAGTTTCAATGACACTGATGGACGCCAGGGCCGCGGCACAGGCCGTGGGATTGCCGCCGAAGGTGGAAGTGTGGCTTTTAAGGGGCACACTGACCCGGTCGCTGCAGAGCACGGCCCCCATCGGAAGGCCACCGGCCAGGGATTTGGCCAGGCACAGCATATCGGGCGGGACAAATTGCTCGCAGGCAAACATGGTTCCCGTGCGCCCAAACCCGGTTTGGACTTCATCCATGATCAGCAGGATATTGCGGTCGTTGCATAAGTCGCGGACTTTTTGAAAATATTCCCGGTCGCCGACCCGCACGCCGCCTTCCCCCTGAACCGGCTCCAGTAAAATCGCGGCGGTCTGCTCACCGGCAGCCGCCTCGAGTTTTTCAAAATTGTTGTAGGGCACATGCTTTAAACCCGGCAGCATCGGGGCAAAGGGCTTCTGGTATTCCGGACCCCAGGTGGCGGCCAGGGCCCCCATGGTCTTGCCGTGAAAACCGCGCATACAGGCAACGATTTCCGGTTTGCCGGTACTGGACCGGGCGAATTTAAGCGCTGCTTCATTGGCCTCAGCGCCGGAATTGCAGAAAAATACCCGGTTCAGGTTGCCGGGCGCCAGGTCAACCAGCTTTTCGGCCAGGCGGGCACGCACCGGGTTATAGAACATACTGTAGCAGTTGCCCAGGGTCAGGTATTGCTCATACACGGCCTTGGCCACGGTTGCATGGCCATGGCCGATGTTTGAGACGCCTACATTGGAAGCACAGTCAATGTACTCCTGGCCCTGATCATCGAACAACCGGGCGCCCTTGCCGCTAACCAAAACGATGTCCCGGCGCGGGTAGACGGCAAGTTCGTATTTTTGTTCCCGTTCTTTGGTGTTCATTCGATCACCGTTCCTTTGCCGTCCAGCGCATCATTGACCGGGTGCGCGCTGCGACCGTCACTGATGATTACCTTGGAGGCGCCATGCTCAAAAAGCTTGCGAAACGCCAGCATTTTGCGCTGCATGCGACCTTCTACCTGCTGTTCCCGGGCTTCGAGTTGCGCGGAGGGGATGTTTCGAATCAGCGAGGCGGAATCATTTTGATCTTCCAAAAATCCCGCTGCCTCAATCAAATTGATCACGGTATCGGCCTCAAGCGCCTGCTGCAGCACTCTGACCACATCATCGTTTTCGGTGTTAATCGCCGCATTGAATTCATCGATAATCGGAACCGTTAAGACCGGGACATATCCATTACCGAGCAGCAATTTCAGAAGCGGCACGTTAACCGTCTGGGGTTTGCCGGAAAAATCCCTGACGATTTTTAATTTTTTGCCCTGGTAAACCCGAATGCCTTTGTTGCGCTGGCCTTGAACAATTTTGCCGTCAATCCCGCTAAGCCCCACGGCGTTGATCCCGTGTTGCTGACACAACTCGACGATGCGCTTATTGCGCAATCCGGCATAGGCCATCATCATGACATCCAGCAATTTTTCGTCCGAATACACGCTGGTGTATCCTTTAACCGAAGTGAGCACCTGCTTGGGCTGTCCGAGATCCTGCGCCAATTTATCCCGCAGCGCATTGGCGCCGTGTACAATGACATATGGTTCATCGAGTCCGGCCAGGTCTTCAACAATGCCGGCTAGATTGATTGTGCTGCCACCGCCGATTTTAACGATGATCATTTACCAAACCCTAACCCGGACAAGCCGGAATTGAATATTGAAGATTGAAAATTGAAGATTTATGGTATCGCTTCGCTCTGTCTTTTATATTAATATCAATCAGTTAACTTTTATCGTATTTAATAAGTTGATGCCAAAAATTTTCTTTATAAACCCTTGTATACCAACGGCTTAAAAAGAAACTAAAAAAATATTTTGCGCTTTTTGTGCAAAATTATATTGATAACTGTCTAACTGAGTCATTGGCGATCTTTTGCCAGTTATTTTCGGCAGGGTAGGGGGCCGAACAGATGATCAGTTCCCTGCCTTGCCGGTAACGCAAGGTGAAGTAGTCTTCATCTTCAGTAAAATAGCTGGAGACGAAAATCCCGTTGTCATTGACCATGATAATATTCATGCCCCGGATGGAGCGGGTTCTTTTGCGGATAATGCCGACCGCTTTTTCCAGGGCTTGCCGGGTGTCGCCCCGGTCGAAGCGCCGGATGTAGTTAAAAATCTTTTCGGCCCCGATGCGGCCCTGTTCCCGGATTTTCACCCCGCGCAGTTCGCCGTTAAAAATATAGACGGTGCGGCCGTCGAAAAACGGCATGTTGTTCTCGACGACGATGTCTTTATCCTCGAAGGCGCTGCGGGCATGGACCACCAGCAGCCGGGTTTCGCCGAATTGATTGAAATCATCCTGCCAGACGGGATTGATGTTCTTGTAAAATTTCCAATCGCAGGATGCACCCAAATAGGCACACCCCCAGCCATGCCCCTGGAACTCTTTGCTGTTTTTGGCAATCTCGGCAAATTGTTGCAAATGGGGCGCGATGGCAAAAGGTGTTGCGGATTTTATGGTTAGTAAGCGGCACATTTTATTATTGAAGATTGAAGAGTGAAGATTGAAGATTTATGGATGAAATCGATTTTATTTTTATCATTTTTGACTCTAACGCGATGTGTTGCTCCGAATACCCCGTCTCGCAGGTTGGATCGGAAAAATATATGCGGCCTGTATTTTTTTTATCTTGCGGGGTACTCTTTTTTTATCGGCTGCCTTAACATTTGCTAAGTATTAATATTGAACGTCGAAACTCAAGAAACAAATGCCTGCAGGAAAACCCGGTGTCGAATTAAAATTACCGGCGCTGGAAGCTTTATAAAAAGATAGAATACCTTAAATCTTCAATCTTCAATTTTCATTCTTCAATTACTAAACGGGGTGTAATCCGGCAAATTCCAACCCGGCTGTTTCTTCGAAGCCGCACATCACGTTCATGGCGTGGACGGCCTGACCGGCGGCGCCCTTCATGAGGTTATCGATGGCGGAGATGACGACCAGGCGCGTGCCGGACAACTCGAAGCCAATGTCACAGTAATTGGAGCCCGCCAGAATTTTGGGCTCCGGGTATCGATAAATGCCCTGCCTTTCTTTGACGATTCTGATGAATGGCTCCTGGCCGTAAACCGTGCGGTA
Source organism: uncultured delta proteobacterium (assembly GCA_963710795.1). Classification (GTDB taxonomy): domain Bacteria; phylum Desulfobacterota; class Desulfobacteria; order Desulfobacterales; family JAFDCJ01; genus JAFDCJ01. Next base: position 122,127 of record CAVQBT010000065.1, read on the forward strand.
GGTTTGCCAGACATCTTTTTCGGTTGTGCCTTGCCTGACAAAAAGATGGGCGGTCAGCAGGATGCCCCGGACCATTTCGATGGATGTGGCCGAAAAATGGATCAGATTGCCCAACTCCTGCTCCATTTCGGCGATGTGCCGGTGGCCGGTTGGCCGGTAAGAACGCACACAACCGCTTCTTTCCGGATGGTGAGAGGCTTCACTGGCGCTGTTGCCGCCCTCCGAAGAGCCGCATTTGGCCTCGGCCACCACGGGCATGGACGTGTCAACCACATTCTGTTTGAAAAGCGGATACAAGGGCAAAATGGTTGCCGTGGCATTGCAGCCGGCGCCGCTGATATACTTGGTGGATTTCATCTCCTGGCGGTGCAGTTCCACATTGCCGTAAACAAATTCATCCAAGACGCCCGGCTGGGTATGCTCCACGCCATACCATTTGCCGTAGGCCGCAGGGTCTTTCAACCTGAAATCGGCCGAAAGATCGATGATCCGGTCGGCAAGTGAACTGAAAGCCTCAAATTTCTGCATGCAGCGTGTATGGGGCAGGGCCGTAAACAGCAGATCCGTTTTTTCCAGCTCCTGGACACTGCTGAATTTGAGAGGCGTTCGTTTGCGCAGATTGGGATGCAGGCGGGTGACGGGCTTGCCCACGAATCTTTCCGAAGTGCACTGATGAACTTCCACCTGCGGATGCTGCAGCAGCAAACGCAGCAATTCACCGCCGCCATAGCCGGATGCGCCGACAATACTGACTTTCATTTGCGTGCAACCTCCAGTACATAATCGACAATTTTAGCCGGGATATTGACTCCGGTGACATCGATGCTGTTTCTAAACTCCATGGTATAATTGACCTCATTGATGGAGTAGCCCCGGTCGGTTTCGAAGACGTCGATGGCCACCACGCCGCCGCCGCAGGCGTTGGCGGCCTGGACTGAGATGTCGTGCAGCTCCTGGGTAATGGGACAGTTTGAGGTCGTGCCGCCCCGGGCCGTGTTCGTGATCCAGTGATCGGCATGGCGGTAGATGGCGGCAATGCATCGGTTTCCCACCACAAAGCTGCGGATGTCCCTGCCCTTTTTTTCCATATATTCCTGGATATAGAAAATGGAGTGGTGATAGCTGCCCAGGATTTGTTTGTGCTCCACAATGGCTTCGGCCGCATCCCGGTCGTTCACCTTGGATATGAGCCGTCCCCAGGACCCGGTGGTGGGTTTAATGACACAGGGATATCCCAGTTGATCCATCGCCGCGAGGGCGGATTGGGGGGTAAATGCCAGGAAACAGCGCGGTGTCGCCACGCCCGCTTTAATCAGCGCCTGGGTGGTCAGAAATTTGCTGCCGCAGATTTCGGCCACTTCGGGGGCGTTAACGGTCGGGACCCCATGGTCGCTGAAGATCTTCATGGCGTGTACGGCCCGGGAGTGGTTGACGCAGCGTTCAACGATCACGTCAAGTTCAAACTTGTTGCGGTGGAGATCAAAGAATTGCTGCCGGTCATCGATTTTGACTAAATCGACCCCGTCGCGGCGTCTGAATTCCTGCAACAGGAGCTTTTCCTCTTTTCGAATAATTGAATGCAAAAAACCGACTTTCATGTGAGACTCCCTAGTCCGGACAAGCCGGAATTGAAGATTGAATATTTGTGGTTGTCGCTCGCGCAGCGCAGGCGCCGCGTGTCGCTCCGTCTTTTTTAAAATCGAAAAAATACCTTAAATATTCAATCTTTTACTCGCCCCAGTCTTCTTCTTCCTGGGGGGCTTCCTGGAGACTGTCTTTGCCGGTGACTTCGAGTTCAGACCCGCAGTCATCACAGGCAATGATTTCCCCTTCTTCAGCATCGGCTTCCAGGGTAATGTCGGCTCCACAAACAGGACATTCTGCCATCTTCCTTACCTCCGATTATTTAACGTTTTGGGTTTCATTCAACTTTTTTGATCATATACCCACTATAGCAAAAAAAATCCATGCAATGATGTGTCCCCTGACTCTTTATTCTTTTCTCGCCGCAAGGCGTGAAACCGGAGCGCGTATAATAGGGCAAAGCTGAGCTTTTGTCAAAATTAATTTGTGCGCTAAAAATTACCTTCAGGAAATGGTAATTTTTAGCGCACAAATTAATGTGGGAAAATGGGATTTTCCAAGCCTTAAAATCTGATGGGGAATATATCTTTCAGCTTTCCGCCCGGCGTTTTTCCTCACTGCGGATTTCCCGTCGCAGCAGTTTGCCCACTTTTGATTTGGGCAGCATGTCGCGGAATTCGATATAGTGAGGGACTTTATAGGATACCAGGGTCCGGCGACACCATTTAATCAGATCATAGCCGGTGATGCCCTTAATATCTTCTTTCAACACCACATAGGCCTTGATCCGTTCGCCGACTTTTTCGTCCGGAATGCCCACGGCACAGGAGGCGATGACCGCCGGATGCTCCTGGAGGGTGGATTCGATTTCCGAAGCCGATACCCGGTAACCTTTATGCTTGATGGTGTCGACGGTGCGGTCTACAAAAAAGAGATTGCCGTCCTGATCCATGGACATAATGTCGGCGGTGCGGTAATACATATCGCCATCCAACTCCACAAACGAGGCAGCGGTTTCCTCCGGCTTGTTCAGGTAGCCGGTGACCATGAATTCCGAAGAGACCAGCAATTCTCCGGGATTGCCCGGCTCTACCGGTTCAAGTGATGCCGCATCGACGATTTTGACCTTTTTGCTTTTGACGATGCGGCCGGCACTTCTGGGCGGGCTTTCCCGATCAACCGGACACATGGCGACACCGCCGCAGGTCTCGGTGGCGCCGTAACCCTGATAAATCGGGATGCCGAATCTTTCCTTCCAGCGTTTGCTCACCTCAATCGGCAGGACGTCGCCGCCGCTGAAACAATATTTTAATGAACTCAGATCATATTGTGCCAGACGAACATGCTCTAAAATCATGCGATACAGGGCGGGCACCCCGATCATGGTTTTGGCCTTAGAACGTTGAATGGAATCAAAAGAGGCATCGATGTTGATGCGCGGCTGCAGGATTAAACTGCCGCCCGTCAGCAGCGTTGCCAGACTGCAGGTCTGCCCCAGGATGTGGAACAGTGGGGCGTTGCCCATGATCACATTGTCCTCAAGCGCAATGAGGGGCTCACTCATGCGAATCTGCTCATCGGCCGAGACGAGAAATAGATCGTGGGTAAAGGGCACCCCCTTCGGAAATTTGGTCGTGCCGCCGGTATACAGGATTTCGGCCAGGGTCCGGCCCCCCGCGGCACTGCCGCTAGTTTTCGAGCGTTGATTGCGATGCTGAGCCAGTAATTTTCTCAAGGAAAATGTCTGTGCATCGAGCAGGTATTTACCGCGGGGAATAATATCGAACAGATGGCCGAAATACCGTTTCCACCAGGGGAGCAAATCGGCAACATTGGAAACGATCACCCGCTTCAGGCCGGTTGTTGGCAGCACACTCGTCACATAGCCGAAGTTTGTATCGGCGCATATAATAGTCTCGGCGTCGCTGTCACCGGCAATGTACGCCAGATCATGGGGGGTGTAAATCGGTGTGATCGGTACGCATACCGCCCCGATCTTTTGGATGCCCAGCCAGCAAACCACCCAATGGATGCTGTTGGGAATATACAGCATGACTTTCTGGCCCGCTGTGACTCCCATGTCAGTCAAGGCTGAAGCAAATTGATCGGCCAGTTGCCTGATTCGGCTATAGGAATATCGGGTTCCAAGATAGGAAACAGCGGTATGATTGCCACGCCGTTCAGCCGTTTTCGCAAAATTGTCATAGATGCTTTTCGAGATGTCCATGTTTATTTTTCAGGCAATTCCAAAAATATTCACCGCAAAGGCGCAGAGAACGCAAAGATAACTTTTTCTTTTCATTTGCCTCTGAGCCCCGCTAAAAGAAAGCGGGATGCAAGCAAGGTAGGCAAATGAAAACAAGCGGCCTGCGGCAGAAAATTTATAGGTGATAAATCCATTATGCTTCGGCAACATTGCTTAGATCCCAAAATAGGCCGATTTGATTTCGGGATTGTCCATCAGCTCTTTGCCGGTGCCGTGCATTGCCAGCATGCCGTTCTCGAGAACATATCCCCGATCAATCAAAGGCAAAACCGGTCGTGCAAACTGCTCGCTCAGCAGCACCGTAATACCGGAAGATTCTCTGAGGCGCACGATCGCTTCAAGCACTGCCTGCTGCATCATGGGACTCAATCCCAAAAGCGGCTCATCTAAAAGAAGCAGCCGGGGTTTAACCACCAGGGCCATGCCGATGGCCAGCATTTGCTGTTCACCGCCGCTCATGAAGCCTGCTTTGCGTGATTTTAAATTCTTTAACGTCGGGAACAGTTCAAATACGTATTGGATTGCTTGCTGTACTTCAGATCGTTTTTTCAGGTAGCCGGCTATTTTCAGGTTCTCCATCACCGAGCTTTCAGGAAATACAGGATGCCGTTCTCTGGAAAGTACAATACCCTTTTTCACGCGTTCGCTGGGTTTGGTTTCGGTGATGTCTTCGGCCCGGTAAAATATATTGCCATAAACCGTGATGCGTTCGCCGCCGCGGCGCTTTTCCTTGATGCGCATATCAATAATTAAACCGGACAGCGCATTCATGAGCGTGGTTTTGCCGGCGCTGTTGGAGCCGATCACCCCTACAAACTCACCTTCACTGACTCCCAGCGTTAAATCATTGATCGCCAGCGCGTTTTCAAAAAAGACCATAAGGTTTTTGACTTCGAGCATAAATTTCGACTCCTCCAAAAAGCTGATAGCTCATAGTCGATAGCGGATAGCTCATAGCTCACAACTCATAGTTGACAGCTGTCAGCTGATAGGTTGATGGCTGGGAAGCTATAAAGCTATGAAGTTTGAAGGCAAAAACGCTATGAAGCTTGGACGCAATGAGGCTATAAAGCTTAAAAGAATTTTTGTTCCCTTATATTACCTACCGGCTTTCCAGCCTTCCAGCCTCCCAGCTTCCTAGCTTCCTAGCTTCCTTGCTTCCCAGCTTATTGACTACGCTTCCGCACCTAAATAAGCCTTCTTCACCGCATCACTTTCCATAACCACCTGGGCCTGGCCTTCGGCGATTTTCTCACCGTAGTTGAGAACCAGGACGCGATCGGCGATCCGAAATAATTCTTTGAGCCGGTGTTCGATCATGATAATGGTTTTGCCCTCCTGACGAAGTTTTTCAATAATCGGCACGATGCCGGCCACTTCGGCCAGGCTGAGGCCTGAAAATAATTCGTCCAGCAAAATAAGATCCGGCTGCAAGGCGATGGCCTTGGCAAGTTCCAGCCGTTTCAGATAGCCCTGGGGCAGTACACTGGCGCTTTTATATGCCACAAAGGCGTCGCGCTCAAAGCCGACTTCTTCCAGCAGGTCCAGAGCCACTGCATCGCGGTCGCCGTATTTACCGCCAACCAGTTGTTTAACTCTGGGCGAGTACAAGGGAATGATCATATTCTTGTAGGCCGGCAATTGATAAAATGGTTTGACCATCTGGAATGTTCTGGCAATTCCCAAACGCACAATCTTATAGGGGGCCATGCCGGTGATATTTTTTCCCTGGAAATGAATATCTCCTTTTGAGGGCCTGACAAAGCCGGTAATCAGATTGACCGCCGTGGTTTTGCCGGATCCATTGGGTCCGATCAACCCCAGCAACTCTCCTTTCATCAGGTCAAAGCTTAAATCGGCAATGGCCTGCACGCCGCCAAAATTCTTGCTGAGTCCCGCGACTTTCAGCAATGGAGAAGTCCCCATTATTCCACCTCCACCCATCTTTCGAATTGATGGTATTTGCGTTGAATATAATGGAAGAGGCCCTCCGGCAAGGCGACAATAAAAATGACCAGGAACAAGCCGTAGAACACAATTCTCAAACCGCCAATGCCGCGCAGAAGCTCGGACAAGGGTACCAGGATGAAGGCCCCCAGGGTTGCGCCGGCCAGGGTACCCGGGCCACCCACCACCGCTGCTGCAATCGGCAGGATGGAATAATCCAGCGCAAATACCGGCATTCCGACAAACATGTAAACGTGAGTCAAAAAAGCCCCGGTAAACGCACCAATGCAACTGGAGATAAAAAGCGCCTGGATTTTAAACCAATATACGTTGATTCCGGCATTCATTACCGAGCGATCATTGTCACAGATACCTTTTAAGACGAGACCATAGTCCGAACCCAGCATGCGCCTGAAGCCGAAGAGCGCGGCCATCAAAACAGCCATGATCAGATAGAGTTCAATCCACCGCGAAGGCAGTGCCGCAATTCCGGTGAGGCCTTCGGTACCTCCGAAAATTCGCGTAGCTTCGACGATTCGAACCAGCATCAGGGGAATGATAAGGGTAACCATTGAAAAATAGATGCCCCGCAACCTGAGAACCGGTAGCAGAAATGCCGTACAGATTACCCCCCCAATGACACTTGCCAGTGGGATGGCGATCAGAGGATGCCAACCCAGGTAGTAATTTATGATTCCCGACGCATAGGCCCCCATACCGAAAAATAGGGCTTGGCCCAAAGATATCATGCCGGTTTGGGCCAGAATGTCCCAGCTGATGGCAAGCAGGGCAATCACGGCTACTGAAAGCAGCACTTTTTGCCAATAGAATCCCAGAATCAGGGGCAGTATCAGAAAGACGATAATCGGTATGCATCGCGGGGTTGCCAGATAAAGCATCTCGCGCCAGGAACTCAGGGCAAAAATATCACCCGATCTGGCCTTAATCCCTCTGTCGATTCTCTCTTTGCGTTTTTTCATACTTAATCCGCCCTGAAAAATAGCCTATTCCGACTTCGCTAGATTCTTTCCTCCAACTCTTTTTGTTCGCCGAATAAACCGGAGGGCTTTACGATCAACACGATCAGAATGGCTGCCAGACTGACAATCATGGTCCAATGGGAACTGATGTAAGCATCGGTAAAACGTTCGGCGAAACCAATGATAAAACTGGCGACAATCACCCCCCCCGTGCTGCCCAGTCCGCCAATGATACACACTGCCAGGGCCTTGATCAAAACCTCGTATCCTTCACCGGGCGAAATGCTGCCCAGGGGAATAATCATGGTAGCGGCAATGGCTGCCAAACCGGCGCCGAAAGACACAGCCAAGGTGGCAATCCAGTCTGAATCGATGCCGAGACTGAGGGCCGTGCGCTCGTCCTGGGCAATACCCCTGAAGGCAAGCCCCAGTGATGTGTGATGAGTAAAAATCCACAATCCCAGCAATCAAAAACATACCGATAACGACAATCAGGATGCGCTGCATATCCACATAGGCACCCAGTATGAAATAGCTTTTATCGATGAAAACCGGCAGATTGTATTCGAAGCCGACAAACCCCAGATATCTGAATAACTCGAGAATCGCCAGGCCGATACCGAAGGTGGCAATGACCTCGGAAAGCGCCTGGCCGCGCACTCTTTGAAGCACAAATCGATACATGAGCGCCCCCAGCAAAGCGGTGAGCAAAATGGCTAACGCCGGCGGACAGAAAATAGGGAAGCTTTAATAAATTCAATAGCATCCAGCAAGCGTATGCTGAAAAAATATACAAGGCACCATAGGCAAAATTAGCCACGCCACTGATACCGAAAGTCAAATTGAATCCGATCGCCATCAGGGCCAGGATAACACTGTTAATTAATGCGTATACAACGGTTCCTAGAAACATAGGATTAACTCAATAGTTATTTCGATTATAATCTGCATCGATGAAATTAAAAATGACCATTCAAATGCAAAAGGAGTGTTGGCGTGCTGGAGTGATGGAGTAATGGAAAAACCTAAATGAGGCTAGATCAGATTGTATATCCAATACTCCAATACTCCAATACTCCATATACTCCCTTATTTAAAGGCAGTGATTACTAGCCAACTGTTACGTATCAGCTTAATCAGGACTCAATGCTTTCACAACGCACTACTTCAGTGACTTCAACCCCGGAGGCAATTGGATTATAGCTTCAGCGATTGAGGCCGGAAACACAATTTTGCGTTTGCCGTTTTCGGTCCACTGAAAAACGGCGGCAACCGCATTCTCTTTGGGGTCGTTACCGTAGACGACCTGGTTGCCCTGATCAAATTTAATTCTGCCCATAACGCCCATTCGATCGGTCTTTTCAAGTTCGGCCACAATGGCATCCGGATCAAGACTACCGGCCCGTTCGATGGCTTCGGCCAGGATATAAACCGATTCATAAGCTGGTGCGGGACCATGGCCGGCCTGAAGCGCCTTGCCGTAGGTTTTTTCGTAATTTTTGTAAAATTCGACCGATTTGGGCACCTTCGGTGAGTCGATGGCGCTGCCCAACTCAAAAATACTGTTCATCGCACCGCCGATTTTACCATCAAAGGTGTTCCAGGCCCCGGAACCTGCCAGCGGTGATATAAATCCTGCCAGCAAGGCCGGAATTTTCATCGATTTCCATTGTTTGACCAGGATACCGCTCTGGGGCATGTCGAAAATCGGCATAATCACCTGGGCGCCTTTGGCCCGTGCTTTCATTAAGGCCGAAGAAAAATCCGAGGTTCCCGTGGGGTAGGCCTCGACACCCAGCACTTCCCATCCGGCCTTATCAAAGTACATTTTTTTGACAAATCCGGCCGTCGCACGGGCCCAGGCGACATCCTGATGCATGACATATACCTTATTGAACCCGAACTCCTTGTTGATCAAGGCCATGTTGCCGGCCAGGTATTTCACCAGATGGACTGCATTCAGGCAGGTTCGGAATATATATTTGTATTTTTCCGGATCTGATTTGAGTTTCTTCTCGGAACCCGGGCTCATGGCAATCGTTCCCAGCATGGGCGTCTTATATTTGGCAATGATATCCATCCCGGCAATCAGCGCTTCCGAGCGAAACGGCCCGACCACGATGGCTGCCGGTTTCTGCTCCAGAATCAATTTTTCTATACCCAGCAATGCTTCAGGGACCGGAACACCGGGGGCGGCATCCCGCAGGTCGGCCGCGACAACCTTCAGCGGCCTTTGGGTACCAGCGACATTTACCCCACCTTTGGCATTGATTTCACTGACCGCCATCTGAACCGCTTTATGCGCTTCTTTGCCTTCCAGAAAGCCTAATGAAGTCGGCACTCCGATCACAATCGGCTCGGCGGCATCGGCCGCCGGACCGGCCACCAACCATGCGAACCCAACGAACAACAACATCCCAAGCAAGATCAATCTACGTTTCATGGTTTCCTCCTCTGATATGAGATTTCCGCTATCCTCCAATGAGGATAACCGGTTTCAAATAAAACTGAATAATATTTAGCAACTTATGGTCATATTTTATTTAGAGTCCATTCAATATGGCTACATAGTAGCTATAGGAAGCCGGTGTCGAAGTCAAGAAAATTTTCCGACTTCTAGTGAACCTTGAAGGTTTGCGCGATGATAATTTGTTCAAGGCACTCTTGGCGTCCTGTGCCCGGCAGTCGAAATCATTATTTGTTGTTATTCAGCTTTCAAACAGCAAGTTCTAATAAATCGAGTTGACAACGCTTTCGGATTTCGATAAGTTTTAAGAAATTACAATCATTTAAGGCGACCGAGGCCCGCTGATTTCCAGGGCGCGATTCTTCAAGGTCCTCACTTGATGATTGAGGCGATCGGGTGTCTTCAACTCCACAACCATTAATGTACTTTCATACCTCTGTCGTGTCCCGACGAAGGCGGACAGGTCCGTCGGGGCGAAAAAAGACAAGCCCCCGCTTCGCCGCGGGCGGTCCTTGACTCCGGGGGGCGTTCCGACACATCCACCTTTTCCGATAGGCGAACACATATGGATTATATCTTATGGCTTGAAGTGGCCCTGTTTGTTTGCATGATGGGACTTTCAGGCTTTTTCTCCAGTTCCGAAACCGCCCTCTTTTCGCTCAGGAATTCACAGCTGGAGCAGATGCGGCGCGATCAGCATCGGCGCTTTGCGCTGATCCAGCGCCTGCTCAGCCAGCCAAGACGACTTATCATCACGCTGCTGATCGGCAACGAGTTGGTCAATGTGACCGCCTCGGTCATCTCCGCCGCGGTGGTCATCCGGGTGCTCGGGGCTGAAAACAAGTGGGTCAATCTTCTCATCATGGTACCGCTGCTGCTGCTGCTGGGCGAGATCACACCCAAGGTAATGGCCATCCGCCACAATGTCGCTTTTGCCGGCGCTGAAAGCAAATTCATCGATCTCTTTGCCCGTCTGATCCGGCCCATCCGTTGGGTGGTCCGTTATGTGGCCGACATTTTTATCACCCTCATCATCGGCAAGGAGCGCTCCCGCGGCAATATTATTACCGAAGATATGGTACGCACCCTGGCCCGCGAGGCGGTGGGGGAAGGCACCCTCGATCGTCACGAGGCCCAATTCATCGATCAAATCTTTGATTTCGGCAACAAGACCATTGAAGACATCATGACCCCGCGGTCCGATATTTTCTTCCTGCCCCTGGACATGCCGCTGGCGGGAATCATTACCGAGCTCGGCCAGAAGCGCCATACAAAGGTCCCCATCTATCAGGAACACCGCGATAATGTTTGCGGTATTCTGCATGCCCGAGACCTTCTCGGTATCCATAAAACCAAACAGTCCTTCGATCCTGATGGACTGCAAAAATTATTGCACAAGCCCTATTTTGTTCCGGAATCCAAACTGGTGGCCGATTTGTTCCGCACGTTTCAGGAACGCAAATTTTCGATTGCGCTAACGGTCGACGAGTACGGCGGCGTGACGGGTCTGGTGACCATGGAAGACCTGCTGGAGTGCATTTTCGGCGAGATTCACAGTCCTTCGGATGAGCACTATCAGATCGACATCAAGGATCAGGAGCAAGGCCGTTATGTCGTGGACGGCAGCATCACGATAGCGGAATTCAACACGGAAATGGATTCGAACCTCTCCGACGAATGGGGCGAAACCATCGGCGGTCTGCTGCTGCACCACTACGGTGAACTTCCGCCGGAAGGGGTCCGCATCGAATTCGACAGGTTCGTGTTTAGCATTGTGGAAGTGGAGGAAAACCGTATCAAAACGGTTGAGTTCGAAAAACTGGAGATCGCACCGGGAGCCCAGACGGCTGCGCCGGCTTCCCCGGCGGCCGAGAACCCGGCGCCGGGAAGCGATCCGCCGCCTGAGTGAAATCCCTGAGGCCGGCAGCCGGCCTGAAGATCATCGCTGTGAAAGAATATTGAAACCATGAATGTATACTGGACGCTGGGCTTCATTCTGATCTGCCTTCTGATGGAAGCCTTTTTCTCCGGCTCTGAAATCGGTGTGGTCAGCGCCGACCAGATCAAATTGCGCCATGCTGCCGCCAAGGGATCCCGCGGGGCAAGACTTGCATTGGCAATGCTGAAAAACCCCGAGTGGCTGTTGTCCACAACGCTGGTCGGAACCAACATTGCGGTTGTCTGCATCACCACCCTGACCACCGCATTGATGATCGAGTTATTCGGAGAGCAGAACAGCTGGTTCGCCATTATCATGGTGGCGCCGTTGATCTGGATCTTCGGGGAGATCGTCCCCAAAAGTATTTTCCAGCAGCGCGCCGACACGATTACACCGCGTGCCATTTTTCTGCTGCGTTTTGCATCCTACGTCTTTTTCCCCATTCTGGTGGTCTTTTCACTGATCACGCGCGTGGTCACCTGGCTGTTCGGAAAATCCAGTCAGAATCCCTTCACCCTGCGGGAAGAAATCCTGACCATGCTGCAAATGCCGGCCCCTGAAGGCGACATCCAGCCGGTGGAAATGACCATGATCCAGCGCATCTTCAGCTTTACCGAGACGACCGCCTATGAGGTCATGGTTCCGTTAATCGATGTGGTCGCCATTGAACAGGGCGCTACCTGCGAAGAGGCCCTGGAGCAGGCGCACAAGAAGGCCCACATCCGGCTGCTGGTGTATGCCGAGCGGGTGGATAAAGTTGTGGGGGTGCTCAACGTGCTGGAACTTCTCGGTGTCGATCCGCAAGAATCGATTAAATCCTTTGTCCACGAGGTTCGATTTGTGCCTGCATCCAAAAACGTCAGCGAATTGCTGATGGATTTGCGCAAAGACGGGGACACGGTGGCGGTGGTGGTCGATGAATTCGGCGGGGCCGAGGGGTTGGTCACCATTGAAGATATCATGGAAGAAGTCGTCGAAGAAATGCAGGATGAATATGATCTCAAGGAAAAATCATCCCAGTGGGTACGCAAGATCTCCAAAAAAGACTATCGGGTCAGTGCCCGCATTGAAATTGACACCCTGGAGGAAGAACTCCAAATCCGGCTACCCAAAGGCAAGTATGCCACCCTGGGTGGATTTCTAATTGAAAAGGCCGGCGAGATTCCCGGTCCCGGCACCGTCATCCGCAGCAAAGGCATCACTTACACCATTGAGCATAGCACGCCCCAAGCCATCCAGGAGGTTCGCGTAAGTTGGTGAGGCTTCCGCGCCATTGCCGACAAATTGCGCATTATCATCGCCGATCCCCTTTTTGAAAGGCTAAATCATCCAAGTCCGGCAATCGTAAAGACCGCGGGTACCCGCAACCGCCGCTGACATCCGGCCTTCAATTCTCTCGATAGTTCATCATGATGAACATTAGTCTATTTTTAATTTCGAATCATAATGCGGAATAAATCAATAATTACAGACCCAATATTTAATTCACTTGACAAAAATCAGACTAATGGTAAGATGGCATTCGAAAAAAATGTTCATCTTAATGAACCTTTTTATGGGGAGGTATTTAATGAAAATACAATTAGAATCTCTCGGGCTGCCGACCTTGTCGAAGTTAATCGGCAAAACCTCACAAATAGACATGACGGACGGAACCCTAGCGGATGTGGTATCGCATATTGTAAATCGGAGTGGCCAACCGGCGCGCAGGATTTTGCTGGACAAGGAGGGGCAGCTGGATATTTCAATCCAGGTGATGGTCAACGGTGAAGGTTTTCTGCCCAGAAGCGAGTATTCACAGCGGGTCCTCAAAGACGGAGATAAGGTCAAATTTATGCTGTTAGTCGGAGGAGGCTGATTTGAGGCTTCGAAAATGTGAGATAGTTATGAATAGCTTATAGGTTCTATAGAGACTTGCTTCATGAGCTTGAAAATTCCAAGCACCAAATAACAAATAACAAACAATATCCAAATTCGAAATTCCAATGAATCTATTCTCATAAGCCGGCTGCCGAATGATGCGCACAAGTTTGGAATTTGGGTCATTGGATTTTGAGATTTGTTTGGGATTTGAAGTTTGTGGTTTGTTATTTTAAAAGCGATGACACTTCAAGTTGTTTGTAAATAACGGCGGAGATTAATATGAGTTATTTTCGCGTAAACGATAAATGCAACTGCTGTCTGTCCTGCGTGGAAAATTGTCCGGCTTCGGCCCTGGATTTTATAGATCAGGACGGCCGGCGCACGCTCAAGCACAATATGACCAAATGCGCCCGATGCGGTCAATGCTGGCGGATATGTCCCCAGGAGGCGATCGAATTTCAGCATCTTTTGGTCGGGCAGTGGGATGATGTGGTTACCTTGGATTTAATACTGTTGCCAGGTGTGCGGAAAACCGCTTTATTCAACCTTGTACGAACAAAATTTGGCCAACACATTGAATTCAACGACTGAGGCACTCTGTCCGCAGCATCGGCAACGGCAGGCCGCATCGCGGCTGCCAATTGCCGCTTCGCACAAGACCAAAAAGGAATAATTGGGGGACCAATGATTGTTGGCGACTTAAAACCACTGGCAGAAATTGTGTCTGCCATCAAAGAATATAAGCAAGTGCTGGTTCTTGGCTGCGGCAGCTGTGTCACCGTATGCCTGTCCGGCGGCGAAAGAGAGGCTGAACAGCTGTGTCTTGAACTTTCTCAGGTTCGGCATTATGCGGACAGTCCGCCGAAATTTGAGGTGGGTTCAATTCTCAGGCAGTGCGAGGAAGACCTGGTGCACGACTATCAGACCATACCGGACGGTACCGATGCCATCCTGTCGCTGGCCTGCGGTGCCGGTGTACAAACCCTGGCAGATGCTTATGATCCGCTGCCCGTGATTCCGGCCCTTAACACGACCTTCCTGGGGGCCTCGGCCAAAGCGGGAATCTGGGCCGAAATGTGCCGGGGATGCGGTGATTGTGTGTTGACCTTTACCGGTGGTATCTGCCCGGTGGCCCGTTGTGCCAAGGGTCTTTTTAACGGTCCCTGCGGCGGGTCGCACAACGGAAGCTGCGAAGTCGGTCTGGACACACCCTGTGCCTGGGCCATGATTTTTTTTCGGCTCAAACGGCAGAATAAATTGCACTTATTAGAAGAGATCCGCGCTCCCAAGGATTGGCGACCCGGCGGGGCCGGCGGCCCGCGCAAGCGGGTGCGCAAGGGTTTGGGAGAGGGGTCAAAATAGGTTCAGGGTATAGAGGTTCTGGGTTCAGAGGTTCAAGGTTAACGAAATAGCGAACCGCAGAACCGCAGAATATCGAATTTCGAATGTCGAAGGATTGAATCGCTTCGCTCTATCTTTTTAAAAGAAAGAATAGTACCTTGATTCAATCTTGAAATCTAATCAATCGGATTATTTACTTGTCATTTTTGAAGTTCTTATGCTGGTGATAAATTTCGTTCTGTCGTATTAAATTAGACAGCATTCCTTACTTCGAAATTCGATATTCAGTATTCGATATTCTGCGGTTCGCTTTTCTCTTTGCATTGAACCTATAACATGTAACCCAGAACGTTGAACCCTGAACCTCTGAACCTATACAGACATGGAAATAAACGAACTTGAAATACTATCGGTCGGTGTCGATGTCGGAAGCTCAACCAGCCATCTGGCTTTTTCGAAATTGATATTGAAAAGGGATGAGCGGTCGGTTACCCGGCGTTTCAACATCGAGGAAAGAAACATCATCTATGAGGGCCGCATTATTCATACCCCCTTATTGGATGACAATACCATCGATATCGTGCGATTGACGGATTTTTTCAGGGAAGAATATAAACGCGCCGGCATCGATCCGGCCGATATTCAAACCGGTGCGGTAATTGTTACGGGCGAGTCCGCCCGCAAACAAAATGCCCGGCAAATCGCCGAGGCGCTGTCCAGTGATGCCGGAAAATTTGTGGCGGCCACAGCCGGACCGAATTTCGAGAGCTTAATTGCGGCAATGGGTTCGGGGGCGGCGGCGCGCTCAAAGGACCACCATAAAACGATATTGTCCTGTGATATCGGCGGCGGAACTTCAAACATGGCCATATCCCGCAATGGGGAGACGCTGTCGACCAGCTGTATTTCTGTCGGGGGGCGCTTGCTGGGCGTCGATTCGAAAGGAAAAATCTGGCGCATCGACCCGCCGGCAGCAAGGGTGATGGCGCATCTCGGGTTGAAGTATGATATCGGAGACTCAATCGTCTAAAAATGATATCGAAGAATCGCCGCCAAGTTTGCTGAAATATTATTTGAAGCCATTACGGGGCCCGCAAATTCCACCCTGGCCCGGCAGCTCATGCTGACCGCTGACCTGGATTTTCCAGGCCGCATCGATGAATATGCGTTTTCGGGAGGCGTGGCGGAGCTGATGTACGGCGGGCTGAACAATTTCAGCGATATCGGCCATTTTTTGGCCGACCAAAATAAAACTGCTCGCATCTGATTTAACGGCACCCGTTGTCGAACTGCCGAATAAAATCAGGGCGACCGTCATCGGTGCGGGCGCCTATTCTTTATCGATTTCCGGCTGTTCGGGTTTCAGGGATGATCAGGTAGCGTTTCCATTAAGAAATATCCCGGTAATCCGGGTGGATGTCGATCAATCAAAGTTAAGTGTCGAACACGTGGTGTCGCAAATAAATGCCGCTTTCCAAAGATTTGATCAGAACGAGGGGGAAGACATTCTGGCCTTGTATTTTAAAGACCCGGTCCGGGTTTCCTATCCCCAGCTGGAATTATTTGCTCACTCGATAGAAGCGGCGCTGGCCAACACAATTGAAAATAACCTGCCGGTGATTTTGATTTTTGAAACCGACATTGCCTGCAGCGTGGGAAACGTCATTCAGCGGGAAACGCAATTAAAATCTAACTTGCTCGCATTAGACGAGCTGAAGCTGAAAGAAGGCGACTGGATCGATATCGGCGAGCCCCTGGTGGGCGATCAGGTATATCCGGTGACGGTCAAATCGCTTGTTTTTCATGGGAACTAAATGGACAATAGCCCCTAAAAAATTACTCAAAATGACTCAACGGCCCCTTCAGATGATCGACCCACATGTCAACGAAGTCATCATATTCAGCAGTCCCCTTAAGGATTGGGACGCATTGAATTCCGGCTTGGTTAAAAATTGTTTTCCAGGAGTCGTCTTCATCACCGGCCATGTCATTTTTGGCATGGTCACCGGCAACGGACATAAAGGGCATTAAGTAGGCTTTTTTAATTTTCTTTTTATGCAGCAACTCCACGATCAAATCAACCGCAGGATAGCCTTCGACCGTACCGACAAAAATGTTGGGGTCTTTGAGTTGCAGCTGGAACATCAGGGCGGCGTAAAACGCATTGGATGGATGGTGGGTACCATGGCCCATTAATACCACGGCTTCGTTTTCCTTGCGGTTTAAGGGAATGGTTTTCAATATAGCATCCACTGCGCGCTGCATGTCTTCCTGGGTTGCCAGCAAAGGATATCCCAGTATAATGCGTTGGAATCCGCCCATCACCTTGAATGCGCCCACGGTTCGGCGTAAATCATGATATTCTGCACCGCCGATGGTGTGCAGCGACTGCACCGCCACGTGGGTAAAGCCTTCATCCTGCATTTTAGCAAGGGCCACCTCTGGTGAGTCTAAATGTTGGCCCCGTTTAGCCAGCTTCTTGCGAATAATATGAGATGTATAGGCCCAGCGAACGGGTATGCCGGGATAAGCGGCCTTGGTTTTTTTATCAATATTTTCGAAGGCTACCTGAGCACTGGGCTCGCTGGATCCAAATGCTGCCAGCAAAATGCCGACTTTTTTAGGCGCTTTGTGACCATGTCCGCCCGCCATGGCTGAAGCACAAAGGCCACCGAATAAAATAATAGCCAGGATCGGAATAATAAGCTTTTTTCTCATCGGTTAAATCTCCTTTAATGTGGGATTAAAATTGTCGCTTGCTAAAATTCAGCCGTCATCCGGATACCGCCAATGAGCCCTTCCAGGTTGTCCATGCCCGAAACGTCGTATGTGTCCTGCATGTACTGCACATCCGCTGTCACGGCAAAATAATCAGTCCCGCCGAAATAAAAAACCCTTCGAGAATGATGCTCTCGAAGGGTTGCACCCAGTTTACTTGACCCTTGGCAGTGATTTCTATGCTGACCTATTTCCGCGTAGAACATAGATATATGAATGCAGGCAGGTCTTCTGGCTTGCGGATCGATCTAATTTTTGCACCTTCCCACCTGATTTATACCAAGCAGTGGCAATTGCAAATTTCGTCCCCGTTTACAGCGGCGGGACCGCTCCCGAATTACACGGGATTCCCTATTAAGCCCTTTTGGGCACCCTGGTCAACGCAAGTACAATATATTGTAGTTGCTGTCAACAGAAAATCTATGTCGCATACAGGCGTAAAAAAGAAAAAAAAGGAATCTCAGGGATATCGACGTTGCGGTTATTGCCTTCAGATCTGTCTTCTTGCTCATCAAGGCGCGACCCCAGTTTTTTGCCAACTTGCTCGTTGACTTACTAAACTTGTTCTGACATATTTTTACCGGTCGCAAGCAGATTCCGTTCTTTGTATACGGCGCTGCGAGGTTCAGGCCGATATGTATCAATTCCATTGATTCCGTTATAACCAGGAAAGGATAAGGCGCTCATGAAATGGATCATCGGTGCGTTTGCACATGAAACCAACAATTTTTCCGTTGTCTCCACCGACCTGGACGCCTTTCGCGCCCAAGCCTTTAAGATCGGAGATGAAATCATTGAATGGGCGCGGGGAACGAAAACGCCAATCGGCGGGTTCATTGACGCTATTGAAGATCGCGGGGACCTGATCGTTCCAACGGCGGCTGCCGCTGCAACCCCTTCCGGCCTGGTGACACGCGATGCCTACGACACCGTTTCAAACACAATTTTAAATGGGATCAGCCGGCATCGGGATGCCGATGGGATTCTGCTTGCCCTGCACGGCGCCATGATGGCTGACGGCATCCAGGACGGTGAGGGTCATCTGCTGGAGAAAATCCGTGAAATTTACGATGCGAACCGTCCCGTTGTCGTCGTGCTGGATCTGCACTCCCACGTGACCCGCAAAATGTTGACCCATGCCACGATGCTCATCGGCTATCAGACATATCCCCACACCGACACCTATGAACGGGGGGTTGAAGCCGTCGGACTCATTGCCCGGATTGCAGCAGGAAAGATCGCGCCGGTTTATGCCGTTGAACAACCGCTTATCCTGCCGCCTTGCAGCACGTGCAATACCCAATCCGGTCTGTACCTGTCGCTCTGGAAGGAGGCGCTTCGATCGCAGCGGCCGGCAGCAATTTTGTCAACCTCGCTTTTTGCGGGCTTCCCCCATGCCGACCACCCGGATGCGGGATTTACCGTTCTGAGTTATGCCACCGACAATGCTGCGGCCAAAAACGAAACCGATCATTTGTCAGAAATTTTAAACAAGCGCCGGGCAGAATTTCGCTACACGCCCACCTCCATTTCGGAGGCCGTGTCCCAGGCCATAGCGAGTTCCCAAAAACCGGTGATCATATCGGATATGTCGGACAATCCGGGCGGCGGAAGCGCAAACGACAGCGTCGAGATTTTAAGGGAACTGCTGCGGCGCGGTCAAACGGATGCCGCCGTGGCAACCATATACGATCCGGCAACCGTCGAATCGGCGATAGCGGCCGGAGTCGGCAACCCCATCGAGGCGTGTCTTGGCGCCAAGACCGACAGTTTCCACGGCAAGCCGCTTGAGGTTAAGGCCGTCGTTGAAGACCTGGTGGACGGCCGCTTTCAGTACAAAGGCCCCATGACCCGGGGGGCGTGGGGCAATATGGGCCGCACGGCCGTTTTGAACGTCGCCGGTATCAGGGCCATCGTGACGAGTGAGCGCATCCAGGCCAGAGATCCGGAGATGTTGCGCGTATGCGGCGTGGAACCTGCCACCATCGGAATCCTGGTGCTAAAATCAGCGGTGCATTTTAGGGCGGCGTTTCAGAATATTGCCAAAGAAATCATCATCGCAGACGGCCCGGGGTTAACCGCATCTGATTTGACCCGGTTCCCATATCAACGAATTCGACGCCCGATGTTTCCGATAGACTAATAAAGAACCCATCGCTTCACGAAGTTACTAATGCGCCAATAATGATTTAGACATTCTTTCTTAGGATTTATATTCACCGCAGAGCCGCAGAGTACGCAGAGAATTCTTTTTTTTATGTATGCCCTTGATCCGCCCAAAAAGCCGGCGGACAGAAAGGACAGCAAACATAAAGTACAATCCGTCAGAAAATAATAAATTGGCTGCGCCTGGTAGGAAGAAAACAAAACGCGATAACAGTTGCCCGAAGGGCTTGGGCTTATTTCTTTTCGGCCTCTCACCGAAAAGAAATAAGAAAAATACCCTCTGCGCGCTTTGCGTCTCGAGCGGAGCGGGCGGTGAATCCATGTCTTAACACTAATGAACTCCTTAGTAGGTTAGCGCTTACCCATGAGCTGTTCTTGAATGCGCCGGCTGATGGTGCTGGCGGCCATATGGGTTTCAGCGGCCATGGACTTCATTTTGCTGTCATCGAGGCTGGCCTTGAAACCAACCGCCCAGATAGCTGATTGCAGTTGCCCCAATCCCACTAAAGGGGATGCCACGGCCCGGACACCCAGAATATATTCCTCGTCGTCAACGGCGTAGCCTTTTTCCCTGACCTGCTTTAGTTCCTTTTGATACAGCTCTGCGTCTACGATCGAGTTGGCGGTGAATCGGGGCAGGCCTTTTGAAGTGATAATTCTGTTGACCTGCTCCTGCTCCATGCAGGCCAGAAATACTTTGCCCACCGCGCCGGCAAACAGGGGGATATTTGAACCCACCGGGGCGGTAATATTAAGGTCCTGTCTGGCTTCGACAATATCCAGAATGGTGATATGATCCCAATTGAGGATACCCAGAAATATCGATGTTCGGGTTTTTTCCATCAGGTCTTCGGTAACCGGCCTGGCCGCCGTCTTCAGATCGATCTGGGAATAAGCTGAACGGCCGATTTCAAGCAGGGTAAAGCCCAGCTTGTATTTTTTGGTCCGGGGATGCCGCATGACGGCCCCCAATTCTTCCAGGGCCGAGGCCATGCCGTGGACCGTGCTTTTGGCCATTTTAAGCTTCTGGGCCAGTTCGCTCACGCCCAAGCCCTGTCGGGATGAACCAATGGCATTCAGAATTGCAAAAGCCTTTTTTACCGAAGGTGCGTCGTATTTTTTCATATTGTCCGTTCACCAGCATAGGTTTTATTCAATACCGAAAACCTGGTCTGTCGGTCATGTCAGAGATGATCGGTTCTGCCTTAGGTTCAATCTGTTGTAATCACCCATATAACCGCTGCGGGATGGACCAAAGCCGGGCCTTCCACACTCGGATTTTTTCTACAGCGTATATCCCTTAGGATTCTTTGTCAACAATTTGTTCATTCAGATGAACAACTATTTTGAATTTTATAATTATTTTATATGATATGATACTGAATAAGATTAACACATAACGGAATTATATCCATTTATTATAGAAAAATTACTAAAATAGATATTTTCGCTTGATCAAAAAAGTTCACCATGATATGAATCTTGCCAGATCAAATAGTTCATAATAATGAACTTTATCGAAGATATCAGCTCAAAAGGAGGCGAACATGGCAACTAAACCCAAAGACCAGTCAACGGCCGAAAGCCTACGCAAAACCAGAACCTATGGCAAGTTCCGCTGCCACAATCCCAGCTGCATGGAAAGAATTCAGCCCGGTCCGGGCGACAAAACTGCCAAATGCCCGACCTGCGGCATGGAATACCGGGTCCACTGGGTCAATCCCACACTGCCGCGTATTCGAGGACCGGTCTGGGATGTAAACCGGAAATTGGCGGAAGAAAAATTAAAAGAGAAGGGAGTACAGTGATATGGCGTTAAACAGGAAAATAGCATATATCGATCTGACCACAGGCGCTGTTCAGACCAAGCCGATTCCGCTGGCGGTCAGGAAAAAGTTTATCGGCGGCCGGGGTCTGGATGCGTACCTGCTCTATAACAACACCAAGAAGGGCTGTGATCCGCTGGGTCCCGACAATGCCCTGATAATCAGCGCCGGTATCCTGGTGGCCACGCTGGCTTCGGCCACGGCCAGAACCCACGTCATGGCCAAATCACCTCTGACCGGCATGCTGGGCAGTGCGAATATGGGCGGCTTTTTCGCACCGGAAATGGCCTGGGCCGGGTTTCACCACCTGGTGATCACGGGCAAAGCCAAAAACCCCTGCTACATTTATATTCACAACGGCGAAATCGAGATTCGGGAGGCCGGCGATATCTGGGGTCAATCCGTGACCGACGCCCAGTGGGCCATCCGACAGGATCTGGGGGATGAAGAAGTCAAAAGTTGCGTCTGCGGGCCGGCCGGAGAGAATCTGGTCCGCTTTGCCAATGTCATGACCGGTGTTAAAAATGCCGCCGGGCGGACCGGGATGGGATGCGTCATGGGATCCAAGAACCTTAAGGCGGTTTCGGCCCGCGGCACCATGGATCTGCAAATCGCCCACCCGATTGAAGCCCTGGAATACAACAAACGCTTCATCGAGCAAATCACCAGCGCCAAAGTCAGTCAAACCCAGGGAACCTTGGGAACGCCGTTTATTTGGGGGGCGACCAATTCCTGGGGTGGCGTCAGAACCCGCAACTTTCAATACAACCAGTGTGAATATTCCGATGATATCGAACCCGAGCGCATCGATGAGATTTGTGAAGAGACCATGGGGCCGTACCATATGACCGGCTGCTTCGGCTGTCAGGTCCATTGCCGGGCCCAGTATAAGATTCCGTCCGGTCCCTTGGGCGGGAAAATACGATGAAGGTCCGGAATACACCTCGCTGGGTGCCTTCGGGGCCGAGACGGACACACCGCGGGCGGTGACGGTTCTGACCGGCAACCACCTGGTCGATCAATACGGCATGGACAATCTCGAAACCGGCAGCCTGATATCCTGGGCCATGGAGCTTTACGAACTGGGCATCATCACCGACAAGGAGACCGATGGACTGGATTTGAGCTGGGGCAATGACGAGGCGGTCATCGAGATGATCGAACGGATCGCTTTCCGCAAAGGGTTTCTGGGGGATGCGCTGGCCGACGGCGGAATTCCGGCCTCAAAAAAGATCGGCAAAAAGTCTTTTGATTATCTGGTGCAGGTCAAAGGCATGAGCAATCTGCATTCGGATGAGCGGGCGACACCCGCGCTGGCACTCAATGTCGCCACGGCATCCAGGGGCTCGGACCATTTGAGGAGCCGCCCGGCCATTGATCTGTATCACCTGCCCGAAAAGGTCCTGAGAAAGATTTACGGCAGCCCGATTCCTTATGACGGGCCGCTGAGTTCCGAGCATACGGAATACATCGGCAAACCGTGGCAGGTTTTCTGGCAGGAAAACCTGTATATGGGCGTCGACAGTCTGGGTATCTGTAAATATCATACGGTATTTCTGGGCGTCACGCTGCCGACCTTCGAAGAGTGGTCCAAAGTGCTGTATTTAAATACCGGCATCGAAATGACGCCCGAGGAAATCTGGCAAGCCGCCCGACGGTGCAACATGCTTGAAAGGCTTTTCAATTTAAGGGAAGGGTTGAAGCGAAACGATCTGGAAAAGGGCGATATGTTGAACCATCGCTATTTCGACGAACCCTGCCGCCGGGGTGCCCTTGATGTAATCGGTATCTCTATCGATAAGCAAAAATTTATCAAGATGGTCGACGAATTATATGAGCATCAGGGACTCGATAAGAACGGGGTTCCCAAACCGGAGACCCTGCAAAGCCTCGGCCTGGAAAATGAGCCGACTCACCTACTATAAGTAAGTTATTAGTTATTGGTTATCAGTTATTTGGTTTGCGGCTATTCGATACGCCGATCAGCAACCATCGCGGCACAATCACCTTTGAAAGGGAGTCGAGACAATAGTCGCCCCAAAGTTTCTAATAACGAATAACAAATAACGATTAACGTTTACGATTGGAGAAAACAAATGGCTAAAGTGTTATATATAGATCATGAAAAATGCACCGGCTGCCGGCTGTGCGAGCTGGTTTGCGCTGTTTCGCACGATGGCGTTTCCAATCCTGCCAGGAGCCGGATCCGGGTGTTGAAGTGGGAGGCTGAAGGAATTTATATTCCCATGACATGCCAGCAATGTCAGGACGCGCCCTGTCTGAATGTCTGCCCGGTCAAAGCCATCTCACAGGATGATGAATTGGGTCGCGTATCCGTTGACTATAATACCTGCATCGGCTGCCGCGCCTGCGTCAGCGTCTGTCCCTTCGGAGCCATGAATTTTAATACGACCGATCGGCGGGTTCTCAAATGCGATGTTTGTGACGGTGATCCGCAGTGTGTCAGATTCTGTGACGTCAAGGCCGTCGATTATGTCGAGGCGAATGATGTGAGTATTATCAAGAGCCGGCAAGCCGCGCAACGGGTATCGGATGCGAGCAAAAAGGCCGCTGATCTCTTTTGAGAGGAATGGATTCTATTTAAAAAAAAATTACTTTGAAAATCGTATACATTCCCCATAATCGCTCAAAGCAGTTGCCGGCGTGATTTTATGCCAACCCGCTCCGCAAAAAAAATGGTCATCATTACCAGCTTTTTTAAGGATGAGGCCTATGGCCTTCTGGGACCGCAAATGGCGGCCACCATTATCCGGGACCAGACGCCCTATGCGTGCATCGTCATCGCCGTCACCAGGGAGTATGACAAGATCGCTCTCAAAAACACCCTGGCCGATTACTTTGGGACCGCGCGGCCGCTATTCGGGTTTTCTTCTCTGAGTGGCCGCGAAGATCTTTTCGCCCTGGCCATGGAACTGAAGAATGAAGGGGCCGTCACCATCCTGGCAGGTCCGCAGGCGGATGTTGACTTCGCCGGAGAGGTAGGCTGGCGTGAGCACCCCCATCGATTTAAGGGGCTTTCCGATAACTTCAATTTCGGTTTGCATGGTCCGGCCGAGCAGGTGGTCGAGCTGTTAAATCGAATCGATGGCAATGATGGGCGGCAAATTCCCGGACTATCGTATATCGACCGCGATGGTCATCTCGTCCAAACCCCGCCCCGTGGCTGGAACGGCAAATATCTCGGGCAGGTCAGCTGGAATAATATTTACGTAACCGTCGCTGACGAAATTGCCCCTTTAAATATAGAGACGGGCCAAGTCCTGCAGCATATCGGCTGCCCCCACGCCGCCCGAAAAATTCCGGCGGAAATTGACTATCCGGTATCCTTAACCGGCCGGCCGGCACAACGCATCGAACTCCCCCTGAAAGGCTGCAGCTTCTGCGATGTGGCGGCCGACAAAGGCTTTCACCGAAAACTGGATCGAAAGACCGTGATCAGTCAAATCCGCTGTCTGCCGGAAACCCGGGTCGGACGCAAGATACCATTTGAACTTATCAATGAAAACCCGCTGCCAACGCTGCCCGAATTAATGCGGGAAGTCCATCTGCTGGGTATCGAGCTTTCACAAATAAACCTCACATTAAGGGCTGATTGGATTATCACGGGGCTTCAACATTTAAAAGAGGCGCTGCAGATGGCTGGTGAATTGGGTGTTTATCTGCTTTTAAGTTCCATCGGCTTTGAATCTTTTGATGACGCCATTTTACATAATCTGAACAAAGGGCTGAGTGTTAAAAAAAATATCGAAGCCATTCGGCTAATCCGGCAGCTGAAAGAGGAATTTCCCCATCAGCTGGGCTATTCGAGCCGGGAAGGCGCCAACCATGGGTTTATCCACCCCACGCCCTGGGATAGCAAAGAAAGCGCCGCCGAAATTCAAAAAAACATTTCGCTTTACGGCCTGCAAAACGACATATTACCCCCGCACAGTACCCCCCTGATTATCCATCATGCCTCCGGTTTGGGCGATTGGATCAGAGAGATAGAACGCCGAGAAGGCCTCTGGTTCAAGCGATGCGGCTCGATTATCGGCTGGTGGGAGGATCCTCAGCAATTAAACCCAGCGTGAGTGGATAAATACTCCGCTCCGAAAAAAAAGCACCTTCGATGGTTGTAAAATATTCTTAGAAAACTCAAGAAAGTGATTAGTTCGAAGCAGCGGGAGATTAATTGAAAAACTTCAAAGCGCCCTTGTTTTGTTCTGTCTCCTTTTAAATCCGGTTGATTTACGCTGCGGCTTCCTGATCCACCGGGAGCGCCCTGCATGATCCGGCACTGGTGATCCGTAGTCAAAAGTTGCTAGGGTGCGCTGCTCGATATTAGAACCGATAATTCGATTGATGGCGCGTACCATATCTTTGTCTTCTCCCGTAACGAGGGTAAACGCCTCGCCGCTGCGGGTAGCCCGGCCGGTTCGCCCGATGCGATGAATATAATCCTCGGCGGTGGAAGGGATATCGTAGTTGATGACATGCGAAATCCGGGTAACGTCAATGCCGCGAGCGGCAATATCGGTGGCTACCAGGATCTGAAAATTCCCATCGCGAAAGCCGTCCAGTGCAGCCTGGCGGCGTGTCTGGGAAAGGTTGCCCTGCAGTGAAGCCGACCGGTAACCCGCGGCAACAAGTTTTTTCCCCAAGCTCTTGGCGCGATGTTTGGTGCGGGTAAAGACCAGCACCGATTGGGTATCGGTGCTTCCGAGCAGCTTTAACAGCAGCGCCGTTTTTAAATGCTGGGCTACCGGGTAGAGCGCGTGGCTGACCGTATCGGCTGGTGCGGTGGCCCCCACCTGAACCGTGGTCGGATTTCGCAGGATATCCCCAGTCAAACGACGGATTTCGAGGGGCATGGTAGCCGAGAAGACCATCGTCTGGCGCTTCATTGGAAGCTGTTTTAAAATTCGCCGGATGTCAGGCATAAATCCCATGTCCAACATCCGGTCGGCTTCATCGATAACCAGCACTTCCAGCTGGGAAAGATCGATGCTGTGACGGCCGATATGGTCAAGAAGCCGGCCGGGGCAGGCAACGACGATATCGGTCTGCTTCAATTTTTGAATCTGCGGATTAATTCCCACGCCACCGTAAACCGCAACACTTCTCAGGCGGGTCTTACGACCCAGGGTTTCGATATCCTGATGAATTTGTTCAGCCAATTCACGGGTGGGCGCGATTATCAGGGCGCGAACGCATCCGGATTTGCTGCCCACTAGTCGATTAAGTATCGGCAAAACGAAGGCCGCTGTTTTACCGGTACCGGTTTGGGCCAGACCCATCACATCAAGACCTTTAATTATGTGGGGGATTGCTTGGACCTGAATCGGGGTCGGGGTTTCATATCCTACCGCTGCTGCGCCTGCGGCAACGGCGGGATGAAATTTAAATGTTTCAAAGTTCAATTCATACCTTCTTTCTGTGTTCAAATAAAAAAAAGCCCCGGATAATTCCGGGGCTTACGTGATTTTTAGTTACAACCAGGAACACTGCTAATTTGTGGGGATCATACAGGCTGCTGGAGTTCCTGTCAAGTTAATTGTCTACTATTTAACAGCATCTTTCAGGGCCTTGCCCGGGGTAAATTTAGGTGCTTTGGATGCTTTAATGTCGATTTCCTCTCCGGTCTGCGGGTTGCGCCCCTTTCTGGCCTTGCGTTCCACCACTTTGAAGGTACCAAAACCAACCAGGGTCGCGGTTTCCCCGGTTCTCATTGCATTGGTAATCGATGCGAAAACACAATCTACCGCCTCCTGAGCTTCTTTTTTGGAGCTGACGACTTTGGCCACTTCGTTGATTAAATCACCTTTATTCATTCTTTTTTCCTTTCTTCGATTGCAGTTTTTATGCAAAAAGCCCAATGAAAAGCTCTTGCTGGTTTAACAATATTTGTGGTTTGCGATCTGGCAGTAAATCAAGAAAAACAAAAGGGCATTCCTCTTTATTCGAAGAATGCCCTTTCTGTGAGAAAACGAAAATTAGATCACGGTAACATTGGCAGCAGCAGGACCTTTTTGTCCCTGCTCGATGTCAAAGGAAACTCGGTCGCCTTCACTGAGGGATTTAAAACCGCTGGCGTTGATTGCTGAATGATGAACAAACACATCCGGCCCGTCTTCCTGTTCGATGAATCCGAAGCCTTTGCTGTCATTAAACCATTTAACAGTTCCATTAGTCATAATAGCATTCTCCTTTCATAAAAATTTTCAATGTTGCAAACTGGAGGATGCCACTTTGATAAATGGATTGTTCCTTCAGAAAGAAACCATCCCGCTTCTAATATGCGGGACTCAATTGATTGGGTTGAACATAATCCTTCCTTAGAGCAATAGCAAGCGAATTGTTGATATTTTTAGACAAAAAGTCCGAAAATATGTTTTTTTTGTAGATTAGAGAGATAAAAACATCCTAACGTTGCGAAAATGTATTATTGTAGGGTGGGCTGTGCCCACCAAACATCGCTGATTTTATCTGTCAAAGGTGGGCAGAGCCCACCCTACATTAATGCTACAGGACTTAACCACAGGTGAACTCCAGTGACTTATATACCTTAATTTCGTTTTATCCTTTAAATTATGAGGGAGCTTGGATATTTCCGACATTATTTATGCAACTATGGGGGTTGCGCTGACCAGAGCCTTCGGCCGGCAAAAAAATATTGGATCTGGCGATCCATTCAATAATATGCCCTTATTCCTTGGCGAACCAATTCGGTTTATCGCTATGCCGCGGTAGGCGTGAATAGAAGAGGTCATCCATGAAAAGGGCGATGTGGCGGGCGACCGGGTTGCGGGTACATAAGAATCGGATGATGTTGTGATAAATGCTGTGGGGTTTGGCGTAGGGGCAGACGGCCATGCAAATGGCGCAGTCGGTGCCGGCGGTGCGCCAGAACTTATAGCAGGTTTCCATCTGGCTTTGCCATTTGACCACGCCGCGAACTTCTTGCTTGCTCCCGGTTTCAATAGAATTGGATGGACAGTTGTCCGCACATTTTTTGCAGATTTCACAAAAATGCTGCACGCCGAAATTAACGGGCGGATCTTCATTTAATTCAAGCTCGGTGGTGACCACAGCCAGGCGGACGCGGGGTCCGTGGGACGGTGTCACGATCAATCCCAGCCGGCCGAGTTCTCCGATGCCGGCATCATGGGCGACGGCGGTTGCCAGCACTTGATAGTTGCCGTCGATATGAGCCCGGGCGCTGTAGCCGAGCTTGGACAGATACATGGCAAGGGCAATTCCGATATTGGCCAGATGCATGTACTGCACCGCTGATTCGGTGGCCGCCGGGGCTCGGGGCGTGCTGTGCACCATTTCATGCGCCATTTCTGATGAAAAAACGATGGCATGGGTATGATGCGTATTGTTTTTTTCGCCCCAGTTGTGAAGCCGGCGACCGGCGTGCGAGTAGACATGATAGTCTTTCAGACGGGTTACGCGTGCATCCAGGGCCCCCAGGTGTTTGGCAAAACCCTTGAGCCTGCGGGTAGCTTCTTCACGCGAAAGCTCAATGCGCCCGGTGCCCGGGGAGCCCGGATCTGCCAGATAATTGTATTTGGCGATAAATTCAAAAAGTGCGTCAAAGTACGGCGAATCCAGCTCATGGGAATATCTGCCCCCGAGTTCACCCAGTTTCGGCATGCTGCGAACGTGGTCGTCAAACCCTTTTACCTGGGGATTAAGTTCGGAATAATATTTTTCATACTGGGGCAATCCGGGTTCAAGTTCCATCCGGCCGAAAATAACATGACGTTCATCATAGCGTTCGGTTGACGAAGGGTTGATTTCAAGGGGTGCGGGCTCGCCAAACGGCCAGGCAAGCAATCCAAAGCCTGCAATCAGCATCACCCAGAAGGCGATGGCGATATGAAGGGTGACCGCCGGATAAATGTGACCCGTTATAAACCACCCGCCGCCATAGGCCGTGGCAATAATCAGGGAAATGGCAGATGCACGTTTTTCTTTTTCGAAGTAAGATGTTACGGTAAAGCCCAGTAAAAACAGCAGACATAAAAGCCCGGTAATTATATAGATCAGGTGCACAGAGTATTCCTGATATTGGTTGATTAAGTTGATTGGTTAAACGGTTAATAGGTTGATTGGTTGATTAAGTTTATAAGATCAACCTGAACTGATCAGTTCAATATTTTTTCACAGCATGGTATCTGGATTACTTTTGTCTTACAAAAACTACTTCAAATGCCTGCTTCATTGCCGCCTGGAAGTAAACGCCCGTCAATGTGTCCTGCGCAGGGTTGTAGTCCAGGGTGTAGGTCGAGCCCGGGTAGCCGGTATCCTGCAGTTCGATGAACACCTCCTGTCGGCCTTTTTCCCAGGAAGTTTCGGCCCGGTCGACATTTATCGGGCGAGGATTTAAATAAGCGGCATCCATGCGACCATCGGCACTGATGCTGCGGATTTCGATGATATAGCCGCCGTCCGGCCGCAGCCAGCGACCAATCAGGTTTTCAAAACCTTGGTTTTCGTCCAATGCCGTGCTTGATTGGGCTTCCGGCACCGAGGCATCGGTTTTTGTGGTTTGATTCTGTCCGTTTGATCTGAGGTTGACCATCACCAGGATTGCGGCCCCGACGGCAACCACAATTACCAAAGATACCCAGATGACCGGGAATCGTTTTTTCGGCGCGGCTTGAACCGGCTTGCGAGTTGATTTGGGTTTCTTTTTCTTGCGAGAGCTCATGTTTTACTCCGGGTTTTTCGGTGTCATTTTGAAAATTGAACCAAGTGAATAGCCTGAAGCGGGGTAGCAACTTGCACTATTTTCAATCCGCAATTCCCAATCAGAAATCCGCAATCAGTTCTACCCCTAATCCCGGCTGGTCGGTCACCCGCAACTCTCCGTTTTCGAGAACGAAACCGCCTTTTGCCAGATCACGCGTCAGATCCAGGCTGCCGTCTAGATCCAGGTAGCGGGTGGTCGGACAAGCCAGGGCAGCATGCAGGGCGGCGGCGATGCCGACCCGGCTTACATCCATACAGCCCCACATCAAATCGATGCCGGCCAGGTTGGCGATTTCGGCGATCTGCAGCCCGGCGGCGATGCCGCCGCATTTCATCAGCTTGATGTTGAAAATACCGAACGGACGGGGCGGCTGCAGGCATTCGAGGGCATCCCGGGCATCGAGCAGGCTCTCATCGGCTGCTGCCATTTTTCTCACCGATCCAGGCAGACGGCGCATGCTGTCCAGATCACCCGCGGGCAGGGGCTGTTCGATTAATTCCAGGTTAAGTGATTCGGTATGATCAACGAATTTTTCGAATTCCTCCAGGGTGTAGCCCTGGTTGGCGTCCACCCGCATAATTATTTCCCGGCCCATACGTCGGCGAATTTGACTCAGGCGTTCTACATCCTGCTCAACCGATTGGCCGATTTTGATCTTGAGGATTTTAAAGCCCCGCCCTTTATACTCATCTGCCTCATCGAGGGATTCGGCAATTGATTTTATCCCGATGGTGATGGACGTCGGCAAAGATCGGTGACACCGTCCCAGTACTTCAACCAGCGGCAAACCCAGGTGTTGGGCCCACAGGTCATGCAGCGCAATGTCGATCGCAGCCCGGGCCGCGGGCTGGGTGGGCATGGCGTTTCCCACTTGTCTTAAAACTTTTCTTAAAAAGCGAATATCCGCCCCCAATAATAAGGATTCGAGACCGGTCTCCAGCGCCCGGCGGCAATCCTGCGCACTTTCGCCGGTTACTTCTGCGTCCGGAGCGGCAACCCCGAGGCCGATGGACCCATCTTCGGTCTGCAGGCGAACAAATATATTTTCAACTGAGTCGATGCGCTCGTAGGCAATTGTATATGGTCGCTTCAACGTCAGTTGCTCCGTCCGATATGTTGCTTGGATAATTTTCATGATCGTTATCTTTATCTTTTTTGAAGTGGCTGCCAACATCGTTCACCTTTGGCTAGCGAAATCCATATGGTACAAGAATCAGTTTAATCAACATATCAAAAAAGATATTATTTTTTTTAAATATAGTGTGAATTGACTGTGGTGAAGATAATAGAATCTTGTTTGACGGGATGCAAGAGAAATTTTTTAGGTCGGGGTGGAATTTTTTCCAATAGTTATCTGGATATATTTTATTAACGCAAGGCAGCAAAAAATAACCAAATCTTATCTAATCACCCGCCCCTTGCTCCCCTCCCGTAACGGCACCTCCGGTGAAAAATTTTGGTTGAAGGAAGAGATTGGTGGTATCAAAAAAACACCTGACGACTTGATCTATTTATCAAAAAATTGATCAATCCGTCAGGTGTATGAGTTTTGGTGCAAATTATCCAATCGGAATCAGATTGAAATAATTCCTGTTTGGGATTTTAAGCCTGAAACCGCCCGAGGCGGACAAGCGTCGAACTCTGAACCGATTAACCTTAACAATTACATTCCGCCGACTGCGATTTCGACGCGGCGGTTCTTTGCGCGTCCTTCAGCTGTGGCGTTGCTGGCAATTGGGTTGGCTGGTCCGTAGTAGTTTACCACGATCCGGTCGTCGGCGATATTGTAATTGTCCATTAAATAATTGGCTACACTTTCAGCCCTTCTCAGGGACAGGGACAGGTTATATTCTTCGGGGCCGGTGCTGTCGGTATAACCCTCGAGCAGCACATATGCAGCGGGGTTCTTTTGCAGAAACATTCCCAAAGCATCGACTTCATCTACGTAGCTGGTCCGGACACTTGCTTTATCGAAGCCAAACAGGATATTCTCAACCTTGAGGCCGACTATCCTTGTCTCAGTAGTCGTCACGATATGTTCGGTGGCTTTTACAGTATACAATGCGCCGGTCGTGTATTCCGGATTCTCGATAAATTTTTCAAAAGAAATCACCCGTGAGCAAGCGTTGGCCTTGGCCATATCGTTCAACCGTTTCTGGGCTATATTATTCTGGGCAGCGCCAATGATGTAGAAGCAGACATTATACTTGTTGGCAAATTCCCGGGTGTAGTCCTCCGGCTGTTTGACGCCTTCGATCTGGCTGTAAGTGCCGTCGCTGAATATGTAAACCACGGTTTTGCCGGACAATCCCTGCAGTATCGGTTCAATTTGACGCAGTGACTGGGACAAGAAGGTCGGACCTTTGGGCTCGGCCGGCATGCTGTCCACCGCCTCGGCCCATCCCATTTTGTCAAGGGGTCCCATCGGCTCGAGTTCCGTGTAGGGCGTATACAGGTACAGGCCGGCATTATATCCCAGATTCGGCAACGCTGCAATCTTCTCTTTCAGAATCGTTTTGGCCAATTCATATCTCGATTCCGGCAATCCTTTCTTGTACTGCCTTTTCATGGAATTGGATGCATCAAACAAGACAATAAAATTATCCGCCAGTTTAATAAAATTATCTTCCTTAACCACATTTTTCACGATGTCCTCTTCGGTGACAATCTCGGCGGCTGAAAGCAATCCCGGCAGGATCATCCCCAATACCATCAAAAGTACTGTTAATCTAAGTTTCATATTCTTTCCTCCTGTGTTAAAATTATTATTTCTGACAATTAAGCGAAACACTTTCCATTTCCCTCCTCTTTTGGTTATTAGGCATGAATCTGTCCCGCCGCTCGAATACAAACGTTAATATCCGGTTTCAAAGAGAAGTCTGAAAGTTCAACCAACTTAAACATCTCCTATTTTGCTGTCAACTCTGACAATGGGTTTTAACCCCGTAATTTGAAATTTTTTTAACTTTTTCAGCTCTTATCTAAGAGCGCTTTGGGCAGTCAATAACAAAATCTTATTATTGTAATGGTATGAAAGATTATGATATCAACAATCGAATGTCATGGAATGGCGGATTAAAAGGTCGAAGATCCGCCCTTGATCGGTTGGTGTGTCGGGCTGATTTTTATTGTGAAAGGTGAATCACGAAATGAGCGTTTGTGTTGAAGAAAATGTGCTGGAAGAGTTGTTAACGCTGCTGAAACTGGAAAAAATCGAGAAAAATATATTTCGCGGGCAAAGCCAGGACCTGGGTTTCGGAAGTGTTTTTGGCGGGCAGGTGCTGGGTCAGGCACTTTCGGCTGCCTACCAGACAGTGCCTTCGGATCGCCAGGCCCACAGTATGCATGCCTATTTTCTCAGGCCAGGAATTGCTACAAAACCGATTGTTTATGATGTCGACTGCATCCGGGACGGCAAAAGTTTCACCACCCGGCGGGTTGTTGCGATCCAGAAAGGACGTGCAATTTTTAACATGTCCGCATCGTTTCAAATAAATGAACCCGGCTTTGACCACCAGGATGATGCGCCGGAAGTTGCACCACCCGAAGATCTCAAATCCGAACAGGAACTGGCGCATCAGGTAGCCGATAAAATTCCGCCGAAAATCAGGGATAAGATTCTTTGCAAAAAGCCGATTGAGATGAGAACCGTAAATCCCATTAATCCCTTTGCCCCTGAGAAACGAGAGCCCGTCCGATACACCTGGCTCAAGGCCATTGACCCGCTGCAGGCTGATTTTGCGGTTCATCAGTACCTGCTGGCTTATGCTTCAGATTTCGGCCTCTTGTCACCCTCGCTGTATCCCCATGGCCACAGCCCTTGGGAAACGGAGATGCAGGTCGCCAGCCTCGATCATGCCATGTGGTTCCATCGGGATTTTCGTATGGATGACTGGCTGTTGTATGTCATGAAAAGCTCCAATGCCGGCAAAGCCAGAGGTTTAGGTGATGGTAAGATCTACACCCGGCAAGGGCAACTGGTCGCGTCTGTGGCCCAGGAGGGGCTCATTCGGTATCATGGCGACGCAGAGGTCAAAGGTGAAAGGGGAAAGGATAAAGGCTAAAGGTGAAAGGGGAAAGGATAAAGGCTAAAGGTAAAAGGTTATAGGTCAAGTAATGAGTGTCGAATTTTTATGACATCGACGCCTATATCCGGCAGCGGGTCCGGACAATCAACGGGCAGACAGGCACTTTGATTTTTCTGTCATCACCTATTTTCTTCGATTTTTTTGGCCCATCGTTTTGAATTCTTTGCAGGGTGGTAGAGGAGGTAAAACTTTTGAAGACATGGTGGAGTATTCCCATAGCAGTGCTGATCCTTACCGGTTGTGCTTTTTTTGGCGAACAGCGCGAAGAAACATTCAATGCACAAGATGTAACCCAAGAAAATGAACTTAATTATGGTTCAGTGCACCTGAAAGTAAACCCGGCTTTAAAGTATATGAATGTATCAGGGAGGATAAATATTAAAATACGGGGACATAGCAGCGATCTGACCAAAAGAGAATTTCACCTTTTCACCCGTCCCGGGTTAGAGAATATGGTTCTGATTGAGACGAACACGCGCAACATTTTTAATCCCTTTCAGCAGCCTCAAGACTTAATGAAAGATATGCAAACCATTCAGCAAGGAAAAAAACCATTCGATGGAAAAATATGGGATGTTTATGTTAGAGCGCTTCCTGAATTTCCCGAACAGATATTGAACGCTGCCAGACAAAAAGGCATTCAAGTAAAACGGTATCCCTGTGGACTGGAAATCGGTGCCCGCCGGTTGATAAACAGCCAACTACGAATTTATGTGAGCTACATTAAGGGCTTCGATGATTGCCGGGAACTGCCCCAAAACGACGGCATTCTGAGTGATCGTCAATTAAAGATGATTCGCGAGTTTTCACAGCAGTTTGGCGAAAATATAACGATATCTAATTAATCCGCTAATTAATCCGCCCCAAAATATTGCTATCCTGAGTTGTTGATTCTTTTTTGAAACCCTAAAAATTCTTTCGGATCTATGCGCCGGCGGATTAATTACTATATCCTTAATTTTTATGCAAAACTCAGGTCATATAAATGGCGGTTGATTGTAAACTGTAAAGTGCCTGGGCCGTTGAGGTGATTTGGAATCGGCACAAAACTCCGTCATTAATTTCTTTTCAAACGTGAAAAAAAAGATTAGAATATGAGACAAATCGTACTGGAATTATCGAAATATTTTGGCTGGAGCGTGGAATTTCAAATATAACGATGAATACGATAAATTAGCAAAAAATGAATGGCAAACTAACCGTAACCGGAAAAATTGTAAGTGGAGAGAAAAAAAGGGCTTTTTTTACCCAGCTCGATTGGGTTCAGAATCAGTGTCAGGAAAAACTCGGCTTCAAGCCCTACCCGGGTACGCTCAACCTTGAAATTGAGTCAGCAAAAATCCCCCAGATTGAGGCGCTTTTAAAAAAACGCGGTTTAGAACTGGTGCCGCCGGATCCTGACTTCTGTGTCGGGCATGTGTATCCGGTTAACATCATGGGCGTTGGCGGAGCCGTTGTTGCCCCGGCTGAAGATGTCAGGGTACATAATAAAAATATTCTTGAATTACTTGCCCCTACCTGTTTGAAAGAAGCATTGGACGTGGATGACGGGGATGAGATCATGCTGGTGGCTGAGTACTGATTCATCCGCCCTGAGAATGAACTGCTGCCGGTGGCAAATTGTATTTTGTAAGCTGACGCAAGTTGTTATGGATTATCGCGCAAGCGGATTAATGTTTTAATGCTGCGCATTAATCGTTTCTTATTGCAATTTACCGATTTTCTCCGCTATCCCCGTATATTTTTTTCTCAATTTGGGTTTTTCGATTTTGCCCGTCGGGCTGCGCGGGACTTCGGCGAAAATGATTTTGCGGGGTCTTTTGTACCTGGGCAGTTCTTCACAGAACTTTGCTATTTCATCTTCGGTCAAAGTCTGATTGGGTTTTTCCTTGATGATGGCGGCCACTATTTCACCCAGGCGTTGGTCGGGCATGCCGATGACACCGACATCCTGCACTTTGGGATGACTCATAATATGACTTTCGATCTCCACCGGAAAAATATTTTCTCCGCCGGTAATAATGACATCTTTGGCCCGATCGACCAGCCAGATAAAGCCGTCTTCGTCCATGCGGGCAATATCACCGGTGTGCAGCCATCCATCCCTTAAGGTTGCAGCGGTGGCCTCCGGGTTTTTGTAATATTCTCTCATCACCCCGGGCCCTTTCACCAGCAGTTCGCCGGGTTCCCCCTGGGCGAGCCGGTTGATTTTCAAAATCAACAATCCGGTGCTCCCAGTCAAATCCCGCAATGCCGATAGCGCCGACTTTGTGGGTGTTTTCCAGCCCCAGGTGCACGCAGCCCGGTCCGGTTGTCTCGGTCAGGCCATAGTTGGTGTCGTAGTCATGATCGGGGAAGACTTTTTTCCAGTTTTTTATCAGGCTGGGCGGAATCGGTTGGGCTCCGATGTGCATCAGGCGCCACTGGTCCAGTTTATAATCGTCAAGATTGACATCATGGTTTTCAATGGCGATCAGAATGTCGTGGGCCCAGGGAACGAGCAGAAATATATTGGTGACCTGTTCTTCGGAAATGGCTTCCAATATCCACTTCGGCTTCAATCCTTTCAAGAGCACCCCCTTGGCCCCGACCATAAAGTTACCGAACCAGTGCATTTTAGCGCCGGTGTGATACAGTGGGGGAATACACAGATAGCAGTCCTCATGGGTCTGGTAGTGATGGCGGTTTTCGATATAGCAGGCATGTTCCAGGTTGCGGTGGGTTAAATGAACCGCTTTGGGGGTGCCGGTGGTTCCGGAAGTAAAATAAAGCGCAGCACTGTCATTCAAATCGGATTCAGCCGGCGCTGCATCCGATGAAGCCGAAGCCAGCAAGCCCGTATACGGTTCGGCAAATGCGGGACGTTTGTCTTCGGGGCCTACAAATATATAGCTGGCAACCGTTTTGTCCAGGGCCGCTTTAATCTGCTCGACTCGAGCAATAAACTCCTCGCCGAAAACAAGCGCCTTGCCCTCTGCGATTTCATTGCATAATTTGATATCAGCGCCGGAAAACCTGAAATTCAGCGGCACGACCCAGGCCCCCGTGCGCAGGATGCCAAAATACACCGGCAGCCACTCGATGCAGTTCATCATCAGGTGAACCACTTTATCGCCTTTTTTGATTCCCCTTGCCGTCAGTGCGTTGGCCACACGGTTGGCCTCGGCATCGAACTGGCTCCAGGTAATTTCCTTGCGGCTGCTGTTAGCCGGATCTCTTTCGATCAGCGCAATCTCATTGCCGTACACCCGGGCATTGCGGGCCAAAATTTCAGTAATAAGCAAAATGTCCTCCTTCTGATCTTATCAATCACCGCAGAGCCGCAGAGAGCGCAGAGGGATAAGATTATTTCATTTGCCGCTGAGCCTCGCTAAAAGACAGCGGGATGCAAGCTCGGGCGGCAGTTGACAATCCGCTATATCATTTGGGTGTAGTTGGAATTCCGCCCCTACTATTGATGGTATTAGATCGGTTTATTCAATCCTATCTCACCTGAAGGGTTGTTCTTTTTCACTTTCCGGCCTCTCACCGGAAAGTGAAAATAAAAATTCCCCCTGCGTCCTCTGCGTCTCGAGCGAAGCGGGCGGTGAATCGTTATTTAATCAAGTTTTTTAAACGCTTCCTTGCGGCCGGTGTATTTTACCCGCATTTGGGGCTTCATGAGTTTGCCGGTGGGATTTCTCATAACCGGATCAAAGATCACCTTGCGCGGCAGCTTGTATTTGGCCATTTTGGTCGCGGCATATTCCAGCAGTTCTTTTTCCGTCATGGATTCGCCTTCCTTGAGCTGAACGATCGCCAGTACAATTTCCACCAGGCGCTCATCCGGGTAGCCGATGCAGGCCACATCATCGATTTTGGGATGGTCCATTAAGGCGTCTTCAATTTCAACCGGAAATATGTTTTCCCCACCACTGGTGACCATGTCTTTGGCACGATCGACAATATAGAAATATCCCTGATCATCGACCTTCACCAGGTCCCCGGTATACAACCAGCCGTCTTTAAGGGATTTT
The DNA here is from genome assembly GCA_963710795.1 of uncultured delta proteobacterium. GTDB lineage: Bacteria > Desulfobacterota > Desulfobacteria > Desulfobacterales > JAFDCJ01 > JAFDCJ01. Next base: position 160,149 of record CAVQBT010000065.1, read on the forward strand.
GCCGTCAATTCCGGATTTTTATAATAGCCCTTCATCATGCGGTTGGTCTTAAGCAACAGTTCACCGACCTCGCCGGGCTGAACCTCATTGCCCTCGAAATCAACGACTTTAGCATCCATACCAAAGGTCGGCTTGCCGATGGAACCCGGTCTATCGAGGACTTCCTCCGGGTAGAGATTATACAGGCCGCCGCCGCCGCCTTCGGTGATGCCGTAAATGTTGGAGCAGCCGCAGGGCAGTGTTTCCACCAGTCGTTTCATGACATCGAAAGGCACCGGCTGGGCACCGATCTCCATGTAGCGCCAGCTGGCAAGATCGTAGTCGGCCAGATTGATATCGCCATTGTCGATGGCGTTTAAGATGGCAATCGCAATCGGAACCACAAAAAGAACATCGGTTCCTTTTTCTTCGGCCAGGGCTTCGATGATCCACTTGGGATTGGTTAACTGCCGGATGATAGTGCCCGTGGCGCCGGTGGCGTAGAAGGGCGCCCATAAGAACATGGTGCCGCTGTGATACAGGGGCAGGAAAAAGACATAGTTGTCATTTTTTTGGACAAAATAGCTCATGCCGTTGCCGATCGCCGTATTGTTCAGTGAATAATGGGTGTGCAGCACCGGCTTGGGGTCACCGGTGGTGCCGGAAGTAAACATCATGGCCAGATCATGCTGATCATCGACATCGACCAGGGCCTCCGATGAATCGGAGTAGGCGGCCATTAATTGATAATCGATCATATCTTGCGGTGCGTCACCGCCCACGCAGACATATTTTTCCACGGTTTTGAGGTCTTTTTGGATTGGTTGAACCACCGGTAAAAATTCTGACCCCAGCAAAAAGGCCTTGGGCTGGCATATTTTAGCCGCATACAGAATATCCTGACCCACAAACCGAAAATTAAGCGGCACCACAATCGCGCCGAGTTTGATAATGGCATAGTAGGTGATAATCCATTCCAGGGAATTGTTCTGCAAGTGCATCACAAAGTCGCCGTCTTTTATCCCCAGTTCCCCGGATAAATAATTGGCCACCTTATTAATCTCGTCATTAAACTCGCGCCAGGTCAGGGCTCTTCTTAAATTTTCGGACGGCGTTCTTTCGATCAGGCATACTTTATCGGGCAAATGGCGGGCATGGATCGCGGCATAGCTGGCGTAATTCATTTCTTTCCTCCTTTATTTACTAAACTTATCCCTGAGTTTGCGGTGAAGTATTTTACCGGTCGGTGTGCGCGGCATTTCGTTTTCTTCTATAAATATGACTTGTTTCGGGCGTTTGTATCCGGCTATCTGCCCCCGGCAGCAGTCTTTGATCATTTCTTCCGTGATGTCTTCCGGTCGCAGACCGCCTTTTTTGATGACGACGGCTGTCACCTTTTCGCCCCATTTATCGTCCGGCAGTCCGATTACGGCGCAGTCCAGGACACACTCGTGACTGCCGACGACTTCCTCGATTTCACTGGGATAGACATTTTCGCCGCCGGTGATGATCATGTTTTTTTTGCGGTCGACCAGATGATAAAAGCCGTCTTCGTCCCGCCGGGCCAGATCACCGGCTGAAAACAGGCCCTGCTTAAATGACTCAGCGGTTTGCTCCGGCAGCTTATAATATTCGTCAAACAGGGTGGGGCCGCGGGAGTACAATTCGCCGATTTCACCGTCCGGGACTTCGTTGCCGTCTTCATCCAGTATTTTAATAAAATCGTTGCCGAGCGCTTCGAAGCCGATGGAACCGAGCTTGGTCATCTGGTATTCGGGCTTTAAAATGGTGACAATGCCGCCTTCAGTGGAACCATAGGCCTCGTAAAGCTCCACGCCGGCGAAAAAATCCATGACGGCCTGCTTCATGCTCCGTCTGCCCGGCGCAGACGAACACAGCAGCTTGCGAATCGAACCGACATCGCGCTGTTTGGCATCCTCGGGCGCATTTAAGATCAGGGTGTAATGGGTTGGTATGAGCGAAATAAATGTGATTTTATGTTTTTCGATGATCGCCAGAATTTCTTCGGGCTTAAAACCAATGGCCGGGTGGATATAGGCCGAGCCGCCGATATACAGAAAGGTAAAGGTAAAAAATATGGAATTGATGTGGCACAGCGGCATCACATTCAAGCAGACATCTTTTTCATTGAAGCCGAAATCCACACTGCAGTTCAGGTAATAGGCAATATGCGATGCATGCGACCGCAAAACACCCTTGGGCTTGCCGGTGGTGCCGGATGTGTAGATCAGGATCCAGATATCCTGCGGATCCACCTGCGCATCGGGTTCATCATCGGCAGCATCTTTGATAAAATCCTCATATTCACGGTAGCCCGCTGCAGCTTGGCCGACCATCACATAATTCGCTGCAGGAATATTGGTCAGCTTATCGCGGATGGGACCGATTATATCGGCAAACAGGTCGTGAACGACCAGGGCTTTGGCATCTGAATTATTAACGATGTATTCAACCTCAGGGCCGGCCAGGCGAAAATTAATCGGCACCATAATGATGCCGGTTTTAGCCGTTGCCAAAAACAGTTCGACGATTTCGATGCAGTTCTCCAAAAAGACCGCAACCTTGTCTCCCTTTTCAAGTCCCAGAGCCGTCAAGCTGTGGGCCAGTTGGTTGACCCGTCGATTCATGGCCGGATAGGTAAACGCCCGATCCTGATCCATCAGTGCAACCGTGTCTTTAAACTTTTTGGCATTTAATTTCTGGATTTGACCGATGTTCATCCAAAAGGACATGGGGTGGTACCTCCTTTTGAGTTGCTGATTTATACTTGATACAATTGGCTACGCTATACTAATAACATATAGCATTGGAGTGTTGGATTATTGGAGTACTGGAGTACTGGTAAAAGAAAAAAAATCCGATTTAAACCCATCACTCCGACACTCCATTACTCCAATACTCCAGTTGTTTACGTTCGGCTCTCCTCCAACTGCTCGATAAACGCTTCCACGTTGGTTTTTGTTTGCTCATCGGACAGCAGGCGCAGATCGTTCAAATCACCTTGGATCGTCAGACTGGGGATGCCGGTTTTTTTCTCCAGCCTCTGGGGCATGCCGTAACGGCAGTTGGAGTTATTGGGACAGGTTTTGGCGTCATGATAAATGATTCCGTCAATTTTGAATAAATCCAGCATGTCCCTGATATATTTTTCTTTGGCCTCATCAGACCGCACGATAAATAATTCCGTGTAGGCTTCTGCCATGCTGTTGAAGGGATCTTCCGGGTTCAGCTTAGAGAAGATCCAGCTGTTGCAATAGGTCGAAGCCAGAACATTGGCGTTTAATCCGGCAAATAGCTCGGAGTGCGCCCTGAGCCGGCCCCACACCGGCATGCCCTCCCAGTAAATTCTGAACCGCTCGTCAGCGATGGCGCCTTCCCCATTTTGGATTCGCGCTTCCAGTTCCGCAAGCAGTGCTTTAAAGACATCCACCGCCTTTTGGGTGCCGCGGCCGACCACGGCCGGACCCATCAGGGTTGTGGCATCAAAAAAAGTTAACGGCGAGGGCTGATTTGCAGCCGTTTGCAGCACTTTTTTCCAGAGTTCGGAACATTGCCGGGATCGTGCGACCACCTGCTTCAGGTTATCTAAATCCAGTGATCGGCCGGATATTTTTTCAAGCGAACCGGCCAGTTCCTGCATTTGTTTGGCGATGGAGCTTACCAGTGCATTCGATACATTGCCAACATTGCGGTGGGTGTAAACGCCGAGCACCGGCGCCTTGAATTTTTCGCCATACCAGGAAAACCAGTCCTGGACATCGCGGCACTGGTTCGTGTTGAACACGAGGACGTCCGGTTTCGGTATCCCGCTAATGCCTTCATAAATTTTAGCCAGGGGGGTCACTCCTTTTAAAAAGGCGCCGATATCGGCCGTCAAATAGGAACAGATGTCCGGTGAGTAGCCCAGAGCATTGGCCTCGGGTATCAGGTCGGTTGCCATGCGGGTGGCACCCAGCATGGCGGAGTGGGTTTCCGGAAAGTAAACCAGAAATCCCATGGCCCGCAATATTTCAGCCGGCCCCACACTGGTGCACCAGGCAATTTTGGGATTCCCACTCTCTGATGCGGCATTAAGCTCGTAATAATAATCCGCCATGAATTTGCTGATGATTCCGGCGGATTTAAGTTTTTTTCGGATTATTTTTTTTTCAGTATTCATACGGTATCCAACTTTTGTGTTCGTTTATTTCGGCACCATCAGCAGGGAGCTACTCGGTGGGGACCAGAATCTCATATTAAACTACATTTATACTGTATATGCCGGACCGAGTAAATCGCGGTTGAACCTTCGACAAGCTCAGGTGAGCAAACCGCTCCTACAATTTAAAATAGCACTATGGATCTATGAAGTTTCTATTTCGATTTGATTGGTCGCTTTACAAGCCATCGGTGTCACTGAAACCTGACACCTGACACCTGAAACCCGCAACCCTTTACCCTGCACCTTACACCTTCTACCCTTAACCCTGAACCTTGAACCTAGAACCCGGAACCATAAAGCTCCATCCCATACAGCGCGGCCCCGATGGCTCCCGTGAGCTGGGGATATTCCGGAACCAGGATCGAGCGGCCGATAATATCTTCGGTCATTTTAACCAGATAGGGATTATGAGCAACGACCCCGCCGGTCATGACCACCTTTTCGGTTAGTGAATCCATTTCCAGCACCCGTTTGGCCATTGAAAAAAAGACGCCTTTTACAATATCCGGTAATTTTACGCCCTGCCGGATGTTTTTCAGTACTTCCGTAGCTGAAAAAACAGTGCAGAAGCTTCCCAGCTTGACCATATTCTCAGAACGGCGCGCCAGGCCGTCCATTTCTTCCAGGGCTACATCCAGCCGCATCGCCATCTCTTCCAGAAAGGCACCGGTTCCGGCCGCACACTTGCGGTTCATTTTAAAATTGGTGCGCAGGCCTTGGTCATCCAATTTGATGATTTTGTTGTCCTGGCCCCCGATGTCGATGATGGTGGTTGAATACGGAAAATAGAAAAAACAACCCTTGGCATGACAGCCGATTTCGGTTTTGCTGTCTGCCGCATAAGCAACATTATTGCGACCGTATCCGGTTGACACCGATTTGAGAATATCCGAATCCCGGGCTGCGGCCTGATCAAGGGCGAGTTCCAAACACGTTTGAGCCGTCGCCCTAAAATCTGTGCCGGATTTTTTTACGGCCCATCCGATCAAATTACGGTCGGCATCGAGGACAGCCACCTTGGTCCTCGATGCTCCGACATCCGTGCCGACGTAGATGGCGTTAGTACTCATTGGTCAAAATATATAAGGTTATATTCATAACGGCTAATGCACTCGATTCCTAAAAATGCCTAAAATGCTCTAAATTGCCTAAAATTAAGGATGGTAATCCCCTTATTAAAAAGAAAGAGTTCCGATGCCAAAATTTGAGGTAACGAATCTCCTGATTCCAATATCAAATATTCGCACCCTCAGCGATATGTAACTACATTGAAATAATGTAGTAGGGCGGGACACCGTGCCCGTCGAAACTGGTCGGCACGGCCTGCGTCGAGCTCAGTCGAGTCGTGGCCGAACCTTCGATAGCACAAGCCCAATTTTTTTTGATTTAACTGGCCGCTTACAGGCTAGCGGCGGCGCTGACCCCTGAACCCTTGAGCTATAGACATTTTCTGGCCTTTTCCGCCATGCCTTCTTCGGCTACTTCGACTCCAGCCCTTTGACCAGCGTCCACAGGGTGTGGTTAAAGGGCGTATCAATGCCGGCCCGGTTTCCATATTGTACAAATTTGCCGTTCATAAAGTCAATTTCAGTCCGGCGATTGGCCTCGATGTCCATGAGCATCGACGGTTTATGATCTCCGGCATTGCCCATGTATTCCATGGCGTGCGGGTAAAAATCCCACCCCACATTGATTTCATTGGCCCGGGCAACCTTCAAGCATTCCTTAACCAGGTTGTCAACCGTCTGGTAAACGATCGGGTCATTCATAACCCCGGCCATGGTCAATCCGGTCACCGCGCACACCGGATTCATGCAGGAGTTCAAAACCGCTTTGCGCCAGACCATGGAAATAATCTCATCGGTGTGCTCGGTTTGCAAACCACACTTGCTAAACGCTTTGGCAATCCCCTCGGCGGCCTGGTGTGACGCGGGATCAAGCTCCTGGATGTAGTGCGGCGGGTGATGGAACGGGATGCGCACATGGGCCGGCCCGATAAGACCGCAGCCATAGTTTACCACCGCTCGCATCACGGAACCTTGGCCCAGTATTTTAGACAGCTCCAACTCCGTATCGATGCCGTTTTGCCAGCTGACAACATACATTCCATCGCGCGCAAATGCCTCGATTGCGGATGCAATCAGCGGCAGCACATGGGCTTTGACGGTAATGATGATAACATCCGGGTCGTGGCTGGCGAGGTCATCGATGGTGGTTATGGTCCGGGAAACTTTTTGCTGCAGGTTTTCGGCACCTTCGATAATAATCCCGGGATCCAACGCGGGCGCCAACAGGTCCGGGATCACATCACAAAGGATAACCTCATAACCACCATGGGCCAGAAACGCCGCAACGATGCATCCCACCGGTCCGGCCCCGACGACTGCAAAGGTTTGCGGATTAAACTCTGATTTGTCATTCATCTTTGGCCCCCCCTACAATAAATGAAAAATGTCTATTGAATAATGAATAATGGAGGAATTCTTTCGATTTTAATTTTCAAACGAGCACACGAAGCAATTCTCTTAACTTTTATACCATCATGCACGCTTCACTATCAAAATAAAATAATTTCTCCGCCCTTTTTCACGGCGAAATATTTTCCTCAGAATCAAAAAAGCCGCTAGGTTTTATCCCCGCCCGAAACAATATTTAAAGGGCGGAGAAATTATGCAGACTCGGCTGCTGCAAAACCGAGGTCAAATGCCTTGAGGTTTGAGTCCAAAAACGCTTTTTTGGTTTTGGTTCGCATGGCTTCCTTGACCTCGTCAACCGAGAGCGGCAGAACACCCGTCTGGGTTAAAGCGCCGAGGAGAACCATGTTGACACTCAGGGGATTGCCGGCTTCTTTTGCCAGTGCGGCCGCGTTAAACGCAATAAGCCTGGCGGTTTTGCCGCGAATCAAAGCCTGCAGTTCTTTTAGATCCGGATAAACACCCTGGCCGATATTTACCGTAAACGGCATCAAGGGGGCCAGGTTGGTAATAACCACCGTGTTGGCATTGCATTTAGCGATTGCCCGGAGGGTTTCGGCCGGTTCGAAACCAACCAGCATGTCGGCTTCCCCGTCGGATATAATGGTGCTTTCAGCATCACCGAAAACCAGAGACGACTCGACCACACCGCCTCTTTGAGCCATACCATGAATTTCACTCATGTGCAGCGGAATACCCCTCAGCAGGGCAGCTTCACCGAGCACGCTGGAAGCCAACAAATTCCCCTGTCCGCCAACAGCCACAATGACTAATCGTTTTGTCTCCATATTTTTTCCTATTTTTCGTTGTGATTGATATAATCGTTAAATTTCGGCTATCTTGCTAGGTAAATATACAGCTGGTTTGATGCCGGAAAAAATAATAATTTTTTCCTGTTAATCATAAAGTTTATTGGGTTGAAAAAGTTGATCGAGGCTAATTAAGTTTCAGTATCAATTATTCAACAATACAACTTAATCTACCACTAACTTTACCCTTTGAGCTTTCAGCTTTGAGCTATCAGCCTGGCCAAGTCCTTCAGCCGTGTAGCCCTCAACCCTGAACCCAGAACCTTGAACCCTGAACCCCCTCGGCGTTAGTGCCCCTGGGCCTGGGCTTCCGTTTTAACCGGGCGAATGGCATTTTCCGGGCAAATTTGGGCACAGACCGCACACCCCGTGCACAGATTGGCATCGATCTTGACGCGGTCCTCCCAGATGAAAAACGCCGGGCAGGCCAGAGAATCGATACAAGTCTTGTGATTTTTGCATTTATCGCTGACATGAAACGGTTTATGTTTGGGTAACTTCAGTGCATTGGCATACAGCGCGCAGATTTCTTCCGAGATGATGACCGATACGCCCTTGTAGGCAATGGATTCCTTGATCGCTTCGATACTTTTCTTCACCTTGTAGGGCTTGATGACCGTTACATGCTCAACGCCGATGGCCCGCACGACTTTTTCGATGGATACCTTGCCGTATCCTTCCATGTTTAGCTGGGTCATGTCCACACCGGGATTGGGTTGGTGACCGGTCATGGCGGTGGTGCCGTTGTCCAGGATAACCAGGGTAAAGTTGTGGTTATTAAAGACGGCGTTGATCAGGCCCGGAATACCGGAATGAAAAAAAGTTGAATCACCGATAAATGCGATGACTTTTTTATCGTTGACCTTGGAAAATCCGCCCGCAGTGCCCACCGAAGATCCCATGCAGATCAGAAAATCTGCCGCTGACAGCGGCGGCAGCAACCCGAGGGTGTAGCAGCCGATGTCCGACGGGAATATAGTATCCATGCCTTCGGTGGCTTTTTTGACTTCGTGATAGGTGGCGCGATGCGAACAGCCCGCGCACAATGTCGGGGGACGCTGCGGAACCGGCGGGACATCCGAAAGATCAATGGCCGCGGGCGGTGTATAGGGCAAGTCGAAGTACTTGGCGATGCATTGCTTTACCTGGGCCGGGTTATATTCATACAGCCGGGTAAACAGGCCTTCGGTTTTGCCGTTAATGGGCAGGGTCAGTCCGGCTTCCTGGGCAAAGGCTTTGACCGCTTCTTCCATATACGGTTCGCCTTCCTCCACGATCAACACTTTTTCGCAATCCTTGAGAAAGTCTCTTATCAGCGCTGCCGGCAAGGGATGGGAAAAACCGATGCGCAGCACTTTAACCAGATCGCCAATATCAAAATCCTTGATGGCGTCCGCAACATAGTTATAGCTGACCCCGTTGCAGATAATCCCCAGCTTTCCGCGGCCGGTAATAAAATTACTCTTGGACTTCTCGGCAAGCTCACGCGCGCTGTCATAGTTTTTAAGCAGTTTAACATGCAAATTACGGGCAACAGCCGGAACGACCACCAGATTCAACGGGTCCTTGGTGAAATTGCCTTTGAGGTTTGGTTTTTTGATTTCACCCAGGGTGATGACACCGCTGGAATGATTAATGCGGGTGGTGGTTCTGAACAATACCGGCTCCTGCAGTTCTTCTGAAAGATCAAACGCGTACGGCAGCATTTCTTTGGCTTCTTCCACGGAGGACGGCTCAAGCATCGGCAGCCCCGACAGTTTGGCATAATAGCGGTTATCCTGCTCATTTTGGCTGGAGAACATAAAGGGATCATCGGCCGAGAGGATCACCATTCCGCCTTTAACGCCCACATAAGCCAATGTCATGAGGGCATCGGCGGCCACGTTTAAGCCGACGTGTTTCATGACACACATGCTGCGAACACCGGAATTCGCAGCCGCGGCTGCCACTTCCATGGCGATCTTTTCATTGGTGCAATATTCAAAATAAAGTTCACTTTCCCGGGCCATCTGGAAAAAATTGGTTGAAATTTCCGAAGAGGGGGTTCCCGGGTAGGTGCTGGTAAAAGCTACACCCGCTTCAATTGCACCCCGGGCAATAGCTTCATTGCCCAGCAGCAGCATTTTTTTTCCTGGGTTGTCCGTTAATAATTTGTGCATAATTTTCTTCCTTGATTAAAATTAATTATCGAGTATAAATGGTCTTAAACTGATCCGGAAATTGCTGCATGCAGCCGGTGCAGCCATCTTCATTTGCGGCCTTAAATGGCTCTAGATGCACTTCGAGACCGATTTGCTCGTACATCTCCACCATTTCCGTCAGCCGCGGTTCATCGTAGGTCGCCTTTTTTTCCCAGCCTTGACTGATAAGTTTTTCTTGCGGAGTCATTTTGACTCTCAAATGTTATTTGCCTTTAAATTCAACTCGTCGCCCGATGTTTGATAGGCCTTCAAGCGCATCTGCTGTGGAAAAGATATCGTGCAAACGTCCAAGTTCTATTGCCACTGCTTCTTCCATGGATTTTCCATCCTGTTGATCAATAATATCATTGCTTAGTTTAAGTGCAACCGGGGCTTTAAAGCCAATAATCTTGGAAACTCTGGCCGCCAGTTCCTCCGGTACACCTTGGGGCGGATCGCCGGCAAGCAGCCTGGCAACATTATCGGCACTGCACACCCGGGCGAAGGGTTTCAATCTGTCCGGGATCTCCCGTTGACGATATTTATCCGGTTTATTCCCGGCCATTAGCTCTTGGACGGCGGAATCAATGTCAGCCGGCATGACCAGTTTTGTGATGATACCAAGCTCGTGCGCATCCTGCGCAGTCATGGTTGAACCGGTAAACACATAATATTTAGCCAGCTCCGGACCAACCATGCGTGCTGTGCGCAGCATTCCGCCCAGCCCGGGAAAGATTCCGATGCCGGTTTCCGGAAATCCCATGGACCCGGCCGGCGTGGCTATAATCGCCTGGCAGGCCAGGGCCAGTTCGCTGCCGCCGCCCAGAGATAGACCGTCGAGAATGGCCATGGTCATTTTGGCAGAATTTTCGATTTTGAGCAAAAGCGCATGGCCTTTGCTGGTAAAATCGTAGATGTCCGATATCTTATCGGCCTTTATCTTTTGGACAAAGTAGCGAATATCCGCACCGGCGACAAATGCCTTGCCGGCGCCCTGAAAAACAATCGCTTCAACCGCCTCATTTTTTTCAGCCTCTGAAAAGCATTGGTCTAACTGGGCGACTACCGTTGGATTAAGGGCATTCATGGCCTCGGGTCGATTCAGCGTGATCCAGCCGATATTGCCTTTGACTTCCAGGTCGACGAACTTGAATTCGAAAGGCCGGCCGAGCTCCTGCTGTCGGGCCAGAACCTGCGGCATCTTGAAATCGTCATATTTTTTCGTGATCGCTTCAACGGCCGCATAGGTGCGATCCACACCAATTTTGTTCATGATTTCAAACGGCCCCATGATCCAGCGCAACCCGATCTTGGCACCACGGTCGGTGTCTTCGATCGAGGCAACCCCTTCATCGACCAGGGCGGCCGCCACCCCCAGGCAGACACCGTAAAAACGGTCGATGGCGGCCGGAATTTTTGACTCGTCAACTACACCGGTCAGGTCCCAGTTTTCATTTTTTTCCAGTTGCGCCTTGAGGGTCCCGGCCGTAGCATAAAACGGGCCAATCTCGTTGCCCAGGGTCGTTGAGGCATGCACGGCAATTGGAATACCGGTCACGTTCATAAGCTCGAACGGGCCCATCCCAATTTTAAAGGCCTGCTTGGCCGCTGCTTCAATGGTTGGAATATTGGCCAGATCTTCTTCCAGCATGCGGGCGGCCTCATTGAGAAACGGCACAAAGAAGCGGTTGACCGCAAAACCCGGCGCATCTTTGACGACGATCGAAGTTTTGCCGTGCAGCTTGGCGGCCAGCAGGGATTTTTCAAGGGTCTGCCGGCTGGTGGTCTCGTGGGGAATAACCTCCAGCAGGCGATTTTTGGCGGGATGAAAGAAATAGTGCAGGCCGATAAAACGATCCGGGCGCGACGTCTGCTCAGCGAATTCCTTGACATAAAAACTGGAGGTATTGGTGGCCAGGATCGTTTTTTCCGAACAGATCCGATCCAGTTTTTTAAACAGGTCCGCCTTGACCTGTTTGTCTTCAAATACAGCTTCAATCACCAGATCCGCATCAGCTGCGGCATTAAAGTCGGAAGTTCCCGTAATGCGAGATAATATATCATCAACCTGCCCGGGGTTAAAGATTTTGCGGTCAACACCTTCCTGCAGCATTTGCCGGATAATACCCAGACCGCGTTCAACATACTCATCCTTGAGATCGATCAGCACCACATTGAGCCCTTCCTGGGCAATTTTCTGGGCAATCCCGCTGCCCATATTTCCGGCACCGATCACGGCGATTTTATTGATTTGTGACATTTACGCTCCCGCTTTGATTGAAGATTGAAGAATGAAGATTGAATATTTGTGGTTTCGCTTCGCTCTGCCCATTCTAATTAAATCGACCATTCGATCCTGTCATTATATTTCAAGGCTCTCGCGGGTAGAGTTGCCCAAATATACAACCCGGCTATCGCATAACTCGGACCTGCTGAAACCTGAAAACTTTATTTCCTAACAACATGTTATCTAAACTGAGACGAAAAGGGCCTATCATCCGGTGGATTTAAATTAAAATCGAATACTGAATCTTGAAGCAGACGTAGATCAAAAATATAAATGATAGAATACCTCAAATCTTCAATCTTCAATCTTCAATATTCATTTCTAGCGGTTCTTCCACACCGGTTTGCGTTTTTCCTCGTAGCTGGCGATGCCTTCCAGGGTGTCTTCGGTTTTCATCAGGGTGTTGAGAAACAGGTCACTGACACCTTCCAGGGCCGGCTTGAAGCTCAGGCCCAGGTGCTGTTTGACCGCCCGCTTATTCAAGCGAATGATCAGGGGGCTGTTGCCCTGAATTTCTTTTACTATTTTTGCGGCGGACTCACCGAGTTGATCGTCTTCCACCACATGGGCAATCATGCCCAGGCCCCGGGCTTCTTCAGCGCTGTAAAATTTGCCGGTCGTGCAGATTTCGACGGCCTTGGCGGGGCCAATCAGCTGCGGCAGCCGCATGGCGGCATAGGGCGGAAAAAAACCGACCTTTATCTCGGGCTGCCCGAATTGGGCACCTTGGCCGGCTACAATCACGTCGCAGGCGATGGCCAGCTCCATGCCGCCGCCAAGACAGAAGCCCTGCACGACCGCAATGATCGGCACCTCGACCTGGTTGCTGAGTTCAAAAATGCGGTTGAAAGTAGCGATCATGTCGTCCACCTGATCGGGCTTGTGATCAGCCACTTCGACCCCGGTGCAAAAGTGTTTGCCTTCGGCATCAATGGTTACACATTTGAGATCGTCGTCGAGGAGCAAATTCTCAAACAGGCCATTGAGTTCGTTCATCATTTCAATATTCATCATGTTGAACTTCGGCCGATTGAGCGTGATCCGTGCGACACCGTCAGCCTTCTCGAATTTCAGGTTCTTGAGTTCGGTCATCGGTATTTTCCTTTTTCGTTTTTTAACCGCAGAGACCGCAAAGATCGCAGAGAAAAAAAATTGCTTCAGGACATATTTGGCGACAGCCTTGATTTTTGCCCTGTGGCGCTCTCTATGGTGATTTGAAACTAGGCTTTTTGGAACACGTAGTTTAATTGGCCGTTGGGCAAAGTATTGGCGGCCGTCTTCATCTCCATGCCGACTTTTATATCTTCCTCCGGCAGATCTCGGTCAATCCGGCCGAATACCTTGTAGTCCCCGTAGTCCAGCAGGGCAATGCTATAGGGGACGTCATCCTGGAATCCGATGGGGGCATATTCCAGTTTGCTGTAGCTGATCAGTTTGCCGGTGCCGCTGACTTCAAACCATTCCATGTTGTCAGACAGGCACTGGTAGCAATCGGATCTGGGCGGAAAGAAAACCAGGCCGCAGGTTTTGCAGCGCGTGCCTTTGATCTTGCCATTTTCCAGGTAGTCGACGAAATCATTGATTTTGGTGATGGAAGTAAAGCTTACCGTTCCGAATTTTTTAAATCGATCGTCCACTTCTCTAACTTTGCCCATATTTTTTCTTCCTTTTCGGGGTTTCGGAAGCCGATGCTTTCAATGTAACATTTTACTAAATTAATCAGAGCAGTCGGAATCCGAAAAAATATTTAAATTAAATTTATTCAACTTCCTGAAATCAAGGTTTCGACTCTTTTCGCCTTTTAAAATAAAATCGATAGAATTCAACAACTTTAGGCATTTTAGACATTTTAGGCACGTTAGGCCTTTTCGTTTTGGCTATTTGTTGGGCTTACATTCATATTACCATGCGGCTATCCAAAACTATCGTCCCAGAATAGTCACATTGCCGTAAAGACCGACACCACCGATATTGTGAACCAGTCCGATTGCCGGATCATTTACCTGAATATCGCCGGCTTCGCCCCGCAGCTGCAGGACGACGGTCCTGATCTGGGAGCCGCCGGTGGCACCGATCGGATGGCCTTTGGAGAGCAGCCCGCCGTCTACATTGACCGGAATGCTGCCTTCCTTATAGGTTTCTTTACTCTTTATCAGTTCTTTTCCTTCACCCGGCTTGGCAAACCCCAGATCTTCGTAGGCCATCATTTCAGCGATGGTAAAACAATCGTGCACTTCTGCGACGTCAATGTCCCCGGCCGTGACCCCTGCCATCGCGTAGGCCTGCCTGCCGGCCTGCTGCGCAACGGTCAGGCCCGTAAACACATCCCGGCCCGCCAGGTTGACGCTGGTGCTCGCGGCACCCAGCCCCATGATCCAGACCGGTTTGCGGCTCAAGGCGTTGGCCTTTTCTTCGCTGGCGACAATGATACAGGAACTGCCGTCGGCGTTGGCACAGCAGTCGCCTACCCGCAGGGGGCTGGCGACCGGGCCGGCCATACGATTTTCCGGATCGGCAAACATGTCAAACGTAACCGGCTTGCGGTAAACAGCGCGTTCATTGAGCTGTCCGTAGGTGGCCGCCTTGACCCTGATCAAGGCCAGGTCATCCGGACTGGTGCCGTATTTTTCCATGTGCGCCCTGGCATACATGGCATAGTAAGCCGGCATCATGGTGCCGAACGGGCTTTCCCATTGAATGTCGGCGCCGCGGCCCATGCGCTCCTGGGATTCCGAAGATGAAATTTCCGACATTTTCTGAAATCCGACGACTGCCACCACATCGTGCAGTCCTGCTTTAACCAGCGAATAAGCCAGCCTGACTCCCATGCTGCTCGATGAGCAAAGGCTTTCGACATAAAAAGTGGGTTGCGGGTTGAGGCCCAGATACTCGGCAAAAACACCGGCCGGTGATCGCTGTTTGTCGTACTCAGGGGCCGAACAGACCACGGACGCTCCGATATCTCTGGTAGTAATTTGAGCATCCGCCATTGCATCCCTGAATCCATCAAAAGCAAGCTCTCGAATGGACCCCGGATAAGACCTGACGAACGTACTCTGACCAACCCCGATAATTGCTACTTTACCCATATGAGCCTCCAATTGAATATTTTCGATTGAAGATTGAATATTTAAGGTCCGCCTGCGGCGTATCGATTCAAATTATTAATTCATTAAAAAGACCGAGCGAAGCGAGATCAATAAATCTTCAATCTTAAATCTTCAATCTTAAATTAGATATATTGTCCGCCGTCAATCTTAATGACTTCCCCGGTAATGTGTTTGGCTTTTTCGGATGCCAGAAAGGCGACCAGGTTGGCCAGATCTTCGGGCTGGCCCACCCGTTTAAGGGCGCTTTCAGCCATAGCCAGATCAATGATTTTATCCCTGGCTTCGGATTCTTTCAGCATGGCCGTTTCAATCAGACCGGGGGCCACGGCATTGACGTTGACGCCAAAAGCGCCCAACTCCTTGGCCAGTGCTTTGGTATAGCCGATGATTCCGGCTTTGGAAGCGGAATAGTTGGTTTGCCCGAATTTGCCGCGCAATCCGTTAATCGAAGTAATATTGATGATTTTGCCGTATTTGCGGTCTTTAAATACCGGTGCAACCTGACGCGTAAAATTGAAATACCCTTTAAGGTTGACTTCCAGCACCCGATCCCATTGTTCTTCGGTCATTTTCCAGCTTACGCCATCCCAGTTCATGCCGGCATTGTTGACCAGAATTTCGAGGCTGCCGAATTCATCCAAGGCAGCCTTTACGACCCGCTCGGCATCGGCAAAGGAGGCGATGTCGCACTGCAGGGCCAGGGCTTTGCGGCCCATTTGCTGGATTTCATCCGCATATTTTTTGGCTTCGGCTTCGTGTTTGCGGTAGGTCAGGCAGATATTGGCGCCTTCGCGTGCCAGTTCAAGGGATGCCGCCGCCCCGATTCCCTGGGATCCGCCGGTTACCAACGCATTTTTTCCTTCTAGTAGCATAAATCCTCCGTTATTCTTTCGGCTTTCCCAACACCGCGGCCATAAACTCGGCGTCAAAGGCATCGCCCTGGGCCTGGCGTCGGCGGAATTCGATGAAATCGATCACATCCTGGCCCGTGATTTTCTTGCTGTTGAATGCGGCAAAGCCGAGATAGGCTTCGGCATTCATGTTGACGGCCAGCCAGTGGCGGTTGATGGTCTTGGCCTGATCCCAGAAAAATCTCTTCTTCAACCGGATGCCTTCCACACTTTTAATGAGGCAGCCTGGAAACAGGTTGGTGTAGGTCCACAGTATTTTATTGACTTCTGCATCCAGGAGCTCAAAATCCGTCGTGGAATTTTTAACGTACTCGCGGGCTTTTTTGGCCGCTTCACCGCCTTTAAATTCGCCGTAAACGATTTCGCCGTCATCGATATATTTATCGGTAATTATTGCCGGATTGCGTACCCACTGGCCATCGTCTTTGATGACCGGTACACATTTGGAGATAAGCCCCAGTTGCTTCATTTTGTAGGCACTCCACATCTCGCAGGAAACACAGTTCCACATGGCCAATTCCAGCGGCAGCATCCAGGGTAGAAAATCCGAACTGCCGCCGTCCGGCGCGGAGCCGTGTCTTGGGCCGGCTTGACCGAAAATGGCCAGGTCACTTGAAACAGCCGTATCACACGCCATCCCGATTTCCTGGCCGCCGGCCACCCGCATGCCGTTGACCCGGCAGATTGTGGGCTTTTTGCAGTTAAGAATGCCGTCGACCATGCCATTGAAGAGGTCCATGTAAGCGCCGTATTCCTGGGGCCGGCCGGCATAGTACTCGGCATATTCTTTGGTGTTGCCGCCGGTGCAAAAGGCCTTGTCGCCCATGGCCGTGAAGACAGCCGCCACCACCGAAGCATCAGCCGATGCACGCTGAAAACCGGCAATAACCCCTTTAACCATCTCGGTGGTATACGAGTTGTATTGATTGGGGTTGTTTAAGATGATCCAGGCGGAATAGAGATCTTCGATTGGATTCCCTTGAGGGTCGCGAATGGGTTTTTTTTCGTAGATTACCCCAGGGGCTTTGTCCGAGAAATGTTCCTCACCCCATAAAAAGTGGTCCTTGATCCCTGACTCTCGCGGCAACCAGCTTAAATCGGCCATTGTGCTCTCCTTTTTTATTAAGAATTTAAAATTATTTCAGATTATTAGACCTATTTTTGCATTAAATTACCCGCAAATCGTATAATTTACTTTATAGCTATATATTAGCTACATCGATGTTTAGTCAAGAAAAAAGTAAAAATCCGGATTCAATTGTCCTCTCACGCCAAGACACCAAAAACAGATTGAATATTTTAGATTGAATATTGAATATTTAAGGAAAACTCTCTATTATGAAAAACAATCAAAAATTATGCGAAACATAAAATAATAAATCCGCCCGCTTGTGTATCAAAAACTATTGGCCAATTTTTAAAGAACCATCTACAACCCTGGATCTGCTATTTTCTGGGCGGATTTATATTTATTAGGAGAATCGAAGTTGAAGCCGCAAAATTTAGCCCAAAAGATAATCGATGGCAATCAACTGGCGGGAGCCCGGCTGATTCGACTGCTGGAAGAAGAGGATACCGCGGGTATCGGAGTGCTTAAACACCTTTATCCCCATACTGGCCGGGCATTTGTTATGGGCGTTACCGGACCGCCCGGATCCGGCAAATCAACCCTGGTTAACTGCCTGATCAGTGAATTTCGCAGCCGAGATATGCGAGTGGCGGTTGTGGCGATTGATCCTTCGAGCCCAATATCCGGCGGAGCCCTGCTGGGAGACCGGATCCGGATGCGCCGCCATGCCGAGGACGACGGGGTCTTTATTCGATCGATGGCCACCCGCGGCCACCTCGGCGGGTTGAGTAAAACCACCCGGGAGACGGTGCTGGTTTTCGATGCCATGGGCTATGACGTCATTATAATCGAAACCGTGGGCGTTGGCCAGGATGAGGTCGATATAGCTCAATTTGCGCATACCACCGCCGTGGTCAGCTTGCCGGGAATGGGGGATGATATTCAGGCTATGAAAGCCGGTCTGCTCGAAATCGGCGATCTGTTTATCGTGAACAAGGCGGATAATCCCGGGGCCGATGATGTTGTCGAACAGCTGCAGGCCATGCTCAATCTGGCTAATAGATCTGAAAACGATTGGCGTCCCCCGGTGCTGAAAACAGTGGCCGTAAAAAATGAGGGGATTGCCGAACTGGCGGATACCTTTTGGGGTCATCGTCGATTTTTACTCGACAGCGGTACCTTTGCCGAACACAACTTTAAATGGGAATATCACTTTTTTCGCCAGCTGGTCATGGAACTGGCTGCAGACCGGATCTTTGACAGCGCCAAAGATACGCCGGCCTATCGGGCACTTCTCAAGGATCTGAAAGACCGCAAAGTCGATCCCATATCAGCAGCGGAAAAGATGTTGCAGGGGGCGCGGTCGAAGCGCTAATGGTTAACGGGGGGCATAAAAGTTTATTTTTACCGTTAACTTATAGTGGAGTGTTGGCGTGCTGGAGTATTGGAGCAATGATCCTGACTACTTTTTTAAAGTGATTTTCCAATACTCCATAACTCCACCACTCCAATACTCGAAAAAAGAGATGAACAGCAACTTCCTGCGAATCCTTTTCAGGCTTCTTTAATATAGTAGGTACTCCGGGCTTTTTAGGTTGGCCCCAGCAGCTGATACAGCCAACTGCCGTGCAGGCCGATGGCCACTTCCGGACATAACTCATGGCAGCAATAGCAGCGGATGCATTTATCGTCATCGATAAACGCCTTTTCGCTGACAAAGCTTATCGCTTCCATCGGGCAGCCATCGATGCATGTGCCGCAGGCGATGCACCGATCCCAGATGACCTTGGGCCTGACGGTATAGGCATTTTTAAAGTATGGCTGCAAAAGCCGTTGATGCCATGGCATCGGGTCCAAACCGAAATTCCCGGGTGCAACCTGGGGCCGCTTGAAATCGGGCACTTTCACTTCGGAGAGCTCCGCTCCGATGACTTCAACATCCTCGATACGATGGGGATGAAGGTCTCTTCGCTCAGCCTCCATGAGAATCGAATTTTGTTTGCGATCGATACCCATTATTTCACCGGCAGCTACATCCAGCGCCAGAGGACTTTCGGAGGCCATCAGCAAGCCGACCTGTCTTGGATCACCGGTACCGGGGCCATTGCCTTCCATGGCGAGCACGGCGTCCATGATGGATAACCGCGGTGAGATATACTGGGCCAGATCGAGCAGCATGCCGGCAAAGCGCTTCGGATCATGGAGTTTTGCATGGTAACCGGGTTTTGACAATCCGGGAATGACGCCAAAGATGTTTTTTACCGCGCCGGTCATCATGGTAAACAGGTGGGTTTTCATTTTACAAAGATTAAATACGGCACTGGCTTCATATACCGGTGTGATAATGTCGAAATGTTTGGTTAAAATACCGGCAGCATACGAGGCCGGTCTGGAGGTGGTATCCCGATTGAGCTCAAATCCGGCCTGTTGCGCGGCCTGATGCATCCCGCTGGTGCGATAAATCTTGTCCAGGGTTTTTTCGTTGTATCGGAAACCGCCGCCGGGCGAGTCGGCCAGGACGGCATGCGCGCCTTCATTTTTGACCAGGGCGCCGACAGCCGCCGCCACTGCCGGGTGGGTGCAAACCGCCGCTTCGGGTCTGGCTTCGCGCAGCAAATTGACTTTGAGAACAATTTTTTCGCCCGGCTTGGCAAACCGCTGCATACCGCCCATCAGATCCATCAGGGACTTGACCTTAATATCGGTTTCAGCATAATCCTCGCATTGAACAATATAGACTTTATTGTCCATGGTATTCACCCTTGCTGTTAGAAGTTTTGATAGCTATAAAATGGCTAGAAGCTTACTCTTTATGCCACAAAGTGGAATGTGTGTCAATCTGCTAAAAATTAGATTCCGGGCTTCTCGAATAGTTCATTGGTTCGGCTGATTGTAAGTAAGTTAGCAGCTTAGCTAAAATTCCAAATAACAAAATACAAAACCCAAATAATTTCCAATGATCGAAATTCAAAATCTCAAACAAATGGACCGCCTCCCATTGTGGACATGCTTCCATTACCGGCACACATTGAGTTGCATAGCGAGGCATTGCACCGATGGCTGTTGTTTGGGGCATTGAGTATTGTAATTTGAGATTTATTTGTAATTTGGTGCTTGAGGTTTGGAACTTTTATTGTCTCAATATGCTTAACTGAGTTTACGGCTCTTATAACGACGGATGCTTCCGCCCAATCTCTTATTCTGCTATCGTTGGATGTTGCTGCCAGAATTTCGTGGCCTTTTCAAACGCATTGGCCAGCTGCAGCACACCGAAGTCGTCATTGTGGCGGCCGACGATCTGCATTCCCACCGGCAGCCCTTCCGGCGTAAATCCGCTAGGCACCGAAATAGCAGGGTGGCCGGTGACGGTGATGTAGTAGCAGCTTTTCATCCAGTCGATATAGGTTTCCATTTGGACACCGTTGATTTCTTTTATCCAGCGCTGGTTGATGTCAAATGGCGGGACCTGGTTGACCGGACAGATCAAAAATTCATAGGTTTCCATAAACTCCCGCACCCGGTGATAGAGATCGGCGCGTTTAATCTCGGCCCGGCCGATCTGGGGGCCGGTCAGCTGCTGCCCCTCCTCGATGTTCCAGATCACGGTGTCTTTCATTAAATCGCGTTGTTTTTGCATAAGGTCGCCGTATTGCAGCTCGAAACCCCAGGCGCGCCAGACTTTAAAGATTTCATCGGCATCGCGAAAATCCGGCTGGTCGTCTTCCACGATACAGCCCAGATCTTCAAACACATGGCGTTGATTTTCAAGCGCCCGGGTGACCCGCGGGTCCACGGGCAATTCTCCCAGGTCTTTGCTCCAGGCGATCTTGACATCCTTAAAATCGCGCTCGAGTGCTTGGCTGAACAAATTGCCCTGTTCGGCAATGGCGATGGGGCTGCGGGCATCCGGGCCGGCGATCGTGCTCAGCATCAGCGCCACATCCTGCACGGTGCGGGCCATCGGTCCTTGTACCGGTATGGGAAACCAGGCCGCCAATCTCGGCCATACCGGGACCCGGCCGGGAGACGGGCGGAACCCGGTGATATTGCAAAAATTGCCCGGATTGCGCAGGGACCCGCCCATGTCACTGCCGTCGGCCAGGGGAAGCATGCCGCAGGCCAGCGCTACGGCTGCTCCGCCGCTGCTGCCGCCACAGGTTTTGGTGGTATCATAGGGATTCAGGGTTTCCCCGAAGACCGGATTAAACGTCTGCGATCCGGCGCCGAATTCCGGTGTATTGGTCTTCCCGATGGTGATGGCGCCGGCGTTCTTGAGCCTTTCGACGATTAAACCATCATCTTCAGGAATAAAGTCTTTGAATATGGGCGAGCCGAAAGTCGTGCGCAATCCCTTGGTCGGAACCAGATCTTTGTGGGCGATGGGAAGCCCATGCAGCGGTCCGATATCTTTGCCCTGCACCAGGGCCTCATCCGCCGCATCGGCCAGGGCCAGGGCCTGTTCGGAAGGTATGCGGGTAACGATGGCATTGACGATCGGGTTTACGCGTTCGATTTGAGCCAGGTGGGCCTCCATTACCTCGCGGCAGGACAACTCCCCGGCACGAATCCGCTGAACCATTTCGGTTGCCGTCATAAAGCAGATTTCCGTTGTTGACATATGTTCTCCTTACTTGGGCCATTTGGAGGCGAAGAGATGACCGGTTGATAGGGTTACTATTTTAATTTTATGTTTCCCAAAACCATAGGGATAAACATTGTTACCCGTCTAGCTCAATCGTCTGAACCTCTCCCCGGCAGGGATTGCCGAGCGTATAGTGGATCTGTCTTTGGCTCAGATTCATGACAATCGACAGGCAGGTGACGATTTGGCGCATCGGTTCGACTGCCGGGTTCTGGTGGATACAGACAGAAAAAGGTTTGTCCATGTGATCTTTAAGAATATTTTGGATTCCCCTGACATCGATTTCGCCCTTTAATTCGGCCATGCCCTTTTGAGCGCGCCGGCAGCGTAGGTAGGTGGACAGGTACGGATCCCGCAGCGGTTTGAGGTCACGGAAATCTTGGCCCGGCACCAGGTAATGATTCGTGTGAACGCAGGTTCCATTTTCAGGCCACAACACATGCGCTTCCACCGGAGAGGTTTCCAGACTGACGGCTTCTCCTGCGGCGAACCCGATGAGAAAGTTTATTGAATGGGCTCGGGCGGAATTTAATACGTATCCCAAAGCCTGGGCCAGATGGGATGATTCCAGAATACGCCGGGTCAGAAATATCCAGGGTACGCCGGTCCGGGGTTGATCGGAGGTCAGATTGTTGACCACGAGACCGATGCCGGCGGCGTTCATGCCGATTTTAGCCAGCTGTCCGGCTTCGGTAAATGTCACCAGCGCAGGCTTTCCCCCCCGCTGACCGATTTTAAGGATCACCTGACAATTTTTCACCTCGTTGTACCAGTCCCAGTTTTGGGCCAGCAGGGTGTCGCCATTTTTAGTGACCTCGGGCAAGGCGGCCATCGTGGTGCATTCCTGGGCCAGTACCTGGGGATTGAAAAGGATCTCGGAACGGGCATTTAGCAGAAAAATATCTTCAAACGCACGATTGGCTCCATCGGCGATGCCCTGAATTTCTTCTACCAGATCCGGTGCAAAAGCTTTGGCCTTGAGAATAAACGGCGCACCTCGAACAACGGTTTCTTCCCAGGTTTCACCGGTGATGCGGTTGAAAATTTCACGATAGACAGCTATAATTGTTGCAATTTTCTGTCTGGCCGCTTCACCATATGCCTGTCCTCTTTGTTTTGGGTCCAACTGATTCAGTTCAATGACGGAAATAGGCTCTTTGCTCATATGCGGATTACCTCCCTTGCAGCAGTGCAATTGTCCAGGGTTTTTTTACTCAATTTTGCCGATTCGTTGCAGTATCTGAAGTTTCGAAATCTAAAAACTGTATTTTATACCAAAAGCTACAAAGTTGGAAGCGCCAGCGCCAATGCTTTCTCTAATGCTCGAACGGTGATGTATACGATACACGAAATTCCACCGAGAATATTTCGGCAGTCCGAGGGTTATTTCAAACATCAGGTAGTTGAGCCACTTCCCAGCATCTTGATCGTCCTCTTTTTCAACTTTGGAAGTTTCAGTGTTGTAGGATAATCCATCGCCGACGGCAAAGCTTGTGTCTAAGTATTTATCCCACGGAAACCGGTGCCAACGTCCGATTATCAATCCGTTAAATTGCCATTGGTGTTCGTTGCCGAAATATTTACCGACCTGACCTTCAACTTCAAAGCTGATCCATTTATCATAGCGCCAAAATTCTCTCGCTAAGGCTGCCACGCCTAAGTAGGTATCATCTTCAAAACGCATATTAAAGGCTAACACATTTTCAAGGTCAGGTTGGGCCGAAGGCCCACCGTAAATGGTCAAAAACCATTTGTGCTCTTTGTTTATGGCATCATTAGCGCAAGCGTACGTCATTGAAAAGAACAAAAACAAAATCAGAACAACTGGGAAAAGCAGATATCGAAAGAACAAGTTATTAACCTCTATCACAATTTCATGCTAAAAAACCACCGGGAATCACATTCAAATTGGACGGAATCGGACCGTAAGATTTCTTGCCGAAATGTGCAATTCTGAAATCATCTAAACTATTGTAATATCCCTTAGGTATCAAAATGAAGTTATGGCGTCAAGGACAGGTTGCTTGTGATCGAGATAGTGCTGGATTGGACAAAAGGGATCTTGAATCATGGTCGGCGTGCGGATTATATATCTGCCGGTGTCAATTGATCTGCCGGCCAAGCCAGTGAAATCTTTTCTTTACTCATAGGTGCTTTTAGTATATGAAAACCCCGGCTAAAAGATAGAAAATCCTTCAGGGTTCAGAGGCTCAAGGGTTCATAGGTTCAGGGTTTTGCTCAATCTCCGGCCTAAAAAGCCACCAGCCAAATCGGGTAAAAAGATGAACGAAATATAATTTTAAAGGACAGTATAAAATGACAACATGCAGCCTAGCGTTTCCGCCCCAGATCAAGCTGGCAAGTTTGCCGACACCGATGCAGCCGTTGCGGCGTATGAGTCAAAAGCTCGGCGTTGAACTATATATCAAACGCGACGATTTGACCGGTGCCGCCCTTTCCGGCAACAAAATTCGCAAACTGGAATTTGTCCTGGCCGATGCCCTCGGCCAAAAGGCCGATACCGTGATCACCTGCGGGGGCGCCCAGTCCAATCACTGCCGGGCGACCGCTATCGCGGCTGCCATGCTGGGGCTAGACTGCCGGCTGCTGCTGCGCACACCGGACCCCGCTAACCCACCGCCGACCGAGGGCAATATTTTGCTGGATCGCATGGCCGGGGCGGAAATTGTTTGGATTACACCGCAGGATTACAAAAATCGGGATGAATTAATGGCGCATGAGGCCGCCGCATTGCAGGAGGCCGGGCGAAAACCCTACACCATACCCGAAGGCGCTTCCACGGCCCTGGGTGCCCTGGGATATGTCCGCGCCACCGAAGAACTGGTCAATGATATCACCACCACGCTGGGCGGCGCCCATCAGCCCTGCACCATTATCAGTGCGGCAGGCTCCGGCGGGACCAGTGCCGGATTGATCCTGGGGGCCAAAATATTTGAGGTGAACGCACGGATTGCCGGCGTCAATGTTTGTGACGATCGGGAATATTTTATTCGTGCAATCGGCACGATCTGCGAAAACGCTATCGCCGACTATCATCTTGATATTGATTTTGACCGGCAACGGGATATTGAAATCATCGATGGCTATGTCGGACGCGGCTATGGGATGTCGCAGGCCGAAGAGCTGAAGCTGATAAAGGAAGTGGCGCAAACTGAAGGGATATTCTTGGACCCGGTTTACACCGGCAAAGCGTTTTACGGAATGATCGAGGAATTAAAGCGTGATCCGAAATGTTTCGGGGAACGGGTAATATTCATTCATACCGGCGGGATTTTCGGCCTATTTTCCAAGGCAGATGAGTTGGAACCGCTGCTGTAGATGCTGGATGCTGGATGCTGGATACTGGATGCTGGATGCGTAAAGAGGTTTCAGGTGTCAGGTTTCAGGTGTCAGGAGTAAAAAACAGTTGGAATAAGGTTTAAGGTATAGGGTAAATTGAATTCGGAATTCGGAATGCGGAAGTCGGAATAGTAAAAAAACACAATTCAGTGATCTTTCCTCTGTCCTCTGACATCTGTCTTCTAAATTCTGCAAACTAAACTGGAGGTAAACCATGACGAAAGAACTGGCCGGATGTGCACGCTGCCCGATTCAAACCAAGGATCGGTTGTGTCAGACGGAAGACGGCAAATCCCCGTCTTTTTGTCCGACAAATAATTATCAGGCTGTCGTTGACGCGGCTGCCGAGGAGTTAAAAAAGCCTGATATCCTGGAGTTTGCCAGGCAGGCATCGATTCAGGAGGCTGAAGGGTATGCAAATAAGGAGATCGGCTATGAGCATGTCAAGCCCGTCAAACCGCGTATCCAGGAGACCGTCGAGTTTGCCCGGCGCATGCAATACAAGCGGCTCGGATTGGCATTCTGCCTGGGGTTGCGGCCGGAAGCCAAAATCGTTGAGAAATTATTTGCTTCGGCGGGCTTTGAAGTGGTTTCAGCCCTGTGCAAAATGGGACGGACGCCGAAAGAGGATATCGGGGTTCGCGATGATCAGAAAATCAACATCGGCTGTTTTGAATCCATGTGCAACCCGATTGCCCAGGCCTTTGTGATGAACGAAGAAAAGACGGAATTCAATATCGTCATGGGATTGTGCGTGGGTCATGATTCCCTTTTCTTAAAATATGCCGATGCGCCCTGCACGGTTCTGGCGGCTAAAGACCGACTGCTGGGGCATAATCCGTTGGCTGCGGTGTATACAATCGATACGTATTATCGGTCACTTCTGCCCAAATGAGTTATTGGTTACTATTGGTTACTATTTATTTGATATAAGTTCATAATGAACATTTTTTTCAATTCCAAAAAAATATTTGCGTGAATCCTGATGACCCTGAATGGTTGCAGAAACCACCCTTCACTCTTCATCCCACCGCCGTAAGCCTGCAATTTTTTTAAATTGTCTGTCATAGGTGATTAGAGTCGATCCGGTTTCGAGGGCATGCGCCGCAATCCACACATCATTAATGGGTAGTGGCGTTCCCGCCTTTTTAAGATTTTGTTTCACCATGCCGAAGATTTTGGCAGTCTCAGCGGTCGCGTTTAAAATTTTGACCGAGGGCTTGAGTAAAAAGCTATTGAGCGCGTCCTTGTTCCCACGTTCTTTTGTGCCGCCCGCAAATCCGGCATAAAGCTCACCAAGGACGAAAATCGAAATGTATACTATTTCGGCTGTTCCAATAACATCCAGCACATCGTCTTCACCCGTCAAAAGTCGTGTATAAGCATTTGTGTCTATTACAATATTTTTCACTTCCAATCCTCATTATTGATATTTCCTAGATCCTTCGTTTTCTCTTCAAACTCTGCGAGGTCGGAATCCGACCAGATACCGCAAAACTCTTCGAAGTCACCTCGATTTATGCTTTTTGTTCGCGGCTTAACACCGAGCGATTCTTCAAGAAGTTTTTTAACAGTTTTGTTGATACTCAACCCTTCTGCCTGAGCCCTTGATTTTATGAGCTCAGCGAGTGGATCATCAATACCGTGAATCGTAATTGATTTCATTTTTCCTCCAAAACGTTCCATTTGTGAACCATTGAATGGTTCATATTTCTGCAAAACAGTTCATTTTTAGCAGGAAATCAACCGTGAAGTTTGTTTTCAATGCATTTTTAACTGAAGTACCAGGTTTTTGCTTGACAGGTTTTTTTCCGAATGCTATTCGGTATTTATCGAAAATTAATTTTATCCATAATAATTATCAATGATAACAGTTATATCAAGACTTAATGCCAATTATTTATTTAGACTGTTGCAAAATGATATCTGAAATTTGATTGACAATTTCAATATATTTAAATCGGCTCACCCCATTCTGATCTAAATTTTATTAAATTCTAAACATCATTCGAAAAAATATTAATATTAATAACAGTAAATTAAAAATATTTTAACTTAATTTTAAACGATAGTCCGAATGGTTGCCGATCAAAACCCAATGGCCAAAAACAGCTCCAAAGAACACACCCGCGAACGCATCATCAACTCTGCCAAAAAGCTTTTTGCCGAGCAGGGCTACCAGAAGACCACCATTGTCGATATCTCGAGGCGGGCGGGACTTTCCGAAGCCGCGCTTTACGAGTATTTTCAAGGCAAAGAAGCCTTGCTGCTGATGATTCCGGACCTCTGGGTATCCGAGCTGGTGCGGGATCTGGATGAGCAGTTATTCGGCGTTAAAGGGGCTGTCAACAAACTGCGCAAATATCTGTGGTGGTATATGCGCCGGGTTGAACAATCCCCGCTGGACGCCAAGATCGTGTATCTGTTTCTTAAAACCAACGCCAATTTTTTAAATACCGAAGTTTATTCCAATGTTAAAAATTTCTATGCTTATCTAATCGACATATTCGAGGAAGGCCGCAAGAGCGGCGAAATGAAAGCGGACCTCAATCCCCGGGCGGCACGCGATATATTTGTCGGGACAATGGACCATGTTATCAGCCGCTGGCTGCTGAAAGATATGTCATATTCGCTATTTGATAATTTGGAAAGTATTTTTGAGCTTATGGTAGGAGCTTTTAAGGCAAATCACTCAAACAAGTAGGAGGGTGTAATTATGGCAAAAACTTTATTTGAATGGGATTATTCGGAATATCCGGGCGCCAAAAGCTATCCGCACCTGTTCAAGCCGATTCAGATCGGTAATCTCCTGGTGCCGAACCGCATCAAATATGCGGCCACCGAGGAAAATTTAAACGGACTTGACGGCTTTATCACCGATTCGGGTGTGGCCTATATGCGGCAGCGCGCCAAGGGGGTTGTGGGCGGATTGTGCTTTATGCAGGGAGTTTATATGGATGAAGCCGGCAAGGGCCAGGGCTATGTCGGCCAGGCCGCTGCCTGGGACGATAAATTTATCCCGGGCTTAAAGCGAATTGCCGATGCAATCCACGAGGAACGGGCCGTTGCCGGCTTCCAGTTGATGGACTGCGGTCGGGTCGGCGCGGTGGAGGCCGAATCCGGCCATGGGCCTTCGACCGTGCCCCAACGGCTTCGAATCTTCAAACCCATGTATGAAATGTCCAAGGCGGAAATTAAAGAGATGATCCAGCAGCATGTCGATGCCGCCAAAAGAGGCATCGAAGCCGGTTTCGATGTAATGGAGATTTCGGGCATCGTCGGATACTTGATTTCCAATTTTATCTCCAGCTATACCAACCGCCGCACGGATGAATATGGCGGTGACATCCGCGGCAGAATGCAGGCGGTGGTGGAGGTCATCCAGGGCGTTAAGGCCGTTTGTCCGCCGGATATGCCGGTCGGCATCCGCCTGTGCCTGGAAGAGCTTCTGGACGACGTGCGCGGCAATACCCAAGAAGAATCGATCGAATCGTACAAAATCGCTGAGGAAGCCGGGGTAGACTATATCAGCTGCACTCTGGGCTGGCAGGAATCCATCTATCCGGTCATCAGCCGCGACATTCCCATGGGCAACTGGGTTCATCTGGCCAAACGGGCCAAGGAACACGTCAATGTTCCGATTCAGATGGCCTACCGCTTGTTTAAACCCGGACTGCCCAATGAGAAGACCGGCGCCGGTGAGCTGGATATCTGGGAAATCTGCCGTTCGATGATCGCCGATCCCTTGATGCCCAAGAAAGTGCTTGAAGGCCGCGAAGATGAAATTCGGCATTGTGTGGCCTGCAACCTTTGCCTGGCGCGCTTGTTCAGGGACGCGCCCATGACCTGCTATATCAATCCGGTCTGCGCCCATGAAGCCACCCCGGAATTTGCCGATCCGCCGCCGGCCGAAGAAGAAAAAGAGATCATGATCGTCGGTGCCGGACCGGCCGGCCTCGAATGTGCCTATATGGCTGCCCGGCGGGGCCACGAGGTGCATGTTTATGACAAACGCGATGTGATCGGCGGGACCCTGAATGAAGCCAGGAATGCACCCTATGGAGATGATGAGCTGTGGACCTGTATCGAGTACCAGAAGGTGATGTGTGAAAAAGAGGGGGTTGAGTTTCATCTCGGAACCGAAGTGACCGAAGCGTTGATTGAAGAAGAAATGCCGGACTCCGTGGTGCTGGCAACCGGCCCGGTTTATTCGAACCTCGCGGGCGTCGGTGCTGATTCCGCTAAAGTCGTCAGCCTGGCAGATGTCATGAGCGGCCGGGCCGAAGTCGGTGAGAAGGTCGTGGTCTGGGGCAACCGCAAGCCCGGTATCGGCTGTGCGTTGTACCTGGCCAAGCAGGGCAAAAAAGTCACCCTGGTCGGAAAAGACAAGAGTGCCGGCTTCGATGTCAATCCCTCATTTAAGTGGCGATATGTGATTTATATGCGGCAAAACGGCATTACGTCCTACAGTGATTGCGATGTCGTGGAAGTGTCCGACGATGGTATTGTTGTAAAAACTTACGACGGATATCAGTGGCCGATTAAATGTGACACGATTGTTTTGAGCCAAAGGGAGCCGAATGAGAGTTTGAAAAAAGCGGTTCAATCCGAAGGAATTGAACTGTTTGTCATTGGTGATGCACTGATTCCGCGTAACCTTTCCAGCGCGGTCCACGACGGCTACCGGATCGGGATCCGTATCTAAAAAGGAGGTATACCATGCCAGTTGATGCCGAGAAAGAAATAACAAAACTGTGGCGGGCGATGCACAGCGCCCAGAATGAAATCGGAAAAACATATTACCGGTGGCGGCAGGTTGCCGTGGAATTTGCCGGCGGCGGTGCAAAGCCGCTGGATGTCGCCCTGCGAGCGGCCGAGGTTTTTGGCAGGGACATCGGCAAAAGCATTCTTCCCAGGATGAACTGGTTGAAGGGCGAAGAAGGCTTTATGATGATTCTGGGTAAAGCGCTGGCCGGTCTCTGGATTAATGACGGTGGTTTGGCGACGCTTGAAAAGGGGGAATCCGAGGGTGAGATTTTGATCAAATGTACCCGGGATCCCTGGCCGTCCTGGGCCAAGGAATTCGGCGTTCCCATGGAAGAAGTCGCCCTGAGCCGGGAGCGGATGTACCAGGCCATTTTAGAGGATGTCAGTGTGTTTATGAACATTCCCCTGAAAATAGAGATGCAAAAGGCCATTGCCCGGGGACAAGGTGAGACCGTCATGCGGCTTTATAAGGCCGAGTGATGTGAGGAAAAAAGTTATTCGTTATATGTTAATAGATAAAGTGGTTTTTGATCTAATTTCTAAATATTCAGTCGGAATTGTTAAATGATTCACTCTCTCAATTCCAATAAAAAATAACAAATAGCCAATAACTTATAACTCGTATGCTCGAGGCAATTTCTCAAAAGATACAGATAATTTAAAACATAATCGAATACTGAATTCAGGAGAAACAATATGGCTGCTCAAATTGATTTAGATAAATGCGGCATGTGTGGCGGCTTTAGCGAGCCGTTGTGCGTCGAAATATGTCCCGATGAAGCTATCCGGGTTCAGGATGGCCGGCCGGTGATCACCGAATTTTTGTGCGAGGATTGCAATGAGTGTGGGTGCGTCTGCCCGGATCATGCGATTACGGTGCCGCTGGAGAAAGTCACATTCTAATTCCCACGGGTTGTAAGATGCTGATTTCTCGATACTGGGTACTTGATACTGGATGCTGGATGGATAAACCAGGTATAAGGTATAGGGATCTATGGTATAAACTTCAAGGATAAAGGTCGAATTTAAACATCTTTGTTGTCAGGTTTCTGAAAACAATAACAAATATCGAATAGCCGGTAGTTAAAAATAAATAATTATGAGGTTATCTGTCTTCTGCAATTTAAGGGGGGTAAAAGATGAAAGTCAACAAAGTCGACCATATCTGCATTGCGGTCAAAAATTTGGATGAAGCACGAAAAGTTTGGGAGCCGGTCTTGGGAAAAGAAAAACCGGATGACGAATATATCGACGAACCCGAGAAAATAAAGGTTGCCAGGTACTGGGTCGGCGAGGTTGGATTCGAGCTGATGGAATCCACAACGCCCGACGGCGATGTTGCCAGATTCATTGAAAAAAGAGGCGAAGGGGTTATGCTGATCAGTTTCAATGTCGACAACACCCGCGCGGCCATGGAAGATTTAAAGCAACAGGACTACCCGTTTATCGGAGGGGCCCGTCCCTTCAGGGATTGTGAGTTTACTTTTGTGCACCCCAAAAAGATGAACGGCGTTCTGCTGGAGCTGATCGACTATAAGTGGAAAGAGTTTGACGAACGTTAGGCCGGGGCTTCGTGTTGCGGGTTACAAGGTGCGGGTTGCGGGTTACGTGATGTGGGTTACTTGCTGCGCGTTGCGAGTTTTTAATAAAGGAATATGGTTATATAAAAAGTTTAAGCACACAGATTGTGGGAGCGGTTTTTAACTGCGAAGTCATATGCCGCGGCTGAAAAAGGAAAACCAATGGGCAAAGTATTAAGAGATTACGAAGTATATCTGATTTACGTGGATGCAGACCGCTGTGATTCCTGCGAAGAATGCCTGCTGATGTGTCCGACGGATGTTTTCGAAATGCCGCATAAAGCCATTCCGGTCAGGCCGCAAAACTGCCTGGGTTGCCTGACCTGTAAGGCGGTGTGCAAGTCGGATGCGATTATCATTACCGAGATTTAGATAGAAAAACTGGAGTATTGGAGTGATGGAGTATTGGGGTGCTGGATAAAGAGAATTTGAATCGATTTAAAATGGCGACATCATTTCTTAAACCCAATTCTCCAACACTCCAACCTTCCACTACTCCAATAACGCGCGTAGCGCGTGATTTTAGGAGATCTCATGAGTGATTCAATACTGGTGATTGGTGGCGGAATCGCCGGCATTAACTGCGCCATGAATGCTGCCAAGTATGGAACCAAAGTTTATTTGATCGACGATACCGCCAGCATCGGCGGCATGATGGCCAGGCTGGACAAGACCTTTCCGACCAATGATTGCTCCATCTGCATCGAAGCCCCGCAGATGTACGAGGTCGACAATCATGAAAACATCGAAATTATGACCAACACCGAGGTTCGCAAGGTCAAAAAAGTCAAGGACACCTTTAAAGTCAAGTTGGCCAAAAAGCCGATGTATGTCGACGAGGATAAATGTACCGGCTGCGGGGCCTGTGTCGAGGCCTGCCCGGTCAGTGTGCCGGATGAGATGGACGGCAAAATCGGCGGCCAGCGCAAGCTGATTTCCATGGCGTTTCCCCAGGCGGTCCCCAATGTCGTGAAAGTGGATCCGAGTTGCAGGTTTGGCGAGATGCGCGAAAATGGAGCCTGCATCGGAGGCTGCGCGGTGGATTGCAGTCAGTGCCGCGAATGTCCGATTGCATTCTGTGTCAAGGCCTGCGAGAAGGAAGGCAAAAATGCGATTGTCCTGTGGCAGTCGAACAAGAACGTCAGCCTTGAAGTTAAAAGCATTGTGGTCGCTACCGGTATAAAAAATGCGCCGCCGGCCGGCGACCTG
Organism: uncultured delta proteobacterium; assembly: GCA_963710795.1. Classification (GTDB taxonomy): domain Bacteria; phylum Desulfobacterota; class Desulfobacteria; order Desulfobacterales; family JAFDCJ01; genus JAFDCJ01. The sequence continues at coordinate 192,748 of CAVQBT010000065.1, forward strand.
CTCGGATACGATGTTTACGAAAATGTCATCTCCAATACCGAGTTTGAGCGGCTCATGAATGCCGGTGGGCCGACGTCCGGGGAAATCATCAGACCATCGGATCAAACGCATCCTAAAAAAATTGCCTGGATACAATGTGCCGGGCGCGGTCTGGCTGAGGGCAAAGGAACACCGTATTGCTCCAAGATCTGCTGTATGATTTCAGCCAAGCAAACGATCATCACCAAGGAACACGATGAGTCGGTGGACACAACCATATTTTATAATGACCTGAAAGCTTACGGCAAAGGATTCTGGGATTTTTACCGCAAGGCCAATGAAAACGGCGTGCGCTATGTCCGGGGACGACCCTATGACGTGACCGAAGATCCGGCAACCAAAAATTTAACGCTAAAATATGAAGACCTGGACACCGGTGAGCCGGGCCAATGTGAAGTCGAAATGCTGGTGCTCGCCACCGGCGTTATGGCCAATGACCGCAACAAGCGCCTGGCCAAGACCCTGAAGATCGAGCTGGATGAGCTGGGCTATTTTAAAGAAAAAGATCCGCTGCTGTCACCGCTGGAAACCCAGGTAGAAGGCATCTATCTTTGCGGCGGCGCCACCGGGCCGATCGATATTGCAGAGTCGGTGGCCCAGGCGACGGCCGCCAGCATGAAAGCCGTTTCGGAAGTGGGAAGTCGGAAGGCGGAAGTCGGAAAAGGACATTAAAGTCTTAGGTGTGAATTCTTTGCATTTTATGCATAAATATGTTCATCACGAAAACACGAAATTTATCTCGTTTTTATTCGTGTTTTCGTCCTTTCGTGCTTTCGTGATGGATCTTTTTTGGTTTTCCGCCTCAGGCGGATCCGGTTTAGTTGGTAATAAATATAAATTGAGGAAAACTCAATGAGTGAGGAAGAAATCCGAATCGGGGTTTTTGTCTGCGATTGCGGGACGAATATCGCCGGGGTGCTAAACGTTCCGGAACTGGTTGAATATGCCATGACGCTGGAAAATGTAGTCTTTGCCGATGAGGGGCGCTGGTCCTGTTCGGTTGACTATCTGACGCGCATGAAGGAATTGATCCAGGAAAATCGGCTTAACCGGGTCGTCATTTCCGCCTGTACCCCCAGGACCCACGAGCCGCTTTTCAAGCGCACCGCCAAAGAGGCCGGGGTAAACCCTTATCTGCTCGAGTTTGTCAGTATCCGTGAACAGGTCTCCTGGGTGCACATGAAGGAGCCGGAGATTGCCACCGCCAAAGCCAAAGATCTGATTAAAATGGGTGTGGCCAAGGCCGCTTTGTTGGAAGAGGGTCAGGAGATCAGGCTTCCGGTGAAAACCGATTGTTTGATTATCGGCGGCGGCATGGCCGGAATGAATGCGGCCCTGAGCGTTGCGAATCAGGGATTTAAGGCGTATCTCGTAGAAAAAGAATCCCGGCTGGGCGGTATTTTGAATCAGATCTGCTTCGTATCCCATGACAACCACAAAACTCCGGCGGTTAAAGTGATTCAGGCCAAGGTCAATGAAGTCGAATCAAATCCCAACATCAAAGTCTACACGGATACCCAGATCGACGCGGTAGACGGGTATATCGGAAATTATAAGGTTAAGCTGAAGGCCAATGGGGCTGAATCCATGGAGGCGCTCGATATATCCACGGTCATCGTGGCGACCGGTATGAAAGAGCTCGAACCCGAGGGCCAGTTTGAATACGGCAACGACCCGCGCGTGATTACCCAGCTTCAGCTGGACAGCAAGTTAAAAGACAAACAGATTGGCGATGTTAAAGATGTCGTCATGATCAGTTGTGTCAATTCAAAAAATGAACTGCGGGGCTGCTGCAGCGTCGGCTGTCATGCTTCGGTCAAAAACGCCCTGGCCCTGAAGCACCTGCGCCAAGATGCCAATGTCCATATTTTATACCGGGATATGAGTTTGATCAAGGAAGAGGGCACCGCTCAGCAGGCAGCCAAGCGGCTGGGCGTGAAATTTTTGCGATTCCCGGATGATCGTTACCCCCAGGTCGTCAAAGACAACGGAAATCTGGCCGTTAAAGTATACGATCTACTGCTGGGCCGAGAATTTACCGTTCCGGCCGACCTGTTGGTATTAACCACCGCTTTCAAAGGCAACGAGACGGTTGAGCAGATCAAGGGGCATTTAAAAGTATCCGGCAATCCGGATGGCTTTTTCCAGGAATCCCACGTCAAACTCGGTCCGCTGGAATTTGCCACCGATGGGATTTCCCTGGCCGGCTGTGCCAAAGCACCCATGACTTTTAAAGAAAGCTGTGAAGAGGGGATCGGGGCGGCCATGAAGGCATCCATTCCCATGAAAAGAGGCTACATCGAAGCCGAAGGTATTGTGGCCGACATCAATCTGCCCGATTGCAATCAGTGCGGTCTGTGTTCCAAACGTTGTCCCTACCATGCGATTGAAGTGGATGATGAAAAAAATCCCGCGGTCATCAAGGCGCTGTGCAAGGGCTGCGGCCTGTGTGCTGCGGATTGCCCTCAAGAGTGCATCAGCATCGTGCATTATTCCGACGACCAGGTATTTGCCCAGGTGGAAGCTGCCCTGGAGGCGGACCCCGCGAAAAAAATCATTGCCTTTGTCTGTCACTGGTGCGCGCTGGGCGGCGTGGACATGGCCGGGGTCAGCCGACTGCAATATCCCTCCCATGCACGGTTAATTCGGGTGATGTGTTCTGCCCGGGTATCCATGAAAATGATGCAGCGGCCTTTTGAATTGGGGGCAGCCGGTGTGCTGGTGGCCGGGTGCGAGTTTCCGACCTGTCACTATATTACCGGAAACTATGCGGCCGAAAAGCGGGTGAACCGCACGAAGAGAAAAATTGCCAAGGCCGGCTTCGACCCGGAGAAGCTCTGGAATATCTGGTGTTCGGCGGCCGATGGTCCCAAGTTTGCCAATACCATGCGCGACATGACGAAAGCGCTGGGGTTGGAATGATTAAACGGCTCGGAATTTCTATAACCGAATGAGAATATATAGGTTTTTTGGAATTTCCGAATTTGCCCCGAAAATGGAATAGTGGAATGATGGAATATTGGTTTTTAAATGGATATTTGCAATTTGACTGCTCTACCATGTCTTCAGAAAATTAAGAAGATTGTGCTGAAAAAGGTTTCTGACCATGAGCGATAATCAAAGTTTTGCAGCAAGATTCAACGACATCGAAATGTTCAGATACTGCGAACAGTGCGGACGCTGCAGTTCGGCCTGCCCCATCACCGGTGTCAACGGATTTAATATCCGACGCTTGATTCGGCATGTCGAGCTGGATTTAATCGATGAAATTTCCGCATCCCCCATGCCCTGGTTTTGTGCAACCTGCGGACGCTGTGAGGATGCCTGTCCCAATGGCATAAAAATCTTGGATATCACCAGAACACTGCGCAGCGTTGGGCCCGAGGAACTGGTCCCCGACAAGCCCCTGTGTGTCAGTGCCTGCCCGGCCGGCATCGATATCCCCGGTTATCTCAGGTTCATTTCCCAGGGCAAAATGGATGAAGCCTGCAAACTGATCATTGAAAAAGCGCCGTTTCCCGGAATCCTGGGCAGGGTCTGCACCCACCCCTGTGAAACCGCCTGCAAAAGGGGTGAAGTCAATCAGCCCATTTCCATTTGTGCGGCCAAACGCTATGCTGCGGATAAAGCGGGTGATCTGTCGGATTGGATGTCGCATACGGCCCCGGACAGCGGCCGCAAAGTCGCCGTGATCGGTGCCGGTCCGGCCGGTTTGATCGGCGGCCTTCTATCTCAGAAAACAGGGCCATCGGGTCACCATCTTTGAAGCACGGCCGCGAGCGGGCGGGATGATGCGCTATGGCATACCTTTTTACCGCCTGCCGGAGGAGGTTCTCGACAAAGAGATAGATCTGATCCTGAGCACCGGAATCGAACTGAAGACTCAATCAGAAGCTGGGAGTCGATTATGAAATCGAGCAATTAAAAAGTGATGGTTTTCAGGCCGTTTTCATTGCCGTCGGCGCCCAGCTTTAGCCGCCGAATAGAACTGGAGGGATCCGATCTGACAGATGTTCACTGGGGAGTGGAATTCCTGGCTTCGGTAGCTGAGGGCGGGATATGCCGGTTAAAGATCGGGTAGTCGTTATCGGAGGCGGCAATGTGGCGGTGGATGTGGCGCTCACGGCCACGGCGTCTGGGCGCCCGAACGGTGACCCTGGCCTGTCTGGAAAGCGAAGCGGAAATGCCGGCCAACCCCTGGGAGATCGAACAGGCCCGGCAAGAAGGGGTCGAGATGTTGTATTCCTGGGGGCCGGATAAAATTGTGGCAACTGACGGTAAGGTGTCCGGTTTGGAGCTCGTGCGCTGTTCCTCGGTTTTTGATGACCAGGGCAATTTCTGTCCTTATTTCGATGACGCCAAGACCACGGTCGAGGCGGATCAGGTCATCTTGGCCATCGGTCAGGCCAGTGAGACGGCTTTTTGTCAGGATTTTTGTTTCCTGGATGATCAGCTGTCGCTGCCGGTCGAAAAGGGCCTGATAGCAATTAATAAAGACACCCAGGAAACCGAGATGCAAGGCGTCTTTGCCGGCGGTGATGCAGCCAATGGCCCGGCAACGGTGATTGAAGCCATTGCCGCCGGCCGCCGGGCAGCAATTTCAATTGATAAACTCTTGGGTGGAAACGGTAAAATTGAATGCGGAAGTGGGAATGCGGAAGTAGGAAGTGAGGAATTGAAAGTCGGAATTGAGGAAAATGGCTATGCTGGTAACCGCGAAGGCGGATTTGCCGAACTGAAGCGGGCTGAGATACCGACCTTGCCGGTTTCAGAGAGAAATGACGGATTTGCCGAAGTTGAGCTCTGTTTTAGCGACGAACAGGCGAAAGAAGAAGTCCACCGCTGCCTGCAGTGTGACCTTGAGATCTGTCTGGCAACGGAGAAACGAGACGCCAAGCCGGTGTAGAACGAATCCTAAAGTCACTGCAATCAATTGCCCGAAAAAATCTATTTTATCCAGCTCAAGACCCGTCCAGACCAACGCCGCGATCCAGCCCCAAAAATATGGTAACTTGTATTAGTTTTCGCATGGTAGTATATTGCAGAAGCAAAAACCATGCTAACAATTGTCATACATTCTGATTATTTCGCCGGTTGCTTTTCCTTCAACACTTTTGACATAGCCATTGATCACTTTCTTCATCGGAATGGGGTTATGACCGGGGAAATAGGCCTCATATTTATCGACTGCATCCTCCACCAGCCCCGATGACACGACATTAATTCTGATCCCGTTTTCCAATTCCAAGGCTGCCGCTTTGACAAAACTGTGAATTGCACCATTGACCATCGCGGGACTTGTGGTCAGCATCACCGGATGATCAGCCAGTATCCCAGTCGTCAGGGTAAAAGAGCCACCGGTATTCAAATATTTCTGACCAATTCTTACCAGATTCACCTGCCCCATTAATTTGCTTTTCAATCCAACATAAAAATCTTCTTCGACCATTGAATCAAAGGCAGCCCATTTTGCTTCGCCGGCGATACAGACAACTGCATCAAGCTTTCCAATGGATTCAAACATTGCTTCGATAGATTGACTTTCGGCAATATCTACGGTGACGTCGCCGGAATTTCTTCCGCCGATCATGATTTCGTGCTTTTTTGAGAAATGACGGCTTACTTTTTTGCCGATCGTACCATTTCCGCCGATTATTAAAATTTTCATTCGACCTCCTGTTTATTTAAATCACATCATGTTTGCCAAAGATTTATCTAACTAAATATTTTCGCCTGCAAGACACCCACGCAGTTTACTTATAATGAACCTTTTTTCTGTGTGTCTTGGCGGCTTCGTGGCTATTTCTTTGCGGTTTGTCCGGTTTAATATTAGTGGCTAAGTTCCCCCCCTCGGCGATCGAGTATGGCCCGGCGGTCCATACCGGTTCTGCGCTCCATGTCTAAATCACTTCTGCCCCCATGGTCAAAACTTTTGTCGAATTTTACGCCGAATCCATCCGTGTTCATGCGCACAATCAAGCCTTTTAAGTAGAAATTATTGCGGATTTTACTGCCGGGCATCGCGATTCTGATTTGCTTGCCGACCGGAAACTGGATGTTGGTTTTAATATATACGCCGCCCCTGCTGATATTGCTAAACTCGCCCCGGTAATATTTGTCCTTATAAGTTAAACGGATTGATTTATGATATGGTGTTCTGGGATACTCCCGGGGATCTTTTTCAGCTTCCAGGGTTTTATCCTGCAAATTTACCGGTTCCAACTCAGGAATTTTAATGGTTTTCACCAGGGAGTCGTTTTTATCGATATAATGGGCGCCATAGCCGAATCGAAACAAAGAATTAGACAGGTCATTTTGCCATACAATTTTGACCACAAAGGGAAGTTGAGCCACTATATCATCGTTGATTGAATCCGGCTGATTCTGGAATTTTATGAAAACTTCCTCACCCGGAAAGATGGACTGATCAGATTCGAAATAAAGGCCGCCCTTGCTGAAGTTATGTAATTTGCCCTTATAAATATGGTTGTGTGCCAGGAGATCATGAGAAATATCCGCTTCATATACGAACCTTCTATAGATCCTTCGCTCGCTGTTTAAATCCACAATCCACTCTTATTCTTTGCTGGTTAGAATGCGGCTAAAATCCAGGTATGCACCCTGCAATGCGGTTTCCAATTTATCCGCGTCCGGTCCCCCACCTTGCGCCTGTTGGGGCCGGCCCCCGCCGTGGCCATTGATGACCGCACACGCATCCCGCATCAATTTTCCCATGTCGACAGCAACCGCCTCCGATCCTATAAAAAACAGGAAAGCCTTACCCTCCGCCTTTGCCCCGAACAGGACGACGGTGTCGGGAAAATTTTCTAATATTTTCCGGGCCAGGGTTTTTAATTCTTGGGGATGACGATCTTCGAATATCTTGACGATGATATTTACAGCATCAATCTCTTGGCGCTCGGCAAACAAGGCCTGGGCTTCATAGTTCAAATAACGCTTGTTCAGATTGCTGTTTTCTCGGCGCAGTGACTTCAGTTCTTCGCGGTTTTTTTTTATGTTATTATAAAGATCGGTTTCACCGGCACTCAGATACTCTCCGATTTGTCTTATAATGTTTGATTTTTCCTGATAATCTTTAAAAGCCCTGAGTCCACATAAAAAATGGATGCGGGTCCCGCCCTTATAGTTTTCAAAACGCCTGATTTTTACAATACCGATCTCCCCGGTCTGGGAGCAGTGCGTTCCGCCACACGCTGAAAAATCAAAATCTTTAATCTCGACAATCCTGATATTATCATCAACTGCAGGCGGTTTGCGCACGGGATATTGGTCCAGTTCATTTTTTCCAATGATGCGAACAACTACCGGTCGGTTTTCGTAAATAATCCGATTGGCAATATCCTCCACGGCGGCAATTGTATCAATCGAAAATCCGCCTTGATTTAAATCCAAGGTGGCGCTTTGATGACCCATATGAAATGAGAGTGTTTGCGCATTAGCGGCCATCAAAAACGCCTGTGAAAGCAAATGCTGCCCCGTATGCTGCTGCATATGATCAAAGCGCCTTTGCCAATTGATCCGGCCCGCCGCCCGATTTCCGGCAACCGGTTTCGCCAACAAATGGACGATCTGGCGGTTTTCGTCCTCAAATACATCGATCACCGGAATATCGTTTATGGTCCCGGTGTCATGGGGTTGACCGCCGGAGCTCGGGTAGAACAGGGTTTTGTCGAGAACGATGCCCGGTTTTTTTCCTGTTTCTATTATATGGCTGACCGTGGAAGTGAAGCGACGTAGGTATGGATTGTCAAGATAAAGCTTGTGCGTCATACCATTTTCCCCCTTATAGTCCTTTATACCAATATTTCTCAATTAGTCTATCCCTTGGGAGCATTTTATTGAAAAATTTGCAGCAATAGGGTAAGGGTAACCGTTCAGGGCTTCAGGGTTCAGGGTTAGTTGGTTCGGGTACAGATCCAATCAGGAGGAAAACACAATGATCAGCACACATGGAGTCAGCATGACCAGTGCGCATTATGCCCGGATGGGTGAAGCGGAATGCCGCCAAATTCATCTGGCCACGCTGGAGGTGCTGGAACGGGTAGGGGTGGATGTTCATCAAGACCGGGCGCGTGAGATCCTGGCCGCAGGCGGAGCCAGGGTCGATGGGATTCGGGTCCGAATCCCGGAATACCTGGTTGAAGATGCCTTGCGCAAAGCCCCTCGCCGGATGACCATTTATGACCGCAGGGGCAGGGTGGCCCTGCGAGCCCAAGATTACAACACCTATTATGGCGGCGGTTCCGACTGCCTGCATGTCCTTGACCACCACACCGGACGGCGCCGGGAGCCGCTGCTAAAGGATGTGGCCGACGCGGCCCGCTTAATGGACGCATTGCCGGAACTGGACTTTGTCATGAGCCTGTTTCTGCCCAAAGATGTAAACCAGCAGATCTACGACCGCTACCAGATGGAAGTCATGCTCAACCATACGATCAAACCGATCGTTTACGTCAGCCCCGATTTCGAAGGCTGCAAGGCGGCAGTGGAAATGTGCGAGGCGGTGGCCGGCGGGGTGGATGCTTTTCGCGCAAAACCGTTTGCGGCCTGTTACATCAACGTGACCTCCGGTCTGGTGGCCAATGAAGAAGCCCTTCAAAAATGTATTTATCTGGCCGAGAAAGGCCTGCCCATGATGTATATTCCGCTCAACGCCGGCGGGGTGAATTCTCCAGCCACCACCGCCGGCTGCATGGCCACCATGAATGCCGGAATCTTGCTAGGCATCGTATTGTCGCAGTTGGTCAATCCGGGCACGCCGGTGGCCGTGCCGGGCTGGAACGGCGGCCCCTACAACCTGAAAACGATGGTGGGCAACTACGTCCTGGCCGACGAGCAGGGAGTGCCGACCACCCTGGGCAAATATTACCAACTTCCCGTTTTCGGCCTCGGTGGGTCAACGGATTCAAAGGTGCTGGATATGCAGTGCGGCTTTGAGACAACCCTCAGCCTGATGACGGCCCTGCTGCACGGCGCCAACCTCGTGCATGACGTCGGATTTATGGATTCAGGTTTACAGGGCTCACTGCAACTGCTGGTGATGGCCAATGAATTTATCGCATTCTTGCGGGCGGCCACCCGCGGTGTGCCGGTGGACGAAGAGACCCTGGCGTTGGAGGTGGTCGAAGAACTGGGTCCCACGGGCGATTATCTGCAGCACCCCCATACGATGCGGCATGTCAGGGAACCATTTTATTCCGACCTGATGCACAAAGGCGTCTATGCTCAATGGGAAAAGCAGGGCCAAAAAACTATGGAGCAACTGGCAGCCGAAAAGGTGGATCAAATTCTGGAATCCCACACGGTGGCGCCCCTGGCACAAGATGTTCAAAAAGCCATCAGCGATATCGTGGCGCGGGAACTGGAATGGATTGGCAGCAGGGTTGGAAAATAGTTGAAAATAAAATACTCCGTGCTAATAGCAAGGACTTTGCCAATTTGGCAGTAGCTCAAAGCGCACGGCTCACGGCAAAAGTAAGCAGGTATTAGACAGTTATCAATTCAGTTTTGCGCAATAAACGCAAAATATTTTTCAGTTTGTTTGTAAACCCCTGGTATACAGGCGTTTATGAAGATCAATGTCGGCGTCAACTTTTTAAATAGGATAAAAGTTAAACGATCGATTGTCATATAATAGGCAGAGCGAAGCGATACCATAAATCTTCAATCTTCAATCTTCAATCTGCAATATTCAATTCCGGCCTGTCCGGATTAGGAGTATACGATGCATGGAAAAGATCAATTCTTTCTGCGTGATCCCTGGGTTTTTGATCCAGGGGCTGAGAAACCAGAACCATTAGACGCGCAGCGGGGATTCGATACCCGCTGCCTGCACAGCGGGTTTGATCCGGCTGAGACCCGGCAGCCGTTTCGTTCCTTTGTCCCGCCCATCATCCAGTCCATGACTTATCCCTATGAAACCTTCGATGAAATTCCCTGTCCGGTTTACGGCCGGACCCGCACGCCGACCAACACGGTTCTGGAAGATCGCCTGGCGGCCCTGGAGGGCGGCGAGGCCTGCCTGACGGCCGGTTCCGGCTCCCAGGCGTTATTTAACCTGATCTTCACCATTGCCCGGCCGGGGGACAATATCGTCACATCCCTGAATATATTCGGCGAAGGCTACAAGCAGGCCGCCACCATCTTTCCCGAAAGATGCCATGTGGCATTCCGGTTCGTGGAAGATCCGGCCGACCCGGCCGCCTGGGACGCGCTAATCGACCAAAAAACGAAGCTTGTCTGGGTCGAAACGCCGAGCAACCCCTGCCTGTTTGTAACCGACATCCAGGCGCTGGCGGATGTCAGTCATGCCAAGGGAGTGCCGCTGATGGTGGACAACACCACCGCTACGGCCGCCCTGCAACAGCCCATCGGGCTCGGGGCCGACATCGTGCTGTTGTCGATCACCAAATTTTTAGCCGGCAACGCCACGGTCATCGGCGGCGCGGTTGTCGGTCCCGAAGCGCTGGTGGAGGATATCCGCTGGAATACCACCGAGTTTATCGGTTCCATTATATCGCCCCTGGAGGCCTGGATGGTGCTGCAATACCTGGAAACGCTGTCCATGCGAATGCAGCGTCACAGTGCCAACGCCCTGAAGGTGGCCGAGTTTCTCGTTTCCCACTCCCGGGTCAGCCGGGTAAACTATTCGGGACTGGCAGATCATCCGCAGCACGATTTGGCCTGCCGACAGATGTCGGCCCATGGCGGGCTCTTATCGTTTGTTGCCCCCGGCGGCATGCCTGGTGCGGCAGGTGTCATGAACCAACTGAAATTAATCGTGCACGCCGTCACCTTCGGCACCAGCCGCACGATTTGCATGCATCCGCCGACCATCACCCACGAGCACCTGACACCTGAGGAAAGACAGGCGGCCGGTATCGATGATGGGTTGATTCGATTGTCAGTGGGGCTGGAAAATCCCGCAGATTTGATCGAAGATTTAGACCAGGCGCTGAAGGCGGTCTAGGATGCTGGATACTAGATGCTCGATGCTGGATACTCAAATGGGTTTCAGGTGTCAGGGGTTTGGTAAAAGGCAGATGGTGTAGCGTAAAGGATGGAGGGTAAAATGAATTCGGCCGTCGGACCCGTCGTCGTCCCAAACGAAAGGGACTATGCCGCGGCTGCAAGCTGCATCCATAAAATTTTATATAGTGGTAACTTGGGCTTTGTATATATCCAGAATAAGGATTTAGGTATCGGATCGAAGGTTAACGGCAGCGGGCTAACGTCCCTGACCAAAAGCACTTGGATGGCAACGGATCATGAAGACACCGCTTGAACAAAAATCATCGGTGGAGGAAATCAAAGCTCGATTTGATAAAGATGTCGAACGATTTTCAAACCTCGAAACCGGACAGACATCGACAATTGATGCACCCTTAGCTATGGAGTTGATTACCCAGGCTGCCATTAAATCAACAGCAAAAATCCGAAATGTTTTAGATATCGGCTGTGGCGCCGGCAATAACATCATCAAGCTTTCACAATATGTTGCCCCTTTTGATTGTGATCTTGTCGATCTCAGCTTTTCCATGCTCAACAAGGCGCGCGAACGGATTTCAGCGGTAAACAGCGGCAACATAAGCATTTTTCAAGGTGATTTTCGGGTAATCGAATTGCCGGATCAAAAATATGACGTCATTCTGGCGGCCGCTGTATTACATCATTTGCGTGATGATCAAGATTGGGAGGCAGCATTTAGAAAAATCTATCGTCTCACAGCCCCGAACGGCAGCGTCTGGATTACGGATTTGGTGTCTCATGAAACCAAGTCCGTTCAATCCCTGATGTGGCAACGGTACGGTGAATATCTTTGTTCTGTGGGTGGAGAAACCTTGCGGGACAATGTCTTTGCCTATATCGACAAGGAGGATTCACCGCAGCCGGTCACTTATCAATTGGAACTTCTTCGAAGCGTGGGATTCGATCATATTGAGCTTTTGCATAAGAATTCCTGTTTTGCAGCTTATGGTGCCATCAAACGCGGCCAACAGGGCAAGTTTAGCGGATAGCCGAAAAAGTGCGCTTCGATGTTTCGTTCAAGATTTGGGCTGAAGATACCTGCAATGCCCATATCACCGACGGTATCGATCAGCGCTTTGGCGCGCTCATGGCCCTTGCCGGTCAGGATAAAAAAATTATCCCTTATAGCGGCGTTTCACAGACATCGGCGCCGCCCAGATAGGCTTCCTGCATCATCGCGTTGCACAGCAGATTTTGGGCAGTGTCGGCCAGAACGATCGAGCCGGTTTGCAGGACATAACCGCGATCGGCAATCGACAGGGCCATGTTGGCGTTTTGCTCCACCATGAATATGGTGGTGCCCTGCCGATTGACTTTTCGGATCAGCTCAAATTGCTGGTCGACCAGGAGCGGGGAAAGGCCCATGGACGGTTCGTCCATTAAGAGAATGTCGGGCTTGGAAAGCAACGCCCGGCCCATGGCCAGCATTTGCTGCTCCCCGCCGCTCAACGTGATGCCGGCCTGGTTGATTCGTTCTTTGAGCCGGGGAAAGAGGGCAAAAATTTTTTCGATATCCACGGCGATCTGATCTTTATCCGTGCGCAGATAGGCGCCCAATTCCAGGTTCTCAAGAACGGTCATGCGCGGAAAAATCCGGCGGTTTTCGGGAACAATGGCAACCCCTTTGGCGATGATTTTTTTGGTGGGTTTGGTGTCGATGCGCTCGCCGTTGAGCTTTACGGCTCCCCGCTTGACTTTGCATACCCCCAGGATGGTTTTCAAGGTAGTCGATTTTCCCGAAGCATTGCCGCCCAGCAGGCATACCAACTCCCCGGCCGAAACTTTAAAATTAATATCATACAGCACCTGGATGTTGCCGTAATAAGTATCAACATTTTTAAATTCTAAGATGGGGATTTGATCCATATTTCTTTTTGACCGAATTATATTATTTGCGCACAACGGGCGAATTGAAGGAATTTAAAATTATAAAAAATATCAAACCACAAATCACAAATTCCAAATAAATCCCAATGACCAAAATTCAAAATTCCAAACCGGTTTTGGTCATTGGATATTGGATTTTGAAATTTATTTGAGATTTGGTGCTTGTAATTTGTGATTTTATCAGCAAATGGTTTTCAACTCTCTATTTCCTTGATACCGCATTTCAACGACCAAAAAGCTTACTGTTTTTTTCTACCAAGGTAGGCCTCAATCACCTGCTCATTGCAGGCCACCTCGTCATAGCTGCCTTCGGCGATTTTGACGCCGTAATCCAGGGCGATGACCCGATCCGATATGGTTCGTACGACATTCAGTTTGTGTTCGATGACTAAAATCGTATAGCCGTGCACATCCCTGAGGGTTTTGATAAAGGCCGTGATTTCGATAGTTTCCTGGGGATTCATGCCGGCCGATGGTTCGTCGAGCAGCAGCAGTTTGGCATCGGTGGCCAGAGCCCGCGCAATTTCCAATCGTCTGCGGTTGGCATAGGACAGGAACATGGCCTGCTGGTCGAAGCGATAGCCGGTCAGTCGGCCGCCGAAAAGCCCTAAAATTTCTTGGGCCTTTTGCGCGGTGTCGCGCTCTTCCTGATTGTGCCGCGGCAGGCGCAAAAGGACGGCCAGTGGTCCGGCGGTGGTCCGGCAAAAGCGACCGACCCTGGCATTGTCCATGACGCTCATCTTGTTGAAAAGACGCAGGTTCTGGAAGGTTCTGGCAATGCCGGCCTTGACTACTTTATGTGGTTTGAGCCCCGTAATTTGGTTGCCCTTAAAATAAATTTGACCGTCGGTGGGGGGATATATACCCGAAATGAGATTAAACAGAGTCGTTTTTCCGGCGCCGTTCGGTCCGATAATGCTTAAGATTTCCTTTTCATACAAATCGAGATTCAGGCTGTTGAGCGCTTTAATGCCGCCAAAATTCTGGGTTATATTTTTCAGTGCCAGCATAACCCGATCACTTTTATGAAAGTAGTCTTTGATTTCAAGCTCCCCGGTGGTCTGCCCTTTTTTCTCATAGTAAAGATCGGTGGAGGCCCTGAGTTTGCCGGATTCATCTTTATCGGGTCGCTTTTTCTTTTTAGTTAAAAATGCGATGTCTCCCACAATCCCTTGGGGCCGCAAAGCCATTAAGACAATCAAAATCAACCCGTAAGACATCATGCGATAGGCGCCGTACTCTCTTAAAAATTCAGGCAAAATAGACAGGATCACCGCTCCCAGGATGACGCCGGCGACATTGCCGAGTCCGCCAAGAATAACCATGCAATAGACGATCACCAGTTGGGGAAAACCAAAGTTGTTGGGAAACACGGAGTCCTGAAATGAAGCAAATAAAGCGCCGGTCCCGCCGGCCACTAGAGCGCCGCCGGCAAAGGCCATCAGCTTCATCCAGGTGGTGTTGACGCCCATGGCTTCGGCTGCCAATTCGTCTTCGCGCAGGGCTTCCCAGCCGCGTCCGATGCGCGACGTTTTTATGCGAAAGGCGCCGATGGTAACGATCAGCGCTGCAAACCAGATCAGGTAGGCATAGGCAACCGGCGATATAATTCTGAAACCGAAAATGTTGATCGGATCAAAATTGTAAATACCATTGACGCCGCCGGTGATGTTGACGGGCGTATCGAGGTTGAGCAGCAGCAATTTGAAAATCTGGGAAAAGGCCAGGGTTACGATCGCAAGGTAATCGCCTTTCAATCTCAGGCTGGTGGAGCCCAGAGCGAATCCGATAATCATAGTGAAAATTGCGGCCAGGGGCAAAACCAGCAAAAACGGCAAGTGGATATCAAACTGGCTGGATGACAGCAACGCAAAGGCGTAAGCCCCGATGCCGAAAAAGGCCACATAGGCCAGATCCAACAGGCCGGCAAACCCGGCCACCACGTTCAATCCCAGCGCCAGCATGATCCACAGCCCGGTCATGGAATAAATGCGCAGCCAGTAATTATCCGGCATGATATGCGGCGCAGCAATCAAAACAGCCGCCATAACCCCATAAATCACCAGCTGTTTGGGCTTGCGCCAGCTAAACGATTGGGAGCCGTTCAAGGCCGCCGTATTTGAGTCGCGGATCATGATTCTAGATTTAATCTATATTAAAACTTTAGGACACGGATTTACACGGATCTTCACAGGTTTTTTTTCGTCCCTTCGGGCCGGAGGCCTTATTTTCGTTTTTCTTTTCTTTCCAACTTCCGCATTCCCAATTCAAATCATTCCGACTTCCCACTTCCAATCATTCCACTTTTTCCACCTTCCGCATTCCGACTTCCCACTTCAAGTCATTCCACCTTCCGCATGCTTGCCGCGGCATAGTCCCGCCCTCTAAAGACGACGACGGGTCCGACTTCCGAATTCGCTAAACTTTCTCCGGAATCTTTTCCCCCACCAGCCCCCACGGCCGAAAAATTAACACGATGATCAAAATGACAAAGGCAACCACGTCTTTGTAGGCCGACGGAAAAAAGGTAACGGCCAGGGATTCGGTCAGCCCGAGCAATATGCCGCCCAGCATGGCGCCATAAATACTGCCGATGCCGCCTAATACAGCGGCGGTAAACCCTTTCAGCCCGGCCTGGAAGCCGACATAGTAATCAACCTGGGTAAACAGCAGGCCGACAAGGGCACCGGCCGCTCCACCCAGCGCGGAGCCGACTAAAAATACGAATACGACAATCCGGTCCACATCAATTCCCATAAACGCCGCGGCTTCAATGTCCTGGGCCGTGGCACGCATGGCTTTGCCGACTTTGGTTTTCTTAATCATCAGTGTCAAGAGCCCCATCAGCAGGAACGTGATAACGATCACTAAAATCCGCATGAAGGAAAAAACAGTGGATCCGATGTGAAATGCGCGAATGCTTTGCGGAATCAACGCGGCAATGTGAAAGGAACGGACTTTGGCACCCTGGTAATGCAGGACCAGGTTTTGCAAAAATATAGATACTCCCAATGCGCTGAGCAGCAGATTCATGCGGGGTGCGTTTCTCAGCGGCCGATAAGCAAATCGCTCCGCCATTATGCCCACCAGACCGGATACGGCCATGGCGATAACGATCATCAGCGCGATGACCATCACCGCATTTACCAGCAATTCATTGCCCCGGGTCAGCAGATGCAGCACCCACCAGCCGGTAAAGCCGCCGATCATATAGACTTCTCCGTGGGCAAAATTGAGCATGCCCAGAATGCCGTAAACCATGGTGTAGCCGATGGCAATCAAGGCATAAACGCCGCCCAGGGTCAGGCCGTTAACCAGTTGCTGGGGAAGTTGAGTTAGATATTCTTCCAATGGCTTATTTCCGGAAAAACAAACTCAGGCACGTGGAGCCGGTTGCACTGACCACCGGATCCGTCTGCGAGGGATTTTTCTATATTCCGGTTATCCAGGAACCTCAAGTAGTCCAGTTGATTATAGGTCCTATATGACTTATAGGCCCTATATTACCTATAGGACCTATATTTCCTGATCATCCGGTCTTCATCACTTCCCGGTCATCACAGCAACCTGTTTAAAATCGTTGCCGCTGACCTGAAAAAAGTAGGTTGCCCCACCTTCCAGGTCTCCTTTTGAGTCAAAGGTGACCGGAAAACCTAAAATGCCATTGTAGCCTTTTATTTTATGCAAATTTTCCACCACCTCTTTGCGGGAAATATCTCCGTCGGCGGCCGCCTGATCGATGGCGGTCAGTAAAATATTCATGGCTTCATAGGCCGGTGGTCCAAAGCCGCTGAGGCTGCCATAGGCGGTTTCATACTTCTTGATATAATCGGCGGCGGCGGGAATGGCATATATATCAGGTGCAAAATGATAAACATAAGAGCCTTCGGCGGCACCTTCGGTTGCCTGAATATAGTCTTTTTTGTCCCGCGCGCCTTCCGACCCGAAAAAGATGGCATCCATTCCTAATTCCCTGGTCTGGCGCACACCGATGGCATTATCCGGCGCCGTGGTGGCGATAAAGAATATTACATCCGGCTTGAAGGCCTTGACCTTCGTCAAGACAGCCGAATAGTCTTTCGCCCCGCCGACGATGGTTTCCTTTTTGATATTCGTGATGCCAAGTTTTTTCAGGCCTTTGATGGTTTCTTTGGATAAATTTTCACAGTAGGCTACTTTTTCATTGATGATGGCTACGCGTTCGGCGCCGAGCCGTTTTTTAATAAACAGGGCGCAATTCCAGCCATGGGCATCGTTGCGGGCATTGACCCTGAAAAAGTGTTTGTAGCCTTGCTCGGTAAGATCGGGTTTGGAAGCTGCGGTGGTGATAGTAGCCAGATCGGCCATGCCGTAAATTTTTAATGTGGCCTGGGCAATATGGCTCATAGGCGGACCGACAACGCCGTACATGAGCTTGTCGGCCACAAATTTATGGGCAACATTGACACCCTGGGCCGGGTCCATGGCATCGTCGCCCATAACCTGTTCAATCCGGACGCCCTGAATGCCGCCTCTGGCATTCCATTCATCGACGGCCATTTGAGCAGAATTGAAAATTTCGGCACACGGGGCAGCGGCATCCCCGGTAAACGCGCCGGCATTACCGACATGAATGCCATTCTTGACATCCGCGCTGTATCCGAATCCCGCAAAACATAATGCTAATAGTAATGATATGATACTGGTGATGGACTTTCTCATGTTTGCCTCCTTCAATGATAGTTTTAAATGTTGGCTTCTATCGATTTTCCCTTTCACCTGCCTTCATAGAGATTATACCCAATTCTCAAATATACCAGCAGCCGACTAAAGTCAATTTCAATGATTCAGCCCTTAAGAAGGAATACCATCGCCGATCGTACCTCTGGCAGAGTTTTTCTGAAATTTGTTTCAAATCCTGATTGAATTGGTGTATAGATACACAGTGTCTTTATTCCAACATTGAAAACCTGGTCCTCAGGGCCAGGTCAGAGATCAATGGCTCTGCCCGTATAAATCAACCGGAGTAATGGAGTACTGGAGTATTGGAGTGTTGGTTTAAAAAAAAAGAGCCTTAAACTTTCAGGTTTTCTTCAGGCGTCTGTTTTCTGAGAGCGATGGAAAAAGGGGGTTCTTCCATTACTCCATCACTCCAATACTCCAGTACTCCGTAAATCGTCAAATGCCGGTAAACTAAATCCCCTCCGGGGATAATCAAAGCGGGCCCTCTGGACCCGGATCTTTACTATTTTGAAAGGGGATAAAATTAGGCCATGGTTAAACTGAAAGTCACCGCGGAAAGAATCGACGGGTATTGTAACCAGCCTATCCTGGTGGGGGACAGCTTCATTCTAGACGGCGGTAAAATTATGATCCCGGATGGCAAGCACATTTGTATGTGGGCCCTGCAAAGCATGATGCCCATTTTCCCCCTGCTGCAGCGGATTAAACCTGAAAAAGGGGACTGGACCGGCAAGTCCGGCCAATTATTTGTCTGCCCGGATCCCAAAGGCAAAGTTCATTATCGTATCGAAAGGATCGAACAATCATGATTGCCCTGGATTTATCCAAATGTTCCGGCTGCAGCCGCTGTGAGGTGAACTGCTCTTTTTTTCATTCCGGCAAAATCGGTCGCAGCGGGTCCCGGATTAAGGTTGTTAAAGTTGAAGATAACGGCATCGATTACCCGGTGGTCTGCCAACAGTGCCGGGAGCGCTATTGCACCAAATGTCCCGCAAAAGCCATCGAAGTCGGCGCACTGGGCCAGGTGATCGTCTCGCCGACGTTGTGCACGGCCTGCGGCACCTGTGAGGTCATGTGTCCGATCGGTGCAATCGAATTGTTTGAGGAAATTCCCCACGTCTGCGATCTTTGCGGTGGTGATCCGCGTTGTGTCAGGGCCTGCACATTAGACGCCATCAGCTTTGAACCGGATGTAACCGAGGCTGTCAGTTTAAAGGAATTCAAAAAAGGCAGTCGCAGGCTCGATCCCGAGCAAAAGCGACTGCGCTATGTGATGAGCGCTGCCGCGCAGTTGCGACAAAACTGGCTGACCGAAAGGAGGGGCTAAATGCTGCATGGTTATGGTGGACATATCCTGCGGGTGGATTTGACTTCCGGTCAGATACGGCGCGAGAAGACAGATCCGGATTACATGCTCAACGTCATTGGGGGCCGCGGTCTGAATTCTAACCGCCTTTATGACGAACTGAAGCGCGATATCGACCCGCTTTCGCCGCAGAATCTGCTGCTGATCGGGGTCGGCCCGCTGACCGGCACCCTGATGGCGGCTTCGGCATTCATGACGATCTCCGGCAAATCACCGATGACGGGAATCCTGGGCGATTCCGCCGCCGGCGGGCATTTCGGGGCTGAGATTAAGCAGGCCGGTTACGACCAGTTGGTCATGTCCGGACGCTGCGAAAGCCCCGGCTACCTGCTCATCGCCGATGACCACGTTGAAATTCGAGATGCATCCCATTTGTGGGGGCAGGATATCTGGCAAACGACCGCTGCCATCCGCCGTGAACTCAACGATAATGCCGTTCAGGTCGCGGCGATCGGCCCGGCCGGCGAAAATTTAGTTAAATATGCCACGGTGGCCTGCAATAACTCCCGGATGTGCGGCCGCACCGGCATGGGCTGCCTATTCGGTTCCAAAAATTTAAAAGCCGTGGCGGTCAGGGGCCGGGGACGTTTGACGGTGGCGGATCCACCGGGCTTTCTCGAACTTTGCCGCGAACTGGATCAGCGCATCATGGTCCACCCGGAGTATGAAAAGCGCAATGCCCTGGGGTCTACCTTGCTGATGAAGGCTTTGAACGGCATCGGAATTTTACCCACGCGGCATTTCCAGCAGGGCCTGTGTCAATATGTGGACAAGGTCAGCGGTGAAACCCTGGCCCAAGCATACAAGGTTAAAAATAAATCGTGCTTTAACTGCAATCTGCACTGCTCACGGTATTACCTCACCCGGGAAGTCGAGGCGGAAGGACCGGAATTTGAGACCCTTTGCAGCTATACCTCCCGCATCGGCAGCGACAATCTGGAGTTCGGTCTCAAGATGAACGCGTTTTTAAATCGCATGGGCCTGGATTCTCTCAGTTCCGGCGAGACGATCGGCTGGGCCATGGAATGCGTTCAACACGGGTTGCTCACCCCGGATGACTTTGACGGCCTCGACCTGACCTGGGGCAATTGCCAGGCCGTTGAGAAACTGCTCAATATGATCATTCGCCGCGAGGGCATCGGTGACGCCTTTGCGGAAGGAACCCGCAGCCTGGCCCGGCACTTTGGGCAGGGCAGCGAGGAATATGCATTTCATGTTAAAGGGCTGGACATGATTTGCGGTGATCCACGCGGTATCAAAGCTTTTGGTTTAACCTACGCCATTGCTTCCCGGGGCGGCGACCACCTGCGAGCGGAACCGTTTTTTGAGCTGACCGAGCGCTATGATGAAGCCGAAAAACGATGGGGCATCCGGGAGATTGCCGATCGCCTGGCCGACAAGGGCAAGGCGGTTTTGGTGGAGCACACCGAACGCCAGGCGCTGCTCACCGATTGTCTGACCATGTGCAAGAACATCGGTTTGAGTATGGACGTTATGGATTTTGATTTCGCATCGCAACTGTTGCGTGCCGGCACGGGATTAAATTTTACCCCTGAAAAGGTCGATGCCGCCCTCAAAGGCGTGATCAACCGGGATCGTAAAATGAATATCGATTTCGGGGTGACCGCCGATCAGGATACCCTGCCCAAGCGGTTTACCAGCGAGCCCCTGCAAGAAGGGCCTTCAAAGGGACAGGTGGTGCCGGTTAAGCGCATGGTCGCAGAGTATTACAAAATCAAGGGTTGGGATAAGGACGGGGTGCCGCCGGAATGAAGTCGGAAGGCGGATTGATTTAAAGTGGGAAGTGTGACCCGTCGTCGTCCCAAACGAAAGGGACTATGCCGCGGCACGGATGTGGAAGCGGTGATTTATTGAAGTCGGAAGTGTAAATTCGGAAGTCGGAAAGAAAGATAAGCACACGGCATTCGGCGCAGGTCGCACGGCAAAGAAAAAAGAGAACTGCTGGTGGCCGGGATCTTGCTGCTCGATTCCACCATTCCGCGGATTCCGGGTGACCCCGGACACGCCGAAACCTTTGACTTTTCCGTCCGATTGTTTAAGGATCTATGCCTAAAAAAAAGGAAGCGGCTCAGGATGAACCGCTCCCCATTTTTTTTAATTCGATAAAATTCCTTTTTTCCGCCTCCGCTGTTAACCCTAACCCTTGAACCCTGAACCTTAAACCTTTGAACCTTTCCCTCTATGTTTCCTTCTCAAACTCGAGCAAGGAATGGCCATATCGATTAAGCGAGAAATCCGCACCGCAGGCGACAAAATAGCGCTTCCAGAAATTCTCTATCGAGCGAAATTTTTTGTTGTCCGCGGCGCTGGCGCCGGCCACATAGACCTTGACGTCATTGAGCTTGGGGATGAGGTTTTGCTTCTGGCGGTCGCGGATGATCCTCGTGATATATGCATCTGTGACTTTAACCCGGTCAAAATTGTATTCTTTTGAATCCTGGATCATGTCGGAAAGGACGATTAATATTTTTTGACGCTTCTCGTTGTGGAAAACTTTATCGGCAATATTCAGCGAATTAATTATCTCGGTACGCGGCGTTCCGCGCTTCTGTGACAGGAGTTTTTTGACTGCCGTTTGAACGTCTTTTTTGGTTTTAGCCAGGTTTTGTTCAAAAGTAATCCGGTTAACCCATATACTTTGCTCGGGAATTTCGGCATCCAGCGCGGGTTTGAAGTCGATGTAGGAGCGGCCCGTAATGGTTCCCACCATAATACGATCGCCTTGCTGAAGATTTTCATAGATTTTGTCAAATGCTTTTTGGTACACTGTTCGCCGGGCCTGGTTTGTGCTGCCTGACATGTCGACAAATACAGCGATTACCCGCGGATTTTTTTTGTCCTTGCCGAACTTCCAGAAGGAGTCGCTTTTTCCTTCCACGGAGCTTAATAGCATCATGTTACTGAGAACGACGATACACAATATTTTTAGAATCCACCGCTTCATTGGGATGTACCTCCTCAAATCCCGGTTAAGGGTTTTTTTTTTGCAGCCAGGGTGCTAATTCGCCGTGTGAGCGCGCATTTGAGTAGTTGCATTCAGCATTCTTTGAACTTTATTGTTACGCCCCTGGTTTTCAACATCCAGGATCACTTCATGTTCCTTTTCAAAAGATTTGGGCTTTTCATGATCGGGACGCTCGCGCTGATTGATTTTACGATAGTAATAGATGTTTTCCTGGGTTTGCTGATGAATCCGGTTAATTTTTTGTTCCTGTTCCGTAACAATTTTATTGTGTTTGGCCTCGATGGTGCGCATCGCCTTATTGATCTGGTTGGTTTTGCGGTGCAAATGTTCCAGCAAAGGGTCTGTGTCATGGGCGAAATAGGAGCACAGCGTGGCGGCGGCTAAAATGACCAGGTTCAGACCGACAAAGGCGGCCCCGATAAATTTGCTGTTGCCGAAACTGGCGACGGCTCCGGCTGTGCTGAGATCACCCAGGTACTGGACACGAACGTACCCGATGGCCAGCAGACCGCAGACGGTCAGCATGAGAAGCGCTGCTACACCAATGCCGTTTTTCCACCATGGCACCGAGCCTCTTTTGATCAGGATGCCCACGGCATGGGCGATCCAGGGGATGGCAACGGCGACACCGAGCGCCATGATCCAGGTGAATATCTGGCTTTCACCAAACACGGAAAATGCCAGTGAGTTCATCGGGATTTCACCCAAAACAAAGAGCGACATCAACACATAGTACTTGCCTCTGGTCAGCTCCACGCTGGGCTCACTTCGCTCAATTTTTTGGGCGTGAGCATCATAGTCCTTGGAGATTCGCTCAAATTCCTTGAGCAGGGGTTTGTGCTTGCCATTGAGGACCTCCAACTGCGGCTCATACTTGGACATGACCTGGCGCGCTTCGTTATTGGCCATGGCCATGCACTCCTGCTCGAATTGCGAGAAATTCGGATCGTCTCTGCTCGGAAGATTATTCTTTGCATCGATTACCGCATTTTGTTTAACGTCTTTCTTGCTGTACATTATTTATCTCCTCCCTGTAAAAAAATCTGGACGATAGATTTATAGCCTAATATATGATAGTTAATGGGCCGATAAAATCAGTCCGGGGATCGTCTCCATAACTTGGCACTAAAAGCTTTTCAAATTTATGAGTTACGGACTAATTTAATTCGGTTGCACACAGTTCAAGTAATTTTATCGGCATATAAGTTTTTTCCTTTAGATATTAATTTTCGGACATTGATTCCTTATATCATTTAAAAATTTTGCGGCTTGAGTTATCTTACGGCCAAACGTTGCATGCATTGTAAATTCAGTGTCTTATAGACCTGCCAAATTCAATTGCCGGAAGCGCCTTGCTCAAATCTTGCCTCGTTCAGAAACGGGATGGACGGCAATGGGAAAGCTTGTAACCATCTTAAAAACAAAGGAAAAAAGCTATGAGAACAGGGGCTGAGGGTATTTCACAGAAAATCTTGGATACGTATAAAGAAAAAACACCCAACTCAATGGCTCACCATGAAAAGGCCGGTGCGGTTTTGCCCGGCGGCGACACCCGGTCGGCGACCTATTTTTCACCTTACCCGGTTTATATGGAAAAGGGCAGGGGATGCTGGCTGTACGATGCCGATGGGAATGAATACCTCGATATGCTGGGCAATTACACCTCACTGATCCACGGCCACGCTCAGCCGGCGATTGTCGAAGCCATCCGGGAGCAGGCCCTTAAAGGAACGGTCTTCGGGGCGTCCGCAGCCATCCAGTACCGGCATGCCGAACACCTTTGCAACCGCCTTCCGAGCGTGGATGCGATCCGCTATTGCAACTCGGGCACCGAGGCATCCCTCTTTGTTATTCGGGCCGCCCGTGCTTTTACCGGCCGAGATCGTATCCTAAAAATTGACGGCGGGTACCACGGCGGTCACGATCTGGTGGAAGTCAACAATTTTGCGGACATCGAATCCGATGGTCCCCCCAGGGCCACCCGCCACCCCGGAATTCCGGCCAGTGTGCTGCAGGACGTACAGGTGGTCCCCTTTAACGATTTGACGGCGGTCGCCTCGGTTCTCGAAGCAGATGCCGACCGGATTGCCGCCATCATCGTGGAACCCGTGCTCGGTGCCGGCGGTGTTATCCCGCCGCAAACTGGATACCTGGCCGGATTGCGCGAGCTGGCCGATCGCTTTAAGGTCCTGTTGATTTTCGATGAGGTGATCACTTTTCGCCTGAGCTTTGGCGGCATGCAGGAACTGACCGGGGTGATGCCGGACCTGACCAGCCTTGGCAAAATTATCGGCGGCGGTCTGCCGGCGGGCGCTTTCGGGGGGAGGTCAGACATCATGGCCCTTTTCGACCCGGCTCACCCTAAGGCCCTTATCCATTCAGGAACATTCAATGCGGCCAACATCGTCATGGCTGCCGGCCTGTGCGCCTTAAATGCACTCGACCAGCCGGCCATTGATCGAATCAATAATCTGGGTGACCGGTTGAAAACGGGGTTTCAACATGCATTCAAGCAAGCCGGCATCCGGGGACAGGTCAGCGGCATCGGTTCCCTGAACCAGATCCATTGGTGGGGCACCGCGCCCCAAACTGCCCGTGATGCCGCCTTGGCAATGGCTCGATCCGGGGAGTTGCCGGGTTTGCTTCACCTGGAACTGATGAATCGCGGCATATATTCCGCCAAACGGGGGATGTTTACCATCTCCACACCGATGTTCGAGGAGCAGGTCGACCTGGCGATCACGGCCTTTGCCGGCGCCTTGGAATTGCTCAAGCCCTATATTGCCGAAAAGCATCCGCAGTTGGTTGCCGCGGGTTAAATCGACCGGACAGACCGTTTGCTAAATAGCGGCGCTTCTTGATATATCGGGGAATTGCATTGATTTATGAATGTTAATTTTTGAATTTAATTACCGTTTTTAGATGAATGTTTCAAAATTCCTGAATTCCCGGCCGTCTCACCCTCTGCGACGCTACATCCCTTGCACCAAAGCCCTGTTGGCGTTAGGTCTTCTCAACATCTTTTTTCTCAACAGATTCCGCGGATGACCCCGAGTATAATGAAAGTGAAGGAGGCGTCCAATCTCCCGGGTTAAATTCCCTGCCGGTAGCCAGGGTTGAATTAATCCTTCATTGCCGTTCCGCACCTTGCCGCGGGGAAGTTCATTAAAAAAGGTTAAAGATTGTAAATTATTAGACGATAGTTAAAGGAGAGGATAAACAGCGATGAAAGGAAGTATTTATATCTGCGCAGCCGATCGATTATGAAGCAGGATTAAACCACTTGCTTTTTTTAATGAAGCAAGACCGCAAAGCAGTGCAGGTCCGATTAATTAGTGTCGACGAGCAAGGAGACCGTCCAAAATGAAAAAGGCACAGAAATTTACAAAATATTGCGGCCTATTTTCTGCCGCCCTTGCGGTGATAGTGCTAAATATGATTACAGGCTGTGAGAATAACGGACATAATTATAGTATGAATGAAACTCCTGAAGGCGTAATCAGTTCCCCGGGGCTGGATTCGCGGTATACGGTAGGCGACCCTGTATCCTTCGAAGCAGTGTGTACTGATAAAGAAGACGGCAGGCTATCTGGTGACTCACTGATTTGGACCTCGGATATTGACGGCGAAATTGGACGGGGAGACTCTTTTACCCGGGAGGATCTTTCTGAGGGTGAACACACAATCGTCCTTTCGATGCAAGATAGCAAGGGGGATAAGAACCAGGTATCGATATTGCTTAATGTGAAAAAAAAGCAACGCGAGACGCCCTATTGCAAGGTTGAAAGCAAGCCGATTTCACCATCTGTTGTAAAATTGATCCTGAAGACAAGCAGAAATTTTGATTGTAAGAATCTCAGTAATCAGGACTTAACTAAAATAGATTTTTCCGGCACTTCCTTTAGGGGCGCCTATCTGGTTCATGCCAATCTGAGCCATAATATGCTTGCTGGAGCAGATTTTACCAATGCAGATTTAGGTCATGCGAATTTAAGCTATGCCAAAATGGAAGGGGTAAGTTTCGAGGTATTCAATTTAAAAGGCATCAATTTATCCGGCGTTAATTTGAGCGACTATAATTTGAGTGGATTTGACATGCGCAATACAATACTGAAAAATACAAACCTCCAAGAGGCAAATCTGGCAGGGGCTGATCTCAGTCACGCAGATCTTACAAAAGCCAACCTCAGACGGACGACTCTGAGCAGTGCCGATCTAACCGGTGCGAATTTATCCGGTGCCCAAATGCGTGACGCTAATTTAAACGGCGCCATTCTTAGAAATGCAAATCTTCGTAATGCCAATTTATCCAGAGCGATATTATTGTATGATGACCTACGGGGCGTAGATCTAAGAGGTTCAAATTTATCAAATGTCGATATGAATAATACCAATTTGAGCGGCTCAAATTTAGAGGGTGTCAATCTGACCCGAACAACTTTGTATGGTGCAGATTTAAGTGGCGCAAAACTGAGCAAGGCAAGTTTTCAGAATCAAAATTTGGTGGATGTAAATTTTACGGATGCCAACCTGACCGGCGCTAATTTAGCGAATACTGATTTGAGGGGCGCAAATTTCAGAGGGGCAAATCTTTATAAAGCAAACTTAAAAGGTGCCAATCTGGTGCTGATTGAAAATATTGAGTTGGCCAAAAATGTGGAGACGGTTAAAGGATTGCATAAATAGTGCCCGTCCGTAAATCAGCGACCACCAGCAAATCTGGGGATATGAGGTAGACCCCTCGAAGGGGCCTGGGCCATGATCTGCAGCCGGTCGCTGATTTATAAAAAATTTTTGGTTACCGATCATAAGCCACCGGTTTGGATCCATTTTGATCCATTGTGGCAAACTCTCGCCGCAACGGTAAAACTTTTTCAATTCTCATCCCGCTAAATCGGGGTGGCTTATGAATGAAGTTAGGGGGGTATTTGGTGAACGCCACCGCTGAATCCTTGCCGTGAATCTCCCGGGCGGCGGCCACGGCTTTTTCCACGCTGGGGAAGGGCCGCATGCCGAGGCGTTTGATCATCTCCGGGTTCTCGGCCCCGGCGATGAAGAGGCGGCCCGCATAATTGAGCCTGCGCAGCGGGAAGGCGGCAAAGATTGGCAAGGCCGGGTGGTGGGAATGGCAAAATCGGTAGTTGTGGATGAACTCCGGTTGATGGGCGTATTCATCGGCATATCTGTCCAAAATCTCATAGGGATCGCGGCAGTGGGGCAACACCTCATCGAAAAGCTTTTTATAGGGCCTGAATTTGGGCAGGTCCCAATCTTCTTTGGCCGGGGTCGCAAGAATCACGGTACAGCCCGGTTTTCCCGTGCCTTCAATCACGCCCCCCAGCTACCCCAGGCCGTTGGAGATGATGGACAAAA
>CAVQBT010000066.1:0-83520 GCA_963710795.1 uncultured delta proteobacterium
TTTAGATTCAGGGGTTGCCTTCATCGAAGCACTGATTAAATTTTCAGATCATCGATCTTCCGATGAAGAAATATTGAAATTTGGTCTCATTGATCCTGAGGAAATCGACGATTACAAAATGCTATGTTACAAGGTTAAAAAGAAAGGGATTCAAAAAGTCTCCAGCAAAGGACGCCACAAAATCTTACGACTGATGCTGGACTTTATTCCTCAAAAGCACCATTTTTTTCATCTTCCGAAAAAACTTGAGAATCGGATCCTGGAAGGGCGCGTATTGTTTAAGGAAAAAATCACTGCGGCTGCCCCCGATGCCATTTCGTTTTGTCAGATGTCCAACTACATGCACGCTCAATCCATTCTGACCAACATATTCTTTGGCAAGCTCAAAGAAGAATCCTCCGCTGCCCAGGAAAAAGTCAATACCTGTATTCATCAGCTTCTTATCAAAGAAGATTTCTTAGAAGAAATCATCGAAATGGGAATGCACTACCCGGTCGGAACCAAAGGAGACAACCTTTCCGGCGGACAGCGCCAGAAATTAGCCATTGCCAGAATGTTACTTAAAAAAGCACCTGTCATGATAATGGATGAGGCCACGTCCGGACTGGACAACGATTCCCAGGCGCGCATCCAGAACCTGCTCGAAACCCAATGGAAAGGTAAAAACACGCTGATTGCCGTGGTTCATCGCCTGGATATCATCAAAAATTATGACCGGGTGGCGGTGATGAAAGGCGGCAAGATCATCGAAATGGGAACCTACGACGAACTGATGGCCAAGCAGGGTGTTTTGCGTGAACTCGTCGACGGCAAAAAGTGAAAAAGCGAACGTTGCAATTAATCTGATCTAACCTTTCCGACTCCTGCGAAATCCATCCGGTTTGCCCAAATTCACCCGGTAGCGTTCCAAGAGTTCATCAAAAAATATTTTAGAATCATCAGCGCACTGCCGATGCTTCCCGCTTTTTCGCTGGCCACATTCTCAAGGAATTTTTTCGCGTCTGCAATCCGCCAGCGCGCCGTGGGGTCGACCCAGATAAACTCGCGCCCTTTGGTGGGGACCTGGTTCGGATCACCGTCCCAGACAAGCAGGCGCTTTTCGAAGCGCCGCACCTCCTGCACAAAGGGCAGTTTCATGAGCGCTGCACAATACCCGTCTCTTCGGGCTGGACGGTGAACCAGGCTGTCCACAAGACAATCAACACCCCCAAAACGGCGGTGAGGATCAGGACCGGGCCGCCTTTGAAGCCCTCAAACTTCAGTCGAATTTTCTTAAGAATGTCATCCCAAAACGGCGGTAATTCCCCTGCGGGGCAGCATTGGCGAAGGACTTAGGTTTCAGGTGTTCCGCCGAAGGCGGATTCGGTGTCAGGATTTAGCGCCTCGTTTCCCTGACACCTGAAACCTGATCCGCCTGCGCCTGAAAACCACTAGCTACTTGCAACATGTTGTCAGAAAAAAAAGGCTAAGAGCACTCGGGCCGAAGGCCGCCAGAATCTTTTTTCAGGATTCGCTGAACTCGGCGGCAGCCTTTTTGTAGGTGTTGCCCAAATCTTCCAAGGCCGATTCGACACCTGATTTTATTTCCTCCCACGCATTTCCGCCGGAAGTACCAAACTCCTTTAGTTTTCCAGCCACTGCATCCCGTTTTTGACGCAATTGCGTCAGCTGCTGTTCAGCTTTCGCCTTCGCATCCCCTTCGAGCTTTTGCGCCTTGGCCTGCAGCTGATCAATGTCCTTCTCGTATTCAGCGAGTCTGGCTTCCGCCTGCTCCCGAAAGACCTGCATCTGCTCCTGGGTGTAGGCCGTGGTTGCGTCATAGGCTTGCTTGACCTCCTTCTTGACATCTTGCTTGGATACGGCAGCGGTCTTGCTCTGGGATTGTTCATTCTCACCGCACCCCGCCAAGACCCCCAGAACCAGCAGCAGCATGATTGCCAATACGCTCCTTACGTACATAACGCTTTTCATTCTAATAACCTCCCGTTAATTTGCTGTATTTTTTTGGTAGTTCCCGGAATACTTTTTTCGGGCGATTCATTTCGGTTGTGATCACTCTTGATCATTGAAAACGCTCGGCGGTCAGGAACGAGCCCGGATAGACGCACTCTCAGAATCCGGGTCCCCCCCCCGGGTTGTGCCAGGGAACCTTAGTAAACTACGGTGACCGCTTTTCCCTGAAGGGATTGCCACGCATTCTTGAGTGGATTCAATACGGAACCGCCAATTGACTCAATGACACTTTCCTTCTCGATCTGCGGTTTCGGGAGGGGTCCGTCCACTTTCTGGCTGTATACGGCGCGCCTTTGCTCGTCGAGGACCGCTGCGGTTACATCGACAAATCGAGCGTTGATAATATTCAGTCCCCTGTTCCGCACGTTGACGTCCTTCTGCGACAGATCGAGATCCGGGAAAAGGGCGAGGCCCATTTTGCCTTTGATCCGGACATCCATTCCCTGAGCAGTAGACGCGGCCGCCTCGATCTGCGGTTTAAAGGTTTCGATATTGACCAGCGGAGCGAGGATGCCTGCCAAGACAACCAGCGCGATGACACCCGTAATTGTGAACCGGACCTTTTCCTTATGGAGAATCATATTTTACCCAATCCGAATTGCGCAGATGTTTCCGATGACTCCAAAGACATTCGTTATATTAGGGAAACAATCGCATCGAACAACTCCGCGCGCTTCTTAGAAATGACCTTCATTCGCATGATGACCAGAATCATACAGATTACCATAGCAAGTAACTTGCCAACAAATGAAAGAAGATAAGAAGTGTTTAATTAACAGTGGGTTAGATCTATAGAAAAGAAAACTAGAAAAAATTGAATCGATCGGGTTGTCCTCAATATTTGGTGGAACCTCCATATATTGTGGGATGCGTTGCGGCGAGTCAACCGGCCTATTTCTTGAATTTTGCACGAACTGGGATCCCCGGCCGGATGATCCCGAGTTTATGTGTTCTCGCTCTCGAGGTGCTCGGGTGGAGGCCCGGGATTGCAGCAGCCCCGTCCTTGCCCTCGATGCGCCAGCGGGTTTTGGCCAGGATTTTAAGAACCTGGTTTCGCTTGGTCTCTTCCAGGGTTCTCATCTTTGATGATAATTTTTTAAAAATGGTGGAGCGTCCGGCTCTCATTCAAAGGCTTTTTGACGGCCTTCAGAAAAGCATGTTTTTCTAACCCTGCATGGCCTTCACAATATCTTGGATCGCCTCGTGCATCCCCTCGGCACTGGAGCTTATTTCCGATGTTCCTTTCTTCTCGATGTTGCCCTGAACCTCGGATTTGATCTTTTTCAATTTTTGAGCATGTTTTTCAAACTGCAGGCGATGCTATTCCTGCAGGTCGCTGATGACATCGGAATTAATCTGTTGGATGAGTTCCTCGGCCTCGGCCAGCAATTGATCGACATTCTTGGTTGCTGCGCTATCTGGCATCATGTTTCCTTTGCATTTTTTGCGGTTAGCACTTCATTTCTGCAAGCAAGCCGAACCCTGCCCGGCTTAAAATATATATCGTTCGCATATTTTACGGTAATGATAGCCGTATATTGACAGCGTTATCGCCACTGATATCAGTCTGGGCTTGCGGATCAGGGTCCAGAACATCAGCTGCCAGTAGTGAAAACGCTCCTTGCCCAAAACCCCTAGCCGGAAAGCGGATCGAAAAAATGAAAGCAACCGCTGAATATTTATCGGCTGGTTGATTTCAGGCGCCTTTAGTTCCTTCAGTAAAGTTCTGACCCGCCGGTAGTAGTTTTTAGGAGAATAAATCTGTTTCATAATCGATTGATACCCTTCCAAAAGCCGGTCGAAACCCATTTTCGGGATAATATTGGTTGTGCCATCAACATTATCGCCGGAAAAGGTATTGACAACCCGACTTTCCCGCTGCAGCCGGTCAAAGAGACGGGTTCCCGGAGGGGCCTGGAGCATCCCAACCATGGCGGTTACGATTCCGCTCTGCTGAATGAAATCGATCTGCCGCTGGAAAATAGAAGGCCTATCGCTGTCAAAGCCCACAATAAAACCGCCCATCACCTGTAAGCCTGAACGGTGGATAATCGCGACACTTTCAAGCAGATCCCGGTGTTTATTCTGGGTTTTATGACATTCGGTAAGGCTGACCTCATCGGGCGACTCAATGCCGATAAAAACAGAATCGAACCCGGCCGTTACCATCATATCCAGCAGTTCAGGGTCATCGGCGAGATTGATGGAGGCTTCCGTGAAAAAAACACATCCTTTTTTATCTTGGCGCCATTCGATCAGAGCCGGCAGTAAATGGGTTTTAAGGTAATTCTTATTTCCGATAAAATTGTCATCAACAAAAAATATACTGCCGCGCCAGCCGGAAGCATAAATACGGTCCAATTCCGCAATGATTTGCCGAGGTGTTTTTAAGCGCGACCGGTGGCCGAATAAAGCCGTCACATTGCAGAAATCGCAGTTGAACGGGCATCCCCTGGAGAACTGAAGGCTCATGGACGCATATCGTTTCATCTTTACAAGGTCCCAGGAGGGAGTCGGGGTGTCGCCAAGATTGCAGAAACCCGAAGCCCGATAGACCTTTTGCGGTTGTCCGTTTTGCAAGTCCGACAAAAAGGCCGGCAAAGTGAGCTCCGCTTCGTCGAGCACGAGATGATCCACCTGCTTGAATTCATCGGGTTCTGAAGTAAAAAGCGGCCCCCCGGCAACGACTTTTAAATTCAAGGCGCTACACCGGGCAATGATTTGATTGGCCGATTTCCGCTGAACCGCCATGCCTCCGATAAAGGCCATGTCCGCCCAAAAAAGGTCTTTATCCGTAAGGCTTTCTACATTTACGTCTACCAGGCGCTGGGACCATTCCTCGGGCAGCAGGGTCGCAACGGTAAGCAGGCCAAGCGGCGGAAAGGCCGCTTTTTTTCCGATAAAACTTAACGCGTACGTGAAAGACCAGAAAGTGTCTGGAAATTTTGGGTAAATCAGCAGAACATTCATATCAGAAGACTCCTTTACGCATTCGTATGGGTAAAATCATTTTTGTTTATTCTCACGGGATTGACAGCCTCTATTCCTTCAGAATCTGAAACCGTAAAGATTTGAATTTTCAATGGTTCGCATAAGAGACTCTTTGTTCCAAGCAGAACACCGAACTTGGCCGACCTTATATGCTGGTTCAGATCTTCACGGGTTTCCCATTCATCGATCAGGCTGAAAACGTTCTCGTCTTCGATATCCCGGTAAACTTGATGGCTCAGACAACCCCTCTCCTTTCCCGTGGACTCAATCATGGAAAGAAGCGTTTGCATGACCTCTTTCTGTTTTTCGGGAAGTGCATGCATGGCTATCCTGACAATGATCACGGAAGCCCCCTTTCGTTTTCCATTATTCCATCATTTCAATCGGAGCAAAGCCCCTGACTTGATGTAACTCGGCGGTCTCTTTGCCCGGAACCGTATTCAAAGAAAAGACTGTCCAAAATTGTAAGATCAAAATCCATGCCAGATTGAAAAATTTTAGTTATATTGGACTCAACATATTGATTTATATTCGTAAATTTATATAGGAGCGACTGTCAATGCGGCGAGAACTAAACATAAAATAATGGTTACATATGACCAATGGTCATATTTGGCCATAATTTTTTGGGTCTTTGATGGGGTGTGGGGTATTCTGCCGGTGGTGGACGACAACCTTCTCGGAACAATCTTCGCCTGAACCGCAGGGCTTACGCGGACTTCAAGCGTCACCGGGCAATCGGCACGATTGCGTACGTGCAGTGAAAGGAAAAGCGAGCGCCGGAGCCAAGATAAAAATTCAGCAACGGAGAAAGGAAATAAGCAAAATGGCAAACCCGGAACACTTAATGTCAACCTGCCCTGGAAAGGCGGTCGGCTGTATTTATCAACGAGTGAATCGCAAGCCAATTTCTGGAACAAGTGGCTTTATGTTTTTGGTATTCCAACCTCCATTTTCATCATCGAGTATGCGCTTTAAATCTCCGGGCGCACCCGACGACTCAAAGAAACCCTGATCGCGGTGCCGATTAGCATTCACCGGTGGATCATCTATGGTTCTGTGCCCATCTGGCTACTCATTTTAATTTTTAGCGATGGGATACCATACAGGATCTTAAAGAGGGACTGAAAGTAAAGGAGAAATCATGATAAACAAGCCACTGGTCAGCTGTGGGAAATATCTCAAAAATTAACCGGAGTTGAATGTTAAGGAAAAGTTTTAGGTTAACGACATTAGGCCCGATCCTCTAGCTGATCTTGCTAATTTTTCATACGGGTAACAAAATCCGCAAATCCGCTCATGTACTTGGTAAGCTGTTTCATAACGCCGTCATCCACCAGATTGCCATCCTGATCGAATTTTTTCATGGCAGCGCCGACCCACATCAACCTCCCGGCCCATACCTGCGACCCTAATACGCGCAACACCGGAAGCCAGGCATATTGTGAAAAGGCGGTACCAAAGGCGCCCGGCGTTGCTCCCATGAGTCCGATTGGAAGATTGCCAAATACTCGCTGACGGTCTTCGGGTGGGCGTGACAGCCAATCTATCGCATTTTTGAAAACACCCGGGATCGAATTGTTGTTTTCCGGCGTCGCCATCAACAGGCCGTCGGCGGCGACAATTTGTTCCTTCAGATCGCTCACAACCGGGGGGATGCCGTCCGCCTCTTCGACATCCGCGTTGTACAATGGGATGCCATCAATGGAATGAATTGATAATGAACATCCCTCCGGAACTGCTTCAGCCGCGGCACGCAGCAGTCCGGCGTTAAACGAATGCTTCCTCAGACTTCCTGAAATTCCAACCATAGTAACCATCGTCTATATTTCCTTTTGCTGAATGTTTTCATTTCGATGGCCGCTGCATAAACCCTTTAATGACATCCAACAGGGCCTCGACACCTTCTTCCAGCGGGCGGACCACCGGTATTGCCAACCGAGCCGTCAATTTTTTCTGTTCCGCGATCATGCCCTGCTCGTCGCCACCTTGGCTGTTGAGGGTCAGGGCCAGTGTTTCGGCCCCCAGCAGTTCAATCAGACGGATCTCTTCGGCCACATCCGGTATGAGGCATCTGAATTTCTCCAGATCGTCGTAGTACGTTCTAAATGGGGCGTGCTGCAGGATCACGCCCCTTGCACGGCC
The DNA here is from genome assembly GCA_963710795.1 of uncultured delta proteobacterium. Classification (GTDB taxonomy): domain Bacteria; phylum Desulfobacterota; class Desulfobacteria; order Desulfobacterales; family JAFDCJ01; genus JAFDCJ01. The sequence continues at coordinate 7,150 of CAVQBT010000066.1, forward strand.
CGACACGATAAATTCGGAACCACACGGCCCCAGTGGATTTCTCAATCCGGATTGGCCTTCAATCAGAATCAACTCCGGCGATGTTTCCCGCACGCAGGAGACAATCGCGTGCTCCAATTCCCCGCAAATGAAATCGTTGGGCGTTGCGTCAAAAATAAACCCATACCGCGCCCCCTGCATCCACCCGGTTTGCCCGGTATAGATCATCTCGGTGTGAATGCCGCGGCTCCGGCACATCTCAGCGATCAGCCGCGCGCTGGTCCTTTTGCCAATCGCGCAATCCATGCCGAGTACCGCGATAATCGGCGTCTCGACCCTTAAAATCGCACCGCTGTAAAAATGCATTTCATTGATTGGCCGCGGCTTTCTGATGTCCAGGATCGTCGCTTGATGTTTCAGCGCGGCCGCTTTGAAACCCGGATTATCGCCCAGGGGCTGGTGCAGGCCGTTGACAATTGAGATCCCGTGCTCCAGGGTCTCAAGAATGGTCTGGTGCCAATCTTCCGGAAGCACCCCCCCGGAAAGCGCCACGCCGATAATTGCGAAATCAGGCTTTGCCGGTGATTTATCCAGCAGATCGGCGATGCTTGAATACACCATTATATTGCGCGTCCGCCCGTCGAGAACCTCACCGGCATCGCGGCCGGCATGCTTGACATCGACGACACCGATAATATCAAATCGATCGGTACCCCGAATCAATCCGTGGGCTGTTTTGGCGTCGATGTGGTCTAGTTTGCCATTGGTAAGTATACAAGCCGAGCCCATCATCGTGCTGCCTCCGTGGCCGAACCTATCAGTTGTAATGTTAAATTCATGTAACTCTTGGGTATTCGTTTCAAAATTTACTTGCCTTTGGCGCGATTAATTTATTTTTTTGCCAATTATTTATCACCGCCTTGATCACTTCATTGATAATTTGAACGGTAGTCTTTTTTCAACTGCAAGTCAGGCGGCATCGGCACAGCCTCTCCACTGGCGACAGCGTCAACGCCAGCAGACTTTAGCCGTGCAGCGAACTTTTTTTTCTGCGCCCTTCGGTGCGGTGAAAAAATATTACTGCGTATACGTCGCCACAATTACGAATAGGTGCACAAAGGGCTGGGAGAAATGCCTAAAAGGCCGTTTTCTGAATTTCGACTTCGATTCGACTGTCCGTTCGACGTGCTCAGGCCCTGAGCACGTCAAGGGGAGTTTGTCGCAGTTTGTATTCCAATTTCCGCATCTTTAGCCGCGGCATAGTCCTGCCCTATCGGACGACGACGGGTCCGACTTCCGAATTCAAATCATTCGCTTTGCCATCTTCACCGGCAACACCAAACGAAACGTGGCGCCCTGCCCCGGCCGGCTGTCTAATGTAATATCGCCCCCCAGGCAGCGGGCCAGAATCAGGGCTCCCGCCAGACCCAAACCATGGCCTTTACGCGGCACGACGGAACACTCCTTGACCTGGGCGTAGCGCTTGAATATCAGATCCTGGTGTTCGGGTTCAACCCCCTGCCCGTCGTCGGTAACCGCCACAATCAAATTTTCATCGTCAACATCCATCATAATTTTGACTTGTGAACGTCGATGATAAAGCGCGTTTTTAAACAGATTGCCGGCAATCTGGCGAAACTTGACCTCATCCTGAAACATATCGATATGTTGCACACGGGCGGAAAATTCCAGTGCAATGCCGTTTTGCGACAACAGCTCAAGGGTATCTTTTTCGGCCTCATATTTTCCCAGTTCTTCCGATAGGGGACCGGTCATAATTTCCAGGGAATCTTTCAAGGCCTGGTAGACTGTTTTAGCCGGCTCAAAATGAGAACAGAAAAAACATCCGGATTCCGAGCGTCCGATCTCGAGTAAATTATTCAGCATGGACCGGGCCTTTTTAGAATTGCGCAAGGTGCGTTTTAGCGTATTTTGCTGTTTGGCAGATAAAGGCCCGAATTTTTCCTGTTTCTCCAGCAGGGTGCGCAGGCCGGTTTCGATAATTGCAATCGGGTCTTTGAGTTCGTGAATAAGAAACTGAATTTCAATTTCACGGAAAAATTGTTCCGCTGTATCCGAAGTTTCCGGCGGTACCTGATTTTGTTGATCGAAGTGGGGCATGATAGGAATTCCTATAAGATGACATAAATTATTCCCGGTTAGAAGTCAAATTTGATTGTGTATCACTTTGCCTTATGGGTTTCAGGTGTCAGGATTGACGGACGATCGTTCTGAAACCCCATATTAAACACCATTTATTAAAAAACACCCGAGCGAGAAAATCGCGGTTAAACCATCGACAAGCTCAGGTGAGCAAACCGCTCCCACAATCTATAATAGCGCTATGAATACATAGGATTACTTTGAGAAAGCGGAATAGCCAAGAACCGAATATTATTGAATCGACGGAGCAAGCGGCGCAAGCGCTGCGTTGCGCGAGCGACATCCACAAATATTCAATTTTCAATCTTCAATATTCATTTTTACGCGATCCTGATACCCGCAACCTGACACCTGAAACCTTTATATTCAAGGACTCAAAATCTGAAAAAAGCACAAAATTCTCATTAATCGGATTTTCCACTGGACTTATCAAACCGGTCCGCCGGATAAAACTGCACCGTTACCGTGGTGCCGCCGGATTCCAGGCAGTCGCCGGATTGTCCGGCCTGAAAGCATTCGGCCACATTACCCGGACAAACATCGGCATCCTCCGGGATGACACCACAACGTCTGGAATTCATTTTGAGTTCGAAATGATAGCGTTCCGAAAATATTTTCATCCGCAAGAGATCAAAGCCTTTGCCGCCGGCGCCGAAGTCATACGGATTGCGGGAGGAATATTGCATGGTATCATAGGCCGTGAAGTAATTGTCAAACAGCAATCGCTGATTTTCCTCACTAATGCCAATGCCGCTGTCTTTGACTTCTATTTCCGGACCAATTTCACCGGATCTTACGGTAACCGTGATGATACCATCTTCCGGCGTGTTTTCGACGGCATTGCGAACCAGGCCGTCAACAATTTTAGCCAGGACATCACGGGGTATCCAGACGGCCGGCACGGCCGCCACCCGAACATCTACCCGGCATTTGCGATGCGCAAATCGCGGCCGCAGCGTTTGAATCTGCCGCTCGACGAATTGATCCAGCCGGATCTCCTCCGACCTGGCAGCGTGGGGACCGAATAATTTTTCAATATGCCGGCGCAACCGATCGATGATGTCTTTTTCTGCGAGGTTCTCGGTTACCAGCACTTCCAACTCATCGCTGCAGGCGTCCAGCAAAGAAGACAGCATATAGTAAATCTTATAATCTTTTTCCCGCAATATGTCTTCAATCTGATACTGCATCTCCAGCAGCCGGTCCAGGTTTTTTCGGGCGCGATTCAAAATGGTGTCCCAGTTATGATCCGCCAATCCAGCAAGCTTTTTCTTTAAGATGCCCATCGAGGCACTTAAAATGGACAGCGGCGTTTTCAATTCATGGGAAAGATGGTGAATCACCCGATCCTTGGCACGGTTGAGGCTCTTGACCTCCTGGTAAGACCGTTTCAACTCTTCATTAATGCCGGCGTTTTCAATGGGAAGCGCCACATAGTTGGCAATAGCCGCCAGCAAATCGACATCGGCCTGCTCAAAGGTCCCTTCTTTTTTATTGACGGCACACAGCACGCCGATCAAACGGTCCTGGATTTGAATGGGGACATCAAGCATGCTGCGGGTTTGGTAGCGCGATTTTTCATCCACCTGGCTGAAAAAATGGGGGTCCTTAGAAGTATCCGGCACGACCAACGGTTTACCGGTCCGATATACCTGGCCGGCCACCCCTTTGTCGACCGGAAAACGGATTTCCTTCATTTTTTTGCCGGTCTCACCGTCATCATATTTGGCTTCCCGGAAAAAAAATTCCTTTTTTTCTTCATCCAGCAAAATGACGGATGCCCCCTCCACCCCCATCAGATTCTGAACCTCTTTTGTAATAAACCCCAGGCGTGCATTCAATCCTCGATAGCGATGCAAAGCCCCGGCGATACGGAAAAGGGCCTGATTGATGCTGGTTTCACGTTTTTCCCGCGTAATGTCGCGCAGGGTGATCACCTGCCCGGCCGGCTGATTGTCAATATCATAGAAAATCGCCCCGTCGATGATAATATCCAGCACACGGCCGTCTTTGGTCCGCCTTTTCGTTTCAAAACCATGCAGCACTTTTTCTTCAAACAGTTGCTTTATGCCGAGTCGGGTTGTCTCCTTCATATCGTCAGGAACAAAATTAGGTATAATTTTTCCCTCCAATTGCGCCAGGGTCCACCCGAAAACTTTTTCAAACGCCGGATTCAAATAGGATACGGTGTGGTCCATATTGAAGACAAACACCGGATCCGGCAGAAAGCTGAGAAAAGCCCGGTAACGTCGCTCCGCCCGGCGGCTGGTCTGGGACAGTTCCAGGGCACAGGTTTCAGACTCTTTTAAGGCCTGTTCGGCCAAAACCCTGTCCGTCACATCCCGGGCAATCCCCCTGAATCCGATACGTTGACCATTCTCATCGCTGATCAGGTTGGCAGATATCTCCAGGTGACGCGTTTCAACATCTTTGCGGACAATTTCCCATTTGATATCAACAATGCCGGCCCCGGTGTGATATATCCGGTTAAATTCCTCATAGGCGATGCGGGCATTTTTTTCATCCATGAATTCGGTAAAATTGCGATCCTGAATCTCGTCTTTCGGATATCCGAAAATTTGGCACAGCGCCTTGTTGAAGAACCTGAAATTTCCCTGCAGATCGACCTCGTAGAAGCCATCGGCCACATCCTCGATGAGGACCCGGTAGCGGTCTTGCTGGATTTTCGTTTCTTCCTTCTCCGGTTTCAAGTTTTCTTCATCTATATTTGAAGAAGACGAGTTTGACGCAGAAAAGTCGGATTTTGGTTTATCCGTTTTCATTCTCAAGGATGCCGAAAGAATCCGCGTCGAGCAATTTAACCCCGTTGGCCTGCAGCACTTCGACGGCCTTGTCATTGTCGCTGAATCTGAAGATCATCACCGCATTGTCCCGGGAAAAACCGATAAACGCATAGGTGAAGATAACCTGAATATTGGCCGCCATGAGCGGCTGAAGAATTTTGGCCAGGCTGCCGGGCTTATCCTCGATTTCAGCAGCAACAACATCATTCACAAAGGCGGGTATCGCCATTTCCATTAGTATCCGCCTCGCTTTGGCGACGTCTGAGACCAGGAGACGGAGTTGTCCGAAGGCACCGGTGTCCACCAGATTGAGCGCTCGCAGGTTAATGCCGGCTTGCCCCAAGGCGCTGGTAACTTCCAGCAAACGGCCCGGGGCGTTCTCGATGGACACGACGATCTGCTTTAATTTCATTGGATCCTCCACAATAATCCGGACAAGCCGGAATTGAAGATTGAAGATTTAAGATTGAATATTTATAGTATCGCTTCGCTCTGTCTATTTTTACTAAATCGATAGAATTCCTTAAATATTCAATATGACTACTTTCGCTTGAGAACTCTAAAAGATATGAAAGGGGTATGTCAAGTAAGAAAGAGTGAAGAATTAGGAATGCGGAATGCGAAAGTGCGGAAATCGGAAGTGGTAAGGATAAAGGAAAAAGGTGAAAGGCTAAAGGTAAAAGTACCAGGTCACAAGGTGCTCAGCTATTTGGCAGATGATAAAAGTCAGGATGATGTATTCTGTTTCAAGAAGATCGGAATATTTCCGACTTCCGCATCCCTGCCGCGGCATAGTCCCGTTCTTCAGAAACGATGACGGGTCCGATTTCCAGGTCACCACTTCCACATCCTTGCCGCGGCATAGTTCCGCTCTATTGGGACGACGACGGGTCCGACTTCCGAATTCAATATTATCCGTCTTCTTCCAGCGGCCAGAGGTCTTTTTCCTCCAGCACCGACCGTAATGTTTTCAAGGCGGCATTAGTGGCCGGCACGCCCCCGTAGATCGCGGTTTGAAATATTACCTCGGCAATCTCTTGCGCTGAACAGCCGACGTTCAACGCGGCTTGAATGTGCAGGCGGAGCTCATCGAGACGCGACAAAACCGTCAGGGCCGCAACGGTAACCAACTGCCGGGTCTGATGGGGTATTTTTTCCCGAGCATACATTTGTCCGGTAATAAACAACGAAAAATCCCGCGCCAGTCCTTTGTCAAATGATCGCCAGAGTTCGAACGGTTTTTCGTCAGTGACATCCTTAAAATACAGTCCCGCGGTCTTTTTAGTTTTCTCGACAATATCCTCGGTCAAAGTACGCTCCTTTCTCCCGCCTTGTGGAACGATGTCTTAAAGCATGCCTTCAACGAGGCGAAGCTATAAAATCCCAAATTACAAATCTCAAAACTCAAACAAATCCCAATGATTCAAATTCAAATACACAAACGGTGAAAGTGGATTTCGGTCATTGGATTTTTGGATTTGAGATTTATTTGTAATTTGGTGCTTGTAATTTGTTATTTGTCCTTAAATACAACTTCAGCTTCATGCTCGATCAAACTAGCTGCGTTTCGCACCAGAAGCTGGGCTGACACCTGAAACCTGACACCTGAAACCTTCTATACGATCGAATACTTGGGTCCCCCACCTCCCTCGGGACAGGTCCAGATAATATTATTATAAGGATCTTTTATTTCACATGTCTTGCAATGCAGGCAATTGGAGGGATTTAGCTTCAACCGTTTGGTTCCACCGGCGTCTTCTTCCAATTCATACACCTGGGCCGGACAAAAGCGGGTACAGGGGCTGCGGTATTTTTCATAGCACTCGGTCATACACAATTCTTGATCCGGAATCAGCAGGTGGCAGGGCTGATTTTCCTCATGGCTGGTGCCGGAAAGATACAGCCCGGTCAACTTATCCAGATACAGTTTTCCATCAAGATCCTGGGTATCCGGAGATGCAGCCGGCGCAGCAGTCGAGTTTTGCAGGGTTGCGAAAGTGGTGTTGTCCGCTTCAATCGGCATCGGGTCGCTGAATCCCCGGCCGCCACTCAAATATTGCGCTCCGATCGTGATAAATTTTGTGATCCCCTTTTTAGACAGGGCCTGACTGAAATTGCGGGCTGCATACAACTCCGTATTAATCCAGCTGTCAGCAACTTTTTGACTGTATTGGCCGAGTGTCTCGCTGGAAAAATCTTCTTTCTCCAACGCCGACATAATCGTTTCGGCCGCCAGCATGCCGGATTTCATTGCGGTATGGATCCCTTTTAAGCGCTGAATATTGAGCATCGAAGCACTGTCGCCGACGAAAACCGCACCGCCCACAGCCAGACGGGGCATGGTATAGAAACCGCCGGCCGGCAGCGTCTTGGCACCCTGCTGCAGGACTTTACCGCCCTGAATGATATCGGCTATCAACGGGTGTTTCTTAAAGCTCAAAAAAGCCTGGTAAGGCTCCAAAAGGGGATCTTCATATTCCAGCCCCAGGACAAATCCCAGGGCGATGCGATTGTCTTTCATTTTGTAGAGAAATCCGCCGCCTTTGGTATCCAGTCCCAGGGGATAGCCGAATGAGTGTACGACGGTGGTGGCCGATGCGTAAAAAGAATTGGAATCCGGAAGTTCAATCACTTCTTTGATTGCGGTTTCAAATACCTGGGGCATTTTACCCTCAAAAATGCCCAGCTTTTTACCCACTTCGCGAATCAGGCTGCCTTTGGGTCCTTCACCAAAGACGGTGACCTTGGCCATTAAATCGACTCCCGGCTCAAAATTAGGCCGTTTATTGCCGTCTTTATCAACGCCTTTATCGCCGGTCCTGACGCCGACAATACGTTTGCCATCCTCATCGTAAAGTACCTCGGTGCCGGCAAAACCCGGGAAAACCATCACACCCAGAACTTCAGCCATTTCCCCGAGCCAGCGGCTTAATTTGGAGAGACTGATAATGTGACATCCCTTATTGTGCATATACCTCGGCGTATAGGGCACACTGAATTTTCCGGTCGGCGTCAGATAGTAAAACTCATCATGGCATTCGGATTGTTCGATCGGGCAGCCCTTATCCAGATAATCCGGCATCAGTTCTTTAAGGGCCACGGGGTCAAGGATCGCCCCGCTCAAGGAGTGTGAACCGATTGACTCCGCCTTCTCGATCAGGCAGACCTCAATCTCCCGGCCGGCCTTTTGGGCCATGTTCATCAAATAAATAGCACCGGCCAGGTTCGCTGGGCCGCCACCGACAAAGAGGACGTCAAACTCCAGTTGTTCTCTGGTTTCGCTCATTCAAGACTCCTGTTATATTTAATCTTTTTTTTCATCACGAAATCACGAAAATAAGTTTATCTCTTTTTCGCGATTTCGCCTGCCCTGTTAAATTTTTTTCTCTGTTTAGCCGGGGTCTTTTCGTGCTTTCGTGATTAATTTTCTGTAAGTGGTTCGCCGCAAAATCGGAATATCCGCTGTGCATTAACAGGTTCGTCCGATCCGTGGTTTAACTGCTGATTTTCTTCACTTCTTCCGTAACAGCCGGAACGATTTTGGCCAGATCACCGACAATGCCTAAATCCGCCTTGGAAAAAATCGGTGCTTCCGGATCCTTATTGATGGCCACGATATATTTTGAAGTCGACATGCCGGCCAGATGCTGAATCGCACCGGAGATGCCGCAGGCAACATACAGTCCCGGGGAAACAACTTTGCCGGTCTGCCCCACCTGATCACTATGCGGCCGCCACCCTTCATCTACAGCAGAACGTGAAGCACCGACAGCACCGTTTAGCGCGGCTGCCAGTTGCTCAATAGCCGCGAAATCTCCCCCGGTTCCGCGACCACCGGACACAACGATATCGGCTTCGGTTAACTCAACTTTGTCGCCGGTATCCATGCTCTTTTCAGCAACAGTGGTTTTGACCTCACCGACATTGACAGCCGGCTTTTCGCTGACAGATTCCCTGGCGGCTTCGGTAATATCCATCACGTTCGGACGAATCGCCACAATCTGCAATGCACTATCGATTGCTACATCCGCAAATATTTTGCCGCCGAACATGGGACGGGTAAACGTCAATTTGCCGTCCGCCAGTTTGACGGCCGTACAATCCATGGCCAGGCCGGCATCAAGCCGGGCGGCCAGCCGGGCGGATAGATCTTTGCCCTGGGCGGAAGCACCGATGATGATAACCGCCGGATCCACGGATTGAACCAATTCAGCAATAACATTGGTGTAGGCATCCGTTGTGTAATCGGCCAGGGCCGGATCGTCAGCCAACAATATTTTATCGGGACCATATTTTTCGAGTTCAGCGGCAAGGCCCTCGATGCCGGAGCCGACCACCACCGCGGTTAAATCGGCACCCAGACCGTCAGCAACCCGCCTGCCTTCACTGACGGCCTCAAAGGACACTTTTCTCAAAGCATTATCTCTTTGTTCCGTAATAACAAACACACCCTGTGCCATATCGATCTCCTTTTGCTAGGGGTTTCGCCCCAAATGGAATGTTGGAATTTGGCTACTCTTAGAAAATCTTAGCTTCCTCATGCAGGACTCTAACCAGTTCTGCAGCCTGGTCCTGGGCAGATTCGCCCTCGATTATTTTGACGGCCTGCCTTTGCGGCGGGAAATTCAGTGCTTTAATTTTTACTTTCCGATTCGCCGCACCCACAGCTGCCGCGTCGATGCCTAAATCTGCGATGGTTTTGACATCCACCGGTTTCTTCTTGGCTTTCATAATTCCGGGTAATGAGGCATAGCGCGGTTCGTTCAAGCCCCGCTGGGTGGTAAACAAGGCCGGCAATGGCGCTTCAACGGTTATGGTGCCGCCCTCGATGGTGCGCTCACATTTGATTTTACCATCGAGCAATTCAGCTTTAATCACCATGGATATCTGCGGGATGCCTAAAATCTCGGCCACCGCGGCGGCGACCTGATAATTGTCTTCATCGACTGCACGGTGTCCGGCAATCACCAATTCAAACGAAATTTCCTTTAAAGCGGCTGCCAGTATTTTAGCCGTTGCCAGGGCGTCGCTGCCCTCAGCGGCCGGATCATTGATGTGGATTCCTTTATCAGCGCCCATGGCCAGGGCCGTGCGAATGGTCTCCACCGCTTTGGGGCCGCCCAGGGATACAATGGTTACCGTACCGCCCTGGGCATCCCTGATTTGCAGGGCTTCTTCGACTGCAATCTCATCATAAGGATTCATGACCCATTTGATATCCTGCTTTTTGATGGACACCCCATCATCGGCTATTTCTATCAGCGATTCGGTGTCCGGCACCTGTTTGACTAGAACGACTATTTCCATAATCTTACTCCTTTCAGAAGTTTAAAACATAAGGCGTAGTGAAAACATAATTATGTGGATTTTCAGTTTGCCCGGTCCCAAATCTGAAATTACAAAACACAAGCACCAAATATCAAACAAATCACAATGACAAAAATTCTAAATCCCAAACGGGTAAACTCCTAATGGTAAAGTGGAAGATGACTTAATTTAAAAACTGTATTGTTTTGGTCATTAATAAATTGGAATTTGATATTTATTTGTAATTTGGTGCTTGGTTTTTGGGATTTTTCAATTCGAACAGGATTCTAATAATCCAGAATATCTATAACGCCTATGCTATATGATAGATACACGTTTTATCTATTCGCTTTTCGAATTCCCAGCTGATCCAACGCAATGATCCATTTACAGATATTGGCCGAACCCTCCACCATGGTATAGGTGGGCGCATCTCGATAGAAGCGCGCCACCGAATACTCGGTGGAATAGCCATAAGCACCCAGAATTCGCATGGCGTAATTGGCACATTTGGTCGCCACTTCACCGGCCAGATACTTGGCCTGGGCAACGTCCAGCCCGTTGTTCAGCCGGCCTTGATCTTTGGCCCAGGCCGCTTTGTAGACCACCAGCCGGGCCGCCTCGAGTTCGGCCGACATCTGGGCGATCAGATCCTGGTTCATCTGAAATTCACCGATGAGTTTGCCGAACTGCTTGCGCTCTTTACAATATTTTATGGCTTCGTCCAAACAGGCCTGGGCCACCCCGATTCCACCGGCGGCTGCCGAAAGCCGGGTCTGGTTCAGTGAACCAAAAAGAATCTTGGCCCCGTCGCCCGGTTTTCCCAGAAGATTTTCTTTGGGAAGCTTAGTATCAGTTAGATAAATCTCACCGGTCGGCGATGATCGCGAACCCATTTTATCGAGCGCCGTTGTTCTGATATCGTTAAAATTCTTGACTTCTACCACGAAGGCGGACAAGCCCCTGGCGCCTGCGGACTGGTCGGTATAAGCATAGTAAATAATGGCATCGGCCACATCGGCATTCGAAATCCAGGTCTTGGATCCGTTCAAAAGCCAGTGATCGCCTTTGTCTTCGGCCTTTGATTTCATTGCCATAACATCGGATCCGGCATCCGGTTCGGTCATGGCAAAGGCCCCCATATACTCGGCGCTGACCAGTTTCGGGATGTATTTCTTTTTGAGCTCATCACTGCCGTAGGTAAATATCGTGTAGGCGCATCCCAGGGTCTGCATATTAATCTGGACCCGCAGCGAGCTGGATGCCCGGGCGATTTCCTCGGTCACAATCATGGCCGCCAACCAACCCATTTCAGAGCCGCCATATTCCTCCGGAATAACGGTTCCAAACAACCCCAGTTCTCCCATCGGTTTGACAGCCTCTTCATACGGGAAATAATGTTTTTCATCCCATTCGTCAGCGAACGGTGCAATTTTTTCGGCGGCAAAATCACGCACCATATCCCTGAGCATCTCAAGTTCTTCCGGCAGGCTAAAGTCCATTTTCATTCCTCCTGATTATTTGTTTTATATAGTCGGCAACGCATAATAATGGGCGGAGATAAACCCCGCCCCGCCTGTTTGGCAAGGATTCACCTGTAGGGGCGGGGTTTTATCCCCGCCCGCAAGGGCTTGAGGGTCGAATAAAACTCTCAATTCAGGCATTAAAAGATGAACTATAGAAGAAGGCAAGGGGTAAGTCAAGAAAGAAAGTAGCTATTTTACAGCTACATTGTAATATTTTTAATATGAGGCTTGGATGACGACCCATTTCAGAAATCGAGTCCTCAAACGGGTCTCAGATGCCTTTATCGAGGATTTTGCGATCGTGTTTTAGACGCTCCTGGATTCCTTTTCCGATTTGATAGGAACGGCTGAATTTAGACCAGAATTCATGATCTTTCTCTTTCCAATCGGCACCGAACCGCTTGTCGAAATAATCGCCCAGCTTTTGGAAAAGCAGCTTCCAGGGTGGTTCGCCCCGATGGTGAGCTTCCAGCAAGTCATTTAATAGTTCATCAAGATCGACCAGGCTTTCCTTGGGCAGATAGGATATCGCCCCCTTTTGAATGGATTCCATCAGGGTTTCGGGACTGATTGCATGGGCGGTGAGCATCACGGTCGGTATTTCCCGTGCCACGGCCTCTTCCAACAATTGAAGACCATCGACCCCCATAATATCCAAGATGGCCAGATCATAGCGTCGTTCTTTTATTTTAGCGGAAGCGGATGAATAGTCCCGGGCCGTGTCGACTTCAGATTCATCCAGAATTTCCGCGATCGTCTCCAGGATGTCCTCTTCGTCGTCGACAGCCAGTATATGCTTGCCTTTGAGAAAAGATTCCGTTGCAGTCATTGTTGGTTGCGTCTCCTAATTAACCGCAGAGATCGCCGAGAGCGCAGAGATTATGGTGATTGTTAAAGGTTATAATTTCTCTGCGCACGCTGCGTGCTCTGCGGTGAGATTTTTATCTGTTATTATATTTTTGAAATTGTTTACTTAGTGCGCTTCGTTATTCCAGATACCCCATCAGTTTCGGGAGCCAGAGCACGGCATCCGGAAAATAGGTTATAAAAAACAGCACCGCAATCTGGATCGCAAGAAAGGGTATCACCGCCTTGGAAACATAGATGAGATTCTTATTCGAAATCGCTCCGGTAATATAGAGACTGACCCCCATGGGCGGGGTGCAGTAACCGATGGCTAAATTAATGGTCAGAATCAAGCCGAAGTGCATCCAGTTCACATTGAAGGCATCCAGCATCGGCAGGAATACAGGACCCAATATCATCGTGGCCGAAATGATATCCATGAACATGCCGATGATCAGGAGTAAAATATTAATCGCCAGCAGAAACATGACGGGTGAATTAATGGTTGCAAGAACAGCCTCGGTAATTTTTCCCGGAATGCTTTCCAGGGTCAGCAGGCGGCCGAAACAGGTGGCTCCGGCCACGATAATCAGCAATGTGGCAGAGGTCACCGCCGAACTCACCGTAATTTTTTTAACATCTCTGAACTTAACCGTCTTGTGAATGAAAAGCTCAACAATCAAGGCATAAACGCAGGCTACGACGGCCGCTTCATTGGCGGTAAAGGCACCGGAAAAAATTCCCCCGAAAATAATCACCGGCAGCATCAGCGACCAGAATGTGTCTTTAAGAACCAGCAGCATTTCCCATGTGCTGGGGATGGGTTTGCGTACAATCTCTTTCTTCTTGCGAAATAAAATATACGTGTAAAGGCATACACCAAACATGATCAGGATACCCGGCAGGAACCCGGTCAGAAAGAGCCCTTCAAGGGAGACGTTGCTGATCATGCTGTAAAGAATCATGCCAATACTGGGAGGGATAATCACTCCGAGATTGGGGGATGTGGTCATCAGTCCCAGGGTATATTTTTGTGGATATCCGTTGTCGATCAGGGCCGGAATCATAAATCCGCCCAAAGCCACCACGGTCGCAACGGTGGAACCGGATATGGCACCGAAAAGACCGCAAGCCAGGACGCCGGCCATGCCAAGGCCGCCCGGAAGCCAGCTGACGATCGTATTCGCAAACTTGATAAGTTTTTCAACAATCGAACCGGCCGTCATAATATTGCCGCACAGAATAAAAAAAAGCACTACCACCAGCGCAAAATTATCCATACTTTTGAAAAGGCTCTGGGCCAGCAATAAAAGCGGGAGATCGGTAAACAATACGAACCCCAGGACAGACGTGAAAAAAAGGCACATAAACACAGGAATATAGGTCGCCATACAACCTAACAGAATCAGCATGATCACCACATGGCTCGTTTCCATAAACCGGCTCTCCTCGATTCTAAATTCGCTCTTTTGACGTTAATTCTCTTGTTTTCCGGCTCGCTGCTCAACAATGTCCTGATAGATAACCTGAACGGCCCGGATCATCATCATGGTACCCATCAGCGGTAGGATTGAATATAAAATAACATAAGGGATTTCCATGATAATCGTTTTTTGCTGGGTGCGATGCTGCATTTCCACCATCATCGCGCCGTAATAAATCATCATACCTGCGAAAATCATGACCACGAAATTGCTAAAATAGGTTAGCGGCATCTTTAACTTGGGCAGCAGCTGCACCGATGCGTCAATTTTGATCATCGAACGATTCTTTACGGCGGCACTGCAGCCAATAAAGGTTGTATAGATAATCACTTCTCTGACAAGCTCCTCGGACCAGGCCAGGGAATAGTTGAATCCGTAGCGTAAAACAACGTTGAAGAACAGCGCGACCAAAGCCACGATCACACTGACAAACAGGGTCCACTCTTCGAAAAAAGTCAGGATCTTGTCTAAAAAATCGAGTATCTTGCCAAACATGAATAGGCCCTCATTACAAGTAGCAACATTGCTGCAAATCAATGCAGTTCAAAAGAATAAGAGGGGGCTCGGGAGCCCCCTTTTTTTGCGATCAAAGAAAAAAGACTGACAAAAATAAAAATTACGGCTTATAGCCCATATAGTCCTGAACCTCTTGCAGAAAGTTGGCCGGCTTATATTTGTCTGCGCTGTAATTTTTATTGATTTCAGCTGCAAATTCCTGATGGACCACATCGGCCTCTTTTATCAGGGTTTTCATGTCCGCGTCCGACAGTTGAAAAAACTCGACCCCATACTTTTTTGCGGCGGCGGCGCGCTGCTGCATTTCCTGCTCTTTGGCCGCCACCCGCGCCTTGGCACACTCATCATGTACGGTTTCTACCAGTATTTTTTGAAGATCGGCCGGCAGTTTATTAAACCAGGCTTTGTTAAACAGCCAGATAAACAGGCCCTGGGCATAGTTCAGCTCGGTGAAATATTTGGCGACTTCAAATTTTCTGGTAATGCTGCAGACGGTCAGGGTATGGTCCAGGCCGGTGATAACCCCCTGTTTCAAGGCCACCGGCACATCCGGCCAGGGCATAACCACGGGATTAAACCCCCAGGCTTTGTAGGTCAGCTTGTTTACCGCCGCCTCAGCAATGCGAAATTTCACTTTTTTGGCATCGGCGATGGTTCTGACCGGAACGGTGGTTGCCCAGCCGTAATTGCCGTAACTGGCGATATCAACGGCCATAATTCCCTGGTGATCCATCGCCATCAGGAAGTGATCAAAGAGCTTGCCGCTGTTGACAAACTTATCTAATTTTTCAAACGAATCGATCAGAAACGGAAGATTTACCAGGCCGAATCGGGGCCCCAGATTGGTTGAAGCCACCGAACTGACGGCCATGCCCTGGATCGCTCCCATCTGCAGCTGGTTGAGGACTTCGACCTCACCGCCTAAAACGGAAAGGGGTTTGTAGTCAAGGTACATTTGACCTTTGGTCCGTTTCCAGAGTTCATCCCGGATCGCGAAACCGGTATAGACCCCCTTTAATACCGGGTGCGACACATTGGAAACGATTAATTTATATTTCGCCCCTGATGGGTCAAAGGCGGGTTTCCAGGCATCAAGGGATGGACCGGCGGCCAATGCCGGGCCTACGACCAGACTGAAGACAACGAGCACAAGAGATACGCAAAGTGATAACCGTTTCATTTTCATAATAGCCTCCTTTTTAGTAGTTCAACAGTTTATCCTAAAATCCATTCATTTTCCAAAGGGCGTTTAAATTATTATGGCTATATCACAATATGGAATCCCATTTCAAGAGAAAATTGTATACAATTATGGATAGGATAATATCCATTGCTCCAGTACTCCAACACTCCAGTATTTCCTTGTTTCAATCACCTGACCAGTATCCCGCGGGATCGAATTTGCGGATCATTGCCAGCTCCATGGCA
Source organism: uncultured delta proteobacterium (assembly GCA_963710795.1). Classification (GTDB taxonomy): domain Bacteria; phylum Desulfobacterota; class Desulfobacteria; order Desulfobacterales; family JAFDCJ01; genus JAFDCJ01. The sequence continues at coordinate 23,203 of CAVQBT010000066.1, forward strand.
GTCGGAGCCGGCGTCTCAGCCACATTCTCGGCAACTTTAAGGGGCCACCCCGTGTTTTGGCAAACCTGATCGACCGTCACCCCGGGGTGCGTTGCGCTAAGCATCATTTCACAGGTAGCCGAATCAAACCGAAGCACGCCAAGCGTCGTGATCACTGCCGATGGACCGCCCCGCGCAAGACCGACTTGCGCCCGCCATCCGGGACCATTGCCAAAGCCGGGGGAGGTGATATAATCCACGCGCGGGACAAAGCGTCGTTTTTGGTGGTTCATCACGATAATATGCCGTTGGCCCAGGCAGGCCAGATCGCATGCGCCACCGCTGCCCGGCAGGCGGGTTTCGACCGTTTCAGATCCGCCGATATAGCTGGTGTTTAAATTGCCATAGCGATCCACCTGGGCACCGCCAATAAAACTGACATCCACCCCACCCTGCTGCAGCAGCCCCATGGCATCGGCCGTGTCGGCCAGCCACTGCGCCCGATTCAGGTTCGGCAGATCCCCCATGGTCAGAATCGGCTCCGCTGCGACAGCATCTCGTACGATCCCCAATTCATACACCCCGATGGCACCGGGTGCATGGGTGCTCTTGGCCAGCAGGAACCCGAGCAGCGGCAACCGCATGCCGACAAAAACCACCTCCCCATCGACAATTTCCCGCGCCGCCGCCGTGATCATCAATTGCGACAAATTATAGTTGCTGGTCGCGTTGTTCTTATCATTCATGGAATAATCGTTTAAAGTTTAGAAGTAAATATAATTGGTATAGGGTATAAGGTTGATTAAGTATGATGGTCAAAGGAATAGATCTGATTAAGTAGATGCACGATCTTTCGGTAATAAATACCAGACAGAGTTAATACGCTGTTAAATACCGCTCCCACAATTACGTCGAGCCTAATTCCTTCATTCGCCATTTGTCATTCGACATTTCATCTAATTTCTAATACCCATAATCAACCGTCTTAGCATAATCGTGATTTTTGATGGCCAGGCTTTTCATCCGATCCGGCCCTAACAATTCCCGGTATTGTGCGGAGCTGTGAATGCTATTTACCCAGCGATTTTCCCAATCCGAAAATAGCTCAGGGGTTGTGCTTTCATTACGATAATCAATAAACGCCTGATGATCCCGGTTGTAACAGCCTGGAACCGGCGACGGATGGCCGCCCCACGGAAAGTGCACCACAGCACTGACCCGGAAACCGGGGGTGATGACGCGATTCGGATCACGACTGATGACGTCCGGGGGAACAATTTCTTCCGCCGTAAGGATGACATGACGGCTTGCCAGGCAGGCATCCCGGGTCACGCCCAGGTTACCCCAGGCATGGGCATTGCCGAATTCATCCGATCTTTGGACATGCACGATGGCAACATCGGGAGTAATGGCTGCCACAGCCGTCAGCGGGTCCCCGCTAAAGGGGCAGGTCGTGGGTTTCAGCCCGCTATTGGTTTGATACAAATCGCTGCCCAGGGCTGTACGAACGGGCATAAAGGGCACGCCCATGGCGCCGGCTTTCAGGGCCATGGCCACCGTCAGGTTGGAGTGATCTTCTATGAGCAGTTGACCCGTTTCGATTCCCCGCCGGAAATTGTAACCGGAACCGGTAATCACGTTGCCGACCCAGGCGGCCCGGATTTTTTTGACGCATCCGGCACCGATAACCTGATCAAACAATATGTCGGAAATGGGTCCGATTAAAGTCAGGCTGCGTATGCCTTGACGGATAATCTCATGGGCCGCAGCAAATGGTATCAGTGATTCAAGCGACAGTCCCAGGGCGATGGCACTGCCATCCGGCACGAATCGGTCGATGGCATCAAACAGGGAGAGCAATTTGGAGTCGGACAAGTTTTGGCAGGCCTCCGTATTCAAATAAGGTTGATGGGTTCAGGGTTCAACGTTCCGGGTTAAAAAAATAATAGCCCACCAATCTTTAATTGAGTCAGTTTTCATCAAATTTCGTAATTCATTTCACCCAAGAAGTTTCTCATATGTTCCGCATGATGATCGATGGAATGAACAGTGATAGTTGGCCGTAACCTTTGAACCGTGAACCCAGAACCTTGAACCTGCAGCTGGTCGGCATAGCTTTCCGCCATTTTTATGGTATTTCATTAAAACCTATTGCTACCGACCGTTCTTTTCCCGCTGCAGGGATTTTTCAAACTCTTCAAAAAATTCGTTGCGCTGTTTCCAATCCGGTCCAAAGTGTTTATTGAAAAAGCCGCCGAGACTATCGAAAAGCTTTTCCCACACCGGCTGACCACCTTTCAGAACAACATCGGCGATAAAATCATCCAGTTCGCTCATTTTTTCTTTGGGCAAAAAGGAAACGGCACCCAATTTGATCGATTTTTCGAGAGCCTCGGGTGTCAGGGCATAAGCCGTCAGCATGACGGTGGGAAAGCCGCGCTTGACGGACAGTTTTAAAAGCTCAAACCCGTTGACCCCCATGATATCCAGGATAACGATATCGAAGGTGTAGCTCATCAAAAGCTGGCGGGCCATGTCATAATCGTTCGCCTTGCGGATCAGGCACATATCCAGCACCTCTTCCACGGTGTCGGTAACATCCACCTCGTCATCGACCACCAGAACGACCTTATCCTTCAAAATTTTCGCTGTATCCATCAACGCTGCTCCTTTCTGGGTATCTGATATGACCATATCACCGAAAAAAGTGTTAAGTCAATGCCCAAGGTTCAGGGGTTCAGAGGTTCAGGGTTCAAGGTTCAGAGGTTCAGCCCAGCCGCCAGCAAAAAACAGCCGGTCCAATCGAAAAAGAAACTTCCTAAATTATTAGTGCTATTATAGATTGTGGGAGCGGTTTTTAACCGCGATTTACTCGGTCTGGCACATACTCATAGAATAAAGTTTCATACAAGGTTATAGGATAGAAAAGCGAATACCCGCCTGCCATGCAAGGTGCGTTGGGTTATTGTAATCAATGATTTATATTTCAATGCGTTAAATTTACCGCAACCCGGTTTCAAGGCATTGCGGGCAGGTCGAAGGATGAATGTCGAATGTCGGAAAGGATTTACAGTTGTAATCTAAAAGGGTATATAAATGGTTCAGGAGCACCTGGGCCATGATGAGGTCAAAACGACGGTATTGTGTTAGTAGTCATCGGAAAGTATAAACAAAAGACATCGGTTAAATGAAAGCAATAAGGGGCATAAAATACTACTCGCCAATGGAAGAAAAATTTAACATCCTTTCTCATGCGATCGGCTTCATTTTAAGCATTGTTGCTTTCGTACTTTTAGTTGTGCATGCAGATCTGCACGGAGACGTTTGGCAAATTGTTAGTTGTGGCATTTTCGGAGCAAGTTTAATTATATTATATGCCGCATCTACTTTTTACCACGGCGCTAAAAGGCCAGAGTTGCGAAACAGATTAAAAATCATCGACCACGCATCTATTTATGTTCTCATTGCCGGTACTTATACCCCTTTTACACTTATTACGCTCTCAGGTACAATCGGTTGGGTGATTTTCGGCACTTCCTGGGGCCTGGCTTTAACTGGAATAATTTTGAAACTTTTCTTTACCGGGAAATATAATTTAATTTCGACTATAATGTATATACTAATGGGCTGGATAATCGTTATCGCAATAAAACCATTAATTAATAATTTACCCTTGGAGGGATTTCTTTGGCTATTGGCAGGCGGAATATCCTACACAATAGGCGCAATTTTATACAGCATTAAAAAAATAAAGTTCAATCACGCCATCTTCCATATGTTTGTATTAGTAGGTAGTTCTTGCCATTTTATATCGGTGTTTTTTTATGTTATACCGAGCGAATAAAAGGAAAATCATGTTTACCACACTGGAAGAAAAGCAAATTCTCAATCTCAATCGTCGGCTATCCCGGGACATCACACTTGGCCTGGTCGATTCGCAACATCCAAGCTATAATGCATTTAAGGAATTCTGTGATAAATTAAACCAGCTGGTACCCGGGATTAAAATCGCTAAAGATGGCGAATCTCCGGACCAGCCGCCCCAAATATTGATTGGCAAGGGGCTGCGCTATCAAGCAGTACCGGCCGGCCATGAGCTGCAGCCATTTCTTGAGGCACTGATCGCTTTTGGCTCAGACTCCATGAACCCAGCCGAGGCAGCGCACAGCCTTTTAAAAAAGGCGAAACTGCCGGCCACTTTAACTTTATTTATTGCCCCACAGTGCACATTTTGCCCGGCCGTGGTTCGTCAGCTTAGTCCCCTGCCATTGCTGGACGATAAAATTCGACTGACGATTATCGACGGAACCCTGTTTCCCGAAATAGCGGAATCATACAAGATCCAGGCGGTGCCGGCCCTTCTTTTAGACGAGCAGTTTCGCTGGACAGGTTCGGTGCCCCTGGAAGAAATTATCAACACCATCAATTCCCGCGACCCGGCGTCACTGGGGGCTGAATCACTTGAAAATATTATCAAGGATGGCCAGGCGAGCCACCTGGCGGCCATGATGCTGGATGGCAAAAAAATATTTCCGGCATTTTATGATTTGCTAATCCACCCCGAGTGGCCGGTCCGTCTGGGAGCAATGGTCGTAATGGAGGAAATAGCCGATCAGAACCCCACCATGGCGTCTGAAGTGATTGACTTTTTATGGGACCGATTTCACCAACTGCCCGACCAGATAAAAGGCGATATTTTGTATATGTTCGGCGAAATAAAAGACCGGCGCGCGGTATCATGGCTGGAGGAAGTGCTGGGCGGAGACTTTACCGAAGAGGTGATAGAGGCGGCTGAAGAAGCGCTTGAAAAATTTATTGGATGATTTTTTGAGGAGGATAATAAGCATAGACAGTCTGATTGACCTAATTTAAACCGCCGTAGCATTTTAAAGCGAACCGCAGAATATCGAATAATGAATATCGAATGTCGAAGTAAGGAATTCTATCAATTTTAATAAAATCTAAAGACAGAGTGCAACGATTCCATCCTTCGTAATTCTGCGGTTCGCTTTTCAATCCACGCTACAGAAAAACCCCATCGAATCAACGACAGGGCTTTTCTAAGTTTAAAATTGAGATACTGACCAATCCCGAACTATTCTTCATCCTTGGCGGTTTTCTTACTATCCGCGGCATCCGTTTTAGCAGCCGCTGTCGGTTCTTCAGGAACCGCCGGGTTATCTTTTTTAGGTTTTTCTTCTTCCTTGGCCTCAGCGGGTTCCTTTTTCGCAGTGTCTTCCGCTTTTACTTCCGCCTTCTTTTTAGGGGTCGCCTTAGCTGCCGGCTTTTCTTCCTTTGCAGCTTCCTCTTTGGCCGGAGCTTCGGTCTTATTCTCTTCGGATTTTTTGGCCTTTACGGCAGCCTTTTTATCGGCGGCAGCTTTTTTGGGGGCGGCGCCAGCTTTTGCTTTTTTCTTTTTGGTCTTTTTCTTTTTGATGTCCTGCGAAACCACCAATTCGACCAGCGCAACCGGCGCAGCATCTCCCGGTCGCGTGCCCAATTTTACAACACGGGTATAGCCACCGGATATTTCACCAAAACGTTCGGCAGCATTTTCAAACAATTTATGTACGACATCCTTTTCTCGCACAATCGCAAGGGCCTGCCGCCTGGCGTGCAAATCGCCGCGTTTGGCCAGGGTAATTATATGATCTGCCCAGCGTCTGAGTTCCTTGGCTTTGGCCCCGGTTGTCCGGATTTGATTATGCTTAAGCAGGGATGTCACCATATTTCTGAACATAGCGTTGCGATGACTAGGGGTACGATTTAATTTTAGACCGACTTTACGATGTCTCATGGCACTGCCTACTCTCCTTCCTCGGTATCTTCCTCGGGCGGCGCAAATCCTTCAAGCTTCATTCCAAGAGAAAGGCCCATTTCAGCCAACACCTCTTTGATCTCATTCAATGATTTTCTGCCAAAATTTTTCGTTTTCAGCATCTCTGCTTCAGTTTTGCTGACCAGTTGATAGATTTTGTTAATATCTGCATTTTTCAAACAATTTGCGCTGCGTACGGAAAGCTCGAGTTCTTCAACACTGCGAAATAAATTTTCATTAAAATCAGGCACGCTTTGTTCTTCGGTCTTTTTATCCGGCTTCGGCTCGAGCTGTTCATCAAAATTGATAAACATGGACATCTGCTCTTTTAAGATTTTGGCAGAATAGGCAATAGCATCTTCCGGAACAATACTACCGTCAGTCCAGATTTCCATGGTAAGCTTATCATAGTCAGTGCGCTGGCCGACCCGAGCATTTCCCACAGTATAATTGACGCGCTTGATCGGTGAAAACACGGCATCTATGGGAATGGTACCGGCCGGTGCATCTTCATCCTTGTTGGATTCCGCTAATAAATAGCCTTTGCCGACTTTAACGGTCATCTCCATTTTTAGCACTGCGTTATCCGAAAGACTGGCGATGTGCGAATTTGGATTGAGTATTTCGCATTTTCCGTCATCGCTGAGAATATCTCCAGCAGTGACCTCTCCTTCGCCGGCAGCGTCAATACGCACAATTTTAGGCTCCGGATCGGCGACTCTAAAACGCACTTCTTTTAAGTTTAAAATAATTTCGGATACATCTTCGAGAATGCCCGGGATTACACTGAATTCATGCATCACTGCATCGAATTTAACCGACACAATGGCCGCACCGTACAGCGAAGAAAGAACGATTCTTCTTAAGCTATTGCCGATTGTGATCCCAAAGCCTCTTTCAAGCGGTTCACAAACAAATTTCCCATAGGATAGTTTGCTGTTTACCTGAACTTTCTCTGGCATTACCAACTCCTGCCAGTTCATGTACATAAGTTCATCTGACGGCATTTTTTTTCTCCTGATATTTCAGGTTCTGGTTTTTCGACCGCCCGCGGCGGTCCCTCTGCCGGGTTAAAAAGAAAGGTTTACAGGTTCAACGTTCAGGGGTTAATTTTCCTCAACAGACAAAAACTTTGCAAATGAAGTGTATTCACCAGAATAATCAACAAATTTCAGTCATTGATTGATGTAAGTCTTAACCCTTGAACCTTGAACCCGGAACCCTTTAACCTTATTTACTTATTTCGAGTAAAGCTCAACGATGAGCTGTTCCTGCATTGGCATGGTGAGATCTTCACGCAGTGGAAATCCCTTGATATTGCCTTTCATAGCATCTTTTTCAAGATCGAGCCATTGCGGTATTCCCCGGCGGACCACGGCGTCCAGCGAGTCCTGCAGGGCCTGTATCTTTTTGCTTTTTTCACGCACTTCGATCATGTCACCGATTTTTACCAAAAAGGACGGAATGTTGACCCGTTTCCCGTTTATCAAAAAATGCCGGTGCCTTACAAATTGTCTGGCCTGAGCACGTGAATTGGTAAAACCCAATCGATACACGACGTTGTCCAGTCGACGCTCCAATAACACGAGCAGATTTGTACCGGTGATACCTTTCTGGCCCTCGGCCCGTTCAAAAAATAGATGAAATTGCTTTTCAGAAAGACCGTACATGCGTTTTACTTTTTGCTTTTCACGCAGCTGAATACCATAGTCCGATAGCTTTCGACCGCGACGTTCGCCATGCTGTCCAGGTGGGTACCCCCTTCGATCAAAGGCACACTTATCCGAATAACAGCGATCTCCCTTGAGAAATAGTTTTAGATTTTCCCGTCGGCAATGCCGACAAACGGAATCTGTATATCGTGCCAAATTTTTCCTCCCTTGGGTTTAGTTGATTAGTTGAATGGTTGATTAGATAATTAGTCATAAAGAAATTTTAAATTTACTATCTAACTATTCGAACAATCAACTTAATCAACAAATCAACCCAACCAACTTAATCAACCAATAAACTTAATCAACCTAATCAACTAATTTAAACTCTGCGCCGTTTCGGTGGCCGGCATCCATTATGAGGGATGGGGGTTACATCTTTTATCATCACCACATTGAATCCGGCGGATTGGAGGGCCCGCAGGGCGGACTCGCGCCCGGGTCCAGGTCCTTTAACATAAACCTCCACGCTTCGCATCCCATGCTCCTGTGCCTTCTTGGCTGCATCCTGAGCTGCCAGTTGCGCAGCAAAAGGTGTGCTTTTGCGCGATCCTTTAAATCCTTGGACACCGGCGCTGGACCATGCCACGACATTCCCCCCCGAATCGGTCACGGTGACAATGGTGTTGTTAAATGTCGATTGAATGTGAACAACACCGTTGGCGATGTTCTTTTTTACCTTTTTTTTTGTACGAACCTTTTTAGCCATGAATTTTTTTCCTGCATTATAAATTAAGGATTTGAGGAATTCAGGAATTGATTTTTCTTCGTTTAATTACTCAATACCTTAATTCGCAATCACTAAATCCGAATGTCTATGACTTCTTCACTCCGCCTTTTTTCTTAACAGCCGCCCGCTTGGGTCCCTTACGGGTGCGGGCATTGGTTTTTGTTCGCTGTCCGGCGACCGGCAGCGATCTTCGATGGCGAAGTCCCCGATAGCTTCCAAGATCCATCAAACGCTTGATGTTCATGGAAATTTGAGTCCGCAGTTCACCTTCTACTTTATAACCGCCATCGATGACCTTACGGATATTGTTAATCTGCTCTTCGGTCAAATCATCGGTCTTGGTACTGGGATCAATCTGAAGCTGGGAAAGTATTTGTTGAGATGATGTTTTACCGATCCCATATATATAAGTCAGGCCGATCTCAATCCGTTTTTTTCTGGGTAAGTCAACCCCCGCGATTCTTGCCAAAACGTGTCCTCCTATCCTTGTCTCTGTTTGTGTCGCTTATTCTCGCAAATAACCCGCACAACCCCTTTTCTTTTAACAATTTTGCATTTGGGGCATATCTTCTTGGCCGATGCTCTGACTTTCATTTTTAACTCCCGTTTTAATTGAATATTGAAAATTGAAGATTGAAGATTTATGGAATTCTGCCGATCTAATTTTCTATGTTCGCTGTTTTCCTGATAGAAGCGTTTACAATATTTTATTATTACCCGGATAATCAATGTTTAGAAAAGAATAAAATGATAGAATACCTTAAATATTCAATCTTCATTCTTCAATCTTCAATTCTCCTACTTCGACCGGTAAGTAATTCTGCCGCGCGAAAGATCATAGGGTGAAAGCTCGACGGTCACTTTGTCACCCGGCAATATTTTAATGAAATGCATTCTCATTTTGCCGGAAATATGTGCCAGCACCTGATGCTTGTTTTCCAGTTCAACTTTGAACATTGCATTGGGCAAGGTCTCCAGAACAACACCCTCGACTTTAATTGCCTCTTCTTTCGCCATAGCTACTATCGCCCTTTCATCTTACTGCCGCTTTTTTTTAAAAAGCCCTCATAATGGCGGCTCAACATATGAGACTCCATCTGGGAAATCGTATCAATTGCCACACCGACCACAATTAGAAGGGCTGTACCACCAAAATAGAACGGTACGTTAAATTTCGTGATCAGCACCGACGGCAGCACGCATACTGTTGAAACATAGATGGCACCCCCCAGGGTAATGCGGGTCAGGACTTTGTCTATGTAATCCGCCGTACGCTTGCCCGGACGGATACCCGGTATATAACCGCCTGCTTTTTTCATGTTATCAGCTACATCAACCGGATTAAACGTAACGGCCGTATAAAAGTAACAAAAGAAAAATATAAACCCGACGAACAGCAGCTCATATATTAGGTTGCCGGGCCTGATGGCGTTCGTAAAATTCTGAATCCATTCCACTTTTACAAAACTGCCGATGGTAGCTGGAAACATAATAATGGATGAAGCGAAAATCGGCGGAATAACGCCGGACGTATTTATCTTCAGAGGCAGATGGGTGCTTTGCCCGCCATACATGCGGCGGCCGACCACCCGTTTGGCATACTGAACGGGTATGCGTCTCTGCCCCTGTTCGACAAAAATGATAAACCCGATGACGGCAACCATCAAAACGACCAGAATTAAAACCGCAAATATTCCCATCTCACCGGTTGAAAGCAAACGGGCGGTGTTGACGCTGGCGATGGGCAGTCGGCAGACAATGCCGGCAAAAATTATCAAGGAGATACCGTTGCCGATGCCTCGCTCGGTTATCTGCTCTCCCAGCCACATGATAAAGGCCGTGCCTGCCGTCAGGGTAATAACAGTCATCAACCGAAACGCCCACCCCGGTATCAGAACCACCGGTGCACCGCCGGGAGAGCTCATGCTTTCGAGTCCCACACTAATGCCGAATCCCTGAATGATACTCAAGACCACGGTCCCGTAGCGAGTATACTGGGTGATTTTTTTGCGTCCCTGCTCGCCTTCCTTTTTGAGTTGTTCGAGATGCGGAACAACAACGGTCAGAAGCTGCAGAATAATCGAGGCACTGATATAGGGCATAATGCCAAGGGCAAATACCGACAGCTTCTGAAAAGCACCTCCGGAAAACATATTGACAATTCCGAAAATGGTGCCTTGGGCTTGTTTAAAGAAAGACGCAAGGGCCGTGCTGTCAATACCGGGCACGGGCACATGCACACCGATGCGATAGACAATCAACAGCGCCAGGGTGAATAAAATTCTTTTTTTCAGCTCGGGTATTTTAAATATGTTTTGAAACCCGCCACCGATCATTATAATACCTCTACTTTTCCACCAGCTGCTTCAATTTTTTCTCTGGCGCTTTTACTGATTTGATTGACTTTAACATCCAGAGAATATTTAATTTCACCTTGCCCCAGAAGTTTGACCCCGTCTCTTTTACCTTTGACCAACCCGGCTTGAACCAGTGCGTCGGTGTCAACTACACTGCCCTTGTCGAATTTGGCTAAATCCCGAATATTGATGACTGCGATATTTTTCTTGAATATATTAGTGAATCCGCGCTTGGGCAGGCGACGATGCAAAGGCATTTGACCGCCCTCATACCCGGGTCGGGTACCACCGCCGGAGCGGGAGTTAAATCCCTTGGTTCCTCGGCCGGCAGTCTTTCCGGTGCCGGAAGCCACTCCGCGTCCAAGACGTTTTGGTGCCTTGCGGGATCCTTTGGCCGGTGATAATTCATTTAACTTCATTATTTTTTCTCCTCAGCTTTTACCAGATGAGAAACAACATTGATCATCCCTCGAATAGAAGGCGTATCTTGCAGTTCGACAGTTTTATTTAATTTGGTCAGTCCCATTCCTCTTAAAACCTTGCGATGTTTTTCAGGCCGACCGATCATACTTTTAACAAGTGTAATTTTTAGCGTTCCAGCCATCTAAATTATATACCTTTCTCAGGACTGTGGTCTTTTATTTCTGATTGCATGTCCCAGTTGAACCGTCTCCGGGCACTTATTTCGAACATCTCGCTATTGGGATTAACCGTATCGTATAAAAATCATTAATAGCCAGTTTTGGGAACTCAAGGACCATTGCCGATCAACCACTGATCAAAAAATCGAACAGCTAGCGGGCATCCAGATCCAGTCCCTACAAATCCTCAACGCCAATTCCGCGTCTGGCAGCTACCTGATCGCGGCTTTCGAGTTGCTGGAGCCCCCCGATGGTGGCCTTCACCAGGTTGTGCGGGTTGTGCGAGCCAAGGCATTTGGTCAGAATATTCTGGATCCCGACAGCTTCAAGGACAGCCCGCACGGCACCGCCTGCGATCACTCCGGTACCCTGCGCTGCAGGTTTTAGCAGTACGCGGCCGGCACCAAATCTTCCAATTACCTCATAAGGGATGGTCCCTTCGATAAGCGGTACGTTAACCATGCTTTTTTTAGCTTTTTCAACCCCTTTGCGGATAGCTTCCGGCACCTCTCCGGCTTTGCCGAGACCGAACCCAACCGAACCATCACCGTCACCTACGACAACAATCGCGCTGAAACTAAAGCGGCGACCACCTTTGACGACTTTTGCAACCCGATTGATATGAACCACTTTGTCAATTAATTGAACTTCTTCTAGATCTTGTTTAAACAAGCGCCTGCCTCCTTCGCAGCCCAAAAAAAAATAAAAAAGACAAATTAAAAACGACCAATAACCACCAGTTAAAAAATCAGCCCTGCTTCACGGGCACCTTCCGAAAGAGACTTGACTCGCCCGTGATATAAAAATCCGTTACGATCAAAAACGACTTTTTTAATTCCCTTATCCAGTGCTCGCTCACCAATGAGTTTGCCGACAAATTTAGCCGCTTCCACCTTGCTCTCGAATTCAGGAGCATCTTTGGTCTGGTTGTCCATGGTGGAGGCGGTCATCAGGGTCCGCCCCTGGGAATCATCGATAATCTGGGCGTATATGTGCCGTGTACTCCTGAACACACTGAGCCTTGGCCGATCAGTGGTTCCATGGATTTTTTTCCTGATTCTTTTTTTTCGCTTTAAACGAGCCTGCTGTCGAATATTCATAGACCCCATGTTGCTTCCCCTTGGAAATGACTAATGACTAATTTTGGAGGCCGCTGCGCTCCGCGTTTCTTTATAACTTAGATTGATCCGCCACGGGCGGACATCAATTATTCATTATTCAATATTCATTATTCATTCTACTTTGTGCCGGTCTTGCCGGCTTTTCTGCGAATTTGTTCCTCGGCGTACTTGATGCCTTTTCCTTTGTAAGGCTCAGGCGGTCGAATTCGTCTAATCGCGGCCGCCGCCAAACCCACTAATTGTTTGTCGATACCGGACAGTATAATGTTGTTATTTTTCTCAACGGTGGCCGAAATTCCATCCGGCAAATCAAAAGCAACGGGGTTTGAGTACCCAACGTTAAGAATGATTTGTTTGCCGCTGAGTTCGGCCCGATAACCAATGCCGTTAATTTCAAGTTTTCTTTCGAACCCTTGATTCACCCCGGTTATCATATTGGCAACCAGGCTTCGCGTCAGCCCCTGTAATGCCCGCGTGGTTCGGTCTTCCGTTGACATGGTTACATTCAGGATGCCGTCTTCAATATTTAAATCAACCGCGGGATGCAAGGAATGCGACAGTTTGCCTTTGCCACCTTCAACGGTCAACATCCGGTCGGCATAAGTGATTTTCGTTTTATCCGGTATCGGAATCGGTTTTTTGCCTACTCGAGACATTTGCTGCTCCCCTTTATTTAGTTGATTGGATGATTAGTTGATTAGGTAATTGGTTTCTGGCCGGTATGAAATTTAGTGTTTTATCCGGCATTGATTTTGATCACCCAACATTCTAACTGATCTGTTATTTAAATATTAAACCACCCAACCACTAAACTATTCAACCATTTATAACGTATTAACTGATAATTTTTTCAACCACACAACTAGTCAACTAATCAACTTATCAACCAATCAACTAAACCCTACCAGACCTGGCAGAGAACTTCGCCGCCCACATTTTCCTGGCGTGCTTTTTTATCCGACATCACCCCTTTGGAGGTAGATAGAATCGCGATGCCCAGTCCGTTGTATACCGGCTTGATTTCCCAGCATTTTACGTACACTCGCCGGCTGGGTTTACTAATCCGCTTGATCTTGTAGATCACGTTGGATTGCGCCGGGCCGTATTTGAGGTAAATCCGTAAAATTCCCTGCTTGCCATCTTTGAGGAACTTATAGTTTCGGATGTAGCCTTCGCTTTTTAATATTTTTGCCAGCTCGATTTTTAAGGTCGATCCAGGAACATCTACGCTGTTAAATTTTGCTTTGGCCGCATTGCGCACGCGGGTTAACATGTCAGCTATTGGATCACTAATCGCCATTGTTTTCTCCTGTTGTTCCGGTCTCTTTTGCTCATTTTTGGTCGCGGGTCTCTGCTTTTTGGTCTCCAAAACCGAATCGCATTGCTATGAATCTATCAGCAACCGGCGGCCAGCAGCCGGCTGTCAGTGCCCATAATTCAGGCTACCAGCTTGATTTTACCACTCCAGGCAATTTACCCTGAGATGCATATACTCGAAAGCAGATCCGGCAGATGCCGAATTTTCTCAGAAAACCCCGGGGCCGCCCACATATCGGGCATCGATTATAGGATCTTACTTTAAACTTGGGTTTTTTCACCGCTTTATTTCTAAGCGCTTTTTTTGCCAAATTGGCCTCCTAATCTAAACTTTGAATCCAAGAATTTATATTATCTAACAACAAACTTTTTATCTGAACCATATAACCATGAATCTCAATTCCTGAACGGCATGCCCAAAATCCGCAGAAGTTCTTTACCCTCGTTATCGGTTTTGGCACTGGTGACGACACTAATGTTAAGGCCTTTAATTCGATCTATATTATCGAAGTCTATCTCGGGAAATATCATATGCTCTTTAATTCCCAGCGAATAATTTCCACGGCCATCGAATGCCTTGGCTGAAATTCCCCTGAAATCACGAACACGGGGCAGGGCAATATTCACCAGCTTGTAGAAAAAGTCATACATTCTATTGCGCCGCAAGGTAACCATGCATCCGATGGGCATTCCCTCTCTCAGCTTGAATGCGGCAATCGATTTTTTGGCGCGGGTTATCACCGGTTTCTGGCCGGCAATGATTTTAAGCTCCTCGGCAGCTGCATCTAACAATTTGATATTTTGAATCGCCTCTCCCAGCCCCATATTGAGGACAATTTTTTCCAGCCTGGGAACTTGCATGACATTCTTATAATCAAAGGATTTAATCAGCTTAGGAACTGCTTCTTTCTCATAAAACTCTTTTAATTGTGACATTCTGATCCTCCGGCAGATGGTCTTAGGTGTCCAATGCTTCGCCGCATTTTACACAGACCCGAACCTTTTTCCCATCCTCCAGCCGCTGCATTTTGACACGGGCGGGAGTAACGCATTTGCCACACATCACCATGACATTGGACCAATGGATCGGCATTTCTTTTTCGATAATCCCGCCCTGTCGGTTTGTTTGGGTCGGTTTACTGTGGCGCTTGACAATATTTATTTTCTCGATGAGAAGGCCGCTTTTTTTGCGGTCGACCTTCAGTACTTTGCCGATTTTGCCCTTATCTTTGCCGGCAATGACTTTGACTTTGTCGTCCTTTTTTATAGAGCTCTTATCTGCCATCATAAGTTTTTTTCTCCAGAAACATTAAAAAATTGTTATTAGTGACTGTTATTTGTTAATAGTTTAAAGGAATATGGTCATTTTTAATATCTGCCCATCCCGAATTTAATAATAAGACGCTAGGTGACCTTATAGTAACCAATAATCAAATAATTCAATAATCATATCATTTATAAAACTTCCGGTGCCAACGATATGATCTTCATAAACCGTTTGCCCCTCAGTTCGCGGGCCACCGGACCGAAAATGCGGGTTCCGATGGGCTCTCTGGCCGCATTGATCAAAACAGCCGAGTTGTCATCGAATCTGATGTAAGAGCCGTCCGGTCGACGTATCTCTTTCTTGGTTCTGACGATAACGGCCTTTAAAACATCTCCCTTTTTCACTTTAGCATTCGGTATGGCTTCCTTAACGGTTACGACAATGATGTCTCCGATGGAAGCATACCGCCTGCGGGAGCCACCCAGCACTTTGATGCAATAAAGCACTTTGGCGCCGGAATTGTCAGCCACAGTTAATCGTGTTTCCGCCTGAATCATTTTCTTTAATTCCCTCTAAAATCAAACAGCCTTTTCAACGATTTTGATTACCCGCCATCTTTTTGTTTTGCTCAGGGGACGGGATTCCGAAATCAGCACCTTGTCACCTATCTGACAGTCATTGCTAGCATCATGGGCTGCAAATTTGGCGCGCCTTCTAACATATTTGTGGTACATCTGGTGTTTAACCAGCCTTTCGACCAAAACAGTCGCTGTTTTGTCCGACTTGTTGCTGACGACCGTCCCGACCAATTGTCTTTTCATTCCTCGTTGTTTCATGGCAGCCACTACTCGCTATTTTCCTTTTGGTTTAAGGTGACTTCTTTAATAATGGTTTGCATCCTGGCAATATCTTTTTTTGTCTGCTTCATCCGCTGAGGATTTTCCAGCTGGCCGATTTCGTGTTGAAATCGCAGATTAAACAGCTCCTCTTTTAATTCAGTAACTTTGATTTGCATTTCGTCCAGGTTCATGTCCCTGATCTCGCTGGCCTTCATATGCTCTCGCTCCTCTCGACGAATTTCGTTTTTACCGCAAGCTTGTGGGCCGCCAGCCGCAGAGCTTCCTGGGCCATTTCCTTGGAAACCCCCTGCATTTCATAAAGGATTTTACCCGGGCGAATAACGGCCTCCCATCCTTCCGGTGAGCCCTTGCCCTTGCCCATCCTGACTTCAGCAGGTTTTTTGGTAAACGGTTTATCAGGGAAAATTCGAATCCAGATTCGTCCCCCGCGCTTGATATGCCGGGTCATCGCAATACGAGCTGCTTCAATCTGCTTGGCGCTGATTTTGCCGCATTCGACAGCCTGCAGGCCGAATTCGCCAAAATTCAATGTGCTTCCGCGGTATGCGAGACCACGCATTTTTCCTTTTTGCTGCTTGCGAAATTTTACTTTTTTGGGGCTAAGCATAACACTTACTCCTGTTGCTGGTTACGGAATGCAGGTTGCGCCGTATAAATAAACGCGGTGATGACAATTCGTGAAACCGGCAACTCGTGACCGCCAAGGAATATCGACGGCAAATGTTTATAATTTATAATAAGGCAACTCGAAGGCCGGACCCTCACCAGTTCTAGGCCGATTCCGCCTGCAAATGGTCTTTTTTTAGAATCTCTCCCTTGAAAATAAAGACTTTAACACCGATGATGCCGTATGTGGTGCGGGCTTCGATAAAGCCGTAGTCAATATCCGCGCGCAGGGTATGCAGCGGCACCCGCCCTTCCCGATACCATTCGGTGCGGGCCATTTCAGCGCCTCCCAGCCGGCCGGAACAAATAATTTTGACACCCAGAGCGCCAAATCGCATGGCCGAAGAAACGCCCCGCTTCATGGCACGCCGGAAGGCGACTCTTCTTTCAATCTGCATGGCAACATTTTCAGCGACCAGTTGGGCTTCTATTTCCGGTTTCCTGACCTCCTGGATGTCAATCATAATCTCATGGGCGCTCATTTTCTCAAGATCTTTTTTGAGCTGCGAAATTTCAGATCCCTTTTTGCCGATTACAATTCCAGGTCTGGAAGTATAGATTCGCAGCCGAACGCGCTTGGAGGATCGCTCGATTTCTATCCGTGAAACACCGGCATGGAAGAGTTTTTTCTTAATAAACTTGCGCAGTTTATGATCTTCCAGAATATATTGGGAATAGTTCTTACCGCCGAACCATCGAGATTCCCAAGTTTTGACTATTCCCAATCTTAATCCTATCGGATTTACTTTTTGGCCCAACCTTGACCTCCTTTACGATAGCGCAGTGTCTTCATCTAAGGTGACTGTAATATGACTGGTTCTTTTCAAAATTCGTGTTCCCCGGCCCCGGGCCCTTGCCTTCCAACGTTTAAGCGTCGGTCCCTGATCGGCGGTGATGTTGCGAATAACCAGCAAATCGACATCGATATCTGCATTCTGATCTGCATTGGCAACCGCTGAACGGATAATTTTTTCCAGAATACCCGCGGCTTTCTGGGGCATAAACTGGAGCTTTTGCAGTCCGCTCTCCACCGGCTTGCCTTTAATGGCATCCACCAATTTTTGCACTTTAGTTGGCGAGATGCGAACATATTTCGAAACGGCTCTAACCTCCATGGTTCCTAACCTTTTTTTTAGTGTTCAGGTTTCAGGTTTCAGGTTTCAGCGCCGATAGCATCATAACTGATACCTGACACCTGAAACCAGAAAGTCTTACCAATCCAAAAAGATTATCAATCGGTTCTATCTTTTCAATTTAGACTTTTTATCGCCGGCGTGCCCGTAAAATGTGCGGGTTGGTGAAAACTCACCCAATTTGTGGCCCACCATATTTTCAGATATAAATACCGGCACAAACTTGCGACCGTTGTGAACAGCCAACGTGATGCCAACCATTTCCGGCACAATCGTCGAACGTCGCGACCAGGTTTTGATGACCCGGGCGCTGCGTGTCTCTTGAGCCACCAGCACTTTGCTCATAAGCTTCTGTTCAATATACGGACCTTTTTTTAACGAGCGTGGCATAATACCCTCTAGTTTATTGAAAATTTATGATTGAATATTGAATATTTGTGGTTTCGCTTCGCTCAGTCTTTTGAAAGATTGACCGAATAACTTGGTCCCTGATCCAGCATTCGATAATGGTTTTGTATCGCGTCAAGCCGTCAACCTTTGAACCGTGAACCTTGAACCGTTCAACCTACTTTTTCGTGCGTCGTTTTACGATCAAACGATCGCTGCTCTTATTTTTTCGTGTCTTATACCCTTTGGTCGGCAGCCCCCACGGACTGCAGGGATGACGGCCTCCGGAAGACCGACCTTCACCACCCCCCATGGGATGGTCGACCGGATTCATGGCAACACCTCTAACCTTGGGCCGTTTTCCCAACCAGCGTTTACGGCCGGCTTTTCCCAAATCAATATTCTCATGGGTTCCATTACCCAACTGGCCGACGGTGGCTTTGCAATTCATCAAAACCATACGCACTTCGCCCGAAGGCAGCTTAAGCAACGCATAGCGGTCCTCCTTGGCGACCAACTGGGCATAAGTTCCGGCGCTTCTTACAATCTGACCGCCCTTGCCGGGACGCAATTCAATATTATGGATCTGAGTTCCCAGCGGTATATTGCTCAACGGCAACGTGTTGCCCGGCTTGATATCGGATTCAGGCCCGGATTGAACGACATCATTGACCTTAAGATTCACCGGCGCCAAAATATAGCGCTTTTCACCATCGACATAGTGTAACAGCGCGATGCGGGTCGACCGGTTGGGGTCATATTCAATCGACGCCACTTTGGCCGGAATACCGATTTTGTCGCGCTTAAAATCAATGATCCGATAGTGACGTTTGTGCCCGCCACCACGGTGCCTGCTGGTGATGCGGCCCTTGGCATTGCGTCCACCGGTTTTCTTAATAACTTTTAGCAGTTGCCGTTCCGGATCTGTTTTGGTGATTTCTTCAAAGGAAGAATAAGCCTGAAAGCGTCGTCCCGGAGAAGTCGGTTTTACCTTTTTAATTGCCATTATTTACACTCCCTCAAAGAAGTCGATGCGTTCCCCGGGCAGCAACGTCACGATCGCCTTTTTCCAATCACGGCGCCTGCCGGTAATCCGCCCTCTTTGTTTGGTTTTACCCGTAATCTGCATCGTTTTGACGCTGGCGACCCTGACTTTAAAAATAGTCTCGATCGCCTTCTTAATTTCTATCCGGTTAGCCCGGCGGTCTACTTCGAATGTCAGCTTGTTGAACATCTCCTTCTGGATACTGGTCTTTTCAGTGATCAGGGGTCTTTTGATAATATCATGTGTAATCATGCTCGCAGCCTCCCCTCAATATTCTTTACCGCCGGCTCCAAAAGTACCAATGTCCGATATTTGAGAATGTCGTAAACGTTCAGACCTTCACTTCTTAACACCTTGACATCCGGCACGTTTCTGGATGAACGCTCTAAATGCTCGTTTGTATTTTCAGTAACGATCAGGGCATTATTGAGTTTCAGGGCATTGAGCACGCTGACAAACTCTTTGGTTTTAATCTGGTCGAGTTCGAATTGGTCCAGCACCATCAGTTCATTTTCGAGTACTTTGCTGCTTAACGCCATTTTCAGCGCCAGCTTGCGAACCTTTTTGGTGACTTTTTGGGTATATTTTCTGCCGTCAGGACCGAAAACAACCCCACCGCCTCGCAGCAACGGAGATTTGACATCTCCCCGACGAGCTCGACCGGTTCCTTTCTGGCGGAAAAGCTTTCTACCGCTGCCCCGCACATCACTGCGGTGCTTGACGGCTGCCGTACCGGAGCGCCTGTTTGCCAACTGCATGGTAACCACTTCATGCAAGACATTGGGTTTGACAGGCACACTGAAAACATCTTCCGCAAGTTCCACCTGCGAGATTTGTTTGCCTTTTACATTTTGGACATCTATGACCGGCATTGTTTTCCTCATCTATTATCGTTGATCCAGATCGACGGATCACTTATTCGCGTTAAAATTTGAGTTTATTTACGGACACCAGGCCGGATTCGGCTCCCGGAACCGCCCCTTTTACCAGAATCAA
This sequence comes from uncultured delta proteobacterium, assembly GCA_963710795.1. Classification (GTDB taxonomy): domain Bacteria; phylum Desulfobacterota; class Desulfobacteria; order Desulfobacterales; family JAFDCJ01; genus JAFDCJ01. The sequence continues at coordinate 43,232 of CAVQBT010000066.1, forward strand.
ATTATCGCCGGAACGAATGTCGATGATTTCGAGATTGCGAATCGTTTTGCGATCATTGCCGTATTGACCGGGCATTTTCTTGCCTTTGATAATTTTGGCAGGCCAGGCACTGCAGCCGACGGAACCCGGACGACGAACGTTGCGGCTGCCATGGGTCATGGGTCCTCGGTGAAACCCGTGGCGTTTAATGACTCCTGAAAAACCGCGACCTTTCGTGGTCCCAACCACATCGACGCGTTCGCCCACCTTGAACAACTCTACGGTAAGCTCCTGGCCAATGCTGTAGTCAGCGGGGTTTTCGACTGAAAATTCTTTCAGATACCGAAAGCACTGATCACCGCTCTTTTTAAAATGACCCTGCATCGGTTTGTTCACCCGGCTGGTCCGTTTGCCGCCGAAACCGAGCTGCAAGGCATCATATCCGTCCTTGTCCTTGCTCTTGATCTGCGTGACCACACACGGGCCGGCTTCGATCACGGTCGCCGGAATATGTTTTCCTTCGGAGGTGAATACTCCGGTCATTCCCAATTTTTTTCCTAATATTCCTCTGCTCATAGCCAAAAGTATCCCTTGTACTCAGCTGTTATCTTACGATAATGTTTTACCACACCAGTTTCCGTCACCCTTCAGAGCGGAGTCATTAGCGAAGTAATTCGAGGCTGGCAAATTACAGCTTTATCTCAACATCGACACCCGGGGAGAGATCCAGTTTCATCAGCGCATCTACCGTTTGCTGCGTGGGCTCAAGTATATCAAGCAATCGTTTGTGAGTCCGCATTTCAAACTGCTCACGTGATTTTTTGTCAATGTGGGGCGATCGCAAAACACAATACTTATTAATCCGTGTCGGCAAGGGTATCGGCCCCACGACCTTGGCACCGGTCTTGGCCGCCGTATCAACGATGTCCGAAGCAGACTGATCCAATAACTTATGATCGTAGGCCTTGAGCCGTATCCTGATCTTGGTGTTTGTTATCATTACCTTAAGTCTTTCCTTTTATTCGATAATTTCGCTGACGACGCCGGCACCCACCGTACGGCCACCTTCGCGCACTGCAAAGCGAAGCTCCTTTTCCATCGCAATCGGCGTAATCAAATGCGCCTCGATGGTCACATTGTCCCCGGGCATCACCATCTCCACCCCCTCGGGCAGCGTCAAGATGCCCGTCACATCCGTCGTGCGAAAATAAAACTGCGGCCGATAGCCACTGAAAAACGGCGTGTGACGCCCGCCTTCCTCTTTGCTCAGGATGTATACTTCCGCCTTGAACTTGGTGTGCGGGGTAATCGATCCCGGAATCGCCACCACCTGGCCGCGCTCCACTTCATCGCGCTTGGTGCCCCGCAACAGCACACCGATGTTGTCGCCCGCCTGACCTTCATCCAGCAGCTTGCGAAACATCTCAACTCCCGTACACACCGTCTTGAACGTATCGCGAATACCCACAACCTCCAAGGCATCTCCCACGTGCACAATCCCGCGCTCCACGCGGCCGGTCACCACCGTACCGCGCCCCGAAATGCTGAAGACATCTTCAATCGGCATCAAAAACGGCTTCTCGACATCGCGCTTGGGCTCCGGGATAAACGAATCAATCGCATCCATCAACTCAAATATGGGCTTGACCTCCTCGGAATCCGGATCATCGCTCTCCAGCGCCTTTAGCGCGCTGCCGCGCACAATCGGCGTATCATCGCCCGGAAACTCATACTTGTCCAGCAGCTCCCGCAGCTCCAGCTCCACCAGCTCGATCAATTCCTCATCGTCGACCATGTCACACTTGTTTAAAAACACCACGATCTGCGGCACTCCCACCTGACGCGCCAGCAATATGTGCTCACGGGTCTGCGGCATCGGACCATCATCTGCACCCACTACCAATATCGCACCGTCCATCTGCGCCGCTCCCGTGATCATGTTCTTGATATAGTCCGCATGACCCGGACAATCCACATGCGCATAATGACGGTTGGCGGTCGAATACTCCACGTGCGCTGTGGCAATGGTTATCCCGCGCTCCTTTTCCTCCGGCGCCTTGTCTATCTGATCAAAGGGCACAAAATCCGCCATCCCCTTCAAACCAAGATGCTTGGTGATCGCCGCGGTTAACGTCGTCTTGCCATGATCGATATGACCAATCGTTCCCACGTTCACATGCGGCTTGGTCCGCTCAAACTTTGCCTTTGACATCTTCCTGTCCTCCCCTTTAAGAAATGCATAGGGCATCGTCAAAGCAGATATGCCCTATGATTGAATATTTTCGATTGAAGATTGAATATTTAAGATTCGCCTGCGCCGGATCTGTTTTATGGATCAAATTTAACGACGGAGCGCAGCGACCTCCAAAATTATTCATTATTCAATATTCAATTGTCATTTTTTTCCTTACCAGCGGAAATGGGCGAAGGCCTTGTTGGCTTCCGCCATTTTATGGGTGTCTTCCCGTTTCTTAACCGAAGCACCGCGGCTGTTGGCGGCATCCAGCAGCTCCGATGCAAGCTTTTGGGCCATTCCTTTTTCCGGTCGTTTACGCGCATACCCGATGATCCACCGAATCCCCAGTGCGGTTCGCCGCGACGGTCGGATTTCTGTCGGAACCTGGTAAGTTGAGCCACCAACCCGCCTGGATTTCACTTCAATTAACGGGCGCACGTTATCCACGGCCTTTTCAAACAGCTTGAGTGGCGATTCTTTAGTCTTGGCCTGCATGATGTCAAACGCTCCGTAGAGCAGCGACTCGGCGGTACTCTTTTTGCCGTCTCGCATGACGCAGTTTATAAATTTTGTGACCAGTTTGCTGTCGTATTTAGGATCAGAAATTACTGGTCGTTCAGGCACATCTCTTCGTCTTGGCATGCTTACACCACTATGAATAATTTAGTTTTTAGTTGCGAGTTACCGGTTATTTGTACTTCAGAAATGATTTGCTGTTTCGAGCAGAATCGAACTTCCCCCTTTTATTAACAAATAACAAATAACAATGAGCTCGTTTTATTTGGGCCGCTTGGCGCCATATTTGGAACGGCCCTGTTTGCGGTCTTCAACCCCCAGAGTATCCAGCGTTCCACGAACAATATGATATCGAACGCCCGGTAGATCCTTGACCCGTCCTCCACGCACCAGAACCACCGAATGCTCCTGTAAATTGTGTCCGATACCGGGAATATAAGCCGTAACTTCGATACCGGTTGTCAGGCGCACACGGGCAACTTTCCGTAGTGCCGAATTCGGCTTTTTGGGGGTTGACGTATAAACCCGGGTGCACACCCCTCGTTTCTGGGGTGCCCCTTTTAGTGCCGGAGTATTGGTTTTCTTTTTGATCTTTTTCCGGCCCTTTCTAATTAGCTGATTTATGGTCGGCATTGGTTCCTCATTTTCATAGTTGGTCCTGTCTCAAAAGTAGCGTTTAGCAAAATGTCGATATGTATACATGAAAGCTGATAAAGTCAACACTTTTGTTGCAGTTGTCAAATATTTTTTGTCAAATTACGATGACCGGGTCACATCAACGCCAATGTCATTGTACAGCATCATTCCGGTCCCGGCCGGGATGAGTCTACCCATGATGACGTTTTCCTTCAACCCCCTCAGGGAATCGACAGCTCCGGCGATGCTCGCATCGGTCAGCACTTTGGTGGTCTCCTGAAAGGAAGCTGCTGATATAAAGCTGTCGGTGCTCAGAGATGCCTTGGTAATGCCGAGAATCAGGGGTTCTGCCACGGCCGGTTTACCGCCCTTTTCCACCACGGCCCGATTGGCCTCTTCGAAATTAAGCTTATCGACCTGCTCTTCCATGATAAAATCCGAATCACCGACACTGGTCACTTTAACCCGCCTCATCATCTGACGAACGATGACCTCGATATGCTTGTCGTTAATGCGCACCCCCTGTAGGCGATAAACCTCCTGGACTTCATCGACCAGATAGCGCGCCAGGGCCACTTCGCCTTTAATGCTCAGAATATCCTGGGGAATTGCGGAACCTCCGATCAGCGGCTCACCGGCTCTAATGTAATCGCCTTCGTAGACGTTGATATGTTTGCCCCTTGGAATCAGATATTCTTTCTTGTCACCGACATCGACCGGTGTCACGGTTACTTTCTGTTTGCCCTTCTTGGTGCTTTTGGCAATCGACACGTACCCGTCGATTTGACTGAGCACTGCGATCTCCTTGGGCTTGCGCACTTCAAAAAGCTCCGCGACTCGCGGCAGACCACCGGTGATGTCCTTGGTTTTGGTGGTCGCCCTGGGAAGCTTGGCCACCACGTCACCGGCTTTGACGTCATCGCCTTCTTCCACCAGCAAAATGGCATTGATCGGAAGAATATACCGCGCGACACCGGTGGCTTCAGTCAGTTTGGTGGTCTTGCCGTCCTTATCTTTAATGGAAATTCGAGGACGCTCCTCTGCGTTCTTCGATTCGATAATGGTATGGCTCGATTTACCGGTAACCGGGTCCACTTTCTCCTGCATGGTGCGACCGATGATAATATCACCAAACTTGATCGTGCCGTCCACTTCCGAAAGAATCGGCGTGGTAAACGGGTCCCAGGATGCCAGCAGATCTCCGGCCTTGACCTTGCTGCCGTCTTTAACCTGCAGATGGGCTCCATAGATCACCGGGAAACTTTCCAGTTCTCGTCCACTTTCGTTTAGAATGGTGAACTTACCGCCGCGACGGTTCATGACTACATTTTGCTGGTCGGAATTTTTGGCAACACTCAGGTCAACGAATTTAATAATGCCGTCCACCCGGGCCCGGATATCGGCCTGCTCAACCCGGCGACTGGCCGTACCGCCGATATGGAAGGTTCTCATGGTCAACTGGGTGCCGGGCTCACCAATGGACTGAGCGGCCAGGATACCGACGGCCTGACCGACCTCCACCGGTCGACCGTGGGATAAATCCCGGCCGTAGCATTTCGAGCAGACGCCGCTTCTGGCTCTACAGGTCAGAACCGATCGAATTTTTAACCGCCCGATGCCGGTCTCCTCAATTTTTTGCACCACCTGTTCGTCAATTTCCTGTCCCCGGTCGCAGATAACTTCTTCGCTAAACGGATCGATGATTTCATCAACCGCCACCCGTCCCAAAACCCGCTCACCCAGACGCTGGATAACTTCCCCGCCTTCCATCAGGGGTTCAACCTCAACGCCCATCAGCGTGCCACAATCATGTTCCAAGACCACGCAGTCCTGAGCGACATCCGCCAGGCGTCGTGTCAGATAACCCGAGTTGGCGGTCTTGAGCGCGGTGTCTGCCAGTCCCTTGCGGGCACCGTGCGTGGAGATAAAATACTGCAGCACGGAAAGCCCTTCGCGGAAATTGGCCACGATGGGTGTTTCGATGATCTCACCGGACGGCTTGGCCATCAAACCGCGCATGCCGGCCAGCTGACGCATCTGGTCTTTGCTGCCCCGGGCACCGGAATCGGCCATCATGTAGATGGGATTAAAACTTTCTTCATTGACCGGTTTGCCCTGGCTATCGAGTACGGCCTTGCCCTGTTCATCCAGGACCGGTTCTTTTTTCATAGCGTCCATCATCTCATTGGCAACATCATCGGTTGCTTTAGCCCAGATATCAACGACTTTATTGTATTTTTCACCCTGGGTGATCAAGCCTTCCGTGTACTGGCGACTGATTTCGACCACCCGTTTTTCAGCTTTTTTAATGATGGACTTTTTGCTGTCGGGCGTAATCATGGCGTCGATTGAAATCGAAAGCCCGCCCTGGGTTGAATATTTGTATCCCAGATCCTTTAACCGGTCGGACAGAATAACCGTGGCCTTGGGTCCCAGATTTCGATAAATATAATCCACCAGATCGCGCAGCTTTTTCTTGTCCATGACATGATTGACGATGTCAAACGGGATTGCCGGCTCATTATCCAGCACCTCGAATAGATGATAGCTTCCATCGGCCAACAGCGCGTTTTTGCTGTACTCACCCGACTTGAGAGAGTACAGGGCCTCCACATCCGCGTCTTCACAGCCGAAAACGCCTTTAAATTCATTGAACGTCAATTTGCCGATCAGGCCGTCATTGTCTTTGTCGGCGGCCTGGGAGGATTCGCGAACCAGATCGACAAATGCATCTCCGGCGTTGAGGCGATCCAGCAGCGGTTGAACTTCTTCGGCCGTCGACACACTGAGGTGGCGCATCTCCAGAATGTCCACCTTGGGAATAATTTCCCACAGCAGCACCCGGCCGACCGTCGTTTCATAGCGCTTGCCGTACATGCGCAGGGTAATCGGGTTGTGCAGGCCAACGGCTCCGGCATCATAGGCGGATCGAACCTCTTCAGCGTTGGCAAAGATTTTCGGACTGCCGTCGGCATCGGCAACCAGGCGCGTTATGTAGTAAATGCCCAATACGATATCCTGACTCGGCACAATGATAGGGCTGCCGTTGGCCGGCGACAGGATGTTGTTGCTGGACAGCATCAGCACCCGGGCTTCTATCTGGGCCTCGACGGACAGCGGGACATGCACCGCCATCTGATCGCCGTCAAAGTCCGCATTGAAGGCGGTACAGACCAGCGGATGCAACTGCAGTGCCTTGCCCTCGATCAGGATCGGTTCAAAAGCCTGAATTCCCAGACGGTGCAGGGTTGGGGCGCGATTGAGCAATACCGGATATTCTTTGACGACGTCGTCTAAGGTATCCCAAACTTCGGGGATTTCGCGTTCGACCATTTTCTTCGCGCTTTTAACCGTAGATACCATCCCTTTTTGTTCCAGACGATAATAGACAAACGGCTTGAAAAGCTCCAGCGCCATCTTTTTCGGCAGGCCGCACTGGTGAAGCCGCAAATCGGGTCCGACGGTAATCACGGTACGGCCGGAGTAGTCGACCCGTTTTCCCAGCAAGTTCTGACGAAATCGTCCCTGTTTACCTTTCAAGGTATCACTGAGAGATTTCAAGGGACGCTTATTGGTACCGGTAATCACCCGACCGTGACGCCCGTTGTCGAATAAAACATCAACGGATTCCTGCAGCATTCTTTTTTCATTGCGAACGATAATATCCGGGGCTTTTAGGTCAATCAGCCGTTTTAGCCGGTTATTGCGGTTAATGACCCGACGATACAAATCATTCAGATCGGAGGTGGCAAAACGCCCGCCTTCAAGCGGCACCAGGGGACGAAGATCGGGCGGCAATACCGGGATTACATCCATTATCATCCAGACCGGATTGACCCCCGACTTTCGGAAGGCATCAACAATCTTAAGCCGTTTGGCCAGCTTTTGTCTTTTGGCCACGGAACCGGTCTCGCGAATATCCGTGCGCAGTTCTTCGTACAGCTCATCCAGATTAATGCTTTCCAGCAAGACCTTGACCGCTTCGGCGCCGATCCCGGCTTCGAATTTATTGCCATAGGTTTCCTGCGCTTCCATATATTGTTCGTCGGACAGCAACTGCCCCCGGCTCAGGGGGGTATCCTTGGGATCAAGTACGATGTAGCTGTCAAAATAGAGCACTTTCTCCATATTTTTAAGGGTCAGATCCAGCAGATTGCCGATCTTGCTCGGCAGACTCTTTAAAAACCAGATGTGCGAAACCGGGGTGGCCAATTCGATATGGGCCATTCGCTCCCGGCGCACTTTGGATTGGATGACTTCGACCCCGCACTTCTCACAGATAACGCCACGGTGTTTCATGCGTTTGTACTTACCACAGTTGCACTCATAGTCTTTGGTCGGACCAAATATCTTTGCACAGAAGAGACCGTCACGCTCCGGTTTAAACGTCCGATAATTAATGGTTTCCGGCTTTTTTATCTCGCCGTGAGACCATTTACGAATTTGCTCCGGTGATGCCAGTGCGAGCCGAATGGCCCGGTACCGCTTGGGATTCGTTGGTTTAGCAAAGAAATCATACAGAGTTTCCATGGTTTATTCCTATTTTTGGGTTAAGATAAAATGATTGAAGATTTAAACATCGATTGAATATTGAAGATTTAAGGCCCGCCTCTCTCCGAGCTGCAGGCTCTACGAGCCGGAAACCGACGGATCAAGTTAAAGTAGACCTGTTATAAAATGACGGAGCGACCTATCGGGTCGTAGCCGAAGGCGAAGCGAAGCGACATCCACAAATCTTCAATTTTCAATCTTCAATTCAATTCCGCTCTATTCGCCCTCTTCCAGCAGGGCAATATCCAGACCCAGCGCCTGCAGTTCCTTGGTCATAACCCGGAATGATTCGGGAATACCGGGCTCCAGCACGTTTTGGCCCTTGACGATTTTTTCGTACATACGGGTCCTGCCGGCCATGTCGTCGGATTTTACGGTTAAAAATTCCTGCAGGGCAAAGGCGGCGCCGTATGCTTCCATGGCCCACACCTCCATTTCCCCGAGGCGTTGGCCGCCGAATTGGGCTTTCCCGCCCAGCGGCTGCTGGGTGACCAGCGAGTATGGTCCGATGGAGCGGGCATGAATTTTATCATCAACCAGATGATGCAGTTTCATGACATACATGGTACCGACGGTAATTTGCTTATCAAAGGGCTCACCGCTGCGCCCGTCATACAGGGTGGTCTGCCCGGTGCTGTTAAGACCGGCCTCGAGCAACAAATCCTTGATTTCGCTTTCTTTGGCCCCGTCAAAAACAGGCGTCGCCATGAAAACACCGTCGGTATAAAAGGAAGCAAATGAAACCAATTCATTATCATCCATCTTGCTGATCTGCTTTTTCAGGTCCGGTTTGGCGAATATCTTCTTTATCTTGTCCCGCAGCGCACTAATCTTTTGCTCTTCCAGCAAAAGGGCCAGCTGGTCGCCCAACACTTTGGCCGCCCGTCCCAGATGAATCTCCAGGATCTGCCCCACGTTCATGCGCGAAGGTACGCCCAGCGGGTTGAGCACCATATCAACCGCCGTTCCGTCCTCGAAATAAGGTAAATCTTCAATCGGCAGAATCCTGGATACAACACCTTTGTTGCCGTGGCGTCCGGCCATCTTGTCGCCGACCGACAGTTTACGCTTCATGCTGACATAGACTTTGACCATCTTGATCACGCCGGGCGGCAGGTCGTCACCTTTTTCATAGCGCCCCACCTGCTGTTCAAATGCCAGCCGGCAAAGTTCACGTTGATCCCGATAGCGCTCAATGATTTCATGCACCTGCTGGGTCACCTTGGGATCTTTCAAGACTAAACCCTCAAGCTGCACGACCGGTATCTTGGCCAGGGTTTTGGCATCGATTTTGGCACCCTCGGCGATCAACACTTTCTTGCCCTTTTTTAAAAGCGCATAGGCTTTTTTACCCACCAGCAATTCTGCCAACTGGGACCCGACGATATCTTCAATGACTTTCAATTCATCATCGCGATCTTTTTCCAAAGAGGCGATCTCTTCATCTTCAATCAGGCGGGTGCGATCGTCTTTTTCAATGCCTCTTCGTGAAAATACTTTGGCATCGATAACGATACCCTGCACCCCGGGCGGCACCCGCAATGAGGTGTCTTTGACATCGCCGGCTTTCTCACCAAAAATGGCTCGCAGCAGCTTTTCCTCCGGAGAAAGCTGGGTTTCGCCTTTGGGCGTAATCTTGCCCACCAGGATATCGCCGGGATTGACTTCGGCGCCCAGCCGGATGATCCCGCTTTCATCCAGATTCCTTAACGCCTCTTCGCCAACGTTGGGGATATCCCGCGTAATTTCTTCTTTACCGAGTTTGGTATCCCGGGCGACAACTTCAAATTCCTCGATATGCACCGAGGTATAAACACCGTCTCTGACCAACCGCTCGCTGACCAGAATAGAGTCCTCAAAATTGTACCCGCCCCAGGGCATGAAGGCCACGGTTACATTTTTGCCGAGCGCCAGCTCCCCCTGTTCGGTGGCCGGTCCATCGGCGATAATATCTCTGGCATATACCCGCTGTCCCTTTTTCACGATCGGACGATGGTTGAAGCAGGTATTTTGATTGGAACGAATAAATTTAGACAGGCTGTAGATGGACACGTCCTTTTGGTTGACATCGTCGGAAGGATCATGTTTAAGAACGATGCGCGACGCATCAACCCCGACGACAGTACCATCGCGTTTGGTGACAATGGCCACACCGGAATCCCGGGCCACAACGGCCTCGATGCCCGTGCCGACCAAAGGGGCCTGGTTCATCAACAGGGGCACCGCCTGACGCTGCATGTTCGAGCCCATTAAGGCCCGGTTGGCGTCGTCGTTTTCCAGAAATGGGATCAGAGAAGCCGATACGCTGACCAGCTGATTGGGTGAAATGTCCATCAGCTCAATTTCGTCGCGCTCGGTCATTGTAAATTCGCCGGCGACCCGGGAAGTGACCAGCGCATTGATGTATGCGCCCTTGTCATCGACCGGGGCATTGGCCTGAGCAATCGGCTGCTCTTTTTCTTCGAAGGCGTCCATAAATTTTACATCTTTAGTGATTTTGCCCTTTTCAACGACCCGGTAGGGCGTTTCGATAAAACCGAAATCATTGACCCGGGCATAGGTACTCAGCGATACGATCAGGCCGATATTGGGCCCTTCCGGGGTTTCGATGGGACAGATCCGTCCATAGTGCGACGGATGCACATCCCGCACTTCAAAACCGGCTCGCTCCCGGGTCAGTCCACCGGGACCCAGCGCACTCAGGCGGCGTTTATGCGTGGTCTCGGAAAGGGGGTTGGTCTGATCCATGAATTGAGACAGTTGACTGGTGCCAAAAAACTCTTTAACCACCGCCGAAACCGGTTTCGGATTCACCAGGTCATGGGGCATGAGCGCGTCCACTTCCTGCAGGCTCATGCGCTCTTTGATGGCACGCTCCATCCGAACCAGTCCGATGCGATACTGATTTTCTAAAAGTTCTCCGACCGCACGCACTCTCCGATTTCCGAGGTGATCGATATCGTCAACAACCCCCTGGGTATCTCTGAGCTCGATCAAGGCTTTGGCGGTCAGCAGGATATCTTCTTTGCGAAGAATATTTAACGTGATTTCACTGGAGATGTTCAAGCGCTGGTTAATTTTCAAGCGCCCGACGCCGGATAAATCGTAGTAGGTCGACTTGAAAAACAGATTGTCAATGAAATCCTGGGCCACTTCAGGCGTGGCCGGATTGCCCGGCCGGAGTCGGCGATAGATTTCAATCAAGGCTTCTTCTTTGGTTTCGACCTTATCCATCAATAAGGTTTTATGAATCGAATCACCGGCGCTGTAGCCATCGATAAACAGCAGCTCAAACTCCGTGATGCCGATTTCCGACAACTTGGCCAGGTTGTCTTCATCGACGGTATCATTGGCCTTAATGACGAGTTCCTGGGTTTTCGGATCCAGTATATTTTCGGCAAAAGCCCGCTCGATGACTTCTTCGGCATCGATTGGAATCAAATCCGCTTTTGCAGCTTTCAGCCGCTTAATGGCGCGCTGGGCGAAAATTCGACCTTTTTTCACCAGGACATCACCGTTTTCAGGATCTTTGACATCTTTGCTGGCCCGGCGCCCCCTGAGAAACCGCTCATCAAACTTTTTGAAAAACCGCTTGCCTTGAACAACAATCTTCTCTTTTTGATAGAAATAGGACAAAAGGTCTTCAACCGTATAGCCAAAAGATTTGAAAAGAATGGTAATCGGGAATTTGCGCCGGCGATCGATCCGGATATAGACAATATCTTTGGGATCGATCTCCATATCGATCCAGGAACCGCGCACCGGGATAATTCGCGAACTGTAAATGATTTTGCCGCTTGAATGGGATTTGCCCTTGTCGTGGTCAAAAAACACCCCTGATGAGCGGTGCAACTGGCTGACGACCACCCGTTCGGTTCCATTTATGATAAATGTCCCCTTCTCGGTCATTAACGGTATCGTACCGAAGTAAATTTCCTGCTCTTTGATATCGCGGATGTTGGAAACACCGGTCTCGGTATCAACATCATAGACCACCAACCTGGCCGTAATCCGAACCGGAATTTCGTAGGTCATTCCGCGGTGAATGCATTCTTCGATACTGTGTTTGACTTCTCCAAAACGGTAGGAGACAAATTCAAGGGATGCGCTCCCGGTAAAATCTTTGATCGGAAACACGGATTTAAATACAGCCTGCAAACCGATATCGCGCCGCTTTTCAGGGGCGATATTCATTTGCAAAAACCGTTGAAATGATTCGCGCTGCATCCCGATAAGATCCGGAATGTCGACGAGCTTTTTAATTTTGCCGAAATTTTTCCGTATGCGCGTATTTGCCAAAGGCCTATCAGACATGGCATCTCCCAATATTGAAGGTTGTTAATTGTCGGTTGTCCGCCGCGGCATAAAAGCGACTTTGAAATGAATCGGATTATAATTTTCCGGTACGGACGGACACTGAACAAAAGCTTGAAAAGCAGATTTAACTGCAGTTGCCGGTGGCCGGTTGGCGCTGCAAACGTTCGATTGAAATCCCAACGCGTTTTTTGGCAGCCGTTTTGCAAAAACGGACCCACCGACAACCGGCAACTGGTAGAAAATTATTTGACCTCAACCTGAGCTCCGGCTTCTTCCAGTTGAGCCTTGATACTTTCAGCTTCATCTTTGGGGACACCCTCTTTGACGGGCTTGGGAGCCCCATCAACGAGTTCTTTGGCATCCTTGAGACCGAGCCCTGTAATCGCCCTGACCTCTTTGATGACCTGAATTTTCTTATCGCCGAAGGCTGTCAGAATGACATCAAATTCCGTTTGTTCCTCGGCCGCTTCTGCCCCGCCGGCATCCGCCGGTCCGGCTGCCATCATGGCTACCGGTGCCGCAGCTGAAACGCCGAATTTTTCTTCCATTTCTTTGACCAGTTCGGATAATTCCAAAACCGACATGTTTGCAATAAATTCAATTACATCTTCTTTCGTGGTATCTGCCATTTTTTCCTCCAGTTATTCTTTCAATTTGATTTAACCTTTTACGAATAATTAATAGAACCGCAAAATCAGGCCGCTTCCTTCTGATCCTTAATCGCCGTCAGCACATTCAACAGGCTTCGGGGAACTTCAGCCAGCACCCTGACAAAGGATGTCGGAACCGCATTGATGGTCGACAACAACTGGGCCAGCATGACTTCTTTGGAAGGCAGGGTTGCCAAAGCCTTAATTGCTTGAAGATCAAGCACCTTGCCGTTGAGCACGCCGACCTTGATTTCAAGTTTATTGTTGTCTTTGGCAAACTGCGTTAAAACCTTGGCCGGAGCTACCGGATCATCGTAGCTAATCGCAACTGCGCTCGGTCCTTTAAAATGTTCTTTGATCAAAGCGACTTCGGTATCTTCCGCCGCTCGCACCAGAAGCGTGTTTTTGACCACCTGGTATTCAATATTCGATTCTCTGAGCTTGCGGCGCAAATCGTTGATCGAAGTCACATCCAGGCCTTTATAGTCGGTCAAGACGATGATTGCGGATCTTGCAAATCGATCATGCAGATCTTCTTTGATTTTTTGTTTAGCTTCTAATTTCAACTGTTAACTTCACCTCCTTTCCTGATCTGAACAAAAACCGGAGGAAACAAGATCGAACTGATCTGTAATTGCGACCCTGGACAGCGGGTCTTTTAAATGACAATCACATATCCGTCTCGGTAGGCCGGCAATGCCGATTATACACAACTTCTCTTCGCCATAGTGGCAGTGAACCTACGGTCTTTGACAGAATGATTTTGGTTTGCAACCTTTACTCATACCAAACCGTAAAGGCTTTTTTCTTGTGAATTGATTCGTCTCCCAAGATATTGTTTGGCCGGCGGAATCGAACGCCATACGACTGCGACTAGATTATTTGACCAAATCCTTGACAAGCGCGGCATCGACTCTGACGCCCGGACCCATTGTGGTCGACAGCGCAATACCTTTCAAGTAAGTTCCCTTGCTGGAAGCCGGCTTGAGACGTAAGATGGTTTCTAAAAAGGCAGTAATGTTCTGGACGATTTTTTCGACTCCAAAAGAAACCTTGCCCATGGGTGCGTGAACAATACCGGCTTTTTCGACCCTGAAGTCGATTTTTCCGGCCTTGAGTTCTTCAACCGCCCTGGCGATATCAAATGTGACGGTTCCGGTTTTGGCATTCGGCATGAGCCCGCGAGGTCCGAGCAGTTTACCGATTTTCCCGACGGTACCCATCATATCCGGTGTGGCAACGGCCTTGTCAAAACCGAACCAGCCATCTTTGATTTTTTCAACGAGTTCGTCACTTCCTGCAAAATCGGCTCCCGCATCAAGCGCCTCTTTTTCTTTTTCGCCCTTTGCAAAAACGAGGATTTTGACCTCTTTTCCGGTTCCGTTCGGCAGAATCACGCTTCCCCGCACCATCTGATCGGCGTGCCGGGGATCAACCCCCAGGCGAACGGCGACATCGACGGATTCATCAAATTTGACAAATGATGAGTCAAGGGTTTTCTGAACAGCCGCTTCAAACCCATCGGCTGAACCGGCACTTATCTTTTCTTTCGATTCAGTATATTTTTTACCCCGTTTCGGCATCGTTCCTATTATCTCCTTCTAATCGAGTCGCGAGTTGCGGGTTGCGGGTTGGGGGTTATGGTACGAAGCACGATCAGCAAACCCGCAACCCGAAACACGCAACCCGAAACGCGTCATTTTTATCCAACTTCAATTCCCATGCTCCTGGCGGTTCCGGCGATAATTTTACAGGCAGCATCCAAATCATTGGCATTGAGATCGACCATTTTCTGGTTGGCTATCTCTTCGAGCTGCGCTCGGGTAACCGAGCCGACCCGGTCCCGTTTGGGGTCAGCAGCACCTTTAGCGATCTTTGCCGCTTTTTTCAGCAGCACAGCTGCCGGAGGCGTTTTCGTGACAAAAGTAAAGGACCGATCCTGATAGACGGTTATCACCGCGGGAATGATCATGCCCTCATCCTGGGCCGTTCTGGAATTAAAAGCTTTGCAAAAGTCCATAATATTAACGCCGTGCTGGCCCAACGCCGGACCGATCGGCGGCGATGGATTGGCCTTGCCGGCTTCAACTTGCAGTTTAATTAGCGCCATTACCTTTTTTGCCATGTTAACCTATTATCTCCTGATTTATAGTCCCGCATGCCAGCGGGAGAACAATATTTACATTTGACTGGATATCGCTTCGCTACGTCTTTTACGAACGGAAAGAATTCCTCAAATATTCGTTTCTTGTTACTCGAAATCTGCGATCCTTTAGAAGGAAGAAGTTCTAAATTTTAATCCATTATCGAGCATCAAGAATCGAGAATCTAGCATCCAGCATCCAGCATCCAGTCTACATTTTCTGAACCTGAACAAAATCTAATTCCACCGGGGTTGCCCGGCCGAAAATGCTCACCAGCACTTTGATTTTACCCTTTTCAGGATTGACTTCTTCCACGGTACCGTTGAAATTGGTAAACGGGCCGTCGATGACGCGAACATCGTCGCCGAATTCGAAAAAATATTTCGGCTGCGGTTTCAGCTTACCGGCTTCCATACGATTTAGAATTTGATCGGCTTCGGCATCGGATATCGGGGTCGGTTTTTCACGGCCGCCTAAAAAGCCGGTCACCTTGGCGGTATCATTGACGATGTGCCAGGTTTCGTCATCAAGCTGCATTCTGACCAGAATGTAACCCGGATAAAATTTCCTGGAAGATGTTTTGCGCTTTCCCTTTACCAGTTCGACGATCTCCTCGGTCGGCACCAGTACTTCACCGAATTTTTCCGGATGCTGTCCGACGGCGATCCGCTCTTCCAGAGCCGCTTTGACTTTGTTTTCAAAGCCCGAATAGACATGAACGATGTACCATTTAAGCGCCACGCTTCTCTCCCCTCAGGTTATTGAAGAACGATACGGATCAAACTGGATATGCCAAAATCGACTACCCCGAGAAATAAAGAAATGATCATCACCAGGACAATAACCACCGCCGTGGAGCCGATAGTTTGTTTGCGTGACGGCCAGGTGACCTTTTTCAGCTCAACCTTAACCTCCCTTAAGAACTGGGCGGATTTGGTGAATATATTATCTTTGGGTTTGGTGGCCACCGGGCCGACTGCCGACGACGGCTTTTTCTTTTCGATTTTGGCAACAGCTGCACCTGAAGCGGTTTTTTTCAGCCCTTGATCCTGGCCCTGTTTGAGTCCGGTGGTTGCTTGTTTATCAGAGATCTGTTTCTTCTTCTTTTTTGATCCTGATGGTTTTTTACGTTGTATCCGTCCCATTGTGCTCCTAAAATGGCGAAGGCTCTTAGTTTATTGAGGCTAAGGAAAATTATTTATCCCTCGATCTTCGAATTCTGAGCTTCACCAGCAAAAAGTATGGCAGGCCAGGAGGGATTCGAACCCCCAACACCCGGATTTGGAGTCCGATGCTCTACCGTTAGAGCTACTGGCCTGCATGATCCGTTTCGCAAATGGTAGTAATGGTCAATAATCTATTTGGTTTCCTTGTGCGGCGTATGCTTTCGACAAAACCGACAATATTTGCTGAACTCCAGTTTATCCGGCGTCGTACGTTTATTCTTGGTTGTCGAATAATTTCTTCGTTTGCATTCAGTGCACGCAAGGGTAACTATAATTCTCACCTGAAGGACTCCTTAACATTTATTCGATAATTTCGCTGACGACGCCGGCACCCACCGTACGGCCACCTTCGCGCACTGCAAAGCGAAGCTCCTTTTCCATCGCAATCGGCGTAATCAAATGCGCCTCGATGGTCACATTGTCCCCGGGCATCACCATCTCCACCCCCTCGGGCAGCGTCAAGATGCCCGTCACATCCGTCGTGCGAAAATAAAACTGCGGCCGATAGCCACTGAAAAACGGCGTGTGACGCCCGCCTTCCTCTTTGCTCAGGATGTATACTTCCGCCTTGAACTTGGTGTGCGGGGTAATCGATCCCGGAATCGCCACCACCTGGCCGCGCTCCACTTCATCGCGCTTGGTGCCCCGCAACAGCACACCGATGTTGTCGCCCGCCTGACCTTCATCCAGCAGCTTGCGAAACATCTCAACTCCCGTACACACCGTCTTGAACGTATCGCGAATACCCACAACCTCCAAGGCATCTCCCACGTGCACAATCCCGCGCTCCACGCGGCCGGTCACCACCGTACCGCGCCCCGAAATGCTGAAGACATCTTCAATCGGCATCAAAAACGGCTTCTCGACATCGCGCTTGGGCTCCGGGATAAACGAATCAATCGCATCCATCAACTCAAATATGGGCTTGACCTCCTCGGAATCCGGATCATCGCTCTCCAGCGCCTTTAGCGCGCTGCCGCGCACAATCGGCGTATCATCGCCCGGAAACTCATACTTGTCCAGCAGCTCCCGCAGCTCCAGCTCCACCAGCTCGATCAATTCCTCATCGTCGACCATGTCACACTTGTTTAAAAACACCACGATCTGCGGCACTCCCACCTGACGCGCCAGCAATATGTGCTCACGGGTCTGCGGCATCGGACCATCATCTGCACCCACTACCAATATCGCACCGTCCATCTGCGCCGCTCCCGTGATCATGTTCTTGATATAGTCCGCATGACCCGGACAATCCACATGCGCATAATGACGGTTGGCGGTCGAATACTCCACGTGCGCTGTGGCAATGGTTATCCCGCGCTCCTTTTCCTCCGGCGCCTTGTCTATCTGATCAAAGGGCACAAAATCCGCCATCCCCTTCAAACCAAGATGCTTGGTGATCGCCGCGGTTAACGTCGTCTTGCCATGATCGATATGACCAATCGTTCCCACGTTCACATGCGGCTTGGTCCGCTCAAACTTTGCCTTTGACATCTTCCTGTCCTCCCATGATTTTTGGATAAAATTTGTTTGAAAGGTTATCCTCTATAACTTAGCCCGCTAAAGACCGCCCCCAGTGCGATCGAATTTAGCAGGGCAGGTTATTTAGTGGAGCCCACGAACGGAATCGAACCGTTGAACCTCTTCCTTACCAAGGAAGCGCTCTACCGACTGAGCTACGTGGGCAATTTGTTACCGGGACCCTGTCTATTTGCCTGTCCGGAATACAACTCCTTCAAAACTGCTTTTGGAGCGGGAGACGAGATTCGAACTCGCGACATCCAGCTTGGAAGGCTGAAGCTCTACCAACTGAGCTACTCCCGCTCATGTGATTAGGAGGTCTTATCCCCGGCACAGACGCATCACTGAAGATAAAAATAAAAGGGTTCCTATATCCGTGCATGATCTCCTGCAGGAAGCCATGTAGTGCGAATCGATTCCGCTACAAGTAACGAAATCTCCTACATACGCCTTATCTTCAGGCTGGTGGTGGGGGGAGGATTCGAACCTCCGTAGGCTTCGCCGACAGATTTACAGTCTGTTCCCTTTGGCCGCTCGGGAACCCCACCGTCTTGTTAGTGCAATTGCTGCTCGGAGCCTGCAGATCAAGCAGCATAAAAAAACGATCCGCAACCTCCTGGCCATAACCTGGAAAATTGGGTTGTGAGTTATTGCTGTTAAATTGTCATAGTCGGTCAACGGCCTGATTGTGTCGTCGGCCAACCATAAATATGGAGCCAGCGAAGGGACTCGAACCCCCGGCCCACTGATTACAAATCAGTTGCTCTACCAGCTGAGCTACGCTGGCCTCACAACTTAACATCTTAAATTAATTTAATATTCGATAAATGGATGAAGCGCTATGCCTCCCTTACTTAAAACAAACTTACTTACCGATATAGCATGTAAATATCAACCCCATTTAACAGCGCTTATGATCAATTAGAGTTGATTAAATATTTTTATACTAAAAATTCGTTAATTTTTATCAATTTTTATACATTTTTTAAGAAATTCTCTTGAAATTAATTAATTGTTGAAAATTCGGCGATGTTTCGGCACTACTTTACGATAAATTTCTTTATATATCAATGATTAAAAATAACCGTCAAAAAATTGTCTGGCTTCCGGGCCCAAGGCCCTGCCGATCCAAAGACCGTCGATTCAGTCACCTGTCACGAAAAATCAGGGAATCGGCTAATAACCGGTCACCGTGCTGATGGGGCTTCCCATGATAAGCATTAATTTTGAATTGAAAAGGGCCTTTGACACATTTGGCATAAAATTAGCATTAATTCAGATCTCGTAACTTGCGTTTAAAATGAATCAACTTTTTTTGGACACTATAGTAGGTCTATTTGTGGCAAATTGAGGGATTAGGGAATTTTTTATATATAAGCCCTTGACAATTTTAGTTATTTTTGATTAGTCCAATATTAGAGGCGTTTTTGATCGAAGACAGCCGCCAGACCGTGAAATTGGATTGAATATCTCAATACCCTAAGGAATTGATTTGATGAACCAGCGCCGTTTTGTTTTATCGATTTTGTTATTGTTTTTGCTAAGTGCCTGCAGCCATCTCTCGGCCGACCTTGATCGCTCACCCGAGTCACTTGATCAGTCACCCGACTCAAATGATGCAACCGCTTCAGCCCGGCAGTCGGGGGCAGAAGATGAAAAACCAGATTCGGATGCGCTCCTGGCTCGGGCCGGGTCAACCGACGCCGGCAACGGTGAAATTAAGGCGGAAATCGTTCCTGAGACCGATGCCAGCGCCAGCCAGAAGGTCCAGACAGACCTCGATGAGGCCCTCGAGTTGTGTGAACTTTCCCAGGACTATTGGCAGCAGGGTGAGTTGGAGAATGCGGTCGAAGCCCTGGATCGAGCCTATGCGCTGATTTTAAGTGTCGATACATCGGATCAACCCAAACTCATCCAGCAAAAAGAAGATCTGCGATTTATGATCTCCAAACGCATCCTGGAGATCTATGCGTCGCGTAATATTGTGGTCAACGGAAACCACCATGCGATTCCGGTAGTTGTCAACCGGCATGTTCAAGCCGAAATCAACCTGTTTACCAAAGGCGGTGAGCACCGCTTTTTCATTGATTCTTTAAAACGCTCGGGCCGCTACCGGGATCGAATTGTCAGGGCCCTGAAAGACGCCGGCCTACCGGAAGAATTGTCCTGGCTGCCCCTAATTGAAAGCGGCTTTAAAACCCACGCGCTGTCGAGATCTCGTGCCTTGGGGCTGTGGCAGTTTATCCCCTCGACCGGCTATAAGTTCGGCCTGCATCGCGATAAATTCATCGACGAGCGCATGGACCCGGCCAAGGCAACCCGGGCCGCCATCGACTATCTCAAAGAGCTGCACAGCATGTTTGGCGACTGGTCGACGGTTCTGGCAGCTTACAACTGTGGTGAAGGCCGAGTACTGAGAGTCATTCGAAGTCAAAATATAAACTACCTGGACAATTTCTGGGATCTTTATGAAAAACTGCCCCGGGAAACCGCGCGCTATGTTCCGCGCTTCCTGGCGACGCTGCATGTGCTGAACAATCTCGAAAAGTACGGATTGGATCAGGTCGTCGTCGACCGGCCACTGGAATTTGAAACGGTCATCGTCAACAAACAGGTCAGCCTGGGCAATGTCGCCAAAGCCATCGGCGCCAACGAAAACGCATTAAAAGATCTTAATCCGGAGCTGCGCTATAAAATCCTGCCCGCTGACGGCTATAACCTCAGGGTTCCACCCGGCCACGGTGAAATGCTGCTGTCGCAACTTGATCGCATACCGGTATCTCGTCCGCCCCAGCGCGCGTATGTCTATCATCGTGTGCGTCATGGTGAAACCCTGTCGGTAATTGCACGAAAGTATCGCACCAGTGTCCGAAGCATTATGCGGGCCAACAATATGCGTCGTTCAAATTATATCGTCGCCGGCAAACGGCTAAAGATACCGCAACGCGGATATACGCAACAAACGGTTAAGGTAATGCCCAAATCCCGTGACGGCCAGGCGGTCAACCATATTGTCCGAAAAGGGGATTCGCTATACATTATCGCCAAACAATATGGTACGACAACCAAAAAAATCCAGGAACTCAATAATCTAAGCACAACCACGTTGCACATCGGGCAGGT
Source organism: uncultured delta proteobacterium (assembly GCA_963710795.1). Classification (GTDB taxonomy): domain Bacteria; phylum Desulfobacterota; class Desulfobacteria; order Desulfobacterales; family JAFDCJ01; genus JAFDCJ01. The sequence goes on from CAVQBT010000066.1 coordinate 64,131, forward strand.
GCTGAATATTTTTCCAGGCAAACCCCAACCCCCCCCGGCCATTGACGGTCTCGCGACCTATGTAGTTCGAGCCGGCGACAGTCCGTTTGTCATCGCCAGACGCTACAAGATGCCGCTGAATCGGCTGTTGTATTTAAATCAGCTTTACCCGGGAACCACAATTTTTCCAGGACAAAAGCTGTACATCGAATAAATTTCCAATCCCGTAAATTTCCAATCCCGCCACGGGGCGGGATTGGAAATTTATTTGTTTTTTTAATTCATACCGGAACAAAAACTCCGGTTCTGAGTAGGTTGGGTTGAGTCCGATCCGAAGCGTTGGGTTTGGCACATCGATCCAACCTATGAGGATCAGGCACTTGTCGCGATATGATTTCAAAGGGCGAAACCCAACAAATCGACCAGGCAAGTTTTCGTGCAGCCACTTACCGATGCCTCCCCTGCTCTTGCCCAATCGTTTCGCTCCTCCCCCCACCGCGAATTTTCGTTGAAATTGTTACATATGGTCTGCTATGCTGCGTTCGATCGTATGCCAATCACGAATCAGCTAATCAACTAATCAACCAATAATCCAGTCAACCATCAAACTTTCGCATCGGAGGAAACAATGGGCAAATTATCTTTCAATCTTCAAGACAAGGTATTTGTGATAACCGGCGGCAGCCGGGGCATTGGTCTGGAAATCGCCAGGCTCCTGCTGGAACAAAACGCCCGGGTCGTGATCTGCGGCCGTAAACAGGAGGGGCTGGATGAGGCCGGCCGGCAACTCAATGGTGCCGAGCGTCTAAAAGCAGTCCAGGCCCATGTTGCCAAGGCAGAAGAAGTCGACCGGCTTTTCGAAACCACACTGGCAAATTTCGGCAGCATTGACGGGCTGATCAACAATGTCGGCATGAACATCGCCACCGGTGTCGTCGATGCCGACCCGGGCCTGTGGCACAAAATCATTGACAGTAATTTAAACGGTACGTTTCTGTGCGCCCGTAAGGCGGGTCAGATCATGCGGGAGCAGAAAAAAGGCAAGATCGTCAGCCTATCATCGATTGCCGGCCGGCGGTCGGCCCCCTTCATGGGGATTTACGGCGTGGCCAAGGCCGGCATCGAGATGATGACCAAAGTTATGGCCCAGGAACTGGCAGCGTTTAATATCCAGGTCAATGCGGTTGCACCCTGTATGGTCCGCACCAAATTCAGTGAACCTTTCTGGTCGAATGCCGAATTTTATGATCAAATTGTCAAAGCGATTCCCCTGGGCCGAATAGCCGAGCCGGCGGATGTGGCCTGGCCGGTATTGTTCCTGTGTTCGGAAGCATCTGATTTTATGACCGGCCAGACGCTGATGGTGGATGGCGGCGCAAGTGCTGTTTAAGTCGTTGAAAAGCGAAAACAACATTCGATAGTAGATCTTGCCATTCTGGCAGGGTGTAAACCACTAAATCTGCCGCCACCGGCAAACCGCTTAAGTCCCATTTCAACGACCGGCGTTCGAAGGGATAGGATGTTTCGGCGATAACCGCAATCAAATCGAGATCACTGCCGACGCCCCAATCGCCCCGCGCGTAGGAACCAAAATACCCAAGACGCACTATTTCGTCTTGACGATTTGCCCGTTCGGTGGACCAGGACCTTACAGCCCGGTCAACCGTCTTGAGGTCTGGCCATTTCAGAACGGACGAATTTGAGAATTTCACCGGCATATCTGATTGCATCCTTGCTCTGGATCTTACCATAGTGCTCGAAGGGCGCCCCTTCCGGATGTCCATTGGCATAACGGGTGGGAATGTAAAAGCCGTCAAGAACTTTGGCTTTGTCCAATAGATCTTCAGAAACTGTAATCGGAAGTTCGCTTAAAAGCCGGGCAACGACATGCCCCCAGGCTTCTTGTTTAAAAAATAAATGCGATCAAATGTGCATCGTTACTCGACCACAAGCGTGAGCAAGAAAATTCTGAAAAATACGCGGATACCTTTAAACGATATTAAGGCAGATCTCAAACGGATTTATGCTGCCGCATGATCGCGGCCTTCTGAGTTCAAAATCAAAGACGCAAGTAGGTCACCCCTAATTTATTGGCTTCGTCCGGATTAAAACAGCCTTTGACGTCGACGACCAGCGCGCTGCGGTCGGCACACAGGCCGGCAATTCCCGCTAAACCGCTATCCCGGTAAACCTTGTGCGATACGGCCAGAATAACGGCATCCACTTTTTTGATCTTTTCAAGAGGCTGCAACTGGATGTCATAATAGGATTGCGCCTCGTCCGGATCTGCCAGCGGATCGCTGACCAGAACATTTACGCCGTAATCTTTCAATTCATCGATGATATCGACCACTCTGGTGTTGCGCAGATCCGGTACATCCTCTTTGAACGTAATGCCGAGAATCGCCACCTGGGCGCCGCGCACCTGTTTGCCGGCCGCAATCAACATTTTAACGGTTCGTTCGGCAATGTGCTTGCCCATGCCGTCGTTGATGCGGCGCCCGGCCAGAATCATCTCGGGATGGTAGCCTAAAGCCTCGGCCTTGAATGTCAGATAGTAGGGATCGACACCGATGCAATGGCCGCCGACCAGGCCGGGCCTGAAAGGCAAAAAATTCCACTTCGTTCCGGCGGCCTCCAGAACCTCCAGGGTATCGATCCCGATATAGTCAAAAATCTTGGACAACTCGTTCATCAGGGCGATGTTTAGATCCCGCTGAGTGTTTTCAATGACCTTGGCGGCCTCGGCCACTTTGATCGATGATGCTTTGTGGATTCCCGCCTTTACGACCCGGCCGTAAACATCGGCCAGCAAGTCGCAGGTTGCCGCATCCGAACCGGAGACGATCTTCATGATTTTATCCAGCGTGTGAACCTTGTCGCCCGGGTTAATGCGTTCGGGTGAATAGCCGACGGTGAAATCCCGTCCGAACTTCAAACCGGATTCAGCCGTAAGAATCGGGATGCAGACCTCTTCCGTGGCGCCCGGATAGACGGTGGATTCATACACGATGCAGGCACCGGTTTGCAAATGCCTTCCGACGATTTGCGAAGCGCCGCGCAGGGGGCTCAAATCCGGTATCCGGTATTCATCGATCGGTGTCGGAACCGCAACAATAACCAGTTGACAGGCCGCCAGTTCGGCCGGATAATCCGTGTATTTCAACCGGGTTTTATGGAGTTGATTGTCCGGCACTTCCAGCGTGCGGTCGAAACCGGATTGAAGCTCCTGAATTCGTTCGGACTTCAGATCAAATCCGACAACGTCAAAATGGTTTGCCAGATGAACCGCCAGGGGCAACCCGACGTAGCCCAGGCCGACGACGGCGATTTTATTTTCTCCGGCGGCCAATGAATCAAATGTTACCATAATTAATCCTCCCCGCTAAATAGCCACTACTGGGTAGCAAGAGGTCATTAAAAACCTGATGAAACCTCTCAGTCTTATGCGCCGGCGGATTAATTTTATTATGCTGCGCATATTTTTTTGTTTCTTTTTCGATTTGACCACCGTTTTTTGGAACCAGTGGCCGGGCTGAACCCTGCCTGCCCTGCGTCTGGTCCTGTCGTCTTGGGGGGGCGAAGCCCCACGCTCGAAGAACGAAGCAGGAAGCCGTGGGGGGGAAGGGAACGCTCAACCCCGATTAAAGTATCTTTAAAAGTTCCCGTTTTTCCCGGTCGCTGAGCTGTCGCCAGGCCCCCGGCGCAAGACGCCCCAATTTAATATTGGCAACCCGGATCCGCTTGAGTCCGGTCACCTGATTGCCGACCTTGCGCACCATGCGCCGCACCTGGCGGTTTTTGCCTTCCTGCAGGACAATCCGAAATCGGCGGGCGGAAATCCGCTGGACCCGGGCCGGACGCGTCTGGGTCTCCATCATCGGCAGGCCGGCGGCCATTTTCCGCAAAGCGCCGTCGGAAATGGGTTTGGTCACCGTGACGTCATATTCTTTCTCGTGGTCAAAAGAGGGATGACTGAGTTTGTGATGCAGGCGTCCATCGTTGGTTAACAGCAGCAGGCCGGTGGAATCTTTATCCAATCTGCCGATCGGATAAACCCGCCGGGGTATATCCACCAGATCGAGCACAATCTTTTCCCCCGGATGACTGCAGCTGGTGACATAATCTTTGGGCTTGTTCAACGCGATGTAAATCAATGGCCGGGATGATTGGACCGGTTTGCCGTCTACCTGCACCAGATCCACGGCGGGATCGACTTTTGTACCGAGTTCAACGACAATTTGACGGTTAACGGCAACCCGCCCGGCTTTAATATATTCTTCTCCCCTGCGGCGTGAACAGACGCCGGCCGCGGAAAGAAATTTTTGAAGTCGCATGAGAGGCATGGTTGCTGGTTAATGAATATTTTCGATTGAATATTGGAGGAATTCCGGCCATTTTATAAAATAGATGGAGCGAAGCGACACCGCAAATATTCAATCTTCAATCTTCAATTCCGGCTAGGCCGGATTAGCTCCTGTAATCGGCATTAATTTTTACATAGTCAACCGAAAAATCGCAGGTGAACACCGCTGCCGAGCAGTCGCCCATTTTCAGATCTATCGTGATGTCATATTCAGACTGTTTAAGAATTTTGGTGGCTTCGGCCTCGGCTGCCGGACCGCAGCCGATCCCGTTTTGGATCATTAATACGGGTCCGAATAAAATATCGATTTTCTGCGGTTCAATCGGCACCCCCGCCCGTCCGGCGGCAGCCAGAATTCGGCCCCAATTGGCATCCTCTCCAAAAAGTGCCGTCTTGGTTAAATTCGAATTGGCCACCGTATCGGCGATTTTGTGGGCCTCCGGTTCGGAAACCGCGCCTTTAACGATAATTTCAACCAGTTTTGTGGCACCCTCGCCATCTTTAATCAGCCATTTGGCCAGGGCAATCAGGACCGCGTCTAAAACTGCCTGAAACACCTCCTGCCGGGCCGGAGTCTCTATTTTGATACCGGACATACCGTTTGCCATTAAAAGAGCCGTATCGTTGGTACTCGTATCCCCGTCCACGGTAATACGGTTCAACGAACGATTGGCTGCGGCCAGCAGCATTTGCTTGAGAACCCCCGGATCGGCCTGGATATCCGTCATGACAAAACAAAGCATGGTGGCCATATCCGGGCGGATCATGCCGGAGCCCTTGGCCACACCGGTCACGCTAAACGTTTTACCGTCAAGCTCCCCGCGACGGCTGATGACTTTGGGAACCGTATCGGTGGTCATGATGGCTTGCGCCAGATTGAAAACACCGTCCGGGTGCAGGGCATCAATTAGACCCGGGACTGCGGTTTCGATTTTTTCGATGGGCAGGGGCTCGCCGATGACGCCGGTGGAAGCCACCAAGACTTCCTCTGCGGAAACGTTCAGGCCCTCAGCTGCAGATTGGGCCATCCTCAGTGCGGCCTGCATTCCCTGATCCCCGGTACAGCAGTTGGCATTGCCGCTGTTGACAATCAATGCCCGGCACACGCCTGGGGCAATTCGCTGCCGATCGAGCAGCACCGGTGCCGCCTGTACAAAATTGCGGGTAAATAGGCCGGCCACATTGGCCGATCCTTCGCAATATATAAGTCCGAGATCTTTCTGGTTGTTTTTTTTCAGCCCACACGCCACGCCCGCAGTCAGAAAGCCCGGGCACCCCATCTTTTCCATAACAATATGTCCTCCAAGGATATACAGTTTGATCCCATGTGGCAGCTTCATAATCAAGTAACCAAGTAAATTCCAAGCACCAAAAACCAAATCCCAAATAAATCCCAATGACCCAAATTCAAAATTCGAAACAACGGAACAATTCGACTCTGCCTTCGACATGAGATTAGGCCGAATTAATATCTTTGCATCATCACCTACGGACATGGATTTGTTAAACGCCGGGATGTCAGTGCATCAATGTTTTGGTCATTGAAAATTTATAATTGAGATTTATTTGTTATTTGGTGCTTGAGATTTGGGAGTTAAATGTCATATATAGCCTTCTGATGCAATTAGTTTAGAATTTATTTTCACAACACCATAGGTGTGCATACGGTGCATTTGACAGAATCAGCCAATATTGTCAATCTGTATGATTTTAAAATTATCGCTTGAACCTATTTGGATTGTAAAGAACCATCTACAACCCCAATGGGGCTATTTTTGGGGCTGGTTAATTATGAAAAACGAAACTTTTAAATGCCGGCGCTGCCGCGCCCGGCTTCAGCTCCTAAAAGCATGACGGTCGGTATATCTGATCTGCAGGTCCTGCGGCGCCCGCTATACCCTGGCAACCTACAGGGAACTGATCAATGACGATCTTGACAATGAACTGGCCGATATTCCGTGTGATAGAGTATAGACATTTACTGAGACCATGCCCGAAAAAAATGACTCCAACAGGGCAGCACTGGCGAAGTATATCGGCTTTGGGTTTCGGGTGTCAGAAGGAGTGAGGTGCTTAATCCTGACACCTGAACACTGACACCTGAAACCTTGGAAATATCAAAACACGAGACAATATCGGCAATAAATTGTCGATGTGATGTCGCCAAGGCGCCAAATGAATGAGCCGACAAGTAATATTTATTCAGATAAAAGGAACTATGACCGCAAATGGTATTAAACAGCCTTTTTCCGGTTTTTGCACTGATCCTGTCCGGTAGCTTGCTAAAACGCTACGGGATGACCAATGCTGTTTTTCTGCAAACCGCTGATAAGCTAGTCTACTATATATTTTTTCCGCTGCTGCTATTCTGGAAAATCGGCAATTCGTCGACGGCTCTTTTCAGCAGCTCCGGTTTGTACAAAGCCGTCATCTGCTCGGTGCTGATCGTTTACGGATTGAGCACCGCGTTTATTCTCCTGTTTAAAGTGGCCGATTACAAGGCAGGCTCCTTCTCACAGAGCTGCTACCGGTTTAACTCTTATATTGGGGTGGCGATCGTCTTAAGTGCGCTGGGCGAGGAAGGTATTCAGCATTTCGGAATATTAATCGGAATGATTATTCCGATTATCAATGTGTTATGCGTTTCGACCCTGATATGGTTTTCAGGGGAAAAAACGCTTTTGATCAATCGAATGGGGCAGATTTTAAAAGGCTTGGTTTCCAACCCGCTGATACTGGCCTGTCTCAGTGGGATATTATATGCCAACCTGACGCAGGGTTTCCCACCGTTTATCGACAGCACCCTCGAGCTGTGCTCATTTGTGGCGCTGCCCCTGGCGATGCTGTCCATCGGCGCGGCCTTGTCGCTGGCCGGCATCAGGGATCATTTCAAATTATCTCTGATCGCATCGATCTTTAAATTGCTGCTCTTGCCGGCCATCGGCTTTTTAATGCTAACGGCCTTCGGTGTCGCAGGGGTTGCGTTTAAGGTCGGCCTGATCTATTTTACCCTGCCCACCTCGCCGGCGTTATACATCCTTTCTTCCCAGCTAAACAGTGATACGGAACTTGCCTCGGCGACCATTGCGCTGTCGACCATAATGTCATTCTTTTCGCTGTCGGCCGCATTGCTGCTATAAAATGGCAAAGAGTGTGAATCAAAACCGTTGGTTATTGGAATATCCGTGGCAATATGGACGAAACCGACAGGTAAAATGCAGGAGCGCTGGCGTACTGGAGTGTTGAAGTACTGGAGTGTTGGGTTTAAAATGCGGAAATAGATCTGACGATTACTCTTTTACCTTTGGTTAGGCGAGAACCAGACGGCGTATGAATTTTAAAATTGTCATCGAATACGACGGCACCCATTATCATGGGTGGCAGCGGCAGAAAAATGACCGGACGATCCAGCAGGAAATCGAAAATGCCCTGACGACCATGACGGGCAGCCGGGTCACCTTAAACGGTTCGGGCAGAACCGACGCCGGGGTACACGCCTTGGGTCAGGTGGCCAATTTTCTCTGCGAAACCGATTTGTCAGCGGCGGCATTTCAAAAAGGACTCAACAGCATTTTGCCTGATGATATTGTCATCAGGGACTGCCGGCGCATCGATGAGTCTTTTCATGCACGCTACGATGCCAAAAGCAAAATTTACCGCTACCAGATATTAAACGGCAGGGTCCCGCCTGCAATCGGAAGACAATACGTATGGTTTATTCGCAGAAGACTGGACACGGCCGCCATGCGGTCAGCCAATTCACACCTTGTCGGAACTCATGATTTCAAATCGTTTGAGGGCACGGGCAGCCCCCGCCCGCATACCACCCGCACCATAATGACAGCCGACTGGAACGAACCCAAGGACGGCTCACTCATTTTTCAGATAGAGGCCGACGGCTTTTTACGCTATATGGTGCGGAATATTGTCGGAACCCTGGTGGACATCGGGCTTGGCAAAATCACCCCCGCTAAGTTCAGCGACATTCTGGCCTCCAAAAATCGCCGCAACGCCAGTGCAACCGCCCCGGCGCACGGATTGTTTTTGTTGGAAGTTAAATATTGAGCTGCATGCCTTCGATTTTATCAGTTCTCAACCCCCCCCTTGAATCCTCTTCCCGGACTTGCAGGGTGACCAAGTCGCCAATGGCCGCGCCGGTCGCGTCCAAATACGAACCCGCATCCACCCTGAGCTACACCAATCTGGGTGCAGCCGGCCTGCCAAGCCTATTTGACATTTGTATCTCAAGGAGTGTCAATGGGGCGTCGGCCTGAACTGGTTATTCCGTTGGCACCAAAAATATCTTGACAAAATGTCCGGGCGGTGTGTAGAAGTTAGCGGAACATTGGAAAAGTTTAATTTAGCAGCTGCGATAATTCAGGTAGTTCCTGTCTGAATTTTGATGCCTGACATCATCGAAATTCATCCCGCAACTTGATGACGCCGATAATTGTCGGTCTTCGCAAGTGCGTTTTCCCCGGTTTTCAGATATTCCCGCCAATTTCAAAGAAAGGAGAATACTTATGCTGAAAAAGTTTCTTACGATCGTCTCCATTAGCCTCCTGGTCGCCATGGCAACTCTCGCTGGTGCCGAGACGCCCAAGCCCGGTGGTGCAATCAATGTCGTCATTCAGCCCGAGCCGCCCGGATTGGTGCTCGGACTCCTGCAGAATGGTCCGACGCAGATGGTCGCCGGCAACATTTACGAGGGCCTGCTGCGCTACGACAACAACCTCGACCCCATGCCGAGTCTGGCGACGAAATGGACAATCACCGAGGGCGGCACGGTCTACACGTTCAACCTCAAAAAAGGGGTTACCTGGCATGACGGCCAACCCTTCACCGCGGCGGACGTTATTTTCACCGCCGAAGATTTCTTAACCAAAACCCATCCACGCTGGCCCGTGACCAAAAGCAAGGTTGCCAAGATCGAGGCGCCCGACGATTATACGGTGCGGTTCACCCTGAAACAGCCTTTTGGCCCTTTTCTGGGAGCTTTTGAGGTTGGCAGCATGCCTATCATTCCGAAGCACATCTATGCAGGCACCGACTATAAGAACAACCCGGCCAACAACCATCCCATCGGTACGGGCCCGTTCAAATTCAAGGAGTGGAAAAAGGGATCCTACATCCACCTGGTCAAAAACGAGGCCTACCATGTCGACGGACTGCCTTATCTCGACGAAATCTACTGGCATGTGATACCTGATGCAGCCTCCCGTGCGGTCGCAATTGAAACCGGCAAGGTTGACGTGCTGGTGCCCGGCTCAATCGAGTATTGGGACATCCCGCGTCTGACCAAGCGTGACGACATCTGCATGACCAGCAAGGGACGTGAGTTTTTCGCGCCGCACTGCTGGATGTGGATTAACAACCGCAAGGCCCCAATGAATGACAAACGCTTTCGCCAGGCGATCATGTATGCCATCAACCGCGAGTTCATACGGGACGCCGTCTGGAATGGGATGGGCGGCATTCCCACCGGTCCGGTAAGTTCGAAGACCCGGTTTTACAGCGGCGACGTCAAGAAATACCCGTACGATCCCGCGAAGGCGAAGGCGCTGCTCAAGGAGATGGACTACGACGGGACGCCCATTCGATTGTTGCCGCTTCCTTACGGTGAGACCTGGCAGCGGTTCGCAGAAGTGGTGCGTCAGAATTTGCTGGACGTGGGCATCGAGGTCAAGATTGTCGCCACCGACGTCGCCGGGTGGAACCAAAAGCAGAACGAATGGGACTTTGATCTTGCGTTTACCTATATGTACCAATACGGTGATCCGGCCCTCGGCGTGGCGCGCAGCTACATATCCGCCAATATTGCCAAGGGCTCGCCCTGGAACAATGTCGGCGGTTATTCCAACCCGAAGGTCGATGAGCTTTTCGCCCAAGCTGCCGTCGCTTATCCGGACTCCAAACGCCAGGAACTCTATACGGAGGTGCAGAAGATTCTGGCCGAGGATGTTCCGGTCGCCTGGCTGCTGGAACTCGACTTTCCGACGATCTACCGCTGCAACGTCAAAAACCTGATCAACACCGGCATCGGTGTTAACGACGGATTCGTCGATGCCTGGCTGGATCGTTAGGTTTTTCGGATCGGCCGGCCGTGAGACCGACGGCTCCGGGCCGGCCGAAATTTTTGATCTCTTCCTCAGTCACGTTTCTTTCGGTGTGATGTGAACAAGCTCGTCTTTATCGCCAAACGCCTGGTTCAGTCGGTCTGTGTCCTGCTGTTGATCGTGGTGTTGAATTTTTTTCTGATCCGCGCTGCGCCCGGCGACCCGGCGCAGGTGATGGCGGGTGAAGCCGGTGCCGGCGATGAAGCCTATGTCGCGCAGCTTCGCGAAAAGTTTGGCCTGGATCGCCCTTTGCACGAGCAGCTGGTCCGCTATGTGAGCGGCATCCTTACCCTTGATATGGGCTACTCCTACCGCCAGGAGCAGCCGGTTGCAAAGCTGATCTTCGAGCGGCTGCCGGCAACCCTGTTGCTCACCGGTGCGGCCTTCATCGTTTCGATCCAATTGGGTATACTGCTGGGCGCTCTGGCGGCGGCCCGCGTCGGCCGCTGGGCCGATAGCCTGATCACGGTGGTTGCCCTGATCTTCTATGCCACCCCCTTGTTCTGGATGGCGTTGATGGCAGTTCTGCTGTTTTCCGTCCAGCTCGGCTGGCTGCCCGGCTTCGGCATGGAGACGGTTGGCGCCGGCTACCAGGGTCTGGCGCGCGTGCTGGACATCGGCGAACACCTGATCCTGCCGGCCCTGACGCTGGGACTGTTCTTTATGGCCCTCTACGCCCGTCTGACGCGGGCCTCCATGCTCGAGGTCGTCAAAATGGACTTTGTCAAGACGGCCAAAGCCAAGGGCGTCCATCCCGCACGCATCTGGCGAGTTCATGTATTGCGCAACGCCATCCTGCCGATTATAACTTTGGCCGGCATCCAGGCCGGTCAGCTTGTCGGCGGCGCCGTGTTGACGGAAACGGTTTTCGCCTGGCCGGGCATCGGCCGCCTGATGTTCGATGCCCTGTTGCAGCGCGACTACAACCTGCTGCTCGGCGTTTTTTTTATCTCCTCGGCGATGGTCATCCTGTTCAACCTGTTTACCGACCTGGCTTACACGTTGGTCGATCCTCGAATCGAGTTGACGTGATGCAATATGAATTGATGATCGATTTCTGGCGGCGTTTCCGCCGCAATAAGGGCGCCGTGCTGGGGCTTGTCATCCTGCTGATCGTGGTGCTGTTGGCCATCCTGGCACCCGTGCTTTACACCTACTCGCCCTGGAGCATGGTGCAGCGTCCGTTCTTGTTACCCTTCGATCGGGAGGGATTCTGGTTTGGCACCGACACGCTGGGACGCGATATCGGCGCCGGGCTGGCTTTTGGGGCGCAGATTTCACTGCTGGTCGGCATCGTTTCCACCCTGGTGGCGCTGGCCATCGGCGTCGTGCTGGGCGCGTTTGCCGGCTACTATGGCGGCCTGCTCGATAATGCGCTGATGCGCTTTACCGAATTCTTCCAGACGATCCCAAACTTTGCGCTGGCGATCGTGCTGGTGGCGATCTTTCAGCCTTCGACCATCTCGATTATCATCGCCATCGGCGTGGTCAGCTGGCCTCCGGTCGCACGCCTGGTGCGCGGTGAGTTTCTGTCACTGCGCTCGCGTGAATTTGTGCAGGCATCCGTGGTGCTTGGCCAACGCAACACCCGGATTATTGTCAGCCAGATCCTGCCCAATACGCTTTCTCCGGTAATCGTCATGGCCTCGCTGATGGTGGCGCAGGCGATCCTGCTGGAGTCTTCGCTGTCGTTCCTGGGTTTAGGCGACCCGAACACCATGTCCTGGGGCTATATGATCGGTGCGGCGCGCACGGTCATCCGCCAGGCCTGGTGGATGAGCTTCTTCCCGGGCATGGCGATCCTGCTGACCGTGCTGTCTCTCAACCTCGTGGGTGAAGGATTGAACGATGCCCTCAACCCGCACCTGGCGCGCAAGGGACGCTAAAGCCATGCCAGACCGACCCTTGCTCGAAATCAAGGAACTGTCCATTAAACTGCCCGCCGGCAGCGACCGCGAGCTCGCTGTTGAACGCCTATCGCTGACCTTGAATAAGAACGAAATACACTGCCTGGTCGGCGAGTCCGGTTCCGGCAAATCGATGTGCGCCAACGCCATCATGGGGCTGCTGCCCCAGCCGCATGTACGACCCGTCGGTGGATTCATCCGGTTCGAGGAGTACGACCTGATTCAGCTTTCTGAGCACCGGATGCGCGAGCTGCGCGGCAGCCGCATCGGCATGATCTTCCAGGAGCCGATGACAGCACTGAATCCTCTGATGCGCATCGGCGAACAGATTGCCGAGGTCTTTGATTCCCACAATGTCCTCACCAAGACGCAGCGTAACGCCAAGATCGTCGAACTTCTGCAGGACGTCGGCTTACCCGATCCCGAGACAATTGGCGAATCTTATCCCTTCCGCCTTTCCGGAGGCCAGCGGCAGCGGGTGATGATTGCCATGGCGCTGGCACTGGAGCCTGCAATTCTGATTGCTGATGAGCCGACCACCGCGCTCGACGTCACGACCCAGGCCCAGATTCTGAATCTCATCAAACGTATTCAAAAAACACACAATATGGGGGTGCTGCTCATCACTCACGATTTCGGCGTGGTCGCTGAGGTCGCGGACCGGGTTACGGTCATGCAGTTGGGCCGGATCGTAGAGACCGGCGCCGCCGGGCAAGTGCTCAATCGACCCAGCCATCCTTACACCCGTCAGCTTATCAGCTCGGTACCGAAATTAAAGCCCACGCATCGCGACCCACTCTCGGGCAAGCGGTTGCTCGCCGTTGACCGGCTTGATAAAACCTTTGCCACCGCGCGCGGCTTATTCAAGCGGGGGCGGTATGTGCACGCCGTCAACCAGGTGTCTTTTGATATCCGCCGCGGCGAAACCCTTGGTCTGGTGGGTGAATCCGGCTCCGGCAAGTCAACGGTCGGAAAGTGCATCGTGCGTTTGCTGAATTCGGACGGCGGGCACATCCACTTCAAAGATCTCGATATTGCCAGCCTTCGAGGTAAAGCGCTGCGAACCCACCGCAAGTACCTGCAGATGGTCTTTCAGGACCCCTACGCTTCGCTCAATCCGCGGCGTAAGATTGGACGGATCATCGCCGAGGGGCCGATCGCCCATGGCCAGTCTGAACCGCGTGCCCTGAAACGTGCGTACAGGCTGCTCGAACTGGTTGGGCTCGACCCCGCGACCGCGGAGCGGTTTCCGCACGAGTTCTCAGGCGGTCAGCGCCAACGCATCGGCATCGCCCGCGCGCTGTCGCTGGAACCTGAGTTGCTGGTAGCCGATGAGCCGGTCTCCTCGCTCGATGTCTCGGTCCAGGCCCAGGTGCTCGACTTGCTCGAAGATATCAAGCAGCGTCTTGATCTCTCGATGCTTTTCATCACTCACGACCTGCGCGTGGCGGCGCAAATTTGTGATCGGATTGCAGTAATGAAGCTGGGCGGGCTTGTGGAGCTTGGTCCAACAGCGGAGGTCTTCGCCAATCCGCAGCATGCCTATACCCGTGAGCTGCTCGCCGCCGTGCCGGGCCAGGAGTGGAACATTCCCCAAGATGCCCAAGAGTCCCCCATCAATATTCCAAAGGTGTAGACAGGGATGTGGGTGAAAGGGCTTAAACCCAGCCCCAGAAGGTTTTGCCGTTAAGTGACTTGAAGGTGAAACATACAAAATGGCCTTTTAAAAAGCATTTGCGCTTACAGCGCTTCCATCAGGCTCGGAAGGGGAATCTAATTCAGCCCTCCCCATCGGACGACGACGGGTGCGCCTTCCGGATTCAATCTTCTTCCTCAGCCACCGCATCGTCAACGCTCTTCATATTTTTAATCTGCTGATTGTAAAAGGCAATCACCTCGCGCCGATTCAGCATCCCGATCAGTTCCGTATGATCATCTTCTCGGACCACCGGCAAACTGTCGATATTTTTGGTAGTGAATTTTTTTAATACGAGGTTCAAATCCTCGGAAGGAGTCGTCACGATAATCTCCGAGGTCCCGATGTCTTTCATAACTACCAGGCGTTCAATCTCCGGCGAAAAGAGCACGCCGCGCACATCATTGATGGAGAAAATACTGCTCAATTTCTTGTGCTGATCCATCACCGGGAAATAGTGCTGGTCGGATTCCGAGAAATAACTCTTGAAATCGGAAAACGTCATGTCCTGGGGAATCAAAGTGACTTCCCGGACCTGTTCCATCAAATCTTTTACTTTAATGGTTTGCAGAATATCGACGAAAAAATCACCGGCATGGGCCCGAGAATCGAGACGGCTTTTCACCTGGCGGTGAAATATGGTCCAGCGCTGGGAAACCAGGTATGCCACCGAGCACACCGCCAGGCTGGGCAGCAGCAAATGATAGGAATTTGTCATTTCACTGACAAAGATAATGGTGGAAATCGGGGTGTTGGAAACAGACGTAAAGAATCCGGCCATCCCGACCACCACAAAAGCACCGGGCTCGGCAACGATGCCCGGCATGATTTGATGAAACATTTTACCGACCGCCCCGCCCATGGCGCCGCCGATGACAATCGACGGGCCAAACACACCACCGCTGCCGCCGGAGCCAATCGAAAAAGAGGTGGTCAGTATTTTGCCGAGGGCTAGGAATAACAGAAAAGGAATGGTCAGTTCGTTATGAATCGCCATCTGGGCGAAACCGTACCCGAAAGCAAGGGTTTGGGGCAGGAAAAACCCGATGATCCCGGTGCAAAGCCCCCCGATGGCCGGTTTAATGTGGTTGGGGATCTTGAGCGAATGAAAAAATGCGGTGATGCCGTAAAATGACTTTACATAAAATGCGCCGGTTGCCGCCAGGACCAGGGCCAATATGACATAAGGTCCCAATTCGAGTGGATTTTGAAATTTGAAATCAGGCGACTCAAATAAAGACCCCCAGCCAAATACCAGGCAAAATAGACAGTAGGCCACCACCGATGAGATCCCGGCCGGGATGATCACATCTGATTCAAATTCGGGATCCCGGTAAAGGACCTCGGCTGCAAACAAAGCGCCGGCCAACGGTGCCCTGAAAATACTGCCGACGCCGGCGCCAACGCCGGCTGCCATCATGATCCGGCGTTCGCGGCGCGAAAGTTTAAATTTGGTCGCCAGAAAGGACCCAAAACCAGCCCCGATCTGGGCAATCGGCCCCTCTCTTCCTCCCGACCCTCCGGTGGTCAGCGTCAGGGCCGACGCGATGGTTTTAATAGCGGCACCCGAGCGCGAATCAATCCACCGGCATTGTGATAGGCATTGATGGCGGCATCTGTGCCGTGGCCTTCGGCTTCCGGGGCGAAGGTATAGACGATCCATCCGCTCAGGATACCGCCGAATGCAGGCAGCAGCAACAGAATCCAGCGATTCAACTCCCGGGTGCTGGGCGGAAACAGATGATGTTCGCCGGCCGGCGCCGGTGGCCGATATCCGGCCATCATATCCAGAAAAATATGGATACCGACCTGGCAAAGGTAGTTAAAGACGATAGCGCCCATGCCGGCGATGATGCCGATGCCGATAAAATACAGGGTCCACCTGCCGGCCCGGGATACACTGGCAGAGAGATCCTGTCCCAAAATTTTATAAAATTGTCGTTGGATTTGTTTCAAGGATGATGTCCCCATAATTAATACTGCGCATTAATTATATCTTGATGGTGTTAATCGTCGATGCTATAAAAATCGGCAAACATATCGAAAAACATAATTACGAAATTAATAAAAACCAGAAGAAAAAAGAAGGATTAATAAAATGCCGCATTTCACATCCCTGAACAACCCGGAACTTAAGCAACTCAAGGACGATCTGTTAGCGCAGTACCGTGAATTTAAATCCCGCGGCCTCGATCTAGACATCACTCGCGGCAAACCATGTTCCGAGCAACTGGACCTAGCCCTTGGCATGCTGGATTGCGTCAACAGCAAAAATTACCTAACCGCCGAAGGTACCGACAGTCGAAATTACGGCGGATTGGACGGGATACCCGCCGCCAAAACATTGTTTGCCGAATACCTGGAAGTGCGGCCGGAAGAACTCATTATCGGCGGCAATTCCAGTCTCAGCTTGATGCATGACACCTTCATGCGAGCCATCGTCAAGGGCGTCGGCGAGGACGGCCCGCCCTGGGGAAAGCTGCCGCAGATCAAGTTTCTTTGTCCCAGCCCCGGCTATGATCGACATTTTTTTATCTGTGACTATTTAGGCATTGAAATGATACCGGTTGCCATGGATGACAACGGTCCGGACATGACGGTCGTTGAAAAATTAGTGGCCGAAGACGACCGCATCAAAGGAATTTGGTGTGTACCCAAATACAGCAATCCGACCGGAGCCGTCTATTCCGATGAAGTCGTCGAACGCCTGGCATCGATGAATACCAAAGCCAGTGATTTTCGCATATTCTGGGATAATGCCTACACCGTTCATCACCTCGATGGCCAACCGGCCCGTCTGAAAAACATCCTGCAGACCTGCAAGAAGGCCGGCAACCCAGAGCGCGCATTGATATTCGGTTCAACCTCCAAAGTGGCCTTTGCCGGCAGTGGTCTGGCCATGATGGCCGGCAGTGCGAAAAATATGGCCCGGGCCAAAAAGCAAATCGCCTTTCAAACCATTGGCCCGGATAAATTAAACCAGCTGCGTCACGTGGCCTTTTTTAAAAAAATGGCCGGCATCGCCGACCATATGAAAAAGCACGCCACGATCTTAAAACCGAAATTCGATGCCGTTCAAAGCGAATTGGAAACAGCACTGGGCGGCAAAAATATAGCCGATTGGAGCCAACCAAAGGGGGGGTATTTTGTCAGCATCGACACGATGGAGGGATGTGCCGCCGAGGTGATTCGGATGGCGGCTGAGGCGGGCGTAAAACTCACCCCGGCCGGGTCCACCTACCCTTATATGCAGGACCCGCTGGATCGCAATATTCGCATCGCACCATCTTTTCCGCCACTGGCGGATATCCGCTCGGCCATGCAGTTGGTGGGAATCTGCATTCAGCTGGCCAGTATTGACAAGCTGATAGGCGATTGAATATTTAAGATTGAAAATTGAAGATTTAAGGTTCGCCTGCGGCGGATCATTTATAGAAAATCTAACCCGAGCAATCCGGAGCCAAACATATTTGAACAACAAATTTGCTTTTAAATCTAAGTCTGGGATTCCTGAAACAGTGCCAAAGGCAATGACAATTTGCGACTTAAAATAGGTAAAATGGGCGGAGCGCAGCGACTTCCAGCAATATTCAATCTTCAATTTTCATTATTCAATTAAAAAACCCCCCGCTCATAGGGTGAGCGGGGTTACCATTTGATCGCAAGCAGGTTTATCTGCGAGCTCTTTTGGAAGCTTTGAGCGGATTGATCTTGGCCTTGCTGCCGGCTGATGCTGTACTGACATGGGAAGCCAGGTTGCAGTTACCGTTTTTCCACTTCGTTTCCGGCTCCGGGCAGGCGGTGCAATACCAGCCGGATGAATATTCGGATCCACGGTTGCAACCCTGGCACTGCTCCACGACCTGATGGCAAATCCCGCCGTTGTATGAACACCCATTAGCGGACATAAACGGGCACTCCATACCTTCTTTTATGGTTGTACAAATCATTGGAATCACCCCCTTGATAGAGAAAATTTGTATAAAAAAAGCCGGGAAAAATTCAAGCCCGGCTAACACCGAAATTTATAATTCGGTGAATATAATAGTGCCGACTTTAAATGTCAATAGAAATGTGGCAATATTTGTTAAATTTCTTCAAATACAAAGCGCACTTGATTTTTTGGCCATAATCAATGACAATATGGAAAATGATACCCTGATTGACTAAATTTAAAAAATGCCTGGTCAGTATTCAATTCCGGCTTGCCCGGGTTGGGTTTCAGCGGCCATAGCGCCTATCCTGCAGGGCCTTGGGATGAAATATGATCAACCCCATGAATGACAGCGAATCGGCATCGGATTCCGGTGCGATTATCCAAAAAGCCATCGACGTATTGAAGATTGAAGCCGACGGCATCATTAATCTGATCGACCGAATTGACGAAAATTTCTCCAAAATGGTCGAGTTAATCTGTAATTGCGGCGGACGAACCATTATTAGCGGTATCGGAAAATCAGGGATTATCGGACGCAAAATTGTTGCGACCCTTAACAGCACAGGAACCCGGTCCTTATTTTTACATCCTGTCGAGGCAATGCACGGAGATCTGGGCCAGGTAACCGCCGATGACATTTTCATCGCCCTGTCCAAAAGCGGCCAAACCGATGAATTAAATATTTTGCTGCCCAGCATCCGCCGCATCGGCTGCAAAATAATTGCCTTTACCGGTGATAAGCGATCCAATTTGGCGAATCATAGCGACATTGTCATCGATGTGGCAGTAGACTGTGAGGCGTGCCCGATGGGCCTGGCGCCGACAGCCAGTACCACCGCCCTGTTGGCCATGGGAGATGCACTGGCGGTCGTATTGCTGGAAAAAAAACATTTTAAATCAAGTGATTTCAAACTGTATCATCCCGGGGGGGCCCTGGGTCCTCGACTGGCGGCCAGGATTAAAGATATCATGATCTCCCCCAATTCACAACTTTGCGTTTCCGAGGGTACGCCAATGACAGACGCCGTCATCGCAGTCGACCGCGGCAAGCTGGGGGCGGTTCTGGTGGTAAACCGCCGCAATAAGCTTAGCGGCATCATCACCGACGGCGATATCAGACGCATGGTGGTATCCGGGCGACCCATCGCCGAGCTCGCGGTTGAGGACGTTATGACTAAAAACCCGAAAACCCAGGAGCAAAACGCCCCGACCTATAATGCCTTATATATAATGGAGCAGCACCAGATCACCGTGCTTCCGATCGTCAATTCCGGCGGAGAGGTTAAAGGAATTTTACATCTGCACGATATATTGGGGAAAGGCGAATTTAAATTCAATGGTGGCTGAACCCAAAAATTGCGCCTTGGGTAACGACCAGCCCAAAGTTTG
>CAVQBT010000067.1:0-388609 GCA_963710795.1 uncultured delta proteobacterium
AAACTAAAGTCGTTTTTAAGTTTCCTTATTTTCTAGAAAGCTATTGACAATAGGGTATTTAAACGGCATTAGTATGTTCTGTGTAGTATGTAGGACATACTGCATCGATATTTAACTTTTAATTCAATGCCAAGATTAGTTTTACATTGTTCATTGCATTAGGCATGGAATTTACTGGGACTAACGCTCTGGGCGCTGTTTATCTGACAACATATTAATTGGTTTTTTTAAAAAAATTGCATCGAGTGAAATTTTCATGACCACCAGCAATTTCACAAATTCTTTAAAACCTATCAAGCGCGAGCCGATTTCGGTTACCATTCTCAACATGATTACGGATGAAATTTTAACGGGGAGCCTGAAACCGGGTGACAAGCTGCCAACCGAAATCGAACTGGCCGAAAACTTGGGCGTCAGCCGCAACTCCGTGCGGGAAGCAATCAAAATGCTGTCATCCTTCGGTGTCATCGAAGTAAAAATGGGAGCCGGGACATATATTGCCAAATCCATACCTGGAGCTATTTTAGATCCCTTGATGTTAAGTCTGGCCTTTGAGCAGGGGACATCCAAGGAATTGGTAGACTTAAGGTTTATGATTGAAATCGGTGCCGCCGAGTTGGCGATCGACGCCGCCAGTGATGAAGATATCGCCGGACTGGAAGCCGCCAACGAGAAGCTTAAAGAAGCCGCCGATAAACATATGGATGACCCTCAATACCTGCGGGATGTGGATTTAAATGTCCACTATACTCTTTTTGGAATTACCGGAAACCGTTTTGTTGCCAAGATCGGCAAGACCATTTACCGCTTGTTTTTTGCTTCCATTGAGAGAACCGTTGAAATCGACCCCTACCGCGCTTACCGCAATCATAAGCTTTATATTGATGCCATTAAAGCAAGGGATAGGGAAACGGTGGGAAAGAAAATTAGAAAAGCACTGGCTGAATGGATGGATTACGTTAATACATGAATTTAGCTGTCAGCGCTTAAGTCTATCAAATTTTCTCAGTTTTCAAGGAACAATCGGCAGCCCTGGATGAGCAATTTTTAAGGGCGGATTAACTAACCACTTAACAATATTCGGAAGGAGCTAAATTATGGAAGTTGTACGATTTTGGGAGGAAGAGGGGGTGACGGTGCCGGAACCTTACCACAGACACATTAAGATAGTGCTGGCTTCTGATAAGCGCAATGTGGAAGAGATCACCTTTTCGCACGTGGTTATCTATCCGCACAGCAAGACCGACTATCATTCCCATGACCGGCCGGAGCTGATTATCGTCACTGCCGGCAGGGGCAAATCGATATGTGACGGCCAGGAAATCCCCGTTGAACCGGATATGGCACTGTGGATGAAAGCCGGTGAAAAACATCAAATGATCAACGAGAGTGATGAGATGATGAAGCTTCTGACTGTCTTTACGCCGGCCTACCGGGCTAAAGATCTGTTAGGTGGTATTTTAGAGGCTGCGCGGAAAGATGCCTGAAGAAGGAGAAATGGCAATGATCGATCTCGATCAATTTATATTACCGGAAAACCCGGCCATTGAGGATTATATTGTCGGGACCTATCTGCTGCGCAAACATCTGCGAGACCCCGGGGATATTATTAAAACTGCCGTCATGATGGCGACGGAACAGACGACCGGAACCTGGGTTCGGGTCCCCGGGGAAACCGCAGACATGGTTGAGAAGTTTCGCGGCAAGGTTCTTAACATCTGGCAAGTGCCGGATCAGGAGCAGTTTCGCAGCGAGCAGGATGAAGCGCGCGTGTTTTTCATTCAACTCGGTTTTCCCTGGCAAAACTTCGGTCCTCAAATTCCAATGATGCTGACCACTATTTTCGGCAATATCTCCATGATCGGTGATATCAAACTGGTAGACATTCAATTTCCGAAAAATTTTGTCGATCAGTTCCCCGGCCCGCGGTTCGGTATCGGCGGCATCAGAAAATTGCTGGGTGTCTCCGACCGACCGCTTTTAAACAACATGGTCAAGCCCTCAACCGGAATAACTCCTGATCAGGGAGCTGAACTGCTCTACCAGGCCGCCATCGGCGGCACGGACATCATCAAAGATGATGAGGTAATGGGGAACACGGAACTGTCACCGGCCTTAAAGCGGGTTGAACGTTACATGGGCAAGCTGAGGAAAGCCGCAAAGGAGACCGGGGAGAAAAAGCTGTATGCGGTAAATATCACCGATGAGCCCGAAGAATGTTTAAAAACGGCGCAGGCGGCCGTCAACATCGGGGCCAGCGCACTTCTGGTCAACTTTCTGCCGGCGGGCATCGGCTTAATTACCTCCCTGTGCCGCAACAGCAAAATTAATGTTCCGATATTAGCGCACCTTGATTTTGGCGGCGCGCTGTATGCAAGCCCCTGGCATGGCATCAGTTCGTCACTGCTGTACGGCAAGCTGGCAAGATTGGCCGGTGTGGATCTGTTGTGTATTCCCACGCCTTATGGAAAATTTTCTCTCAGTTATTCGAAGTATATCCAGATCGTCCATGGCCTTAGAAGTCCCTTTCACGGCAAACCCGGAGTTTGGCCGATCGCCGGAGGCGCAATCAAACAAGGTCACATCCCCAAGCTATTCAACGATCTGGGTCGGGACTTTATTATTGGCGCCGGCGGTGCGATTCACGCCCATCCCATGGGACCGGCCGCAGGTGCCAGAGCCTTTCGGCAGGGAATTGACCTGATGATGAAATACGGCCAATTAGAAGGGCAAAAATTGGGCCGCGAGCTGACGGTGGCCATTGAAAAATGGGGCAGCGATTAAATCGCTTCTCGATGAATCGGCTGCCGTGCCAACAGAAGGATCGGGGACAGCTTATGAATCCTGAACGAGTCGGTAATTCAAATTCTGACCAACGAATTTTAATATCCTTTTACGGTGATGACCATACCGGAACGGCAGCTACCGCCGAGGCCCTAACCCAGTCCGGCCTGCCGACGGTCATTTTTTCCGAACCGCCGTCACCCGCTTACCTGGAGCAGCACTTTCCCCGGGTGCGAGCGGTCGGTATTCCAGGCACGGCCCGAACCCTTCCCGCCCAAGACTTACCCCAGGTGTTAGCGCCGATTTTCGTGTCCTTGAAGGCTTACCAATCGCCTGTATATATTTACAAGGTATGTTCCACCTTTGACTCTTCTGAAACTGTCGGCAATATCGGTCGCGCCATTGAACTCGGGGTCCAGATTTTTTCGCCGGATTTTATACCGATACTGCCGGCCGCACCAAAACTCGGGCGTTATACCGTCTTCGGCAATCATTTCGCGGCCGTCGGGGATCGAGAAGTATTTCGCCTGGATCGGCACCCGTCCATGGCAAACCACCCGGTCACACCGATGGCGGAAGCGGACTTGCGGCAACACCTGGCCCGTCAAACAAATTTGACCAGTGGCCTGATAAATATTCTGGAAATAGCCGAAGGACCGCTGCGAATTAATTCCCGCATTGATGATCACCTTGCCGCAGGTGCGGCGCTCATTTTTTTTGACTGTTTGACTGATGCGGACCTAAGCGTTGTCTGTGAAACGGTCTTTAAAAGAACCAGTGGCGTGAAATCGTTATTTTTTGTGGGATCACAGGAACTGGGGTACGGGTTGACGGCTGCCTTAAAGAAAACCGGTATTTTATCAGAGCAGGCCGGGATCGATACCTCTGAGAAGGTGGGGGATGTTCGAGGCCCGATATTGGTCCTGTCGGGAAGTTGTGCGACCGTGAGCGGGGAACAAATATTGTGGGCTAAAAACAATGGGTTTTACGATCTGCCTATATCTCCCCACAATCTGCTCGACGCTGCGAGAAGACATTCTGACAGACTGAAGATTGTTGCTTCAGCGATTACGATGCTGGCTGAAGGAAAATCGGTGATTTTACACACGGCAATCGGACCGGCAGATGAGCGTATTGCCGCCATGAAGCATGCGATCGAACGATTGTCGTTGACCCATTCTGAAGCCAACGATATTCTTGGCAGGGAACTGGGTGCCGTGGCCCTTGAAATATTGACTGGATCGGCCGTAAAACGGGTGGCTATCAGCGGAGGCGATACCGCCGGCCGGATCCAAAAAATGCTTCGGATTGAAGCGCTGCAAATTTCAGCATCGATTGGAATCGCGGCACCGCTTTGCTACGTATACAGCAGGTTGCCTGAAATCAATGGATTGGAGATTGCATTTAAAGGCGGCCAGATCGGAAGCGCTGACTATTTCAGCCAGGTTGAATGTGAACCCACGCTCGACTTCAAAGCTGCCGCTTTGGGGGAAATCTGATGGAATTCCCCTTGGCGTGGCTCAAATAATTTAATGTATTCAAATGGATGGAACAATGAAAGTCGCTAAATGGTATAACAACCAAGATATTCGAATTGAGGAAGTGCCGACCCCCACACCCGGTTCGCACGAGATGCTGGTCAAAGTCATGTCGTGCGGGATCTGCGGCAGTGATATCGTCGAATGGTACCGTCTGCCCCGGGCACCACTGGTCCAGGGGCATGAAATCGGGGCCGAGGTGGTTGCGGTCGGGGACTCAATAAAGAAATATAAACCCGGCGACCGGGTATTCATTGCCCCTAAAGTGCCCTGCATGAAGTGCGATTACTGCCAAAACGGGCATTTCCCGGTATGCTCGGTCATCAAAGACAGGCTGCCGGGCGGATTTGCCGAGTATGTTCTGGTGCCGCAGGCGCTGATAGAACACGGCACCTATCGGCTGGCGGACAACATTACCGACGACCAAAGTACGTTTATCGAGCCGCTGGCCTGTGTCGTCCGGGCCCAGCGGCTGGCCGGTTTGCAAAACAACCAGACCGTGCTGGTGATGGGCTGCGGCATGTCCGGCTTGCTGCATGTCAAGCTCGCCCGGGCCGGCAATTGCCGCGTAATCGCCACGGATATCAATCCCAAAAGACTGGAAATTGCCGCAAACCTTGGCGCCGGGCTCACCCTAAATGCGGCCGAAGATAATGTCGTGGAACGTCTATTGGCGGCAACCGGTAAGCCGGTCGATGTTGTCATCCTGTGCGCTTCTGCTATGAGTGCCGTGGAGCAGGCCTGGCAATGTGTGGACAAAGGCGGTGCCGTGGTCTTTTTTACGGTGCCCGGTCCCGATAAACAGGTTACCCTGCCGATTAATGAATTCTGGACCCGGGAAATCCGGATCATCACGTCCTATTATTGCGGGCCACCGGATATTGCTGAAGCAATCAAGCTGATCCAAACCGGAAGCATTGGGGTGGATGATATGATTACCCACCGGCTGCCGTTGAAGGATATTGCGAAAGGGTTTCAGATGGTCATGGCGGGGCGTGAATCGATCAAGGTGATTATTAAACCAAACAATTGAATTCGGATGTCGGACCCGTCGTCGTCCCAAACGGACGGGACTATGCCGCGGCTGAAGATGCGGAATATTGTAAATGCCACATCAGTTGATTCATAAAACTAAAAATAAAAAATCTCAAATCTCAAGCACCAAAATACAAACAAATTCCAATACTCAATGACCAAAACCTTCACTATTTTTGATTCGAATCATTGCGCAAACTAGGGGTGGCCGTTAATGATACTGCTGGTCAATTTTGTAAAAGTATTAGTTGTTTAGAATTTTGAATTTGGATCATTGGGATTTATTTGAAATTTGGTCTTTGGTGCTTGGAATTTATATATTGGAGTAACCAATGTTATTGCAACATGCGGGACTGACCTGCAGCACTGAAGATAATGCAGACAAATTCTATCGGGATCTGTTGGGACTGAATAAATCGGAGCCTAAAATTTTACCTTCGGATCTTTCCAAAGCCATTTTCAATCTCGATGCCGAATTGAAAATGATCAATTACATGGATGAACATATTCATTTCGAGATATTTATTACCGATCAATTCGGCACGTCCCAACGGCCGATTGAACACCTATGCCTTGAAGTGGATGATTTAGATGGTTTCATTGAAAAATGCCGCAGCATGCAGGTGGAGGTCGCTCGCATTCCCAAAGGCGAAAAGACCCTGACTTTTATCAAAGATTTTGACGGGAATTTATTTGAAATAAAAAATAGTTCATAGCTCATCGGAAAAAAACGAGACCCAGTTCCTTTTGCTATCAGCTATATGCTATGAGCTATCACCTATCAACCCATTACCCTCTGCCCCCCGACCATCTCAATTTCGCTTTCAGCACATCGAAATAATGCTGGCCCGGCAGGGTGATCATGTTAAGCGCCTGGGACCCCTTGCGGACAATGATCGTATCCCGATCGTCGATATCAAGTCCTTCCTGACCATCAAACGTCAACTTGATATCAGATGCCCCTTTGTCAAGCTTCAAGGTGATCCGGATTGAATCCGGGACGATCAGCGGCCGGTTGGTCAGGGTAAACGGACAGATCGGCGTGATAATGATACCGGGGACATCGGGATGGATTACCGGGCCGCCGGCTGCCAGCGAATAGGCGGTCGAACCGGTCGGCGTTGCGACAATCAGGCCGTCCGATCGGAAGGTCGTCAAATAATGATCGTCGATATGGGTTTCGACGTCGGCCAGCCGGGCCAGGGCGCCCCGGTTGATCACAATGTCATTGAGTACGGGTACACTGGTAATGGTTTTGTTTTCCCGCACGACATCGACCTTCAGCCGCATCCGCCGCTTAATGGTGTAGTCGTTATTGATAATCTTTTCGGCGGCTGTAAACAGGTTTTCGGCAGCTGTTTCGGCCAGAAATCCGATGGTACCGAATTTGATTCCCAGCACCGGGATGTTCAGATCGCCGATCCAGCGCACGGCGCTTAAAAAGGTGCCGTCACCGCCCAATACGAACAGGCAGGACAAATCCCGCGGCGCTGATACCCTGTTATTGGCCGGTGAATGCAGACCCGGAGGCAGACTTTCTTTTCTAACCACTTCCATTTTTTTGTTCTTCAACCAGGATTCAAATTCATCCGCCGTTTTGGCCGCTTTTTCATCCTTTTTTACGAATAGTCCAATTTTTTTCAAGGTAGCATCCCGTTTTTATTTTATTATAATCCAAATAGTTATATCTCATTTTCTGCGATAGAGACAGTCTATGTTGGGATATTCATACAGGGATCGCGGTGCTACGGCAAGGCTTTTTTACAATTTGGAACTTGACTGGATGGCATCCTTCGTTTATTAATGTGTATTTCGAAGCCTTCGGGCTTAACCTCACAAAAACTGGAAGGAGGAATAAACGATTATGAAAAGTCAATTCGGAAAACTGTTAGTGTTGTCTATGGTTGGATTGTTTGTGGTTGCGGTTTCAGGTCCTGCTCTGGCGGCGGATACGATTAAGATGGGGGTTGCCGGACCCCACAGTGGCGACCTGGCTTCTTACGGAATTCCGACCATTAAGGCAGCCGAACTCGTTGTCAAAGACATCAATGCCAACGGCGGCGTGCTTGGCAAACAAGTTGAACTTCTGGTTGAAGATGACGAATGCAAACCGGAAAAGGCAACTAACACGGCCACCAAGCTGATATCCCAGGATGTAGACGTGGTCTTGGGACATATCTGCAGTGGGGCCACCAAGGCCGCTTTGGGTATTTACAATGATTCCAAGATTATTGCCATGTCGCCCTCGGCCACCAACCCGGCATTGACCCAGAGCGGTGATTATCCCAATTTTTTCCGGACCATCGCTTCCGATGATGCCCAGGCCAGACTCGAAGTCGATTTTGCGCTGGATGTTCTGAAGCTCAAAAAAATCGCCGTGCTGCATGACAAAGGCGACTACGGCAAAGGATTGGCCGAATTCGCCAAAAAATTTTTGGAAGACGATCCGCGGGCCGAGGTGGTCCTGTATGAAGGCATTACCCCCGGTGCGGTTGATTACTCCGCTGTGGTCCAGAAAATCAAACGTTCCGGTGCCGAAGCCGTCATTTTCGGCGGCTATCATCCCGAAGCTTCTAAAATCGTCAGCCAGATGCGCAAAAAACGGATGAAAACCATATTTATTTCCGATGACGGCGTTAAAGACGATACCTTTATCAAGGTTGCCAAAAAATACGCCGAAGGCGTCTATGCCACGGGGCCGAAGGATGTGTCGAAAAATGCCATGGCCAAGGCCGCTAACGCAGCCCACAAAAAAGCCTACGGTACCGATCCCGGCGCATTCTTCCTGAATGCCTATGCCGCAGCCCTGGCGCTGTTGAACGGCATCGAGCAGGCCGGATCCACGGATTACGACGCCGTGACCAAGGCCCTGAGAACCAATGATGTGGCTACTCCCCTGGGAAGCATCCATTTCGACGAGCGCGGTGATGCCACGGGCGTCGGCTTCTCCATGTACCAGGTCAAGAACGGTGCTTATGTCGAACTGAAGTAACAGAAATTTTAAAAAAAGTGGGGGCAAGTCCTTTCGAAGGGCTTGCCCCTGGTTTATGTTCGCCTGAGTAAAATTCTTACCGGAAGTGATCGGAATTAAATGGAATATTTCATTGAACTCTTGTTAGGCGGCCTGACCCGGGGAAGTATTTATGCCCTGATTGCCCTGGGGTATACCATGGTCTACGGAATCATCCAGCTGATCAACTTTGCCCACGGTGAAATTTATATGATCGGCGCATTCACCGCCCTGATTGTCGCCGGCATCTTAACGATGCTCGGCTGGAACGAGATTGCGATCCTATTCATCGCTTCGGTGGTTGCCGTCGTTTATTCAATGGCTTATGGCTATACACTGGAGAAAGTGGCCTATAAGCCGCTGCGCCATGCACCCCGTCTGTCGGCTTTGATCAGCGCCATCGGTATGTCATTGTTTTTGCAAAACTATGTGCTGCTGGCTCAAACTTCCGATTTTATGCCGTTTCCCAGCCTCATTCCGGATCTTGAGATCCTGGAGCCCATCGCTTACATGATCAGCACACCGGAAGTCATTATTATTCTGACCACCTCGGTTGTTATGGTGCTGCTGACCTTTTTGATCAAATTCACCCGGGTCGGCAAAGCCATGCGGGCCACTGCCCAGGACCGGGAAATGGCCATGCTGGTGGGCGTGGATGTCAATCGGGTGATTTCGATTACCTTTATCGTCGGATCTGCAACGGCCGCCATCGGGGGTGTTTTGATTGCCTCCCACATCGGCCAGATTAATTTTTATATCGGATTTATCGCCGGCATCAAAGCCTTTGTGGCTGCCGTTCTCGGCGGTATCGGCAGTATGCCGGGCGCGGTATTGGGAAGTTTGGTGCTGGGCTGTGCCGAATCGTTTTTCACCGGATTTGTTTCCAGTGATTATGAAGACGTTTTTGCATTTGTAATTCTGGTTTTTATCCTGATCTTCAGGCCGGCCGGAATCCTGGGACGTTCTGATACCCAGAAGGTGTAGGTGCTTGTTGAGTTTGATGAGTTTATTGAGTTTGTTGAGCTTAAAAGGCCAATGGATGTTGTGAGTTGTCTGTTGTAGATTGAAAAGGGTAGCAGTTGACATCTTGCATCTCTTCAACAAATGATAAATAAATTCGATACCATATTCGTTATTCAATTATCAATTCCGGTTTGTCCGGGTTGGGTTTATGAACATTGGGCTCTCTTGATGAAATAAAAAAATCGTTTTTGGCATCCATCTGGTTTATGTTTTTGACCTTCCCGATCATGGTCATTCGGGTCAACACCGTTGAAAATATAGTGGAGTGGCGCTGGGAACGGATGTTTATGGTCGGCATCGGCAGTTTTTTTCTCTCTTTCGTCTGGCGCTTTCTCCTGAAACGCAAGGAACGCGGCAAAAAGGCGGTCGATTCAGGTGAAACCGACATCATTCCCTGGAATGTCAGGATTCTGCAGGACCGTCGGTTTTCAATACCAGGTCTGATCGCCTTAGCGGTTTTTGTCCTGGCCTTTCCCTTTATTTTCTCGCTTTATCAAACCAATATTATGGTCACGGCCTTGATTTATGTGATCACCGGACTGGGGTTGAATATCGTGGTCGGCCTGGCGGGCTTGCTGGATCTGGGCTACGTCGCCTTTTATGCCGTGGGGGCATACAGCTATGCGCTTTTGAACTACCATTTCGGACTTGGTTTCTGGACGGTGCTGCCAATCGGTGCCGGGTTGGGCCTGCTATTCGGCGTTCTTTTAGGATTTCCCGTACTGCGCTTAAAAGGCGATTATCTGGCCATCGTTACCCTCGGCTTTGGGGAGATTATCCGCCTGATACTGGAAAATTGGAATGAATTTTCCTTTGGCCCCAGCGGCATCGCCAATATCCCGCGCCCGGGATTTTTCGGGATGCAGATGTCGCTGCATCAGGCAACCATCTATCTGTATTTTGTAATGATTAGGTCTGGTGCTGGTAACGATTTTTGTTGTGCGGCGTCTGCAGGATTCCCGGATCGGAAGGGCCTGGATTGCGTTGCGGGAAGATGAGGTGGCCTGCCAGGCAATGGGGATCGACAAAACCAGGACCAAGCTGAGCGCCTTTGCCATGGGCGCTACCTGGGCGGGCATGGCAGGGGTGGTGTTTGCCGCCAAGACCACGTTTATCAATCCGGCCAGTTTTACACTCTGGGAATCGATCATCATCCTGTGCGTGGTAGTTCTGGGGGGGATGGGGTCGGTCATGGGGGTAATTTTCGGTGCGTTGATCCTGATTCTGCTGCCTGAATATTTGCGGGCGTTTTCTGAATATCGATTGTTGATTTTTGGCGCGGTGCTGACCGTGATGATGGTTTTTCGCCCCGGCGGCATCGTCATCGCTGCGCGCCGAACCTACCAGTTTAAAGGTAAGGGCCAGGCACCGGATCAAACCGGAACGGAAGCGATTACACCGGGGTAAAAGAAATTGAAGATTGATGATTGAAGATTGAATATTTATTGATGTCGCTTCGCTCCGCCTTTTTCTGACAGGCTGAATAGAAAATTTGCCTGGAGGCGTATTGTAATAACCTCAGTCGACTTGGAACAGCTAAAAAGTGTTTATGCTTCGCAATCGGCAGCGTGTCAAAAGTACGCAACGAGTTTGAGATGTATCAAAGATAGAATATGGAATCAATTCTGGAAGTTACTGAATTAACAATGGATTTTGGGGGTTTGCGGGCCCTTGATAGTTTGGGCCTGGAGATCAAACAGGGGGAGATCGTGGCCCTCATCGGTCCGAACGGCGCCGGTAAAACGACTTTTTTCAACTGCATTACCGGTATTTATCCGCCAACCGAAGGGAACATGCTGATTCGGCCGCCCGGCAAAAAACCCCGCAAGCTAAACGGCTTAAAGCCGAATCATGTCACGGAAAACGGGTTGGCGCGAACTTTTCAAA
This sequence comes from uncultured delta proteobacterium, assembly GCA_963710795.1. Lineage (GTDB taxonomy): Bacteria > Desulfobacterota > Desulfobacteria > Desulfobacterales > JAFDCJ01 > JAFDCJ01. Next base: position 11,278 of record CAVQBT010000067.1, read on the forward strand.
ACATCCGCCTGTTTCAAAACATGACCGTGCTCGAAAATGTCATGATCGGCCGTCATTGCCGCACCTCATCCGGTATTGTCAGCTCGATCCTAAAAGGCAAATCCAACAGGCAGGAAGAAGAACAGATCGTTGCGGACAGCTATGAAGTCCTTGAAAAAATAGGACTCGAAGGATTCGTCAATGAATTTGCCAAAAATCTGCCATACGGCGCCCAGCGTCGGCTGGAAATTGCACGGGCCATGGCCACCGACCCATTTTTGCTGCTGCTGGATGAGCCGGCGGCCGGCATGAACCCTCTCGAAACCAGAGAACTTGACGATCTGATCGTCAAAATCCGTGATCAGGAAGGCATTTCTATCCTTTTGATCGAACATGACATGAAGCTGGTGATGAGTTTATCCGATCGGATATATGTTGTGGATTATGGTAAGAAAATTGCCCAGGGATCTCCCGCTGTGATTAAAAACGACCCCGCGGTAATTAAGGCCTATCTCGGAGAAGACGTTGATGCTTGAGCTTAAAAACATTAAAACATTTTACGGCAACATCCAGGCCTTGAAAGAGGTTAATATTGAAATTGGCGAAGGTGAGATCATCACGTTGATCGGTGCCAATGGCGCCGGCAAATCCACGACCCTCATGTCAATTTGCGGTATTGTTCCGCCCCGGTCCGGGGAAATTCTTTTCATGGGCCAGCCGATTCAGGATATGGCGCCCAACGACATCGTTGCCCTGGGGATATGCCAGGTCCCGGAAGGCCGGCGCATTTTTCCATTCCTGAGCGTGGCGGAGAATCTGGATATGGGGGCGTTCTTAAGGTCTGATAAAGATGAAATTAAGCGCGACATCGAATATATCTATGAACTTTTCCCGATTCTGGCTGAACGGCGCAATCAAGCCGGTGGAACGCTAAGCGGCGGTGAGCAGCAGATGCTGGCCATATCCCGGGCATTGATGGCCAAACCGCGCCTGTTGTTGATGGATGAACCTTCCCTGGGTTTGGCACCCATTATTGTTAAACGGATATTTGATATCATCAGAAAAATAAACTCCGAGAGCAAAACCACCATATTTCTGGTGGAGCAAAATGCCAACCTGGCCCTTAAAGTCGCCCACCGGGGCTATGTCATGGAGACCGGCCGGGTGACCTTTTCGGATTCTGCCGAAAACCTGATGGCCAATGATGAGGTCCGGAAAGCCTATCTGGGGATCTAATTTGAAGTTGGCAGGGGGACCCGCCGCCGCCCTAAGGGCGGGGCTTCCGTCTGCGCCAGGCTTCGCCGCGACAAGATGGCGCGGCAAGATGCGGAAGTCGGCCTGCGAAGCGCCGAGTCTTGTCGAAGGGCGGATGCGGAATTATTAATCCGGCAATTAAATAACTCCACGTTTGAGGACCCTCCTGTCATTTCCTGGATATGTAACGCCGTCACAAGCGGACAGAAAATTCAAGTTAGGGGCTTCTGCCCAACCTGTCGAGAGCTTCCCTTCGAAAACGCTCTTCGAGGGCCTCAGGGTTTACCGTTAGGATCCAAGGACAAGCTCGTGCGATTGGAATGGTGGAATGCCGGAGGCCATCACGCCTACATTTTACCTGTCGGCATAACACAAATTGCCACGAAAATTCCAACAACCAGCAGTCTTGATTCACACCCAGGCAGGAAGTTTTGCGATCCTGCCTTTTTTTATTTTTTTCTTGACAGATCCAAAATGTCTATTGTAGACAATATACAATTATTGATGATCAGCTAAACTTTCGGCCGATTCCCAATCTCGCAATCTTAACTTCATTTCTCATCATTGCAAAGAGTTATGGTGGTACTCATGGTGCTTTCCAACTAGGCCCGCAGAATTTTTCATCCCTATTAACCCTGCAAAGGAGGATTTCATGAAAAGGAAAATGTTTTTTATCTCATCGGTTTTGGTTTTGGCTTTAATTTTAGCTTTTATTAGCCCTTTCCCAGGGTTCTGCCAGGATAAGAAAGTCTACAAATTCAAATTCGCCTGGAATGATATATGGGGTCCCAAGTTCAGGGCTTCTCAGATCTATCGGCCCGGCGGGGAAATGCAAAGACTGCTCTATGAGCGCAGCAACGGCCGAATTCAGCTGGAGATTATTTCCCGGATGTTTTCGACCGGAGATCTGTTTGCTGCGGTGGCCAAAGGCAAAGCAGACATGGCGGATGTGGCCATGCCGTGGTTGTCCGGAACTTATCCCATCTGGAGTTGGGGTGAAATTCCCGGGATCGTCAGTGAAGACCCGGTGGAAGGGTTGGCCGAAGAACTGGCGGTCTATCAGGACGCAAGGTCATGAAAATTTATGACGAAACCATGAAAAAATACAACCTCAAATTCTGGTTTGTCACCCAATGGGATGCTGCCAATGGTATCTGGAGCAAAAAGGAAATTACCAAATTAGATGATTTGAAAGGAATGAAAATCAGAGTCGGCGGTTATTTGCCGACCCAGGGCATCAAGGCGCTGGGGGCCAGTCCGGTGACCATCGCCGGTTCTGAATTGGCGCCTGCCATGATGGCCGGGACCATCGATGGCGTATTAACCAGCCTGGGATACGGCTATTCCATCGGCCTGGCCAAGGTCTCCAAAAGCTTCACCCTGACGCCGCTGTCACCAACCTGGTCGGCCGTTACCGTGATGAATTTGAAAAAGTTTAACTCCCTGCCGCCTGATCTTCAAAAGGTGGTGATCGAGGTCGGCCGGGAGCTTCAAAGAATGGTGAGCCTTTCGACGACGGCCGAGTACATCATGAGCCTTGACACAGTCGATCTTTCCGGTGTCAAACGAACCCGCTTTTCAAAGGAAGAAATGGCTGAAGCTGTCAAAGCCTGTAAAGTTGTCGAAGATGACTGGCTCAGTATGGATGGCCCCTGGAAATCGAAAAGAAAAGAACTGCTTTCAGCTGCCGAAGCTGCGGTTGCCAAGTACCGGGGGTTTAGCGGGAAGTAGGGGTTGGGTAATGGGTATTGGGTAATGGGTATTAGGTATTGGGTACTGGATACTGGGTACTGGATATAAAATGGTATAAGGTTGAAGGTGTAAGGTATAAGGTGTCAGGCGCCTTGCGCCAGCGGCACACTCCACTACTCCAATAATCCAACACTCCGGCACCAATTTATCGACATAACCTGATGTTTGGAGCCGCATTCTAGGGCCCGGTTTAAATCGCAGAATACTAAATTATGGCTTTTAAACAGGCAACCGGGAGGTTTATTCCCGGTTGCCGGGAAGCAGGACGCCAATGAAAGTTTTGCAAAAAGTTGTCAATTTCATTGAAAAAGTGACGGATATATTCAGCGGTCGCCTGCCGGCCGCCATCATTTTTCTGCTGATGGTCATGCTCCTGGTTGAAGTGCTGACCCGTTATGTTCTGCGTTCACCGCTTTCGATCGCCGAGGAAATGGGCGGTTATTTGCTGGCGTCCATCACGTTTATGGGGCTGGCCTATACCTGGAAAGAAAAGGGCCATGTGCGGGTCACCCTGATTTTCAGCCGGCTGCCGGATAAAGTTGCCCGCCCGATTCGGTTCGCTACGCTAATCCTGGCCACCGCTTTCACTCTGCCGCTGATTAAGGCCTGCTATGATTTACTGGCCGATTCTCTATTATTTGAATCCCGCAGCGGCAGCTGGCTCAGAATCCCGCTGGTCTATCCCCAATCCATCCTGCTCGTTGGTGCCGTATTGCTTTTTTTGCAATTAGTCGTTGAGATTATCAAAGCCATTATCGCCATGAAAAGACCGGAGGAAAATAGCTGATGGGTTCAGAGATCTTAATCGCCATTTTGCTGGTCATCGGTTTGCTGGTTCTCCTGGCACTGGGCCTGGAAATTGCCTGGTCGATCGGCACTGTCGCCATGGTCGGGTTAATTTGGTATATTGATCAGCCGATCAGCCAGGTTGCTGAAACCGCCTGGGGTTCTTTAAATTCCTTCACCCTCACGGCCATGCCGCTGTTTATTTTTATGGGTACCATCCTTGGCAATACCGGCGTTAATGAGCGGCTTTTTGCCGCCATCGACAAGTGGTTCGGTCAGCTGCCGGGGGGATTGGCCATGTCGGTTATCGCCGGCAATGCGATTTTTGGCGCCATGTGCGGCTCGGCCATGGCCGCCACAGCGACCTTCGGCAAGATTGCCTTTCCGGTCATGGAAAAAAAGGGATATTCGCCCCGGTTGGGTTTGGGAGCAATTGCATCCGCGGATATCCTGTCGCCCCTGATTCCCCCCAGCATATTGCTGATTATCTATGGATCCTGGCAGGGTATATCCATCGTCGATTTGCTGGCCGCCGGACTGATTCCAGGGGTAACCATGATGATCCTGCTGATGCTGACAATCGTTGTCCTGGTCAAACTCAACCCCGGCTTGATACCGAAGCCGGTCCGATTCAGCTGGAAACAGAGATTCGCGGCCATTTTGGAGGTGCTGCCCTTCGCAGTCGTGATTATTGGTGTTTTGGGGGCGATTTTTGGTGGTTTTATGACGCCCACTGAAGCTGCAGCCCTGGGGGCCTTTCTCAGTCTGTTGCTGACCTTGGCATACCGCCGGCTGACATTTAAAATCATCAAACAGAGCCTGCTGGAAACGGTCAAGGTCACCTCTTTTTCGTTGTTCATCATGGCCATGGCCACCTTGATTTCCCACGTATTCAACTCGGCCGGGATAATTCCGCTGATCAAGGAGTTCGTGATCGGTCTGCCCATCGGCAAATACGGTATCCTGGTGCTGTTTTTTCTCATGTATTTTTTCATGGGAATGTTTTTTGATTCCTGGTCGATGCTGTTTTTAACGTTTCCTTTTGTCATGCCGATAATCAACAGCCTGGATATCAATCTGATTTGGTGGGGGGTTGTTTACGTTATGGCCGGTGGACAGGCCTCCATGACGCCGCCATTCGGGCTGAGTCTGGCGGTTTTGCACGGGGTGGTGCCTTGGCATCCGATGGAAACCATCGCCCGGGGCGCATTGCCGTTTCTGATCCCGATTTATTTAAACATACTGCTGCTGATGCTCTTCCCGCAACTCGCTCTGTGGTTGCCGGGCCTGCTGGGTGGGTAGCATAATATTGAATATTTTCGATTGAATATTCAATTTGCAATCTTCAATCTTCAATTCCGGCTTGGCCGGATTAGGAGGCACAGACCATGAATTTAAATCCCAGGGTCACATTTTTTAACCAGGGTCAATTCGAGTTAATGAAAACAAGAGTTTTTGAACTGCTTGACCAGCGCGGGGTCAGAATGGATCACCCGGAGGTGCTCCAACTGCTGCGCAAGGCCGGGGCCAACGTGGATACCGACACGAAGGTGGTCCGGTTCCCAAAGGCTTTTCTGGCAGCGCAGCTCAAACTAGGGCCGCATAAAATTACGCTGGCGGGCAGAACCGATGAGCATAATTTGGAGATACCCTGTCCGGACTCCACGTTTTGCACCCGCACCAACACCGGGGGGCAGTCCTGGATCGAGCTTGAATCCGGTAAACACCGGCCGGTAACGGCTGCCGATGTCGCCACCTGGGCCAGGCTTGCCGACCGGCTGGAGCACATCGGTTTCTGCGCCTTCCCCGTTCCCAGTGATGTCCCGGCAGCAACGCTGGATGTGCATGCCCTGAGTCTGATGCTCAAAAATAGCGAGAAGCACATCTGGGTGCAACCCTACACCTATAAGAGCGTTGAGTATTTGATCGAGCTGGCCAAAGTCGCCGCAGGCGGCGCAGATGCCCTCAAAGCCGATCCGCTGGTAAGCTTTATTACCTGTTCGCTGACCCCGCTGGACTTCAAGGCCATGGATCTGGAAATTATACTGCAATGTGCCCGTTGCGGAATCCCCCTGCATGCCTGTAGCCTGCCGGGGGCCGGTGCGACCGCTCCCGCCACGATGCCGGGCGTTGTCCTATTGGCCACGGCTGAAATTTTGGCCATGGTGGCGGTGGCCCAGGTTATTCAACCGGGAACCCCCATCATTGCAACCCCCCTGATTTTTTCAACGGATATGATGAGCGGCCGCAGCCTGCAGTCCAGTGTGGAGTCGATGCAGGGAGCCGCGCTGGCGATTCAGTTTATCAAGACCGCCTTCGGGCTGCCGACCCATACCTACGGCATCGGCTCGGATTCTCCGGTTTTAGACGGCCAGAGTACGAGCGAAGGTGCCTTGCGTTGCATGACGATGGCCCTGTCGGGCGCCGACATACTCGGCGGGGCCGGTCAACTGGAGGTCGCGACCACCATCAGCCCGGTTCAACTGGCCATCGACAATGAAGTGCTGGGCATGGTAAAGCGCATGATTTCAAAAATAGATTTCGATGATGAAACCATGGCCTGGCAGGAATTATTAAATGCCGAACCGGGCAGTCAATTTCTCTCCAATGAGCATACCTTCCGGCACTGCCGCGATGGGCTGATGCCGCTGAATTTTATCCGGATGACCAGAGATGGCTGGCATGCGAAAGGGGGAATTGACCTGAATGCACGGGTCACCGAATTCTGTAAAAATATTCTGGCCAAGGCCGAACCCGCGGCTCTGCCGCAGAATGTGGCGCAGGAATTGGATTCAATTGTGACACGGGCTGATACGCAGTTACCATAATAAACGAATGCCTAAAGTGATCTAAATTGCCTAAAATGCCTAAAGTTAAGGAAACACTGCGTTCTATCTCATTTTATCAAATTAAAGCCTTACACAATGGAGGGGTATGCAGATCGAATCGATAACTGACCTGGCCAAGGGACATATCCAGGTGTGGATTATCAAAGGAGAATACCAACCCGGCCAGCAACTCAAAGAAGAGGAAATTGCAACGCGTCTGGACATCAGTCGACCACCGGTACGCGAAGCTTTTAAGATGCTGGAGGCTGAAGGACTGGTGATTCGAAAACCCCGCCGGGGCGTGTTTGTGACCGAGATGACTGAAAAAGATGTCTGGGAGGCCTATACGCTGAAAGCTGCTTTATACGAAATGGCCCTGGAACTGGCCCTGAATTCAATTGACGAATCCCAGGTCCAGGAGCTTGAAGCCGTTGTGCAGCGGATGGAAAATTGTGTTCAAGCCGAACCCGTTGATCTGTTGGGATATCAGGCGTATCATCGTGACTTTCACAATCAAATCATGGTGATTTCAGGCCACCATCGGTTGAAAAAAATTGCCGCCAGCATCCACAATCAAGTCAGCCGATTCAGTTACCAATCTTTACAAAATAAACAGCATTTGGATTCTTCGGTTCGTTATCACGGCCAGATTTTGGATGCCATCAAAAGTCGAGACAGCGCCCGGGCCTGCAAGTTAATGAAGGAGCATGTTCTTAAAGCCATAGACGCGTTTCGGGAAAATAAACCCTGATCCAACTCGGATGAACCGGAACCAAAACAGTCTCACGCAAAGACGCAAAGTCGCCAAGAATTATTTAAGGCGTTACCTTTGCGGCTTTGCGAGAAAATTGATTATCAATAAAATAAATATTTTAATTTTATGCGTCTGAGGAGAGCGCCCGTGTCCGGCAAAGAAAACCAAATTCGCATCGGAATAGATATCGGGGGAACATTTACCGACCTAATGGTGATTAATCTGCTGAAGATGGAAATGTATGAAACCAAGGTGCCCTCAATCCCGCAAAATCTTCTTTCCATCAAGGAGGACGGGTTAAGGCAGGGACTAAAAATAATTGATGACGTATTGGATTTTGTTGACACGTTAACGAAAAATTAATTAATAATTTGGAAAATTCTAATTATGTTCAAAGGAGACGAATATGGCGGTATTACCTGAAGTTCAAAAGCACTATGGGAAACTTAAACTTTACATCAACGGGCAATGGGTGGATTCGGAATCCGATGTCATTTATGAAGATGTCAATCCTGCCACCGGCGAGGTAATCGCCGAATTTCCCTCGGCGACCGACAGCGAAATCGAACAAGCCGTCCAATCGGCGCAAGCGGCTCTCAGCAGTTGGCGTGATGTCCCTTTGAGGGATAAAGCACGACATTTGTTTGATTTGCGCGGGAAATTCGAGGAACACTTTGACATGCTGTGCCGCGTCCTGGTGCAGGACCACGGCCGCACCATCGGTGAGGCCCGGGGGACCCTGCGCCGCTGCATTGAAAATATCGAGTCCGCCTGTTCCGCACTGCTGCTGTTGACCAAGGGCGAATGTGTTACGGACCTGGCCAAAGGCCTGGATCAGGCTCTATACTGGGAGCCCAGGGGAGTCTTTCTGATTATTACCCCCAACAATATTCCCATGCACGCCTGGTCGTCTTACGTGCCGTATGCGCTTGCCAGCGGATGTCCGGTGGTGGTCAGCCCCAGCAAAAATGATCCGGTCTGCCTGGATGCCATCTTTAAAGTCATCGAGGAGGTCGACGGGTTTCCCCCCGGCCTGGTCAATCTTGTTTACGGCGGCAGCAACATCAATCAGAAAATCTTATCCCATCCGCTGGTCAAAGGGGTCGGATTTATAGGTTCCACGGCGGTGGGAAAAGAACTTTTTGCCCTGGCCGGAAAGCTGGGCAAAGAAGCGTCGATCAATGGCAACGGCAAAAACCATGTCGTCATTATGCCGGACTGTGATGTGGATGCAGTGGTCAGCGGAATACTGCGAGGGTGTTACGGCATGAGCGGACAGCGCTGCCTGGGGACGGACAATCTTCTTTTTGCCGGCCCGGCCTATGAAGCCGTTAAAGAAAAGCTGATAGCAGCCTCAGCCAACATGAAATTGGGCTACGGGCTGGATGAGTCCACCGAGCTGGGCCCCATGGTTTCCGAAAGGGGCAGACAGAAGGTGCTGGATTTTATTGAAAAAGGTGTCAACGAAGGGGCTACGCTGGTTCTCGATGGGCGCAAGGTAACGGTCCCCGGCGGCAATAACGGTTTCTTTCTGGCCCCCACCGTGTTCGATGGCGTCACCCCGGATATGCATGTGGCCCGGCAGGAGGCCTTCGGACCGGTGATCAATTTGATGCGCGTCCGGGATGTGGATGAGGCCTTGGATTGGATCAACAATAAAGATGCCTATGGCCATTCCGCCTGCATATTTACGCGGGATGGCTACGTGGCCCGAAAATTCATGAAAGAGGCGGATGTCGGCAACATCGGCATCAATGTTCCGGTGCCCCAGCCGTTTGCATTTTTTCCGCTGGGCTCTAAAAATGAATCGGCCCTGGGGGTTGCTAAATCCAGAATAGATTCCCTCAGGCTTTTTCTGGATCAAAAAACGGTTACCGAACGATGGGCGTGATGTGGGATTGAAAATTGAAGATGAAGATTGAATATTTGTGGAAGTCGCTGCGCTCCATCGTTTTCAATTTTGAATCATTAAAAATTGCGTCCAGGTTTCTATTGCGATGTGGGAAGGGAACTACATCAGAGTGAAAATAAAAATCTATAAATATAAATAATAAAATAGACAGAATACCATAAATCTTCAATCTTCAATTACACTATTCAATACTCTTGAAGGGAGGCAACGATGAGTGATGACAAACCTCAAGTGCGCAAAATCTATACCGTGGTCGAGGAGACGCATGCCGATGGATCGGTGCGGCTGGAGACTCCGACCCGCAAGGCCGCCGCTGCGGCAGTGTTTACCAACCCGTTTGCCGGCAAGTACCAGGAAGATCTCAGCCTGTTGATCGAATGGAGTGAAGCGCTGGGTGAATTGTTGACCCAAAAAGCCGTTGCGGCGCTGGGCATCGCGCCTGATAAAGTCCACAGCTACGGCAAAGGTGCGGTTGTCGGCACCAACGGTGAGTTGGAACATTGTGCGGCGATCATGCACCCGGCTCTGGGCAAACCCATGCGGGCGAATGTGGGCGGCGGGAAGGCCTTAATTCCATCCGCTAAAAAAGCGGGATATCCGGGAGCGGCGATTGACGTACCGCTGGGCTATAAAGATGCCGCCTTTGTGCGGTCTCATTTTGACGCCATGGAGGTCAGGGTGCCGGATGCGCCGCGCGGCGATGAATTGGTTCTGGTTGTGGCCGTGACCGACTCCGGCCGGCCGGCGGCCAGAGTCGGCGGATTGAAAGTGGAGGACGTCAAAGGCGAAGACGGGTTGCGGTAGGCACAGGGGACAGAAGACAGAGAACAGAAGACCGAGGACAGAAGGCAGATGACGGGTGTCAGCAGGCATGAGTTAAGGGAAGACATCGTTATTTGTTATGAGTTATTGGTTATTGGGGTAACAGACTTCAGCCCGGCTGCCGGCAGCCGACGGCAGCCAGGTTGATTGCTGAATAACTACTGAACATTGAAAATCGAACATTATGAAAAAATCGAAATACCATCTTTGTTTCACTCTCAACGGCGAAGAACAATCACTGGATATAGAACCGGGGATTTCGGCCCTGGAACTGCTGCGGGATGTGCTTGATCTCAAGGGAACCAAGGAAGGCTGCGGGATTGGTGAATGCGGCGCCTGTACCATTGTTGTCGACGGTCAGGCAGTAAATGCCTGCTTGATGTTTGCGGCCCAACTGGACGGTCGCCAGGTGTTGACGGTCGAAGGCTTGAGCGGGGAATCCGAATTGCATCCGATTCAGCAATCTTTTTCGGAACGACACGCCGTGCAGTGCGGTTTTTGCACGCCCGGGATATTAATGAGCACCCACGCATTGTTGACGGAAGAACCGAATCCCGGTCGGGCGGACATTGTCAAAGCCGTTGCCGGAAATCTGTGCCGCTGCACCGGGTATCAAAGTATTGTGGCCGGCATCGAAGACGCCGCAGGCAGGTGTCGAAAAGAAGATAATAAGGATTAAAATGTTTAACGTTGAATACATCAGGCCGCATAACCTGCCGGAAGCCCTGGCATTTTTACGCGAGCAGGCACCGGACACGACCATTTTGGCCGGCGGCACCGATGTCATGGTCGACATGCGTTCCGGTGAATTGAATCGCCCATATTTGCTGGATGTGGGCCGATTGGCCGAATTGCGGCAAATCGAGACTGATGAAGGAAAATTGACCATCGGGGCTGCAGTTACGATCACCGAAATCGGTAAATCCGAAATAATCGAGCGGCATGCGCCCGCGCTGCGAATAGCCGCCGACAAATTCGCCAGCCGGCAGGTGCGCAACATTGCCACCATTGGCGGAAACGTTGCCCATTGTTCGCCCTGCGGTGATACCATCCCGCCGCTGCTGATTCACGATGCCGCGGCAGTGGCAGTCAGTCCGGCCGGCCAGCGAAACGTATCGATCGAGGAAATGGCCGGCGGACCGTATCATTGTACGCTGCGGCCTAATGAACTGATAACTCATTTCATCCTCAACCCCAAACCCGAGACGGTCGGCTTTGCGGATTTTCAAAAAATCGGCCGCCGCCAAGAATTGGCCATTGCCAGAATGAGTATGGCCGCCATGATCGGCCGGGGAAGCGACCGGTCGATATCATTCATACGGTTTGCGCTGGGATCGTGCACCCCGACGCCTCACCGATTTCGGGATATTGAAAATTATTTATTCGGCAAAATTCCGGACGAAGCCATGTTGTGGCAAGCCGGGCAGATTTTATCCGAAGGGATGCTGGAAATTACCGGTCGCAGACCCTCGGCAATATACAAGGAACCGGCCATTCAGGGACTGTTCATGAGGATGATGTATCCGATAACAAAATAAGCTGGGAGGCTAGGAAGCCAGGAGGCTGGGAAGCTGGAAGGCCAGGAGGGCTGGGAAGCAGGAAAGCTGGGAAGCTTGGAGGCTGGACAGCCAGGAGGCCGTAAGCTGGGAAGCTGGGAGACCGGGATGAATTTAACAAATGATCTAAATTGCCTAAAATTTAAAATGCCTAAAGTTGAGGAATTCTGTCTTTTAATAAAAGGATGGAGTGAAGCGACCCCATAATTTTAGTCATTTTGAATTTTAGCTCATTTTAGTTCATTTTTGGGAATTTTTCGGATGATTATTACTAATCAAAAATAACTTTAGCGATTATTTATGACATCAAATTACTCAACCATCGGACAAAGCATCCCCAAAATCGGCGTGAATGAGCGGTTGCGCGGGGAGCCGATTTTCAGTGGGGACCTTGATTTCGATGATGCCCTAGTGCTTAAAGTGCTGCGCAGCACCAAAGCCCACGCCGGGATTGTCGACATTAATTACCAAGAAGCGCTCAAGATCAAGGGCGTCGTCAGGGTATTTACTGCCAAGGATATTCCCGGCAAGAATCTCATGGGCATTATCAACAAGGATCAACCGCTGCTGGCAACCGGCAAGGTGCGAGCCGTCGGAGAACCCGTCGCTCTGGTGGCGGCTGAAAGCGAAAGCGTGGCTCAAAGCGCCTTGGATCTCATTGAAGTGGCCTATGAAGACCTGCCGGCGGTGTTGACGCCCGAAGATGCCCTCAAACCCGGTGCACCCAAAATTCACGACAAGGGCAATTTGCTGTTTACCCGCAAAGTAAAAAAAGGAGACGTTGACGAAGCCTTTGAACGCTGTGCTTTTTCGGTTGAGAAAACTTATCGCACCGCCCGGATCGAGCACAGCTATCTGGAACCGGATGCCGGGGCCGGCTATGTGGATGAGGACGGCGTGCTGGTGATCTATGCCTCGACCCAAAACCCCCATTACGATCACAAAGAAGTAACCGGTCTGCTGGGTTTGGAAGAAGACCGCGTTCGAATTGTCCAGGCCGCCACGGGCGGCGGGTTTGGCTCCAAGCTGGATTTAAATGTCCAGGGTTTTATCGGCCTGGCCATGCTGTACCTGCAAAGGCCGGTCAAGATGGTTTATTCCAGGGAAGAATCCTTTTTGGGCACCGCCAAGCGGCACCCGGTTGAGATGACTTTAAAGACCGCGGTTGACAGCCATGGGAAAATTATCGCTTTGCGGGCCCGAGTCACTGCCGATACCGGCGCCTATGGCTCTTATGGAATTGCGGTGACATCACGCATCGCCATGCATGCGACCGGTCCTTATGAGGTTGAGAATGTCGATATCGAAAGCCGCTGCGTTTATACCAATAACCCTTTTTGCGGCGCGATGCGTGGTTTTGGTACGCCCCAGATCGCCATTGCCCACGAGTCCCAGATGAATTTGCTGGCGGAAAAACTGGATATGGATCCGCTTGAATTCAGATTGATGAATGTCCTCAAAACCGGCTCTGAGACCGCGACCGGTCAGAAATTAACGCACAGCGTGGGAATCGCCGAAACGCTTGAAGCACTGATCCCGCATTACGAATGGGCCAAGGCCGATTGGCTCAGTGCTGAAACCGACCCCTGGCAAAAAAGAGGCATCGGTCTGGGCAGCATGTGGTACGGCATCGGCAATACCGGGGTGCAGAATCCGTCGACCGCCAAAATAAAAATTGATCTGGGTGGAAACATTACGCTTTACACCGGTTGCGCCGATATCGGGCAGGGTTCGACCACTGTGCTGGCCCAGATCGCAGCCGAGATTCTGGGAGTTCAACCGCAGGAAATCCGGCTGTTTGTGGCCGACACCCGCTGTACGACCAATGCCGGCGCTACCTCTGCCAGCCGCCAGACATACATTTCCGGCAATGCCGTCAAAGAAGCCGCCGAAAAACTGGCCGATGTGCTCCTCAGCGAAGCGATCAATAAGTTGAAGGTCGCTAAATCCGCCCTGATGCTCGAGGGAGGCTTTGTCAAGGAAACCGGCAATCCGGATAACGCGGTCGAATTCTCCTTCCTGGCCCGGCGCGCCAACCAAAAAGGCGTACCGTTGAAATGGCAGGGCTATTTCGACCCGGATACGGTGCCGCTGGATCCTGAAACCGGACAGGGCGTTCCCTATGCGACCTATGCCTATGCCAGCCAGTTGGCGCTGCTGACCGTGGATACCTTGACCGGGGAGGTGAGGGTCGATAAAATTTTCGCCGCCCATGATGTCGGGAAAGCCATTCACCCGGAAAACGTCAAAGGGCAGATTTGCGGCGGGGTAGCCATGGGATTGGGGTTTGCGTTGATGGAGGAATTTGTGCCGGGCCAAACCCTGTCGATGAAAGATTATTACGTTCCAACAGTTGCCGATGTCCCTGAGATAGTGCCCATTATTGTGGAATCTGCCGAACCCAGCGGACCCTTCGGCGCCAAAGGTGTCGGGGAGCCGGCTCTGATTCCGACCGCGCCGGCAATAGTAAACGCCCTGGCCGATGCGCTGGGGATAAGAATATATGATTTGCCGGCTAACCTGGAACGGGTTCTGGAAGCCAGCATCCGGGCCGGGCACTTTTTTAAATTGAAGATTGAAAATTGAAGATTGAATATTGAATATTTGCCGGGTCGCTGCGCTCCGTCACTTTAAAATTTAAATCCGATCTGCCGCAGGCAAATCATAAATCTTCAATCTTAAAATCTTCTAATTCTTCAATTTTATTCAAAGGGGAGGTAAAAAATGTCTATCGTGCTTCTGAGAAATATTGGAACAATTGTCAGTGGTGATATTAATGCACCGATCTTAGACGGTGATGCAATCTTGGTGGAGGATGGCAAGATAAAAAAAATCGGCCATGAATCAGCGTTGAATGTGTCGGCGGCCGACGTGACCATCGACTGTGCCGGTACGACGGTCACGCCCGGATTATTCGATTCACACTGCCATGTTGTTTTGGGAGATTACACCCCCAGGCAAAAGCAGATCGGATTTCTTGAAAGTGAAGTGCACGGCGGGGTGACGACCTTTATTTCCGCCGGTGAAGTTCACTTGGCCGGCCGGCCCAAAGATCCCGCCGGCACCAAGGCCCTGGCCATCCTGGCCGCGAAGTCTTTTGCCAATTTCAGACCGGGCGGCGGCAAAGTCGTCGGCGGGGCGGTGATTCTGGAAAAAGGACTGACCAAAGCCGACTTCGAGGAAATGGCCCGCGAGGGAGTGCACACCGTCGGTGAAGTCGGACTGGGATCGGTTAAAAATCCGGAAGATGCCGCACCCATGGTCCAATGGGCCAAAGAATGCGGCATGACGGTCATGATGCATACCGGCGGCACATCGATACCGGGCAGCAGCACGGTGACGGCCGAGATGGTGATTCAGACCGCGCCCGACATCGTGTCGCATATAAACGGCGGACCGACGGCCGTTGCCCTGGATGAAGTCAAGCGTCTGGTAACCGAAACTGATTTTGCGCTGGAAATGGTGCATTGCGGCAATCCGAAAATAATGGTGGAAGCCGCCGATCTGTGCGTTGAGCACAAGGCCCTTGCGCGCATCATCATCGGCAATGACGCCCCATCGGGCACCGGTGTGATTCCCCTGGGCGTCTTGAGGGTTATCGCGCACCTGGCCAGCCTGTCGGCCATCAAACCGGAAGAGGCGCTGTGTATGGCAACCGGCAATACGGCGCGCATCCACAAACTGCCGCGGGGAATCATTGCCGAGGGGCTGGAAGCGGATCTGGTGATTATGGATGCCCCCATGGGATCGGTCGGAGAAGATACCCTGGCCGCCATCGCGGCCGGTGACGTGCCGGCCGTCTCCATGGTGCTGGTGGACGGAGAAATCGTGGTGGCCAAAAGCCGCAATACGCCGCCGCCGGTGAGAAGACCGGAAGTGACTTGAAGTCGGAAGTGGGAATGCGGAAGTCGGAAAAAAAGAATTCGGAAGTGGGAAGCGGATGAAGTCGGAAGTGGGAAGTCAGGAATGCGGAAGGTGCAGAAGTGAAAGATAGAAGCCAGAGGACAAAAGAGTTACCACGGAAAGACACGGAGCGACACGGAAAGATACAGTTTTTGAATACGTTGCATCCGTGTAATTCCGTGGAAGATCCGTGGTGAAAAAATCCAAAAGCCTGATGTTGTGTAATTCGGAAGATTGGATAAGCAACCTTATCGTAAAAAAGACAGAATTCACACTAGGCATTTTAGTGCACTTTAGGCATTTTTAATTCGTCACATAATGCTCCTAAATAGACTATTGCGAATTAGTTTTAGCAAAGAAGATATGCGATGAAAGTAGATACAGACAAATGCATCGGCTGCGGATTCTGTGTGCGGGATTGTCCGGTGGACGCCGTCAAACTGAAGAAGAAAAAAGCCGTCATCGATGATCACTGGTGCACTCAGTGCGGCGTCTGCCAGCGGGTATGTGAAGCTCAGGCTATTACTGCCGATGATACCATGCGCCCGGATGCCGTCGAATGCGACGCCTGCCCGATTAAATGCTGGATCAATGCCGGTTACATCGGCGCCTGTCATCGCTATCGCAATGATGGCGGCATGCTGGTTCGGATAACCCCGCTGCATACCTTCGAAGATGTGGCGCCGATTGTCGGACCCGATCCGAAAGAGGTCATTCGCCAGCCGGTGGTGACCGCCATCGGGTCCGGTACGACCTATCCGGATTGTAAGCCCGCACCCCGGATTCTCAATGAAAAGCGCCGGGGAATCGATGTCGTGACGGTGGTCACCGAAGTGCCGCTGAGTTACAGCTCCATAATTGTCAAGGTCGATACGGATATTCCCATCGGCAAGGAGGGCGACCGAATTTTTGTCGGCAAACGCGAAGTCGGTATGGTTGAAACCGAGCAATACGGATCGAAAATGCTGCATGTCGGCGGCGTCAACCGGCTAACCGGGCCCAATGGTTTCGTAGTGGCCCGGACCATCACCGACATCGCCAATCGCAAGGCGGTCAAATTAAAAATTGAAAATGGTCCGCGATTGGTAATTCAGGTCGGCCGCCCCCCGATTATCGACGGTGAAGCGGCAAGCAAAATGCGTGTGGGGTGCGGCAGCGCCACCATGGGACTGTTTGCCCCGCTGCTGGTCGAGGCGGCCGATGAAGTGATTATCCTGGATTCGCACATCACCGGTCAGATGAGCCGGCACGTGGCCGGTCAATTGCCGGCGCGAAACCCACCGGTGTCCGGCTCAAATTTAGTGAGAGTACGCCGGGACGCTACTTTGGCGATCACGGCCGCGGTTGGGGTGGAACTTCCATTACCGACCCGATTGATATCATCGATTCGATCAGATCAGTGACATCGCCTGGCCGGGCATGACCATCCTGATTACGGAAACCACCGGTCAAAACGGCATCATGTTCGAACTGGATGAGAATGGTAAGCTTAAGAAATCAGCCTGAACCGAAAAATGCCCGGAGTTGCCCTGGAGGCCATTTCAAACAGCTGTGAGCCTTCCAGGGTATCGGCCATATACACCGCCGGGGCCGGCGGCAGTGCCCGGGCCGGGGTGACTAAATATCCGATCCGATTAACCCGGGCGGTTCATGAAGCCAAAGCGCATTTGACGGTCGGGGGAGCGCCGGGCTATGTATTGCCCGGCGGGGGCATCACATTCATGGTGGATGTGGAGCGGGTCAAGGAAGGTTCTTTTTACTGGACGCCGACTCCGGCGACGATTTGTCCCCTGGAATACACCATGGAGCTCAAGGACTATGAAAAAATGGGCGGGCATGTGGCGGCGATGAAGCCCTATAAGGCGAAGAAGCCGAAATAGGTTCAGCGTCCAGGGTTCTGGGTTCAAGGTTCAGCGCCGCCGCCGGCCAAAAAACGGCCGGTCAAATCGAAAAAGAAACTAATCGTTCACCGCAGAGTTCGCAGAGAACGCTGAGAAAGAAAATTTTAAATAATCTCTGCGCTCTCCGCGTGCTCTGCGGTGAGATACTTCTTGGGAATGGCATCGGATTTCATGATGTTTCATACGAGTGGCTTAGGTTTCGGGTGTCAGGATAACCGCTGCTGCCAATATCTGACAAGGGCATTTGGGTCGAGAGAAATTCGACGGGATCTGAAGCTAGCCTGAAGACTGCAATGCAACATAGATAATTTTTATTGTGGGAGCGGTTTTTAACCGCGATTAAATTGGTCGGGAGCATCACTGCGAATTTAAACATCAACCGGGGTTATAACTGCAATGACTTATGAACATTACATCGCTGCAATTGATGAGGAATCGGTGTTGGTTGAATTCGGTCCCATGCGGCTGGTTATCCGGGCGTGGCAGTCAAAAGCAACCGCTGATAAAGCTGGCTCGTCGGGCCGCGATAGAGTCAATTTCGTACCTGGAGCGTATTGCCCGGTGCAGACCGCTGCTCAGCCGGCCGATCCCGCAATTTGAAAAATTACCGCAAGACAAACTGGCCCTGGCTATGATTGCCAGTGCCAGGGCCATTGGTGATGAAGATTTGACAGCGATGGCGGCGGTGGCCGGTACCATTGCGGATGCTGTGGCAGACTGGCTTTTCGAACGCGGAACGGACCCGCGTCATCGTGGAAAATGGCGGCGACATCGCCATCAGGCTGGCTGACGGTGAAACCGCCACCGTTGGGATCAGGCCGCAAATGACCAGCCGGCACGTTTCCCATGTGATCCGGCTGGATGCCGGCCAACCGTCCTGGGGAGTGACCACCAGCGGCGTCGGGGGCAGGAGTCTAACCCGAGGGATTGCATCGGCGGTGACCGTTGTGGCCGCCAATGCATCCGTGGCGGACGCCGCCGCAACGGCGATTGGGAATGCCTGTTTTGTAGAAGATGACGCTATCATCCAGTTGCCGGCCGGAAGTCTCGACCCCAACACGGATATTGCCGGATTATCGGTAACCGCTGAAGTCGGTGAATTGTCGCCCGAAAAAGTTTTAAAGGCCATTGAAAACGCCCGGCAAAAAGCAGCGCTGCTTTCCCAACGAAAACTTATTCACGGAGCCTTTGTGGCACTGCAGAATGTGTTTGCCATAACCGATGGGCTGAAACCTTATATCCACCCGGTAAGCGCAACTTGACGCTAACGATAGTTCCACAAATCTTCAATATTCAATTTTCATTTCCGGCTTGGCCGGATTGGGTTTTATAATCATGCGTGCAAATCGATAACACCTTACGTTGAAAGGAGAAGGAGAAATGAAAACCCCAAAATTAGTTCTTGCCGCTTTGATGATCGCTTCCATGTTAATGCTGGGAATGGTTTCCAGCGCGCCGGCCGCAGATACGATCAAAGTCGGGGAAATTCAGACTTACAGCCAATTGACCAACTTTACGTTTCCTTATCGCAATGGCTGGCAGTTGGCCCTGGAGGAAATAAACAACGCCGGTGGGGTACTGGGTAAACAAATTGAAGTCATTTCCCGCGATGATGCCGGTAAACCGGGGACAGCCGTGACGGTGGCGGAAGAATTGGTCAGAAAAGATAAGGTTGTCCTGCTGATGGGCACATTTTTTTCTCACGTGGGACTGGCTGTGACGGATTTTGCCAAGCGCTATAAAGTGCTGTTCGTCGCGGCCGAGCCGCTGTCGGATGCGCTCGTGTGGGCCAAAGGAAATCGCTATACCTTCCGGCTGCGGCCGTCAACCTATATGCAGGCCGCCATGCTGGCCGAGGGCGCTGCCAAGAATCCCGCCAAACGCTGGGCAACCATTGCACCGAACTATGCCTACGGCAAAGATGCCGTCAAGTCATTTAAAGAAGTGCTGAAGGCCAAACGACCGGATGTCGAATTCGTCGCCGAGCAGTGGCCGGCACTGTTTAAAATCAACGCCGGTGCTGAAATCCAGGCCCTGGCGGCCGCCAAACCGGAAGCAATTTACAACGTGACCTTCGGCGGAGACCTGGCCAAATTCGTACGGGAAGGAAAATTGAGAGGATTTTTTAAAGACGTATTTGTCGTCAGTTTGTTGACCGGTGAACCTGAATACCTCGATCCCCTCAAGGGTGAAGCGCCGGAAGGATGGCTGGTAACCGGTTATCCCTGGAAAGATATTAAAAACCCGGCCCACGTAAAGTTTGTTGCCGCCTATCAAAAAAAGTTCAACGATTATCCGCGCACGGGGTCGATTGTCGGCTATAATACCATGATGAGCGTTTACCACATGTTAAAAAAAGCCGGGTCCACCGATACCGAAACTATGGTCAACGCAATGGAAGGACTCACCTTTGATTCGATTGTCGGGCCGGTCAGCTACCGCAAAATCGACCACCAGTCCACCATGGGAGCTTATGTCGGTCTTACCGCCTTGAAAGACGGCCAAGGCGTCATGGTCGACTGGCAGTATGCCGACGGTAAAGATTATCTGCCTTCCGATGCAGAGGTTATGAAATTACGGCCGCAGGAGTAGATCGCTGCGGTTGTGGTTGACAGACAGATAACTACTGAATTGGGGAAAATCGAGATTATGTAGGCAATTAGTCTAGGGAGTACTGGCGTAATGGAGTACTGGAGTAGTGGAAGGAAAAATGGATGTGAACATTTCAATTCGATCTTTTTTTTCAGTACTCCATCTCCATCAATCCATCAATCCATCAATCCAACACTCCAATACTCCTCTACTCCAACTCTCAAGTGAATTAAGGTAACCCAATAAGCCAACCTTTCAGGCTTAACCTACAACACAGGGTAGCGTTTTGGGTTTTTATATCGTACAATTTTTAACCGGTTTATCGGATGCTTCCGGCTTGTTTCTGGTGGCCTGCGGATTGTCTCTTATTTTCGGGGTTTCCCGCATCGTCAACCTGGCCCACGGCTCTTTTTATATGGTCGGCGCGTATTTGGCCTACTACCTGATCGCTTATCTCCCGGAGGGTATTCTGCCATTCTGGGCAGGCATTCTGCTGGCGGCGCTGGCGGTGGGGTTGATCGGGGTCATCGTGGAGGTCTTTTTACTGAGGCGCTTATACCAGGCTCCGGAGCTTTTTATTCTCTTTGCCACCTTCGGGATCGTCTTAATTATACAGGACCTGTCCCGCTGGCTATTTGGCGCCGACGACCTGCTGGGTCCCCGGGCACCGGGTTTAAAGGGTAGTATAGACATTATGGGGAGCTATCTGCCGCAATATGATCTGGCGTTAATCATTATTGCGCCGCTGATTCTCGGCGGGCTGTGGCTATTATTGAATCGGACCCGGTGGGGTATTTTAGTGCGGGCCGCCACGGAAGACCGGGAGATGTCCGATGCCCTGGGGGTGAATCAAACCCGGCTGTTTACCAGCGTATTTTTCCTCGGCTCTTTTTTGGCGGGTCTGGGGGGGGCGGTTCAACTACCCAAGGGCGGGGCAGATCTTCTGATGGATTTAAATGTGATTGCCGCCGCCTTTGTCGTTGTGGTGGTGGGGGGCATGGGCAGTATTCCCGGCGCCTACCTGGCCGCCGTCATCATCGGTGAACTCAGTTCTTTCGGGATTTTGGTTTTTCCGGCGAGCACGCTGGTTTTGATGTTTCTGGTGATGGCCGTGGTGCTGGTGATCCGTCCTCATGGATCTGCTGGGCAAAGCCGAAGCCCATGAGCATGCGCCATCCGGGATCGCTGAATCGTTGCTGCGACCGGCCTCCAAACGGTTAAGACTCCTGGGCCTGGTTTTTTTGATCCTGATCCTGCTAATACCCCTTTTGGTGGACACGTTTCAGCTGATCCTGCTGATCGAGATCGCCATCTTTGCCCTGGCTTGTATGAGTGTCTATTTCTTGTTCGGACCGGGGGGCATGGTGTCATTCGGGCACGCCGCCTTTTTCGGGGGCGGCGCTTATGCTGCCGCCCTGATGGTGCATTATGTGCAAACTCCCATGGAGCTGGCTTTGCTGCTGGCGCCCCTGCTCACCGGGCTGCTGGCCGTGATCATCGGATGGTTCTGCGTGCGGTTGTCGGGTGTATATTTTGCCATGCTGACCCTGGCTTTTGCGCAAATCTGCTGGTCAATCGTGTTTCAGTGGGGGGAGTTTACCGGTGGAGACGATGGCATCTTAAGCATCTGGCCATCGCAATGGGCCGATGATAAAATCGTTTTTTATTACCTTACCATGGTGTTGTGCAGCGGCGGAATTCTTCTCCTGCGCTACTTTATTTTTACGCCCTTCGGCTATACCCTGCGCGCCTGCCGCGACTCGGCCTTGCGGGTGGATTCCATCGGGATTAACCTGCGCCGACACCAGTGGTTGGCCTTTATTGTCGCCGGGTTTTTTACCGGACTGGCCGGTGGGATTTACGTGTTTTCGAAAGGAAGCGTATTCCCGGATGAAATGGCCATCCCGCGTTCTTTTGATTTCCTGTACATGGTGCTGCTGGGTGGTGTTGAAACGTTGTTCGGCCCGGTTGTCGGATCGGCGGCTTTTACCTGGCTGCACGATAAAATATCGCGAATCGATTTCTGGCAGCTCATTTTAGGCTTGATTTTTATTTTTCTGGTTGTGGCATTTCCCCAGGGGATTGTCGGTACGATTTACAACCGCTTCGGCAAGTATTTTGCCGACCGATAGCAAATGACGAATGTCGAATGACAAATGACGAATTAAGCAACCTTTGGAATGGCGAAGGACGAATGACGATTGACGAATTAAGGTATTCTGTCTTTAAAAAAAGAAATATAAATAGACGGAGCGCAGCGACACCATAATTTTAGGCATTTTAGCGCATTTTAGGCACTTTAGGCATTTGTCCGTTTCATCCAGAATTAGGTTATAGATCCAAAAGTTTATTAAGCTCTCCATGATGAGGTAACACCATCCAATGGCAAATGTACTTGAAGTTCATGAGCTTGCCAAATCATTTGGCGGGGTTCAGGCCGTCCAAAAGCTAAGCTTTAATCTGGCTGAAGGTCAATTGCTGGCGATGATCGGACCCAATGGGGCCGGCAAATCGACCTGCTTTAATTTGATCAACGGCCAGCTGCGTCCGGATGGCGGCAGCGTTGTCATTTTGGGCAAAAAGATCAACGGATACCAGCCGCGACAGGTCTGGAAACTGGGTGTGGGGCGAACCTTTCAGATTACAGCGACTTTTGCCTCAATGACGGTTCTGGAAAATATAAAAATGGCGATCCTTTCCTACCATCGGCGGTCCCGATCCCTGCTCAGCAGGGTTCGTAAAGTTTATACCGACGAATCGATGGAACTGCTGAAACTGGTCGGTATTGAAGATCAGCACGACCGGTCCTGCGGTGTGCTGGCTTACGGGGATTTAAAACGGGTTGAGCTGGCCGTGGCACTGGCCAACAAGCCCCAATTGCTGCTGATGGATGAACCGACTGCCGGCATGGGCCCCGCCGAACGCCAGTCCCTGATGGAGTTGACTTCCGATATCGTTCATACCCGCAACATCGGTGTGTTGTTCACCGAACATGATATGAATGTCGTTTTTACCCATGCCGATCGTATCATTGTGCTTAACCGGGGGGAGCTGGTCGCTGAGGGCACACCGGCAGAGGTACGAAATAATCAGAAAGTTCAAGAGATCTATCTTGGAACCTAACATCGCGAAAATAAGAAGTTGAGAAGTTGAAAGGATAAGAAGTTGTGAAGGTGGGATGTCGGAGGCGAAAGGAAAAAGGTCAAAGGTTAAAGGATAAGGCATAGTGCGTAAAGCAAAGGGGGAAGGGCAGGGGTAAAGGGCGTTGGGTATAGAGCCAAGCGCAAAGAGCAATGGGGAATTAGGCTTTTTTTCTTTTTTTACTCAACTTCTTAACCTCTCAACTTCCCAACTTCTTTTTTATAGCAGTAAGGATTTATAAACGATGGAGACCCTACCAAATGATACGATGCTTCAGGTAAACGGGTTGAACACCTTTTACGGCAAAGCTCAAATTCTCTTTGATTTAAAACTAGAAATGAGCCGCGGTGAGGTGGTCGTGCTGCTTGGCCGCAATGGCGCCGGCAAGACGACAACGTTTAAGAGTATTATCGGAATCGTACCGCCTAAAAGCGGTAAAATTACATACAAGGGTGCGTCTATCGAGAAGTTGCCTCCCTTCAAAACCTGTGCCCTGGGACTGGGCTATGTGCCGGAAGATCGCCGGATTTTCAGCGGTTTGACGATTCTGGAAAACCTGGAGGTGGGCAAACAGCCTGCCAGACAAGGGGCAGAAGCCTGGACCCCGGAGCGCTTGTTCGAGCTCTTTCCGAATCTGGCCGAACGCCGACGCCAGGCGGGGGGAACGCTCAGCGGTGGTGAACAACAGATGCTGACCATTGCCCGCACCCTGATGGGCAACCCCGAAATGATCATTTTGGATGAACCCTCCGAGGGGTTGGCCCCCGTCATCGTCGATCAGCTGGCGATTACCATTCAAAAACTTAAAGATGAGGGGGTCTCGATCCTGTTGGCCGAGCAGAATTTAAACTTTGCCAGGTACATTTGTGACCGGGCCTATCTCATTTATCGGGGCAGGGTGTGCCACGAAAGCACGATTGATGAACTCTCAGAGGAGGCCTACGCGAAATATTGCGCGTTGTAGCACCCCCAATTCCTAAATCCCTCAATTTGGCACAAATCTTTTATTTTTTTTGCTGCGGCTACGTCCTTGCCGGGGTGCACAATCTTCAGCCCGACATCCCGCCCGAAAACATCCTTGCGATGTACAAGAAGGTGCGGCTTTCGGGACATACCCGCTCAATACAAAATAGCTAATGGGCTGTCCAGCCGCCGTCGATCAACATGATGTGCCCGGTCATATAGTCCGAGGCTTCCGATGCCAGAAAAACCGCAGCGGAACTCACATCTTTGGGTTTGCCGACGCGGCCGAGCGGGGTGTTCTCAAGGACATATTTATTAAAGGCCGGATCTTTCAGCATGGGTTCGGTGAGCGGGGTTTCGATAAAGGCCGGCGCGATGGCATTGACATTGATATGGTGCTGTGCCCATTCGATGGCCAGAACCTTGGTTACCAGATTGGCCCCGCCCTTGCTGGCACAATACGCCGCCCGGCCGGGTAGTCCGACCGTACCGGCATCGGATGAAATATTGATGATTTTCCCCTTTTTCTGAGAGATCATCACCCGGCCCACGGCCTGGGCACAGAAAAAAAGACCCTTAAGATTGGTGCTCATCACCTGGTCCCAGTTGTCTTCGGTCACATCCTCTGCCCGCTGGGGACGGTTAATCCCCGCATTGTTGACCAGAATGTCGATACGGCCGAAAGCCTCAACCGCGCGATCCACCATGGGACGGATGCTACGGATATCCGATACATCCATCGGAACCGGTATCGCCTGCCTTCCCATGGCTTTGATTTTTTCCGCCACCGTTTCCAGTTCCGATCCGGTTCGGCTGCAGGCAACCACATGGGCACCGTAGCGGGCCAGTGCTAGGCTGATATCATGGCCCAGCCCGCGGCCCGCACCCGTGACGACGGCTATTTTTTCGGACAAGTCGAATTCATTGTTCGTTTGCATGGGCATCTGTGTGTCTCCTTTTTTTTAAGAGTTTGGGGACGGGTATTGATATATTGATAGGGCTATTTGAAAGCGCCTAATAAAATCATTCGAGCTATACCCGACGTCAACAATTACTATCCTATGTGCAATCTCAGGAGATCCTGCGATATTAAACGATAGCGGATCTATGTTTAACCTCCCCGAATGGTAATCTGACCATCTATTTTGATCCGGGCTTATCAAATCATTTTTTAAGTGGCCATACAATATCTGGGGGTGGTGGGATGGTGATGAAATCTGGTATGAAACCTGACATAACTCCAACAAAGCTATAATTTTTAATGGCTTAAAATGTTTAAGATATCTTTGAACGGTCATCGGAATGTTAAATTATAGTTAGCTGCTATCTTGGCATTTGACAACACCCAAATCCGTAAGATATACAAAAAGAATCTGATATTTACACATCAAAAATGTTAGTTGGGACTCTATCAAGAAAGTACAACTTTGAAAAGGTAAAAGGATTTAACCCGATCTGATAAGCTTCTTCGATGGGCATTTCGATCGCCGCCTTGTGATTTAAGGTCATCTGGGTTTCCGGTATGCCTTACCCTCAGCCACCTGACCGTATTCGATCAGATTTTGGGTAGCGAGGCGGTTGTTTGCATTATCATACCGACAGAGGGAACAAATGAGCAAATCAAAATCCTGGCAAAATCGCCTACACGATTTAGCCGGCCGCACCTGGGAGGTGGAACCCATTCGGAAACGGCTGAATAATTTGCGCCATAATGGTTTTGGCCCAAAACTATTGGATCGGGTAGCTATACAGGGCAGCCGTCAAGAGGTGCTTGACCGAGTGCAACGTCGAGCTGAAGAATACGAATATCTGACCCACAGCTGCGCCAAGGGCTCAGCCCTTGCCCTAATGGAAGAATTTGGTCTGGGCAACTGGGCCATCATTCGGGCCATGTCTCCCTTTCCTGGGTTCGGCATGACCGGAGGCATCTGCGGAGGGGTGACCGGCAGTCTGGTCGCCCTGGGACTCTTTTTTGGCAGTGACGATCCGGAGGATTACGAGGGCACAGGACGCACTATGGAAGCCGCCAGAAGATTTATAACCCGCTTCAAGGCAGAACTGGGTACCATCATGTGCCCTGAACTGCAGGAGGATTTGATCTTCGGTCGATATATGGATCCACGTGCCAGCCAGGAAAACTTCGCAGCTTTTAAAAAAGCCCAAGGATACGAAAAGTGTGCTCTGCCGCCCGGGGTTGGCGCCAGACTGGCTGCGGAGGTGATACTTGCCGGTACTTGAATTTCCTTGACATTACGTGGTGCCTCATAATATTTGAACTTTGATAATGTGCTGACCTGCAGCCCCCTCTCACACTCATTGCTGGTTTCTTATTCGCTATCGATTCTCATCGCAGGGGCGATTCTCGACTTCTAAATTTCTTGCTTGCTGAACTGCCCTAAAAATTAAGATTTTAACAAACATCTTCTTCCATCTGAACTGCCAAACGGGGGTAAACGCAACAGCCGAATAATTGTTAACCGTAAAATGAAAGGAGGAGCATTATGAACGAAAAGAGGTATTGCGGCAGGCTTTTATTAGCCTTGATCATGGCGCTGGTTTTCTTTTGTTTCAGTTTAATCATTTCCCTTCCAACAATGGCCAAACCATTTCAGAGCGCTATGCCGACAGTCGTCGATCCGGGTTACAAGATACAAATCCTTGTGCCCGGTTCATATTTCCACGGCATCCACGGGCTTGCTTTTGACAGCCAGGACAACCTGTATGCAGGCAGTGTCATTGGGCAATCAATTTATCATGTTGATACGGACACCGGAGACGTAAGTGTCTTTATCGGCCCGCCCAACGGGATGGCTGATGACCTCGAATTTGGTCCTGATGGGCGAATCTATTATACGTCTTTCCTGATGGGTAAAGTTCATGCCAAGGGTGCGGACGGAAAAGTTACGGTATTGGCCGAGGGCCTGCCCGGCATCAACTCCCTGGCCTTCAATCAGGAAGGCCGCTTGTTTGCCACTCAGGTTTTCCTGGGAGATGCCCTGTACGAGATTGACCTTTCAGGACAGAAAAATACGCGCAAGATTGCTGAAAACCTGGGTGGACTCAACGGTTTCGACTTCGGTCCGGATGGCTATCTTTATGGTCCGCTCTGGTTTAAAAAATCCATCGGCAAGGTTGACGTGAATACGGGCGAAGTAGAAGTTGTGGCGCAAGGATTTACGGTTCCGTCGGCAGCTAACTTCGATTCAAAAGGGAACCTATTTGCGGTTGACACGGCCACCGGCGAAGTGATCCAGGTGGACGTGGCGACAGGCGAAAAAAAGGTCGTCGCCAAGGTGGATTCATCAATCGACAATCTGGCCATCAATTCCAAGGACCAAATATTTATCACGAACATGGCCAAGAACGGGATCTATGAAATTGATAAAAAAACGGGCAAAGCCCGTGCGGTTGTCGAGGGAACGCTGGCCTGCGCCCAAGGGGTTGCCGTCTCAAGTGATCCTGCCGGCGATACGTTATACCTGGCAAATTCTTTCTCTTATTTGAAACTGGACGGGTTTACCGGAGATACCATGTCAGGTATTCGGATGCACACAGCCGGCAAACATCTGGAATATCCCTTCACCGCTTCCGTTCATGGCGACAGTGTCTTGTTGACCAGCTGGTTTACCGGTACGGTTCAGGAGATTGACCGGAATACCGACCAAACCAGGAGAATGCCGCATGGGTTCAAGGTCCCGAGCCATGCCTTGTTGATGGATGATGGGAGCATACTCGTCGCTGAAATCGGCACCGGCAGTCTTGTTATGGTCACTGATCAGGAAGGCAAAGAACGGACTGTCGTCGCCAAGGACCTGATTGTTCCGACATATCTGGCACCAGCCGGCCCTGATGGGGTTTACGTGACCGAGGCGATGGCGGGGACTGTTTCCCGCATTGACCTCAGCACTGGGGAAAAGACGGTCGTCGCCTCAGGGCTGAGGATGCCGGAAGGGATCGCAGTTTTTCCGGACGGCAAGTTGGCGGTTGTCGAAACGGGAACACGGCAACTGCTAAAAATCGACCCGGCATCCGGCGCGATCACTCCATTGGTCATCAATCTGGCCGTCGGTTTTCCTTCCTACCCCGGCGGGCTTCCCCCCTATCTAATCACAGGCGTCGCGGTTTCTGATACCGGGACCATCTATGTCACGGGGGATTTGGAAAACGTACTCTATAAGATTATACCCCAATAATAATTGTTCAGGACTCGAGGCCTTGGCACCTTTATGGCGTGCCAGGTCTCGAAAAACTTATCTTCATGTTTTTCAATAACCTTCGAATTGCAGCGTTTGGCAAAAATTCGTTCGCCGGGAATCCGTCAAATCTGCGATAATAGATATCAAAAAATTAGCGACAAAACGAGTCCTTCACATGGGAAACCGCTGGATCATTCTTGCAGTTTTGTTCACCGTACGAACCGTGATGGGTATCCATTTTCAGTCTGTTGCGTCCTTTTCCCCTTTTCTCATAGAAGATTTAGACATCGACTATACCCGACTCGGGATACTTATAGGGCTGTATCATCTGCCGGGTGTCGTTCTTGCATTTCCTGGAGGACTTCTCGGCAAACGTTTTGGTGATAAGCGAGTTGCCATGAGTGGGTTAGTGCTGATGACCATTGGAGCTCTAATAGCTTCTTTTATCTGGATGTTATTCAATGTTGGATTTATCTCTTTGCCCAGTTTTGGACCGGATTTGCTTACATCGATCGGGTACACAGTCACGGCCGCCGGCTCAATGGTCAGCATGGTGACCTGGATCATTGTTTTTTCGGTCCAGTTTGGTGGATACATCTCCGAGAAAATACGCCGCCCGAATATTATTTTAGTGACCTGTTTCGTTGGGATATCTTTGGGGATGTTTCTATTGCCCTACGGTGCTCATCCAATCACATTATTTGTCTTGCTTGGTTTGATTTTCGGTCCACCGGCCGGGATCATCATGGCACTGCCAGCAGAGGTTTTGCAGCCGGAAAATCGAGCAGCCGGAATGGGTCTATTCTATAGTTTTTATTACGGAGGAATGACGGCCCTGACTTCTCTTGCCGGTTATTCACGAGACCTGACACAGAATGCAGCCACGCCAATTTTGTTTGGGGGGGTGCTGCTAATTATAGCCATCATTATACTTGTCATTTTCCGCGCACTCCAGGCGCGGATCAGTCCTATTCCTGCAGAAGTAAACTGAACATCAAGCATGATTATTTCTAAATACTCATGCCAAATCCGTGGGATCTGTGCACCTGAAATCCATTTCATGAATTCTGCAGCCGGATGACTTTCTATTATTGCTTATCTACAATCGGACCAACTCCAGGCGTGGATTCGGCGAGTATTGCCGGCCGACTTTGGCGCAGGGTTTTCCTTCCAGCAGGACGACATCGGCGGTAAAGGCGTTGACGCCGCGCATCAGGTAGCTTCCGACGCCATACGCATCTACGGGTACCTGCTGTTTTTCGAACTCGGCGATGCGATCCGGCGTGAACCCCCCCGAGACAATAATTTTAACGTGGTTAAAGCCGTGTTGGTCCAACTCCCGGCGCGTCATCTCCACCAGCATGGGGGTAACCCCGGTCGGCTTAAAATTTTGCATTACGGGAAGGATAGATTTGTCGACCAGGGTGTTGGACGTGTCCAGCCTCACGCCCCAGAGTCTGTCTCCCAGGGCTTCACAGCATTTTAACGAGGTCCCGACACTGTCATTGTCAAAATCCACCAGCGCCACCAGATCGACGTCCGGATAGGTTTCGCCGAAAAGGGTTATGGCCCTGACCGTATCGCCGCCCACTGCCGCAATCAAGGCGTGCGGGACGGTGCCGGAGGCCTTGGCGCCCCACCACTGGGCCTGGGCATCGGTCGATACGCCGGAGGCTCCGCCGATGTGAGCCGCATATCCGTCTCCGCCCTGGACCGCCCAGTGATCGAAGCGGGCCGGAAAATAAAGAACGGTCTTGCCGTTGGCCGCATCCACCATACTGCGGACGTTGCTGGCAATTTTGGTGCGGCGGGCCAGAATACCCAGATAGACGGTTTCCAGGTGCGCAAACTGGCCGGCATCACCGGAGATATGCATGACCGTTTCCCAGGGGGCGATGCGGGTGCCGTCGCACAGAGCCTCGACTTTGAGATCCTCGAAGCCGCTTTGCCACAGCTCATCCAACTGACCGGAAACTTCCATTTTTTCTTCGATGGCCTCAAGATAGGCTTTGTGGTTGCCGATGAATCGCTGGCGGGCCTTACTTTTGAGTTCTATCAATTGATCGAACAATTTGTAAGCTTTGGCGTAATCCGTATACCGTCCGGCTGCCAGTTTGAGCACCGCCACGGCCTCATCCACCCCGCACAGCACGGCATCTTTTTTTTGAAACACCTGCATGGTGACATCCGGGTGAAGATTGTGGCGTTCGAGGGTGACCTTCTCGCGCCAGAAATAAATGTCGCTGCGGTAGCCGCGGCGCAGCTCCTGAACCGGCAAATCAAATACATGGGCATCCAAGTGGATTGGCATCGGGTTTGTCCTTTTCTTGAGTCTGTAGAGGCATTTCTCCAACTTTTAGATATCATAAATCAAAAAAAATCCCAAATCTCAAGCATCAAATCCCAAATAAATCTCAAATCCCAATAATCAATGACCAAAACACCTGTCACGTTTCTATCGACTATCTGCGCAAATCGGCTGCTCCGCTAATTATGCTTTCGAAACTAAAGGACATGGTTCCATTGGTTGACCGATGGCCAGCTGGGTCGTTTCGAATTTTGAATTTGGATCATTGGGATTTGTTTGTGATTTGGTATTTGATGCTTGGAATTTACTCCGTTTAAGCAGTTAGATTGCCTGAGAACTCCAATCTGATATGCATTGAAATATTACT
Organism: uncultured delta proteobacterium; assembly: GCA_963710795.1. Lineage (GTDB taxonomy): Bacteria > Desulfobacterota > Desulfobacteria > Desulfobacterales > JAFDCJ01 > JAFDCJ01. The sequence continues at coordinate 42,292 of CAVQBT010000067.1, forward strand.
CCAAAGATCGATCTCCCAGGTTGCCGTAGCGATGGTAATTGTGGCAGATGCTTTGCTGTTGATAGTATTGTACAAGTTCAAGCCTGCCGTCCATCACTACCGGTGTCCGTGAAATGTAAAATCCGGATTCCGCTGCGGCTTGAAATACCGCCGGGGAAACTCTATCCGGCGCCGCATATCGAATGCGGTGAACCGTGGGAATGCTTTTGATCAACCGGTCGTCCGGCTCATTGAACACCGGATCGTCACCAACCAGGCGCCGGCCTTCTTGGCCCTGCAAAAAGCGGGTGATGGAGCTGTTTAAACCAGTGGGGATGCTGATCCAAAGTTTGCAGCCGGCTATTTTAGCCGCGGCGATGCGGGCCAGGGTTTCGAACAAACTGTCATCTTCGTGCAAGCGCACCACCACGGTTCCCACCGGAAGATAGCGCAGAATATTATCCTGGCCCCGCAGGTGAAAATAGTCGATTTCGCGCGAGAATTCCTGCTCGTGGTGGTAGAGATAGCTTTGAATGGCACGGATACTTTTTTGCATGTCCGGCTCGATTCCGCCAAATTCACCCCAATCCAATTTGCGCTGCCATTGCTGAGCCAGCTTCAATAATGGATGGAATCGTTGAACGGGCCCCACCACCGGCAGGCCCTTTTCCCGATACGCCATAAACTGAGCGACATACTTGGGGCTGCCGGCCTTGATGCCTGCGCCCAGGGCCGATTTGCCCATCCCGCCAAAAGGCTGGCGCAAGGTGACGGCGCCGGTGGTTCCCCGGTTGATATACAGATTGCCGGCTTTGACCCGTTGCGACCAGTAGTCCTGCTCACGCCGGTCGAGGGTCTCGATACCGGTAGTCAACCCGTAGCCGGTTTGGTTGACCAAAGCGACTGCCTGTTTGAGATCTTTAGCCGGCATAACTCCCAACAGCGGGCCGAAAAATTCCGTCATGTGGGTGGTGCTGCCGGGCTTAACGCCCCACTTGATTCCAGGGGTCCACAGGTTGGCATTGCCGGCAACATTTTCCGGTTTCAAGGCCCAGGTTTCACCGCTTTCCAGCTTCGTCAACGCATTCGCCAGCTCATCGCGCGGGGGGTGAATCAATGGCCCCATTTTATTTGAAAAATCCCAGGCCGACCCGGTAGCGAAACTGCGGGCGGCATCCACCAGTTGACGTTTGAAATCCAAATCTTTATAGACCTCGCGCTCCAGTATAAGCAGGGAGGTTGCCGAGCATTTTTGACCGCAATTTCCGAAGGCCGAATAAATCACATCGCTGATGGCCTGGTCCCGGTCGGCCATATCCGTGACGATGGTGGCATTTTTTCCCCCGGTTTCAGCGGCCAGCAAGATATCCGGCCGTTGCTTTAAAATGGCCAGCCCGGTATCGGTGCCGCCGGTCAAAATAATGAAATCAACTGCCGGATGATTCGTCAATTTGGCAGCGGTGGTGGATCCGGAACAGGGCACAAACTGTAAAACCGATTTGGGTATGCCGGCCCGCCAGAAACATTGGCATACTTCCCAGGCCACCAGAACCGCATCGGAAGAGGGCTTGAAAATGACGGTATTGCCGGCGGCCAGCGAAGCGGCAATCCCGCCGCAGGGGATGGCAATCGGAAAGTTCCAGGGCGAGATTACCACCCCGACTCCCTTGCCGCGACACTGGAGATGATCGATGTCGAAAAATGCTGCGGCGGAATAAGGATAGTACTCGGCAAAATCCACCGCCTCGGAAACCTCGACATCGGCTTCGGTAAATACTTTGCCGGTGTTGGCGGCCGCCGCGCCAATTAGATCACCGCGCGCTTTGCGGAGCTCCAGGGCGACTTTAGATAGAAGTTGGTGACGCTGTTTATGGGTTTTGCGGCGCCAGCCGGCGGGGTCATCCCTGGCGGTCTCGACCGCTATTGCGATGTCTTTGGCATTGGCCATGGCAAACCGGGCCACGACCACTTTTTGGTTAAAGCGGGAGGGATCAATGATTTCGCGCATTCGGCGGCCGTCATAGATTTCCTGCCCGTCCACCACCAGCGGGACTTTCAGCGGTGTGTCCCCGGGCTGTCTTTGCCATTTTTGCCGAATCTGCTCGGCCCATTTGCGATTGGCTGCCAGCGACCAGTCCGTATTCGGTTCATTTTTAAACTGCGCTTCGTAATATGTACCCGCCTTGTCCGGAAATTGCTCAGTGAGTCGGTTCTGGTTGCGATGAGGTGCTTTAGCGGCCTGTCTCTTTTGTTTGATGGAAGATTTGAAATGGTTCGTTAAAAATTGCCAGGACCTGGTGTCCGCTTGCAGCTGGTTTAAGTGCTGCAGAAAATTCTTGGGGCCTGTGTTTTCATCCAGTCTTCTGATCAGGTAGGCAATGGCGTGAATGAATTGCTTTTTAGTGGCGACCGGCGCATATACAACCAACTCCTGCCCGGTTTCCCGGATGGTGCGGCGAACGTGATTGGCCATACCTTCGATCATCTCGAAAGTAAAGTAGTCGGTGACGTTGTTTTGTTGGGCGACCAGATAAGCATAGGCGATATCGAACAGGTTGTGAGAAGCAATTCCCAGGCGTACGGCTTTAATGTTATCCGGCTGCATACCGAAATCGACCATGCGTTTCCAGTTGGCATCCGTTTCGATTTTGCTGTCAAAAGGTGCCAGGGGCCAGTCAAAAAGAGCCGATTCAACCAGTTCCATCTCCATATTGGCACCTTTGACGATTCGTATTTTAACGGGGTTGCCCCCGTTGTTGACCCGCTGGCGTGCCCAGTCCGTAATTTTCTGAAGCATATGATAGGAATCCGGCAGGTAGGCTTGCAGGGCCATGCCGGCCGAAAAGTTTTTAAATTCCGCCTGATCTAAAGTTTGCATGAAGGCTTGCGCCGTGATGGCCAGGTCGCGATAGGCCTCCATGTCCAGGTGCACAAATTTTTGAACCCGGCTTCCATCCGGACGCACAAATTCAGTCTTGGCGGCAGTCCGATAAAGTTCAGCAAGACGTTCTACCAGAATTTTGACGGTTTGATCAAACGCCAAGGGCTGGATCTGTGAAAAGATCGTCGAGATTTTGACGGAGATGTGTTCGACAGCGGGATTTTTTAAATCATTCAAATACATTTTCAGTCGAGACGCAGCATCCGCTTCTCCCAGCACCTCTTCGCCGATATGATTGATATTGGTTTTGAGGCCCCGGCCTTTGCGCTTTTGCAGGTACGCCTCCAGCGCCTGCCTTTCACCCGGTATGATCAAGTGTCCGCTGTCCCGGCGCATCTTTTTGATGATGCGGGGGACGGTAATCCAGGGCATAAACTGTCCGCCGTGGATGAAAAGAAGCATCAGAAATTTCTCATACGCCGAAAAAAAAGAAGGAATTCCAAACGTGGTCAGCAGATAATGAATCTGGTCCGCCACGCGCCGGCTGTTAGCGGATCGAAAACCCTGATCGATTAGCGCGGTCAGAATGACTTTATCTTTGGGATTGGTAAACAGGCGTGCCAGCTTATTATGGCGGGCCTTTTCCTCGGGGGTCTGCAGCTCAATGGCTCGATTTCGCCATTTAGTGGCCAGCTGCACAGCGTTTTCAACGATTGAGTCGGTATCTTTCATGGCATCTGTTTTTTAATTTTCCACCACGGATTTTCACGGAATAGCACGGAAAACTTATATTTTTTGGCAGCAATTTTATGGGAGCTATTTTTTCCGTGATCCTCCGTGCTTCTCCGTGGTTAGTTTTTTAGCCCCCTTGCGGCTTTACGCTATCTATCCCTGCTATCAATTACCTCCCAGCAGGACCACTGACAATCTACTGGTTTAAGATCCATCAGCTTGGAGTTGTTACAGCTAATGCTGTTGGCCGTTAATTCACCGTCTTTCTCGCGCCACTCGACAAGCAGCTCTGCCTCTACCTTGTCTTCCGGGCATGTAATACGACATTTTTCCCATTTTGATTCTTGTTGCATGTCGACCCTCCTGAATAATGTTTACTAATCAATCAGCCCAACCATAGGATGTCACTATCTTAACATAGGTTCGACAGTTCAAAATTCAACGTTCAGGGTTGAAAAATTCCAGACCACACGTATCAAAGGGATCGTGTCTCAATCTGGTTATGAATCCATTTCAGCCAATGGGATAAAACGGGTTTGCTAAATATAAATTAATAATTCGAACAGTTTCAAGCAGTTACAATCTTTGAACCTTGCGGTATCGTTAAGCAATCAGCAAACCGACTTCGGGTCCCGCTTTTTTCCGACTTCCGCATGCTTGCCGCGGCATAGTCCCATTCGTTTGGGACGACGACGGGTCCAACTTCCGAATTAAAACTATTCTCCAAGGTAGGCTTTTTTGACCTGCTCGTTTTCCAGCAGGGCGGAGGCTTTATCTGTCAGAATGACGTGACCGGTTTCCATAACATAGCCCGTGGAGGATATGGTCAACGCCATATGGGCGTTTTGTTCGACCAGGAAAATGGTGACACCGCTTTTGTTGATTTCAAGGATGGTTTCGAAAATTTTTTCCACCAGTTTCGGGGCCAGTCCTAAAGAGGGTTCATCCAGCAGGAGCAATTCGGGCCGTGACATCAACGCTCTGCCGATGGCCAGCATTTGCTGTTCGCCGCCGCTCAATGTCCCACCCAGCTGACGCATACGGTCTTTTAACACCGGAAACAGGCTGAATACCCACTCCAGATCCTGCTCGACTTCAGTCGTATCTTTGCGTAAAAAGGCCCCCATTTCCAGATTCTCGTGGGTCGACATGCGGGGAAAAATCTGGCGTCCCTCCGGTGATTGCGACACGCCCAGAGCCGCTACCTTTTCGGGGCGCAGCTTGTGGATGGGCTGACCCTTGAATCGAATCTCACCCTTAGATGCCGGTTGGACACCAAATATGGTCATCAGGGTTGTCGACTTGCCGGCACCGTTGGCGCCGATTAAGCAGGCAATTTCACCTTGCGGTATCGAGCAGGAAACGCCCTTTAAGGCGTGGATATTGCCATAATAGGTGTGAACTTCAGAAAGCTCCAGTATTGCTTGGGTGGTCGTCATCGAGTCAATCCTTGGGTTTTAAAGCGTTGCTTTCATGCAACTCCCGCCGGCGGCGTGATGCTGGAATAAGCCCTTCGGGTTTAATGATCATCATGGTGGTCATGATCGCACCGAAGGCCAGCATACGAAAATTTTCCAGGCCCCGGAAAACTTCGGGGGCGCCAATCAACACGAATCCGGCGATGATGATGCCGGGGATGCTGCCGACGCCCCCTAACACGACAACACACAGTACAATGGCCGATTCCATGAACAGAAAGAAGTTGGGATTGGTATAGCTCAGTTTGGCTGCGAAAAAGGCTCCGGCAACCGAGGCGAAGGCGGCCCCCAGGGCATAGGCCAGCAATTTGATCCAGGTGGTGGGCACACCGGACAGCTCAGCGGCGACTTCATCCTCGCGGATGGCGATCCAGGCGCGGCCGATACGCGAGTTGTCGAGGCGTCTGACGCCGATAATCGTCAGGATGACAATGACCAGAATGCAATAATAAAGAGCCGGCAAGGATTTTAAATAATAAACTGCCCAGGCGAAACCATCTTCGGTAAAGCTGGGATAGTACAACGCCGGTCGTTTCATGCCGAAAAGGCCATTGGGTCCGGCGGTGAGTGAATCCCAGTTGTTGAGCACCAGCCGTACAATTTCGCCAAAGCCCAGGGTGACGATTGCCAGATAGTCACCGCGCATCTTCAACGTCGGATAGCCGATGATGCAGCCCGCTGCCATACCCAGGACAATCCCGATGGGCAATGCGGCCCAAAAGGACACTCCGAAGGTGAGGTTCAGCAGTGAATAGGTGTAGGCGCCGACGGCGTAAAAGGCGATATAGCCCAGATCCAGCAGTCCGCACAAGCCGACCACAATGTTTAGCCCCAGTCCCAGGCAAACATAGATCAGGCAGGTAATAGCGACATCAATCATATAGTTGTCGGCGAACATCGGAAAAAGTGCTGCCGCCGCCAACAGCCCGCCCAGCGTGAATATTTTAGGGAACCGATTGATTCGTTCTGCGACACGCTCGGTTAATGGTCTTTTTTGCAGGGCGTCTTGATCTTTTTTCCGGCTGCGAATAATTTTAACGATCAGGTTTAAAATCAGGATAGCCATAAAGATACCCAGAATTTTAAAGGCCCGGCCGGGATCAAAGGTCGTGCTTTTAAATCCGACCATCGGAATGATCAGGATGGCCAGAAAGATGCCGTAGACAACGAGTTTTTTGATTTCTTGCCGTAGCATTAGACGCGCACCTCCGTCGTACCTTCACCCCACAAACCGCTCGGCTTCAGATAGAGAACCAGGATCAAGACGGTAAATGTGGTGACATCCTTCCAGGCGCTGGGAAGAAAGGCCGCCCAGAATACTTCGATGCCCCCGATAATCAGGCCGCCGATCATGGCCCCGGGAATGGACCCGATTCCCCCTAAAATGGCTGCCGCAAAGGCTTTGATCATGAATATAAACCCCATGTCGAACCGCACCGCGCCGTAGTGGAGTCCAACCATCACGCCGGCGGCGGCCCCCAGGGCCGGGCCGATCATGAAGGTAATGCGGATGGTTTGATCGATGTCGATGCCCAGGATGCGGGCCATGGTTTTATTCTGGGCGGTGGCCCGCATGGCCTTGCCCAAGCCGGGTGCGATGGACGAACAGTTGCAATGCGACCATCAGGGCAACGGCCAATATAATGATGAAGATCTGGCCGTTGCTGATCCGGGCGCCCATGATTTCGATGCCTTCGATGCCGAATATCTGGGGATATGGTCTTTCTGAGACACCCTGGCTGAGCATCATGCCGTTGGATAAAAAAATCGACATGCCCAGGGCACTCAAGAGGGCCGACAGGCGCGAAGACTCTCGCAGAGGCTTATAGGCCACATGCTCAACGGCGACACCTAAAACCGCCACGTACGCCATGGCCATGCCGAACACAATAATCAGGGTCAGGACAAAATGCGTTTCGACAAATCCGATTTGCTGCAACGCGGTCAACACAATGACCCCGATAAACGCACCGGCTGCAAACAACTCGCCATGGGCAAAATTGATCAGCTCGATGATGCCGTACACCATGGTATAGCCCAGTGCAATCAAGGAATAAATGCTGCCCAGAAAGACGGCATTGACTATCTGCTGAAGTATAAAAGAATCTAAATCCATTGGATTTGCAATCCTTCCCTAATTTGAATTCGGAAGTGTGAATGCGGAAGGCGGAAAGATAGCGTATAGAAGGCAGAAGACAGAAACGACCAGATTTGTGACAACTTGTTACCGGCTATCCGGTCTCTGGTTCACCGCTTTCCGTTGTTTAATAATCGGTAACCATTTGGCTGATCATATCAGGAATTATATTTACTCAGATTTATCCGCATTATAAATTCTATTCCTCTCGACTTCCGACTTCAAGTATTCCGACTTCCCAATTCTTCTTTTCTCTGTCCTCTGTCCTTAAATCAAGACCGGGCACCTTCGGCACCCGGTCTGATTTACAGATTACAGATCTTTGCCGGTCAGCGGATTCCAGTAGGGTACAAACTGGCCGTCCTTGACGAGCCAGACGATGTGCGCCAGTTTACGGTCACCGTGGGCGTCGAACTTGATGTCGCCGCTGACCCCCGACCAGGTGTTCATGCGAATGGTTTTCTGCAGTTTATCGGCATTGGTGGTGCCGGCTTTTTCGATGGCGGCCAGGGCCATCATGGCGGCATCATAGGCGTAATACGCGTAAGAGCCGACCGCGTCGGCCTTCCACATGGCCTTGTAAGTTTTAACAAACTGGCTTCTTTCCGGTGTATCCGGTGCCTGGGCAAAGGTCAGGTAAACGCCATCGGCACTTTTGCCGGCAATCTCCAGAAACTTCGGATGAAAAACCGCGTCCTCGCTGACGAAATCCGAGGTCATACCCAGCTTGCGGGCCTGCTGGATCATCTTTGATCCTTCGGGCTGATACACGCCCATGTAGATGACATCGGGATTGACTCTTTTCAGCTTGGTCAGGACCGCAGTGAAGTCACTGTCGCCGGGCGTGATGTACTCATGGGCGACGACTTTTATTTTGTTATTTTCTTTGGCGAACTTGGCGATGTTGGCGGTCAAACCGGCGGTGTAAGTCTGCTTGTCGTCGATCAATGCCAGGGTTTTGGCTTTCAGTTTGTTTTCGAGAAACTGGACCGTTGACCAGGCCTGAACGTCGTCCCGGGGAGGCATACGGAAAAAATACTTGTAGCCTTTGGCGGTCAACCGCTCATTGGTCGAAGCCGGCGTGATCATGACGATTTTAGCTTCCATGATCGGAATCTGAGCCGGTTCGGTGGCCGAGGAACAGTAGGCACCGATGACGACATTGACACCGCTGTTGATCAGTTTGTTGGCGGCCATGGTGGCCTTGCCGCCGTCACAGGCGCTGTCGCCGGCCATAACTTCGACCTTGTCATATCCTTTTACCGGGCCGTAAACGGCGACTGCCGTTTTAACGCCTTGCAGGATGTCCGTGCCGTCCTGGGCATAAGGTCCGGTCAGGGGGCTTAAGGTACCGATTTTCAGTGTCTTGGCCAGGGCCATCCCCTGAAATCCCAGTATCAACGCCAAACATAGAACAATGATCCCAACTTTTTTCATGATGCTACCTCCTTTTTTTGTTATTGGTTTTCCCGATCTCTCAAATCCACCCGAAATATGAACCGGTTGCTTAATTCTGAGACTTGGCGCCGGTTCCTAAATAGGCTTCAATCACTGTTTCGTTTTGCTGGATCTCCTTTGGTGTTCCTTCCGCGATTTTTTGGCCATAGTCCAGCACAACGACAACTTCTGAAATTCCCATGACCAACCGCATGTCATGCTCGACTAAAAAAATGGTCAGACCCGTGTCCCGCAATTTGAGTATTAAATCCATCAATTCGGCTGTCTCTTTGGGATTCATACCGGCGGCCGGCTCATCCAAAAGCATTAATTGCGGTTGGGTGGCCAAGGCCCTGGCAATTTCCAGCCGTCGCTGTTCACCATAGGCCAGGTTGGACGCGTAATCGTTTTGATGGCCAGTCAGGCCCATGAAGTTAAGAATCTCCTGCGATTTTACGATTATTTCCTTTTCCTCCCGCTTCTCATGGCGGGTTTTCAGCAGCGCCCTTACCGCACCGCTTTTGGTGCGGCAGTGCATGCCGACCTGAACATTTTCAAGCACGGTCATGGATTTGAACAACCGAATGTTCTGAAAGGTTCGTGCAATCCCCTGGGAGATAATCCGGTTGCTCCTCAGGTCGTTAAGTTTATGGCCCTTGTAGGTTATGGCGCCTTCGGTGGGCGGGTAAACCCCGGTGATCATGTTAAATACGGTGGTTTTACCGGCGCCGTTGGGACCGATCAGGCTCAGGATTTTGCCCTCGGGCACTTTCAGATCCAGAGCATTGACAGCCAGCAGGCCGCCAAAGCGCTTCGAGACATTTTCCAATATCAGTTCTGCCATATCGATCGACCTAATTTAAGTCCGCTGTGGGTGGAAACTTTTTTTATGTAGGGCCTAGCTCCTAACTTGATCGTATCTTAAATAATTGCTTGAGCGACTATCACGTATACTTAGGTGGTAATAAAGCGGTTATATAACCATTTTATTCCATGAATGTCAACTCGGATTAGTGAATATGATTTATAAGATTTGAGACCTTGTAATCTATACCTTTAATTTAATTATGAAACAGCATTCAACCGAATCCAGATCCGCTTCAAACCAGCCCGCCTTCGTTAAGCGGCTTATTTTCGAGGATTCGTTGCGGGTTGAATATCCCTAAATCCAGCGTCAGCGGTTGAGCTAATATCAATTCGGTCAGGTAACGGCCGACTGCCGGTGCCTGCTGCAGACCGTGGCCCGAAAATCCGTTGGCCAGATAAAAGCCTTTGATTTCCGGCCACTGGCCGAGAATGGCGTTGCCGTCCAGGGTGTTGACGGCATACAGCCCGGCCCATCCTCTGACCAGTTTGAGCCGGTCGAAAGCCGGCACAAATTCTGCCAGTTCCGGCCAGAGAATTTCCATGAAACGTCTATCATCCCAGGAAAAATTAAATCCCTCCGGATCTTCAGCCATCGATTTGCCCAGCAGGATAATACCACCGGTTTCAGTGCGAAAATACATGCCCGACGGCAGTACGGTTAACGGCAGGGAGCCCTCGGGCTTTACGGCCGTATCCAGGGTAAACACCTGGCGTTTGATGGGAATCACCGGCAGCTCGACTCCGGCGGTTTCGGCGATGCGGGCCGCCCAGGCGCCTGCACAGTTGACCACAAATCCGGCGCTTAAATGCTGCCCGGAGGCCAGGGATACCCCTTCAACCCTGCCGCCGGCTTTATTGACTTCAGTGATATCATCCGCCAGATATACGGCTCCGAGAGACCTGGCCTTGGCCTTATATGCCATCAGCATGGCATAGGCATCGATATGTCCGTCATCCGGGCCATAAGTGGCGCCGATCAAATCGCCGGGTTCATACAGGCCGTAATGTTGTTTAATTTTTTCCGGTGGCCACCACTCAATCCGGCAGCCCAGTTTTTTTTGCAATTCAAAGGATTTTTCAGCGGCGCGCTGATTTTGCCGGTCGACGAGAAAGAGATTGCCTTCACGATGATAATATATCTTCGGCCGGCGATCCTCGATGGTCATCTCATCTTCGAATCGATCCAAAATTTCAACGGTGTACTGGGAAATCCGGATGTTTTCTTTGAGGCTGAACTGGATGCGCACATTGCTCATGGACAGCGTCGTCGAGGCCCGGGCATAAGAAGGGTCCCGCTCGACAACTGCCACTCTGAGGCTATTGTCAGCTTTCATCAGGTAATAAGCGGTGGCACTGCCCATGATGCCGCCGCCAACTATCACCACATCGTAACTTTTTGCGCTCATTGTTTACCTTGTCCTTAAAACGAAACTCTGCGATAAATACCCGCTGCAAATTGCATGTGGCAAGTTGTGTGTTGGTTGTTTAACTGGCGAGTTTTTTTAGATCTTTTGAGAAATTTTAATCGCCGATTGGACTAGCCTTTCTATTTTTTTTAACGACAAACAATTGACCACAAACAACTTACCGCGCCGATTAAGCGGTTTTTTTTTATAGATCCAACCAGGTACCGATACCCTTCTCTTTCGCCTTGCGGTAGATCAGCGGCGCGACCGCCATATCATTCAAGGCCAAACCCAGGTTGGCGGTCATGGTACGTTCCTGGGGGGTTTCCCGGCCCGGCTTCAGGCCGGTGGCCAGCTCGCCCAGGTCGGCATGAATCTCCGGTATATCCGGAAAATAACCGCCCTGGCGGGTGTTTTGAAACTGGGATCTGTCGTCGGTGCAAAATTTATCGGCCTCGTGCATGGCCGCCGGCTGCCAGTAGGAATCGTAATCTACCAGCGATGCAAAGGCGCCCTCGTCCAGCCAGCCGGCCTGAATGGTGGCATGGGGCGTTTTCATCATCGGTCCGGCCGTCACCACGATGTCACAGCCGGAAACGGCCTCACGCGGTGCTGGAACCGGTACCACCTCCAGATCGAAATTATTGCTGATATCCGCGGCAAACTGTTGCCGGGCATCTTCACTCAAATCGTAGGCCAGGACTTTTTTCAACGGGAACAGCTCGTTCATGGCCTCGACATGGCTGCGTCCCTGAACGCCGCAGCCCAGTATTCCCATCACGGCGGACTCCGGCCGCGCCAGGTGGCGGGCGGATATCGCGCTGGAAGCCCCGGTGCGTTTGGCGGTAATCCAGACGCAGTCCATCACGGCCAGGGGCAGGCCGGTGTCAAAATCGTTATATATTACCAGCCCGGAAATATAGGGCAAGCCCTTAGACGGATTTCCCGGAAAAGCACTGACCCATTTAATACCCGCCGATTTGAGATCCGAGATGCAGGCCGGCATGGCATGCAGAAAGCTGTCGCCGCCTCCGGGGTGAATACCCGGTTTGGGGGGCATCTCGGTGCGGCCCTCGCCTTTGGCGCGAAACATCACCTCCATGGATTCGATAATTTCGGCCATGGTCAACCCTACATCGCGGACCTCGGCCTGGGAAAGATAAAGAAGCTGGTTGGTTTGATTTTGCATGGTTCCTCCTATTTGTTCAGTAATCCCCATATGGATTATTCTTTGGGGATAATCTTCAATGCCGATAAAAATATCGAGATTAGCGCTTCACCAAAATGGACTATCTTTTGAATGAGGTCAAGGAGAATAATTGGTAGTATTTTTTTAAGTTGATTTTGCTAAAAAAACAGACTACCCAATTGGTAACACAACCACAAGCCAAGATCGAACCTCCAAAAGGTGCACAAGGAGCAGGTAGATGTGAATTCAACCATTGATTTAAAACTTATCGGTGAAGCCTGGCCGTCAGTTCAACCCTTTGAAGATCCGCAAATTTATGGCTCCATCGAATTGGAACCCCGGGGCGAGTTTGTGGTCAGAAGTTTCGCCTCATTTATCCTGACCTATACCGCCGGCCGATACGGTATCGATGACAGCGGCGCCATCCGGGTTGCCTTCCGGATGGTCGGAGACTGGGGCCGGCTCCAGACCGACGATCCGGCGGCGCCTAACTACGTCAGCGCCGGGACCAGCGGTCGAGCCAGGCTTGTCCTTGATGCCAGTTCCAGCGGGATGAGTCCCCGGCCCAGAGACAAATGCCTGACCATCCGGGTGACCGGCGGCTATCTTGAGGCAGGGCAGACCATTACCATCGTTTTTGGCGACACGTCCCAGGGGTCACCGGGTTTTCAGCTGCAAACTTTCGCTGAAACGGCTTTCGAGTTCAAGGTCTCGGTCGACCCCTGCGCGGTCGGCCACTTTGTGCCCCTGGCCGAGCCTTTAGAGATCGCAATCGTTGCGGATGAACCGGTTGCCTGGAAGGCCGTGCTGCCCAGTCTGCGCCGCCCGGCTGAAGACTTTCGCTTCGGCTTCAAGGCCGAAGACGCCTGGGGCAATCCGACCCCCAAAGCCCGGGGCCGCTTTCGGTTGGCCGCCAGCCTGCCGGTGGACGGCTTGCCCGAACAGTTCGACTACCCGTCAGACCAAAAATCGATCACTTTCGAGAATCTGAAGGTAGGCCGGCCGGGCGTTTTGCGCATCGAGGTGCTGGATGAGGCCGGTCACCAGGTGGCTGAATCCAATCCCATGGCAGTCAAGGCGGGGGTCCGGGCCGGTTTCTGGGGCGATCTTCACGGCCAGAGCGGCGAATCGATCGGCGTCGGTGCGGCCCAAGAATATTTTCAATTCGCCCGCGACCGGGCTTTTTTGGATGTGACCAGTCACCAGGCCAATGATTTTCAGGTCAACCAAGCCTTCTGGCAATACCTGAACCAGTTGACCCGGGACTTCCAGCAAGACGGTCGTTTTGTCGTCTTCCCGGGCTACGAATGGTCCGGCAACACCGGTGTCGGCGGTGATCGGAATGTTTTTTTCAAGACCGAGGGACGGCCGATGCGGCGGTCCTCCCACGCCCTTTTAACCGATCGGTCGGACATCACGACCGACGCCCCCGATGCGCAAACTCTTTTCAAGGCCCTGGCCGATGAAGATTGCCTGACCTACGCCCATGTCGGCGGCCGCTACGCCAACGTGGTTTTCGCCCACGATCCCGCCATCGAGACGGCCGTGGAGATTCACTCGGCCTGGGGAACCTTTGAGTGGCTGATGGCCGATTGTTTTGCGCTGGGACACCGGGTGGGCGTGGTCTGCAACAGCGACGACCACAAAGGCCGGCCCGGGGCCAGCTATCCCGGCGCTTCGACCTTCGGCGCCTACGGGGGGTTGACCTGCTTTCTGGCTGAGGAGCTGACCCGGGACGGGATATTTGCGTGCCTGAAGCGCCGCCACCATTACGGCACCACCGGCACCCGCCTGCATCTGGACGTCAGGGTCCGGTTTGCGACCGCAGGACTCGTTTTCGACCGCGATCCCAAGGTATTTAAGAATGCCCTATCGCATCGATCCCAGGAAGCCATGATGGGTGACATCGTTCATACCGCAGACCAAACCGCCATGCTTCGGATCGAGGCGGTCACCCAGGCGGGCATCGAGCGGATTGAAATCAGAAATGGGATGCAGGTTCTGGAAACCATCCGGGGATATGGCCCCCAGGATCTGGGAGGGCGGATCCGGGTCATCTGGAGCGGTGCCGAATACCGCGGCCGCAGACGCGAGACAAACTGGCAGGGGCAGGCCAGATTTAAAGCCGCTGCCATCCGGCATTGGCAAGGGATAAATGCCTGGAATCCGGAGCGGCGATTGGAAATGGTCGACCATGACACGGTGGTGTTTGATGCCATCACCACCGGCAATTTCGGCGGCTTTGATGCCTGGCTCGATGAGAGCCCCGAGGCACGCCTGGAAATCGAAACCAATCACGGCACGTTGGCTGAGAAATTATCCGAGCTGAAAATGAATGAAACGACCATGGATGCCGGCGGCCTGGGAAGATGTCTGCGGGTGTTTCGATTGCCGGATAAAAATCTTTCCCGGCAATACGAAACCGAAATAGAGGTGGCCCTCAGACCGGGGAGGGGGGACAATCCCATCTGGGTTTGCCTGACCCTGGAAGACGGATCCCAGGCCTGGAGCAGCCCGATTTACCTTTTTAACGGGCGGTAGGATTGCCTTGAATCGGTCTGGTGGAAATCAAGCCGCTGCCGGTGCGGCCGCAAATTTTCAGCGGCGGCTATATCTGCTCGGTGATGTCTTCTCCGGTCAGCGTGATGGCGGCGTCTATCAAGGCCAGATGGCTGTAACCCTGGGGGAAATTGCCCAGCAGTCTTTTGGTGTCGAAATCGATGTCTTCGCTCAGCAAGCCCCAGGTGGTTGCGGTAGGACAGAATCTGGTGGAACAGGCTTTGCGCCTCTTTTCGGCGGCCGATTTTATAAAGACTTTTGACCATCCAGAAGGTGCAGACCGTAAATGAGGATTTTGGGAGACCGAAATCATCATGATTCCGGTAGCGGTACATTAAACCGTTTCGGCCGAGTTGTTTGTGCGTCTCGATGACGGTGCTCACATAGCGGGGATCATCGGCCTCAATGAAACCGTAATGCTCCATCAGCAGGTTGGCCGCGTCCAAATCCTTTTCACCATAAGCCTGAACAAAGGCGTTGACCTCCGCGTCCCAGCCTTTTTTTAAAATGTCGCTGCGAATTTTCTGGCGCATGTCGGCCCACACGCGCACATAGTTGTCCATGGAAAACCGCTCGGGCAATTTTCATGGCACGATCCATGGCCACCCAGCACAGCACCTTGGAAAAAGTGAAATGCTTTTTCCGGCCGCGGATTTCCCAGATCCCGCGATCCTTCTTCATCCAGTTGCGCTCCACGTGCCGGCCGAGGGTTCGCACCACGGTCCAGAGGTCCTCCCGGTTTTCCACCGTATCGCGTTTGAAAATCTTTAAATACTGGTAAATGACGTCCAGCAGAACTCCGAAAATGTCGTTTTGCTTTTGTTTGTAGGCGTCATTGCCGATCCGGACGGGTTTTGAATCTTCATAGCCCTGCAGGCCCGGCAGGATCTTTTCCGTCAGGTTCTTTTTGCCGTTGATGCCGTACATGATCTGGATTTTTTCATCCTTGTAGGGAATGACGTCCAGAATGAAATCCAGAAATCGCCTGGCCACGCGATAATGCCCGACGGTGGTAAGCACGGCGATGTTCATGGACGCATCCCGCAGCCAGCAGAAGCGGTAATCCCAGTTGCGGACGGATCCGATTTCTTCGGGCAGGGAGGTGGTCAGCGCCGCCAAAATGGCGCCGGTCTTTTGAAAGGAAAGCAGCTTCAGCACCAGGGCGCTGCGGACGATCTCCTTGTTATATCGGCAAAGCGCCGGGTTTCAGAGGACCAGTTGAGCCAGTAGACTCTGGTTTTCTCAAATTCCAAGCTGAACGGCATCCAGATCCAGCTCGACCAGCTTCTGATTGTAGCTGATCAGAAAATAATGATCCTGCTCAATCCTGATCGGCTTTCCCTCGGCAATCATGCGATAGTCGAGATCGGAGTAGAGATAAACCGATTCGTAGGGGCCGGCGGCCGTGAGGACCTTGATATACTCGCGGCGGATTTCCGTTTTGGTTTCATCCAGTCCGTAGCCGGGCTGCGGGTTATAATTGACCCGTATGACCGGCTTGCCGGATATGTGTCGAACATAGCGGATAATATCCGGCGGGCAATGGTAGACGCCGGAGTCTCTTTTATAGCGGGGCATGAAATCAATGAGTTCAAAATGATCTTTTCCCCGCCGAAACGATGTCACCAAAAGGTTCGTCCGGGGCAGGTACTGCTGGGAAATCTTATATCCGGCGGCGACCCGCACCGCGAATTCGCCGCCGATATTCTGATCCAGTATTTTGGCAAAAAACGCGGTGGAATCAAAATGCGGCAGGCAACACCATTCAATCGTTCCATTTTCGGATACCAGGGCCGCGCTCGTACAATTTCCAATCACGCCGTAATTCAGGTTGTCCATTCAATAGTCCTTTGTTCATCCGGTTAGTCTAATTTTATTCTAACCTGAAATCCGTCGTTTTATCAAGCCCTGAAACACGGCCGCCGGTGTGAAGCCGCGGTGGTAAATTCATCAGGGGAGCTTCCGGCGTGCAGCGGAATCAAAATTAAGAATTTGGGGTCAAGTCTGCGTTTGACTCTTGTTAAAAAATGTTAGCTGTAGAAGATCAGATATATTACATCAGCTCTGCTTTAAACTGATGCTTGCGGGCCATGGTTCTGTACTTGAACAATTCATTTTTGGCCAAAGCCGCGCATCCCTGCAGTTTAGGATCGTCTGCCGTTCGGGGATCAAAAGCCTTTAATCTGTATGGCTGCCGGTTATCGCCGGCAGCTTCTTTAATCAACAGGGCGGCCTCGGCGATTTCCGCCGGGCTGATGTAGCTGAATTGTTCAGTGTCATCATTCTGCCTGGCTATCGGCGCGATGGAGGTGTAGAAATAATAATCATCGCATTGGGAGACCCGGGCGATACTTCTCTTAACTTCCTGCGGATCGACCGGATGCTGTAAAATTGAGTCATACATTTTCAATGGCCCTTTGACCTCCATGATTACCCGGTCGGCCAGTCTCCGATCCAGCACCTGCTCCAGCAAAGCGGCGTTCACACCGTTGGTTTCAATTTGAAGTTTAAGCCGTTGTTTTTTTAACAAAGTTAAAACCTCAAGCAATGCTTCGCCGTGGACCGGGACGCCGCCGGAAATATGGATTCCGTCCACCCACCGGCCATGCAGCGATCCGTGTTTGAAAAAGCCCTTCAAGGCCGGCCCTGCGATCAGGTGTGCCAGGACTGCAGACAGGCCCTGCAGCACGGTTTCACCTTCGCTGAAAATGGGAAACTCCACCCCATCCGGGCCGCGGTGGATCTGATTCCGGTGGTTCCGGTAGAAGTCGCTGAAAGTTTTGCGCCCCTCGCCCAGCGCGTCAAAATCCTGATAGGTTCGGCCGCTGTCATCCAGAAACTGTTTGACGATTTTGCAGCGCAGACAGCCCGGTGCAGAATAGATGGTGATTGGCATGATTCAAGCTCCTGTTTCAACCTTGGCAGGCCATAGATATCTGAGCTGTGTTGGCTGCAGCCTGCCGGAGTGTTGGAGTAGTGGAGTACTGGAGTGTTGGAGATAATTTAGATTGACGTAGGTAAACCGCCTTATAGCCGACATTACTATGTGATCATTTGTAAGATTAATGTAATTGAGCCAAATAATTTCATCCAGCTGAACCCAAATCACAATTATCACGGAAATATGCGCGGAAAAGCTATTTTTCCCATTACTCCATTACTCCAATTCTCCTGAAATTTTACCCCAGAGTCCCTTTCTGAGGCAATCTCCGTGTCCGGCCGCCATGGCCAAGTTTCTTCATTCCGGCTCATCCGTGTCGGACGTCACGCACAGGGCCGAGGATGATTGATAGGGCAGGGTCCCTTCCACGTTCACCGCTGCTTCGGTGCCGCCGGGAGCGGCGCCCGGCACCCGAAAGGTGGTGACATCAATGGGTGCAATGGCCGTTTCCCGGGGCTGATCCAACTGGGGAACCCACTCATAGGGCACCCGGTATGCCCGGTACACCATGTTCATTTTAAAATGCTTGCCCCAGTAAGGACTGATGTACTCCCAAACCAGCCGGTGATCGGCGGTGACTTCAATGATGCGCCCACCGCTGCCTTCCGCAATTAAGGTGTTGCCGTTGGGCAATCGCTGGGCGCTGCTGATAAACGGGCTGTAAAAGCGGTTGCTGTCGGTCGGATGGACGAACCCGGCCTCACCCGGCCCATACTGCCAGATAATTTTTAAGGTTACCGGATCGAATTCCAGCACTCTGGAGTAGTCTCGCAGGGCATTTTTAGCGCCGGTGGGGCTGCCGGGGTTGGGTGCCCCGTATCCGGCCCAGCCCCCGTTGTCAAAGACCAGAATATTGCCTTCGCCCGGCAGGCCTCTGGGGATCATGTGGGCGTGGTGTTGTCCGATAATCCAGCCCAACTCGATCTGTTCGGGTGTTTCATCGTAATTCGGTCCCACCTTCCAAACAACCTGACCGGTCTCTTTGCTGATGATAAAAATGATGTTGGTTTCACGGCCGTCGGTAATAATGTTATCCGGATGAAAGCGTTCGTCACCGTTGTCATACCATTTATTGGGGCCCAATGTGGACATGGAATTCAGGTGCATCCAATCGCCCATGCCGCCGCCGGTGGGTCGCATATTGGGGTCGCGGCTCAGGATGTTTTTGGCCTCCTCGCGAAAACCGAACTCTTCGAAGTGTTCACTGCAGATCCATTCCCACACCAACTCGCCGTCCCAGGTCACCTCGTATATGGTATCGTCCAACAGGGGCTTATCGGAAATCGCCGGGCATGCTAAATTTTTGTGGCCGATCAGCAGGGTATTGCCGCCGTCAACCTTGGGGTCCATGCCGGGGGTAAAATAGCCAACCGGATTGCCTTCGCGCTGATAGTCGTGATGGACGCGGGCCATCCACTGGGGCGCTTCACCGGGATCCTCAATATAATCATACTCGTTGAATTGCCAGACAATGCGTCCTTCCCAATCGACTTGGATCAGATCTCGATAATCCTGCATGCCGAAATTAGTATTGCGCTCCCCGGTATGGCCCAGCACGCTGCCGTCCGGCAACAGCTTATTGGGAAAACCGTGCAGGCCTTTCCAAAGGCGTACCTCGCGGCCGTTCATGTCGATTAGCAGCGCCCCGTGCTCCTTGGCCTGGAAGACGGTGTAGCCGTTCCAGCACTTCCCCGGCAGGTAAACCGTGGCGCCGGTGGGATAGATGGTCGGGTAAGTCATTTATAGCTCCTTTTCTAAAAAAGTTGGAGTGTTGGAGTAATGGAGTACTGGAGTGTTGGTTTAAAAAAAAGAGCCTTAAACTTTCAGGTTTTCTTCAGGCGTCTGTTTTCTGAGAGCGATGGAAAAAGGGGGTTCTTCCAATACTCCATCACTCCAATACTCTAATACTCCAATACTCCAGTATTCCAATACTCCAGTGCTCCAACACTCCAATACTCCAACACTCCATTACTCCATTACTCCATTGCTCCAATACTCCAATACTCCAGTAGCTTAAGTCCAAACCCCCTTACCGGTCAACTCAAGTTTCGGTCGTCGGGTTCTGTGCCCGTTGCGCTGCTCGCCGATCCTTGTAGTAGGGGATTATCACGATCAGAACCGTTAAAATGATCAGGGCCAGGGATATTGGTCGCGTGAAAAAAATGATCGGATTGCCCTCGCCAATGCTTAAACTTTCACGCAGGCGGGTTTCCAGGATCTCCCCCAGGACCACCCCCATAACCAGGCTGACCACCGGCCATTTCAGCCTCAGGAGGATATACCCCAGAACACCCATAAAAACAGCCACCGCCGCATCGAAGATGCGGGTGTTGACCGCGTAAATGCCGACTACCGAAATCAACATGATGTTTACGGCCAGCAGGGTGGAGGGAATCCGGACAATCATGGCAAACGGCTTGAGCCAAAATGCCAACATCAAAAAGGCGGTGATATTGATCAAAAAGATAGAGCAATAGAGCGTGTTGATCAGGACCGGCTCTTTGACCAGCAGCAGGGGGCCGGGATAAATTCCGTTGATCGTAAAGACCCCCAGCAGCACGGCACTCAAAGCATCACCCGGAATGCCCAGGGTCAGCAGCGGGATCATGGCACCCGCCGGCACCGCATTGTTGCCGGCTTCCGAAGCCAGGCAGCCCTCGGGCGTACCCTGGCCGAAATCCTGCGGGCGTTTGGAAGAGCGTTTGGCAGCCTCATAAGACATAAACGAGGCCAGGATGGAACCGGTGCCGGGCAACAGGCCGACAAAAGTGCCGATCAGCCCGGACTTGATCAGGGTTTTCCAATAGCGCAACAACACCCAGAGTTTGGAAAAGTCCAGCGTGCTGCGGGTGAGATTCATCTGGTCGGTCATCAGGAGTTTGCGTTCGACCAGGAGCAGGGTCTGTCCCACGCCGAAAAGGCCCAGGCAAACCGGTACGATATGCAGCCCGTTTTGCAAACTCAGCGTGCCAAAGTTAAACCGCGGCGAGAGCGTCGCACTATCGATGCCGACCGTCGAAAACCACAGCCCCAGACCCAGCAGCAGGATTCCCTGCATCAAACGGTCGCGATTGGCCATCACCACCAGGGTGACGCCAAAAAGTCCGGCGGCGAAATATTCCGGCGGACCGAAATTCGCCGCCACGTGGGCCAGCAAAGGGGCCAGGAACACCAGGACAATAACACTGATGATTCCGCCTCCGAAAGATCCCAGCAATGCCGCTGACAGCGCCGTCTGGGCCTCGCCCTTGCGGGTGAGTGGAAATCCGTCAAAACTGGTGACCAGGGATGAGGGCACTCCCGGCGTGCGCATCAAAATGGCCGGCACCGCCCCGCCAAAATAACCGCCGCAAAATACGCCAAGCAACAATGACAGGGCCACATCCGGGGACAGCGCGAAGGTAAACGGCAACAGCATCACCATGCCCACCATGGGACCGATACCGGGCAGGATGCCCACCACAATGCCCACAAAGGTCCCAAAAACTAATGACCCGATATTGGCCAACGTCAATGCCGCTGCGGCCCCGCTGATTAGGTTATGCCACACAAATTACCCCCATAGCCACTCCGCGATAAAAGGTGTGGGAAAGAAAACGTCCAGAAAATATTTGAAAATCAATACGATCAATCCGGTCATGACCAGGGGTAAAACAATCAGCTTCAAGGGACCCCGATGGCCCAATAGATACAGGGATACACTCAAAAAAGCAAACGCGGAAATCTCCAGGCCGATCAGACTCAAGCCGGCCAGCATGGCGATCAGCAGCCCCAGCACGATCAGGGTTTTTTGGGGGTAGCCGTCTCCGTCCAACTGCCAGGAACTCCCATCGGCTGGAGAAAAAAGCCGTTTGCAGGCCGGCAGGGAGGCCAGGATCATCATGGACAACACCATGATGGGAAAGATGAGCGGGCCCTTGTAAAAGGGGTCGGGGCCTTCGGTATCCACATTCCAGGGGGATGTGATCAGACAAACTGCCGCGAAGGCCCCCAGGACGGCGGCAAACAGATCGTGGACACGGCTTGGACTTTTAGTTTCCCGGCTCATGGATTTTCCTGTATCAAAAAGACTGAACATCGAACGTCCAACATTGAACGTCGAATAGCGATGTCGCTCCGCTCCGCAATTGAATTTTTGTTTAAAAGATCAAAACGAAGCCTTAAATGACTGTTTCCTTTAGCGGGTTTGAATGATCGACAAACTTTAAAAGACAGAGCGAAGCGATACCATAAATCTTCAATCTTCAATCTTCAATCTTCATTTATAGATAGGGCTACTTAATGATCCCCAGCTCCTTCATGATGCTACCAAAGGCTTGCAGCTCGCTGTCCATCTGGGCTCGGGCTGCAGCTGCACCGATGGGATGCGGGATAACCCCCACTTTTTCAATCACATCCTGAATTTCCGGTTTGGCCATGACGTTGAAAAAAGTCGTACTGAGTTTTTGGGCGATATCGTCCGGCGTTTTAGCCGGCACAAAAGCCCCGAACCAGATGGAGTAACCCACGCCGAACCCCTGCTCTTTGACGGTTGCTACGTCCGGATACTGGGGCAGCCGGTTCGGCAGCATGCAGGCCAGGATTTTCATCTGTTTTGCTTCCACATAGTCCCTGACCCCGGGGGTCGAGAAGGTGATCACGTCGGCATCGCCCTTGACCACCAGCAGGGGGTTGAGTTTCTTGTAAGCCGTTTCCTGCCATTGGAACCCGCCTTTTTTGGCCACGTTCATCGCAATCAGGGTCGGCACCGCACCCAGACCCCAGTGCGCCAGCCGCAATTTATGGCTTTGGCCGTACTCGGCCAGTTCCTTGAGATTGTTATAGGGCGCATCGGCCCGGCAGGACAGGGTAAAAGGCGAAGACCAGATCAGTCCCAGGGGTTTCAGATCCTGGTTCTTGTATGGCGTCTTACCCCGGATCACCTGCGTGATCATGGGCCCGATGGAGATCAGCCCCAGGGTGTAGCCGTCCGGGCGGCTTTGGACCAGTTCGTTGGTGGCCAGCACTGCGCCGCCGCCGGGCTTGTTGACCACTTTGACCGGCACTCCCAGCTCATCGGACATGAGCGGCGCCATGGCCGTGGCGATCATGGTCGAGGGATCGTTGCCGGCCGGCCAGGGGATCATAATTTTAATGGCCTTTTTGGGCCATTCGGCCGCAGCCGGCATTACAATCAACCCCAAAATCATCATCAGGACGGCTGTCGCCAATACACATTTTTTCAACATACTGCACCTCCAATTTGTTATGGTTAGTACTACTGTTTCATATGTAGCTTTGCTTCCACACCTTGAACAGACTAATATAGCATATTAAATGAATGCCAAAAGTGCTCTAAATTGCCTAAAATGCCTAAAGTTAAGAAAACGCTGCGCGCAATCTATTTTTAAAATCAGATTGGACCCGAACCGATTAACGCTGAACCGCCGAGCGGTTACTATAAAACAAAAAAAATCTAAATCTCAAGCACCAAATTATTTGCCCTGCTAAATAATTCGAATGTACAACTCATCTTAGTATAAAACCATCCTGGAGCGGATCGTCCGGATCGATTAAAAACTCGTGCCGACCGGTGATATATGCGCTGCCTTCAATTTGCGGAATGACGGCGGCATAGGGGCCAAAGATTGTCTCGCGAATAATCCTGCCGCAAAAGCGGGTGCCGATAATGCTTTCAATGGTGATGGCCTGGTTAAGGCTGACTTCTTGGCGGGTATGGTGGATGGCCAGGCGGCCGCTGACACCCGTGCCGGTGGGGCTGCGGTCCACTTCTCCTTCGGCAAAGACGCAGACATTGCGACTGTGCGCGGTTTCAGCCTCAGCCGGTCCGATGAAGATCGTACCGTATAGAAAGCTTAAATCTTTCTCAAAAGGGTGGGTGATGTCACGGGTTTTCATGATGGCTCGTTTAATGGCCATGCCTTTTTGAACCAGGGCCGGAAAGTCCCGCGGGGTGCAGGTCAGCCCGATGCTTGCCGCCTGTACGTAAGCGTAAAATGCACCGCCAAAGGCAATATCATACCGAACCTGCCCGATGCCGGATACCTCGATCACATCATCGAGCGCCAACACAAATGAAGGGACATTTTCAAAATAAATGCGTTGGATCTTTTTTTCAACGATACAGGCATGCGCCGTCACCAGGCCGGCCGGTGAATCGATGCGGATCGTGGTTTCGGGCGCCCTTTGCGGCACCAGGCCGGTTTCCAGTGCCACTTTGACAATGGCGATTATGCCGTGGCCGCACATGGTGCTGTAGCCTTCATTGTGCAGGAACAGGATGCCGAAATCCGCCCCGGGAGTTACCGGCGGAGTAACGATGCAACCATACATATCCGCGTGGCCGCGCGGCTCCCACATCAACGCCGTGCGCAGGTGGTCCAGATGATCCTGCATGTGCCGGCGCCGTGCCAGGATGGTCTCACCCGGCAGGTCCGGCAATCCTGCGGTAATGACGCGAAACGGTTCACCGGCGGTGTGGGCATCGATGGTGCTTATTTTGAGCCAGTGTTCCGGCGGGTTCCAATTTTTCATAGCGCACCCCTGTCAATTGAAGAATGAAGATTGAAGATTGAATATTTATGGTATTCTATCTGTTTATTTTCGCTCTATAATTCGTTCTTTGCGCATTCGTGGCAAAATAACGGGCATGGGTCTTTCCTTATCGTTCTCGATCTGGTGTGTCAATGGTGTGAATGGAAAGTCAGCTGAATTAATGCTTGCTTTTAATTTGATTTTATATGAAAAATGGGTCTCATGGTTAAAAACAATGGATTTGGCGGTATGGGGTCTGTTTGCGTATAAAATGTGCTGATCAGAGTTTCAAAACCGCTCGTATGAAACTTCATGAAATCCGATGCCATTTCCAAGAGGTATCTCACCGCAGAGCACGCGGAGAGCGCAGAGATTATTTAAAATTTTCTTTCTCAGCGTTCTCGGCGAACTCTGCGGTGAACGATTAGTTTTTTTTCGATTTGACCGGCCGTTTTTTTGGCCGGCGGCGGCGCTGAACCCTGAACCCTGAACCTTGAAACTTGAACCGATCACCCTAATGAAAGGAGAATGAGAGATGAAACTTATCAAACTGGTTTTAATTTGTCTAATGGCAGTGGGCTTGGTTTTTATGGCATCCAATAGCTTTGCCAAGGTTACGCTGGTTTACGGCACCACCGAAAAAGTGACCGATATGGATCCGGCCAATGCCTATGATTTTCACACCTGGGAAATTTTTTATAACATCTATCGCGGATTGATGTCCTATCCGGCAGGGAAAACCAACCTGGTGCCGGGCCTGGCCGAATCCTATGAAATCGTTGACGCCGGCAAAGGCTATATTTTCAAGCTTAAAAAAGGGGTGAAATTTTCCGACGGCACGCCCTTTGACGCCAATGCCGTCAAATGGTCCATCGATCGGGTCATGCGGATTGCGGGGGACCCTTCCTGGCTGGTCACGGACTTTGTCAAGAGCGTGGAGGTCCTGGATAAGTATCGGGTCAAATTCAACTTGAAAAATCCGGTGGCTTATTTCCCGGACCTGGTGGCAACCGTTCCTTATTATCCGGTCAACCCCAACATCTATCCGGCCGACAAGATTGTTCAGGATCCTTCCGCCCTAAAAGGCGGGAAACTGGTTGGCCTGGGAGCATATCGGGTGATTTTCTTCAAAAGAGACCAGCAGATTGCCCTGGAGGCCAATCCCTATTATGTCGGTGAGAAGCCGAAAAACGACATGATCATCATCCGGTACTTTGCCGATGCCACCACCATGCGGCTGGCTCTGGAAAAAGGCGAGCTGGATTTTGCATTTAAATCGTTCAATCCGTCGGATATCAATGACCTGCAGAATATGAGGAAAATTAAAACCATCAAGGGCCAGGGTCCCTACATCCGTTATTTGTGTTTTCAGAACAACACCGAGCCCTTCACCAACAAAATAGTACGCCAGGGCGTGGCCGCGGCCATCAATCGACCGGATATCATTAAAAAGGTCTTTCTGGGCCAGAATGAGCCCCTTTACTCCATGGTACCCATGGGGATGTGGACCCACGAAGACAGCTTCAAAGGAACCCTCGGTGACGGGAACATCGAATTGTCCCGCAAACTGCTGGCCCAGGCCGGCTTTAATGAAGACAACAAGCTGGAATTTGAATTCTGGTATACCCCCAGCCACTACGGCGACACCGAAGTAGACATGGCCGCGGTGCTCAAAGCTCAATTTGAGGCCACCGGTGTCATGGATGTCACGGTTAAATCCGCCGAATGGGCCACCTACAAGGACAATTGGCATAACCAGCTGATGCCGGTCTACCTGCTGGGCTGGTACCCGGATTACATCGATCCGGATAACTATACGGCCGCCTTCGCCGGCACTGCCGGATCCAAGGGCAATGGCATTTACTTTTCCAATCCCAAGTGGGATGCCATGTTTGTAGAAGAACAGAAAACGACAAGCAAGAGCGAACGGGAGGCCATTTTCAAAAAGATACAGCAGATGTGGACCGTTGAAGTTCCGACAGCCCCTATTTTCCAGGGAACTTTGTATATGTTTTCCCAGACCGACATCAATGGCATCAAAATTTCACCGACGCTTCAATTTATGTATGCGCCGATCGAGAAAGTAAAGTAAAGATAATAAAGGTTTCAGGTGTCAGGTTTCAGGTGTCAGGCAGTGGCAGTCCTAAAAAAACTGAAATCTGTGAAATTAGCTTTGCGGCTCCCTTAAATAGAGCAGCAATTTCAAGGAATAGAGTTGAATATATTGGTTATTTGTCGGCCGGTTCTTAGGCGACTATGCATTGAAACCTTAGAATTCGGCTTTGATATTTGTTCCTGACACCCGAAACCTGACACCTGAAACCTATTAATCGACAAATCAGGTTTTTCCGGTTAGCCATTGTTATTTATGTTCCCCTATGAAAAATCTTCTTCGATACATTATCGCGCGCACCTTGCTCACCATCCCCATGGTTTTCATTCTGTTAACGATCGTTTTCGTGGTCGTGCGGGTGATGCCCGGTGATCCGGTTTCCTCGATGCTGGGCGGCCATGCCCCGGAAAAAGTCATTGAACAGAAAAAAGAAGAGTTGGGCCTGAATAAACCGCTGATCATGCAATACGGCAGCTACCTGTGGCAAATCTGCCGCCTGGATCTGGGAAATTCCATGATATTCAAACAGCGGGTTATCGATACGATCAAGGAAAAACTGCCGGCCACCATTGAATTGACCTTTTTTGGCATGTTGATCACGCTTTTGGTGGGGGTGCCCCTGGGGGCTTATGCCGCCGACAAACGCAGATCCACCCAGGACTACACCATCCGTTTATATGGTATCGTGATTTATTGTATTCCGGTTTATTGGCTAGGCTTGATGCTGCAAATGATATTCGGCATCTGGCTGGATATCTTCCCGATAGCCGGCCGGACCGGTGCCCGGGTATTTGTCGCTGCGTTTGACAAATCCGGCTTTTATATTCTGGATACGATTCTGGCCGGGGATTATGAGGCGCTCAAGGACATCCTGATTCACCTGGTTTTGCCGTCCGTCACCCTGGGGCTGACCCTGTCGGGAATTTTTATTCGCCTGACCCGGGCCAACATGCTGGACGTTCTCAAATCCGACTATATTTTGGCAGCCGAAGCCCGGGGAATCAGGCACTTTCGCGTGGTGTACAAGCATGCCATGATAAATGCGTTTGTGCCCATCCTGACCATGATGGGGCTGCAGGTCGCTATTTTGATGTCCGGGGCTGTGCTAACCGAAACCACTTTTTCCTGGCCCGGCATGGGGCGGCTGCTATTGGAACGAATCTATCTGAGAGATTATCCCACCATTCAAGGGGTCATCGTCATTTTTGCCCTGATCGTGGCGGGCGTCTCGTTGGTGGTGGATATTATTTACGCCATGGTGGATCCGCGGGTGAGGTACTAGGTTGTTAAAAATGAATTTTGTGAATATCGTGGCAAAATATTTTTTTATGCAGATATGAAGCTTCACGTAGAAATGACTAAAATTGCAAAGTGCCTAAAATGCCTAAAGTTGAGGAATTTTATCGATTGAAATAGAAAGGCAATGCAGGTCAACGGATTATTTATCTGATTTGGGGGTTCTTATGGCCAATTATCAAAACTGATAAAGAAGACGGAGCGAAGCGACACATTAATTTTAGTCATTTTAGATCATTTTAGTCATTTTCAAATTATCCGGATGAAGTTTTTAAAAAAGTAATGCCTCATTTTGTAGAACTAAAAACCTTATGAAATTGAAAACATAACTATGAAACATTCTCCCACTGCAGCATTGGCAAGGTTCATCGGGCACTTCTCGCGTATGGGCCAAAAGTACGGGGTGGAATGGTGGATTCTGGTGATCGGCGCCTTCATCATCCTGGCAATTATGTTAATGGCCCTGTTTGCCGGCACCATTGCGCCTTACAGTCCATTTAATCAGGATACCGGTCCCCAACTGGCACCGCCGAGCGCGGAACATCTCATGGGGACTGACAATCTGCAGCGCGATGTCTTTTCCCGCATCATTTTCGGTGCCCGCACGATCCTGGGGGTGGCGATCCTGGCGGCCATTATATCGTCGATCGTGGGGATCTCACTGGGATTGATCTCTGGTTTTTCCGGTGGTGCTTTTGATAAGCTCTTGTCGCTGGTGATGGATTCAGTCTACTCCTTTCCAGGTCTTATTCTGGCGATTGCCTTTGCGGCAATGCTGGAGCCGGGGATTATCAGTATTTCTTTCGCCGTGGCCGTCATATATATTCCGACCTACTTCCGGCTGGTGCGGGGCCAGACACTGACCATCAAGGAAGAGTTGTATGTCGAAGCCGCCAAGGCAATTGGGGCCCCCGGCCTATCCATCTTATGGAAGTATATCTTTCCTAATGTCATTGCCACCACAGCCGTAGTATTTACCATGAACGTCGGGGATGCCATCATGATCGAGGCGGCTTTAACTTACTTGGGCTTGGGGCTGCCGCCCAGTGTAGTGGACTGGGGGATGGATCTGGCCATGGGTAAAAAGTTTCTGCCGTCGGGTCAGTGGTGGCTGATTACGTTTCCGGGGGCCATGATTTCGCTGCTGGCGGTCGGATTCACCATGCTGGGTGAGGGACTGGCCGAGATTCTGAATCCAAGATTGTTGGAGCGTTAGCGTGAATCACAACATTCTTGAAATAGAAAATTTAAATGTGCATTTTCCGATCCATATCGGAACGGTGCGTGCGGTTGAAAATGTGAGTCTCGACCTTAAACAGGGGGAAGTCATGGGATTGGTGGGAGAGTCCGGCTGCGGTAAATCCACGCTGGGTTTTTCTATCCTGCGGCTTCTCAGGCCACCCGGAATGTTTGCCGGCGGGCAGATTCGCTATCATGGCAGTGATATCCTGACCATGAGTGAGGGGGAAATTTTAGGTCTGCGCGGCAAACGGATCGCCATGATTTTTCAGGATCCCCTGACCTCTCTCAACCCGCTTTTTCGCATCGGCGACCAGTTTGCAGAGACTATTAGAACTCATGAAAAGGGAGTTTCCAAAAAACAGGCCCTGGAGCGTGCCGGGCAGATGCTTAAGCGTCTGGGCATTGCAGCGGATAGACTCGGTGAATATCCTCATCAGATGTCAGGGGGCATGCGCCAGCGTATCATGATCGGGATGGCCCTGGTGTTGAATCCGGATTTACTCATCGCGGATGAACCGACGACATCGCTGGATGTGATTGTTGAAGCCCAATTCCTGGATCTTTTGAATGAATTGCGGGCCCAGTTCAACCTGACAATTTTATTGATCTCTCACAATCTTGGGATCGTGGCCCAGATGGCCGATCGCATAACCGTTATGTACGGGGGGCGTCTGGCTGAATCCGGCAAGGCTGAAGCATTGTTTGCCGAGCCTTTGCACCCCTACACCCAGGGGCTTCTGGCTTCCATTCCCAATATTAAAATGGATCAACCGGAACTGCACATCATGCCCGGGGCTCCGCCGGATCTGGTTGATCCGCCGATCGGCTGCGTTTTTCACCCCCGTTGCCCGCACGTTATGGATAAATGCCGTCGGGAGATGCCGCCGAATGTTTATAAGGACGATCATCTGGCCGCGTGCTGGTTGTATGAATGAGCTATGAACAAACTGATTCAAATTAATAATTTGATAAAACACTTTCCCCTTGATAAGGGGTTTCTGGCGCATTTGTTTGGCAAGGACAAGCGCGTGGTGCGAGCCGTGGACGATGTCTCTTTTTTTATCCGGGAGGGGGAGGTTCTGGGGCTTGCCGGAGAAAGCGGCTGCGGCAAAACAACCACCGGCCGACTGCTACTGCGGCTGCTCGAACCCACCGGCGGCGAAGTCCTGTACCGGGACAAATCAGTCTTTCACAACACAACCGAGGAGATGCGCCATCTGCGTGAAAAAATGCAGGTCATCTTCCAGGATCCCTTTGCTTCACTGAGCCCGCGGATGAACATCGGGGCATCCATCGGCCATCCACTTCAAATTCACACCTCGCACAGTGCTGCGGAAATCAGAGATAGGACCCATGATATCATGGAAAAGGTGGGGCTTTCACCGGCCGCATTTTTGAGCAAAAAATATCCCCATCAGCTTTCCGGGGGGCAGCGGCAGCGGGTGGTGATCGCCAGGGCCTTAATTACCGATCCGGATTTCGTGGTGGCCGATGAGCCTCTCGCCATGGCCGATGTATCTGTCAGTGCTATGATTCTGGAATTGATGGTTCGATTAAAAGAAGAATTTGATCTGACCTATCTTTTTATTACCCATGATCTGGCCACCTGCAAGTATATCTGTGACCGTATCGCCATTATGTATTTGGGCCAGATCCTTGAAATCGGACCGCTGGATGAGGTCTTCAAACATCCGGTGCATCCGTATACGGTATCTCTGCTGGCAGCCGTACCGGTGCCGGATCCCAAATTCAGGCGCACCGACACCATTCCCAAAGGTGAAATCCCCAGTGCCATCGATCCGCCTTCCGGATGCCGCTTTCATCCGCGCTGCTCCTATGCCGTTGCGGAATGTTCCGTTAAAATGCCGGTGCTTGAGAATGCTGCCGGTGACCATTGGGTTGCCTGCCCGGTGAGGCTGAATGCCGGGGGGCGATGACAGAATTCGGAAGTGGGAAGTCGGAATGCGGAAGTCGGAAGCCAGATGAAAGAAGGTGAGAGGTTGGGAAGGTGGGATGGGAAGGGCATGATGCATAGGGTAGAGCGCAAAGCGCACAGAAGGTAAAAAACTAAAGAATTACCACGGAAGGGCACGGAGCTGCACAGAAAGATTCCGAATAAAAATAAATTGTTTCCGTGTATTTTCGTGAAGATCCGTGGTGAGGAAATTTAAAAAGGCAGACTATGAAAATGTTTCCAGCTTCAACATATATCGAAAGACGCAAAAGACTGAAAGAAAACTTCAAATCGGGAATTCTGTTGTTTCTGGGCAACGACCAAAGTCCCATAAACTATCCGGACAACGCGTATGCCTTCCGGCAGGATAGTACGTTTCTGTATTTCTGGGGCATCGATTTGCCCGGCTTGTCAGCGATCATCGATATCGATCAGGACCGGGAAACTGTTTTCGGACGGGATCTGACGATTGAA
Organism: uncultured delta proteobacterium; assembly: GCA_963710795.1. Lineage (GTDB taxonomy): Bacteria > Desulfobacterota > Desulfobacteria > Desulfobacterales > JAFDCJ01 > JAFDCJ01. The sequence goes on from CAVQBT010000067.1 coordinate 73,511, forward strand.
GATATCATCTGGAGCGGACCCCAGACCAGCCTAAAAGAGCATTGTCTGGCCGCCGGTGTTGAAGACGTTTCGACTCCGGATCAGCTTGAAGGCGCTTTGCAGGCAGCGGTGCAAAAGGGTCGCAGGGTACATTTTCTGCCGCAATATCGACCGGAAAATTTAATCAAGATTCAGCGCTTGTTGGGGTTGAGCGCGGGGATTGTCAACGAGCACGTTTCGCCTTCCTTCATCAAAGCTGTTGTCAGTCATCGATCAATAAAAACCGCCGAAGAAATTCAGCAGATCGAAACGGCGCTGGATGTTACCTTTGAAATGCACACCCTGGCTATGAAAATATCACGCCCGGGGATGTATGAGAAGGAAGCAGTCGGAGCCATGGCCGGACTTGCCTATTCCCGAGTCAGCTCGATACCGGCGTATCCGATAATTTTTACAACCCGCGGGCATATCCTTCACAACCCCCACCATGGGAATGTCATGCGGGAAAATGATCTGGTCATCAATGATTCCGGCAGTGAATCCGCTCTGCACTATGCCAGTGACATTACCAGAACCTTTCCGGTGGGCGGGAAATTTAGTGAAAAACAAAAGGAAATGTATTCCATTCTGCTCAAGGCCCAGATAAAAGCTGTTGAACGTGTGCGTCCCGACATTGAGTATCGGGAGATCCATCTAAATACTGCCAGAGATATAGCGCTGGACCTAATCGCCCTGGGGTTGATGAAAGGAGATGTGGACGAAGCGGTGGCCGCCGGCGCCCATGCCTTGTTTAATCCGGCTGGGTTGGGTCATATGCTGGGCCTGGATGTGCATGACATGGAGGATCTTGGTGAAGACTATGTCGGGTATACCGATGCCATTCAAAGAAATCCCCAGTTTGGCATCAACCGCCTGAGACTTGCCAAAAAACTTGAAGCCGGCTTTGTCATCACCGTTGAGCCGGGTTTGTATTTTATACCGGAGCTGATCGATCAGTGGCAAGCTGAAAAAAAATTCGAAGCATTCATCGATTATGATAAGGTGCAAACCTATCGTGATTTCGGGGGTATTCGCATCGAAGACGATGTCCTGGTTGTCGATGGAGGGCAGCGCATACTGGGAAAGCCCATCCCCAAAAGTATTGATGAAGTTGAGGAATTATCCTCTAAAAAAAATGACTAAATGAATATCTCAATTGAAAGGAGGAAATAGAGATGAAATATATCATCATCCTTGTTTCATGTGTGATGTTAGTCGTCTTTGCCGGACTGCTTCCGGTTATGGGCAGCAATACCCAGAGGGTCAAGGGGTCTGGATCCCCTGCGGCGGCACCCTCGCAACAAGTGACGTGGGAGGTGCCGATTGCCCCCGGAATCTATTATCCCAGCGACGGTCCGCTGCCGGATAAACCGATGCGTTACTACCGGGTGCGGTGCTGGCCGGGCTGTCACACCGGCAGTTCCCTTGGCAAATATCCGGATAAAGCGCTCAACGACAAGCCCATCTTCCCAACATCAACCATCGATGGGCACACGGCCACGGCACCATCAAAAGAATAGCTTAAGGACTCGTAAATTAGACGAATTTGCGAGAGGACTTTGAGCCGCTCAATCTACTTTCTGACTTTGCTGACAATTTAGATGCCCGACTTTTATCAATTTTTGGCGGAAAACCGCATTGAATATGAACGGCATGACCATCCGCCGGTCTACACGGTCGAAGAAGCCAGTCGGTTGGTACCGGCGCTTCCGGCAGCCAAAACCAAAAATCTTTTCCTGCGGGATAAAAAAGGACTGCGGCACTTTCTGGTCGTCGTTCCGGCTGGTAAAAGAGTTGACTTAAGGGCTTTGCCCCGGGTGGTCGGATCAAACCGCTTAAGTTTTGGATCAGCGGATCGGCTTAAAAAATATCTTGGTGTAGAACCCGGCGCCGTTACCCTGTTTGCTATCTTCAATGACCCCGGCAATGCTGTCGAACTGATTGTTGACGAGTCTTTGTGGCACTCAAAGGCTTTTCAGTTCCATCCGCTGGTTAATACCAGTACCCTGGTAATTTCCCGTGAAAATTTGAAGCGGTTTATTGCTAAAACCGGTCATGAGGCTAAAATATTGAACGTGCCGGAGGTGGAATGAGGCCAGGCTTTTGAATTCGGAAGCCGGAATGCGGAAGTCGGATGTATCAATTTTATAAATTAGCCGATAGTCGGCGGGATCGAACCTTTGAACCGTGAACGCTGAACCTTTTAACCTCTGTTATATGCTAAAACCTCGAATCCGGTCCATACGGCTGGTAATTTCGGTAACCCGAATGCCGTATTTTTCGTTTTGAACAACGACCTCTCCCCTGGCAATCAACGTCTCATTGGCCAGGATATCGACCGGTTCTCCCTCCAACTTCAGAAGTTTGACGGCCGACCCGGGTGCAAGGTCAAGCAGCTCTTGAAGCTGAATTTTTGTGCGACCCAATTCAACTTTAATTTCCAACGGAATATCGAGTAGAAGGTCAAGGTCGAAATCCTCGGGTCGTCTCGGTTCCCTGCTTTCCGGTGATAGTGGTGCTGCCTCCTGAACCGGTGGCGCAGCAGGCGGGGGGTCTGCCATTTGGGCTGCCGCCGGCTGAGTCGGGGGCTGCGCCTGCGGCGGATCTTCAGCTGTCAATCCAGCGCAGTCAGCTTCCTGGTCTTTACTGACTTCTGGCGGTGCTGCTGACGCTTCCTGGACGGTACCGTTTTCAGCCGCTTCATCTTCAACCGCAAAATGGGTATCTTTGCCCGGTTGACCGCCAGCCTGTATCAGTTCAGATATCTTCACACCCATTTCTACGAAAACGATGTTATCATCGCTTCGGAAAGCCAACCGCTCATATTTTTCCAGGTTGAGCGATTCGATTTTGAAATCGGTTCCAGTGGTGAATGAAGGCGTTGAAAGGGCGCAGGCCAATCCGGCATCGGTAAAGGCGGATTTTAAATTTCCACCAACAATATTTCCCACCTCGCCCAACATGTCTTGGATCTCTTCGTCGCCCTCAAGCTCCGCAACCTCCATTCCGAGCATGCGGGCCGCTAACTGGCGCGTGAAATTATCACCCACATGGATACTGACCATCCCGGCTGCCTCTCCGGCAAAACTGACAGATCCGACATTGCGCAGGTCTTCCAGACTTTCAGAAGGGATCGTATCCGTGGGCTTGAGCTGGGCCGAAAGCATTGTGTCGAAAACATCGATCACGGCTTCGGAGACTTGGGCTTTTATATCCAGTGCATTAATCTTTTCGGTATCGACATGGTCTAATTTTCTCAGCACATCGATGGAACTGAAATCATCCCCGTCTCCGGTAACCTGCTGGGCCTTAAGACCGACTTCGACAAAAATAAACTCTTGCTGGCAGGTAAAAACATAGCGTTCAAACCGATCCATGTTCAAGGATTTGATGGAAAAGTCGGCGCCGTGGGTGAGGCAGGGGGGTGAAATAACACAGGGATGGCCGGCATCATTCAGGGCTGATTTCAGGTTGCCGCCGATAATGGTGCTGATTTCGGCCAGCAAATCCTTGATTTGATCCTCATCTTCGACCGCTTCGGGTTCGAGGGCGAGCATATTAGCCATCATCAAGCGGGCTAGCTCGGAGGATACCTGGATATTAATTAAACCGATGATGTTGCCGGTAAAATTAACCGCAGCCACCATCCGGCTTACGCCGCCAGTATCCGGCGGCTCTGAATCAGAAACCCCGATTTTCATCGATACCACAGTGTCGAATGTTTCGACTACCGAATCGATGACCTGGGTTCGAATATCAAAATTTTCAATATTACTCATACGGCGTACCGAGAAAATTCTCTGCTTCGGTGTTTGGTGTTCTTGTCCCTAAACGATAGATTTTGGGTTTGTCATACCACTGAAAATCACGTATCCTAATTAATCCGCCCTGAAAAATTGCCCATCGAGATTCTACATGGTCATTTGATAAATGAAAAGCTTTGTCAGTCCTATGTGGTGGATTCATTACCAAATGCTTCGCATATTTATTATACGCCCGGTGGCGATATATATTAGGGCGAAGTCGTTGGAAAAAGCATCAGAATGGTTGAATATGCAATATCTATTCCAGGTATACGCTCTCTGCTAGGCCGGATGAACATAAATTGTGATTTAATCCTTTTCAAAAAGTTTTAAGTTACTTAGGTTGCTATTAAAAATTTTAAGATCATTGGCATTCGGCATTGTTTGGGTTAATTTTGAGTGCTCAAGATCGTTTCTTGGGGCTGCGGGCGTTGATGAAATGACGCTGCAATCGTTCAAGGTTCAAAGGTTCACGGTTCAAAGGTTAACCACGGAGCTATTACTTTTTTTCTCAAACGAACCAAGCGCTTCTCATCCAACTGCAAATTCATCGCGGTGAACTAAAATGCTTTAATCCTGAGCCAACATTTCAAGCCGCCCCTCCCCCGGCAACCGTTGTCTCTTGGGAGCTGGAGGGGAAAAATATGAGACCAGAAGGGTTCGAAAATTTTCTGAGAAGATAACCTCATATGAAACTTCATCAAAAGCGAACCGCAGAACCGCAGAATATCGAATATCGAATGTCGAAGGGTGGTTTCGCTTCGCTCAGTCTTTTTTTATAAAATAGACAGAATACATTCCTTCGACATTCGACATTCATTATTCGATATTCGCTATTCGCTTTTTCAAAAGTTTCTATTTCGATTAAACTGGACGCTCGCGGCCAGAGGCGGAGCTGAACCTCTGAACCATTAACCCTGCTTGCCCTGCGAACCCCGAAGGGCGAAGAAGGAAACCCCGAACCTTTAGGAAGCAAACAATGATCGGAATCATGGCCGACAGTCACGGGAAATCTGAGACTATCCGGGCCGCCCTTGACGCGTTCAAGGGCTTGAATTGCCGGCGCATCTATCATCTTGGAGATGTTTGCGATTCAACCCGTCCTGAAACCGCCGAAGCCTGCCTGGGGCCCCTACAGGGACAGCGTGTGATCACGATTAAAGGCAACAATGATCATGCGATTGTTGCCAACCATATTGGCCGGAAAGATGCCCCTGTTGATTCCAAAATTCTGAAATACATCCAGAACCTGCCGCTGGTTCAAAGTTATCACAATGCTATTTTCACCCATTCCCTGCCGTTTGCCGATGCATTGGGTCTTACCTGTATGATTGGCACCATGTCTGAAAAAGAGGCCCACCGGTCTTTTATGGAGTTTCCCCGGCATGTCATCTTCAGAGGACACAGCCACAGACCGGAAATTATGCAGCCCCGGGGCGGGCGGATCGAATCACGCACCCCGGCTGTCGGAGTGAAATTTAATCTGGCTGGAAGGTTGCCCTGTGTGGTAACCTGCGGTGCGTTAACCCGCGGCTTGTATATGATCTGGAATCCGGCAGAAAATTATATTAAAAGCCTTTCGTTCAACTCTAGCCTTGATACTTTTTAAGGTTACTTCTTATTTTGAAAATCCGCAATTTCCGCCACGGCCCGGATTGCGGTTTGGATGTGCGCCTCGGTATTAAAGGGGCCGATACCCATGCGCACCGTCCCGCCAATTTTATCGGTACCCAATTGCTCGTGCACCAAGGGGGCGCAATGGAGTCCGGTGCGGCAGGCGATATTGTACTCGCCGTCCAATAAGGTGCCTGTGTTGAGTGCTTCCATTCCTTCGATATTGAAGCTGAGAACGGCAATGTGGTCGGTCAAATCATCCTGACCATACAGCAGGATCCCATCTATCTCCCTGAGTCCGTCTCTCAGCATCCGGGTCAGCTTCATTTCCTGGTGGTGAATCTGATCCAGGCCTTTTTGCTGGATCCATTTCAAACCGGCATGTATCCCCGCAATACCCACGACATTGCCGGTCCCGTACTCAAGCCGGTAGGGATACTCGTCCAGATGCAACCGCTGGGCCGACCGGACTCCCGTTCCACCGGCCCGGGTATGTCGAATCTCAATCCCCTCTCGCACATATAGACCGCCAATGCCGGTCGGGCCCAGCAATGATTTATGGCCGGTAAACGCCACGACATCGATGTGCATCTGCTCGACATCAATCGGTACTTTGCCGGCGGACTGGGAGGCATCAATTGCAAACGCGACATCGTGCTCGCGGCAGATGCGGCCGATGGCCTCCACGGGTTGCACCGTACCGATCACGTTGGAGGCATGATTGACAATGACCAGGCGGGTATTTGCTTTAATTTTTTGTTTGATTTCGTCAGGATCGACAAATCCATTGGTGTCGAACGGAACGTAATCAACCTCGACATCATTGAATTTGTTCTGGTGATACAGTGGTCGGAGTACCGAATTGTGTTCGAGGGTGGTGGTGACGGCATGATCGCCCGGCTGCAGCATACCGAAAATGATCAGGTTCAGCGCGTCGGTGGAGTTATAGGAAAAGCACAGACGGTTGGGGTCATCGCCGTTAAAAAAATCGGCCAGCATTTTGCGGGTCGTGTCCACGACGGCGCCGGTTTCCATGCACAGGTCATATCCGGAGCGTCCCGGGTTGACGCCGAAGCGCCGGTAAAAAGAATCCATAAAGGTGTATACTTCATCCGGTTTGGGATAGGAAGTGGCGCCATTGTCGAGATAAATCAAATTTTCCATTACAGTGTCTCCCTTAATTAATTCGCTCTGTAAGCTTCTACCTGAATTTCGCACGTATTCCGAGCCGCAATGAATAAGCTTGTACATCAGTAATTTATTCGAAGCGAAGTTTGCTGCTATAAATTCAGGTGTTAATTTTTTCAGAAAATTAGTGGCTTTGGGTCAAAACTGTTTCAAAACGTTCAAGGGCCCAATCGATTTCGTCCTTTTGTATCACTAGGGGCGGAGAAATGCGGATGATGTCGTTGTGGGTGTCTTTGCATAACATTCCGATTTCCTTTAGTTTTTCGCAGTAGCGGCGGGCACCGCCGGCTTCAAACTTTAGCTCTAGGCCAATCATCAGCCCCCGGCCGCGGGCCTCCTTGATCAGGTGGCTGTCGATTTGACGCAGTCCGTTAAGGAAATAAGCCCCCATTTGCGCACCGCTTTGATAGCCGATTCTACGGCTTCAGATCCGCTGTTCATGGGCAGAATCTTGTGGTAGTGGATGTATTCGCGGATGGTCTGGTAAAGCAGGGCGAGCTTATCATTTCGAAACGCCCGGGATGTCAGAGTCAACTTCGCGGCCTGCTCGACCAGGGCTTTCATAATCCTGGGATGGCAATGGCCTTGATTAACGGCCGAATATGCTGCCAGACAATCAAGATACTTGCGGCCTTCATGATCCCAAACCCAGACTCTTTCGCCGCGGGAAATAATTACGTCAAGGGGTTTATAATTATGCGCCCCCAACTCATCTTCTATCTGAATAAAACCCATCGCGTGTCTCCTGCTATTAGAGAATCCAATTCAATCAAATTTCATCTGAATGTGGAGAGCTGAGTTCGCCTTGCTCACCTGCCGGAGACTTTAGGGCCTAATCTTTTCCAGTATCTCTCCATCTGCATTCAGCATGAATATCATGAAGCCATTTTTGGCGGCCGCTTGGACCAGTTCGCTATAGTATACGGCCTGAACTTCATATTTATTGCCCTTCCTGGTTGTCATATGAACCAAACATTGCTGGGCACCTTCCTTTTCAAAAAAGGCGGGAATAAATGACACGTTTTGATCTTCGTACTCCTGCCCCAGAAACTGTTCATCGGCACCGGGATTTTGTACAACCACCCAAATCCAGGTATCGGGTTTGATCTCCTTTTTCATTACCGGTATCCTCTCATTTTTAATTCGACTCCGTCATAAACTCAGCGCATCGCTGTCCGGCGGTCCGGTTGAGTTTGCCTCGCATATCGATTTGCATTTTATTGGAAGCTATTAGGGATTGAATGGCTTGAAATCCCATTCCGGTCTTTCAATATCGATTGAGCCTGCATTCGACCCTTCAAAATCCGCCGTAATGATATCATCGCAAATTTCCTGCATTATTTTGACAACCGGCAGATACTGGGGATGGGTTTGATAGCGATCCAAGGCTTGCAGGTTGGCGAAGAGGGCCACTATCGCAAAGTCATAGGACTTTGCAGAGCGGGTAAGATCCCGCCCGAACTCATATGTTTGGATTTCAGTGATCTTGTTTGGCAGATCATCCAACATCCTTTCGAGTTCTTCAATATCTGCTTTTCCGACACCGGGCTTAAATTTTGCTAAAACTACATGGTTAATCATCGTATCTTCTCCCAATATTGCGGTCGGCCTGCGACGAGCGTGTCAGTCGTAAGTTCAGGGGCCAACGCCTCAGCCGAGTCAAGGCCGCCCCCCACCAAACAAAATTGAAATTTACAAGATATAAATAAGGCATAAACAAAAAGAAATAAATAATCAAGACCAAGACTTAACGTGGCATAGGCCTTGCCTTGCGGTCCCCATTCTTTAAAGATGTGCCCGACTTTTTCGATGCTTCCTGCCAGTTCAGATGAAACGATGCCGCTTGGTGCAGCCTCAGTTATCAATGTTTGGTCCAATGCGTGCATGCTGGTCAGCAGCGCGGCGGATAACAAAAAAAATAATAGAAGGGCCGGTCGGTGGCTGGATTCGGAAAGCCATTTGAAGGGATCAGGCATGATGATTATTAAACGTTATAATTGCTCTGCTCCCACCGGGCCGCAGGCCCACTGCGGCCCAGGGGCCGGCGGTGGCATGCTCAGCGGTGAAACGTTTATCGGCTATCGCAGTTTTAACTAACGTGGTTAGCGGCGGGGATTTTAGCCTTTTCACCGCTTTCGTTTTTGGGACTTTTTGCGCTGGTAGTCGAGTTGATTTTTGATTTCACTCAGAATAAAGCTGCTTTTTAAGCTTTTGGCAATGATATCGTTGTTGGGAACAGCGCCGATTGTTTTTTGCATGTATTGTCGCGTGCTGTCGATCGCTTCTTTTATGCCGCGATGAAATAACCCGGCTTTGGCCAAAAAATTTTGACCCGGACCTGAAATAAGGTTCAATTTCCAAAAAGGTCCATTGTCCTCGATTTGACCTGCACCCGGCTTTGTTTCTCCACTTTTAAGCTGAAACTTAATCTGATTGCCGACTTCATTGATAATAAAATAAGAATTCAGCAATACTGCCATTTCTTCCTGTGTCGGTTCAGATCCAGTCTCATATTTGATATATTTCATTATGGTTAGAATCGCATCTTTGATGCTGTTTTCCAGCCGAAAAAAGTCCGCCAAAATGAACTCCTTTGCAGTCGCTTGCTCATTTGCCGTTATTCAATAATCGGTCCCGCTAGTGCAAAATGACCGCCGGCGGCATTATTCAAAAATATACATAAATTTTAGGTAGTTGTCAAGTTATTCGTGCTATTCGTGCAGTCTCCAACGATGCACTGGAACTTTGCTTCGGTGACCTTGCCCTGGCAGTCGCTTTCACCTTCCATCGTCGGCGGCGGCAACCAGCAGAACTTATCGATCTCAAGTTGACATTCTGGCTCCGACTCGCTAATTTCTCTAACTGATAGGGATTTGAAAATTAGACCCTAAACCAGGAGCAAATCCCACGGAAACGAAGCGCATCTAAAAATATTAAAACCCGGCATAAAGGCTTAATCTAAGTAACGGGACCAAACCAAAATTTTGGCCGCCTATATGGGGTTTGACCTGGCAGCAATCAAAATACAGTGACCTCAATGGAGGAAACCCATGAGCAGTCAAAACAAAATAAAACTCCTGATAGTGGATGACGAGATAGATTTTTTACAAGCGATTGCCGAGCGTCTGGCGTTAAAGGACTTTGATGTCATTACGGCGTCCAATGGCAGGGAAGCCATTGCATCCGCTGAAAAAGACCTTTTCGATGTGGCGGTAGTGGACTTTCAGATGCCCGGAATGGATGGTACCCAGGTATTAAAGGCATTAAAAGAAAGGCACAAATATCTTGAGATTATTATGTTGACCGGCCACGCCACCATCGAATCCGCTGTGGAGTGCACGAAACTGGGTGCATTTAAGTACCTGGAAAAACCCTACAGCTTTGAAAAACTGGTCGAGATCATTATGGAAGCATATGAGGCGAGACTTAAAAAGAAATTCGAGCACAATAAAAAGCATTTAGAAGAGATCAAAAAATTATCGCTGCGTGAATCGCCTTTGGGCCTGCTAAGGGCATTGGCGCGTATGGATAACGAGGAAAAGTAATACTAGGTATGGAAATCATCATGATCCCTCTCACGCAAACCTTTAGCAAGAACCGGCAGATAGCCGGAATTTCGTTTGCGCCCTATGAGTTTAACCCAATTGAAACAGGCTGAAATTCTAATTCAAAGGTCCTCATAAGTTTAACTGGTGTAATGATAATTCCGCAAGTTAACGCCAAGATGACTAAAAAATGATCAAAATGTTAAGTTCAAAAATCTTGCCGATATTCAGCCCAGGCCACCTCATTTTCCCAGATTTTTATGCTCAGTGCGCTCAGCGCGGCGGTCTTGATCTCTTTTGCCAGTTGGCGGCACAAAATGCGGGCGAAGTGCTCAAGGCTGGGGTTTAAATCCCTGAACTCCGGCAGGTCGTTGAGGGATTTATCCCGAAAATATTCGACGCGTTGGTCCAGGTGGGTTTCCACCTCGCAGATATCCAGAAGATATCCGTGCCGGTCCAAATCTTTCCCGTACAGACGGGCTTCCACCACATAATGATGCGCGTGGGGCATATTTTCAGAACCCCAATCACCGCCGATGAGCATATGCCGGGCGATGAAATCACGGCGTACGGCTACGGTGTACATGTGCGGCTCCTTCATATTCAAAAATAACCTGAATGGTCGCGCCGGGGTCCTTGTCGATCAGAGCAAAGGCCTCCTGAGCCCGGCTGAAAGGCATTTGATGCGTAATAAATCGGGCCGGTCGGATGCGGCGGACCATATCCCAGGCCGTGTCCAGTCTGCGATGCTTGGACCAGCGGGCAGACAGCACCGGTGTCACGCTGCTGACCTGGCTGCTGATCAGGCGGATGCGCTTGCGATGAAACCGGCCCCCCAGCTCCAGAACCGATTGTTTCCTGCCGTACCACGAGCCGATCACGATGCGGCCGTCAAAGCCGCTGACGTCAACAGCCGGATTCAGGGCCTGGGGATCGCCCGACAGTTCATAAACCAAATCTGCCGAACCCTCGGCAGCATCCGATTCCAGAAATTTAATGGCCGTCTCGAGGATGCCGGGCTGAGCGGGGTCCAGCGCCCGATGGGCACCGGCACGGCGGGATGCCTCGCGCCGCAGCTTAAAATTATCCAGGGTCAGCAAGGCCGTCAGAGGGAATTGGGCCAGCAGCGCCGTAGTCAAAAGCCCGACGACACCCTGGCCGAAGACCACCACTTTTTCTCCGATAACCGGGCGGCCGTCCATTAAAAAATTGACGGCGGTTTCCATATTGGCCAAAAAAAGCGCGTCCAGCGGATCGATATCCGGCGGGACCGGAAGAATCGATTCGACGCCGGCGATAAAACAGCTTTCATGCGGATGCAAACCGTAAACCATGCGTCCGACCAGATCCCGGTTGACGTCAGAGCCAGCCGCGATGACCTCACCGATGCTGGCGTATCCGTATTTGAGCGGATAGCGCAGTGGTCGCCGGAGTTCCGGGATGGTCTCATCGACGGCCATGTCCGCGGGAAACAACCCCCGGTAAAGAAGCAGTTCCGTTCCATGGCTGACGGCTGAAAATTTTGTTGCAACCAGCACCTGCGCCGGACCAACACCGGGTAAGGTTTCCTCGGCAATTTTAATTTCAAACGGCCCCTGAAAAATAATCGATTTGCGCTTCATCAATGACTCCAATCCGGACGCGCCCATACGACCAGGTCCGCACCAAGCCGCTGGTAATGAACATCGGTCAGCGCAAGCGACGATGCGGTTTTAAACTCCCGGGCGTCGATTACCGGAAGCCCTCCGACCAGTTTCGGAGAAATCGTGATGACAAACAGATCCACCAGCTTCAATTTAATGAAGCTGGTAATGACCCTGGCGCCCCCCTCGATCATAATGCTGTCGACCTGCCGGCGGGCCAGTATGTCCATTAAGGCCTCAAGGTCGATCAAACCATCCTCATCACATTTACAATTGATCAGCGTGACGGCCTTTGGTGGAAAAGGACCATGCGGATCAAGCGGGTCATGATTGCCGTTGACAATCCAGGTTTTCAGATCGGAGCGCCGTACAAGCTTGGTGTCCAGCGGAGTGCGCAGGCGGGTATCCAGGATAATTGGTTGGGGGTTTTCTCCTTCGACCAATCTGACCGTCAGGCTGGGATTATCGGCCAATACGGTCCCGATGCCAACCAATATCGACTGGCAGCAGGCCCGCAGCTGATGGGTCAGGCGCAGGGATTCGGGGCCGCTGAATTGCATCTGCTGCCGGCCGGCGCTGGCGATACTGCCGTCCAGACTTTGAGCATAGCTGACCGCAATAAAAGGCCGGCCGTTTGTCTCACGAAATTCACGGGCGCGGTCTATCGCTGTTCTGAAATCTTCAATCGACCTTGACGAATTTTTCATGGCGACTCACCACCAGCCAGTCCAGCAGGAAACCAGCCAAAAAAGGAATCAGGACCAACACTGCCACAACGTGCGTAAATTGCGGGGAGAACAACGGCATTAAAACAATTCCGAGAAATACCATTTGGATGCCGGCCATCACTCTGGCACCCGGGCGCGGTCGAACTGCCGAACAGGGCCGACCCGTTTTTCGCCGCAACCAGACGGCAAATCTTAATACATAGTAGGCCAGGCCCGCGCTTAAGTAGTAACCCGGAAGCTGCCCCCAGTTGATGGCCAGCAGACAGGCCACCATGATGCCCAGGGCATCGATGCGGGTATCCAGCAGTGCTCCCAGCTGCGTTTGTGTATCGGTGGTTCTGGCGATAAATCCGTCGAGCGCATCGCCGGCCACTGCCGTCATATATACCGAACCCGGTATCCAGCCGGCCCATCCGGGACCGCAAGATCCATCGGGTGCCGGCAGGAGCATAAACCCCGCTAAAATTGCTATCAAGCCGCCGCGTGCCAGCGTAATCCAGTTGGCCGGGCCCAGGGAAGACCTCAAATCCTGATGCCCTGGGCGAACATTCAGTTTCAGGTTGCGGCGCAGCAGATAAAGGATGTAGGCCGTTACCAGCCCAGCCGGGATGCTCCCTTTTACTGTTGATATTGAAGGGTAACAATAATAATGGAGGCCGGCGCCGGCGGCCACCCCAAAAACTCCCAGAAGCACCGCCAGCCGGCACTGCCGGCTGAGATGAAAATATGATGCACTATCAACCACGCAATCGGGTTTTACGTTTGGCCTGAGTTTGTTCACTTGATCAGACCCAATTAGATTAAGGCGCAATTGCCGCCGTTTTTGAATAGCAACGTCGACTCATGCAGTATCACAAGTACCCCAAAAAGCCCATGATTAATGCTGGCGGGTTAGCAAAAAAAAATCGAACGGGAAGGTCGAGTTGCTCTGCCCGCCGCGACGGAGCAGCCTATGTCATTTTAATATTCTGGTTTTTTTGTTAAATCAATATAGACCCCAGCCACAGATCCTTTGGCCCGCAGAGTGTTTCTTAAGTCCTGAGCTTGTGCCGGTTCGGACGTGCCGAAAGAGATACAGGCTCAAATTTTGATCAGGTACTGAATAATCCGATTGCTTTCTTTCAATGCTTAAATTAAAGGTATTTGACAGTGATATCGATGAATAAAAGAAGCCGGTGACTTGTTTGCTTATTTATGGACGTCGCGCAGGCTCCAACCTCCCGGAGGATCTGGCGTGATAAAAGCCAGGGGCTTGCTGCCCTGATCGGCAAGCGCCGGAGGAGGCTGCATTATTGAAAACCCTTATTCTTACTGAAAAGCCCTCAGTGGCAATGGATTTTGCACGGGCACTCGGTATCCGGGGCAAACAAGACGGATATATTGAAAACGACAGTTATATCATCACCTGGGCGGTGGGACATCTGGTGGAGCTTTTTGAGCCGCAAGACTACAAGCCGGCCTGGAAAAAATGGAGTTTTGAAAACCTGCCAATCATTCCGGAATCCTACCGATACAAAACCATAAAAAGGACGGAAAAACAGTTCAATATAATCCGCAGGCTTTTGTCTGAAAAACACATTGATCGGATCGTTGTGGCAACCGATGCGGGACGGGAAGGTGAAGTTATCGCCCGAACGGTTCTATTGACCGCCCAACCCGCAAGAATGATGGAAACATACCGGTTCTGGACCAGCCAGGCCCTGACTCCCGGAGTTGTTAAGAGCGGGATGAAGTCCCTCAAGCCGGCAGCCGCATACGACCGCTTGTGGGACGCCGGCCGGGCGAGGCAGATGGCCGATTGGCTGGTCGGAATGAACGGATCCCGGGCTGCTACCATCAGGATGAAGGATCTTTTCAGTATCGGCCGGGTTCAGACAGCGGTTCTGGCCTTGCTTGTGGAACGGCGCAAGGAGCGTGACAGCTTCGAGCCGCAGCCGTATTGGCTGGTAAGGGCAACATTCAGCGGAGAAAATGGCATATGGCGGGGATTATGGATTCATAAAGGAAAAAGTCGAATCACTTCCCGTCAGGACGCCCAAAACATCATCGCCGCTATTGAAAACCGTCAGGGCGTGGTGACATCATCCAAAAGAACCCAAAAACGCCAGCCCCCACCACTGCTATATTCACTGACCGATCTTCAGCAGGATGCGAATATCCGTTTTGGTTTTTCCGCCAAGCAGACCCTTGATATCGCGCAGGATCTGTATGAAAAGAAAAAATGTCTGTCATACCCCAGAACCGACTCACGGGTACTGGGTTCAAAAAGCGTTTCCCTGGTACAAGGACTGATTCAGAAGCTGGCAAGACAGTATCCGGATGTTTTCTCAGGTATTGATCCGGAGTTGACGGGTGCCGGCAACAGCCGTGTGTACAATGACGCAAAACTGACAGACCACCATGCCCTGATTCCACTGGCTTCCCTGCCGGACAACAGCGCGGATAGGGAGAAGAAGATTTATGATCTGGTTCTGAAACGGTTTGGCGCAGCCTTTTATCCGGACTGTATCTACGAGGTCAGGGAGATCCTGACAAAAGTCGACCCAAACCTTATTTTTCGTACCCTGGGCCGGGTGATCATCCGGCCGGGCTGGCAGTCTCTTTTGCCGCCGGGACCGGGGAAAAAAAGCGTTGACGAACAAGAACAGGCTATTCTTCCCCCGCTTGAAAAAGGTGATTCGGGCGATGTCGTAGAAAGTGAGATCGAAGATAAGAAGACCACGCCCCCGCCGGAATACACCGAAGCGCTTCTTTTACAGGACATGACCAACCCCGCAAGGTATGTGAATGCGGCCGATCTGAAAAAAATCTACCGCGGGGATGTTGGGCTGGGAACCCAGGCAACCCGGGCCCGGATCATCGAGACGCTGCTTGCCCGAAGCTATGTTTGCCGGGAAAAAAAGACACTTCTGGCAACGAAAAAAGGTGTCTTTTTGATCGACACCCTGAAAAAGTTCAAGATTGCCGGAACGCTGGCCTCACCGGAGAAAACGGCCTTGTGGGAAATGGAGCTGGAGCGGATTGCTGCCGGGCAAGGCTCGGTGGATGTGTTTCTGGCGGGAATCGAAAATTTTGTACGCGACACGGTCCGGGAGTTTTTGGCAAGCGAAACCGGCGGCGTTCAACGTGACGCTGTGGGACGCTGTCCGTTGTGCGGCCGGGATGTCGTGGACGGCTACAAGGCCTATGCGTGTTCGGCAAAAAGAAAGGCCGACGGTGGGTGCCGGTTTGTCATCTGGAAGAAAATAGCCGGCAAGGCTATCTCGCCCGATGCGGCGGCCATGCTTTTGAATGGAAGGACGGTGGGGCCATACAAGGGGTTTGTCTCCAAAAAGAAAAAGCGGTTTTCAGCCTCCCTCAAACTGGTGTGCGAAAACGGTAATTGGGATGTTCGCTTCTTGTTCGATAATTCCGGCCAAGCGCCATCCGCCAGGGCCAAAGCGGCACCTTTAGACGGTGCTGTAAAGAAAACTTCTGAAACCCCAAAAGATTTCGGCGTCTGCCCGGTCTGTGGCGGAAAAATCATCAAAGGCAAACGCGGTTACGGATGTTCTAACTGGCGGGAACAAGACGGCGGCTGCCGTTTCGTGATCTGGGAGATGTTCAACGGGAAGAAACTCACCCCTTTCAATATAAAAACGCTCACAGCGGGTAAAGCCACCCGAAAATATGTTTTTAGACAGGAGAGCGGCCGAAAGTTCCGGGCAAAACTCAAGCTTGAAAAAGGCGAAAGCGGTATATGGGAACCGGTGATGATTGAAAGGGGACCTTGCTAAAGTATGTAAATATCTACCCAAATATGGGATAAAAATTTCACAATAATGTGGTCTGTTTTACACATAAAATTTGAATGCTTTTGTGGTTTTATTATAACTACTTGAAATTAATAAAAAAATTTTTTTAATGTCAACATATAGTATGGGTATGATGATTGCAATATTAGACTCCTAAACTATCAGTCTTTAACAAGGTAATTGCTCTACGCGAATCCAAAGAACTTTCCTGCGAGCGCATAAAGACCTGTTGAACCCCAGGCAGTCTAATCAAGTTTTTTGAGGTGATTGATATGATGCAACACAGAAGAGGTATAATAATTTTGACTTTGGTGGCAATAGCCCTGCTAGCCCTGTCAGCGTCGGCTGGCGCCACCCCAATCCCAATTGTTAACTCCAGTTTTGAGGATCAGGTGCTGGGGAACGATGATTGGACCTGGTCAGAGCCTCATCCGACGAACCCTTCAGAGCCTGGCTGGAATACTCCGACTCCGGGCTGGGCCAAGGTGGGCACAGATGGCAACGGGGTATGGAACCCTACATGGAGTGACTTCAGATGGGTGGTCGCACCCGACGGCAAGAATGTGCTGTATACTGAGAGCTCTATTGATGGAACTCCCAGCGGAGTGGGGCAGGTCTTGACAGAAAAGTTTGCGGCCAACACAGACTACACGCTGACCGCCAGTGTGGGTAATTCGGATGAGTACTACTGGTCGGGCTATAGCGTCCAACTCCTGGCTGGCGAAACCGTTATCGCCGAGGACTACAACACGCTGTGGCCAGACTACAGGAAGTGGGCTACTTCGACGGTTGACTACAGCTATGACCCGACTGACGGGGCCCTTGTGGGGCAGCCGCTGGAGATTCGCTTGCTTAATTTGGGCATCGATATGGATAAGGATGATAGTGAAAATTATGATATCGTCGGAGTCGAGTTTGATGCCGTGTCACTCAACGCCGATACACTCAACCCTACACCCACCCCCGAGCCCGCCACCATGCTCCTTCTAGGCTCTGGATTAGTGGGGCTTGCATGCATCCGGAAGAAGTATAAGAAGTAAGCGGATATTTGCCCTCTTAAAGTTCTGTGCTTCAAACGTAGTTAATGCATACCGAGACGCAATAAAAAATAGTGAATCCATGGAAATGGATCAACCGAACAGGAAAAGGCAGGGGGTGGCCGCTCTGCCTTTCTATTTTTACCCACATTCTGTATGCCTACCCTGTTTCTTGGCTCATGCTATAGCTGCCAATGTTCTACCTCGGTCCGACACCGGACCTAACTAAAATCACTAGCGCCAAGCTTTTTAATCGACATTTTTTTAACTCTTTTCATAAATTAGCAGATATTTAGCGCGACCGCCTTGGCAAAGTTGCGGATCCAGCAATCCGCTCGACAATGAGCATGCGGCCGTCAAATCATATCAGAATCCGAGTGTTTCATTTCAGCCGGCTGTTTTTTTGGTGCTGTGCTTGTCCGCGGCGGCCTTCATTTTATCAAGCGCGGCCGGATCTTTCTTGAGCGTATCGATTAATGCGGCGGCGGCCTTGAGATCAAAATCGTCCCCAAACAGCTTGCTCAGGAAAGCCGCCAATTTGACATCACCGATGCCCTGGGCCAGCTTGTCCTTGACCTTGTCGATGATGGATGGATCCTGGGCCACCCTTTCGGCAAAAAAAATAAAGTGTCACGTCTTGAATAGTGAATAACAATTTATTATTCAAGACGTGACATCTTAATCTCCCGATGCGTATTTGATGCAGCTATCATGTTATATCCACCGCAATCCGCTAAGGGCAAAAGCAGTGGACCGCCCGGCTCGTTATCGCTGGGGCAGCTATCCGGTTTATGCGTATGGCTATCAACCACCACAATGGCTTTCAGCCGAGTTGATATTATTACAGTTTATGGAAATTGATCGACATAAAGCTTACCGCGAAAAAGTTCAACGCTGTGCAAAGGAAGAACGCCGTTTATGGGAGGATTTCAGGCATGGATTGATTTTGGGGACAAAAAAATATGTCGCTAAAATCCGCCGGACATATCTGCCGCCCACAGCTCATGATGAAATGCCGTAGCAAAAGAGTCTGGCAAGAGAATTTGATCCATCGACTTTTTTGGCAGAAGCATCAAAAAAACTCAAATGTGATCTGAAAGCCATGAAGTCGGCTGGCACAGTAGCTTCCCAAGACAAAGGAAACAGGGATCTACTGATCTATATGCTTTGGAAGATAGGCACCCTGACTAACTCAATGATCGGCGACCAGTTTGGAATAAGCTATTCTTCGGTCAGTCATAGTGTGAAATCGACGCGGTTAAAACTTGAAAATAATCACCGATTGAAGAAAAATTTAATGGTATCTATTCACAATTCAAGACGTGACACCTTTATTTGACATCGATCTCAGTCTTTGTTACACCGTTTATGCGCATAAACTGACGCAGGGTGTACATAAAGCTATAAATCGGAAATTGTCCGCTAAAAATCTTGTTCATCACCCTTTGGCTCATCTGGGATATGATGCCGGCTCTGACGCTAACCCACGCCTTGCTTCTTTCAAGCAGCGTTGCGATCTCAGCGTTACTCATTTGATGAACGTTGATCAACTCGTCAATGAGTCTGGCCTGCTCCAGGATACTGAGGCTTTTGGCGTTTGAGATACGCATCAGTTCGATAATCCCGGCGGGTTCATCGCCTGCCAGTGACAAATACGGCACAACACCGATGTTTAGCTTGATAGCGCATCGGTACCGTTTAAAGCCGTCGAGTAAAATGCGTTGATCGGCTTTATCCACACCGGCAAGCGGCTCGCGGATACCGGAAGCGCAAATCGACAACAGCAAGGCCTTTTCGGCTCCAACCGATCTGATTCGGTAGCCCTCATAACGCAGATCAAAACTGCTAATCTCCACTTGATCGACCATTGTCACTCCTTAGGGGGGCGTTTTTTGAGCCACAGCCGGTATCATAAAACACTTTGCCGCCAATTTCGATGCTGAGTTGTCTCAAAATCTCAGTGACCAGCTCATGAATCTGTTGCCAAGCCACACGGCAGGCTTCAATGAAGCTGATGACCATCTGCAAATGTCGCACAATCTCGGCTGGCTCATGATCTTCTGGGGCACCAAAGCGGTTTTCTGCGGATGCTGATTCAGCCAAATGATGGCGTTGGCTGCGGCGTGCATTCAAATTTTTCTTCTTTATTTTGCCCGCATCACTGCGGTAAAATTCAAGGCTTCTTTGCTTGGCGCTTTGTTTGCGGTGGGCTTGCCGGCAACCAAAGGGACAACCCAGGTCACGGCGACCGGCATTACGCGGGTGGGTAAAAAATAAAATCTGGCAGTGCCTGCAGCGAGTCAGACACTTTCGCAGCTGCGGTTTGTCTCTTAGAACCGAACGCACGGCCCAATAATACTGCGCAACATATCCGCGCACCGGTCCGCTTCGATACCATTGCGGTTGGAATTGAAAAAAAGATTGAATCTGAATTATAAAAAAGCTAAATGCTTGCTGATGTCACTGATGTACTGTGGCATGCCCTCGTTATTCCTTTCTAAGATTGTGGTGATCTTTTGGATATAACGAGGGCTCTTATTTTGTAAAGCCTGAAATTTGTCTATTGGGGGTGGGATTCTCTGGTAAGGTACTGTATCAATTAAGCTGAGCAACAGTGTATCAATTTATCTGAGCGCTATAGATCTTATAGGGTATGGTAGTGCTTAAATCTGCTGGATCAATCATTTTCGGTTGCCTATTTGTTGTTTATGACATTAATATTAGCGATTCTGTGAATACCAAGGCCGCCGAATTTCGCTAACAACCGATTATCAGGCTATTTTTCCTCCTATGCACCGTTCACCGAGAATCGCTGGATCATTTTCCAGCCGCTTGACAAATGGGGTCACTTTGATTAATATGAGGTCACATACAAGAAAAATGAAAGGCTGCCATCATGAAAACCGTCGGTATCCGGGAACTCAAAAGAAATCTTAGTCAATATTTAAGAAGTGTTAAGGCGGGAAAAAAAGTCGTCATTACGGACAGAAAAAAGGAGATCGCTGTTATCGTGCCTTTCACAAAGGTTGACGACCAGGGTAAAATCCTCCATCTGGTTAGGGAAGGCGTTGCCGATTGGTCCGGGGAAAAGCCCCGCGGAATGTCTGCCAGAATCAGATCGAAAGGGAACAATGTCTCCGAAGCAGTTGTTGAAGACAGAAGATAACCGTGATTCTTTACCTGGATACCAGCTCTCTGGTTAAACTTTATGTTGAAGAGGAAGCATCTGCCGTTGTGGAAGGTTTGGTTGGGTCGGCAGAGGCAACCGGAACATCTGTGATTGCCTATGCCGAAGCAAGAGCGGCATTTGCCCGTAGATTCAGGGAAAATGCTTTTTCTTCTAAAGACTACAAATGGTTGCGTTCGCGATTCGAATCAGATTGGAAAAACTTCCTATCCATTCATGTTACCCGTGAAATTGTTCGAATGGCCGGAGATTTGGCCGAAAAACACGGTTTGCGCGGATTTGACGCTGTCCATCTGGCCTCGGCGCTGACGTTACGAGAAAAACTTGACTCACCTGTCACCTTTTCATGCTATGATAGGCGGCTTCAAAATGCATCACAGAGCGAAAAATTTGTTCAACCACTGTAAAGTTCAAATTATTTCATTATTTCCACCGAATCGGAAAAACACCCCAATACTAAACAGTTGCGCATACCGCTCTCGACTCCCAAAGCATTGGTAAATTACTTTGAGTATCTTCTTATTATAAAGCACGATATATCGCCGGAGGACCAGGTTCAATGCGCTCAGCTTTGTTCTCATTGATAAATATTTCTATATGGGCCATAGATCGGATGCCGCCAAAAACAGTTCTTTATCAGGCAAATCGGGGAATATCTCATCGGTTAAGTCAGAAATAGCGCGCGGCTTTACCTGCAACTCTTCGAAGAGAGAATATGGTGTTACATCTTGAATAGTGAATAGCAATTCACAATTTAAAACGTGATCCCTCCTTGCGGACCCTTAATGTGCAGGCCAGAGATACTCGCTGCTAGTAGGAGATGCCGTATTTGCCCTGGAGCGTTTCAAACTTAAATTTCTCCATATTATTAACCGGCCGGGCTGGGCAGAGGATCATGCGAGTTTCTGAGGAAAAATAAAGTGTTACGTCTTGAATAGTGGATAACAATTCACTTGCCAATGTTCGACCTTGGTCCGACACCAGCCCTAACTAAAATGATAGCGCCAAGCTTTAAAATCGACATCTTTTTCAACGCTTCTCCTAAATTAGCAGATATTTACCGCGACCGCCTTGGCAAAGTTGCCGGATCCAGCAATCCGTTCGACAATGAAAAAGCGGCCGCCGAATCATATCCGAATCCGAGTTTTTCATTTCAGCCGGCTGTTTTTTTGGTGCTGTGCTTGTCCGCGGCGGCCTTCATTTTATCAAGAGCGGCCGGATCTTTCTTGAGCGTATCGATTAATGCGGCGGCGGCCTTGAGATCAAAATCGTCCCCAAACAGCTTGCTCAGGAAAGCCGCCAATTTGACATCACCGATGCCCTGGGCCAGCTTGTCCTTCACCTTGTCGATGATGGATGGATCCTGGGCCACCCTTTCGGCAAAGGCATCGACGGTGTCCGGCGTAAGGCGCTTGCCGAATATACGCCGGGATGTATCCACTAGCGTATCCGTGAAGCCGGACACCACATCGCCTGCCATTTTGAGTGCCTGGGGATCAACGCTTTCGGTAAAGCCTTCGATCAGGCTGGAAACCCCTTGCCCTTTGGTGAACATGCTCATCATTTTGCCCATGGTCGTGGGGTCGCCAAAGATATTCAGCTTGGCGCCCGCCATTGACTGACCCATGGCGGCGGCAAAGGCCCTCTGCACTTCGCCTCCGACTTCGATTTCCTTCAACTTGACCTCGAGCTGAACCGAAATTTCCTTGAACTCGGCTTTGGCCTTCAACTCAGGCTGCAGCACTTCGTTGACCCGCTTCTGTTCTACGGCAACCTTTTCTTTCTCCACGTTGACCGGCACCATCTGCTTGGCCTGCTCCCCTGCGGCTTCCGCCGTCAGCGCTTCCATCTCCGCTGAGGCTTTAAGCTTGCGCGCCTGGGCATCCATTTCAGCCGCTTTGCGGCTGGCTTCGGCTTGCCGTTCCGTCTGGTAGGCCTCCTGGTCGATCTGGCGGGCCTTGTCGATATAGGCCTTTTCGGCCGTGCGTTTGGCTTCCTCGGTCACCGCCACGGTCTGAACCTTCTGGTTGGCGGCTTCGCGTTCAGCTTCGGCCAGCCTCTGGGCGAACTCGGCTTTGGCACGCTCTTCGGCGGAGTTGGCAATCGCTTTTTCACGCTCAATGTCGGCAACTTGTTTGGCCCGCTCACGTTCCACATTCGTTACCTGGATTTGTTTTTCACGTTCCACGTTGGCGACGGCAACCGCCTCATCGCGTTTGACCTCCCGCACCCGGGCCAACTCATCTTGTTCGGCGGCAAATGTTGCCGCTCTTTGGCTGGCCTCGGCTTCGGCTTTTTCGATTTCACTATTCTGCCGGGCTTCGGCCGAGGCCCGGGCAATTTCCTGCTCGTAGACAAACTGGTCCTTCTCAACGTCCTGCTTCTTGATCGTCTTATCGGCTTCACGCTCCAGCGCGTTGGTTTCGGCGCGCATCTGCTGCGTAATTTCAGCAATCTGGCGTGTGCCTTGCGCGTCGAAGATGTTGGATTCCGCTTTCATCTTGTCCGGAGGCGTCTGGTCGAGCTGCGATACGGTAACGCTTTCCAACGTTAAGCCGTTGTGTTTGAGGTCGCTGGATACAATCTTTTGAACCGCTTCGGCAAATTCATCGCGTTTTGCATTCAGATCTTCCAGTGACTTGGTGGCCGCCACGGTGCGCAATGCGGAAATCAGCTTTTCGTTGACAAGCTCTTTGACGGTTGCGGCATTTACGGAGCGCTCACCGAGCGAAGTCGCGGCGTTTACCACCGCTTCCCTGTCTTTCTGAACCTTGATGTAAAACTCAGCCTTGATATCGGCGCGCAGCTTGTCGCCGGTGATCAAGGCATCCTGGTCTCTGCGCTCCACATCCAGACGCATGGTGGCCAGCGATACCGGTACCACCTTGTGCACGACGGGAATAACGATAGCGCCGCCGTCAATGATGACGCGCTGTCCGCCCATACCGGTACGGACGAAGGCCTCGTCCGCAGCAGTCTTCACATACAGCCGGGTGATGATGAGCACGATTGAACCGAACAAGAGCAACAGGACCCCGAAACCGACCAGGATCAACCGGCTCAGGCCGGCAACGGCGTCAAATAGAAACGGTACGACGACGAATGCCAGGGCAAACAGGATCATCATCGATCCAAAACCTGTGCCCGATCCGCTCCTTATTTTCAAATCTGACATCAGCGATTCCTTTCATTGAGCTATTATTAAAAAAAGTGGATGTCCGAGATTCAATCCGGTTCGATCGCAGGCAGTTCGGTGCCAACCGAGAAGACACTGCGGGTTTTGTCGAAGAATAACAGAATCACCTGGCTGCCGCGTGGTATCGTTGTTTCCCCGCTTCTGACCACGCACTGAACCGTGTGCAGCACACCGGCATCATCATGAACATGCGCCTGGCCAAAGGTTTCATCGATGGTCGTTATCGACTCGCCCCATTTTCCGACCAACTGATCCAGGGAAACAGCATATGTTTCCGTTGCGGGCATAATCTTTGCTATTACATTGGCCAGGATGCGGGTAAGCGACAGTGAAACCACAAAGGCAATGGCTATCGAGGCCCACACGAAAATGAGTGACGGCAGGATCGGCGCCAGCAGCGTGTTGCCGGCGAAACCGAAAAAACCCCAGAGAAAGCAGAAAGAAATTATAATTATCGACAAGGGAACTCTGCCGATCCCAAGGAAGCTCAGGGCCCGGGTCAGCATGCCCGGCTCAAGGTCGTGGATATGTTCCAACCCGGCGTCGTGGTCGAGATCGACATCGTGCCCGAGATCGACATCCGACTCGACGCCCACATTGAGCTCCGCGTCATGGTCGGCAGAAACGGCGCCGCTAACGAGCATCAGAATATAGAAAAGGGCTCCGATAAATGGCAGAATAAAGATAAGATTCCACCACTGCAATAACTCCGTCATACCCTGCTCCTTTCCGAAAAACACCAGTGCCTGGTTTCGGTCTGCTCCCGATAAGGGGGTGCCCGAGGTTACTTGATTTTGCGGGTGCCGATATCGATCAGGCCGCCGAGCGGTGGTTTTTCAAGGAACTTGATGGCGCTTTCGGCCGGGTCGTCATTGAGCACAGTGAACTCGGCATCTTCAGCTTCTCCTTCACCGGCCTCGGACAGCTCTTT
The DNA here is from genome assembly GCA_963710795.1 of uncultured delta proteobacterium. GTDB lineage: Bacteria > Desulfobacterota > Desulfobacteria > Desulfobacterales > JAFDCJ01 > JAFDCJ01. The sequence continues at coordinate 98,195 of CAVQBT010000067.1, forward strand.
TTTCCAGCGCTCCCCGACGGCCAAAACCTCAGCGCTTTTCTGGGCAGCGGCAATTTCACCGCTGAGTTCATCCTGGCCGCTCTGAATACTCAGGGTTGCCGCCTGCACCGATGCGGAAAGAAGCAATTCTTCCCTGGCGGATTCGAACTCATCGGCAGCGGTGGATTGAGTGATGGCCAGTGCCTGATGTTTCTTTTGCAGCTCGATTACGTTTTCAAGCTGGGCCAATGCTTTTGCTTCGGATGCGGCGCGTTGGGCCGCCTGCGCTTCGGTCTTGAAGCTGTCCAGCGCCGCCTTGGCCTGGTCATCTGCCGTTTTGGCCTGTGACACCATTTGCTGAATGGTCTGCTGCATGATGGCGTAGCGGGCCATCGCGGCCTCGGCTTTTTGCATATTGCCTGCCAGCATCGCCTGCTTTCCGATCGCTTCGACCGCCTTGGCTTCAGCCACAAGTTTCTGCAAATCACGACGGCTCTGAGCGGCCAGCCTTACTTGGGCCTCGACCATTTCCCACCGGCCTTGCAGGGCCTGAAGTCTCTTGGCGGCAAGTTCCTCAATGCCGGTTTTGATTTTGGGCTCGCCGCTGCTTTCCGCATCCGAAAGAAAATTCGCCATTCTGCGTAAAACGTCACTGAACATCCCCATGGTCGTCTCCTTCTTGGTCATGTTTCCCGCATTTATATTGTCCACCCCAATTGCCGATTGCAATTTAACGATCGAGAAATAGCGGGAAATGCTGGAAGTCTATCGCTACGAAATTTTAACAATACCCCTATCGATGGAACCTGTGGGAGAGAGTAAACGTAATACTAACATATCGAATAAACAACAAATTGTCAATCATAGATCATGGCAGACAGCTGGTAGCTCAAAACAAATAGACGTTTGACGCCGCTGCGGGTTCTCATGACGGCATCGATAGTTTCATCGCGGAATTTCTGGGAATAGCCGGGCAGCAGCGCCCCCTTCATCGACGGTTGGTCCGGTTCCATGAACTGTCCGGCGACCTAACCATTGAAGTCCTTGGGATAGAATCCCAGGGTCCGGCAGACAGGGCGGGAATTAGATGATACCCAGCGGAATCTGCGTAACGGAAATTTTACCTTCGTCGAAGCAGACTGCGACATCCGTGCCCGGTCGGCGGGGGCGTTCATGGATGCTGCCCTGGTAGACATAGTCGCTGCCCTGAACGATGAATTGATATTTATGAGGATTGGTATCCAGACTGCAGAATGCAAAATCCAGGTCGGACCGATCGTCAAGGGGGTGCGGCAGGTTGATATTCCAGAAATGTGAAGTTTCAGGCTGTTGCGCCATGATCGTTGATAGAATCGCTTTGGCGTGGCGTCCGGTGATGCTCCAATCGATTTCATGATCTCTGGCAATGTACTGCGAAATTGCGATGGATGGACATCCCAGGATCGCCGCCTCACGCGCAGCGGCCACCGTGCCGGAGTTGTAGACATCAGAACCAAGATTGGCCCCCGGATTGATTCCTGCGATCAGCCAGTCGGCATCCGGCGCAATCTGCTTGAGTGCGATGCGGGTACAATCGGCCGGCGTGCCGTCGACGGCGTGCCGATTTTTGCCTGCTGTTGCGACTCTGATTGGGGTCCGGGTGGTAATCCGGTGGGCAATTCCAGACTGCGGTTTTTGCGGCGCTACAATCACAACTTGACCCCTGTCCTTCAGGCAGTCATGCAGAGTCTGCAGTCCTGGCGCTTCAATTCCATCATCGTTGGTCAGAACGATCTTCAATCCGGCAGGCTTCCTTGTTAAATAGCAGTTTAATCTAACCGAGGACAATAACGTCTTCGTATTTGAGAATGATCGATGGGTCCGCACTCACTCTATGCATTTAATGGCAATGGTGGATTAGCGATTGGCTATGTCTTTAAAACTATTGGTTCTACAAACTGGCTCTCCGTATCCCAGGGAAACAGGATCCAGGTGTCCTGGCTGACCTCGGTGATGAAGGTGTCGACCAGGGGGCGTCCGGCGGGTTTGGCATAAACGGTTGCAAAATGGGCCTCGGGCAGAAGATCTTTTACAATTCGGGCCGTTTGGCCGGTGTCCACCAGATCATCAACCAGCAATAATCCGCTGCTGTCAATTGCAGGAGATTTCAGAATACTGGATTTCCCTTGCTGTTGAAAATCATAGCTTGAGATGCAGACCGTATCTATCAGACGAATCTCCAATTCCCGGGCAATAATGGACGCCGGGACCAATCCGCCCCTGGTAATTGCGACCATCCCTTTCCAGGGCTGCATTTCAACCAGTCTCCAGGCCAGCGCTTTGGAGTCCCGATGGAGCTGCTCCCAGGAAATAGGATAGGTTTTTTGATAGCGATGTTCATCAACGGTCATTGGCAGATTTCCTCCTGCTGTAACAGATGATGGAAGACAGATGTCAGATATCGGAATGCGGAAGTCGGAATGGGGCCTTCGACGAGCTCAGGCGAGAAAGTCGGAAAATAAGCGTATGGTGCAAAGCACATTACACAAAGCGTAAAGACGGACTGCAGATTTTTTGATTCGTTCGCCTTACATCGTGGGCCGAAAGCCGTGTGCCCGTTCGAAACACCCTGTATTTATCTCCACCTTCTGCCTTTTATACCTGGCACTCTTTTCCTTCTACCCTTGTATGAAACTTCATGAAATCTGATGTCATTTCCAAGAAGTATCTCACCGCAGAGCACGCGGAGATCGCAGAGATTATCTAAAATTTTCTTTCTCGGCGTTCTCTGCACTACTAATTTGTAAATTCTTTAAATTTTATTAAGCAAAATTTCTATTATTTTTTTGGGACACGGATTTAACGGATTTGCACGGATAAAAAAACGTTTTTTTTTTAGCGAAGCTAAATCATTTCATGAATCTGTGTTTATCCGTGTTCATCCGTGTCCTAATTTAAAATAAGCGATTAATGCGTAAGTGCTTATTTGGTTGCGGCTTTGCCGCGCTGTGAACTCTGCGGTGAGCTATTATGTTTCCTGTTCGATCAGACCGGCCGTTTTTTTGCCGGCGGTCCGCCTCCGGCGGAACACCTGACACCCGAAACCGACCACCTTGCTTTATTTCGTTCCGAAAATTTTATCTCCGGCGTCACCCAGGCCCGGCAATATATATCCGATGTCATTTAATTTTTCGTCAACGGCCGCGACATAGATATCCACATCCGGATGGGCAGCGGTCAATTTTTCGATGCCTTCCGGCGCGGCGACCATAAATATGCCCCTGATTTTTTTGCAGCCGGTTTCTTTGATCAAATCGATGGTTGCAATCAGCGAACCGCCGGTGGCCAGCATGGGATCGATGATCAGGGCAATCCGTTCTTCCATGGAACTTGTCATTTTGACATAATACCTGACCGGCTCCAGGGTTTCTTCATTGCGGTACAATCCCACCACGCTCACCCTGGCAGAGGGTATCAGATTCAGCACGCCGGTCATCATGCCAAGACCCGCTCTTAAGATCGGCACCACGGTAATTTTCTTGCCTTTAATTTTTTCAACTTGAACCGAACCGGCCCATCCCTGAATGGTCTTGGTTTCAGTCTCCAGATCTTTGGTCGCCTCGTAGGTTAACAGCATGGCCAATTCGGCCGCAAGATCTCTGAAATCTTTGGTGGTTATATTATCTTCTCTCATTAAAGCCAGTTTGTGTTTGATCAGCGGATGATCCACAACATTTATTGACACAGCGATCTCCTTATTTCATAATGGTTAGCGGTTGCGGGAAAGGTAACAGTGGGCTACAGTCACAGGATGCTTTTACCTCAACCTAGGTTCGAAAAACGCATCCGCTGCCAGTCATATGCAAATTAATTTTTTGTGTCAAGGATATAGAACACATCCCGAGTCCACTGCCTGAGAAGAAACCAATCAATTTGCCTGGTAATCGCCTGTGATAGTCTGGCTGGAGCATACTGGTATGCCGGCTAAAATATGGTAATGGGATTTCACGGGGTAAAAATAAGGGGCCAAAAATCCGGAAAGAAGATTTAAGGGAGATACCTGGGAAGGCGTCTTTGGTGTTTAGTATTTAATAACGTTGGAATAACAAAAAATAATTGAATCCCAGCTAAAAAATACTAAACACCAGACACATGCTGATTCCGACTACCTGCTGCCGTGTTGAAATTCACCCAAGGGTCTTGAGAAGGTGTATGCCGCAGGTTCTGCCACAAGTTTTTGGCCGGCAGTACCGGAATTGCCACCCAGGGCTGAAAACGGCCAGGATACTATAAAGGCCACGGTACCAACGGCGGTTGCGACGATGCCGACCGGTCGGACGACAAAAAAATCAAACATCATGGCACCGCCACCGGGGTCTTCCGTCTCGAAGTATTCCTGGGCCATTGCGGTGGAACCAAATGGTATGACTAACAAAGATGCAACCGTCATCAGGACCAGGGTTTTTTTTGCCAATTTAAACATATTATCCTCCTGCATCTGCTGCGTTTGTTTGAAAAAATAATGCAAAATCCGGCCGAATAGTTAGGATTTTGATAAATTCACAGTCGTAACAAATAGCCGATTCAATCCATACTATTAGGTATTATAACGCTTTTTAGTTGTAAATTTCAATAGGTTTGTTAATAGCTGAATTTTTCATGCCGATAATCCTGAATCCGGATAAACCGGAAAGAAAATCCACAAAGACACAAAGAAAGAATTTTCATTATAACTAAATTTCGTGTCTTAGTATCTGGTGGCAAATATTTGAAAGTCACTAGCTTGTATCGGCCGGAATTGGAGAAACTTTACGGATTAACTATGGAAAAAGACCCCGGACACATAGAAGTGGCCGTTGCACTTCCGGTTTTTCATACCTTTACCTATGTTGTCCCTGAAATATTCAAGGACCATGCAGCAGCGGGCAGAAGAGTGCTGGTGCCGTTTGGGCGGCGCAGGGTCACCGGGTATATTTTCGGGCTAAGTCGAAATTCGGACCAGAAAGAGCTCAAACCGATTCTTGATATCTTCGACGAACAGCCCCTCTTTCCGCCGGGCATGGTACCGTTTTTCAAGTGGATTGCGGACTATTATAAGTATCCCATCGGAGAGGTGGTCAAAAATGCGCTGCCGGGTGGTTTAAATGTCTACGATTACTCATTGATTACCCTTACGGAAAAAGGGCGCAGGGCGCACAAAAGCGAGAAGCTGTCACCGGTTGCCAAAAAAGTTTTGAAGCAATTGGAGGCGGGACCCTGCCGGCTGAGCAAGCTTTATAAAAATATTGATCAAAAAATTCCCGCTGCCCTGCTTTACAATTTTGAGCAGAGCGGTTGGATTGCCCGAAAATGGGAACTCAAAGGAGCCACTACCAAAGCCAGACTGGAGCGATTCATTCGCCTGGGGGATACCAGTTTGCCGGTGGACCGACTATCAAAGCCTCGACAAAAGATAATCGAATTGTTAAAAAGCGAAAAAGAGATGGCCGTCAATAAAGTTAAAGCGGTGGTTCCCACTGCTGCGGCCTTGATTAAGCCGCTTGAAAGCTCCGGTTATCTGACGATTGAACACAAAAGAGTTTACCGGGATCCTTTCGGTGAATCAATCAAACCCGATATTGCCCCCATCCTAAACCGGGAGCAGCAACATGCCGTTTCGCATGTCTGCAAATATCTGAATGAAGGGTATCACCCGTTTCTGCTAAAAGGGGTGACCGGAAGCGGGAAAACCGAAGTTTACATGCAGGTGGCGGCCGAGGTACTAAAAAAAGGCCGTTTGGTTCTGGTACTGGTGCCGGAAATCGCGCTGATTACCCAGATAGAGCGGCGATTCCGTGCCCGGTTTGGTGAATGTGTCTGTGTGCTGCACAGCGGGTTGTCCGCCGGGGAGCGCTATGATCAGTGGACCCGTATCCTGCTGGGGGAAGCCACGGTCGCAATCGGTGCCCGTTCGGCGATATTTGCTCCCTTTAGCAATCTCGGCGTTATTATTGTCGACGAAGAGCATGACGCATCTTACAAACAGGAAGGCAAACTGCGCTATAACGCCCGGGATCTGGCGGTGGTCCGGGCCAAACAAAATGAGTGTATCGTGATTCTGGGATCGGCGACGCCGTCCATCCAGTCTTACTATAACGTTGCAACCAACAAGTTTGCCGAACTCACTCTCAGCAAGCGCGTAGAAGCGCGGCTTTTGCCTGAAATCCGGATTGTCGATCTTCGTCAAACCCGCGATTCCCGAGGGATTCAACGCTTCATCACCCCTGAACTGCAGTTGGCCATGAAAGAGACACTTGAACGCGGTGAACAGGTGTTGCTTTTTCTAAACCGACGGGGATACGCAAGTTTTCCAGTTTGCGGTGCCTGTGGTGAGGCTATGTGCTGCAAATATTGCGATATCACACTAACCCTGCACCAGCGTTCCAACGCCTACCGATGTCATTACTGTGGCTATAGCCGGGCTGCCACATCCAGCTGCGATATTTGCGGTTCAACCAAAATTAAACACCTGGGCCTTGGCACCGAAAAATTGGAAGATAGCTTGACATCGCTCTTCAAAAAGGCCCGGGTTGCCCGGATGGATCGTGATACAACGCGCCGCAAAGGATCGATCATAAAGATCCTCAAAGGGGTTAAAAATAACAGCATCGATATTTTAGTGGGTACCCAGATGGTTGCCAAAGGGCATGATTTCCCGAACATCACCCTGGTCGGAATTATCTGTGCGGATCTTTCCCTGAGTTTTCCGGATTTTCGAGCCGGTGAACGGACCTTTCAACTGCTGGCCCAGGTTGCCGGTCGGGCAGGGCGGGGCGACAGACCCGGCCGGGTGATTTTGCAAACGTACAACCCGGAACATTTCTGTATTTCCGCCGCTCGAAGCCAGGATTTTAATTCATTTTATCAGCAGGAGATCATTTTCAGGCAGGCTCTGGCATATCCGCCGTTTACCAGAATGATTCAGCTTAAAATAGCCGGCAAGGACCCCCAGAAAACCGAAAAACATGCCAATCTTGTCGGAGATCACTGCCGCAAGCTGAAATCGATCCATTCCGCCCATTACCAGAGTGTCCAGATTATGGGTCCCATTGAAGCATCTCTGACCAGAATCGCCGGGCGCTACCGCTGGCAGATTCTATTGAAAGGTTCAAATACCGGGGCGCTGCATCAATTTATCAATCAACTCAGGACTGAATGCCATTCAGACTTCAGCCATCGACGGATCCAGGTGGCGATTGATGTGGATCCGGTCTTTTTGATGTAGTTATAAAATTTGAAAATCAAATTTTATGTTTCTTGACAATCCGCGGCATGCGTCATAAAATTTTTTTAGTTTCAACGGACTATAAATTTGGAAGGTTTTAAAAGGAGTTAATATGAGATTAAAAGGTCTTACTGGTTTTTCGATTGCGCTATTTTTGACACTGTTCGCGGCCGTTTGTTTCGGCACTCAAGATCTACCTACCCCATCGGCGGTCTTCCCGGAAACCAGCTATGAATTTTCGGCGGTGCTGGATGGGGCCAAAGTCGTGCATGAATTCGTTATTCAAAACAAGGGTACGGCGCCGCTGAAAGTTGAAAAAGTCAAAACCGGCTGAGGGTGCACGGCTGTCTCTTATTCAAGAGAGATCCCCGCCGGCGGCGAGGGAAAAATAACTCTAAGCGTCAATACCAAAGGCTATGGCGGAAGGAAATTGAAGAAGACCGCAGGCGTTTATACGAATGATAAAAATCGTCCGCAACAGGACCTGGTTATATCCGGCCTGGTGGAGAACTTTGTCACAATTCGTCCGCAACATGTCAGTTTACGCGGATTTGCCGGAGATCCCATCAAAGGCCAGGTTTCGATCATTCCCGAAAAAAAATATCCGTTTAAAATTCTCGAGGCCCGGGCGAAGGACGGTAAAAACATCAAATTTAAGCTGGATGAAATAAACAGTCCCAATGGCCAGGCTTATGAATTAAATGTTGAAAATCTGAGAGAAAAAACCGGTCGCTATTATGACACCATCATTCTGAAAACAGACAGTAAGGTTCGGCCGGAGCTCAACGTGAGGGTTTACGGATATCTGAGTGCTCGCAAAAGCGAATGAAATGGATCGAATATCCAAGATAAAAATTAAACTTGTTGCATTTGATTGTGACGGGGTGATGTTCGACACCGCTCAGGCTAATCGTTTCTATTATAGCCACATTTTGCAGCATTTTGACAGACCGGCAGTAACAGACGAACAATTTACCTTTGTCCATATGCATACAGTGGACGAATCCATGGCCTATTTGTTTCCTGATCAAACAACTCTGGCAGCGGCCTATGAATTTCGCAAAAGCATGGATTATAGACAGTACCTCGGATACTTCACCATAGAACCACACCTTGTTTCTTTGCTCGAAAAGCTTCGGCCTCGGATAAAAACGGCTATTGCCACCAACCGGACGGACACCATTGACCGGTTGCTGGCAGCGTTTAACCTGGACGGGTATTTTGACCTGGTTGTCACCGCCAGCGATGTCATGCGGCCCAAGCCTCATCCTGAAGCGTTGCTAAAAATTTTGAATTATTTTGACCTTGAAACTGATCAGACAATTTATATCGGCGATTCCCAGGTAGACGAACTGGCAGCCCGGGCGGCGGCAATACCATTGGTCGCATTCCGCAACCGGGAACTATCAGCGGACTACCATATCGATACTCTCAAAGAGCTTGAAGCATTGCTTGAATTGTGAGAAAGTTCACTTCATCCATCCAATAGACCACGGAGTGCATGCGTAATGAACATGGAAACAGAAGTACCTGAAGAAAATCAAGAGGATATTGCCTTTAACAGCAACGACTGGAATAATCGCGTTTTATGCAGCGACGGCAACTGCATCGGCGTGATCGGTTCGGATGGACACTGCAAAGAGTGCGGGAAAAAGTATGAAGGCGATCTTCCCGCGCAGAGCCCCTCTGAGAACGAAGATCAAACTGTGGCGCCAGAACAAGAAACTGTAGATTCGTCTTCAGCGACAACCGAAATACATGAAGTTGCAGATGCCCCGCTCGATGATGAGTGGGAAAATAGAGTTTTATGCAGTGACGACGCTTGTATCGGTGTCATCGGACCCGACGGCAAATGCAAAGAATGCGGCAAACCTTCCAAATGACTAATGACGATTGACGAATGTCGAATTAAGGAATGCTATCAATTTTATTCTGAATCGTTTGGGTGGGAATGAATTATCAAAGAGAGCTCTTTGATATTTGATTATATATCCATATATAAATCGACGGAGCGAAGCGACATCCACAATTTTTCATTTGTTATTGTAAAAGGTCATTCTTCATTGTCTTCAGCGGCAAGGTGATGGTAAACTTTGCCCCGCCTTCAGCTAAATTGTCTGCCACAATAGTTCCTTTATGGTCTTCGATAATGCCATGACAGATCGAGAGCCCGACGCCCATGCCCAACGTCTTTTTACTGCTGAAAAATGGATCGAAAATATTGTCCATGTCGTTTTTTGAAATACCCGAACCGGTGTCTTTGACAGTGATGATAATTTCTTCTCCCCGATTATGCGTGTCGATGCTGATTTCGCCGCCAATGGCTTGAGACGCATTTATTTTATCGTGAAATTTCGGCGAATGGATGATGGAATCTACGGCATTGTTGATCAAATTCATTATGACCTGACCGATTTGCTGGGGAGAAGCATTGATGTTTGATGTTTCGGCAGCCAGGTTTAACTTGATGTCTACCATGTTTTTTTTCAAATAGCTGCGTATCAGCGCGACTGTGTTTTCGATGACCTGATTGACTTCCATCGACTGTTTTTTTTCTTTGCCCGGCCGGTTTAGATCAATGAGGTTACGAACCGTATTTCGGATACTGACAAAGGCACTTTTAATCAGAGCTAATTTTTTTAATAGATCCTCATCATCGGCATGCTTCACTCCGATTACGCTTAATAGTGCCGTAATACCCTGCAACGGGGAGTTGATTTCGTGGGCAACGGATGCCGCCAGTTGTCCGGTCGCTGCCAACCGTTCGCTTCGCAGCAACTGGTTGTGAAGCAACTTTGTTTCAGTAATATCTCTTGCAACACATAAAAAACAGGGTTTGCCCAGATAAGAAACAAAGCGGCAGTTGACCTCGTTGGGAATTATGGTGCCGCGTTTGGTCTTGATGTTGAGCTCAAAGCGCAGTTCTTTTTCTTGGGAAACCTTTTTCAACATGTCTTCGACGTATGTAATCTGTTCGCTGTCCACAATATTTAGGATAGTTTGCTCCAAGAACTCGGATTTGGTGTAACCGGTAGTTTCCAGTATCCGATCGTTGGATTCGATAAATCTACCTTGCGGATTGAACAGAAACACCCCTTCGGCAACATTATCAAACAATTCCTTATAGCGAACCAATTCTTCGGCTTGTTTAAATTCGGTGGTGTTGGAGGAGATAACCGTGGCGGCGATAACTCTGGAGTCAAGCCTTAAAGCGCCAATACGGTACGTATACCATTTAGGATTGATATGCGTACCCATGCGGACTTCGAAACTTTCAGTCTCACCGGTCTGAAAGACATTTTCTATGCACTCTTCGGCCAGGTAACGGTATTCCTGTGGTAATAATTGGTAGAAACTCTTTCCGACCGCCTTTCTGCGGGGCAGTTCAGCAATATCCTGATTTATAAATCGAATAATTCCCTTGTGATCCACGGCGGCAATCATGTCCGGTGCCGTTGCCACCAATGAGCGCCACAACTCTTCGGATTCATTGAGTTTTTGTTTTGCTAATTTGAGCTTGTTGATAACCGATTGCGCATGGGACCCAAGCATAATGAACAGGCACAGCACAATGACCCGCAGATAAATATCGTACAGATCCGGCCCGATGAGTTCGGCAATTAGATTGAATTTATTGGAAAAAAATATATTTAAGATGGAATCCAGTACCCAGTAAATGGTTGCCAGAGAGATCACTGCCACAACCATTGAATCCGGCAGACCAACGGCTAACGAATCATCCGCATTAATTTCAAATTGCGATCTTTCGTTGTATTTATGCGATTTGAGACGCATCGGTGTTCTGATTAATTTAAACGTCGAAGCATTCATACGGTACACTCATCCTTTGCGCCCGGCGGCGCATTCTTGAAATTTTGTTTTGGTGTTTCCTAGGGACTGTTTTTGTTCGCGGTTGTCGCAAATATTCGATGATTGACTTGATACACCGGCCAATGCGCATCGAAAAACGACTGATGAATCCTCCAGGCGTATCCGCCGCTGGCGGAGCGAATCTCACCACTAAACCATCTTGGTATTGCAACACTTATCTATTGAGGCAACTGTCTGAGCACCACAGGCAGGCCGAAATGGTCGGATGTGAAAAGACCATTAATCGGACGATTAAATACCAAATCCATACCCTTTATCATATCCGGATCAAATTGATAAGACAAAAATACAAAATCAATTCGTCGTGCCATGTCTTGGTCAAATCGAGTTTTCTCATTTTCTCAATTATTGTGTGACATTTACAGTCATCGTATATGACAATAATTGTCAATTTCGCAACTGACAGTCCTTGCGGTATTCTGCTAAGAGTCTGAAAATAAACAAATTATTTTATTCATTCAAGATGGTATGAAAATTGCTCTTTATTTTTATGCCGAATATTTATTTACCGGGGGAAAAGCTGCCATATTTGGTACTGGAAAATATATTTCCAGGTTGCATTGAAACAAGAAATGACCATTGTGGCAGATAATTAATTTATTATGAGAAATAGGAGCATTTATGGAAAATTTTGAGGATTCGGCAACCGCATTTAATTGTGTTGCCCATCAGGGACAGACAGGCATTGACCTTTTGGAAAAAGGTGCCTTCGAGAGGGGACTGCCGGAAATTGAGAAAACTTATTGCGGTTCGACCAACCATCAGATGCATGATAATTTTCAACCGCATCTCAACAGCACACTGGCGGACAAGCCGGGTCAAACGCCTCCCGTGATTTTGCTCATTGATGATGAAGAGAGTTTTCGGTGTGTCATAAAGCAAGTCTTAGTTAATGCCGGCTTCGAAGTTGTTGAAGCTGCAAACGGCGCGCAGGGTATCCAGTATTTTTATGAAAAACCGGCTGATATGATTATTACCGATATCATCATGCCGGAGAAAGAAGGAATAGAAACCATGATCGAACTTAAAAAAGCATTTCCGAATGTCAAGCTTATCGCGATGTCCGGCGGGGGCTGGTATGGAACGGATATAGATTTTGATATGGCCAAAAAACTGGGTGCAAAAACGCTTGATAAACCGTTTGCGCTGCAAGAACTGCTGGATGTCGTGCACGAACTTTTGAATTAATCCGCCCTGAAAAATAGTTTTACTAGGATCATAAATTGTTTATTAAAACCTGATTAAAACCGCAATAGTGACGGGCAGGCGGATTAATTATTTTATGCTGCGCATTTTTATTTTTAATTTTTTCAGATTTTGTATATGGAATCCAATCCAATCAGCCGATCTGTGAATTCTCCCGAGTTTGCTATCCGGATTAACCCCATCATTGTAATGAAATATACAAAAGATGCAAATAGTATTAAATTAATTTGTATGAAAACCTACAAGATTTATTTAAAATCAAAAACCTGATTCTCTGGGCCAGGTTGCGTTGCATCCCCCAATTAGAACATCCCCCAATTATAAAACAGAATTTTCACCTTATTTTCAATGCTTATACTTGCGACCAGCTAGATAGTTGTTAAATTCCTTTTCTACCGCTTCAATAAGGCATCGAACTGAGATTCCTTTAAAGCGCAGTCCTGCGATGCTAGCCTGTTACTAGAAAATGAAAAGATTCCTTTTAGCTTCAATTTTTCTGATTGTTTTTGTGGGCTGTGGTCCCAGATACATCTATCCGCATCTGGATTGGCTGGTTCCGTGGTATGTCAGCGACTACATTTCCCTTGATGCCACTCAGAAAAATATGCTCCAGAAGCGACTGCTTAAGCAGCTTGACTGGCATTGCCGCACCCAGTTGCCTGCTTATAGCGAGACGCTCAGGGCAATCGGCCGGGAATTTGCCAACGCAGATCAGGCGCTTGATTTTTCGCAGATCCAGTCTTACAACATCAAACTGATGAAACTCTGGAGGGAGTTGATGAATCAGATCGGGCCGGATATCACCGATATTTTGATCACCGCTTCGAATGAACAGATTGATGAGTTGTTTGCCAATTTGGCCAAACAAAACCGGGAGTTTCGCAAAGAATATGTCGATCTTCCCCCCGCCGAGTTAAACGAAAATCGTCAAAAGCGTATGCATAAACGGCTGAAATATTGGATATCCGATCCGACTGTCGACCAGAAAGAGGCGATCGCCATCTGGAGCAAGCAGCTGGTGCCCCTATCTGAAGGCTGGCTGCAGAATCGTGTAATGCTCCAGGACAAAGCCCGCCGTCTGCTTGCTTGGAGAAACAGCAGTCGCACTTTTAGGACAGCCGTGCTGCAATTTATCGTAAATCCTGAACTTTTTAGGACCCCGGCCTATCAAGCGAAAATCGAGAACAACATCGATCTTACGATCAAATTAATCATCCAACTGGATCGACTATTAACCCCGGCCCAGCGATCCTATCTCTTAAAGCGAATTGATTCTCTGGCGACAGACTTTGATAAACTTAGCTGTGATCCGAAGGATGTATCCAGGCCGGGCAAGCCGGCATTGAATATTGTAAATTGAATAATGAATATTTGTGGAAGTCGCATTGCTGCGTCGTTTTAAATCAGAGCATGAATCATTTACCTTGATTTTGAATTTGGAAATTTAGCATAGATGTCCCCACCTTTGGCAAAGGACGCTTCACCGGCAAGGCGATAATTGCTCAGGCGATCTTCGGGAATGTTCGGGGTGAACTTGCAGTCATTTTGCCAATCGATATAGATTGGTCCCGGTCTCAGAACACGGGGATCAATTTGAAGATCGGCACAGAGCAAGGCGACCAAGTGTGATTTTTTCTTATATTTGGGGGTAAAACGAGAAAATGGTATTTGACGGGCCGCCAGAATCCTGTCCATGATCCCCTCTTCCAGGGTCCCGAGAACCTGATTTAGGTTGGAATAAGATTTTCCAGAACTGCGGCGGTATTTTTCCAGAGATATAATGGTGTATCCCTGTTTATAACTGGTTAAATTAACGATTCTTGATTTGCCCGGGATTACCCGCTCAACCTGGTCACCCAGATCGGCGACGGATGGATAAAATTGAGGTTCGGGAAACATCTGGTTTAATCGCATCGCTATCGCCGCATAAGTTTTAGAATAATTGCCGGACGGATTCCAGACGGACCAGCTATTGGTATCCGCCTGACACAGGCCATCGATCTGGGCATTGATATCCTCCGGTGCATACCAGAATCCCTGGATCCACGGGCGAATCCTTTTGCTCGTGCGCTTTTGCATCCGTTTCGTACTGAGTTCCATGATTTTCAGCGGGTTTTCGGCAGGATATTGCAGACCTCTAAAGCCTGGTGGAAAATGTGATGGATAGAACATCGGGCAAATTACATCGACATTCGGTGCCATAGCCTCTATCTTCTGGCCGACACCGAAATCTTCGGTTTTCCATGCCACCAATCCGAATACATCGACTGAAATGGTGACTCCGGTTGGTTTTAACTTCCGGTAAGCCGTTTCTAAAAACTTGCCGATGCACTCGGTCCTGGAAAAATTATCGGGTTTAAGCGGGTAGTTGGTCACTGAAAGATCCCCATCACTGGGAAACCGAATATAATCAAATTGAATTTCATCGAAGCCCAGATCCACCAGCTCCTGACAAAGCGCGATATTGTATTCCCAAACCTTGCGGTTATAGGGATTGGCCCAGTATAAACCATTTTTATCATTCCACGGTCCGCCGGTTCGGATGTCCAGAATACCCATAAACGGGTTATTATAGATCAGCCGGTGGTCGACAAAGACATCTAATTTCGCAATACACCAAAATCCTTTTGCTTTTAACCGTCGTAACGTATGTTCCACCAATCCGTTTGAGGCGACGGCGCCCATTTTTTGGGCAAGTTGATTGTTGGATTTCCAACGAATCCGACCGTGCGGGTCTTTAACATGCAGCACCACGGCATTCAGGCCGGCCAGTGCGGCGTAATGGGCAAATTCAGTGGTTTTGCGCTCGGTAAAACCGTGGGAAGGCAGGTAGATTGCGTTGACTGTTTCAGGCATAGCGGCGAGTCCGTCCGAGGAAAACATGACACCGCCTGTTAAAAGACTGCAAAGTAAAAAGAATATCAGTTTTGATCGGATACCAGTATATAGGTTTGACACGATTTATTCTCCCCCTGTCGAATTTACACAACATTCATGATCTTTAGGATGCGCTGATCCAGTGACGGCCGGAACGGTTCAGCATCGATATAAAGATATATCGGTTGTTTTGGTAAATTCTTGAGTGGGGAGCGCCTTTGCCGGAATAGCGATTTATTATTTCATTGGTTTAAAGCGCTAAAGTTTGATATAAAAGGTTAATATGAAATTGCGCGTCAGATTGCCATTTTTGCTAGGTTTGTTGATATTTTTATCCTTTGGCGGGCATGGCATTACCGGTGTTGGAAAAACCGCTTTTGCATTCGAAATCGATGCCGATAAGGTTTTGTGGAACCAGCTTTCCTACCGGGCAAAAAGTATTTTTGGCAGGGTGAAAACCGATGTTCATTTGATGGCCGTCCCGGTCGAAGCGGTCGCCGATTTGCTGATAACAGACCCGGCGGGTGAAGCCTTGCAGCCATCGGGTGAAACCATATATACTTTAACGGTTAACTCCACTATTAATCCGTTGTTCGGATCCGATGAAATATTAAAAACTAAATCCTGGTTTGACCCGACCGGTGCCGGCGCACTGCAGCGTGTCAGGCAGCGTCTGGGGAATAAAAAGTGGCAAAGGAGTTATCGCTTTTCCAAAAAGGGAGTCTTTCGGTTGAAAAAAACGCCGAAGGATTCAAGAGAAGAAAGTTTGGCACTGGATCAATGGACCCAGATCTCCAGTCATTTCTATTCCTACGGGGATAGTCGCATTGGATGTCCACAGGTCCTGGAACCGTTATCATTGCTTTATATCGTTTCCGCAATGAAAGCAACAACGGATCCAACGCCTTTGAATCTATGTGTTTTTTATAAAAAGCAATTACACCGGGTCAAGGTTTCCATTGCCGGAACACAATCTTTGAAGGTGGACTATACTGCGAAGCGGGGCGATAGCCAAATTCGAGTGAATAACACAATTGATACTATCAAAATCTCCTGTGAACCCAGTCCCTTGTCCCCAACAGGGGTGGACCCGGAGGAGTTTTCCTTTTTGGGGATGAAAGGAAATTTTGATATATTTATAGATAAAGCTTCAAGAATTCCGGTTCAGGTGAGCGGGAAAATTTCTCCGTTCGGGAAAGTGGATATTCGGTTGCATGACGTCGTGTTAAACCGTAATTGAGATTAAGCAAAAAAAAGATAGACTCAGTAGTGATAACTTGCGAGGTAAGCGAGGAATGAAGATGGAGCCCCCTCGAATACCGTGCCTGTTTTCAGGGGACTCCTGCTTTTGAGAATATGAGAAACAAAGACAGGGGCCATGCTAACGGCCGCGGTGGATACCCTCACTCGTTTGGCAACTTCAACGAGCACATTTATTATCAAACCAATCGCTATCAAGGCTCGAAGATCGAAAAGGGATCGGGCTTGGTATGTGACAAATAAGTATTCGAAAATTACCATTTCCGATTCCAGCCCTTACCACTCTTTTCAGATCCAGAAATTGATATCATCTACTATATATTGCGAGTTGGTTAAGTCAGTCAATGTTCCCTATTATATACATTATTCCTTGACAAATTATCTGTCTGAAGATAATCTTTTGAAATGATAAATTTTTATGGTCGAGAAAAGGAGCTTTCAGTCATTGGTAGTTGGTTTGAGGCTGCCCAAAAAGGGACTCTGTTCACGGCAATCATCGGTCGCAGACGAATCGGCAAAACTCGCCTGTGGATAGAAGCCAGCAGGAAAAAGGAAAGCTGCCTTTATCTATTCTGCTTACCAGGTCACATAAAAAGGACTTTTGAACAGGTTGAGCCGCAGTTTTATGATTTAGGATTTACATCAGTACCCCAGGATCTGACTCAATTCTTTAGGGCGATCGAATTGATTTTGTCCAGGGGTAAAGCGGTAACCATCTTCCTTGATGAAATTCAGAATTTGTTTCTCGAAAACAAGGATGATTTGGCCCTCTTCCAATATTACATCGATAATTTTAAGAGAAAACGGTATCCATGTATGATCGTTTTTTGCGGCTCTGTTCAAACCCTGCTGCATAAGATTCTTTTTGAAGAGCACTCACCGATATATGGCAGGCTCGATCAAAAAATTCAATTGGAGCCCCTTGGATTTTATACGCTTAGGCAATTATATTTCGATAATGATATTAATAAACCGGAACAGCACCTGAGGCTGTTCAGTATGTTCGGCACTAACCCACGGTTCTATGAAATTTTAGTACAGTTTAACCTCATAAGGTCGAGCACCAAGAAGCTCCTTGAAAATGGCTGGCTGGGACTTACGGGCCTTTTTAGCGATGAGCTGAATAAAATGATGCTGCCGGAATTAAAAAGATTGTCCCATGTTTATTCAGGCATCCTGTCGGCAATGGCAAAAGGCCTTCAGGACGCTAATGAAATTGCCAGCCATGCTGGTATCCATGCAACCTCTTTGGCCAATTACCTGCCATTTTTAATAGATGATTTGGACATGGTGGAAAAAGAGACTCAGGTTACAGAAAGGTCCAACTCGAAACTTTCTCGTTACATCATTAAAGATCCCTTTATTCTCTTTTGGTATCGATACATCCAAAAAAATATGGCGCTCCTGGAGATGGGACAAACCGGCAATGTGGTTCGCAAGATTGCCGATGATCTTCCAAACCTCGAAGGCAGAGTGTTGGAGATAATTTTCAGAGAAAAAATTCTCGCTCGGCCGCCCATGGAATTTGATGTTGCCGGGTCTGTTTTTAAAAACCGGGAGGGTATCGAAATCGACTATTTGTTGGCCTCGCAGAAATCAAACCATATTCATGCTTATGAGATAAAACGAGGCAAGGTTAACCGCGATGCACAGTTAAATCGGTTAATCGGCAAAACCGCGCGACTGACATTCAAATCCATAAAACTTCATAACCCGCAGATTACCGGCGAAGTCTTGAATCTGGAGGATATGTAGGCCTGAACTGGGGGTTCCAGGTTCAAGTTTCAACGGTTATCAACTTGTTGACTAAATAAACTAATTAAAGAGATGAGTGCGCTATATTTTCCAACCATCTAAAAGTAGCGATCGTTGCTGTATCCTTAAAACCATGATCGATGATTATCAAGTTGGATTAGTCAACAATGTCCCAGAGTTTTCCTTTTATTTGGAACTGCGAACAAAGTCTGTCATGATAAAGTGCAGTTTTACATAGGTGATTTTATCGCCCTTCTCCCCGACCATCACCACTTAAAAACGGATTGGGTCATTTTAAACCGGCTATTAAGACAAAAAGTCGAAAAAGGAATGAACTCTCATTCGCCTTTACTTCTTCCTGCAATAGAATTTTATAATTTTGTGGGCCCCAATAACATATTATTTACCTCTAACTGCTTTCATCTCCCGCTGCCACATAGCTTTTGGAAATTATCAATGTGAGCAGAGAAAATGGTATAAATGCAATCGTTAAAAGCCCTGATAAAAAGGGATAGGCAGTCGGTGGCTGAACCGGCACTGCATAAATTAGCATCAGACAAAGAACTGAATTTACACTAGCGGCAAGAAAGGCAATGGCAAGTGCAATGTACCTGAACAGGTTTGGATGTGAAGCTGTATTCATGCTGGAAGAAAAATAAAGTATAGCTGACAGAATTAATGCCATGATTAGAGATGAGATCACACCAATTTCCGGGACCGGTTGATTTGATCCAAAGATATAAGGTGAATAAAGGCTTACGCTAAATAAAGTGAACCAGCAAAATAGAACAAATACTCCAATTGCAATTAAAAGCCAACGCATAAAAGACGGTTGCATTAAAGGTGGAGGATAAATATGTTTGGCCTTAATAATTGAATAAACCGCTAATAATAAATTTATAATACAAATAATGATCGGGATAATAGGAATGTTGCGCCCATCCATAAGTCTCATTGTAGATCGGATTGACTTATGATGGCAATAAATAAAGCTGAAGCCGCCAAATAGAGTAGAAATAAAAATGAAGCTATCCGCATAACAAACCTCTTTCCTTTTATCTCTTAGTCACCATGGAATTGCATCTTAACCTATGCAAAAAAATGGTAACCTTACTTTAAAACTCGGTGGCTACAACACTTAACATAAAAAACAACTGCACCTGGTGACAGTTTCGGTTAGCGGATCACGATTGTTGAAGGTAAATTTTCTTGAGACGCAGGGCGATGATCTCAAGCGAGTGGACAAGAAAATTGACACGATCAAAATTTCCTTCCAAGCGCGTTCGCTGGCCCCAACAAACAAAGAACCCGAGGAATTCTCCTTTCTGGGACTTAAAGGAAATTTTGATATTTATATCGATAAAGCTTCCCGGGTTCCTGTCCAGGTGAGCGGGAAAATCACCGCCTTCGGCGAAGTTGACATCCGTTTGCAGGAGATGAATCTAACGCCGCCAAACAGCTGAATTCAGAATGGAACTATAAAACCGATAATTTTTTGCGACTCACCCGTTCGCACAACCAACGTCCAGCAATGACTTAAATCCAATTTGGCTAGCTTTTTCCAGCACAAAATGAAGATAAGATAAATATTCATAACCCCACGATAAGTTTCTTACTTGTGAAAAATTTATATCCGTCCCACTTCGGAATGTAGTGGTAAGGAAAAGCATATTTATTCTCCTGCTTTACCTGTTGAACGCTTAGTTGTCCCATCACGAAACACCTCTATTCTGCGGAAGACTTTTGGGTTAGACTCAGAAAATCGCCGTAAGTTGGCGACGATAAAATTCCTTGAGCTGATCAAAAATGATTTCCTGCCTGTAGCGTTGCACCACTTTTCTGCGGGCGGCATGTTTCAGAGATTCTCTTAACGCATCATTTTTAAACAAGTTTAGCACCGGTTCAATAAATGCATCCTCGACATTCGGGTCCGGTACCAAGATAACTTCATCATTTGAATAATGCTCCGCTGCCCCCCCATGGTCGGCCGCGATACAGGGCAATCCGCTGGCGGAAGCCTCCAGTAGAGTATTGGCCATACCTTCCGGATGCAGGGTCGGGAATACATATAAATCTGCAGCCTGGTAGCAGGTGTGAATATCATTTTGATCCACCGCTCCCTGAATACGGACATTGCTGTATAAATCCAGGGTACTAATCATTTTTTCGAGATATTGCCGGTATTTCGAGTCTCCTCCGCCAACGATCCACAGATAGGTATTCGGCGCTTCGGATAATATTTTTGGCCACGAGTGGAGAAGCAGATGGGCGCCCTTTTTGGGGACCTGTCGACTCAGCAGGAGTACGATAAATTTTTTATCGGGGAGGTTCCATTTTTTTCGCAGATTTCGCTTATCTTCCGGAGATGCAGGCTTGAATTTACAGACGTCCACTGCATTGGGGATCACTTTCACCAACGGTTCATAACGGTCAGCGCGTGCTTTATCGAATCGATAGGCAGCGTGGGTTTGAGTCCAGATGATATCATAACTTTTCAGGCTGCAATACCTTTTGAATTCTTTTTTTCCTAAAAAGTGGGTAAAGCGACGCTGGGCCAGGATAAATTTGCAAGGCCAGGTGACTGCCTTGCGAAGTTCTCTACCCATTTTGTATTGTTCATAGAAAATTATAATTTTCGGTTTTAATTCCTGCAGCAGCCTGGCCGTCTGCCAGAGGTAGATCAGTTTATCGTTTCCGCTAATTCCATTAAATAGATAAGCTTTGCAGCGGTTGGGCAAACACAGGTACAGTTTGTGAGAAAGACTCAATCCCATTTTATTCACGGCAATAAAGGAGCCTTGGTTATCATTGTCGCCCTGGCCGGTGATTTCCTTATCCCAGTAACTGATCATAACCTGGCGAAATTCATCGAATTGTCGGATTTGTTCGTAAATAAAGCGATTAAAAGAACCGGTCACAAAATGGGGTTTCTTTGACAAATGCAATATGTCGACATTGTGAATCATATTAATCGGATATTAAAGATGGTGTGTGTATATTAGAAAATTTGTCCCTGATTATGACTGACCCGCAAAGAACTTGGTGACGGGACCCAGATATTTATGCAAGACGCTTTTGGTCGCCTTGCGAGCCAGATTCTGCATATATTCCGAGGAATATTGGGACTCAATCTGCGGGTATTCGGCAAGATTCCAGTCTGACAGTCATAGCCGATGCATTTCATGTAGGCAGTGTAAGCCGGCTTAAATAGGCTAACATCCTCTACCGTAAACCAATGGCGCCAGTCGCCGGTGGATTTTTTCCGGATCACCTTGGCCTTGCCGGTTGATTGCGGGACATTCGCATCAGCCTGGACATTAAAGCCAAGATATTCGTTGAGCGCATCGAAATTTTTTGCGACCATATTCTCATAGGTAAAAAAGAACCAATCCTCACCCAGTTGTTTCACAAAATCATGCATCCGCTGATAGCGAACCTGTTCTTCTTCAAAAACGTTCTCCATCGACAGCGGCCATTCATTGAATCTGGCATAACGGTATATCTCAGAAAAGGAAACGGAAGCGGGATCGTTTTCTTTTTTCAAAACCAGATCCAGGTGGGCCTGGTACTGCTCTTTTTGGCCTTTGTTGCCTTTTTGCCACCGGTACAGCATCCGACTGACCGCCACATCGCGGGGATCACGTGCCAGCCAGATTTTGCGGTCATATTGCACCTCTTTTAAGTGATTCAAATATAAGTCAAAACTCTTGCCCTTGCTTTCTTCATAAGTATGTTTGTAGACAGCGTTTTCATAGTCTCCTAAATATTTTCCGGGCCGACCACCTGAAAAAGCCTGACAGTTCGGAAGTCCGCCCGCCACTTTGTATACCAGAGCGGTGGTCCCTGACTTGCCGGTACCTAAAATAAAAATTCTCATACTTAACCTCCAGAAATATATTTAACCGGCGCTAATTCGGTAAAACCGGTTGAAAATTTTTTCAATTCTCAGTTCTGATTGGTCACCGAGCACCAGTTGAAATTGGTTCAATTTCGCCCGTATGTCATCAATGGAAATATCAGGATAGCGATGCCGCAAAAAATCAGGGCGGTTGTGCGATAAATTGGTGCGGTAACCCCTGATCCGTTTTTTGATTCGACGCCTGGTCGCCCAATACCAGCTTCGGAGCCGATTATTTAAACCGGGGGGCGAGGCATCGAATGAACGGCGTGCCATTTCTTCGAAAATATCAACCATGCGCTCAGAGGCCAGAGGGCCTTTCTGTGCTGCCAGATATCGATTAATTAGCGAATGGCGATGTTCCACGTCAGTCGGCTCAAATTTGTTGGATAGAATTCTGGCAAGAGTTTCTCTCAGTGTTTCGAACTCAAAGCACTGATAACTTAGCTGGTTGGCCAGGTGATGAAATGCCTTATCAAACCGTTCATTGACTGATGCCCGGTAAGATATAGCCGGCGTACTAACTGCAAAGGCTTCCACCCCGGTAGTGCACCCGTTGTGAATCAACACCTTTGCAGCAATTAACCAGGGGACTACATTTCCCTCATTAGTCACCTTAACACGTTTGAATTTTGCAGCAATATCCTGATAAATCTGCTGATTTTCGGAAGGGTGAGGCCGAACAATTATATTGAAGTCCGGGAAGGCTTTTTCCAGTTTCGGTATCAGTAATTGAAAATCTTTAAAGATAGAATATTTGTGATTATGCAGCGCTTCAGCGCTCGCGCGATTTAATCCCAGGCTGATGGCCTTGCGACCCAATTCGTTTTTATTTCCATTATTCAAGGCTGGCGGGATTAAATTCATATCCGCATGATAAGCATTAACCAAACCAAAATTGGTGTTGATCAGGATGAAATCACCGAACTTTTCCCGGATTTTTTCCACTTCGCTATCATAATACACCCGAATCTCGGGCCGCAACAGATCGCCCCGTGGATTTCCGGTAACGCTGATTTTAACCGCCTTTTCTGAGGGAAATTCCGGATATTGACGCCACAATTCAGCGTTATCTTCACCCCAGGCCAACAAATGGGAAACATATCCCAGTGAAACCGGCGAGAGCCGATGCCGGTAATAGGTCGCCGGCGGCAAATGCACCAGGGCTTCTTCATCCCAGGCCGCAATATGATGCCCAAGCCGGTGTAATGTCCGAAAGACACCTCTGCTGCCCTTGGTTATACTCTTGGACAGGTAAATGCTGTGGGGAAATGCGGGGATATGAAAATGCATCTCTCGGCGGGGGCCGATGATTGAAGAAAACCCACGGCGAGCTGCAACGCAGGCCAACAGAAGTTTGGGGTCAAGCTCGCGCACCTGATTTTCGACTGGGATGAGAAGTGTCGGATTCAATTGTTCCATTATTTTCTTAATTATTATATCTTGACTTAATAGCAGATTGTTTTTTGGGGATTGACCTGGCTCATTTGGTGCAGGATATCGGCAATTTTTATGCCGGCCTCTCCACTGCCGTAAATTTGTTCACCCGTTGTGCGTTTGGAGTTAATTTGCCGTTTAACTGCCTCGACAATCGCTTCGCGTTCATAGGCTACATCAATCACGTTGCGTCCTCGAACTCTCATGTTTTGTCGGTTTCCGATATTGACAGCCGGGGTGCCGATAAAAGATCCTTCACGAATAGCACTGCTGGAATTCCCCAGCATGCAAGCAGATAGGTCCATCAGTTTGACATAAACTGAGACTGGAAGATTCAAAAAGAGATGCAGCCACTCAGGCCTATGAACCTCCCTGAAATGTCTAATTCCTTTGGAGATTTCATCGGATCCGGCATCGGCATTCGGCCATATCATAATGGTGGGCATTTGAAGCGCTTGCAGGGCAAAAAGCGTTTCATCAATCGATATTTTATTCCGGCCGTATTCTGTCGTGACCGGGTGTTGAGATACCAGCAGAAACGACTCTTTTTCGATATCAAATTTCCCGCCGACGCCTTTAAAAGTGGCAAAAAAACCTTCCTGGTCTATTCTGTCTCCGTTGCGATGGTTTTCAAGGTGTTCTTTAACGATATCGATTCGGGGACACCCCACATTGAACACCATATCTTCAGGTTCACCGAGCTTAATGATTCTTTGTTTGGCATCATCATTAGCCGGAAAATGAATGTGCGCCATTTTAGTTATAGCATGCCGGATACTTTCATCAATCGTTCCGGAGACTTCGCCGCCCATGGTATGCGCGATGGGAATGTTCATATAAGAGGCTGCTATGGCCGGTGCCATGACATCGAATCGGTCTCCCACAAGGACTATAATATCGGGTTTCAGATTGTCGAAGATCATGCTGCATTCAATCATTCCCAGCCCGGTGGACTTGGCCATTGTAATGGGGTTTTCTCCCTCAACGATCATATAGAATTTGGCATCAATGTCAAATCCATCCTCTTTGACAAGCCGCTCAATATTTCCAAAGCGATCTAAAAGGGCCGAACCTCCCAAGATGACCTGAAGCGTGAGCTCCGGCTTATTTTGAATGGCTCGCATGATTGATAGGCAGGATGAATAGTTTGCGCGTGATCCGACAAATACACAGATTTTTTTCATTTGTTCCTCTGTTTACACTACGAGTTAATCAGGCTGATTTCCGAGATGCTAAAATCAATTCACATAATTTTAAATCGAAAAGATCGTCAACATCGATGGAACATTCCTTTCCCATCAGGTAGGGCAGTATTTTTTCGCCATAGATGCTGTGCTTGTCCATCAGGCAACTATAAGTAAAGGCATATATGGCTGCTCCATTGCGGGCGTAAAAAACAGGCTTTAATTGACGTAAGTTGCAACTTTCATCCATCGGAAGATAGGGAGATAGATGTTCTCCTTCTAATTTCATAATCGAACCCGGTGTGAAATTATGGGGGATTTCAACGACACTGATCACAGAGTCCGCCCCGGATCGAATTAATTTGGTTAGCGCCTCATCTATATGATTCTCCGTTCTCAGCGGAGAAGTGGGCTGGAGAAGTATTATGTAATCAGCGCGATAATTTTCAGTTTCTGCTAACCATTCGATGGCATGCCTGACAACCGGCAGGGCCGGTGTGTCATCCTGCGCCAGTTCGGCCGGTCGGACAAAAGGTGCTTCCAATCCATAACCTGTGGCTATATTGAGAATCTCCTTGGAATCCGTGCTGATAATGGCCCGGGTTATCATTTCGCTTTTTTGGATCGCTTTAATCGTATAATATATTAAGGGCCTGTCGCAAAGCGGGTAGATGTTTTTGCGCGGGATGCCTTTTGATCCTCCCCGGGCGGGAACAATTGCGAGAATGTTCATCGAATCACTATCCGTTCTTGTCATCCGTTCTTGCCAGATGACAGTATGTTCCACTCTATCATCTTATTTTTCGGAATTTTTTGAATTGCTTTTTTGCCGAGTAGCTCTTTAAAGCGATTCGCCGGGATACCGTTACCGGGCTTTTTAAATGCCAGATGATGCGCTTCTAAAATGGTGCCGGCCGCTATTTCCGATTTTGCGACAACGCTTTTTTGAAAGGTGTCTTTCATGGTTTTAAGGGAAAATGCTTTTTGGTCTTTGTCAATATTCATGGACAAGGCCGCATCCACATCCCGTATGCTTTGCACCATCAGTTTAAATTCAGATGGTGTCATTGAAAATTGGGCATCCGGGCCATACATCTGTTGGCTGAGGGTAAAATGCTTCTCAATCACGCTTGCCCCCATAGCCACTGCGGCTATAGGAACCGCACTGCCGATGGTGTGGTCCGAAAGTCCGACTGGCAAAGCATAACGCTTTTTTAGGTCCTGCAATACATTTAAGCCTGCCTGTTCCGGCGGGCAGGGATACTCCGATGTACACTGAAGAATGACTATATCCAGGCACCCATGGCTGCGCAGCGTCTCCACCGCCTCGTCCAGTTCAGACCAGAAACTCATGCCGCTGGACAGCAGAACGGGTTTGCCGGTAGCGGCGATTTTAATCAAGAGCGGCAGATTGGTAACCTCTCCTGACGCAATTTTATAGGCCCTGACACCGATTGATTCCAATAGATCCACGGCTTCTATCGAAAAAGGAGAAGAAAAAAAATCTATTTTACATTGCTTCTCCGCATACAATTTGAGTTTTTGCCACGTCTCCTGATTAAAACCGACCCGGGCAAAGTACTCCTGACGGGTCTCGTCTGAAAAATACGGCGGGTTGGGTGCCTCCGGTAAACTTTCCGCTTCAAACATATGCGTTTGGAACTTAACCGCATCGACCCCGCAATCTGCCGCAGCTTTTATAAAACACTTGGCCAAACCTAGCGATCCCTCATGGGTATTTCCAATTTCTGCAATAATTTTGGTCCGTGCTCTCATACTTAGAAACCTTAAAGCCCTTTTAACTGCCGCACAATTGCCTGAAAAAATCCTCTGACGCGGCAAAGCCGCTGACGGTTATCTTGCCGCTTGGTTCGACATAGCGTTGCACCGCCAGCGGCACTAGTCGTGATTTTTCAAACAGCAGGCAAAGTGTCACGGGATCGAACAAATAGAAGTGAAGGGATCCCAGGATGTTGTCATTCGGTTCCCGGTAGCGGACGGTCTCTTTATCCGGAACTTCAACATAAACTAATCCGCATTCAGATAGGCAATCTTTTACATTTTTTAAAAAGTCAACGGGATCCTGGATATGTTCCAGAACCTTAATCAGCGTAATTAACTCCTGAGACTCTGCGACAACTAATTTGGAAAAATAATTTTCGATGACCTTAAATTTTCTCAAGCGCTCTCAAATGCTCGCAGGCATAATGGTTGGGTTCAACAGCGCTCGCTACCCAATCCGGCGCATTTTCAAGGAATCGATATAAAAATATTCCCGTACCGGATCCTATATCCAGTATGCGCTTGTTCAGATCAGCGGGTATGAGATGGCTGTAAGTCGAATAAAAATCAGCTAAATAACTTCGAATGCGTTTTACCCGATATTGGTTGTCCGACTTTTCGGGGGCCAGCGCCAGAATGCGGCTGAAACGCTCCGAAACACTTTCCTTTTCGACTTGTGCGCTGTAGTATTGGTCATCATATAAATACGAAATGTCCTTCCGATCATAGTTGTCAATCAACAGCCCGCAGCCTGCACACGCAACCCATGCGCGCCGGTAGTTTTTCTCTGATATTCCTGCTGCGCGCTCAAATCTATCAGGCCTGTCAATCGTTAAGACAGTTTCTCCCGCAGTTGAGGTGCACAAAGGGCATTCAATTTGTTTCAATTAATTAACTTCCTTTGATCGCATTTTGTCGGATTTCTTTGGTTTGCCGGTTATCCGCATATAACCCCTTGAGACGTCGTTGATCTTGATACTTGATACCCCGCTATTGTTTTTTTACTAGACGCTGTACAATGGGATCCAGGTAGCGCAGGATGCTGTTTTTGGCGGCCTTGCGGGGCAGATTTTGCATATAAACCGAAGCGTACTCGGGTTCTATCACCGGATGCGGGCTGGGCGTCCAGTCAGTGCAGTCATAGCCAATCAGTTCCATGTAGGGTGTAAAGGCCGGTTTGAAAATCTCAACATCCTCTGTGGTGAACCAGTGGCGCCAATCGCCGGTGGATTTTTTACGAATCACTTTGGCCTTGCCGGACGCACTCGGTACGGTCGCATCGGACTGGACCTCAAATCCCAGGTAGTTGTTGAGGGCGTCAAATTGGCCGGCGACCATTTCCTCAAAAGTGAAACGAAACCAGTCACTTCCAAGCTCATTGACAAATTTAACCATTTGCTCATAACGGTGTTGTTCCTCTTCAACTACCTGATCCACGGATCGGGGCCAACCGTTGTGTCCCGTATAACGACAAATCTCGTAAAAGGGCACGCTGTCAGGATCCGCTTCCTTTTTCAAGACAAGGTCGATATGGGCCTGGTATTGCTCTTTATGTCCCTTGATGCCCTTGTGCCAGCGATACAGCATGCGACTGACGGCGGCATCGCGGGGATCACGGGCCATCCAAATCTTACGATCATAATGTTCCTTGCTTAAATGTTCCTGGAAAACTTCGAAGCTTTTACCTTTACGCTCTTCATAGGTATGCTTATAAACTGCATTTTCGTAATCGCCGATATGTTTGCCCGGACGACCGCCTGAAAATGCATGGCAGTTCGGCAGTCCGCCGGCCACTTTATACACCATGACCGTCGTGCCGGTCTTGCCGGTTCCCAGTATCAAAATCTTCATATAAATCCTCCTATGGACGGAGCAGAAAAACCTGATCCGATATTTGTTCTGCTTTTATGGTGCTGTTGTCGCCGAGCACCCGCTGAATTCTGGCTATCCGGTTCGTTAATTCCTGCAGCGAAATGCCGGGATAGCGGTGGCGGTGAAATTCCGGCGGCGCTTGCTTGCCCGGCAGATGTTTGCGAACGTACTTAACCAGGCGCCGCAAGCCGGCAAAGCCCCTGCCCAAAAGTCGATCGCGCAGCGGTGGTGTCGGTAGATGCGGCTGGCGGTCCATCTTTATCGCCAGAACATCAACAATGCGCTCACAGGCCAGCGGACCATCCTGCGCCGCTAGATAGTGATTGACCAGCGCCCGGCGTTCATCACCATTGGCTGCACCAAGCTCGCCGTTAAATATTCGGGTCAGCGTTTCCCGCAGCTGATCAACATCGAAACATTGATGACTGATTAAATTGGGCAGCCGGTAGAATCCCATATCGTATGTTTCTTCGATCTCGGCCCGATAGGATATTGCCGGAACGCCCATCATATAGGCTTCCACCCCGGTGGTACAGCCGTTGTGGATAACAACGTCGGTTGCCATGAGCCAGGGAACCACATTGCCTTCGTTGGTGACCCGGACCCGTTGGCATTCCCCGGCGATATCCTGGTAAACCTGCTGATTTTCCGTCGGGTGCGGCCGGACAATTATCGTGTGATCGGGAAAAGTCCGGTCCAGCATGGGAATCATTTCCTTGAAGGTGTTCAAAACAGCCTGCTTGTGATCCCGCAGTCCTTCGGCATATTCTCTGCTCATTCCGACGGCCGCTTTGCCGAATTGAGGCGGTTTCCCGGCAGTTTTGACCGGTCGAAACAGGTTCTGGGCCGGGAAAAAGGCATTCACATGGTTGAAATTGGTATTGACCAGGATAAAATTGCCATAGGTTTGACGTATTTCCGCTACTTCCGGTTTGTAAAAGGACCGCAATTCGGGCCGCAGCATATCACTGCGGGGATTGCCGGTGACATGAATCGGCATGTCCGGCGGAAGGCCGGGGTACTGGCGCCATAATTCGGCATTATCCTCGCCCCAGGCAAACAGGTGCGAGTTGTATCGAATCGCAATCGGCGAAAGCCTGCGGGAATAATAGGTTTCAGCCGGCAGATGAACCAAAGCCTCTTCATCCCAGGTCAGAATCTCGTGGCCCATTTTTTCCATGATTCGAAACATTTTCAGATTGCGTTCGGTCATGCTTTTGTTGAGATACAAGCTTTGCGGAAAAGATGTAATCTGAAAATCAACTTCGCGGTGAGATCCGATTATAACCGCAAATCCGCGCTGCACGGCAATGCAGGCCAGCAACAACTTGGGGTCAAGCTCGCGTACCTGGTTTTCGACCGGTATGATGAGACACGCTTTGGCGTTATTTATGTTTGCGAGATTTCTCATGTTTTCTTTCTCCCGGAGACGTGTCAACCCTGACGGCCATTCCGCCGGCATTCAGCAAAGGTTGCCGGGATGGATTCAACTGCTCAGGCGGATATTCGAAAGAGCACGTCACTGAGTTGCTCAACTTTCAGCTTGGCAGTATCTCCGATGATCTGCTGGATACGTTCTATTTTGTTGTTCAGCGCGCCAAGGGATATTCCCGGGAATCGATGGCGCTGAAACTCCGGTCGATTGTGAGTATTTGGGAGGTATGACAATAATCCCTTTTACCAGGCGGCGGCCGTTGGCAACAGACCAGCCCTCGAGCCGATCCAGTAAATGCCGGTTTCGGTAATTCAGAGCGACCTTCCATCATCTTTTCAAGAACATCAACGATCCTCTCACATGCCAGTGCGCCGTCCTGCGCGCTGAGATAGTGATCGATGATCAATTGCCGTTTTTTTCCATCTGCTCGTGCCCAGTTCTCCTGCAAGGATTTTTTCAACAGTTAACCGCAACTCCTCGAAATTAAAACACTGGTGGCTGAGTAAGTTCGGTAGGCGATAAGAACCATTATCGTAATACTCATTGACCGATTTGCGGTATGTGATTGCAGGGACTCTCATAACATACGCCTCTACCCCGGTAGTACAGCCGTTATGCACGAGCACTTTCGCCGCTAAAAGCCAGGGTACGACGTTGCCCTCGTTTGTCACGCGAACGCGCTCGCACGTTGCAGCAATCTTGCAATAGACCTCGTGATTTTCAGTTGGATGCGGTCTGACAACAATGGTCCAATCAGGAAAGGCCTTTGCTATAGACGGAATGAGCTTCTTGAAGTCATTGAACACGGCTTGTTTGTGAGCTCGCAGTCCTTCAGCGAACTCCCGGCTCATGCCTCTTGCGGCCTTGCCGAAGCGCGGTTGTTCACCGGGTTTTTTCACCGGCATGAACAGGTTTTGGTGAGGATAAAAAGCATTGACGTGATTGACATTCGTATTGATAAGGATGAAATTTCCATAGGCTTTGCGAAGCTCTTTGATTTCTTTTGCATAGAAGCCACGCATCTCAGGTCGCAGCATGTCACCGCGTGGATTTCCCGTAATGTGGATCGGGGTCTCGGAAGATAGGCCCGGGTATTGACGCCACAAATCCGCGTTATCCTGACCCCATGCGAAGAGATGGGAAACGTGCTTTATTCCGGTCGGTGAGATCCGGCGCGAAAAAAAAGTCTCGGGCGGCAGGTGCACCAAGGCCTCTTCATCCCAAGCCACGATTTCGTGTCCGATTTTGTGCATGATCCGCAACATTTTGCCGCCGCGGGCCGTCATGCTTTTGGAAAGATATACGCTCCTGGGGAAAGAGGTAATTCGGTTGTCTATCTCCCAGCGTGACCCGATCGTGGCAGAGAATCCCCGGTATGCCGCGATGCATGCCAGTAAGAGCTTGGGATCAAATTCGCGCACCTGGTTTTCCACTGGAATAATGAGTGAGGTTGTCAATTTTGGGCCTCCAACACTTCCCAACGTTCAGCGAAAGCTTCAAAAAGTTGCGGTTCGCTGGAAATAGCACAGATTTCCTGGTTGATCCAAAACGATAGGGTCGACCAATTATAACTGCCGAAAACAACCCAGCGCCTGTTGTTTTGCTCGACCAGCACAAATTTATTATGCATCGGCAAATTCTCGGGATGGGTAACCCGTCGAAAGGCTATTCCAGCCTCCGTTAGCCTCCTTTCGGTCTTTAAGGGTACACGCCTGAGCGTCGGTTCTGCCAGTATCTCAACTGATGCGCCCCGCCGGGCGAGCCTCAGCATGATTTTAATCGAGGTCGTTCCATTGAGGTGCGAAGCCGCAACCCGGATGCGGGCACCATCACCAAAGCGATCGAGGAAGCGCGCAGCCGCGTGGGATTTGGCTCGCGGCAGGAAGTGAATATCAGTGTTCGCCCCCCCCAATGCACGGTTGCCGTCTGCAAAGAATTGTTCCAAGACCCCGTGTCGTGCCCGGTGCATCCAGCGCGCATGGTTCACCAAACCGTCAACCAGCGCCGGCTCGCTGATCCCGACCAGTACGTTATGCGCGCGGTTATGATCGCCGATTTCGTGGATAATGTCCGGTTTATCCTCGGGATCGTCGCCGGATGGGTTGAAGGACCCGATGAAAGCGACGGGTTTGGGATGAGAAAAGCAATATAGCTTTTCGTGCAGGTTCGGATTGCCCATCTTTCTTCCTGGTATCGGTATGCGCGGCGGTAAGTATACGGTCCGAAATCCCTTTCCCAGTCCCTGTGCCCCAGATAGCATGGCGACCACTTCACGGTTGGCGTGCGGTACGTGTGGATTGCCCTCGAGGGTCACCGCCACGTTAACCTTGCGGCGATGAGCCCGGAGCAACTGCTCAGCCAGTCGCCGGTCTCGGAAATAGTAGGTGATCCAGTCAATTGCTCCGCCCGCTGGAACGGCTTCAATGTGTTCGGCCAATAGATCCCGCAGCCTGCCTGCCGGTTGATCAGGGCCACCGAAATGGATTTCATAATTAGGGATGGTTGACAATTTTGTTTTCTACCTTGGTAAAGTGGTCACAGGGGTTGCGCCGCCTCATTTTGTATACTGCGATTCTTCCTTAATTGGGGACCGATCTGAAAGATCTCTTCCGCGATCTGATCTACCGCCAGCTCATTGCTGTCTCCAAGCACTTTTTTGATTCGTAAAGCCCGTTGACGAACTTCGTCCAGCGAAATGCCCGGATAACGGTGGCGATGAAATTCAGGCCGGTTATGCGAATCCGGCAGATAAGACAGGAAACGCTTTGTTAATCGGCGTGCAGTGGCTCTAAGGTGGCCATCCACGCGAGATTTCAGATTTGGTGCCGGCATCCTTGATCGGCCGGCCGCTATTTTCTCAAGCACATCAACGATCCGTTCACAGGCCAGCGGTCCGCTCCTGGCAGCCAGAAAATGATCAATGAGTGATCGCCTTTCATTTCCATCCGTGGCTCCGAGTTCCCCGGCCAGAATTTTTCCCAGAGTTTCCCGCAGCTCCTCGAAATCGAAACACTGATGACTCAGCCGGTTGGGTAACTGGTAAAAGCCATAGTCGTAGTATTCATTGACCGTCGCCCGGTAGGAAATAGCCGGGACCCGCATGACAAAGGCTTCCACCCCCGTGGTACAGCCGTTATGAATGAGTGCCTTGGCGGCCATCAGCCAGGGAATCACGTTACCTTCGTTGGTCACGCGCACCCGGTCGCAGCCTGCCGCAATCTTGTGATAAATTTCATGCTTTTCTGTCGGATGGGGCCGGACAACAATGGTGTAATCCGGAAACGCCTTTTCCAGGGCGGGAATGAGAGATTGGAAATCCCTGAAAATGGCCAGCTTGTGATCCCGAAATCCTTCGGCGAACTCACGGGTCATGCCCCGGGCGGCCCGCCCGAATTTGGGCACTTCACCCGGCTTGGTCACGGGTAAAAAAAGACTCTGGACCGGGTAAAAGGCATTGATGTGGTTGAAATTGGAATTGATGAGGATGAAATCGCCATAGTTGCTGCGGATCTTTGCGACCTCATCTTCAAAGAACCCGCGCATCTCCGGCCGCAGCATGTCATTGCGCGGATTTCCAGTAATATTAATTGGAAGCTCGGACGGCAGTTCCGGATATTGCTGCCACAGTTCAGCGTTGTCCTGACCCCATGCGAACAGATGGGACAAATACCCCATCGCCCTGGGAGAGAGGCGACGTGAAAAATAGATCTCGGGTGGCAAGTGTACCAGGGCCTCTTCATCCCAGGCAACTATCTCATGGCCGAGTTTGCGCAAAATCTTGAACATCTTGATGCTACGAACGGTTAGGCTCTTAGAGAGATAGAGGCCCCTTGGAAACGAGGAATGCGAAAATCCAGCTGCCGGCGAGACCCTATTGCTGACGTGAATCCGCGCCGTGCTGCAATGCAAGCCAGCAACAGTTTGGGATTTAGCTCCCGCACCTGATTTTCAACCGGAATTAATAGTAACATCTCTGATAGCATCACGCGTTAGCGTGATCTCCTACACCTTTACATTTATCAAATTAATTTAATTATATTACCATATGCCTGGAAGCTTGGAGGCGATGAAGCTTGGAGGCGATGAAGCCTGGAGGCTATGAAGCTTGGAGGCTATGAAGCCTGGAGGCTATAAAGCTTGAAAGCTTAACAAATCTTCTGGCCCTCCCGGCCTCCCAGCCAGTTTTAGTTGCCCCGCACCGTTTGCAGAATTGTTGCAGCAATGCTTTTGCCGTCTAATTTATGGTATGCCAGCACCTCCGGCGGGGTGCCACAGGCCGGAAATTCTTCTAAGCCTAATTTTATGTACTTTTTGCTACGCAATCCATCTAATTTTTGAGCGGTATTTAAGATCTGATCTCCCAGTCCGCCGAATTGCGAATGATTATCTAAAACAAAGATTGTTTCAAAATCTGTCACATTTTGTTTAAACCAATCCGGGTCTATGCGATTCAGCCACGGTAAATTGATCACTTTCAGCGATATATTTTTCTCCTGCAGCGTTTCAGCAGCAAGCATGGCTTCGTTTAGCATGACGGGACCGTAGGCAAACAAAACGGCATCATGTCCTTCAATCACTACCGTGCCTTTGCCGAAAGTAAATTGATAATCATCCGGCAACGGTATGGTTCTGGGCGACGGCGAGATAGCCAGCCGCATCATGCAGCTTTGCGAAGCGTCGTTGACACACCACCTCAAGGCTGCTTTCGTCTCGATGGCATTGGCCGGCTCGATCGTAACAACGTTCGGCAGGGCACCAAACAGCGAGATATCCCGGACGCTTTGGTGGGATTTGCCCGGGCCGGCCGGAATCAGGCCGGCATAATGACAGACATAAATAATTTTAGTCTTCTCGGTGGCGTTGTTGTATATCTGTTCATTGGCGCGGGAAGCCAGAAATACCCCAAAAGAGTTGACGATCGGCAGCAATCCCTGCAGGGCCATACCGCCGGCGGTGGATACCATGTCCTGTTCGGCGATGCCGGACTCGATAAATCGCTGCGGAAAGGCATTTTCAAAGCCTCGCAACCCGCAGTCCGCCGACAGATCGGCGTCCAGCACCACCAGGTCCTTTCTTTCAGAACCCAGTTCGACCAAGGCTTCGCCATACGCGTTGACGACCTTTTCGGCAGTGTCTTTGAGTTTAACTCGATTTTTTTCTCTGGTTTCGATGACTTCGGAGGCCAAAGCATCCAAGCCGGCGCTTTGGAGTCGATGGTTTATGCGTTCGGTCAGCTCCCGGTATCCGGCTTCAAACGAATCGTCATCGGGCGCACCGGCGTGCCATTTATATAGAAATTTTTCGTCCGGCAATTCCGTCGGGCTTTCCATAAAAGAGATGCCCTTGCCTTTGACGGTGTCGGCAATCAACACTTTCGGTTTGTCATTAATGCGTTTAAGTCGGTCAAATACATCCGCCAAAGCGGCAAAGTCGTGCCCATCGCAGCGCTCGACATGCCAGCCAAATATTTTAAACTTTGACGCCAGGTCCCCCAGGTCGATGATGTGACCCAGGGCTTTGTCGGACTGGAACTTATTGAAGTCAACAATGACGATCAGGTTGTTGATTTTCTGGTGGGCCGTAGTTTGCAATGATTCCCAGATCTGTCCTTCCTGCAGCTCGCCATCACCGGTCATCACCATGACCCGGCCGCCGGCCTGGTTTGACCTTTTGGCCCAGGCCATTCCTTTGGCTTTGGAAATCCCCATACCCAGCGATCCCGAATTGGCTTCAATACCGGATATACTGATATCCGGATGTCCGTGGGTGCCGCCATGACGTCTCAAATTAATAAATTGCTCTTTTGAAACCAGGCCCATGGCGTATAAAACGGCGTAGTGTCCGGGAACATCATGTCCTTTGGAAGAGAAATAGATATCACGATCCGGATCAGAAATACCCACTTCGGCAATATTCATTTCGCTGAAGTACAGATGGGTGACAATATCCAATGAACTGAAACTTGAGCCCAGATGTCCTGATCCGGCCCGTTTTACGGTGGCGATTGCATTGGCGCGGCACATGTCGGCCAATATTTGAAGTTTGGTATGCTTATCGATGTTGGCCGCGCGAACGCGTTTGAATTCATTTTCAGGGATCAATCTAATCTCGATCATGATAACAAGTGCTCCTTTATTCTTATACTATAAAAGATCAGTATTTTTTAGAAACGGATTCACCGCCCACTTCGTTCGGGTCGCAGAGATGCAGCGGAACTTTTCTTTTAACTTTCTGCTGAAAGGACAGAAAATTAAAAATACATGCCCTTCGGACCATAGTATCCATACGATTTTCACTCCGTTTTAAAAATGACGGAGCGAAGCGACATCAACAAATATTCAATTGACAATCTTCAATATTCAATTCCGACTTGTTCGGGTCAGGCGTATGCAGGTTGACTTACTGAGGCAACGTTGCATCACCTTTTTGAACTAAATGCTCGGCCAGCTGCCAGTCATATTCATGGTTGACATCGAATCCCTCATAATCGGTCGTAAAAAACGGCATAACGACATTGCCGGCGATGGTGTGATCTTCGAGTACAACCCGCGACCAGGCAATTTCCAGACTGGCATTTTGAACATGGATTTCCGGCAGGGAGGGGTACTGACTGCTGTGCCAGGGTTGTTCGGGCGGTCCCAGCGGCAGCAGCGGTGTCATCCGATTGCCCCGCACGATCCACATTTTAGCGGGATGCTGGCTGCATTTTTCCACTGCCCGCAAAGAATCGACCCCGCTTTGGGCTGAAAATTCACTCCAGGCGCGCTGGATGGTTTGCGGCATTCGAAACGGGCTGGTCGGTCGCAAGATGCTGAAACAGTGGTAACTGCGACCAGCTTCCTGCAGGCGGGCGAGGGTATATTGCAGCCATTCAATGTCAGGCGACTGGTCGCCGGCCAACGCCGCCGGCCGCAGAAATGGCACCTCCGCCCCATAATATTTTACGATTTCCGCATAGCGCTTCGAATCCGTTGACACGATGACATCCGTAAAAATCCCGCTGCCCAGGGCGGCGGCTATCGTATAGGCAATGACCGGATGGCCGGCCAAGGGCCGTATATTTTTATCCGGTACGCGCTTGGATCCGGCCCGCGCCGGAATCAGCGCCACAATACTGTATCTTATCTTTCGACATCGATTTCCTCAAAGCAATATAATGGGAAATCAAGCAATATTGTTAATTCGTTATTTGATTATTCGTCGCTGCATCAGAGTTCATATTGCTCGCTGCCAGTTTCATCTGTTGACGTGTGAGAAAATACTTAGTACAATAAATCGATATTCGCATACAACAATCCAACTAGCCAATAACCAATTAACGTTTTACAACTGCTCCTGGATCAATATTGATGATGATGTTTTTTAAATCAGAATAGACATCCAGGGCTTCCGTTCCGGGCTCCCGGGTGCCGTTGCCGGATTGCTTTAATCCGCCGAAAGGCATATGGGGTTCGCTGCCAAAAGTTCCGGCGTTGACGACGGCCACGCCGGCCTGCACTTTTCGGCTAAACTCGATGGCCCGATGGAAATTGAGGGTATGAATACAGGCGGTCAGGCCATAGGGCGAGTCATTGGCCAGCTGCAATGCCTCGTTGAAATTGCCAACGCGGTAGAGGCAGGTGATGGGCCCGAACAGCTCGATGGTGGAAATATCATCCTGGGGATCGACATTTTCTATCAAGGTCGGCGCCATATAAAAACCAGCGGCATGCGCGTCATCGTTAAGCCGGTTCCCGCCGGTTAGAATGACAGCCCCTTTTTGTTGCGCCGCCTCAACAGCGCCAAGCATATTAGTGAGCTGTTTTTCATTGATTACCGGACCGAGATCATCATCATTGCCCGGTCCGACTTTTAGCTTTTCGGTGCCTTCGACCAGCATATCGCGAAATCGGTCATAAACCGCATCAAAGACGATGATGCGGCTGCCCGACGCACAGCGTTGCCCGGCATTGCTGAACGCAGAGAGCAGCACCCATTTGGCAGCAGCCTCAAGGTCGGCATCATCACAGACGACCAGCGGATTTTTGCCGCCTAACTCGAGCGACACCTTGGCTAGCCGCTCACCGGCAATTGATGCGATCCGGCGACCCACCGCGGTTGATCCGGTAAAACTGATCACAGCCACATCCGGGTCGGCGACCAGGGGAGCGCCGGCCTCCGGGCCGTGTCCCTGGATGACATTGAGAACCCCCGGCGGCAGACCGACTTCGTGCGCGATGCTGGCGAAAAACCAGGCTGTGGCCGGTGTATCTTCCGCGGCTTTCAATACAGCGGCATTGCCGCAAACCAATGCCGGAAAAACCTTCCAGGCGACATTGGCAATCGGGGTATTGGCGGCAATGATCAGTCCGGCGACTCCCAGCGGCTGGCGCACCGTCATGGCGTATTTGTTGGGTACCGCACTGGTGGTGGTGCGGCCGTAAAATCGGCGGCCTTCACCGGCCATAAATTCCCCTTCGGCGATGGCTCCGCCGGTTTCGCCCAGCGCGGCGTTAAACGACATCCCGGTTTCCAAGGCCACAATTCCCGCCATTTCTTTTTGATGCTTGCGCAGGGCCTGGGCGATTTCATGCAGCACATCGCCGCGCTGCACCGGGGTGAGTTCGGCCCAGGCCGGTTGCGCGCTGCGGGCAGCCTGGATTGCATGCTGAACATCCTGGGAACCGGAGCGTGCAACACTGCACAGTTTGCGGCCGCTATCCGGTGACAATTTGGCAAAAGTTTCCCCCGATACTGCGGCACACTCGTTACCGTCGATCCAGTTGGGGATTGTCGCGGGAAGGCTGGGTTGGTTCATGTTAACTCCAGTTTCATCTGTAATTTATCTGTAATCTAAAATATTGGCTATCTATAGCGCAATTGAATGACGATTGACGAATGTCGAAGGACGAATGATGGTGGTCGCTGCGCTCCGCCATTTTTTATAATAAATATAAAATTGATAGAATTCCGCAAATCATTCAATCTTCAATCTTCATTCCTCTTACCATGCCGTGAAACCGCCGTCGACAATCAGTTCGGTTCCGGTTACATAGGCTGATGCTTTTGAGGCCAGAAAAAGCAGCGGTCCGCGAAGATCTTCAGCCGTGGCCATTCTTCCCAGGGGGACGCGATCGCAAAATTTGCGTTTGAATTCTTCGTCCTGGCCGCCCAAAACCCCTCCGGGCGACAGGGCATTCACCCGCACGCCGCGGGGCGCCCAAAGCGTGGCCAGATAGCGGGTCAGGTTAACCACCGCCGCTTTGGAAGCGCCGTATGCCGGCGGCTTGAGAAATGGCGGATCCCCCGGGATGTGATCGTAAAACCGCTCATCCGGCGAAACGCTGGCATACAGCGAGCCGATATTGATGATCGATCCGCGACCGGCAGCGACCATCCGTCCCCCAAAGACCTGGGTTACCTGGAAAAGCCCCAGGGTATTGACCTCAAATATCTCGCGGTTTTCCTCCAGCGGTATATCCTCCAGACGATATCCCTTGGAAGCATTGGCCGGCGGGCGGTCGATACCGGCATTGTTGACCAGGATGGTGGGCACCCCAAAAGCGGCAATACAATTTTTGCACGCGGTTTCCAGCGATTGGCGATTCCTGACGTCGGCGCGACCCAGTTGCAAACGGGTTTCATCATAGTGCGATTGCAGCCGGGCGAATTCATCCGCCACTGCCGAACCTGCCAAATCAAGCGCGAAAACCGATGCGCCGGCATCCAGCAAGGCCTCGATCCAGATCGGGCCCAATTTGCCCAGGGCCCCCGTTACGACGGCAATTTCAGCCTCTAAACCGAAACTGGTTTTCACGATACCGCCTCGGCCAGGTTTTCGGAGCCGTTTAAGGCTTCGTAGGTGATGTCAGTCATCTTCTTTCAGCGCTACCGCGGGTTACGCGTCCGATGACCTTGTCGATTTCATAGGGCTGCAGGCCGTCACCCGGTGACTTGATGGCAATGTCTTCGCGCCGTATCATATGGCCTGTCGGCAAATCGCGGGCGGCCACCAGCTTTTTGCCCATCTTGGTGATCGGGTTGACCTCGCTGTCATAGGTCCGCTTGATGCCGTCGCCCATTGCGGCTTTTGTGCGTCTCAGGTCCCTGACCAATTTGCGAAAACCGATGGGCTCCAGCGAAAAAGCATGATCCGTGCCTTTCCAGGTATGGTTGAGGGTAAAATGTTTTTCGACC
Organism: uncultured delta proteobacterium; assembly: GCA_963710795.1. GTDB lineage: Bacteria > Desulfobacterota > Desulfobacteria > Desulfobacterales > JAFDCJ01 > JAFDCJ01. The sequence continues at coordinate 138,190 of CAVQBT010000067.1, forward strand.
ACGCTGCGCGCCGAGCATATAAGCCGCCACTGCCATGGCAATGCCGTTGTCATGGGATGACAGCCCGACGGTGCAGTCCGGAAACCGCTCGCGGAAGGTTGTGATTACTCTCAGGTTGAGCTCATCGAATTCTGCCGGATAGCCTGCCGTGCACTGGAGTATACACAGCTGCTGATTGATCGGCATGATCGCATCATAAGCCCGGTTAACATCCTCCATGGTACCACCGCCGGTGCTGAGAATCATCGGTTTTTGAAATCCGGCGATGTGGGTCAGCAGCGGAATGTTTTTCAGATCTCCTGAGGCGATTTTGTAAATCGGGATATCGAGTTTAGCCAGAAAATCGGCGCTGTTAAAATCAAAGGCGGTGGAAAACATCGTCACTCCAATTTCATCAGCGTAATTCATCAGTTCCTTATATTCGATCCGCCGAATTCCAAAAACTCCCGATGTTCACCATAGGTTGCACCATAGCTGTTGGGATTGTCGTAGGGTTTTTCATACCCGGCTTTGGTAAACAGGCTGCGATTGTCGCTTTTTTGCAATTTTACCGCATCGGCCCCGCATTCTTTGGCGACCCGGAACATTTCCTTGGCGGTTTCGAGTTTGCCCTGATGGTTATGCCCGATCTCGGCAATCACATAGCAATCACTGTGATCTTGAATGACTTTACCGTCCAGTGTAAGTTTGCGCATTTTTATTCCTCCCCATTGTCTTTATTTTAACTGCTTTGCATTTTAACAAATTATATTGGTATTAGAGCCTCTTCGCTATCTACCAATGATTGAAGATTGAAGAATGAAGATTGAATAATTAAGGAAGTTTGTCTTTTTCATTGTTATAATCGCTTGTTTCATAAAGGATGCGAAAATAAAATAGACAGAATACCACAAATCTTCAATCTTCAATCTTCAATTTTCAATGTTTTTGATAGTGTGCGTTCGAACAAATCACAAATCTCCCTTACCGCGCCGTGACCGCCCGGGCGTTTGGTCTGATAGCCGGGCGCTCGACAAAACCTCCGGGTAGGCATCCTGAACCACAATCGGCAACCCAACGCACTCCAGACAGGCCAGATCGTTAATATCGTTGCCCACAAAAGCGATTTTCTCCAAGGGAATGTTTTTTTCGCGCGCAATGTTTTCCAGCGCTGCGCGCTTGTCCGGACAGTCCTGGATGCAGCGCATCTTTAATTTGCGCGCCCGGGCCGATACAACCGGGTTGGCCTCGGTGGAAATAATAACAGTATCGATTCCGATTTTTTTTAGCTTCTGCAATCCGATACCGTCGCTGCGAAAACACCGTACGGCCTCGGAGCCATCTTCCAAAACATAGACCATATTGTCAGTAAACACCCCGTCGAAATCAAACGCAATGAGACGAATACGGCCTATAATCTGATCAATGTTAGGTAATTTATTGTCTTGTGCCATATTTTAGTCTAATTATCGCGCCACTGGCAACCCGTTCGGCTGATCGTGCGGTTTAGGGCAATTTAGCGGGGCCCGAAGCGAGATGCAGCTTATGGCCGGCCTCAGTATCGATTTTGGCTGGGTGACGATCGGGCTCCGCTGTATTGTCTGCATGAAAAATATGTCTATCCTGGATACGATAGGCTTTGTCGGCTATTTTAACCAGAGCAGACTGATGCGATATGACCAGAATAGTGAGTTTTCTGCCCAGCTGCAGCAAAGTATCGCATACAGCGGTTTCGCTTTCCTGATCCAGACCGCTGGTGGCTTCGTCCAGAATCAACAGTTTCGGTTGGTGCACCAGGGCCCGCGCAATCGCGATCCGCTGCCGTTGTCCCCCGGACAATTTGCCGCCGCGCTCGCCGACAATCGTCTGCATGGATAGGGGCATCGCCTCAACGAACTCCCACGCACCGGCAGCGCGCAAAGCATTTTTGGCATCCGCTTCAGCCAAATCGGGATCACCCAGAATAACATTGTTCAGCACCGTATCATGCAACAATATGGTATCCTGAGGTACATAGCCGATCTGATGCCGCCAGCATTTTTAAATCCAGTTCAGCCAGGGGCGTTTCATCGATCCAAACCTCACCTTCTTGCGGCCGCAGCAGGCCGATGACCAGATCCACGAGGGTTGTCTTACCCGACCCTGAAGGACCCAAGATTGCAGTAATGCAGCCCACTGGAAAAACAAGCGATACATCCTGCAATACATAATGATCATCATAGGCAAAACTGACATGATCCAATCGGATTGAATCTTTAAACGACGGCTTGCGGTTGCCGGTCAGGATTTCACGCTCCATTCTCATTGCTTTAATTGAATCTTTCAGCGACCAATAGGCACTTTCAAGGATCGCCATTTCCTGATAACGTGTTTGAACCTTGTTCAATTGTTTGAGTAATTTTGAAGCCAGCAAAATAAGGACGAGAATGCTTGGCAACGCCATCTTCCAGTAAACCATCATGAAAAAAAGGCCCGCTGCCAGGACCATGGTGACCATCTGCTCTTGAAAGGCTTTTAGGATTTCTTTGTTCAGTACCTGCTTTTGCAAGGCCCGGTTCAGGCGTTTGGTATTTTTTTCAAGCAGGAAGTCCGACTGACTTTCGCGGCCCATGGCCTTTAGGGGCTTAATGGATTGCAGGGTATCGGTCAACAGGGCCAATAATGATTTCAAAAGCTCAGTTTGGCGTAATCCGGCACGGCGCGCCTTATGGACAAAATGTTTTAGTCCATACAGGATAATTAGACTGGCAACCAGTGCGATTAGCGTCACTTGCCAGGAAACCAGACAGCGCGATGATACCATATACCACGGCCTGGAAAAATTCAGCCGTCATGATGATGCCGTGCATATAGGCCTTGGAGGCCCGGCTTGCTTCGGTTGCCATGGCGTTTGCCAGGCTGCCGATGGGTTGCCTGAGAAAAAACTGCCAGCGGCTGTCGAGCAGTGCTTGAAGCATCTCTAGTCGCATATCGGTCGCCACGCGTGCCACCGTATAGCCAACCTGCTTTTTCGCCAGCAACACCATAGCGCTCTTCAGGGTAATGGCGACTACCAAGATGATTAGCAAGTTGCCAATCGTTGGCGTGCTGCCCAAGGCTGAAAAGCCCTCGCTAACCAAACGTTCGATGACAGAACCGGCATCACGGCCGGATTGTTTGCCGGCGGCAATGCTCAATATCGGCAGCAGCATGGATATCCCAATGCCTTCCAAAATCCCGGAGAGCAATAATGCAAGCACCATTACCGAGGAATGCAATGGATAACGACGGGACAATTTCAGTAAAAAACGCATTTCATTCCAAACCCATCACGCCGTCTGCGCCACGGCGGTCAATTGCCTGACCGCGGTAAACGCATCACAAATATGCTCCATCTGTTCCGGCGTGTGTGCGGCGCTGACACTGCTGCGCAGCAGGCAGTTGCCGTCCGGTGTGGCCGGCGGCAAAACCAGATTGACGTATACGCCGCGTTGGAGCAAACCGCTCCAGAGCGCAAAGGCCTCGGCTTTGTCTTGCAGCCGTACGGCAACAATCGGACTGGGCTCCGGTCCCATGGAAAAGCCCAGATCCTGCAATGTATGATACAGCATGTTGGCATTTTCCCAGAGTCGCTGACGCAGGTCGGGTCGTTTTTGCAGAATTTTTAAAGCCATGCGGGTGGAGGCGATCACCGAGGGCGACGAAGACGCCGTGAAAACATAAGGTCGGCTCGCATAGCGCACCAGGTTGAGCTCAGGATGATTGCTGACGCAAAAGCCGCCGATGGCCCCCAGGCTTTTGCTGAATGTGCCGACGACAAAATCAACCCCATCTTCCACACCGGCCTCTTCGGCCAAGTCCGCGTCCGTTGGCGCCTAGAATCCCCATCGAGTGGGCTTCGTCCACCAGCAGATAGGCCCCGTATTTTTCTTTGACGGCGACAATGTCCGCCAAGCGGTGCCCGATCTCCCAGCATGCTGTAAAGGCCTTCGACCACGATCAACACATGTGGTGCTGCGTTTTTCAAGACGCCGCAGCCGTTTTGCCAGATCCTGCGGGTCGTTATGCCGAAACCGATGCAGCTCGGCGCCGCTCATACGGCAGCCGTCATAGATACTGGCATGACAGTCGGCATCCAGCAGGATGATCTCACCGGGGCCGACCAGGGTCGACAACATGGCGAGGTTGGCAACGTAGCCGGTGGAAAAAACAATGGCGTCCTGGCGGTTGTAAAAAATCAGCCAGTTCATGCTCCAAGGCGACATGGCCGGAAAAAGTTCCATTGGCCATTCTGGATCCGGTGGTACCGGTGCCTTCTTTACGGGCGGCATCACAGGCCGCGTCGATACAGTCGGAATCAAATGAAAGCCCCAGATAGTTGTTGCTGCCGGCGAGTATCATCGGGCGACCGTCGACCACGGCTTCGGTTCCGGAAACGATTTCCTGCATCACGATATTGAAGAAACTGTCACAGTGTTGTTCCAGTTCCCGGCGAGCCGCGGCCAATGGCTGAAATTTATCGAATATAGTCATTGTCATCCATCCCCGTTTATTTTTTGAATTTGTATGGCAAAATCTTTTACCGTGCGCACATCGGGCAGCACGTTTAGCGGAATCGAAATATCAAAGCGGTCTTCCACCGATTCGAGAATTTTCATGACTTTCAATGAATCCAGGCCCAGATCAGCCACCAGATCGGTATCTTCGCTGATCTGGCCTGACCCTGCGGGAACAAATGGTATGGAAATTTCGTTTAGTGCTTGCAATATCGTTTTGTAATCGGGCATTATTTATTCTTACCTTCCGCTGGTATTGATTGCATTTCATTCCTTTCCTATTGCGTTCTGCTCTTTAAGCCTCGTTCAAACCCAGAGTAAGCCGTAATCCTTCCGGCAATAATATTTGCGGTGACCATCCGGTGGCGCTGTTCAGTGCGATATTGTCGCAAATCCAGTCCGGGTGGCTTAATTCGCACACTTTGCCGGGGGTCAGCATGGGTGCATAGCCGATGGTCCGGGCGGCCACTATATTTAAGGCTGCCGCAAGCTTTACCAGAATCAGCGGTATTTTCAGGCGAACCAGCGCTTTGCTGCGAAGTTGTTTGACCGCATCGATCACATCGTGCCATGAATAACCGTCCGGGTGTCCGTCATGCAACTCATAGGTGCCGAATTGACAGCAATCGCGGTCCAGCCATTTTGCGATCGCTTCAGCCAGATCATCTACATAAATCAGGGAAAATCGGCCATTGCCGGAACCGAGGACCGGCGCGATGCCTTTTGCCATCCATTGGAATACCGGCAGCATCTCCCGATCGCCCGGACCATATACAGCACACGGTCGATAAATGGTCCAGGGCAATTGGTGCGATTGGTCGGTCAGAACCACTTCCCCCTGCCGCTTACTGGCTGCATAATGCGACAGGTGTGGTTCCCGGGCTGACAATGATGATATTAACAATACCCGCGGCCTGGGGTGCTGGCTGACCGTCGCGCGGACCAGGCGCGCGAGTCCATCGACATTGATCCGATTAAAGTGCTCACGGGTTGAGCCGCGAACCGTTCCGGCACAGTGTATCACAGCCGCCACCCCCTTGACCAGGCGCTGCAGACTGGGCATATCATCAAGGTCACCTTCGATCCAAGCGGCTGTAATGTCGGTCGGTTTTTTATGAATTGATGCGGGGCGGATTAACGCTTGAATCCTGTGACCGGCTGCCGTCAAGCGCCGTGCCACCGCGGCGCCGATAAACCCTGTCGCGCCCGTTAATGCAATCGTGTCTGTCATCCAATTTTTCCAAACACTCATCCGGTTCTGATCGGTATTCCCGTGATGATCAGCTCATAAGTCATAGGTCTATATGGCTCTTGGTTTTAAATTTCAGCTTAGACAGCCCGCTGACGCAGGGTTGCGGCGTAAAGATCTTCGCCGGGCTCATTGGTCTGCTCAGCGGCAACCCGTTTCAGATATTCTTTGCGCGCTCCGGAGCGGGATAGCTTTCCAGAGGTTGTTCTAGGTAAGGTATTTCGGGGAACTAATTCAATCAGGCAGTCAATGCCGAACTCCTCTCGGATCAAGCTGTGCAATCGCTCTCGCAAGTCGGCCCGCCGTTGTTCATCGGATTCACGGCACTGGACCATCATAACGGCCTGTTCCTCGCCATTCGCATCGGGCACCGAAAAGGACGATGCGTCTCCGGTGCGCACCTCGGATTGCTGTTCTGCCAGGTATTCAAGATCCTGCGGCCAGATATTGCGGCCGTTGATGATAATTAAATCCTTTTCGCGCCCGGTGATGACGATGCCGTTTGCCAACTCGATACGCCAGATCTCCTGTGTTTAACCAGCCGTCAGGAGACAGAACTTCACGGGTAGACTTGAGATCCCCAAAGTAGCCGGACATGATACTGGGTCCTCGAACATACAGGGTTCCGCAATGCCGCTCCGGCAACACCTGCCCTTGATCGTTTCGAATTTCGACTTCATATCCCGGCAACGGTGCTCCGCAGTTGGTAAAATTAGTTGAGCGCGCAGCATTACTGTCCTTTTTCGGGTGCAACGGACGGGCTTGCTGATCTTGAGCCAGCGCATTGACATCCACGTGGTCCACATCGGCACCCTGTCCCAGGGGTGCAAATGTCACCGCCAGGGAACATTCCGCCATCCCGTAACTGGGTACAAAGGAACGCCGGTCGAAGCCACTGGGAGCCAGAAGGTCGGCAAATTTTTCAAGCGGCTCGGTGCGAATCGGCTCCGCGCCAACACCGGCAACCCGCCAGGAATTGAGATCAAAGCTGCCGGCTTCATCCTGGCGCACGCGTCTTGCGGCCAGTTCGTAGCCAAACGGCGGGCTGAAGGACAAGGTGCCTTTATTTTGTGACATCAGGGTCAACCACAGCCTGGGGCGCATGGCAAAATCCCGCGTGCTTAAATAATCGACACTCAGCTGGGCGGCCATCGGGGCCAGCACGAGGCCGACCAGCCCCATGTCATGAAAATAGGGCAGCCAGGATACCGCCCGATCATCCGGTCGAACCTGGATACCGTATTTACAAATGGCCAAAAGATTGCTCAGCACTGCTTTTTGAGTAATCATCACACCCCGCGGGAAACGGGTACTGCCGGAGGTATATTGCAGATAAGCCACCTCATCCGGTTCCGATGGACGCAGGCGGATATTGGGTTCCGGAAGATCATAGAAATCCTGTGGACTGCCCAGGAAACGCATTTTCAAGTCCCGGGCAGCTTCTTTCAGGTAGGTCAGAAAACCATCGGGCGCCATGGCGATTTCAGCCTGGCAGATTGAAAGGAGCCTTTCCAACTGAGCAACGTACGCTTTGCGGCCGCCCAAATGGACTGAGGCCGGCAGCGGCACGGGTATTAATCCGGCATACTGGCAGGCGAAAAAGAACCGCATAAAATCCGGATGAGTCTCGGCAACCAGGGCTACCCGTGAACCTCGGTTCACTCCAAGATCAACAAAACGGCGTGCCAGTGCCTGCGCATCCGCTTTAAGTTTTGCGTAGGGTAGTTTAGCGTATAACTTGACGCCACCAGTATAGAAATTATATCCGGTTTTTCCCCGCGCAGCGTAATCGAGAGCTTCTGCTAGCGTAGTAAAATCAGCAATCCGCAACGGCAGATTGCTTGCGGCAGGTGTAGCATCCATAGCAACTAAAGCCTCCTTGAGTCCGAATCAAGCGAGCACAGCGATATCCCTCCCCGGAAACGCTGCATCAACCTAACATCTGCAATTTTCCCCCTGATCTGTAAGAATCTTTGCCATTGAAGATCGGGTAGTTGTGCCGATGTCGCTTTTACCTGATTTATGATTAAATGTCAAACCCCTGACGGGATTATATTTAAAATTTTGTTACCGGTGTTTAAACGGGAGCGATTCGATCAGAAACCGCAAGGCTGACTCCCAACCTGCGGCATCATAACCACTTAGTGAACCGGTATTTTGCAATCTTTACTGTTCAAATTCTATTCTATGGAATATTAGGGTCTTGGCCCTTATTACAAACACTATCGAAAAGCGTAACACGAATTCCAAAAACTGTAAAGCATCTGCAATAAATATGCCGAAAATATTAACACCAAGAAATAATATAACTGCGTTAGGATTTTTATTTTTGATTCAGCTGTTTTCTAAATTGCGAGCATTAACAGTTTGAAGAAGTAATTTAATGATAATTTGATCAATTCAATCTGTCAAGTGTCAAGAGTGTCAAGAGTTTAAATAGAAAATATTTTAATTATATTTATTCTTTAAATATAGTATAATTTATTCTGAAAACATTTTAATAATGAAACTGTTTGGATGGTTCCAATTATAGCGCTAAATTTTTGGTTGTCAAGAGTTAATACTATAAAAAGTTAAAAATTTAAAATATTTAATTAATAAAAATTTATTATTTAAAACTTTTAATAAAAAATATATTTAGAATTATAAATATTTAATTTATTAAAGTGGGCTAAATTACAAAGGGGAATTGATGAAAGAATTGACTGAAACGATGATCTATGACATGGCTTTTAGGGTGAGATTGTTCATTTGCTGCTTTTTTTTATAATCTTCTCCACCAATTCCAGGTCGCCGGCTGAATCGACGTCCACCGCGGCTTCCGCAAAAGGCATGATCACGGCCCCTGCTTTAAATCCCAGATGGCGCGAAATCCGATCCAGGGCTTCCTCTAACGACAGACGCCCCATCAGATAACGTAAAACTGCCATCCAACCTAATACTCGTATCACCCGCAGCGGCTTTTTGCGCTGGGATTCAACCTGCCGCCAAAAATCTGCCGCTAGACGCGCCCGGGGAGTCAGGAAAGCAAACAGGTTGCAGCCGCAGTAAGCACCGTCGGCCAGTCGAGTCGCTGTCCGGCGGGTTTGAGGATAGGCTTTGGCAACATCTTCATGTCGGGCGATACCGATTACCACATCACAATCCGTGCTTTTGGCATGGCTGCAAAAGTGATCGACGATCTGGGCACTCAGCAGCGCATGATCTGCGGTCGTCAGTAGGACGGGCACTTCATCGGGCAGGCTTTGGAGAACATGATAGGCACTGGTGCTCGGTGTTGCCTGATTTGCATACCATTGAACTTTGCCGGATGCGATCAGGTTTTCAAGGTCAGCCGTTTGATTGACAATGGATTTCGGTGGCCCGCACAAAATGATTGCGTCAATTTCTCCGGATGATTCCAGGGCATCGATCACGCGAAAAACCATCGGGATGCCGCCAATTGGTGTCAGGGATTTGCACGGGACCCCCGCTGTCTTGGCAACCGGGTCATCGGGTGCGCGGTCGGCGGCCAGGACTATGGCGGTAAATTTGGTTTGGAGATGCGGCATGGTAGATCGTTTGGATCGCTATAACGTTTAGATCGTGGGTTTGGTTGATTGGTTGACTGGTTGATTGGGTTGATTGGCATTCCAATAACCAATAACGAATAACCTCTCATCTTCTTGCCTTCTCGTTTTCTATCTTCTGACCTCTGTCTTTACGCTATGCCCTCTGCGCACTTTGCCTTTTTTCCCACTTCCGCATTCCGACTTCCGAATTCAATTATCTGTTCCCTGACACCTGAAACCTTCAGATTAGTTTCTTACTATACATCCGATAAGTTTTATAAACCCTTCCGCCCAGGGATTCGATAATGTTGCGCATGCCCATATTGTCCTCCAGGATCCAGGAGAGTTCCACTTCTTTAAGACCGCGTTTCATCGCAGGTTCCTTAACGCCGGCTATGACACCGAAGGCCAGGGCGGCCCCGATCAAGCTGTCGTGATAGCGGCGGCGAACCCCCATTAAGGGTATGCGTGCAGACTTAGGGTATTTTACCTTAAGCCGCCAAAGTATTTTTAGCCAGCCAAAGGGCAAAAGCCGGCCGTTTAGATCGCGGATAACCTCATTGATGTTCGGTAAAAGAACCATAAACGCTGCCGGTTTGCCGTCTATTTCGGCGATTTTTACCAGTTCTTCATCGGCCAGCATCTTTAAATCTTTCCCCAGATGATCGAATTCCTTGTTTGTGAAAGGAACAAAATTCCAATTGTTCGACCAGGCATCATTGAAAATATCGCGAATAATCTTTAATTCATCGGCAAATTGAGATTTGCGCAAGTCTCTGATTAATACCCGAGCTTTTACCTTTGCCGTAATGGTCTTGACAGCCTTGGACAGCTCTGAATCCGTGGATGCGATATAAGCCAGCAGGTCTTTTTCCTTCTGATACCCATTTTTTTCTATCCACTCGGCATAATAAGGGCGGGCATGGCCCATCATCATGGATGGCGGGGTATCGAATCCGTCCACCAGCAACCCCAATTCCTGATTGATCGACAGATTGAAAGGGCCGCAGATGCTGCGCATTCCCTGCCGGCGCAGCCAATTCTCGGCCGTGTCCAGCAATACCTGGAAGGTCACAATATCGTCTTCTGCTTCCAGCATCCCGAAAAACCCCGTGGCGTCCTGATAGCGATCGATATGCAGCTGGTCAATTTGAGCACTGATCCGTCCCACCGCTTTATCATCCCGGTAAGCTACCCAGCAACAAAATTTTGCATGTTCAAAATAGGGATTTTTGGGCGATAGATGCATTCGCCGTTCAAGCAACAGGGGGGGATCCACATCGGATCATCGGCGTATAGCGACCATGGCAGACGAATAAAATCATTTAAGCCGCGTCGACCTTCTACTTTTACAACCCTCAGCGCTTTGTCGGAATGGCCGGATTGGCGGTCGGCTGACCGGTCATCAGAGTTCATGGGACTGCCCTCGATTTGAAATATCTGGCTATGATTCGTGCGCACTTCTACAGATTCGCGCTATAATATACAGCGAGTGCACGCAGGTCAAGTTTGAAAATATTTTTTTGCAGAAACCGCTAAACTCAGATTGATGTTGCGGAGGCTTTCAGATATAATTAACGAAGCTGGCCGAAAGTTTGCTGTGATATTGTTTAAATTGTTTAAATTTGCGATAATAAAATATTTTTATAATTGAAATATTAGGTTTTTTTTAATTTTCGGCAAAGAACTCTTTACTAATGATATTTTTTGTATTATAAATAATTTTCGAACAATGTTTACCAATATTAGGCTAAATAGCAGCGGAAAATTGGAAATTCCGATTAAATTCTATACTATAAGATTGTAATAGAATTTATAGGCGGTTTTAATTTTAAGGGGATCAGATGGAAAAAAATACAGAATCGCTGATTTATGATATGGCCTTTAGGGTACGCTTATACATGGCCTCTAAAATATCAGAACAAAAAGTGGGTGATCTAACCGATCGTGAAAGCTTGATTATTGAGTTGGTCGGTATGAAAGGCAGTATGAGCATATCCGAAATCGGAAGCTTGTACCCAACGGTCAGCAATAGTACGATATCCACCACGATTACAAAATTGTGGAAGGACAAAAAACTTGTCGATAAAAATATTCTACCGGAAAATCAACGGGTAACCACGGTTACCTTAACCGAAAAAGGCAAGCAGATCTTAGAAGAAATAAAGCACACCCAGGCGGATGTTTTCAGCACAATTTCAGTCTCCCTAGGCTTATCTCCCGATCAGACTGAGGATTTCCATGAAATTTTAAAAAATGCCATTATTTTTTTCGATAAAACCATGGGGCTGAAGCTCAATGACACTAATTTGTGATTGTATTTGCAGCGCCCTTGTATTATTAAATGACACCGTGAGCATCATTACGGTCACACAATGGGAATGAAAGTTAACCGATGAAAGCTGTCATATTAAGTGCCGGTCAGGGGAAACGCTTGTTGCCGCTGACTGCAGATTCCCCCAAATGTATTCTGCCGATTTTGGGACAGACTATAATCGAATGGCAAGTTGATGAACTTGCCAAATGTGGAATTGACCAGGTGACCGTCGTCTTAGGATATCGCGCGGAAAAAGTTAAACGAATACTGCGCGCACGCTATGGCGCGCAGCGGGTGCGAACGATCTACAATGCCGCCTATGCCATTTCCGACAACCTGGTCAGCTGCTGGTCGGCCCATGATGAGATGAACGATGATTTTATTTTATTAAACGGTGATACCTTATTTGAGGCAGCAGTCTTGGAACGGTTGCTTGAGACCGGCAATCACCCGGTAACCGTTGTTGTGAGCCAAAAAAACGAATATGACGCCGACGACATGAAGGTCGAATTAGACGAATGTCGACTGGTTAAAATCGGCAAGGACCTTATACCCGATCAGGTCGACGGCGAATCAATCGGCATGATCCTGTTCCGTGACCGGGGCCCGGGAATGTTTCGTGAGGCGATTGAAAAGGCCCTGGGCGATCCTTCGTCACAAACGAAGTGGTATCTGTCGGTTATTGATGAAATGGCGCGCCGGATACCGGTATGGACCTGCTCAATTAATGGCCTGCAATGGTGTGAAGTCGACTATCCGGCCGACCTGAAACAGGCGGAAAAAGTCGTCACAGCCTGTGGTGCCCGCTGCCAGGCAGACGTCATTGAAGCGTCCGGCCGGGTATCTGAAATAAGACAGGCCAATCCCTAACCCGGATGAACCGGAAAGAATAGCCGCCAAGGCCCCAAGACACCAAGAATCACTGTTTTTTGTAAGTAAACTTCGTGTCTTGGCGGCGAAAATATTCAATCATTTTAAGGTTTCGATTAAGCGTTCTGAGCTCATAATGCGAAAGAACGCTTTTTTAAATGGGAAAAAATGATTATCGACCGTTATATAATGCGGGAAATCATCAAACCCACTGTTGCGGTTTGCGGGATTCTGGTTTTTATTTTTGGATGCTATATGGCAACCCGTTTCCTGGCAGATGCTCTGGTCGGTGAATTGCCGGGCTCCACAATCATTCTATTAATTCTGCTTAGAATTGCCATCGCACTGGAAGTACTCCTGCCCACGACCCTGTATTTATCGGTAGTTGTTGCTCTCGGGAGACTGTATAAAGATTCCGAAATGACGGCCCTGTTTGCCTGTGGTATTAGTCCGGCCCGGGTTATCCGGCCTGTTTTATACACTGCCCTGGCGATCGCGGTAGTCGTTGCCAGTTTATCCCTATTCATTCGGCCCTGGGCTTACGATAAATATTATAAGTTAAAGGCGCATGCCGAGGCCAGTTTTGATTTAACGCGCATGAATGCGGGGACGTTTTACGAAACTGAAGAAGGTGCCCGGGTCATTTATGCTGAAAAGGTCGACCACCAACAGGATGAAGCCCAACGGGTCTTTATTCGAACTAACCGGGACGATGATACCCTGCAGGTTATCTTTGCGAGGCAAGCCAATCAATCGCTGGATCGCGCTTCCGGCAAACAAATTCTGGTCTTCACCGATGGCTACCTCTATGAATTTTCCCGCACCGGGGAAGCGGGGCGCGTTATTCAATTTGAACAATCCGCCATGCCCCTTGAACCCAAGGAAAATCTTCGGTTGAAGTATCGCGTCAAGTCGGCTTCCACCGGTTCAATTGCCCGGTCGGACAACAGTGAGGAAATTGCTGAATTTCAATGGCGGCTTTCGGCACCGTTGGCCACCGTGCTGTTGGCGATGCTGGGCGTGCCGTTAAGCCGTTCGTCACCGCGCCGGGGCAAATATGCCAAAGTCACGACCGCCGTGGTGATTTTTGCGGTTTATTACAACCTCAGTGCGCTGGCCAAAAAGTGGGTTGAAAAGGGGGTTCTCGATACTATCCCCGGGATATGGTGGATTCAATTGCTTCTGGCTGGATTGCTGCTGGTGCTTTTATGGCGGCCGCCGCTTTGGTTCCTGCGGCGAGGCCGGTAAAAGTAAAACAGCCCTACAGAGGTTCCAGATTCAAAGGTTGCGGGTTGAGGTTCAATCCGAACCGGGGCAACGAAGAAAGATAACCCTGAACCGGCGAACGATTACGATGAAAACACTCGATCGACACATCGGCGTCAGTTTTCTGCGCAGCTTCCTGATGATTTTCACTATATTGGTGGCACTGTTCAGCTTGTTGGAGTTAATGTCCCAGTTGGATGATGTCGGCAAAGGCAATTACCAGGTCAACGATGTTTTGCTCTTCATTGGCCTGACCCTGCCGCGACGCATGCTCGAGTTGATGCCGATCAGCACGTTGCTTGGCAGTGTCGTTGCGCTGGGTATACTGGCCGACCACAATGAGCTTCTCGCCATGCAGGCCAGTGGCCTGTCGGTTCGACGAATTTGTTGGTCCGTATTCGCCGCCGGTACGATCCTGATTCTGTTAACCGCCATGCTGGCGGAAATAGTTGTGCCGCCACTGGATCAACTTGCCCGCAAAAAACGTGCGCTGGCTGTTTCCGGCAGCGGGTTTACGCTAACCAAACAAGGATTTTGGGCGCGCCGCAATTCTACCTATATCCATGTCGGCAAAACCCATTCCGGTGGGATTGCCACAGATTTGAATATATTCGAAACGGACAAAACGGGTCGTCTGGAAAAATACATCCATGCGCGTGAGGCCAATATCCAGGACAATAATCAATGGGTTCTCAGGGCAATTACCCGCAAAACGTTTACCGATCAAGGCATTACCACCACCCATCTGCCCAGCCTGAGGCTGGATTCATTCTTAAGCTCAGACCAGATCGAAGTCCTGGAGATACCCGCCGACAGCCTGTCATCCTCCGATTTATACCGGTATGCCGGTGCCTTGCGTGCCAGTGGACAGAATGCGGATCGCTATTTGCTGGCACTGTGGCGCAAATTGGGCGTGCCTTTGACCACCGGCGCCATGGTGTTGCTTTCGCTGCCGTTTATATTCGGCTCGACCCGCAGAGTCTCTGCCGGCAAACGCATCATGCTGGGTTCATTTGTGGGGATTGTTTTTTATTTCGCTGATCAGGTTATCGTCTATCTGGGGCTTTTACTGAGGCTGAATCCCATGATTGTCGCCCTGACGCCGGTTATTTTAATTTCCGGTCTTGCCCTCTGGAAGTTAAGGCAAATTGTGTAACATTCGACATTCCTGTGCTTTCCCTGATAAAACGGTTGTTTTCAGGTGAGTAGATGCGCACTTCAAGGCTGACCTTATAGCCCTCACTGCCGGGCGCTATCTGGTAGATATAATAGCGGGCGCGACGGTCGGGGGTCCGATCCAGGGCCGAAATCGAGGGAGCACCCATAACCGGTATATTGCCGGCCGGAGTCGGCAGGTAATTGTGGAGGGCTCGATGCGCATGGCCGTGCAGGACCAACTCGGCGCCGTATTGTTCGAGCAATGATAGCAGGTCAGCAGCATCTGTCAGGCGTTTGCGCCAGTTGACCGTGCCGGGTACCGGCGGGTGATGGATCAGCACGACTCGATATAGTTGCTTGCGGGCGGATTGGGCCAGGATGGTTTCCAGCATATCTAATTGTTCGGCTCCAATGCTGCCGACCGCCAGGTACGGTGCGCTGGGCCGGGCAGTGCTCACGCCGATTATGGCGACACAGCCCCTGATACGCAGGCTGGGAAATAGGGGGTTATTAGGGTTTGCTTTTTGGTCATTTTCCCGGCCGGCATCAGAGATCATGTATTCGGTCCAGTGGACCATGGTTTGATGCCAGCTGCTCTTGACATAGGCATCATGGTTGCCGGGAATGACGGTAACCTGAGATGGCGATCCCAGTTCCTGCAACCACTGCCGGGCTTTTTTATATTCGGCCGACAGGCCCAGGTGGGTCAAATCGCCGGTGACGGCAATGTGATCGGGGCGGGTCTGTGTTAGGTCCGCTTTTAAAGCTGACAGAACGCTGCTGCCGTGTTCGGCGCTGCGCTGCAGTTTCCATCTTAAATACCCGAACAGCCGTTTACTCACTAAATCCCGCGCGGTGATATCATCCATGCAGGCAATGTGCGGGTCGGAAAGATGGGCCAGCGTGATGGATGAGGCCGCCGCTGATCGATCACCGGGCCCCATCGAATTTTCAGAATTGGCAGATACCATTGGTGATTAATATAGTAATTGGGTAGATATTGCAACAGAGCGGTGAGGCTGAAATGTTGAATCGCAGTCGGCAGCGATTGTTGTTTTTGAATTAATGCTTTGTAATTTGTCGCATCAAAGGGGCTTTTCGCAATACATTTCGCCTGAACTAATCCCAAAGCCGTTTTGGTCATTGTTTTTTGAAATTTGATAATTATTTGTTATTTGGTGCTTGTTATTTAGGATTTTACAAGTTTATGGATGAGAATTTATTAAGCGTTTCATAGTTAGATCGGAATAGGATTTATTCTTATGTCAATATACGCACACATTATCAACGACAACCCGACTAAAATTTGGGGGTTGACATCCCGTCAGCGGTTATTGAGGGTGCTGGAAAATGCCGGTGTAACTAACATAGCTGATGATATTACCGCCGTGCCTGAGAATAGCACGGTCCTGCTGTTCCGGGGCGATTACCTGTTTGATGACCGTGTGATCAATTATATGGTGAAAGCACCGGATATAGTTTTGAGGATTCCACAAGGATCTGCCAGTGAATTAGTGGCCGCCCATGTTGCCTCCGGACAGGCCGTTGCGGCGCGTGACGCGCTTGCGAAAAACAGTGCTTCAGCATCATTGGCGGGCGTAAAGTCCGAAACACTGGAAACCCTGTCGGTTTCTTTCCAGCAGCGGCTGCTCAAATTCGAACCGCCGTTTGTGCTGCCGATTAAACCTGAAAATAAACGGGTATTGGAACGTCGGCTTTTTGATTGGTCCTACAAGGGAGTTACCGATTTGGTTACCAAGTGGGCCTGGCCCCGTCCTGCTCAATGGGTTGTCGGCCGATGCGTGCGCTATGGACTTAAGCCCAATCACGTGACCATCATCGGCCTGGTTCTGGTCATTCTGGCCGGGTTATTGTTCGCTTATGGCTGGTACGGCTGGGGTCTGCTGGCAGGATGGCTGATGACTTTTCTAGATACCGTTGATGGCAAACTGGCCCGGGTTACCGTTACCTCCAGCAAGTTCGGCCATTATTTCGATCATATCATCGACTTGATCCATCCACCGATCTGGTACATTCTGTGGGGGCTGGGATTGGGGGCGGCGCAATATAATTTTGGCGCGCTATCGCTGGGCGCGTCATTCTGGTTGATCGTAATTGGTTATGTTGTGGGGCGACTGGTGGAAGGCGCCTTTCTGGCATGGTTGGGTAAGTTCGGAATATTTTGCTGGCGTCCGGTCGACTCCTATTTCAGGCTGATTACCGCGCGGCGGAACCCCTGTCTGATTTTGTTGACCGCCGGCGTCTTTTCTGGACGTCCGGATTGGGGACTATTCGCGGTGACTCTCTGGACCGTGGTGACCAGCCTTTTTCTGATTATCCGCCTATCGATGGCCGTCAACGATAGGTGGGTTGCCGGACCGATACGATCGTGGTTTTTGGATATCGATCAAGCCAATTTGCGGCAATCTTTGGCGGTGAGGCTGTTTACCCACCGGGCGGCTGATTGACAGGCGATATTTTGCGAAGCTATGCTGGCGATAGGTCGTAAGAAGTTAGATGCTGTCGCAGATTTTATTTAGGTGTCAGGTTTCAGGTGTCAGCTGGCCGCGAGCATCCAGTCTGATCGGAAAAGAAACTACCATCGATCCACGGCGCTATTATAGACTGTGGGAGCGGTTTTTAACCGCAATTTTCTCGGTCGTACAAACATTTACAATTGTAGTTTCATATAAGGTTTCAGCGCTTTCAGTAGACTTTTCTGACACCCCTGGCCCAGACCGATTCTTCTGTTAATCTGGAAGATAAGAAATTGCTGGGGTCACCAACAGGGTACCGTAATTGTCCAATATATCGCACCAGGGCGGGCCGAAACCTGACACCTTACTATAAAATGTTTCCAGAAAATCAGACCAAAGAGACCCCTGAGATAATGCCCGATTTTATAAAGTCCGGTACACCGGCGAAAATAGGCGTGCTCATCAATCCGCTCAGCGGCGGGAACCTCAACGGCCTGGGGGCCATCCGAAGCCTAATCGACGAATATCCCCGGGTGATCCATTGCGATGTTCAGACACCGCAAGACGTTTTAGAAGCCCTGGTGGATTTTGCCCGTCAGGAAGTGGATCTGGTGGCAGTCAATGGTGGTGACGGCACCGTGCAGGCGGTTTTAACCAATTTATTTCATCATCAGCCTTTTTCTTCTTTGCCAATGCTGGCGGTGCTGCAATCGGGCACCACCAGTATGACCGCCAGGGACGTGGGATTTTCCGGCTGCCGGGTTAAATCGCTAAAAAAGCTGTTTAAATGGGCAACTGCCGGTGATGGCACACCCCGGGTAATCCAGCGTCCGGTGTTGCGGGTTCAGGCACCCGGTCATCCAACCCGCTACGGCATGTTTTTCGGTACAGCTGCCATCTACCAGGGAATTCAATACTTTCACCGCAAGGTAAATTCCAAGGGGCTGAAAGGTGAAATCGGTCCCGCTTTGACTATCCTGCGTTTTTTGTGGGCCGTAATTCGCCAACACTCTGACTTTATACCGGTGGTACCCATATCAATTACGCTGGATAATCATCCGCCCCGGCAGCTCGACTCATTCGTGTTGCTTGTCAGCACTTTAGAAAGGCTGTTCCTCGGGCTCTATCCCTATTGGGGTGATGAATCCGGCCCATTGCATTTTACTGCCCTGCGGGCTCGTCCGCGCTGCTTCTTGCGCGCACTGCCGTCTATCCTGCGGGGGCGCAAGGGGGCCTATGGTACGCCGGAAAATGGATATTACAGTCACAATGTCCGGGAAATTAAGCTGAATCTGGACAGCGGTTTTACGCTGGATGGGCAACTTTACACGCCTGAGACCCGGCAGCAACCGACTGTGGTGCGGTATGGCGGAACCGCTTCATTTTTGCGGATATAAAAATGGAAATTTCTTCTCAGTTAATCAACACCATCAGCCGTATTTCAGATCGAACCGCCTCGCCGGCAGTTCGGGCATTGATCGATGAAATCCGGCAGCGCCACGGTAAGGCGGCCCAGGGAATCCTGTTTTACGGCTCCTGCCTGCGCTCGGGTGATGACCTCGATGGACTGGTGGACCTCTA
Organism: uncultured delta proteobacterium; assembly: GCA_963710795.1. Classification (GTDB taxonomy): domain Bacteria; phylum Desulfobacterota; class Desulfobacteria; order Desulfobacterales; family JAFDCJ01; genus JAFDCJ01. Next base: position 157,173 of record CAVQBT010000067.1, read on the forward strand.
TCTGCTGGTCGATGACTACCGCGCTGCTTTCAATAGCCGTTGGCAGGCATTTTTAAATGCATTGCTCCCGCCAAACGTTTACTATCTGGAGTTAAAATTTGAAGGTCAGGTGGTGCGCACAAAATACGCCGTAGTGTCCCTGGCGGATTTTCAAAAAGGAACGTCGATGCGCTGGTTTCACTCTTACCTGTGGGGCAGGTTCTGCCAGCCAACCGGTTTGCTTTATGCGCGGGATGATGCGGTGGCAGAACTTATTTTGCAATGCTTTGGCCAGTCCGTTTTAACCTTTGTCAGGCGCGTACTGCCCCAGGCCGGCGACGAATTTACGGCGCAGCAGTTGTGGAGCCGGGGCCTGGCACTCTCCTACCGGGCCGAGCTTAGATCTGAAAATCCGGAAAAGCGGGCCCGCCTGTACGATGCCGCCCCGGAATATTATGAAGAAATCACCCGGCTGGCCGTGGATGCCGTCGCCGGCCCCCTTGAAATTAACGACCATGCCGGCAAGCTGCAATACCGCCAGCAGGTTTCGGCCGGGAAACGATTTGCCGGCCGTTGCACCTGGAAGCTGCGATCCTGGCAGGGCAAGCTGCTTTCGGTGCTGCGACTGCTTAAGGCCACGCTGACCTTTGAAGGCGGAGTAGACTACATCCTGTGGAAGATCGAACGCCACTCGGGGGTCACCGTTGAGGTCGAACCCCGCCTAAAGCGCCGTCCGCTATTGGCGATGTGGGTGTTGGCCTGGAGACTGTACCGCAAGGGAGGGTTTCGTTAGAATTACAGCTTTCCCGAAAACTTCAATAGCCGTGTTGGTTACGTAAGGCCTATAGCTTTCGTCGGTCAATTTCCAAGCACCAAAAACCAAATCTCAAATAAATCCCAATGACCCAAATTCAAAATTCCAAACCAACGTACTGTTGGTGTACTGTCTTCCGGCACCATCACCGGCTGGCTTGACCTTGCGAAACGATGCGATGCAATTGAGGGGGGAATGTTTTGGACATTGAATATTGGAATTTGAGATTTATTTGTGATTTGGTGCTTGAGATTTGGGATTTTATTTTTTTATAGGTCTTATGATTCAGGTGGGTTAAGGCGTTGTTTTGCCGCATTGCCCGCAGTTATACCCGCAAGCTCATTACATATGTTCGATTTTTTGGTAGACGATATATTTCAAGGTCGGTTCCCGATTTATCCGTCGATACCCATCCGGTACAATGCAATTGCTTTCCTTGGCGATAATCAGATATTCGTTGCCCATTTTCGGCGTTAAACTGGCGCGATAAAATCGCTGCATATCGGCAAAAAGCCAGTCATGCTGAATGATATCCTTCGGACAAACCGATACGATGATGCGTTGCGGCAGATTTATTTGCTGCAAATAAATATCATGGTAGAAAGGCTTGCGGCGGGCGATATGATCTTTGATATAGAGCATGCCGGCCAAGGCCGCAACGATAAAAACTGCGGTGGTGATACCAACGCCAAGTCGCATGATATTTTTTTTGGCTAAAACCGTTTCGATCTGCAGGGCTATGTTGGCGGTGACAAACGCCAGGCCTAAAACAAAAAAGGGATAGGAATGCAAGATATAGCGGCCATGCTGACGGGTGCTGATCAAAAACGGCAAACTGCCCGCCAGTGCGGTCAGCAGGAAAAACAGGGCCGGGCGATTAAATCGAATTTTGTGAAACGGTACTTTGAAAGCCAGCATGAACACCGCGGCGATCAGAAACGGCACAATCATCTCCGATATCCAGCGCTCCAAAAGATGCCAATGGGGACGGGCGGAGCCCCGTTCACCGGTTAAGCTTGCCATGACCTGGGCCTGCCAGAATTCCTGCCAGAATTCAATGCTGTCCGGGAAAAAGTAAAAAGTTGCCAGCAGGATCAGCGCAAAGGAAATCAGGGATATCAGCGTTGCGGTTACCGCCTTTGAGAAATTCGCTTTTAATGTCAGCCATGCCAGCAGCGGCACTGCAAACGGGAAAAATGCCACCGGCCCTTTGGCAATAAAGCCCAGGTAGATCGCCCCGCCGGCCAGGATGCTGAAAAATATGGTATGCCGGGTTTTGACTGAGCTGAGATAGGCCAGGTAGGTGGCGATGATGGCCAGCAGCGTCCAGGTATTGACAATTCGATTTATTGTCAGGATGTAGGTAAATAGCGGCAGCGGCACCAGCAGCAATATCGGCCACCAGCTTCCAGCTTCCGGATACTGAAAATCGCGCCGCACCTGCTGCCAGAATAAGCCGGTCCAAAATAGAATCAACAGACCGATGAAAAAGCCGTAGAATGCTTCCAGGTAGGGCCCATCGCCGAATATTCTGAAGAATAAAGACTGAAACCAGAATACGAATGGCGGATGCTCGTGGAATACCCGGTAGCCAAAGTCGTCGTGATACGGTTTCCAAAATGAACCCAAACCATCGGCCATGTTTCTGGCAACATTGGCATATTCAACCCCGTCGCCGTAGATCCCCAAGCGCATTAGCTTGTGGCCGGTCAATAAAATATAGAACGAAAAAGCGAACAGGAGCAGCAATTTTTTGGATGATAATTTTGATAGCACTGGAATTGCTTCCTTCAAGACTAAACTTTTAAAGGCGTTTTCTTGGCAACATGCTGTAAGAAAATGAAGGTGTCAGGTGTCAGTGTTCAGGTGTCAGGATTTAGTACATAGGTTCCCTGACACCCGAAACCTGACACCTAAAACCGTTGCACTGCGCTATTGCTGCCCCACCAGGGCCACATATTCCGAGCGCAGTATAAAAAAACCTATTATACCATACTGTTGGCCACACGTGATTTTTCCGGTCCCTTGACACAATAAAAAATGAGAAAAACCCACGCTGGCCAGAGGTGAACCACAAGTCTGTCCAGCGAGCTGCTCAGGTGCCATCGCAAAGTATCCAGATTATTGTGAGAAAAAATCAAATAGGTCAAAAAATAGCATCCCAGCATTAAAACGAGCACCATCGCCTGGGCCAGAAATTGTCGGTCTCTTAAAAGCGCTTTATTGATACCGGAAATTGATAAGTAAACAACCAAAAGAATAAGGGCCCCGTCGTTGAAAAAAAATATTTCTTCTGCAAAGGCCGTTAAAACGATATGATAGCGGTCAAAATTCAAAAGGTTATTCCAAAAATAGGATAAACTATTCAAATTTACAATATCGTTGGGTGGTGCGAATTTCAATTTAAACAGAATCAACGTAATTAAGACGGGTGTCGATCCCAAAAGAAACATCGTAAATTCTTTCATTGATCGACGCCAGTCATCTATGATCATATCGCCGGCAAAATGAACCAGGACGATCACAACCCCAAATACCAGACCTTCATTTTTTGTCCAAAAGGCACACGATGTCGTCAATCCCGCCAAATACATAATCCGCAGGGCTGCAGTCGGATACCGTTGCTTTAGGCTGAATAAGATGATCGTGCTCAATATATAGAAAGCCAATGGCATATCACTGTACTGGTGTGCGCCCACTTTTAACAGCTTGGTGCTCAGAAGCATCATGATCGCGGCGAGATATCCCTGGTTTGGTCCGCGAAACAGTGCGACAGCGGCCAAAATCAGCATTATCGAGCCATAAGTAAAAAAACCGGCCATTAAAATTGGAATCGTTACCGTGTCTTTTCCGAATAAGTGCCAAGCACGGAACACTGAAACGGGTAATAGCAATGGATAATCCGGGTGGGAATCCGTCACATAATTTGAAAACGCATAGGCCCATTGATCCCCGCCACGAAATAACCAGCGCGCCCGGAAGTTCCAGATGGCCCAGGCATCCCATTTACCGTGCGGCGAATCGCCAAATGTCTTTAAAAAAAATGAAGCCAGCGAAAAAATCAGCAAAATAAGAAAAATATTTCTTAGCCATCCCCAATTGCCGGTTTCAGTGTTTGAACCCAATCTCGGATCAACCAGAGTTTCTTTGGCCGACATGATCCGATAGCCGGCCCAAAAAGCCAGGCCAACGGCCACGCCAAATTCGCTGATATAATAGGTGAAAGTCGGCTGTCCGGCAGTGGCCAGCCAAACAAATGCCAGAGAAGAGGTAATCCCCAATCCGACGCCGATTCCCAGACAGATACCGATTAATAGATAGTCCTTCTTTAAGCTATCTTTTGGAAACAGGATGGCGATAATTGATGTGCCAATCAGAAACGGCGCAAAGACGGCGAATGGGTACATTAGTCAACACTCCTTGCAAACAGCAGGACGCCATTGCCATAATCCTTTTTCAATTTATATCCCTTAAAATCGGGAAGTTTGGTTGGATCTGAAAACAGAGCGACTAAATACTCTTGTTGCGGCTCTAATCCGCGCAATAAGCGGGCTGGTATCAGGACATAGCGGGCCGCAAAATAATCCCTGGAGGAATCTTGATTTGAAACAAAGTTGACAAACGCATGTCTTGGAAGGTCTTTCTTGAGGTCCGCGAATCGTTTTTCATAATCAATCATTTTGCTGCGTTCCTTTTTGATGACAATTTCGTTAAAGGAACTAAAAAAATAAAAGACTACAATAACGATGGCCGGCAAAACAATTAGCCAGACCCCGGCCCTCACGGAGGAGAAATACCGATTGAATTTGTTCTGAAGATAATGTTTAATCATGGCCCCAAATTTAGGTAATTTATATAAGTGCCGGCGATAAAAGTCAAACGATGATGATCAATGATGGGCAACGGGTAAAAGAGGCTTGACAACATCAATAAAATAGGACAGATTAGTCAACCATAACTTATTAATATTAATATAATAAATAGATTTTTTGCGTTATGGTAAAAGAAAAAATCGAAATCTTCAACGCATATTGTCAGGCTCGCATCAGCCGCTGTTTCCCGTCCGTGCGCGGGGCCGTGCTGCTGATTGTGGTGCCGGCTATTATTATCGTTCCGGTCTATTTTCTGACGGTTGTCAAGGAGATTATCGTCGATAAAAGATTCAGTCCCGGTATCACCTATGAAAAACGCTTCGCTGCTGTCAGGCAAGACCTGCCGGCGCATGCTTCGGTCAATTTTGTCTCTGACCAGCAGCAGATCGAAAACGGGGATTTTCTTTACGTGCGCTACGCCCTGATCCCCGCACGCCTGGTGAAAGGTCTGAAACCGGCCCATGACCTGCTGGTCGTGCAATATTTAAATACACCCGGAATTCCCCGTTTCAAGGGGTATAAATTGTCGAAGGACTATGGCAACGGGGTCATGCTTTTTAGAAGGAGCGCTAAATAATGGCGATTTTGGCGTTTATCCCACCGATTTTGATCGGAGCTGCAATTGTCGTCATGCTATTTCCGAATTTCAGCCTGAAAGGGGCCTGGGCCGTCTTGACTGTTTGTTGGGGAGTCGGTATCGGTCTGGGTATTACGTCTGCGACAACTTTCCTGTGGCTGGCCTGGATTGGACGTCCCGCGGCGGCATATCTCGTTTTTGAGGTTGGCGGGGCAATCCTCCTGACCTGCATTGCCGTTTATCGGTTTTACCATTGTCCGTCCGGCAGCCGAAATGAATTTCCCCCTGATTCTGAGACCCCTGACGTTCCCATCAAATGGTTGAAAAGACTTGCTGTCATATTGCTGCTGATTACTGCGGGTTCTTTCGGACTCAAAACATTTATCGAAGATCCCCTCGGTACGGTTGATACGCGGATTGTCTGGAATTATCGCGCGCGGTGGATGTTTCGAGGCGGTGACCAATGGGAACACGCATTCTACACGCCGGTCGCTCCTGAGGGTGAACTCATTGATGACCAGGGACATGCGCCGGATTATCCGCTTTTAATTACCGGCTCGGTTTACCGTGGCTGGGAGATCATCGGCAAGGATCATGTCGCGATTCCCATCCTGATTGCCGGCCTGTTTACTTTTGGAACTTATTTTCTATTGTACGCCGCACTGGCATTGCTGCGCAACCGCAATCAGGGGTATCTGGCCGTCCTGTTTATGCTGGTATCCACTCAATTCATGCATCTGGGCACCGATCAATACGGTGATGTCCCGCTGGCTTTCTTTATCTTGAGCACCATGGCGTTATTCGCTCTAAAAGATCGTTTCCCGGCGATTGCCTTGCAATCGATAATTTTAGCCGGGTTGACGGCCGCCTGTGCCGCCTGGACCAAGAATGAAGGGTTGGTGTTTTTCGTTTTGGTCATTTTGGTTCGTTTTATCGGTCAGATCGGGAAACAGGATTGGTCAAATTGGGTTAAAGAATTTTATTGTTTTCTGCTGGGCACGCTGCCGGTCATGGGAACGCTCATTTATTTCAAGCTAAATTTTGCACCCCGCAACGATCTGGTCAATATCTATAATTTAAAGCAATCCGTTGTCCATCTTTTGAACCCGGACCGTTATCTCATCGTCATCAGCGAGATTTTCAAAAAAGTTTATTTTTTTAACGACAAAATCGTTATCCTGATGGCCGTGTATCTATTGTTTTCCGGTTTTGACCGCTCCGGCAAGGTAAAAAAACACTTATGGTCCCATGTCCTGTTGCTGCTCTTGATGGTGTGCGGCTATACATTTGCTTATGTGATTACCACCTATGATTTGCGATGGCACATCGATTCCTCGCTCCGGCGCCTGTTCATTCAGCTGTGGCCGGGGTGGGTCTTTCTCTTCTTCTACAGTGTCCGGGGACCGGAACGATCCGCGCCAGAAGATCGCGTGGGGGTGCTCAAATGGTTGTCATTTAAATTGATAAGATGATCTAATATGAAAAAGTAGAGTTAAGCCCCAATTATTTTTTGGACACCGGCCATATGTTGCATTACTATAGTCCTATGGAAAAAGCAGAAGAAATTCAAAAACATCTCCGGGATCTTTTTACCACCCAGAATCTGGCCGTGCTGGCCACGCATAATGAAGAACAGCCCTATGCCAGCCTGGTGGCTTTCGTTGCCACCGAAGATTTAAACCACATTTACTTCGTTACACCAAAGACCACCCGCAAATTCGCCAACTTAGCTGCCGACGGGCGCGTGGCGCTTCTGATCAACAGCAGCACCAACCAGAATTCGGACTTTCATCAGGCCATCGCCGCGACCGCTGTCGGCGACGCCGAAGAAATTAGCGGGATTGACCGGGAGCAGCAACTGTCGCATTACCTGGCCAAGCACCCCTACCTGGATGAATTTGCCAAGTCGCCAACCTGCGCTCTGGTTCGGGTGACTGTCAGATCATATTACCTGGTCAAAAATTTCCAGAAAGTATTGGAGTATCATCTCGTCAAATGAATTGGATTCTATCAGCAGCCGAAGTGGCTCCGGACGACCGCAACCGTGTTGGCGGGAAAGGCTATGCCCTGGCAGCCCTGGCTGCCAAAGGGTTTATGATTCCCGCCACCGTTTGTCTGACAATCGATGCCTATAACGAATTCGTCATGAAGTCCGGATTGCGTGAGCGCATTTTGCTCGAGCTTCATCGCAAGGATTTCAAAGAGATGCGCTGGGAGGAGATCTGGGATTGTGCGACCCGGATTCGTAATATGTTTCTCAGAACCCCGATGCCCGCGGAAGTCGAACGACGTCTGCGCCGGGAAATCGTCGCGCGGTTTAAAAACAAGTCGACCGTGGTGCGTTCATCCGCGCCGGAGGAAGATGATGCCCGGGCTTCTTTTGCGGGACTACACGAATCTTACCTGAATATCCGTGGCGTCGACGCAATTTTGGAGCACATTCGCAAGGTCTGGGCTTCGCTGTGGTCGGATGCCGCGCTGCTCTATCGGCAGGAAATCGGTCTGGATATCGAAAAAAGTTCGATGGCCGTCGTGATCCAGGAAATCGTTGCCGGCGATCGGTCCGGCGTGGCGTTTTCTCAAAATCCCAACGAGTACTCCCAGGCCGTGATAGAATCCGTTTATGGTTTGAATCAGGGACTGGTCGACGGCCTGGTGCAGCCCGATCGCTGGATTCTGGATCGTGAACGAAAAACCATCATCAGCCACACACCGGCCGACCGTGACAGCTGGATGATACCCCGGGGGGATGGCGTTGAGCTGGAACCGCTGCCGGATAATCTCGCTGCGAAGCCGCCGCTTGCCGCTGATGAAGTTATGCGCGTGTTCGAGCTGGCCGCCCGGGCTGAAAATAATTTTAAATTACCGCAGGATGTTGAGTGGACTTTGCGGGACGGGGCGCTGTTTGTATTACAATCGCGTCCCATTACGACGCTGGCCAATGAAAATTCCGCTGACAAGCGCGGCTGGTATCTGAGTTTGCATCGCAGTTTTGAAAATTTAAAATCACTGCGGCACAAGATTGAAAAAGACTTAATTCCCGGTATGATTGCCGCTGCCGGGGAAATGGCCCAAATTGACCCCGCCGCATTGTCCGATCAAGCCCTGGCCCGGGAAATCAAACGGCGCTGGGAAATCAATCACAAGTGGGTCAACATTTACTGGGAGGATTTTATTCCATTTGCCCATGGGGTGCGCTTATTCGGTCAGGTGTACAATGACGTCATGCAGCCCGAAGACACCTATGAGTTTGTTGACCTGCTGACCCAAACCGAAATGGCGAGTCTGGAGCGTAACCGGATGCTGGAAGAACTGGCCGGCCGGGTTCGCAATGATCCCCAGCTTGCCGGGCAATTAGAACGCGGGGATCATGCCGAACTCGATCCGGATTTTTTGACCCAATTGGACGCGTTTATCCAAAAATTCGGCGACCTGTCCTGCTCGGTTACCGGGGGCACCGAGTGTGTGCAGGATGCGATGCCGCTTTTCAAAATTCTGCGTGAGATGGCCAATCATCCGATTGCGCCGCTTAACAAACGCAAATCCAATACAGCCGATAATCTCAAGGAAAAATTTTTAAGTCATTTTGACGGCGATCAGCAAACCCGGGCGCTGGAAATGCTCGACCTGGCGCGGGTCAGTTATCAATTGCGCGATGATGACAATATTTACCTGGGCCGGATCGAAGCCCGGCTGTTGGTTGCGATTCAGGCCGCCCGGCAGCGAATCGACCAACAGCGGCACACCGCAGGGGCAGACCCGGTATCGGAGGATCTCGAAAAAGTTCTAAATGATTTAGATCAGCGGCCCGAAACCCTGAATCCCTATCAAATCGAGCCCGGACAATCCTATGAAATAAAGCCCCGACAGCTTGTCGGGCAGCCGGCCGGGCCCGGTATTGCCAAGGGTAAGGCCAGGGTGATCCGGCAGCATGCCGACCTGGCGGAATTTAAATCCGGTGAAGTGTTGATCTGTGACGCGGTGGATCCCAACATGACCTTTGTCGTGCCATTGGCCTCGGCGGTGGTCGAACGCCGGGGCGGTATGCTGATCCATGGTGCGATTATCGCCCGTGAATACGGACTGCCCTGCATTACCGGCATCCCGGACGCCACCACCTTGATTAAAACCGGCGATGAAATCACCGTTGACGGATATTTGGGGCTTGTTACCATAGGCGGCACGGGGCTCGGCGGGACGGCAGGGACGGCGATGAATGAAGCGGTTTCAGCGAGCAGAATCCGAACATAAAACACTATAGGGGGCAATTTCAGCATGGACGAAAAATTCAGGATTGGAATCAGCAGCTGTCTGCTTGGCAATGAAGTGCGTTGGAATGCCGGGCATAAACTGGATAAATACCTGACCCGCACCCTGGGGATGTTTGTGGAGTATGTACCGGTCTGTCCCGAGGTGGAGGTCGGCCTCGGCATTCCCAGAGAATCGATGCGCCTGGTCGGCGACCCGGACGCTCCCCGCCTGATAACGTTCAAATCCAAAACGGATCACACCGAACGCATGCTTGCCTGGGCCAATAAGCGCGTCATGGAGTTGGAAAAGGAAGATCTGTGCGGGTTTATTTTCAAAAGTGACTCTCCCAGCAGCGGCATGGTTCGGGTCAAGGTCTACAACGACAAGGGCATGCCGCATAAAGTCGGCATCGGTATCTTTGCCCGGGCCTTTATGGAACATTTCCCCTTGATCCCGGTGGAGGATGACGGACGCTTGAACGATCCGTTAATCCGGGAAAATTTCATGCTCCAGATTTTTACCATGAAACGCTGGCGGGATAATCTGACCCGCAAACGGGCTATGGGCAACCTGGTCGATTTTCATACGCGCAACAAACTTTTGCTTCTGTCGCACAGTCAAAAGCACTATCGCTTGCTGGGCAAACTGGTCGCAGACGGCAAGAAGATGCCCATCAACGCATTGTACGAACAATATCAGCAGCTATTGATGGAAGCCTTGAAATTGAAAACAACCATCAGAAAGCACACCAATGTTATGCAGCACCTGATGGGCTATTTTAAAAAACAATTGACCCCGGATGAAAAACAAGAACTGCTAGAAGTTTTCGAACAATACCGCAATGAATTGGTCCCGCTGCTGGTGCCGATCACCCTGATCAACCATTACGTGCGCAAGTACGACCAGCCCTATCTCAAACAGCAGACCTATCTCAACCCGCATCCGATGGAGCTGAAACTGCGCACCTACGTGTAGCCAGACACTGAAGCCTCGGCCTGCAAGCCCAGGTCAAAGATACTTGGCTTTGGCGTTGGCGATAATATCGCCCCGGAGTGATGGCGTGCTGAAACGCTGAAGTGTTGGCGTGCTGGAATTATGGAGTGTTGGGTAAATTGAGATCGAGTTTTATAACCCAACACCCAACCCGCGTTTTTGACAGCTTGTCACTTACCTATTTAGTGATTGAACGGAAAGTCTCGATTTTGGTAGGTTGGGTAGAGCCCGTCCGGCTATGTTGGGTTTCGTACCTCAACCCAACCTACTAAAATAAAGCATTTTGGGAGCCATGATCTAAACGGCGAAACCCAACAAATCGATTCTATTTCAAATATCTCAGTAAATTTCAGGCAAAAACAAAGATAATAGTTTTTACCTATCATTAAACCCATAATCCTCTCTGATTGACCTCCTGTCAATCGTGAGTATATTTATAGTATGAACGCAGCAGACTAAACAACAAGGAGACACGCAATGACTGATACAAATAATTATATTGAAACCGACGATGAAAAAGAAGAAGGACATGTCAATACCCGTGAACAAAACTTCGAATGTGAAAATAAAGACCCGCATCTCGGATGTGACATGGGAATCGACGTTGCCGGTTAATTTACAGTGCTCAATTTTTAAATTACCAGGGCATCAACGTTATCAACGCTCAAAAGGGCAGAACCAATCACGGTTCTGCCTTGTTCATTTCAAATCATGCAGCCTCTAATTTTTTTACGCCGGTCGCTGATATGAAATAACCTAATAGATTAATTTAAATAATATGCGAAGCATAAAACAATTAATCCGCCGGCGAATAGGTCTATAACAAATCTTCAATATCTATAAAACCATTAAGAACCCTGGATGGGTGTGTTTTTCAGGGCGGAGTAATTAGGAGATCACCATGACACTAAAAGAATACTTTGAAACGAATAAAGGGCTCGGAATACTTTCCACGGCCGACAGCCAGGGTCTGGTCGATGCGGCCGTATATTCCAGGCCCCATTTTATGGAAGACGGAACCATGGCCCTGGTAATGCGGGACCGTCTCTCGCATACCAACCTGCAGTCCAATCCCCATGCAATGTACCTTTTTAAAGAAGATGGTCCAGGCTACAAGGGGAAAAGACTTTTCATAACCAAGGTAAAAGAAGAAAAAAATACCGAGTTATTGGAATCTCTGCGACGCAGAAAGGACGCTTATGAGGATGATGCTGATAGGTTCCTGGTTTTTTTTAAGATTGACAAAGAGGTGCCGCTTGTCGGGCAGGGAAACTAATTGCATTGTCCGATCACTGCTGATATGCATATTCCACCAACTGTCCAGGCAGGCTGATTGAATCAAATATTAAAATTTTGGATCTGAAATTTTATTCCAGATTTATCATGGGAAAAAATAAATTCCGGGCCTGAGCGAGCCGGATCATCTACTAGGCCATCTCAAAGCAGGGAGCACCGGTTATGTCTATCAAATCAGATCCCATCCTGGTAACGGGTGCCACCGGTTATGTCGGTGGAAGATTAATCCCGGCATTGCTCGATGCGGGGTATCGGGTGCGTGCCATGGGCAGATCCCTTGATAAACTGGGATGCCGGCCGTGGGCCCACCACTCCCATATTGAACTGGTGAAGGGCGATGTCCTCGATCTTGATTCCCTGAAACAAGCCGCCTCCGGTTGTCGGATCGCCTACTACCTGGTTCATTCCATGATCGCTCAGAAGGGCAAATTCGTCGAAGCCGATCGCGAAGCTGCCCGCAACATGGTCGCCGCAGCGGTTGCCGCCGGACTTGCCAGAATGATATATCTTGGCGGATTGGCAGAAGCCAAAGATGCCGGTTTAAGCACCCATTTGAAATCCCGCATTGAAGTCGCCAATATTCTCCAGGCCGGTCCTGTCCCGACGACAGACCTGCGGGCACCGATGATACTGGGCTCCGGCAGTGCCTCCTTTGAAATCCTGCGCTATCTGGTCGAGCGTCTGCCGGCCATGGTGACACCCCGCTGGGTCCAGTCTTTAAACCAACCGATTGCCATCCGCGATGTGATCGCTTATCTGGTGGGTTGCCTCGAACATGAGGAAACTGTCGGTGAAACCCTTGATATCGGTGGCCCGGATATCCTGACCTATCGCGATTTGCTCGAAATCTATGCCGAAGAAGCCGGTCTGCGCAAGCGGCTGATCATTCCGGTCCCGGTCCTCACACCGACCCTCAGTGCTTACTGGATTCGCTTTGTCAGTCCGGTACCGACCTCCATTGCATTGCCGCTTACCGAAGGCCTAACCAGCGATGCGGTTTGCACTGAAAACCGTATCCAAAGCATTATACCCCGCAAACTGCTCAGCTGCCGGGAGGCGATCCGGTTGGCGCTGGACCGGTTAAAGCAGGCGCAGGTGGATACTTGCTGGATGGATGCCGGCGAATTGATTGCGCCCGAATGGGCGCATTGCGGCGATGCCGAATGGGCCGGCGGCACGCTCATGCATTGTGGTTATCGGGCCCAATTGAAGGCGGAAGCCGAGGATGTCTGGCGTGCAGTTTCTAAAATCGGCGGCAAGACCGGCTGGTACTATCTAGATATCCTCTGGCGCCTGCGCGGCATCATGGATCGTATTGTCGGCGGCGTCGGGCTGCGCAGAGGGCGCCGGCATCCGACCGATTTGATGGTGGGGGATGCGCTCGATTTCTGGCGGGTCCTGGAGGTCGATGCGCCCCGGCGGCTTCTTTTATTGGCCGAAATGAAAACACCCGGCGAAGCCATGCTGGAATTTCAAATAACACCCCTGGGAAACAAGCGGGCGGAGCTGCAAATGTTTTCCAGCTTTTTGCCCAAGGGGCTGGGCGGAATTCTTTACTGGTATGTTCTATATCCTTTTCATGAATGGATTTTTTACGGCATGCTCAAATCCATTGCAAAATCCATCGGCAAGCCGATCCTGGACGGACCGCAACGCTTTACGTCCAAGCTGCACAACTCATGCCGGCTGCCGGGGGGAAAGATTCCGTCTTGAGCTATCCTAAGTCGGTCGACCTGGGAGTGATGGAGTACTGCAGTGGTGGAGTGATGGAAAAAAATCCAATACTCCAGCACTCCATAACTCCAATACTCCGTCTTCTATTTGACAATTTGCGGCTTTCGCCCTGCATGCAACGGGCTCCGATCTATTTTGGACACTAATGATAACCAATAAACAATAACGAATAACCTTAATGCGTTATGGATTTTCAAAAGATCCAAAAATCCCGCATCCAACTTCTCAATGACGCGCCTGCTGCCAGGGGCAACTACGTCCTTTACTGGATGCAGCAGTCCCAGCGGACTGACGATAATCATGCGCTGGAGTATGCGATCCAGCAGGCCAACCGGCTGGGGCAGGGGGTTCTGGTTGCCTTTGGCCTGATGGATGATTACCCGGAGGCGAACCTGCGTCATTATACCTTTATGCTGCAGGGGTTGCAGGAAACCCAGGACGCCCTTGCCCGGCGTGGAATTAAAATGGTCATTCAACCGGGGGCGCCGGCTGAGGTCGTGATAAAACTGGGTCGACACGCCTCGGTGATCGTCTGTGACTGCGGCTACCTGCGGCATCAGAAAGCCTGGCGCGACGCGGTGGCGCAGCAGGCGGCCTGCCGGGTCGTCCAGGTGGAAAGTGACGTGGTCGTCCCGTTGAGGGTGGTTTCCGACAAAGCCGAGTATGCCGCGCGCACGATACGACCCAAAATTCATAAGCACCTCGCCGATTACCTGATTGATTTTAGACCCACTACCGTAAAAAAATCTTCCCTGAATCTTAAGATAAATGGCATCGATATCGAGAACCTCGACGCGGTCCTGCAAAAGCTGAAGCTCGACCCCGGCGTGCCGCCGGTCACCAAATTTTTCAAAGGCGGATCTTCCCGGGCCCGGCAGATCTTTAAATCGTTTGTCCACCGGCGGCTGGCCAACTACGTCGATAATCGCAACCAGCCCCAGACGGATGATATTTCCCACATGAGCCCTTATTTGCATTTCGGGCAAATTTCGCCGCTTTATCTGGCGCTGCAAATTAATGGTCTCGCCAGTGATCTGCAAGCCGCCAAGGATTCATTTCTGGAAGAATTGATCGTAAGGCGTGAACTGGCCATGAATTTTGCCAATTATGCGCCGCATTACGATTCGTATAAGTGTCTGCCGAATTGGGCTCGCATAACCCTGGCCGAGCACCAAAAAGATCCGCGCGACTATGTCTACACCCGGCGACAACTGGAAAACGCTCAAACCCATGATGAATACTGGAATGCGGCCATGCGCGAGATGAGATATACCGGCTTTATGCACAACTATATGCGCATGTACTGGGGCAAGAAAATTTTGGAATGGTCCAAAACCCCCGAGCACGCCTTTCGAACCACACTGGCCATTAACAACAAGTATTTTCTGGACGGCCGGGACCCCAATTCCTATACCGGTGTGGCCTGGGTGTTCGGCGTGCATGATCGGGCCTGGTTCGAGCGGCCGATATTCGGCAAGGTTCGCTATATGGCCGCTTCGGGTTTGGAGCGCAAGTGCGACATCAAGGGTTATGTAAAAAAAGTTGATTCACTAATTAATCCGCCCTAATAACATGTCAGTTCAGGCTCGGAAACTTTTATTAAAAATGAAGTAATTTGATAGCACAACAAAAGGTACACATTTGCCTATTGACTGGATTCAACCCAAGTGTTATCAAAAACATGGCGCAAGGATCGGTATTGCGAGGGCATTATTCAAACCAGTTTGATTGTAATGATCCCCAACTGCCGACCCTTGTGCTTTTTATATTTCACCTCGCCCACCTTCAACAAAGGAGATTTATTATGCCCAAAATATTTTTCCTAATTCCGATTTTTGTCGGCCTGATGGCTTTTGACGCGGCCGCCCAAGGCAGCTTTCAATCGGATATTCTCAAAACGTCCCAGGGCGATTTAGAGATCACTTTTATCGGCCACGGTTCTTTGATGTTTATCTTTAACGGTAAGGTGATTCATGTCGATCCCTTCTCCAGATTGGCTGAATATTCCAAATTGCCCGAAGCCGATATATTGCTGATCACCCACGAGCATCGTGACCACCTCGACCTAAAAGCAGTGGAGGCTGTTCGTACTGATAAAACCGTTGTGGTTTTAACAAAAACTTGTGCCGCCGGACTGAAAGGCGGAATCATCATGGAAAATGGTGATACCAAAACTGTGGGTGACTTGAAAATTGAGGCTGTGCCGGCTTACAACCTTGTCCATATGCGAAGCGAGGGAGTTCCCTTCCATCCCAAAGGAATCGGAAACGGTTATGTGATTACTTTCGGTGATAAAAGAGTTTATGTGGCCGGTGATACGGAAAACATCCCGGAAATGAAAAAGCTGGCAAATATAGACTGCGCCTTCCTGCCGATGAACCTGCCCTACACAATGAACCCGGAAATGGTGGCTGACGCCGCTAAAGCTTTCAAGCCGAAAATCCTTTATCCTTATCATTACGGTGACACGGATACATCGAATTTAGAACAACTGATGAAGGATACACAGGATGTTGAGATACGCATTCGTATGATGAAGTAGCGCTGTATACCGAACCGGATTTAGGTGCATGCCAACTGGAAAGAATGCCTGAGAGGTGGTATCTAATTCTGAAAGTTAAGGGGACTCCGGTCCCCTTCAATCCGCCGCCGACAGTGTTCAATACAGGGCCCTACCGGTACGCGAGCAATCCTATGCTTCCGGGAGTCTTCCTATTTTTGTTCGGCCCAGGATTCAATGTCAACTCTGCTTCACTCTTTTTCTTCTTCTGTGCGTGTGTTGGTCTAAATAAACGCCTGAAACCCACCAAAAGGAAACGCATCAAGAAAGGGGCCAAAAGATGAATATGAAAGAGGTGTTAGGTTTAATTATGGGTGGCGGTCAAGGGTCGCGGCTATATCCCTTGACCAAGCTGCGGTCCAAACCGGCCGTGCCCGTAGCGGGAAAATATCGCTTAATCGATATTCCCATCAGCAATTGCCTGCATGCGGGCATCGAAAAGATCGCCATCCTGACCCAGTACAACTCGGTCTCGCTGCACCGCCACATCCAGTGCACCTACGCGCGGGATATATTCTCCGACGGCTGGGTGCAGATTCTGGCCGCCGAACAGACGCCGCAAAGCACCGGCTGGTACCAGGGAACGGCCGATGCAGTCCGGCAGCAGCCGATAGAGATCAAGGCCGCGCGCACGGATTACGTTCTCATTCTCGCCGGCGATCACCTCTACAACATGGATTATCGGGCTTTTGTCGAATATCACATCGACACCGGGGCCGACATCACGATGGCGGTTCAACCGGTATCGGCCGATTTGGCCCCGGCCTTCGGCATCCTCAAGCGCGGTGCCGACGGCCGGATCGAGAGTTTCACCGAAAAGCCTGAATCCGCCGCATTGGCCGGCCTGGAAAGCCTAGCCAGTTCAGACAAACCCTTTCTGGCGTCCATGGGAATCTATGTCTTTCGCACCGACCTGCTGTTCGACGTGCTCAAGTCCCCGGGAGATGATTTCGGCAAAGATATCATTCCCAGGGCGCTGGCCGATTATCGCGTCATGGGCCATATCTACGACGGCTATTGGGCCGACATCGGAACCATCCGCCGGTTCTACGAGGTAAACCTGGAAATGGCTTTACCGGATCGGCCGTTCGATTTTTATATTCCCGGACGGCCCATCTACAGCCGCGCCCGTTTCTTGCCCGCCACGGAAGTTTTCGGTGCCCGAATTGAAAAGGCCCTGTTGGCCGACGGCTGTCGCGTGATGGACAGCCAGATCAGCCACGCGGTGATCGGCTTGCGCAGCCAGATCGGTCCCAAGGCCAAGATCCGTTCTTCGGTTCTCATGGGGGCGGATTACTATGAAACCGCAACTGATCGCGCCGAAAACAGGCGGCTTGACCGGCCCGACATCGGTATTGGCGCAGGCACCGTCATCGAAGGCGCCATCGTCGATAAGAACGCCCGCATCGGTCGCGATGTGCACATCCGCCATCTTCCCGACCGCCCTGACAGCGAAGCGGAGAACTGGGCGGCCCGGGACGGCTTGGTGGTTATCCCCAAAGACGCTGCGATTGCCGATGAAACGGTGATTTGATATGAAAATTTTATATGTTTCCCCGGAGATCACACCCTTTGCCAAAACCGGCGGCCTGGCCGATGTTGCCCGGGCATTGCCGAAAGCCTTAAAAGCACTGGGGCATGACATCCGTGCCGTCATGCCCAAATACCTGTCAGTTGCGGATCAACGCCTTGCCAGGGTGCCGGTCGAGCCGTTCACGGTCCCAATGCACAACGGCCTTCATCGTGCTGCGCTGTGGGAAGCTGAAAATGGTTCCGTGCCCACCTATTTTATTGAAAACGAAGCGTACTTTAATCGGGAGGGGTTTTACGGTCGAAGCGACCGGGACTATCCGGACAATTTAGAGCGATTTGTGTTTTTTTGCAAAGCGGCCCTGGAGTGCTGCCAAGCGGTCGACTTCGCGCCGGATGTCATCCACTGCAACGATTGGCAGACGGCCGCCTTGCCGGCGATGCTCAAGGCCATCTATGTGTCTTACCGCCGGGATCCGTTTTTTAGTCCGGCGCCCAAAGTAGTTTATTCCATTCATAATATTTCGTATCAGGGCCGATTCCCTGAAGACCACTGGCCGAATCTATCCCTGCCCCGCAGCTACTATACGTTTGACTTTGAATTCTATGGACAGATCAACTTGACCAAAAGTGCGATTCATTTAGCGGACGCGGTCACGACGGTCAGCGAAACCTATGCGCATGAAATTCAGACCACTGACTTTGGTTTCGGCCTTCAGAATGTCCTACAGCAACATAAAGGCAGTCTTTACGGGATTCTCAATGGCGTTGATTATGGGGAGTGGGGTCCCGATATCGATCCGTATACGTACGGTATTCAGTATTCGGCTGAAGATCTGTCCGGCAAGCGCCGGATCAAATCCAAGTTGCGCGCCGAATACCAGCTACCGAATTCAGATCACGTGCCCTTGATTGGTATGACCACCCGTTTTGTAGAGCAAAAAGGCATCGATCTTGTTACCGAATGTGCCGAGCAGATTTTACAGCTCGATGCTCAATTGATCGTGCTGGGCTCGGGCGAACCGCGTTACCATGATTTTTTTGAATGGTTGCAGCGCAGTTACCCCGACCGGGTGGGAATTTATATCGGCTTTAACAACGAATTGGCCCACAAGATCGAAGCCGGCGCTGATATTTTTCTCATGCCGTCACTGTTCGAACCCTGCGGATTGAACCAGATTTACAGCTTAAGGTACGGCACCCTGCCCATTGTCAGGTTGACCGGCGGGTTGGCAGATACGATTAAAGACGGTCTCAACGGCTTCACCTTTTTTGACTTTGATGCGACCTTTTTCTTGGATTCTGTAAAGCACGCCTTAAATGTCTATCGCAACCAGCCGGACAAGTGGAAACAGATGATGGTCACGGCGATGGGCCAAGATTTTTCCTGGCAGAAGTCGGCTGAAAAATACCTCACCGTATACAGCAAGATATTGAGGGATAAGGCATGATGCTGGAATCAGGCAGAGATAAGACATAGTGATCCTATGAAACTTAGCCATTGAAATGAAAATCAACTGTAAAGGAGAGATCCAGTATGAGCATACACGAATTAGCTGGTAAAGTGGCGCCGAAATCTATGCTGGCCAACATTCCAAGACTGGTTTCCGCCTACTACACGTATCAACCTGACGTTGCCGAACCGACCCAGCAAATCGCTTTCGGGACATCGGGCCACCGGGGCACGTCGCTGAAAAAAAGCTTCAACCAGGACCACATTCTAGCCATCAGCCAGGCACTCTGTGAATACAGAAAATCACAGCATATAAACGGCCCGCTTTTCATCGGGATGGACACCCATGCCCTGTCCGAACCCGCCCTGTCCAGCGCGCTCGAGGTCTTTGCCGCTGCCGGTGTGACCGTCATGATTCCAAAAGGACTGGGCTATACGCCGACACCGGTCATCTCGCACGCCATCCTGACCCATAATCGAGATAACAAGCAAGGCCTGGCCGACGGGGTGGTCATCACCCCTTCGCATAACCCTCCTGAAGATGGCGGGTTCAAATACAATCCGCCCCATGGCGGGCCGGCGGGCAATGAAATCACCCAACGCATTGCCGACCGAGCCAACGAGATACTTGGCAATCGACCGGATCGAGTCAAACGGATACCTTTTGAAAGCGCTCTCAAAGCTGAAACAACCCACGAGTATGACTATATATCTCCCTATGTCGCGGACCTCGCCCAGGTGGTTGACTTGGAAGCTATCGCTGCATCCGGGATCAAGCTTGGTGTAGATCCCATGGGTGGGGCCGCCGTACATTACTGGGCGCCCATTGCCGAGCGCTACCGGCTTTCGATTGAAATCGTCAATCCGGTCGTGGATCCCACATTTGCTTTTATGACCCTGGACAAGGACGGTAAAATCCGGATGGATTGTTCTTCGCCCTATGCCATGCAGGGGCTGATCAAGCTCAAAGACAAATTTGACATCGCTTTCGGCAATGATACCGATGTCGATCGCCACGGTATTATTACGAAAAACGCCGGACTGCTCAATCCGAATCATTATCTGTCCGTGGCCATCTGGTATCTGTTTCAAAACAGACCCGACTGGAGCCCATCGGCCGCCGTGGGTAAAACCCTGGTATCCACCTCGATCATCGATAGAGTGGCGCAGCATCTGGGAAGAAAATTGTCCGAGGTACCCGTTGGCTTTAAATGGTTTGTGGATGGGTTGATGAGCGGTGAATACGGCTTTGGCGGCGAAGAAAGCGCCGGGGCGTCGTTCCTGCGCCGCAACGGCGCGGTGTGGACAACGGATAAGGACGGGATCATCATGGATCTATTGGCCGCTGAAATCATGGCGAAAACAGACAGGGATCCGGGTGAAATATACCACTCACTCGAGGAACAATTTGGTGCTTCCGTCTATGAGCGCATCGATGCCCCGGCAACCGTGGCGCAGAAGACGGTATTAAAAAAACTTTCAGCCGCAATGATCACCGCCAAGGAACTGGCCGGAGAGCCGATCATTGCCAAACTTACCCGGGCACCGGCTAACCAGGCTCCCTTGGGAGGATTGAAGGTCGTCTCAGAAAACGGATGGTTCGCCGCGCGACCATCCGGCACCGAAGACATCTATAAAATTTATGCCGAAAGCTTCAGGGGCCGAGCACATCTGCAAACAATTCAGCAAGAGGCCCAAGCCATCGTCAATGCCGTGTTCAAAGCGGCAGGATAGACAATCTCAACCCAACCCACTGGAAACCGGACTTTTCATTCAACCATTAGCTAAGCAAGGTTGGCCGGCATGCCGCGACAAAAGACTCTGCGCTTGATCCTCGGAGACCAGTTAAACGAAAATCACGACTGGTTCAAACAGCCGGATAAGAATGTGACCTATGTCCTGATGGAAATCCGCCAGGAAACGGACTACGTCACCCATCACATCCAAAAGGTCGCGGCATTTTTTGCAGCCATGCGCGCTTTCGCCGATCGTTTGCGTGAGTTGGGGCATCGGGTGGTTTACCTGGAGCTGAACGATTCGAAGAACCGCCAGACGATTGCCGGGAACCTCGAGTATCTGCTGCACCAAAAAAAATTTACCCGCTTTGAATATTTACTGCCCGACGAGCACCGCCTGGACCTTGAGCTGCGGGAATTTGTCGAGAATCTGGCGCTGACCTGGCAGGCTGATGACACCCGGCATTTTTTGACCGAGCGTCAAACATTGGCGGATTTTTTTGCCGGCAAAAAACGCTATCTAATGGAGTCCTTTTACCGTTGGATGCGCAAGCGCCATGATGTCCTGATGGACGACGGCAAACCATATGGGGGCCAATGGAACTACGATCAGAAAAACCGGCAGGCCTATGACAACCGGGTAGCAATCCCCGAACCCCTTTTTTTCGACAATGATGTCTCCGATATTGTCAACGTCATCCGCCAAAAGAAGGTGTCAACCATTGGTGAGATTCAGGCCGATCAACTGCCCTGGCCAATCAGCCGGGCCCAGTCGCTTGCCCTGCTGAAAAGCTTTGTCGACGATTTTCTGCCGGCCTTCGGTACCTATCAGGATGCCATGACCGTCGGCAGCTGGTATTTGTTTCACTCCCGGCTGTCGTTTTGCCTGAATACCAAGATGCTGCACCCGCTGGAGGTGATCGAAGCGGCAGTCGAAGTCTGGCAGAAAAAAACATCCGGAATTAAAATCCAGCAGATCGAAGGATTTGTGCGCCAGGTATTAGGCTGGCGCGAGTACATGCGCGGGATCTACTGGACCCTGATGCCCGAGCTGGCCACAACGAATTATTTTGACCACCGGGCGGCGCTGCCGGAATTTTACTGGACCGGCGATACCCGCATGAATTGCCTGCGGTGCGCCATCGGCCAATCGCTGAAGCACGCCTACGCGCATCATATCCAGCGGCTGATGGTTACCGGCAACTTTGCGCTATTGGCCGGTGTCGATCCCGGCGCGGTGGACGAATGGTATCTGGGAATCTACATCGACGCGATTCAGTGGGTGGAGCTGCCGAACACCCGGGCCATGAGTCAATTTGCCGATGGCGGACAGGTGGCCACCAAACCCTATATTTCATCGGCCAAATACATCCACTCAATGAGCGACTACTGCGATTCCTGTGATTACCACTGGAAACAGCGTCATGGTGATATGGCCTGCCCGTTTAACAGCCTGTACTGGAATTTTTTCGAGCGGCATCGCCCGCTGCTGCAGAAAAATCCCCGGGTGGGCATGATGTACCGGGTCTGGGATCGAATGGAAAGCCGGGAAAAGAAGCAGGTGTTAAAGCAAGCCGACGCCTACCTAAAAAGCCTGAACCGTCTTTGAGGGTAATTCAAATAACTTTGCGGGCAAAATCAATAAAATTTTTTACGGCCTGCAAATATTCATCACCGCCCACGGCGGCCGAATTGTTGTGCCCCCCGCCGGTTATGAATTTCAACTGTTTGGCAGACGCGGTATGCCTGAATAATTCGCGGCTCATTTCAGGCGGCACCAACCTGTCGTCTGTGCCATGGAGGTATAAAATCGGCACCTGCAGAAGGCCTACCTTGCTGATCGAGTCAAAGCGCTGGTGGACGATGAGATCAAGCGGAAAGAAGCGATATTTGGGTATTTCCCGCGCCATGTCCGCGATTGATGTAAAGGCTGCCTCAATGATGAGTCCGGCGGCTTCAGGTTTCCTCATGGCCAATTCGATTGCCACGGCACCGCCCAGAGAGTGTCCGTAGATAAAAATTGATCCGGGATATTCAGCCGGTATCCACCAGGCGTGGATGCGTTCACTATTGCTGTTCCCGTCATTTATACTGACATAGACGTCCTCGAAGGGCAGCTGATAATCAGCCGGTGTGCTGGCAATGATTCGTTCGGGCCTGAAAATATAATACGCCTGTCGTGCCCACAGGTACGTCGCTGCAATGGCGTAAACAGCCAATAACACAGCAGTCGCTCCGATTACCCATTGCCAATATGAAGATTTTTTTGTCCTGGTCAATCCCTGCTCCATGCAATCCGGTATTTGCTTTTCAACAATCAGTCTATGTCTATATCCTATGCATCAAAACAGAATGTTCAAGCTGTCACGGGGATTGAAGGTAAACCCGGCCTACCAGTGTTTTTGGTGGTTGAATACTTAATGTATGCGGTCTATTCTTCAATTAAAAGGTTTGAGCGCAGCGATTCCACACTTCGACACTTGTCCGCCGGAGGAGGATTCGACATTCGACATTCTGCGGTTCGCTTTTAACTGTTTCCTAAGAGGTGGCTGATCAGATCGTCTGCAATCCTGGATGTGGCCTGGACAATCCCGCGCACCATGCTGGCGTTGATGATCTGCCCGCGCGTCATGGCCCCCACTGCATAGATGGCCTTGGATCTCATGATTTTCCTGCCGGGTCCGATTTGCATGATTCGGTGGGTTGCAGGGTCGATCCATATGCTTCCGGTTTTGTAGGAATCGGCACCGGTTTTCGACCCGGGAACAATATTGGGGCCTGAATCTGCTGCCGTTTCGACCGTTTGGACTTCTTCGATTTGAACGGTGCCGGACTGAAGCAAATTCCGTGTCAAGGCGGAAGGATTCGTTTCCAGGGATTTGTCCTGGCCGCGGGCGTTGACGACATATCGATAGGTATCCCTTTTGGGTCTACCCTGCTGATCCCGGTACATGAAATCAAAAGCATGGGTTGCTTCGTTATATGCCAGGCGGTAGTTTCTTCCCAGTTTGACGACATCGACAATCCGGGCCCGCATGAGGGCCAGCAGTTTTTCAGCGTTGACGGATGGCTGGGTCGCAGCATGGGTGAAAAAAACTGAGGTGTAATGCTCATCAAATCGCCTTCTATCATCCATTGTCAAATTTAAATATATTTCTCTGACCATATCGAAGGTCTGGTGCAATACCGTTTGCCAGATGATTTCCCCGTGGGGTCCATCCCCATTGATGGCATCCCCCAAGTAGCCCTGCAGCAAATCGGCCGGGTTTCCGGTTGGGTTGATCACGTCTTGCCAATCAATCGGTCGGCCATAGGCCTCCTCCAGGTCTGAATTCAGCAATTTGAAGACTGCCTCCAGGGTCAGTTTTCCGCGGTTTCCAGACAACAGCCGATCAAGATTTTCACGGTTCAGAAACCGGTTGCGGCGCCTTCCCATTTTTCCCCTGACCTTTGGCAAAAGGCCCCGTCTGGAGTAGAGGCAAAATCTTCTGGAATTTGCAGCAGGTTCAAACTCCAGCTCGCCGGTTCGCGAACGGATAAATCTTCCTTCCGAGGTGAGCGTCAACAGGGTTTCGATGGCACTCAGGCTGGTACCGATGACGGCGACCTTGGCGCCGTCCGGAATGCTGTTGCGCAATTTTACGGCAGGCCAGGGCGATGTGAAATAACGATCGCGATCATCGTTTTCAAACCAGTGGCCCGTTGCCAGCAACACCCGGTCGGCATCACGTGAGTAAACCGCTCCGGAATCCAGCGCCTTGATGCTGAGGATGATCCGGTCAGCGCAAAGCCTGAGATCGACAACTTCGCTGCCGGGATAAAGGCTTACCCCAAGGCCAAGGGCTCGCGCCAGTTGAAGGTCCTCTTCAAAGCGTGTCTGCAGATACTCACCCATAATCGCCCGCGGGTAGTGGGTGCATTCCCGTCCGACGGGATCCGCCCCGGAAGCTGTGTCATGGAACCAGGCAAAGCGGGCCCGGAGGCGATCTGAATTCCGGGTTACCCATGTCTGGAAATCGCCGGGCTCGCCATGCAAAACCCCCATGTCGGAGGCGCACATGTTCGTGATGTGAAACGGGAGCACGAATCGGTCGCTATGGGGAAAACCGGGCCCGAAGGTATCCTGTTTCTCGTATATCTGGATGCCGATTCCCGCCGGGTCCAACCGGCCCTGCTGCGCTTGTTGCCCCACTTTTTGAACCAAGCGGCACAGCATGGCGGTGGCCGTCAATCCGCCGCCGATAATGGCAAAGTCAAGTTGCATGATAATAGATCGGTTGCAGGCTCAAGGTTCAGGTCCGCCCTGGCGCGACGACATATGGCTAAACAGCAATTTCCACTTTCAATGGTCTTGATTTGCCATCACCGTATTTTAGCAATCCAGGTCTGGGCCAGGGGTTCAAAGGTTAAAGCCGATAGAAGCCGCTTGGCATATTATTGAAGCCGTTAACCATAAGGTACAAAATTAAGGTAATAGGTTTTTCCTGTTAATCCACTGACGTTCTTCCAATATTGAATTTTAGGATTCCATGCCAACTTTATTTATACCTAATACAAGTTAAATAAAACTCAAACCGGCAATTGTCGATCTGAATTGCAGGCGCTGGCGTCAGTCGCTGTTCGATTGTGGCGCTTTTTGCCGAAACGTCACTCAAACAATATGCCTAAAGCGGCAGGAGTAATCAATTGAATCAACTTAAATATCGAAAGTCGGCAATTATGCTGGTCGCTGCAGCTTTGGTCATGCCATCTGCCGCGCTTAACGCGGCGGAGTTAGACGGAGCATATTTCAAGGAAAGCCTCATTGTCAATAGCACCACGCTAAAATTGACCGGCACCGGCCTCTTGCGCTACTGGGGATTCAAGGTATACGTCGGCGCCTTTTACCTGGAAGCGGGGTGTCCGATCGATGAAGCCTTGTCAGATCGAGCCAAACGGATTGAAATACAATACAAGCGATCGATAAAGGGTAAAGATTTTGGTTCGGCAACCGACAAATCGATTGCCAAAAACATTGACCCGGCAACTTTAAGGCATTTGCGTCCCCGGTTAGATTACCACAATTCTCTCTATGAAGATGTTCAGCCGGGGGACCGTTACGCGTTGACATACATCCCGGGTCGGGGAACAGAACTGACCTTAAACGGAGAACCCAAAGGGGTGATCGAGGGGGCGGACTTTGCGGCAGCCTTATTTTCCATCTGGCTGGGACCCAAGCCACTGAACAAATCGTATAAAAAGCAAATCTTAGGACTAAACTGAACCCTGAATCTTGCAGAGGAATCCTCCGACTTGTCCACCTTTGGAGGGGGCCTGCAAACTCCGGGTCATAATTTTAACTACGCTAACATTGAAAACAGGTCCTGCCTCCGGCCTGTAGACCCTACGAGCCGGAAGCTGGGCTCAAATTCTTTACTTAACTGGTGATATCATGCGAACATTTGCGCTTAACCTTAGCTTAGTCATGCTGATTCTGACTTTAGGATGCCAGACGATGAAACCAATCGAAACCGTCGATTATGTAGACCTCAATCGATTTATGGGGGATTGGTATGTCATTGCCAATATCCCGACCTTCATTGAAAAAGATGCTTACAACGCCGTTGAGTCTTACCGCCTGGACAAAGACGGAACGGTTGCGACGACCTTCAGGTTTAACAAAGGCAGCCTGGACGGCCCGCTCAAGGAATACCACCCGCGCGGGTTCGTTCGGGACACGCAGTCCAACGCGGTCTGGGGCATGCAGTTTATCTGGCCGTTTAAAGCCGAATACCGGATCATCTATCTCACTGACGACTACTCAGTGACTGTCATCGGTCGGACGAAACGCGACTATGTCTGGATCATGTCGCGGAAGCCTGCCATCCCCGCCGACGAGTACACGCGCATCATCAACTTTCTGAAGGCAGCAGGGCTATGATATCGATAAAATTCAGAAAGTTCCGCAGAAAGACAATCAGCCGGCCTAACCCGGACAAGCTTAGCCGGTCGCAGTGAAGCAAAGATCCCGCTCGCTTATTTATTCCAACATTGAAAACCTGGTCCTCAGGGCCAGGTCAGAGATCAATGGCTCTGCCCGTATAAATCAACCGGAGTAATGGAGTACTGGAGTTTTGGAGTGTTGGTTTAAAAAAAGAGCCTTAAACTTTCAGATTTTCTCCAGGCGTCTGTTTTCTGAGAGCGATGGAAAAAGGGGGTTCTTCCATCACTCCAATACTCCAATACTCCAGTACTCCGTAAATCGGCAAATGCCGGTAAACTAAATCCCCTCCGGGGATAATCAAAGCCGGGCCCTCTGGACCCGGATCTTTACTCCAGCCCACGGCTCTATGCTGAATTTATTCATTCCGGCTCCAGGCCAAAAAAAGCTTACACGATCGATCATGCTCTACCTCAATGGCGATAATAACCTCACCCACGAGGTGCTGCATGCCGTCGATATGCTCGAAACAGTCGGTTCATCCGGGGACTTGAATATTTTAGCCCTGGTTGATGGACGGCCCGGAGGCGGTCATGGATACGGCCCGGGGTGGGATGGATCAAAATTATTGTACATTACCCATGACACCCGCATCGGAGAGATTAATTCCTTGGTTTTGCAGGATAAGGGTGAGCAAAATTTGGGAAATCCGGACACCCTCGCTTTCTTTATCAAAAAAGGCCTCGCGTACCCGGCACTGCGGTATATTTTCGGCACATTTGCCCATGGGCGCGGAATCATCGACACCAAAACATTCGTCTCCCCCGGACCGCAGAAATCCCTGGCCATTTCGACTGATGAAACGGACGGCAGCATGATGACCCTTCAGGAATTTCGTCACGCTGTTCGACGGGGTTTGAATGGCAAAAAATTTGATGCCATGGTGTTCTTCTCATGTCTGACCGGTATGGTCGAGATTGGATATGCCCTCAAGGACCTGACTCAATATTTGATCGTCAGTGAAGATGAGATCCGCCTCGTTAATAACCCACCGGGGAGCTTTCAAATTCGGGGAATCAAGTTTGAAGAACCACTCAAGGCAATTCATTCCAATCCGGATTTGGCGCCATACCGGAAAATATTTATCAGTCGCATCAGAAGATGTACCAGCAGTCGGAATTCAGTAAAAATACAGCCTGGGACGAAATGATTGAATTGATACGCGACCGGATGCGCGCTGGCCGTAACAATTCCTAAAAAGTTAAATTGATTTATGCAAGGTTAGGTTAGGCCCTTAATTGTATTTTATTTGCCTTTTTAGGAAATGACTTTTTTCATCACGAAAACACGAAAGTTGGAAAACACGAAAATTATCTTGGTTTTTTTCGTGTTTTCGTCATTTCGTGCTTTCGTGATTTATGTTTTTGGATTTCGGCTCGTTCGGGTTAGGATTTTCTAACAGGCAGCTTCTCTGAAAACAGAAAAACCAGGGGTGAAGCACCCCTGGTCCGTTTGTTACTTCATTCTATGAACTACATGTCTTTGGGCAGGATTACGGAGTCGATGACGTGAATGACACCGTTGCTGGCCAGGATGTTGTTGGAAATATCTCAGGCCGTTGTCAGACCCACTTTTGCCGCGCTAATACCAGCTGCAGCCGGCCCCGGACTATCAACGATCAGAGCCTGCAGACGGTATGGTATAACTTTGGTGACCCAGCCGGCCTTGTTGTTTCCAACAAATCCATATTTCACGCGGGCTGGAAAACTCCTTGTTTGTGTCGAAATTTGTATTACTCACATAGGCTAAGCACCCCTCACTAAGGCACAATCCTAATTGAGTGGTAGTGAAATCACAGGGTAAGCCTACCGGTTAGGCTGCCAGTGCTTGCTGACTATATCTACCTTCGGCAATGTTCTTTGACTCGCTGCGTTTTACGATGGCTTCCGACAAGGCTTTGAGCGCTTCGCCCTCGATCACCTCGTTTTCCAATAACTTGACAGCGGCCTGATCGATAATATCCCGATTGGACTTTAGAATTTCGACAGCCTCGTTGTACTGTTGATCGATAATCTGTCTGATCTCCTTATCAATTAAATGGGCTGTCATCTCGCTATAGTCCCCGCCGTTTTCCAGACCGGCATTCAGAAATTGGCCCTGTTTCTGGTGAGCGAAATACACCTGCCCTAAATTTTGACTCATGCCGTATTCTTTGACCATACTGCGGGCGATGTCGGTTGCCCTCGAAAGATCGTTGTGAGCCCCCGTGGAAATGTCATCAAATATAATTTCCTCGGCCGCCCGGCCGCCCAACAAGGTTGTAATGCGATTCAACAATTCGGTGCGTCTCATCAGAAAACGATCCTCGGTGGGCACCTGCATGGTGTATCCCAGCGCAGCAATGCCCCGCGGCACAATAGAAATCTTTTGTACCGGATCGGTCTCGGGCAGCGTCATGGCAACGATCGCATGGCCCAGTTCATGGTAGGCGACGATTTCCTTCTCTTTGGGATTGATCAGGCGATTCTTCTTTTCGAGACCGGCCACGACCCTTTCGATCGCCTCTTCGAACTCGGCCATACCGACCCTTGCCTTTTTTCTTCTGACGGTCAGCAAAGCCGCTTCGTTGACAAGATTGGCCAAATCAGCGCCAACCATACCGGATGTCATACCCGCCAAAACATCCACGTCCAGGTTGTCGACGGCCGTCAACTTTTTTAGGTGAACCGCTAATATATCCCTTCTGCCCTGTTTGTCGGGCCGGTCGACAAGTACCTGGCGGTCAAAGCGTCCGGGCCTCAGCAGGGCCGGATCCAGGATCTCCGGACGGTTGGTTGCCGCCATCAGGATGACGCCCATATTGGGGTCAAACCCGTCCAATTCTACCAGCAGCTGGTTCAAAGTCTGCTCGCGCTCATCATGGCCGCCGATCGATCCAACACCGCGGGCCTTTCCCAGGGCATCGAGTTCATCGACAAAAACAATACAGGGTGCATTGTCCTTAGCCTGCTTGAAAAGGTCTCTGACCCGGGCGGCACCCAAGCCGACAAACATTTCGACAAACTCCGAGCCGCTTAGACTGAAAAAGGGCACCTTGCTTTCGCCGGCAACGGCTTTGGCCAGCAGCGTTTTGCCGGTGCCGGGCGGGCCCACCAAAAGTATGCCGCGCGGTATCTGCCCGCCAATGCCCGTGAAGCGCTCGGGCTCCTTAAGAAAGTCGATAACTTCCTTCAATTCCTGCTTGGCCTCATCCACGCCGGCGGCATCTTCAAATCTCACCGGAACATCATTTTCCATGTAGATTTTAGCCTTGTTTTTGCCTAAAGACATGAATCCACCCTGCTGCTGCTGAAAGCGCCGCATGATGAACATCCAGACCCCTAAAAATAGCAGGACCGGGAAGATCCATGAAACGAGGTTTGACAGGAAATTTGACTGAATTCTTCCGGTGTATTCGATATCATTCTGATCCAGCACATCCGTTAACGCCGAATCAACCCGGACCGTTTGGAAGCGTTCGCCTTGTTCGGTTGAAGTTTCGGTAAACATTCTGCCCTGGATGACCTTATCAGTCACGGCTACCTCCGATACTTTACCCTCCTTGGCAAGCCGTAAAAAATCACTGTAAGGTATCGTCTTTATGGCAGCAGCGGACATAAGGCTATTAACAATCATAAAGCCAAGCCAAATACTTGCCACTATCACTATCGTTCGCAAATTCTTTTGATTATTCATGGTGCTTTCCTCCACGCGCGTCCCCCAGCGATCGGCTAAGAAATCTGGGACGATATGGTTAGAATAAAATGCTAAAAACTTAAATGGTCTCCCATCAAAAACTGCCACTGTCAGTTTATCTAAATATCCAGATTTTGTGCCGGATAATTTTCAACTTAACTCCTACCCTCTATAATTAGACTAATCTTAAACAAAATTTATACATTGTCAAGTCGCATATGACAATTAAGGGCAATATAATTGATGCCTTCAACGAGACGTTAACAAAGATCCTCACCCCGCATGCCTTTTAATTGAAACATCATCTGCCTGCTGTGCCGGCTTGCTTTCAGCCCAAGTACCCGCGTTTTAGTTTGGCAAAAATTAGACAAGTGAGAGCTTTAGCCCCTTATTCTGCTCATTTTTTTCTCGTATTGATTTTCCAAATCGAAGGCTAATCTTTAATAAGTGGTTGGGTAAATAGATTAGGACCTGAAAAACAGCATGACACCGATCAGTTTGTCAGAGTTGATTGGATCCGGAGAAGGTGTGTCCGTTTTCGACGGCCGAAATCACGCACTTAAGCCTGGACCTACAGCAGCCATTTAGCGACCGCGTAGCTAATAGTCGCAACAAGCGTACAAAGACATACGCCCCAGACAATATCTACCACTACAATTGGTACCGGCCAGTCTTTAATGGTCGCTAAATTCGTGAAATCATAGGTAGCATAGGTGAAAAAGCCATATAACCCGCCCAGAACGGCAGCTTGTACCCAGGAATTGCTATTCACCGCGGGTCGGACGGCAAAGAAGATAATGCCGACAATGTACATTAAATAAAAAATAATCGCGGCCTTCCAATTAACGTCGGGACTTAAAATGAATCCCAAATGGCGGCGGTAAAATTGCTTGGCGATTACGCCGAGCCAGATGATGTCAATGATAAAAAATATAGGTATCGTCAGTGCATACAGTTTTAGATAAAATATAAGATTCATGTCAACCTTTGGCTGCAAAGCTGTGCGGACAAGTTAGAATTTGAGCAAACACTAGAAATAGGACTAACGTGGCCGGCTTTGTAGCCCTTTTTTGCGACATTACCGGAGTTGTCCTTTCATATTAGCTCTTTGCTCCTCAGTGCGTGAATCGCTAAAAAGGTGTTCCATTCCGGTTGAATCCGACCCCACGAGCCGTCACTGTTCTGAATTTCGAATAACCGCTCAAAGGCTTTTTCGAGTTGGGGCTGCACCTGAGCAAAATTCAAATGCGCCAGCGCATTCAGGGTTTGATAAAACGGTAACTCCTTTCCCCAATCTCCACGTTCGGCCTGTAAATTTGCAAGATTTTCGACCGCCAATTCTGTGGCTCTGTCTGAAGCGAAAACCGGATGCACAACCATGGCGCGCAAAATATTGTGGGTGGAGGCTTGATCAAACCAGTGGCCGTTGCGTTTTACACCCTGATCGCTCAACCACTTATAAATGGATAAAACGGTCGGATCACTTTCGCGGCCGAATATGGAAGCCAGAAACAGGCCAGCTCCGGTCAATAGCATCGCCGGGCGGCTGGGGATGAATGGAAGTCCCTTCAGTTCGTCCTCGCTGGCAACATCTTCGCTGCTGACGTGGATTTTTTCATGCTGAATTTTAATTTGGTCCAAAAGCCAGGTCAGGGCGGCCTCTATCTTTGCGGTGGTTGATCGCACGGTCAGATGGAGTCCAAACAGATGTCTGATGGTTGCCAGCGGAGCGTGCTGCCATGATCCATCAGGCAGCTGATCCGCTAAAAGCGCAGTTACCGTATCTTGAAAATCAATTTTCCACTGCGGACTCTCGGCCTCTCCCAGCCATTTTTGGCGGGCATAAAGGCCGGCCGGCGTTTTGCTGGACCGAAATACTTGATATGGGGCGTAGCGGAGATTCATCGACATATTTATTTAGGGTTGGGCAGTCTACCATGAAATATACTGACAATGGATTGCACACCTGGTGAAATAATTCAATAAAAATGCGAAGAATTAACGATCGCTGCCCAAACGGCATAGGAACGGATCGGTGTTCCCGATGATATCGGTGGCGTTATCGCATTCTTGTGTTCCGAGGAAGCTCTCTGGGTGAATGGCCAGAAATTGGAGGTGTCCGGAGGCATTTTTCTGTGAGACTGCCACATCCTGTTCGCTTATCCTTTATGCGTTCTTTTTGTCCAAGCTTAAACGCTCTGATTGCCTTCTATAACGCTATAATTTTAATAAACAATGGGGGATCCATTCATGAAAAAGGCTCTCTCTGGAAAATAATGGTGGGTTTACGTCGACTCGAAGCAAATCTAATTCGTATCGACTATTTAGTTATAGAAATACCAGCAAAGGAGATTTTTTATGTTTGATTATCCGTATATTGTCGAGTTGCTGTCACCGAAAAGGTCGACTGACGATCAAGGTGAGGTCATTCTGGATAGATTTGCCGAGCGGTACCGAAAGATTATTGATGCGGGGTGCGGAGTATCGATACCCGACAATCCCATGGGACAGCCAAGGTTAGGCGCTCTGGAGAGCTTCGATCTTAGAGATCTTCCACTTGATTCCGACAAGGTCGTGATGAATTTGAACACATTTCATAGGAAGAGTGAGCTTGACGGATTGCTACAAAAAGCTGCAAAGGCAAGCTTGAAATACATTCTTGTTGTCAGAGGAGATGGCGGGCCGCTGTTAAACAAGCTCGACTCCAAAAGCATCGGCGGCAATCGCAGTGTGGTCACCTCGATTGATTTGATCCGATACATAAACAGGGAATATCCCAATCAATTTGTAATTGGTGCAGCCTTCAATCCTTATAACCCGATGCCTTTTGAGTTGGATCGGATGAAGCAAAAGATAGACGCTGGCGCGAAATATGCGGTTACCCAGCCCATTATTGGAAAAGACGAAAATGCTGACAGACTAAAAGATTTCGATATTGCTGTTGTTGTTGAAGCCTGGATGTCGAATAACATCGATCTGCTTTACAAAAGTGTGGGTAAAGAAAAAGATGAAAAGGCAGATAATTACGATCCTCGCGAAAATCTGAAAAAGCTTCACGAATTTTACCCAGAGAGCTGTGTTTATCTATCAATGCTCAGTTTCAAACATCATTGGCAAGAAATTTTACCGGGGCTTTCAGTATAGAATCCAGCGAGGAAATAGCTGGTTTATGATTCAAATTTCGCATTAGAAATCGATTTGAACACTGATCAAAAATCTTTATTATTTGTAAAAGTTTGGCGCTAAGGACTGTCTTATGTGCGTTGCGTTTTGATCGGTCTTGGGCCAACGCCACCCAAAAGCTGATTTTGTCGCAATTTTAATAGGGCTGTGGGGTACTGATCAATTTCTGACTATTATAAAATTTGAATAATCCTATCAGTTTATTTGAATATTTTACGATTTCATAATAATGCAGGAATATTTGAGTTTGGAGAACACTCCTTCGCAGGTTACGAGTATTTTTTCATGTGCCTGTGATTTATCCCATTTCGTTTTATTGAGAGGAATTTTTGATGGACTCACCATTGGCCCGGGTCATATTGGCCTTATTAGGTGGGTAGCTCATTATCCTGTTTTTTTTAACCGTTTACGACTGGATCACAGCGGAATATCCGAGACGTCCCACCACGCCCCCAAGTCCAGAGCGTATCCAGCATCCGGTTTATCATGAAGGTGCAGTCAAGGCTCTGCAATTGTTCTCCCGACTGTCAAAACCCGAAAAAGCCGCCATAAAAAACAGCCTGCAATCTAATTTGATTTCCATGGAGCAGTGGTTGACCCATCTTGGCCAATCGAATTTTCACATAATGTGCCCGCTTTGATGCCACCCCCCAGATGAAAGAAATGATTGCTTCCCAAACTGCGCTGGGGCGTGTCGGTGTCCCGGACGACATTGGCGGTGTGGTGGCATTTTTGTGCTCAGAGGATGCACGCTGGGTGAATGGGCAGCGCTTGGAAGCTTCCGGCGGAATGTTCCTGTAAGAGAAATTTGGGCCAATAATTTTCAGCAGCACAATCGGTGCACATCCTTGAACGCTATCCGGATAGTGCCGTCGGGACGAATGAAGCGTTCATCGCTTTCGGCGGGGAAGGAAATCAGGTCCACCGGCGCCGAGCGGGCAACAGAAGCGGTTTCTTTTTTAATCATCCGGTAAAATGGCTCCAAACTCATGTCCCATTTGGCAAACACCAGATGAGTGGACCGAAATCGGTTTACTAAATAGCGTGCTTTTCTTTGACTGACCCGTCCCGCTTCCCCCCAGAACACAGGCACCCCGTTCTCGGAAGTCTGCACGAGGTCCGGTTTGTAGCGATCAGCAATCCGGATTTCCACGGATAGGTCCGGATAATCCGGCAGGAAAAGCGCCCAGAGAAACGCCTTCATCAGCACATGGATATCGCTTTCAAAGGATTTTTTGAAAAAAACCATTTGATTTCCGTGTGACCGAAAAGTCCATTTACGCCGCAGCTCGAGTTCTCGGGTCATGGGTCAAATAGGATGAAGCCTTCCCTTGCGCAGGTTATGCCAGCCCTCTACAGAATCATGCCGGCCGGTGAACGGCTTTCGATGATCTCGGCCACGCGTGAACCGGGCGCACGTTTAGGTCGTTTCACAGTGATTTTCCCCTGACGATCTATACTGCAGACAAAACTAAAAGTACACGAATAATATCTGTGACAATATCAACAAAATATAGACAAAAAATTGACAAATACGTATTCTGTCTTAGTTTATAAATATTATAAAGCCTGCTCTAAAATTCTAATCCGAGCGGAATACAACATATATACAACAAAATGGAGGTTCACATGGATCAAAGTACTCGAAAAAATGAATTATTTACCAATGCAATGACTAACCTCATGCAAGATAAATTCGGGATAAGCATTGACCTGCTCAACGAAATCCTTAGCGCGGATCCCGATGACAGAATGGCTCTGCTGGCAAGGGGTTCGGTGTATCTAAAGATGAAGCATGCCGAAGACGCCATCAAAGACTTCAGCGAGGCCCTCAGGCTAAATCCCAATCATCCCAAAGGGTATCACCTCAGGGGTCTTGCTAAGGAAATTCTGGGTGACGATGATGCGGCTTTAGAAGATTTTACCAAAGCAATCGAAATCGATCCGGACTATGGCGCCGCTTACTATAGCCGTGCGACTTTGCTAACCAAGATGGGGCAGGAGGACCCGGCAACTGAAGACATGAAAATGGTAACCCAGCTGTCGAACATTAACATTGAAAGTTTTGCCAATGAAAACAATCTCTGGCGATCGCGGCAGCTGCAAGTGGAGAGTGCTCTGGAGAGCGAGCTGCATCGCTAAATAGGAGTCCGACAGTCAACCGCGAAAGGAGGCCTGCCAATGAATTTTGATAATAGCGATATAATCACGGTTAACCTGCTCAAAGCGGCGGTTGAATCAGAAGGGTGTCGCCTTGCTGAGGTGGACCTCGAAAATCTGGTGATAAAGGTAGACGGGACCGATGAGGTTGTCGGTGCCTGCGCAAGAGCCGTTGCTGAGATTCTCGACTGATTATCAATTAAATTAACCATACACAACCAAACATTCAATAGAAGCCTCGCTATAAAAAATAGCGAGGCTTTCGTTTTTTACTCGCAAAGCAAATTCTCGATATTGCGGCCATCGGCTTGTATCCGTTATGAGGTCCCAAACGAGCCGGGGTGAAGCACGATATAATTTTCCGACGCTTACCCGGTTGGCAGATATTTTTATCATCGATTCGATCAATTTAACAGTTCACGCTCGAGGGCTTTAATTTCGCGATCGATGCGGTTGGAGGCCGAGGTGAATCCCGCGAGAAACGAATAGGCCAGCGGGACCAGAAAGAGGGTCAGGACGGTGGACACCACCACCCCGGAGATGACAACGATCCCGATGGTGGAACGGCTTTCAGCGCCGGCCCCGCTGGCCAGAACCAGGGGAATGGCTCCGATGGCAGTCGACACCGAGGTCATCAACACCGGGCGCAACCGCGTGCGGGCGGATTCCAGGATCGCTTCTGAGACAGATTTTCCCTGATTGCGCAGCTGGTTGGCAAATTCAACGATCAGGATGCCGTTTTTGGCTGCCAACCCGATGAGCACCAGGATGCCGACCTGGCTGTAAACGTTCAGAGAGCTTCCGGCAAGGTAGAGTCCCGCCAGGGCGCCTGCCACCGCCAGGGGTACCGTCAGCATGATCGTGAAGGGATGCACGAAACTTTCGAACTGCGCGGCCAGCACCAGAAACACGATCAGCAGGGATAGACCGAATGCAAAGACCAATGCACGGGAGGCGTCCACAAACTCGCGCGACTGCCCCTTGAAATCGATGACCGGCGCGCTGCCAAGTTCCTCCCGCGTAATTTTTTCCAAATAGGCGAGGGCATCCCCCAGCAAGTAACCGTCCTGGAGGGTCGCGGAAAGGGTGATGGCCCGCAAGCGGTTAAACCGGTTCTTGGCCGCTGAATCGGCAAATTCTCTTAAGGACACCAGACTGGCGAGCGGGATCAGTTCACCGCGGCCGGTTTCCGATCGGACATAGATGTTGCGGATATCCGCAGGGGTGCGCTTTTGCTCTTTTTTTCCTTCGAGAATCACATCGTATTCTTCGCCGCGATCGATGTAAGTGGTCACCTGTCGAAACCCGAGCATGGTTTCCAGGGTTCGACCAATTTGAGCAATACTCACGCCCACATCGGCCGCCCGGTCTTTATCGATAATGACTTCCAATTGCGGTTTGGTCTCCTTGTAATCACTTTGCAGGTTGGCAAGCCCGTTGTTTTCCGCGGCCCGCTCGATCAGGATATCGCGCCAGCGGGCCAGTTCGTCATAATCGCTGCCGCCCAATACGAATTCCACCGGCTTGCCGGTTCCGCCTCCCAGGCCGCGCCGCGCAACAGAAAAGGCCCGGTAGCCAGGCACAGCCGCCAGCTTGCGATTGACATCCAGCATAATCTCCTGCATGGAACGGTTGCGCTCCGACCACGGACTGAGCACCACGATACCCCGGACGCTGTTGACTTCGTTGGTGCTTGAAAAAGAAGCCGGCAGTCTCAGCAGCACCCGCGTCGCCTCTTTGTCCTCATAGAGCGGCATTAAGACCTCTTCCATGCGCTCCAGCATTTCGTAGGACTTAGCGAAACTTGCGCCCTCCGGACCGTCGGCAATCACGAAAAATGCACCGCGATCCTCCAACGGCGCGTATTCTTTATCGATGAGGGCGTAAAACCAGGGGATTGAGGCCAAAATCAGCACAAAAACCACCCCGGCAACCCATTTGTGCTGCATCAGCTTCACCAACAAGCGGCTGTAGCGTTTTGCGGCCGCCTCCTGCAGGCCTGTCAGCCGGGACTGTTTCCCAGTAACACCCAAGGGGCGCGGTTTCAATATCCGGGAACACATCATCGGCGACAGGGTCAGGGCAACCAAACTCGAGAGGCAGACAGCGCCGGCCAACGCGATGGCAAACTCCGAAAATAGACGACCGGTGTTGCCCTGCATAAAGCTAATCGGCACGAAAACCGCCACCAGCACCAGGGTCGTGGCAATCACGGCAAAGCCGACCTGGCGTGTGCCCTTGAGTGCCGCCAGCAGGGGTGGTTCTCCCAGCTGAATGCGGCGAAAGATATTTTCCAGCACAACGATGGCATCGTCAACCACCATGCCGATGGCCAGAATCATGGCCAGTAAAGTCAGCAGATTGATCGTGAAGCCCATGAGCGACAGAACGGCAAAGGTGGCAATCAGAGACACCGGCACGGTCACGGCCGGCACCAGCGTGGCCCGCAGGCTGCCCAAGAACAGAAACAAAACCGCCACCACCAAAACCGCGGTGATGGCCAGGGTTTTGTATACCTCCAGAATCGACGCCTCGATGAATACGGAAGTGTCGTAGCTTTGGAGCAATTGCATGCCCTCGGGCAGGGTTGGGTTGATCTGAGTCGCTTTCTTTTTTACGGCATGCGCCACATCGAGCGTATTGGCTTTGGATTGTCTCACGATTCCGAGACCCACCATCGGGATACGGTTGCCGCGCAGAATGCTGCGGTCGTCTTCGGCTCCCCGCTCCACAAGGGCAACGTCTTGCAGACGGATCAGGTGGCCCTCAAGCCCCTGCCGAACCACCAATCGTCCGAAATCTTCGGCAGAATTAAACAAACGCGTCACCCGAACGGTGAACTCTTTGCGGGTCGATTCCACGCGGCCCGCGGGAAGTTCCACGTTCTGGTTGCGCAATGCCTGTTCGACGTCGGCCACCGTGACGTCCTGGGCTGCCATGGCCTGTCGGTCGAGCCAGATACGCATGGCGTAGCGGCGCGCTCCGCCGACAAAGACCCGTGCGACGCCATCCAGCACGGAAAACTGGTCCACCAGGTAACGTTCGGCATAATCGGTCAAGGCCAGTCCGTCCGTTCGATTGCTGACCAGGTTCAACCACATGATGACACTGCTGTTGGAATCGACTTTGAAGATTTCAGGCGGGTCGGCCTCGTCCGGCAGGTTGTCCAAGATGCGTGAAATGCGATCCCGAATGTCGTTAACCGCAGCCTCCAGGTCCCGGTCGAGATAAAATTCCACCGTGACTTCGGCAATCCCGTCACGACTTTCGGAATCAATGGCGCGTATCCCCTCGATCCCGCTGATGGCATCTTCAATGATCTGCGTCACGCGAGTTTCGACAACCGCCGCGGCCGCACCGGGGTATCTTGCTTCCACGGAAACCACCGGCGGGTCGATATCCGGGTATTCTCTTACCGGCAATCGCTCAAAACTGATGATGCCGAACACGACCAGCAAAAGGCTGAAAACCGTCGCCAGAACCGGGCGCCGGATGGAAACATCGGATAGAAACATGGCATTTACCTTATTTGCGGGCTAACCTTGAAGGCCTGCGGCTTGGGGAGGTTCCACCACCTTGACGGAAATACCCGGTCTGACCCGGCTAATACCTTTTATGATCACCCGCTGCCCGGCATTCAGGCCGCTGATCACTTCAACCTTTCCCGGACTTCGGCGGCCCGTGACGATCTCTTTTTTCGCGACCGTATTTTCGGCCGTTACCACCAGGGCGTACTTTTTATCCTTTTCCAGGATCACGGCTTCCTCCGGGATGATCAGCGCTTGGGAACGGTTTTTGATCAGATCCACGGTCAGCAGCATGCCCGGTTTTAACAACCGATTCGGATTGGGAATTTGGGCGCGGATCGTCAAGGTACGGGTATCGGGATCGACGCGGCTGCTGATGGCGGTCACCGTACCGTTGAAATTGCGCTCCGGATAGGCGGGGCTTTGGGCCGTAATGTCCATTCCGTTT
This sequence comes from uncultured delta proteobacterium, assembly GCA_963710795.1. Taxonomy (GTDB): domain Bacteria; phylum Desulfobacterota; class Desulfobacteria; order Desulfobacterales; family JAFDCJ01; genus JAFDCJ01. The sequence goes on from CAVQBT010000067.1 coordinate 196,941, forward strand.
CTCAGAACACCGAGATAAGTTTCCGGTACGGTAAAGTCGAGCTTGATAACGGTGGTGTCATCCAGGGTGGTGATCACCGTGTCCGAACTCACCACGGCGCCATTGCTGATCCGGCGGGTGCCTAAAACCCCGCCAAAGGGGGCCCGAATGGTGTAATCCCGCAATTGGGCTTTCAGATGGGACACTTTAGCCTTTGCGATCTCCAGCAGACCTTGCTCCTCATCCAGCCTGGACCGAGAGGTGGACTTCGTCTTGGCCAACTTGCTGATCCTTTCAAACTGTTTCTGCTGCTCTCGCAGCGTCGCGCTGGCTTCTGCCAGAAGGTAGCGGGCTTCGCTGTCGTCCAGTTTTACCAGGACTTGATTTTTATCGACCGCGTCGCCGTCTTCAAAAAAAACACCAACGACGCGCTCTTCCAGAGTGGGGGTGATCAGCACCGACTCATTGGCCGTGGCCGTGCCAAGCGCCTCCAATGTTTCCGTGAACGGCTCGGTTGCCGCCTTGGCGACTACCACGGGAACTGCTGTTTTTGATGGTGTTCGTGCCAGGGCGTATCCGGAGCTTTTTTGCCCGCCGTTTTTCAGCTGCGGAAACAGCAACAGCCCTGCAGTGAAGACGGTCGTTAAAACCAATAACAAAACTAATATGTGTTTTTTTCGCATGGGGTTCCTCTCACACGCTGCGTTGTCGTTTTGTACTCAGTACTCTTTCTAGGGGGAAAAGAGCAGGAGATTGCGCGGGTTTTTGATGACATATTTATTTCAGCTTTTCAAAGCCGCTTGAATCCGCATGTATTCCCCGAGATTATCCATGGTCAACAGGCCCACCAATTTGCGGTCCAACGTTACGGGCAGTGTGTGACACTTGCAATCCTTTAACTTGGCAAAAGCGGTTTCCAGCATCTCCAGGGACTCTACTGTGACGAAATTATTCTGCATGGCCGAAGCAACGGTGGGATGTTGATCACTTGCCGACAGCGCTTTCAGCAAATCAGCCTGGGTCAGAATGCCCTCTATCCGGCCGTTATCCGCCACCGGAAAGTCCTTTTGAGCGCCGGCCAGTGTCAACTCGATAGCCCGATCCAAACTATCGTTTCGATGAATTACTTTGAAGTCAGTCATCATGGCCCGTTGAACGGGGATGCGGCCAACGGCAGAACGCATCTGGGCTTCACCTGCTTCCTGGGATGCCCCGATCCAAACAAAAAAAGCGATAATTAACAGCAAAGGATTGTAGAACAACCCAATCAAGCCGAAGAAAACAGCAATTCCCTGCCCAATAGATGCCGCGATTTGGGTTGCCCGACTGTACGCTTGCCGCGTGGCCAGGATCGCGCGCAGCACGCGACCGCCATCCATGGGAAAAGCCGGTATCATGTTAAATGCTGCCAAAAACAAATTAACCGCCATGATGCGCTCTAAAAACGGTCCGGTGGTTATCGTCAGCATCTGCATTGGTTCAAAGGACGCAGTGATTTTTAGCCAGACAAATAGGCCGACAGCAATTATAGCATTGACGGCCGGTCCGGCCAGTGCGACCCATAACTCGTGCAGCGGATTGGTTGGAATTCTCTCGAGACGTGCCACGCCACCTATGGGAAACAAAATAATATCGCGAGTTCGGATTCCATATCGCCGGGCCGTAAGCGCGTGGCCGTATTCGTGCAGAACCACGCATAGAAAGACCACCAGGATAAAAAAGACCCCCGCGACGGCTGCGGCAACACTCTGGCTCTGTCTCCAATGCAGCAGCGCCACCCAGCTTATCAGAAGCAGAAACGTAACATGCATGTAGACATCGATGCCGGCAAAACGCCCTATTTTAAATGACCATTTCATCGCTAACGTCCTTTCAAATTCTCCCTTTGATATCGGTATTTAAAAATTTATAGCTCCGACGCTCGCTGCTTGTCTGCATTCGGCGAGCATCTAATACTGTAATATAATGCATTTCAACGATGATAAAATAGGAAAGCTTTAATGGTAATATAATAGGCAAAACCTACTGGTTAGCAATACCAAAATTTATTCTAATATCGAAAACCTGGTCTTCTGGTCCAGAATACGTGACTTATCGAAAACCGAATCCAATCTTCGTATCAGGCTTAACGTTTTTGATTGGTTGACGATTTCCAGATAGGCGTTAACTTAAAAAACAATTTGTTCTCATGCAAATCCGGACCGCCTAAAGCACTCTATCTCGGAGACAACTGAAGGAGAAAAATTATGACGTTCTGGCAACTGCTGATGGAAATTGTCCTGTTGCTCGGTGCGGCCTTTGTACTCGGCGCTGTGGCGCAGCGTCTTAAACAGAGCGCCATTATCGGGTATCTTCTGGCTGGAATGCTGATGGGGCCGCTACTGTTCAATACCCAGGCATTGGAAGACGTCGCCGAACTGGGCGTGGCGTTGCTGCTTTTTTCCATCGGATTGGAGTTTTCATTTGGCCGTCTCAAACGTTTAGGCCGCGTCGCACTCGCAGGCGGCAGCCTGCAAGTGGTAATTACTCTGACGGTTTTCGCACTGGGGTTTTTGGTGTTCAAACCGCTTTCTCAAGCCCTGGTTCTGGGGGCCATTGTGGCCCTGAGCTCTACGGCAGTGGTCTTACGGGTTCTCGTGGACCGGGCCGAAATCGACGCGGTGCATGGGCGTACGGCCCTGGGTATCCTGCTGCTGCAGGACATCGCGGTGGTGCCGCTGGTGCTGATGGTGACCATCATGGCCCACGGTGGAAAAGCCGGGGAGGTTTTCCTCAGCATAGCGCGAACCCTGGCAGCGGCCGGCGGCCTGGTAGCCGTTTACTATCTGCTCTTCTACTGGCTGGTGCCGAAGGTGTTGATCACCGGCAGTCTTTTTGTCAATCGGGAGCTGATGACGCTGTTGGCTATTGTTGCGGCGGCCGGGTCAACCTGGTGTGCCCATGCTATCGGCTTGTCTCCGGCGCTGGGTGCGTTTCTGGCCGGCATGCTGCTTGGGGAATCCCCCTTTGCCGCCCAGATCCGCTCGGACGTGGGATCCCTCCGCACCCTATTCGTGACCCTTTTTTTCTCTTCCATCGGTATGCTGATGGATCCGATCTGGCTGTTAAATTACGGACCGATCGCTTTGGCAGCGGTTGCAGTGGTAATTTGCGGTAAGACTGCGATCATCTATCTTATCGGCCGCGTGCTCGGCATCAACCGGCGCTACGCACTCGCATCCGGTCTGACATTATCGCAGATCGGCGAATTTTCATTCGTTTTGGCCACCACCGCCCATCAAAGCGGCTTGATTGGGGATGAAATTTTTGCGCTGGTGGTCACTGTTAACATACTGTCCATATTTACGGCGCCTTACCTGGTGAGCTATGCGCTGCCGTTGGCCGATTATTTTCTTCATCTGCTGCCGCAACGTTATGCCCGTCCCTCTCAAAAACACGCTTCCGAAGGGGATGACAAACATCCAGCCATTATCGTCATTGGATACGGGCCGGCGGGGCGACAGGTCAGCGAAGCCCTGCAGCAAAATGGCTTGGCGTCCGGCATAATTGAACTAAATCCGGCCATTATGCATGGTGCTGCAGATACAGGCCTGCACATCCACATCGGCGATGCCACCAGTACCGATGTGCTGATCCATGCCGGTGTGCCCGATGCGCGGGCTGTCATTGTGACCGTGCCTGATCCGCGAGCAGCGCGCGACATTACTGCGGCAGTGCGGGCGCTGGCTCCGGAAACGCGCCTGCTGGTGCGCAGCCGTTTTCAGCGTGCTTCAAAGGATCTGGAAGATGCCGGTGCGACCACGGTGGTGGATGAAGAAATTACTGTGGGCCGCCTTTTGGCCCATGAGGTTTTGACTTCGCTGGAATTGGGTCAGGACGCCGGGTTGGCCTGCGCCCTGGCTGGCCGTTCGCCCGACGTCCGAGCAACCGTCAAATCTGATACGCCTTGATCTTAAAGTTCACGTGCAAAAACTCGAAGGGCTTCAAAGCCCCGGCGGCATAAACCTTGACAAAGGAGCGCGTCAAGCTGCGTCATAGTGGATCACCGCCGCGGGTTCAAGAATCCGGAAGGTAAATGATTCGGTGAAGTAAAGTTTTACTTTCTCGAAATTGTGCGATTCGTAGCCCATCGCCATATCCTGCCCGAGAATAATTTCCAAATCACCGCCGCGCTGGGAAAGCATGAAGGCCTCGCTTTCGTGCTTGCCGGTCAGATAGGGACTCAGCACAACCTGGCCGCCCAGGATATTTTCCGCCTGCATCTTGACCGGGTAGCCCTGCAAATGCGCCGACATCAGACTCCAAATCTTCGGTCCGACGACAAACGCGTAGGGGCCCTCGACGGCACGCCCGGTAAAAGCAGTGATACCCTCGGCGATCGCTTCCAGCAATTGCTCGGGTTTGGAGCCCATCGTCAGGCATTCGCCTTCGGCGCAGAGCGCCAGTCCCCGGATGTTGGCCTCGGGCAAGCCGTGGTAGATAACCTTTTCTTCGAACAATGCGATTTTTCGGGCAGCTTCCTCCAAGTTGGCCAGGTCAACATCTTTGGCACCGCGGACCACGTTGTCCAGTTCGGCCACGTCGAGTTCAAATGGCATCCGCGTTTCCACCAGATGATGAACCTTATGAATGCCATAGGTAACCGCATCTTGGGCCTGCTTTTTGGGAAATTCCAATCGACCTTCGGGAACCCCCGGAAAATCGGTTCCCATCGGACCGGTTACCTCGATAACCTTGCGGGCTGATAGAATCGCGGTTAAGCTTCGGATGGCCTGTTGGTCAATCTCCGCCCAGGCTTCGGCGGGAATCGGTGCCAATTCTCTTTTTAAGATATCCATTCTAATTTATCTCCTTTCACTGGCTGCAGGACAATTAATGATTAAGTCAAATCAAGTTTTCAAACTTCCGATGCCAAGGCCGTGGGCAGTGGTCGTGCCGGAGCTGCTCGCAGCCGTCCGGGGAGGTGCGCCGGGTTCGGCGATCTGCGCGGTAATTTTAGCAGGAACCTCGGGCAGTTTAATTCCCAGGAGCTTATTTTTGGCTTCGACAAACAGCTGACCCAGGGTATCGAGATCTTCGGCCGCCATCACCTGCTGGGACATGGGAAATATCTCCATCTCCTCCTCATCCAGATGATGGGTCGTATATTCTCCCAGGCCCTCGATTTTTATCGGAAAATGGTTGTGTTCCCGGGGAAATCCCTCGGCGTCCTTAATGATCAGTTCAATGATGTGATGCTCGTTGACCGCCTCCAGGGCATCATGCTCTGCCGCGGCTATCTCCTGCAAGATATTATAGAAGTATTTTTCTTCCATGGTATGATGGACGATCAAATGGCGGGTGAACTCGTCAAATGCCTGCGGATCATTTTCAGACTGGGCATAAAGTTGTCTGAGGGTTGCATGGTGCGCAACCAGCTCATTGATAATACTCATAAATCCTCCTATGACCGTATGGGTTAATCCAAGATTTGCCTTCAGCTTATTCTGTAAGACAATCTGGCATCCTAAAGAGTAGTTGTCAAGTTAGATCTCTACCAATCGAAATGAATCCGATTTCATTGTTTTAAAGGCGGTCAAGGTTTGACGGCAACCAATAGAAAGAAATGGAATCATCCAATACGGCCGGAATACCATCGTGGACGTTCGGAAATTTGAGATTTAAACCGACAGTCTTTTTTATGGTTCCCGGTATTACCGGTAAACGCAAATTCCAGCACGCAATGGCCCCGCTGGGATAGGGATTAGTCTGGGCGGTTAACCTGAACAAAACGTCTAAAATGCGGGTTCCCAGGTACGATAACATTTGGGGAATGTGCATCACTCGCAGACGCGGATAATAGGTTTTCAGCGTCTCGAAATACTCATTCCAGGTGCAAGAAAGCTCATCTGCCACGGCCCAGATGCCCGGTTGGCCGTTTTCGGCGGCCTGTATCAGTGCCCGCGCCGCATCGACGACATGCAGGTGAGCAAACCGGTTATTGCCGCTTCCCGGAAAATAGACTTTGCCGTGCCGAACCTGGTCAAAAAGCAGGCTGTGGGCCCCGTAGACATGCGGCAGCCGCAAGGATACAAATGTGATGCCGGTCTTTGCCGCCAACTCCTCAAGGCGCAGTTCGGCTTCAAGTTTGGCCCGCCCGTAACCGGACATCGGCGAGGTCTCCGTTTCCTGATCGATCGGTTGGGCGGTATCCCCGTAAACCAGCAAACTGCCGCCGTACACAAAAGATTTAACGCGCGCCTCAACCGCAGCCTGCATGAGATTCAGCGAGCCCTTGACAATGGACGGATACAGCCGCGGATAGGGTTCGAACGCGGCCCGGGCCCCGAGGTGGATAACGGTGTCGACCCCTTTCAAGATACGACGCAGACTTTCGGGACTGCGGATATCGGCCTGCATAATTTCAGCGTCCAGGTGTCTCAGCATCAGCCCGCGAACCGGACGTCTGACCATCAGCCTGGGCTGCAAGCCACGCTCGGCCAACTGCCTGGATACTTCGATGCCAATAAATCCGGTAGCGCCGGTAACCAAGACTTTTTTCACGTCTTAATCCTTACCCCAGTTGGCTAATGTTTTTCAGGAGTTTCAACTGTTTGATTTACCATAGCCTTCCGGCCGGGACATATCAATCATTATTTTCAGACAGCTGTAACGGCTAGTAATTCTGCACCGGGTTGGTTCAGCAACCGCTCAACGCCCGAATCGGCTGGATCAAAGCCGTCTGCCACAGGTCTTAATCCAGCATCAATTGCTTCATCAATATGGTCGACCAGGATGAATTTCATTGTTTCACGCACCTCCGCCGGTACATCCTCAAGGTCTTTCGCGTTGCGTTTTGGAAGGATGACGGCCGTTAACCCGGCCCGATGGGCCGCCAGAATTTTCATTTTTATGCCGCCCACCGGCAGGACCCGCCCGCGCAGCGTCACCTCGCCGGTCATACCGACACTGCTGCGCACCAGACGGCCGCTGAACAGACTGGCCAGCGCCATCACCATGGCGATTCCGGCCGAAGGCCCGTCTTTGGGAGTGGCGCCGGCCGGCACGTGTAAATGAATATCCGCCGCCTTAAATGCGGCCGGATCGATTTCCAGGTATTCGGCCTTTGAACGAACATAGCTGTGGGCAATTTTAGCGGACTCTTTCATCACATCGCCGAGTTGGCCGGTCACAGTTAGTTGTCCATTGCCGTCCATGCGGGTGGCCTCAATAAACAGGATGTCGCCACCCACACTGGTCACCGCTAAGCCGGTGGAAATGCCCGGCAGATCGATCGTTTCAGAGAGTTCGCTCTCAAACTTTTCTTTCTTCAAGTATTTGGCGACCTGTTCCGGCGTAACCATGACATGTTCCCATTTCCCGGCCGTCAGCTTGACAATCGCTTTGCGGCAAATGGCACCGATAAGCCGCTCCAGCTGCCGAACGCCGGCTTCCCGGGTGTAGTCCCCGATTACTTTGCGGACGGCCCCGTCCATAAAGGTCACGTCACTGTCACTGAGTCCGTGGCTGTTCAGCTGTCTGGGTATCAAATGTCGTCTGGCGATCTGATTTTTCTCAAGCTCGGTATATCCATCGAGCTGAATGATCTCCATGCGGTCCCTCAGGGGGGCCGGGATGGTTTCCAATTGATTGGCGGTAGCGATAAAAATGACATCGCTCAGATCAAAATCGACATCCAGGTAATGATCCCGAAAGGCTGAATTTTGTGCCGGATCCAGGACCTCCAGCAGGGCGCTGGTGGGATCTCCGCGCCAATCCCGGCTGATTTTATCCACCTCGTCCAACATAAAGACCGGGTTGCGGGTGCCGACACGTTTGATGGCCTGAATGATTCTTCCCGGCATGGACCCGATATAGGTTCGCCGGTGTCCCCGTATCTCGGCTTCATCGCGAACACCACCCAAACTCATGCGGGTAAACTGACGATCCATGGCCCGCGCAATGCTATGGCCCAGAGATGTTTTACCGACGCCCGGCGGGCCGGCGAAGCACAGGATGGCCCCCGCTGCAGCGGCACTGTCTGAGCGCGAGCCTTCAGTTTTCTTGACGTCGCGAATGGCCAAAAGATTGCGAACCGCCAAATACTCCACAACCCGTTCTTTGACTTCCCGCAGGCCAAAATGGTCTTCATCAAGAATACGTCGTGCACTGCTGATATCGGTTCGATCCTCACTGGTGCGGTTCCATGGAAGATCCAGCAGCCAGTCGAGATATCCTTTCACCATGGAGTACTCCGCCGACTGGGGAGACATTTCTTCGAATCGATCCAGTTCCTTCAGAGCCTGCTTGCGGGCTTCTTCAGGCATCTCCGCCTCGGCTATCCGCTGACGGTAGTCATGCGGTTCGGATTCAGCATTATCCGATTCACCGAGTTCTTTCTTGATCGCCTTGAGTTGCTGTCGCAGGTAATAGTCTCTCTGGGTTTTGTTCATTTCATCCTTTGCATCGGATTCGATTTTTTTGCCAAGTGATAGAATTTCCTTCTCGCGTGCAAGATATCTCATCAGGCTTCGCAGTTTGGCCTTAAGGCTGTCTTCCTCCAACAGCGCTTGTCGCTCTTCGAAATCGATTTGGCCATGCGCTGCGGCAATATAGGCCAGATGCAATGGATCTTTGATGCGGGCCAGCCCATCGATGGCCTCTTTTGGCACATCAGTATTAAACGCGAAAACATCCCGCGTCAGATCAGTAACGCTTCGATGCAGGGCCCTGGTTTCAAGATCGCTTTCCCTGATCTCCGGTGCCAACTCGATTGCCGCCTTCAACCGGTCCTCGTTGGGAATCCAGCGGGTCACGCGGAAGCGTTCCAGGCCGTTGATGATCAACAGAACAGTATTGTCCGCTGCCCGGGTAACATACAGAATCCTTACCACGGTGCCGGTTTCACAGAGCTGGCCGGGAAGCTGGATCTCATCGGCCGGTACGTTGCTGCCGACCACTCCAATCAGACCGTTTCCTTTCATTGCCTCCTCGAGAAGCGGCATGAACTTTAGCGGCACGGCCAGTGACATGTTCAGTGTCGGGAAAGCCACCAGGTCGCTGAGCGGTAAAATCGGCAGTTCTGCAGGGATTTGGTTTGGATCAACTGCAATGATTGCCTTATCTTCCGGGGTAACCTTATCTTGCTTCATTTTTATATGCTCCTTCCTCGATTTAATTTCCCAATGCAGCCAAGTATCGTCGCTTGTATTCGGGTGCCAGTTTTCGTCCCCCCTTTTTGAGCTCTGTAGTTAAAGTCCTGGCTAATTTAATAAACAAAAAATAAACAGACATTAGACAAAGTCAATCTGATATTTTTAATCAGCCACTGCCACCACACTTTTTTTCCTGACCGGGTCATATCAAAAGCCAAGTGGCCATTAGATCGACCTATGCGGAAACGGCTTACTGACAAGGTACATGACATCGTGGCCGGCCTGCGACGAGCTCAGTCGAGCCGAAGTTCTTCCCGTAATCATTGTGCTGACGCTTTCCATCCAACTAGAATATTTTCTTACATTTCTTAAACGTAATATTGACAAATTAAAAATTTTAATTTAATTTTGACTATGGACAAAAAAAATCTCTATCCAATTCGATATGTTGCTCAACGAACCGGTTTAACGCCGCATGTCATCCGCGCCTGGGAAAAGCGCTATCAGGCCGTCGTTCCCCATCGTACGGCTAAGAACCGTCGACTTTATTCTGAAAAGGATGTCCTGCGTTTGAAGCTTCTCAAAACTATCACGGATGCGGGCCACACTATCTCGCAGGTGGCACGATTAGACTCAACAGATTTGCAGCATCTCGCTCAGCAAGACAATGCGGAAATTCCGCGGACGCGGCGAAAAAATGATCGACCATCAGAACCGGCAGCTGCCGGTGACCACTTCAAGCAATGTCTGACGGCCGTTTTGAATCTCGATCCTGACGGTTTAGAACGTTCCTATGACCGAGCAGCGATCGATCTAACCAGACCCGTGCTGCTAAGAGACCTGATCGTTCCACTGTTCAAGGAGATTGGCAAACTATGGCATGGCGGATCACTAAAAATCGTCAATGAGCATATGGCCACCACCGTGACACGCAATTTTTTGCTAAACATGTTGCGAGCGACCGAGATCTTGGATCCGGCGCCCAGAATCGTTATCGCCACCACAGTGGGGCAGTGGCATGATGTCGGGGCACTGACCGTTGCGCTGACAGCTGCCGAAAACGGTTGGCACCCCGTATACTACGGGCCTAACTTACCCGCCGAAGAAATTGCGGCGGCGGTTAAGCAAAGTGGTTCCAGGGCGGTGGCAATCAGCATCACCCACCTGCTAAACCAGAATCCGCTGGTTGATGAACTGCGCAAGCTGCGGCGCTATATCGGCAACGAAGTAACGTTTTTCGTCGGGGGGCGGGCTGTTGCGGAATATACCCAGATATTGATAGAGGTGAATGCGAATTACATAAAAAATATCGAGCAGTTCAGCGATGAACTCAATTCGTTGTCCGTTGCAAATGGTGGGTGATCAGACATGTCCGGTACGGAAGGATCAGCTGCCAAAACTGCCTCGCCTTACCGCTTTCTGAGCCCTTGACTTTCACGTTAACAAATCCTGCCGCCGTTTGCCAGCCCGGTCTCCTGTGATACACAGCGATTACAAAAAAAGCGCGGAAAAAAATCTGTTTCCGCGCTTTTAATTTATAGCCGAATCGTCCGAAAATTTATAAATATTCTGATTGAGCTGAATAAACTCCGGATAAGCTGTTTAACTCGATTAGCCTGCGATCGAAACCGGTGAGGCCTTGCCGATATATTCCATGGTTTCTTCATACTTACTTCGCATATCGACGCTGCCGCCCTCAATTTCTCCTTTCACCGGGCTCCAATCAGATGGACATTCGGTTTTCAAATTTTCTACCCGTTCAGTCATCTCATTTAGCAGCATGTGCAGGTCCTCGATATTCGGTAACACCTTCTCTTTATCAGCCGAGCCCAGCCCGTCAACTTTTCGCATGACGTCATATAGTTTAGCTTTCCAGGCGGTCATTTCGGCTTCCATACCTTTGCAATAATCTTGTACATCCATGTTTTTTCTCCTTTTTAGGGTTATCAGTGGTGCAGTTATTGAGTTGATGAAACGGTTTACATTCCACCTACGGCCGGGGCCAATCCAATCTGGTCCCTGTCAGACAGCACGGTGTCTAAACCAACCTTGCGACTGTTTACAAATGCAATTTTTACGTCTTCGCCGTCAATCCCGGCCCGTTGAACCAGATCCTGCAGGGTTTGTCCTTCATCCAAATCGTATGTTGTGCTTTTCTCAAAGCTACAGGTCGCTGGATTGACCAGGGTTGAAAAACATTTTAGGGTTACTTTCATGATGTGCTCCTCTTAATATAGTTTTTTATTGCTATGTTTCAAATATATTATTAAACATAATTGCATATTATCAATAGGCAATCTTTGGGAGTAAAATAATGGTTATAACCTACCAGTCGATCCTGCCAAAAAAGAACTTGCGATGTTTAATCCGAATCTTATTCTTGTAATCAGTGCCTGAACGAAAAGGCGGTGTTTTGCGAGTCAGTCGGGCCGCTGATGCTCAATCATTAAATTACTACGGTTCAAAATGATGGCGGCCAATAGCAAATTAAATTTAATATTTCAGCTAATTGGATTTATCTCTCAGGGCTATAACAACCCCTATCAAAACTGCAACCGAAAAGATTCTCGTATCTATCCTTGGTCTCTTGAACCATGACAACAGCCACCTTCTCATCGGTCTGTTGCTGCATGACTCGGTGATGAAGAATGAAACCGAACTGATCTTTATGCACGCAAACAGCTAAGCCTAACTCCTGCGCTACACCGGCTTTGCCCTTGCTGATCCACTCGGTATGCGGTTGAAAAATTGAAAAAACTTTTTCTTTGTGCGGTATTTTTTCATCGAAAACAGCTCTTCTGTGGATCTGATCGATTTGTCGCTCAGCATGGCGAATATATTCTTCAATACTGATCAACCTTAATTCTTGGTTCATCGACAATATTCCAAACTTTATCGTAGTCCCAGTTGCAATTTAAACGTAGAGTTCCCAAAACTATAATTTTCCATAGATAAATGCCGGGTCTTCCGGTTTCGTGGCTTTTCTTCGGTACTATTTGTTTTAGAATTTCGAAAACCTTCTCGCGAATGGATGATGTGCGATAAATTTACTGCAATCCCATTAGCAGCTTGGGGATTTCATCTCGGGGTTGAAGGTCAAATTCAATGTTAGCGATATCTTTTTTCCAAAATTCCATTTGCAAATCGATGACTTTTCACATAGATTGTCCTCACGAAGATTTTTCGGGTTTGACTCGTTTTTGTATTTCTACTTTCCGGGCAGAAAATCGGTATTTAATGTTAATTCAAAAAGATAACTACCGTTAACGAGTCAAGAATGCAAGTAAAATATGCATTAAACCGGAAAATCTTCGTTTTACTTTTATGCGATATTCATCCACAATATCAATGCATTCTATATATCCGTTCGAATACTAGTTAATGAACTAGCAGGGTGAAAATACAGCGTCAAACAAACTTGTGACCTCAACCGGGAGTGCTAAACCATGATCAAGGTAGGACTTGGACAAGCAGAAAATATTGACACCCAAACCGCGATTGAAGGTGTGATTGCCCAATGCCAACAAAAGTTGGCGGGCCATCAACCACAGGCCGGAATCGTTTTCGCCGGAATAAATTTCGACCATCGTCTGATGCTCGATCGAATTCATGAAAAATTTGCGGGGCTAGATCTCATCGGCTGTACCACCGCCGGTGAATTTTCATCAAGTTATGGATTCAGCGACGACTCCATCAGCTTAATGGTTTTCTATTCCGATGAGGTGGAAATTGGAATCGGTGTTGGCCGATCGCTTTCAGAAAATCCGGCAGCAGCTATTCAAACAGCGGTCGAACAGGCATCCGATAAATTATCGAAACCGGTCTCAATCTGCCTGGCCTTTCCGGACTGGAATAGCAGATCATTTGATTTGATGATAAAAACGCTCAACCTGGCGCTGGGACATGATTGTCCGGTATTCGGTGGTGTTGCCGGATCGCTGTGGAATGATGACCTGGTACCGCAGCAGTTTTATAAGGCTGAAGTTCTGGCGGATGCCATGCCGATCATCCTGTTTGCCGGCCCCCTTGAATATTCATTTTCGATTGCCAATAGCTGGAAACCGGTCGGCAAGCAAGCCAAAATCACCAGCGCCGAAGGTCGACGAATCAAACGCATTGACGATTTTAATGCCGTTGATTTTTACCGCCATTATCTGGGTGATCATTCCGAGCCGGCCCAGGAATTCCTTCTGGCGGTCTTTGATAAAAATAGCACGCAGAGCTATTTGCGGGCACCGATGGAATACAATCCTGACGCAAGCATCACCTTTTCAGAATCGATTCCCCAGGGGGCAACGGTTCAACTTACCGAGGCAATTCGTGAGGTCATGATCGAGGATACCCAGAACACATCCCGGCAAGTCGTTCAGGCTCTGCCCGAACTGCAGCCGGCTTTTGCGATGGCCTTTTCCTGTGTATTCCGAAAAAATCTGCTGGGAACCCGTGTCGGTCAGGAAATCCAAATCTTAAAAGGCAACCTACCAGAAAAGCTGCCCATTATCGGGTTTTATTCCCTTGGTGAAATCGCTCCAATTGTGAAGGGGCAGGAAAGTTTCTTTCATGGCGCCACCCTGGTTACGCTTTTGGTCGGCCAGCGCAACGGATCGGCAGCCGAAATCAACGAGTTGGAAGAAGTCAAGTTGTCCGATGACGCTCTCACGCCATCGAGCAGGGCTGATGGCGATGCCCCCGGTGATTTAGAGGAGATGAAATTGGAGAACAGGCTTTTAGAGCGAAAATTACTTCGTTCCGAACAATATCGCGAGCGCCTGGAGGAGATTAAAGACTTCACTTCCGCCATGCATCGCAAGATTATTCAGGAGGTTGAAGCGGCCCGCCAAGAAATTCAGCGCAAAGAAACGCTTTTGCGTAAAAGCGAAGAAAAATATCGCCGGATTGTCACAACTGCGGGTGAAGGATTCATTTTAATGGATGAGAATATGATCATTATCGATGCCAATGAAGCATTTTGCCGCATGATCGGCCATACAAAAGGCGAGCTGGTTGGCAAAACTCCCTTCGATTTTGGGGCTGAGGAGTTTCTACATTTTTTGCGCACAAACCAGGAAATGACGCCATCTAAAGAATACCGGAAATTCGAAGGGTTTTTGAAGGCAAATAATGATAGACTCATACCGATCCTCATCCATGGCAGCAAGCTGCGGGATGACAGCGGAATAAGTATCGGCAATATGGCGTTTATAACCGACCTGACGGAACAAAAGAAGGCCTTAGCCCTTGCAGCCGAGGTGCAAAAAAGTCTGCTTCCGCAATATGGTATCCACATCCCCGGGTTGGATGTCGCCGGCAAAAATGTTTCCTGCGACGAGATCGGTGGCGACTATTTCGATTTTTTGGAGCAGAAAGATTACCCCAATGCGCCTTTGAGCATTGTGGTCGGTGATATTGCCGGACACGGCGTTGATGCAGCGCTGCTGATGACCACTGCCCGTGCCTTTTTGCGCATGCGCGCTTCTCAGTCGGGAAATATTTCTGAAATCATCAATGAAATGAACCGCCACTTGACCCTGGATGTGCTGGATACGGGCCGGTTTATGACTCTGTTTTATTTAGCCATCGATCCGCATAAAAAGCGTCTGCAATGGGTCCGTGCCGGACATGATCCGGCCATTATTTATGATCCCCGGCACAACACGTTTGAAGAATTATCCGGCATCGGAATGGCCCTGGGAGTGAATGAAGATTTTCGATACGAGGAAAACATCAAGACCGGTGTCGCTGAGGGACAGATCATTGCGCTGGGCACCGATGGCATCTGGGAAGCCCGCAACAAGGAGGGCAACATGTTCGGTAAGCAAAGATTCCGTGATGTCATTCGCCACAATGCCCAAGAAAATGCCGGCAATATTCTAAATGCTGTCTATGAGGAGTTGAATCAATATACCCGGGGGCTTAAATCCGATGACGACATTACCCTCGTGGTGGCAAAAGTCTGTCATAATTAATCCGCGGAGCCTTCATATGAGATTATTGTTCAGTATACACCGGAAAGCCTACTAACCTGCCATGTGCTATTTTTCGGGGCGGATTAATTAGCGGATTAATTAAGCGAAAGGTTGACCATGACCATGACAGACTCTATCAAATCGGAATCCCGCGGCGCCCTTTACGGTTTGTGTATCGGCGATGCCCTGGCCATGCCGGTTCACTGGTACTACAACCGTCAGGCCCTGATGAACGACTATGGCCGGGTGGCCGATTATCTGGCACCCCGCAATCCCCATCCGGACAGCATCCTCTGGCGATCGACCTATGTGGCGCCCAATCCAAAGGGTGAAATCCTGCACGATCAGGCCCGGTACTGGGGGCGCAGGGGCATTCATTATCACCAGTTTCTTAAAGCGGGTGAGAACACGCTAAACGTCAAAATTTGCCGGTTGCTGATTGAGTCGATCAACCAAACCGGCACCTATGATGCCGACGATTTTCTGGGCAGATACATCCGCTTCATGACCGCACCGGGTAACCATCGGGATACCTATGTCGAGGAATATCATCGCAATTTTTTCGTAAATTATGCCAAAGGTTTGCCGCCCCGCAAGTGCGGTGTCACAGAAAAGCACATCGGCGGTCTGATCGGCCTGATCCCGGTCATTTTATTTTATTTCAACCAGCCCGACAAAGCGCGCGAGGCAGCCCTGGAGCATCTGGCGCTGACTCACCCGGGCAGGAAGATGGAAACCGCCGGGTCATTGATTATTGACATATTGCTGAAGGTGCTCAATGGAATTCCTCTTAAAGAAGTGATCCTTGCAGGGATCGAGGCCCAATACAATCCACTGCTGGGACACCCGTTTGCGAAATTGCTCAACGAGCCGGACGAGCGGGTGATCGGCCCGCGCTTCAGCACGGCCTGTTACGTTGAAGATTCGGTTCCGGCGGTCGTTTACCTGGCTTTGAAATACCACGATGATCCGGAAAATGCCCTGATCGCCAACACCAATCTTGGCGGAGACAATGCGTCCCGTGGTGCGGTACTGGGGGCGCTGCTGGGTGCGGCCAATGGTATCGAAAAATTTCCACGCCGCTGGATCGATGGGCTGGTACATCCGCTGCCGGACATATTGCAAAATTAATTCGCCGATGACTTTAGGAGGCATTATGACTACCGAGCTGGCAAAAAAGCAATGCATTCCCTGCAAAGGAGGCGTGCGCCCCTTAACGGGAGAAAATTTGGAAAAATTACTAAAGCAACTAAGCGGCAGCTGGAAGGTCGTGAATGAACACCACCTTGATAAGGAATATGGGTTCAGTAATTTTCGTCAGGCGCTTGCCTTCACGATTCAGGTAGGCGAGCTTGCCGAAGCCCAGGGGCACCATCCGGATATTTTTTTAACCTGGGGCAAAGTAAAATTGACAATTTGGACCCACATAATCGACGGGTTGACGGAAAGCGACTTCATCCTTGCAGCAAAAATCGACCAGTTGTCGTAAAGAATCCCGGCCCGGACCGATTCCATCGAAAGCCTGTTACAACCTGAAATTTTTACCACTATAAGGCACCTTGTGACGGCACAATTTTGGTCACTTTGACCATGGACTCATGCCAAGACGATTACACCATTAACCCAACACGCCAGTCTCCCAAAACCCCTTTTCCCAATATTCCAGTATTCCACCATTCCAATCGCACGAACTAGAGGCTCTCGACAGGTTGGGGCGGAGCCGCTAATTTGTCTCAATATTGCTTTGACCACTCTGATTTACCACCGAATTTGAAAAAATATTTTGAGGCAATAGTTTACAACGATGTAGCTGCAAAATCTGCTTGGAAAGAGGTCTTTATATTTCTAATAAGGTGTTTTTTTAATTCCTAAAAATTAAAGTAATTGCAATGGTGCTAAAAATCTGAACAATTGACATCCCCTAAACCCGTGTGATATTCGAATCATATCTTCACACATTTCGATAGTCGTCGAATTACAGAGAATGACAAGATATATTCACCGGACATCTATAAAGTTAGGGTAAATGTGATATAGATTTCCCATTATTATGAAGTTTAATTCACAATGTTTGCTGATAACAATTCCCACTAAGGGAGCAACTTACCGATATTACTCAGTCACAACATAAATATTTGATTCTGCATTATTTTTTGCATAAAGTGATACGGAATAGAATCGTTTCGTAACCTAAAGACTATGCAGACTCATCGAGGGAGGATGGGCAGAATGCAAAGTGTCTTAAACTAAAAGCCGAGTTGCCTTTAATGGCAGCTTGGTTTTTTTATTGGAGGAAGGAGCCAAGTTATGACGCATTATAATGATCTCAAAAAATTCCAGGGTCAGTCATTTTTAGGAGAATCAGAAGAAAGTATTGAGACAAATGTTAAAGCGAGTGTTGACAGGAACGTTGCATTGGCCATACTTCAAGCACGAGGAAAAGGCACGCCGCTTGATGACAGAGTGCGGGAAACAATGAATCCAGAACTGGCATCTTATTTTGAGGACGTTCGAGTCCACACAGGGCCTGTCGCTGCCGAAAGCAACCGACAGCTAAAGGCAAGGGCATTTACCATAGGATCGGATATTTTTTTCAGCCCAGGCACTTATGACCCAGATTCCATAGAAGGGCAAAAACTGCTATTCCATGAGCTTGTCCATGTTGTTCAGCAAAAATCCGGACAGGTGAAAGATAAGAGGATCTATATGTCAGTACGCCCTTCACATGATATATTTGAACAAGAAGCGGATGCCATAGCTGGACTGGTTCTTGATAAAGGTCTCAGGGAAACCTTCAACAATCTGTTTCGCACCAAAAAAGCCATTACTACCAGGGGAAAAAGGCATTTTCAATCCCTTACCATTCAGCGAACAGCGCAAGGCTTTGCCAGGTGTGCCAAAACAGCTCCTCCCGTGCCCAGCGCAGCCCATCCCTGGCGAGGGGTTCATACCTGTCATGAAGCCGCCCTGTACTGGGAATTGAAAGAGCAGAATTATCAATATCCGGATCGCCTCTTGGAAGCAATTATCACAGTAACCCGGATCGGAATCGGCACCTGCATACCTCCTGCCTGGTATAACAGGCTCTATCAGGGAGCCCTGAGAATCAATGGCAGAGATGAATTAAGAAATAATGTAGCTGTTGGGGATGTCCTGATCACAGGAACCGCCGCCCAGCCCTCTCACACAATGGTTGTTATCAAAAACAGTAAATCAGGATTAAGGTGGAGAACCTTTATCAGAGGGTTTAACAACTATGGCACATTAGGAACCGGCCCTGCCGCCGCCTACGGATATGACAACAATGACCGGGATATTGACAAGGATAAGTTCTGGCATCAAGCTGGAGGCAACAATTATGTATTCGGCCTGCAGCCTGCGGCTGCCATGCCCCTAAGACGTGTTCCATATATTATGTATCGGCACAGAGTAAGAAATGTAGCTTTTTTAAAATCCAATTTTGACCATATAAATAAAACGTGGGCCTATAATCAATAATACTTAATTGTTGCTCGAAATTTAGTCAATTCACTGCAAATGACCTGGGTTAAGTAGTTTGATCGAGTCATGTGTCTGCGATAGCCTTCTGTAGCTGATTTTTGTAGCGCTTGTTTTTCAATAGTGCAGCTTTCATAGTATGCCCATGACCTAATGCCAGAGAGGTTAAAGAGCTGCGTGCATTTTGAAACGAAAGTTAAAACTTGAGCTGGTTTAATAAATTTCCACAAAAACGTTGACCGCCATGTCACATTTTTTTATATGCTTTTTTCCTTGGCTTTAAGTAGCAGATATCTGCTATATATCACAAGAGACAGCCGGTTGCCCTTACTTCTGATATCCAAATCGTATATCAAAGCCTAAGTGCTGTCTGGGCCAAGCATCAATAGATACTCCACAATTAGACTTCACTATTTGATAGTCGGAGACCCCCTACAATTTTCCAGCGTTGCATGAGTCGGAGGGCTTTAGATTCAAGAGGAATCTCCTAAAAAATAAATTGAGGTTCTTTTGGGGTTATATTTTAACGATTGCATGGTTATAAATCGAAGCGGTGATCAATATCCAATACCGAATAACACATTATCGGACGCTGTTCGTTCAATCAAGTTAAAATCACTTGCCAAGTTCTTTCAGCACCGCTTCAGCCGCATACCGCCCGGAAAGCATGGCCCACTGGATGCCCGGCACACTGCCGTATTCGCCGCAGACGAAAAGGCCCGGCCGGATCGGGGGGGCGGCCACGGTGGGGTCCGGCATCGGTGGCGGCTGCTCCGGCAGGGCATGCAAAATACGGTCGGTTTTCAAATGGCGCCAGTCGGCGACCGCCTCGCCAAACCACCCGGTCAGCTCTTGGCGGACGGTGCGCTCCACGGAACTGTCGTCTGCATCCATATGACCGATGACCACGACCGATACCAGGTGTTGGCCGGCCGGCGCATAGGTTGTCGCGACAACGCTGGGCACCGTCAGGCTGTTGACCCAGCCGCTGCCATCGCCGTTGAGAACCAGGTAGGGTTTATCGACCGGTGAATGTTTAGTCGCGTAATACAGACAAAGCTCTCCCCGTGAGCGGCCCTGGCGCTGCAACCCGGCCAGACGGGCCGTCTCCGGCCCCTCGGTGGCCAGGACGACGGCCTGGCCATTGACTGTCTCGCCGGAGGTCAAAACGACCTTTCCCTGATGGATGGATTCGACCCGGCAACCGGTGCGGATGCTCCCCTGGGGCAGCGTTTCCGACAGCTGCTGCGGAATGGCGCCCATGCCCCGGCCGGGCAGGGCGACATCACCTTCGGCAAAGATGCGAAAAATGTATTGAAAGATCCGGCTGGATGCCTGAATCCGGGGATCGAGGCAAACCCCGCTGAAAAATGGAATAAAAAATCTCCGAATGATTTTTGCGGAAAACCCCTCGCTTCTTAAAAAATCGAGCGTATTTATATCCGGCTCTTTAAAGAGATCGGATACGGATCCCCGGCGGACTTTCAATGCCAGGTTGACCATGCGCAGGCGGTCGAGGAATTCTCCAATCGGTGCGGTCGCCGTGCCCCACAACTCCAGAGGCCGCCGCCGGGGATCGGCGATCGTATAAAAATTTCCTTTGGTGCGAATCATTGCCCCCGGAGCAAATGGCTTGAGATCGAGCCGACGGTAGTCCAACATTCGGCGTGCCTCCGGATAGGCGGTCTGCAGCACCTGAAATCCGCGGTCCAATAAAAAACCCTCAACCGTATCCGTCTTGAGGCGTCCGCCGATACGATGATCGGCCTCCAGGATCACAAAGGGAGTGTTGGATTCCATCAGGCGACGTGCGCAGGACAATCCGGCCAGACCGGCACCCACAATGATGACATCTGAATTTGAAGCTTTCATACGATTCTCTCAGTTCAATAAAAGCCATCTACAAAAAACGCCTTAATTTGGACACTCGTCCAAAATTTGAGAAAATATCTATTCCAGACCTTTTTGATAAGTTTACTTTTTGAATGGCAGACTGTATAAATTATAGTAATAATTTAAGGATGTTACGGTTGTTTAAAAAATTTTGGACACTGATTTGCACAGATAAACGCAGATTAGTATAAATCGCCTGACGGCGGAATACCTACCAGAGATACAAAGGAGCCTTCTTGCTATGTATCTTTCTCGCCGAAGGCGAAACAAGCCTTCTTTTAAATCCGTGTGCATCCGTGTTCATCCGTGTCCTAATTGTCCTTTCTTTTGAAACATGAAGTGTTCAATTATTTTGCAAATATGGGATAAATCCATATTTACAACCAATTAACCAATCAACTATTCAACCAATCAACTATATCTATTCAGCGCAGAGACCAAGAATTTCGTCAATGCTGTCCTGAAACAGTTTGAATTGATTGTGCTTATCGATGTCTCGCAACCGGTCGAGCTTTTGGTTCAGCTTGAAAAATTTTCGGGTAATGTGCTGATAGTCGGAATAAAAATGCCGCATGCCATCGGCCAGCTCGGGATCAATGGATAGATATGGGGGAAACCAGTCAAGGGGCTTGTTTTCTTGTTGCCTCAGCAGGTTCAGATAAGCCTCGATAAACTGGTGATAGACCCGCAGCACCTCCGCCGTGAATTTCTTCGGCCAGGCGATTATGTTTCCCATGCGTCCGATCAAGGCCGCAATACTGAGTTTGTCCAGCTTGCTTGCCCGGCCGCAAAAGGCGGCAAAATTTTTTTCAATGAGGGCATCCATTATAACGCTGTAAAGGTAAAGCAACTCTTCTCCAGCCGGCAGGCTGTCATTTCCCTGCCAGGGATTTGAAATGGTGTCGCCGGGTAAGCCCAAATCCTTGTACAGCAATCGCGCCTGATGCCAGGTCGGCAGCCAGACCAGTTTTGCGGCCATCGTTTCGACATCGCCGAAAATTTCTATGAATCGCGGGATGCTTAACACAAAATATATTCTATTTGGAAACGGAGAATCCTGTTTGATGCAGTTCTCCGGGTCCCACACAAAACACCCCACATGCGGCCGCCATTTCAAACCGGCAGCTTTCATCTGCAAAGCCTGTTGGCAGATGCGATCGTCAAAGGGCAGGGGCGCCAGGTCCTTTTGGGGGTCAAAATGCACGGGTTTCATGTTTGTTTGTCCTTTCTGGCTGCAGCCGATGAATGACTTTAAATATTTTTGCGAATGCGTCAACGCAATTACGAATTGGTGCACTAAGTTTGCAAACCGGTTCCTGCTATAAAATCAGAAACTATTTGCCGGGCCTCGGCCGTTTTCGACCGGCGAATCAGCGGAAATAACTCCCGGCAATTTTGCAGGCTAAGTCTTTTTGTCACCCGGATACAGGCCAGTTCGTTCTGCAAATGAGGCAATCCGCCATTGCCAGAGAGACGCTCTTCTTTCGCGATAATTTTGGCGTAAACGATCGCGCGTGCCGCCAGCAAGCGAAGTCGTGCGGTTTCTGCGGCGGTTGGATGAAAAATGAATTGCAGTGTCAGTTGGTCGCCCGGACCATACAGGCGACCGTTCTCCTGGATGTCTTTCAATGCAAAATCGGCCAAGAAAACCGGCTGCACCCGACTGGTTTTTGGCAGCTGTTGACGGAGCAATTGCCAAAGCTGAAAGTGAATCAGCCCGGCTTCGATGTAAGCAGACGGATATCTTGCAATAAGCGGCGCCAGCGCTTGGGCCCGCAGAGAGTCCCGCAGTCTGAAACGTGCCGCGTCCACCCGGGCAAAGCGGATGACGGCCGTCAGGGTTTGCTCGAACGATCCGCTGGTGGCAGCCTGATAGTAGGCCAGCAGTGCTCCGGTGGCATTTCGTTCGGCCAGATACACCGGATACTCGAGCGAGCCCTTGGGCAGATCCTGCGGCCCATTGCCTTCTGCAAAAAAATCGTGAATTCCCAAAAGGACTTCCCAAAAAGGCTCGATTTGAAAAATTTTCTTTCCCGCAGCCTGGAGTTTGCGCAACAGGCGGCACATTCCCCGGCTAAATTCGGGGTACTCAACATCCAGTGGCATTAAATAGTCATCAATCGAAACAGCCCCGCGGAGCATATCGTTGAAATCGGCAGACGGAGGCTCTTCTAAAAAAAGAGCATCGTGGCGCTGCATCAAAGCGAATGTCAACGGCACCATCTCCGGTCTGTGAACGGAAAATCCCAAGGTTATTTGAGGCCGGGACTTGCCTTTTGTATCCTGTGGCATAATATTGTCAGTAAAGTTCGGCGGGCAGTGCCCACTTTACAATTAAAAATTTTGCAACGATTGGGTTGACACCATTCTGCTGGCAACCTCCTGGACATAGGTCAGAATATACGGAGATGCAGAATGCCGGAAGGAGATATGATTTAATGCTTAAAACAATTTTGCCGGCGATGATGATCTTGATGGCTTTGTCAACCGTCAGCAGCCGCGGTGCACAGGCGCAATCGCTGGATCTTTCCGTATTCCAGTGGAAAAATCGACTGCTTTTTCTATTCGCTCCGAACCGGAACCACTCTATGTTTGATGCCTTGCACGAATCGCTTGCGGTTCGTCAATCGGAAGCCGCCGATCGCGATTTAGTGATCTTTGAAATACTCGAATCGGCCCCTTCCAGTATGAATAATGAATCTATCGATTCTGAGACCGCTCGCCTGCTACGAGAAAAATTTGACATTCACCGGGGTGAATTCACGGTTATTTTGATCGGCAAGGATGGCGGTATTAAGCTGATCCGAAAAAAACAAACGCAATTGGATGACATTTTCGCCCTGATCGATTCCATGCCCATGCGCCAGGAAGAAATGCGCCAACAAGACTGAACACCCCACACCAAGTATAATTACACCTGGTTTGGGGTGTCCACCTTCCTAGTTATACACTAATTGAGTTTTTCCGGGTTGCACAAATTATTCTCACTTACCGCGCTGCGACCGCAATTTTTGCAGAAAAATTTGGCCGGACTTATCAGTTTAATAAAGTCTTCCGTATTGGTTTGAATATATCCCTCTTCCTGATATGCACATAGGGTCTTATCTTCAGTATTGCTCATGGAGTGCTCCCTTCTTTTAAGATCGTTCAATGTCGATATTGCCGGAATATCTTTCAACAATATCTCTCTCAACACAACTTTCCAGTTCATCAGCGGTGACCTCGTCCCTGTCCCCGACCGAATTCAATGGGCACAGGTAAGATTCACCGTTCTTGTCTCTTACAATAAAATATGTCTCATTTGTGGTTGCGGCCATTATTTATCCTTTCATCACTCAGCGCGGTTATCATTACGCGCAGAAACTCTAAGCCAAATTTTAGTTAATTTTCATCACGGTCGTGTCTGACCGCTATCAGTTCTGATGTTTCAAAACCCCATTTAGCTGCCTTGTCTTTTAGATCCGATAAGACTGCCTGATCCAGGGAAGTCGATCTCGACAAAATCCACAGATAGGACCGGTTGGGGCCGGCGACCATGGCATAACTGTAATCTTTTTTATCAAGTGCAATGACATGGTAACCGCCATAAAACGGACCGAAAAACGATACCTTCAGACTGCCAACAGTATTATCCCCGGTAAAGCGCGCGCGGCCCTCTATCTGTTTCCACTTACCGGTTTTTTCGTTGTAGCCCCGGTTGGTTACCGATATCAGCCCGGCGCTATCTTGAGAATAAGTTGCAGTGACATTGCTCATATTTTTCTCGAAAGAATGGTCCAGTCTCACAATTTCATACCATTTTCCCATATATCGTTGTCCATCGAATTCAGAGACCGGCTTCAATCCTTTGGGAACGCCGGTGCATCCCAGAAGCGCTGTTGTCAATAACAGTGCCGAACCAACTATTTTTAGTTTCATTGCCTTGACCTCTTAATTTGGAACCTATTCGTTTCCGTCCTCAACAAATAACCGATAACCAATCACAATTAATCCTCTTACCGCTTCTGCCCCCAAACCGCATAAACAGGATCCGAATGCCACAAATCCGGATAGTACTTATCGTCATGCGGACGCGGCAGCCCCCGGATCGAATAAGTTTGAAAATCTTTGAAGCCACCCGAACGCAGAAAGTACTCAAGAACCAGGCCCATACGTTCGAACTCGTGCAGCTCCTGCCAGATTTTAATCGCCTTGGTTGGAAACCAGCGATTGGAAAATGTAACAATGAAATACCCATCGGGTCGCAATACCCTGGATACTTCGGCAAAAACCGCCAGCGGATCGATCAGGTATTCAACCGATACGGTGCACACCACCGCGTCAAAGCTGTTGGATTCGAGCGGCAGCTCGGGATACAGATTGAGGTCCTGCACGATTGATTCACTCAGACGGGGATTTTTTTTGAGTTCGCGCTCATTGAGCCCCAAGCCGACCAGGCGCGCCAAGTTTATATTATCAGGAAGATGGGACTTCCAGCTGCTCATCAGGTCCAGTACCCGCATGTCGTTTTTTAAAAAACGTCCGTAGGTATTTCGTACCATCTCAATGGCGGTCTCATCGATGTGCTGCACATAGCGCGGCTCGTTATAGAACCGCGAATCAGGCATCTCATCGTCCCGCCTGAAAGCGCCCGAGTTGAAAAAATCCGTCTGCCGGCTCTGCCATCTTGCCTGCATCCCAGGACCGGTTGTCAAAACCTCCATCCAGTCGACGCTGCTGCCTCCCCTCTCGATTACCTTGTTTTCCACTTTTCCAACCACCGCCGAAAGCACCAGGTCTTTGCCTGACAATGGATGATTGAAGTCGACCTTCATGTGGCCATTGTTGAGCTGAACACACCTGAAAGGTTGAACATTGGCCTTAAACACGCCGGAAACATTTTTCAGCAGACCTTTCGGGTAAAATCGGCCGACAGCAGGTTCGGCCACAGTAATTGCGCTGTCTTGAGGGCTAAACTGGCTGCTGCTAATTTGAAAAACGTTTTTCTCGTCAAACTTCGGCAGGGCGTCATCAGCTTTCAGGCTAATCTCTATCCTTTCACCGGACTGCCGGCCTTTCAGCTTGTCGAGCAACAACGGGGGCAGAAAATCGCGCCAGATGTTGATCCGACTGGCCTGGTAACCGTCCGTATGAATTCCATTGTCGCTTTTCCATTTCAGATAAAATACCACATCAACCATACTGTCCGAGTCTATTCTTCTGTCTTCCACGTCAACACCCCTTGTGATCATAATTTATTCAGCCCAGCAATCGCCCCATCTGCAGCAGACGATTGGGCCAGTCGGATCGTTCTGACTGATTCATCCTGAAACGAGACCGTTTCTGGATACACTAACTTTAAGCACAGCGGGGGAAAGCGCAATGGGAGAGAGTTCAGAGCCTAATGATAGGAAAATACTATTATTGGGATATTGAGAGCAAATAGGACCGCAGATTGGTTCTCTGATTGGTCAAACCGAACTTGACGCGCAGGTTTTTGCGATGGAAATTGATCGTGGTTTCGGAAACGTTCAGGACGTCGGCAATCTCCTTGCTGGTTTTGCCGTCTTTGACCAGCGAGGCAACCTGCATCTCCTGGGGCGTCAGCAATATTTTAGCGTTGGTGAACCGCTGCAGCAAGGGCGATATGATATCGTGCAGATGGGCGTCGATGATGTCGACCAGCGTTCTGTCCCTGGCCTTCAATCGCGGATTTTTCAACTTTTCGACATAGGGAAAAACAAGATCCTTGACGTTGTTCAGCACTTTTTTCTCCAGGTCGAGCTTATCTTCTTCGCGCTGTTTCAACAGCACTTTCATGGCAATATTGGTTTCCTCCAGACTCTGCTTTTGTTCGATCAGTTCTTCCTGGCTTTTTTTCAGGGCTTCCTCAGTCAGCTTCAACGCCGTAATTTCTTCATGGCTGGCCACTACCCGCACGGGACCGTCTCCGGCCATGCGGATCGCCCGCATGTAGTACCAGTGCGGGCCGTCTTCCGAATGACAGGGATAGTCGTATAGGAATTCTTCCACCTCACCACGAATAACCGCCAGAATTCCTTCGGCTACTTTGCCGGCGTCGTCGGCATCACTTCCGGTGGCCGCTTCGCAGATTGCCAGATAATTGCTCCCCCGGTCGTCATGGTTTTCCGGCATTCCACTTTTTACGGCAAAGTCGCGCCATGCTTTATTGGTTTCGAGAATGACGCCGTTTTCATCTAAAATGGCAATGTGAGCAGATAGGGAGTCGAGGACGGCTTGGGCTAACTCATCGGCAAACAGGCTGCCTGTTTTTTTGGCTTTCTTCGATGTATTATTCATCATTAGACGGATCCCGGTTATCTGTTGGTGTTTGAATTCATTTAAAATATAACATCCAGGCGATGGTTTCAACACGGTTGTGCCAAAATCGGGCTTTTATTTCCATTTGACTGTTGAAATATTAAGTTTCTGCGATTATAGTGATCCCATCTGTTAGGGCCCTTCACCGACAAGCAGCCGGCAGGAAATTACATTGAACAGCAGCAAGTTAGCGCCATCAATCAGACACCGGCAGCTTGATATGATGACAATAATTTTTTTCTCAGCCCTTTTTTAAAATGAGCTCTCAACCTAACACGAAAAGCACCGGCGGTCACTTTATAACCTCGGTCCTGCGCTGGTTTGATTCAGAAGCGAATATCGAAGCCATCGAAGCGAGCGATCAAAAGCAAGTGGACTGGCTGCGCATTGTCCCGCTCTTATTCCTGCATTTGATGTGCCTGGGGGTCTTCTGGGTTGGCTGGAGTTGGACGGCCGTGGTTGTGGCCGTGCTGCTTTATCTTATTCGCATGTTTGCCATCACCGGATTTTACCACCGCTATTTTTCGCATAAAGCATTTAAAACCAACCGGATCTGGCAATTTATCTTCGGGGCCGTGGGCAATGCAGCGGTCCAAAGGGGCCCGCTGTGGTGGGCCGCCCATCATCGCCATCACCACCGCTATACGGATCAGGAGCAGGATGTTCACTCGCCCAGCCGGCATGGCTTCTGGTGGAGCCATATCGGCTGGCTAACTTCAAAAGCGAATTTTTCCACCAACTACAAATATGTTGCCGAATGGGCCAAATATCCGGAGCTGCGCTGGCTCAATCGATTTGACACGATGGTTCCCTTCCTGCTGGCCCTGGCGCTTTATATTTTCGGCGCAATACTCGAGCAATTTGCTCCCCAATTGGGCACCAACGGAATGCAGATGCTGATCTGGGGGTTTTTCATTTCCACCACGGTGCTGCTGCACGCTACCGTAACGATCAACTCATTTGACCATATTTACGGCCGGCGCAGATATGACACACGGGATACCAGTCGCAACAACGCGCTGCTGGCACTGATTACCCTGGGTGAAGGCTGGCACAACAATCATCATCACTATGCCGTTTCCGCCCGCCAGGGATTTTTCTGGTGGGAACTTGACATCACCTATTATTTGCTGATCTTTATGTCCTGGCTGAATATTGTCAGCGACCTGCGGGGCGTGCCGGAGCAAGTGCTCTACAGAAACCGAATTGTGACCGATTAATTAATCTTATGGTACTTTAACCCGGACAAGCCGGATTTGAATATTGAAGATTTGTGGTATCACTTCGCGCTGTTCTTTTCAAATAAATAGAATACATTAAACCTTCAATCGAAAATATTCAATCCTTCCAAGTCTTGGATGGATAAATCCAATGAAAGGGGGCTAAAATGCGGATTGCCGTGATCGGTACCGGAATTTCAGGCATGACGTCGGCCTATTTGCTCAGTGAAGATCACGAGGTCGTCGTTTACGAAGCCAACGACTACATCGGCGGGCACACGAAAACCGTGGATGTGTCTCTCAACGGACAGCAATACGCGGTGGATACGGGATTTATCGTTTTCAATGAAAAGACTTATCCTAATTTTGTAAAGCTGATGAAGCGCCTGGGCGTGGGCTGGCAAAATTCGGTCATGAGCTTTAGCGTGCAATGCGAGAAAACCGGTCTGGAATTCAGTCCCAGCACCCTTAATTCCCTCTTTATCCAGCGGCGCAACCTGCTGCGGCCCTCATTTTACCGGATGTTATATGATGTAGTGCGATTTAAACGGGATTCCGAAGCGCTGCTGGACTCTGATGATTACGGACTGACCCTGGCGGCATTTCTGGCCGGCAAAGGATACTCACAGGCATTCATGGAACATTTTATTATTCCGATGGGGGAAGCGGTCTGGTCGGCGGATCCGGTAAAATTCAATGAATTTCCAGCGCTTTATTTTGCTCAATTTTTTAAAAATCACGGATTTTTAAATATCAAGGATCAGCCTCAATGGCTCACCGTCAAAGGCCGGTCAAGGCAATATATTGAGCCGATAACCAAACCCTATGCCGGTCAAATACGGCTGAACTGCCCGGTTGCATCTGTTCGGCGGCAGCCGGATTTCGTTGAGATACACCCGCAGGACCAGCCGGCTGAAAAATTCGATCAGGTTGTGATTGCGACGCACAGTGATCAGGCGCTGTCCATGCTGGGAGACCCGACCGATGCCGAACAAAAAATTCTAGGTGCGATTCCTTACCAGGAAAACGACACGGTGCTGCATTGCGATGAATCCCTGCTGCCCAGCAAAAAGGCCGCCTGGGCCAGCTGGAACTATCACATCCCAAAAGAAGATTCCGGTCGCGTCGCTGTCACCTATGACATGAACATTTTACAAAGCATCGGGGCGCCCGAGGAATTTTGCGTCTCGCTGAATCTGGACAAAGCCATTGATCCGGCCAAAATTCACCGCAAGTATGTTTACCATCACCCGGTTTATAATCCGGAGAGTTTGACGGCCAGACACAGTCACCATGAAATAAACGGACTGAATCGCACCTATTACGCCGGAGCCTACTGGGGGTATGGTTTCCATGAAGATGGCGTTGCCAGTGCCGTGGCGGTATGCAAGCACTTCGGCAAAACCCTTTAATACGAAATAGGTTTATTTTCCTAAAAATAGACAGCCCTGGACATTTCATTCGGATAACATTACAATCAATTCGCGGAACTAAAGTTCAAAAATAAATCATATGAAAAGCTGCATATACGAAGGGACTATCCGGCACCGGCGATTCAGGCCGCGACCCAACATGTTTCAATATCGCCTGTTCTTCATGTTTCTCGATTTGGCCGAACTGCCGGCGCTGTTTGACAATCATCTGTTCTGGTCTTTCGAAATGTTCAATATTGCCAGTTTTCGACGCCGGGATCACTTCGGCGACCCGAAGATTCCGCTGAATCAGGCAGTAGCGGATCTTGTGGAAGATCGGCTCGGCCGTCGGCCGAACGGCCCCATACGCCTGCTGACCCATCTAAGATATTTTGGTCATTGTTTCAATCCGGCCAGTTTCTACTACTGCTACAATTCGGCAGATACCGGGGTCGAGACAATCGTCGTGGAAATTCACAACACACCCTGGCGCGAACGCTACTGCTATGTTCTTGGCGCCGAACAAAATGAACATCCCGTTAAATACTGGCGACGCCATCAATTTGCCAAACAATTTCATGTGTCGCCCTTTATCGATATGGATATTCACTATGATTGGCGCTTTCGCGAGCCGCAGGAATCCCTGCAGGTGCACATGATCGATTGCCAGGGCGGGGAAAAGCTATTTGACGCCAGCCTGGCGTTGCGACGCCGGGAAATCACGCGATCCTCCCTGAACGGGGTACTGCTGCGATATCCCGTGATGACCGGCAAGGTGATGACGATGATTTACTGGCAGTCATTGCGCTTGGTTTTGAAAAAAACGCCATTTTTCGCCCATCCCCAAGAAAGCAAACCAAGGTCGAAAGGATTGCCAAATGACTGAGCTCATCATTCCCGCCGAAGCCCCCGATTTAAATGAGCTTAAAAAGCGGCGGATCGATATCCTGGCCCGACGGGCTATATTTGCGCTGCTAAAACGATTGGTGCGCGGCCAAATTACGTTAGTCGAAAACAGGCAGCGCTATCGCTTTGGTGAAGATTCGGAGCCAAGCTCCTTGCAGGCCGTCATTGCCGTGCATCATCCCCAGCTATACAGCCGTATTTTTTTTGGCGGCAGCATCGGCGCTGCGGAGGCCTACATGGAAGGCTTCTGGTCGGCCGACGATTTGACGACGGTCATGCGAATTTTGGCTTTGAACCAAAAAGCATTTGAAGACATGGAAAAAGGGCTGGCGCGCCTGACGACCCCGCTCTACAAATTCTATCATTATGTCAGAAAAAACACCAAGGCCGGCAGCCGCAAGAACATTCTGGCCCACTATGATCTGGGAAACGATTTTTACGCCTTGTTTCTCGACCAAACCATGACCTATTCCTGCGGTATATTCGAACAGCCGGACAGCACCCTCCAGGAGGCTTCTGAGGCCAAATATGATCGCATTTGCCGCAAATTACAGTTTGCCTCCGGCGACCGGATCGTGGAAATCGGCACCGGCTGGGGCGGCTTTGCCGTGCATGCGGCCCGCAACTTCGGCGTGCATGTGACCACTACTACGATCTCCGACGCGCAGCACCAATATGCGCAAAACCGCATCCAAACCGCGGGGCTGGAAGATCGCATCACCCTGCTAAAAAAGGACTACCGCGATCTGAGCGGAAAATTCGACAAGCTGGTCTCCATCGAAATGATCGAAGCGGTCGGCCACCATTTTTACGACGCCTTTTTTGATGCTTGCAGCCGGCTGCTGAAAGAGGACGGTATGATGGCCTTGCAGGCCATCACTATCGGTGACCAGATATTCGATCGCCACAAACGTTCGGTGGATTTTATCAAACGCTATATTTTTCCGGGCAGCTGCATTCCGTCGATCACCGCCATCAGCAACGCCATTGCCCGGTCCACGGATCTGCAGATTGTCCACCTGGAGGATATCACCGCGCATTATGCCAAAACCCTGCGCGAATGGCGCCGGCGTTTTTTTGCCAACATCGACAAGGTCAAAACGCTGGGATTTTCAGAGACCTTCATTCGAATGTGGGAGTATTATCTTTGTTATTGTGAGGGTGGTTTTGCGGAACGCTATATCGGTGATGTTCAATTGATTATGGCTAAACCGCTTTGGCGGCGGCTTCCGGATTAATGCGACCGATTCATTTCCGACGTCACTGCTGATTTGAAACAAGGCAGGCAGAGCGAAATGCTCTGCCTGTCGACAAGTAATAGTTATAATTTTACCTATGGTTACAGTTTACAAAACTCGGTGCCCTTCGCGTCTTTGGTGCACCGCTTAAATATAAAATAAAGGGCGACTAATGCTATTGTTACACCGATCATCTTAAATACCTCCCTATTGCAGTTAATGCTAAAATTATCATATCTACTCAACAGGCGCAGTCAAGCGGCCAGCCGGGTCAGAGATCCAATTTTAGCGGCGGGTTAAATTTTCACTATTATTTTAAAATAGGATAATTTCAATAAGTTAAAAATACATTCATAGGATTTTCCTGTTACTTTGACCCTATAGATCTCTAATAAGTGTCCGCCTGAAAATTAATGCGAAGTTGGGACAAAAATAAATATCAGCAGGTAAAAGGCCTTGAAACTGAAGCCCGATTGATTTAAAGCTTTGCCTAACCATTGATTTACAGGCCTTTTCGATAGACCACAAAAGCAAAGGGGGATCACATGGAAACCAGAAAAGATGTTTTTGATATCTTCGCACACGATGAAAATTATCAGTACATCATGAAACGGCTGCTGGAAGCCTCCATGGAGGAGTCTTTTAATTCGGTCATTATCTCCGAGGCCGGACCGGGATATCCGATTGTCTATGTCAATCCGGCCTTTTGTGAATTGACCGGCTACGGACCGCATGAAGTCATGGGAAAATCACCGTCCATGCTGCAGGGTCCCAATACAGACAAGGACGTCCTGCAGCGGCTGAACCAAAATATCACCGATGGTGAGCTGTTTTTTGGCCAGGCCATCAACTATCGCAAAGACGGATCGGAATTCATGATGGAGTGGAAAATCGCCCCGATTCGCAATCAGAAGGATGAGATCACCCACTACCTGGCGATTCAGCGGCAAGCTTTATAAATGAAAATTGGAGGTAATGCCATGGATGAGAAAATGCGGGTGATGACCGAAAGACCATTGAACGCCGAGACGCCCACCGAATCTTTGCGGACATGGATAACGGACAATGAAGTCTTCTTCAAGCGCAATCAGGGACAGTTCCCGGACGCACCGATCAACCTGTCGCAATGGGAGCTGCGGGTCGATGGATTGGTCACCAATAAACGCATCTTGTCTTTCGAGGACATCCGGCGCCTGCCCAAAGTAGAGGTGGCCGATACCCTGGAATGTTCCGGCAACAGTCGCTCTTTGCTCAAAGATAAGGCCTCCGGCAATCCCTGGACCATCGGCGGGGTGGGCAACGCCATCTGGGGGGGAATCTGGCTCAAGGATCTACTTGAAAAAGCAGGCCTGCAGGACCATGCCCGCCACGTGGGCTTTGAAGGGCTTGACAAACCGCTGGGGTCGTCCGGCATCAAATTCATTCGCAGCATTCCGATCGATAAAGCCATGTCTTCAACGCTGCTGGCCTATGAAATGAACGGGCAGCCGTTGCCGCTAAAGCACGGCTACCCCCTGCGGGCGCTTGCGTTAGGCTGGACCGGGGCCAATTGTGTCAAGTGGCTCAAACATATCATGCGTTCTGGACAAGCCTGCCGAGGGCTTTTTCATGGACAAGGTCTATCGCGTCTTTCAAAAAGGCGAAGATCCGAAATCCGGCGAGGTGGTCACCGGCATCGGCATCAAATCCATCATCGTCGAGCCGGCCGGGGGTCAAGCGCTTTCCGCCGGCATCGTGCCGATCCGGGGAGCGGCCTATGCGGGAGCGGCCGGAATAAAAAAGGTTGAAGTGTCTGTCGATAATGGGACCACCTGGCATGCGGCCGATTTCATTGGCCTGGAGGAGAGATATGCCTGGCGCCATTGGGAGTACTTGTGGGAAGTTAAAGCTGGCGGTGACTATACCATTATGGCCAGGGCAACCGACGAAGACGGCAGGCGCCAACCCGATAAAGCCAATTGGAATGCCTTAGGCTACGGGAATAACGGGGTGCAGGGAACACGCCGTTACGGTCCGCATCACTGGCTGACAGACCGTTGAAAAATGGCGTCCCAGGGCGCCATGCTTATTTGTGCGGCTATTTCAAGGACCAGGACGATCGTGATCCCCAGGGTAGAATCTCTTTCTGAAAGCGCGACCATATATGCTTTTGGGACCAGCCTTACATCAGGATTGGGTGATGTAATTTTCAGTTTACTCCGGCGATTTTTCTTTAGCGTGGTTGAGCAAATCTAACATCAGTGGTTTCATAAATTGCTTATTTGTGCTTTCCCCGCATACCCATTCTCGCGCCAAACTAATTGTGGATCTGTAAGCATAATATAAAATATATCATAACTACAGCCAATTATGGATTTGCCGATTTACAAAATTCAGCCGAAATGCGGGTTTCGTATACCTAATAGTACAGTCTCGGAAAGTAATGCGGGTGCCGAAATTTTGCACTTGAGATATGAAAACAATATCACAATGATTTATTATTACAGCAGGGTACTATCATTCATGATGCACGTCCACGGCGCAGAAAACAGCTTTGACACCTGAATTTATTGGATATAGCGATTCAGAATTTCATTCCAGCTTTCCGTTTTCATTAATTTTAGCAACGCCTTGTTTATCGGTTTGCGGAGCGGACTGCCTTGCTGCAGGGCGATGCTCACGAAATATTCATCGAAGGTGCCGCCAACGACCTGCACTCGGCCGGGAAACTCCCTTTTTATATTATAACCTAATACTTTTTCGTCCTGGACAAACGCATCGACCTTATGGTCAGTGACTGCCTGCAAGCCTTCCTGTGTATTTTTAACCGGGATTACGGCGACTCCCTTTTTGATCAGAAAGTTTAAACCTTCAGATCCGGCAACACTGCCGACTCGCGCATGGTAAAGATCATTAAAACCGCGGACCTTGCCTTTTAGCTCACTGATGGTCAGCTCTGTTGTGATGCTCGCTGTAAAGCTGGCGATAAAAACAACCGAGAAAATCATCCAGATGAGCGCAACGGCTCGCCCTCCCGTCGTTTTTGGGGCCTTGTCTCCATATCCCACAGTGGTCATCGTCACCATGGCCCACCAGATACCGTGACCGATCCCTTTAACATAACCGTCACCGAACATTTCGCTGTTCTGTTGCCTTTCAAATAACCATACGATTACGCCGAATATCAGAGACATCAAAAACAACAGCGCTATGGCCTTCAGGATATGCGGTGAAAATAAATTTTCGATGACCTTAAACCACCGGTAATCAACACCTTCTGCCGGTACCGCAATGGATAGCCCCGATTTCAAATAGGACTGACTAAAATCCATAACAGATACAAAACGATCCTCAACGACTATGGCAGGGATGGCATCTATTTCTTTTTTTTCAAGCGCATCCAACAAGGACTCTATACTGCTGAATTCCCGAAATTCGAAAGAAACGTCCATGCGTTGCGCCACCGCTTGCCAGAGTTCAGCGCCGAGGCCCTCCCATTGATTGTCGGCCGTTTTCATGTAGACCGGCGGAGACACCACCACTCCCACCAATAGTTGAGGTGAAGTTGAACCGTCATCTTGAGAAAATGCATAGACAGAGGAAAATAAAAGAAGCCAGAGCATTATCATGACGCATTTTATTACGCGAAATGCTTTATAATTTGATAGCATGGTGTATTTCCTTTTTTAAGATTTTGTGCACAACACCGTAGGGAGTTGGCACGATTACATAACTGTAAAAATTGCAGATAAAAATGAAAAATTCAAATCACCTTTGCAATACACACTGGCAGCCAAAACCCATTCGTTGAAGGGTGAATGGCTCATACCCTAAAGCTGGAAATCCAGATTACAGATAGGTGAGAGATACATTGAATACCCTAAAGAATCAACTTGAATCCCAAGCCTTGATCAACCCAGACATCATCTGTGCACTTTTCGTGGTTGAGGAACCGCGATTATATAATGCTTCAGCTAAGATAATGAATTTTGGCTTGCCTAAAAGTGGGGGTTTCGTGCCTATCTCAAACCATGGAAAAAATTCCGGGGTGTTGTGTATTAGATAGGGCAATCTTCAATTCTCCTACGTTCATAAAAATTCTGCTAATTTGAAATAAATCTATTGTCAAAATATGTTATCTGGATGGGATACGACCGCGAAATTTCGATTCACGGTTATTCATGGGAAGAACATAAAAATGGTTGTGATATTTGAAGATCCATGCAATTCTGAATGAGTCCGGACGTCAAAAACGGCCGGTTTAAAAAAGTTGCCGGGATGGACGAATCCCCCGTCAACAATGGCGCCGTTTGCGCCAAGGGCCATGCCGCCCCCCAGTGGGTATACTCGCCGGATCGGCTGACCCATCCCCTGAAGCGCATCGGCCAGAAGGGGGAAGGTAAATTTGAAAAGATCAGCTGGGACGCAGCCATCGATCACATCGCTGAAGTGCTGACACAGCAAAAGAAAACCTTCGGCGCCGAATCCCTGGCTATTCTGTCTCCGGCCAAACGCTCCTATTGTGAGTATCTCCACCGTTTTCTGACCGCCCACGGCAGTCCCAATTACGGCCACAGCGGGATCTGTTACATGCAGCGTGAATTCGCCTATAGCTACACCGTGGGTGATTTTCCGCGGCCGGACTACGGCCAAAGCGATCTGATAATCTACTGGGGGCGTCAGCCCATCTATTCGGGCCCGGTGGCCCGGCCGGCACGGGCCTTTATGGCCGCCAAACAGCGACAGGCGAAAATCGTCGCCATCAAGCCCTCGGTCGAGCCGGATGTCGGTCTGGCCGATATGTGGCTGCCCGTGCGTCCCGGCACTGATGCCGCTTTAGCGCTGGCCATGTTGAATGTGGTGATCGGAGAAGATCTGATTGACCAGGCCTTTGTAGCAAAGTGGTGTTATGGATTCAACCGTCTTCAGGCCCACGTCCGACAGTATGACCCCCAATGGGCTGAAAATATCAGCGGCGTACCGGCTGCCCAGATTACCGAGGTAGCCAGACTTTACGCTAAAACGCCTCGCGCCGCCATAGACCTGGGCAATGGCGTCGAGCATACCCCGTCGGCCAGCGACGCGATTCGCGCCATTGCCATACTGATGGCCATCACCGGCCACCTGGACCGGCCGGGGGGCAATATTTTTGCCATGCCGCCGAAAGCTGCTCCAAAAGATATCCTGTTGCCGGAGCGCTATACGCCGGAGCTGATCAACAAGCTGGTGGGTCCGGAATTTCCCCTTGCGTTTCAGCCTTTTCTGGAAGGTCCCACATCGGCCTATTACCGCATTTTGGAAAGCGTGCTCACCGGCAAGCCCTACCCGGTGCGAGCGGTTATCGCCCCGGGTACCCAGGCATCGGTCAGCACCCGGGGGACGAAAAACGTTTTAGCGGCATTACAAAAACTCGACTTTTTCGTGGTCGTCGATGTGGCCCGCACCGCGGATATGCCCTATGCCGATATCGTCATGCCGGTGGCCACCAGCTATGAAGTCGATCATCCTTTCCAAATGGTGCCCGGCTGGCTGATGGCGACCAACCGGGTCATCGAACCGTTAGGGCCGTCCAAATCTATTTTCGAATTTTTTCTGGATCTGGGCCATGCCATGGGCTATGGCGACGATTTC
This sequence comes from uncultured delta proteobacterium, assembly GCA_963710795.1. Lineage (GTDB taxonomy): Bacteria > Desulfobacterota > Desulfobacteria > Desulfobacterales > JAFDCJ01 > JAFDCJ01. The sequence goes on from CAVQBT010000067.1 coordinate 234,118, forward strand.
TGGAACGGCGACATCGATGCGGCCATGGATGATCAGCTCGCGCCGCTGGGGATGAATATGTCCCAACTCAGGCAACAGCCGTCCGGGGTGGTGTATCCGCCGGGTACGCCGGTTTATGAAAAATACGAAGCGGTTTTCAACCGTCGCAGTGCGAACTTAACCTCGGAGCCCTACCTTCCGCAAGGCAAGGTGGCTTTGTATAACAGCACCTTCGAAAAAGCCGGATTCACGCCTCTACCGGAGTGGCGGGAGCCGCCGGAAAGCCTCAGTGCCACCCCGGAATTGACGGAGAAATATCCATTGATGCTTTCCGACTATCACACGTCGAAAAACTTCAGTGCCTCATGGCAGCGCAATGTGCCCCATTTGAGAGAAATTCAACCGGATCCGGCACTGCATATCCACCCGCAGGCCGCCGCGGTGCGCCGGATTGAAGCAAACGATTGGGTGATCGTAAAATCCCCGCACGGGTGGATGAAAGTTAAAGCGGAGATATATCCCGGTATCCGGCCGGATACGGTCATGATCCTGCACGGCTGGTGGCAGGGTTGCCGGGAACTGGGCCTTGAAGATTTTCCCCTGGCGGACGGGGGATCTAATGTGAACAATATGTACAGCGTGGACCCGGACAAAGCCTACGATCCGTTGGTCACGGCCATGACCAGCCAGACCCTGGTTCAGGTAGAGAAGTGGGAGGCGTCATGATGCCTGCAAGTGAAAAAGAATATCTGATAGACTTTGATTCTGAGAAATGCACCCAGTGTCACGGCTGTGAAACAGCCTGCAAAGCATGGCGGGAGCTGCGCTATGGGGTTCAATATCGTCGTGTCCTGAACTTATGGCAGGGTGTGTATCCCGGCGTAAAAAACGCTTCCCTTTCACTGGTCTGTCTGCATTGTGTTGAACCGGCGTGTGCGGCGGCCTGCCCGGAAAATGCCATTTCCAAAAGTGCAACTGACGGTTTGGTAGTCGTCGATGAAGCGCTTTGCAATGGTTGCGGCGTTTGTGCGGATGCCTGTGTCTTTGGGGTGCCTCAATTCGGCGAGAACGGGATCATGCAAAAGTGTGACCTGTGCCGTGACCAGCAATTGGCCCAAGCCGCTCCACCTTGTGTGGATACCTGCCCGGGGAAAGCCCTGTCAGTGATTGAGGTCAGTCAATCTGAGAAAATGGTTCATGAAGAAAAAATTACCCAGCGGCTCCGTTGCGGTTAGCCGCAAACTTTAGCCGACGGTCTTCATTCGGCGTCTCTCTACCAAAACCCAAACCGCGGATAATCCGGCATCGTTTTAAAGCTTCCAAAATTAGGGATTGCAGCTGGTGATTTATCAAATCCCGTGGGGTACATTCGACGCCAACCCGATGGCCGTCGATTGACCCCACTAGGCAAAGTTGCAAATCATGCTGTCCTTTGCAACATAGGCTCTTTGGTGCAGATTCACCTGTTTGGCAACATAGTGCGGTACAACGACCCCGGATTTAAACTGAGCATAGTTGATAAAGGTCCGGCCGTCAATTCTCACTTTCATGCCCGCGAGCGGGTGCTTCAACGGTATAATCGCGTAAACATCGCGGTAACGCTCTTTGACCTCGGTTAAACCCAACTCAGCAGCTTTCCGTGCAATACTGATTTCAAGGTAATGGCGTGAATCATCACGAATATTGTCTTTATAATCTTCTCCAATTTGGTCTAGTACTTCGCTCAAGCCGTTATTCATTTGTCTGACCTCTTTGTCTACTGTATTGTTTAATCAATAATTTCACTAAGCGTTTCTGGTTTTCAAAATTCAGGCAATAAGCGCCTAAGAGATGCCCATCATCCATCGGATGACATAGCCCAGCAGCAGGACTGTCGCCAATCCGCCGCACCACAATCCGATAAACCAGGCCCACTGCCGCTGTTTTTCAGTAAGTCGCTTCATGGGAAGATTTTCCTCTGAAAACATAGTAAAGATAGCCGACATAGCCCAGGATAATCGGCAGCATGATTACCGTTCCGACCAGCAAAAGTGACTGGGATTCCGGTGCGGCGGCTGCCTGCCGGAAGGTAATTTCAAAGGGCACCAGCCACGGCCACATGCTGATTCCCAGGCCGATATAGTTCATTAAGAAAAGCCCCTGGCTCAGGAAAAAAGGCCGGAATTCACGCTGCGCGCGGATGTCGCGCCAGAGCACTACCAGCATGCCGGCGGAAAGCAGCGGCATCGGCGACAGCAGGAGTATGTTCGGCCAGTCAAACCATAATTTTTTGACGCCCTCGTTCATAAACGGCATGCTCAGGCTGACCAGGCCCATAAAGATGGCAACGAACGCCAGCAGATATGCGGCACATTTGCGCGCCCAATCCTGGGTGTCGTCTTCGGTTTTCATGATCAGCCAGGTCGAGCCCAGCAGGGCATAGCCGAAAACCAAAGCCAGGCCCGTCATAACACTGAATGCCGTCAGCCAGTCCAACGCGCCGCCGCTAAAGCTGCGGCCGTCCACCGCTACACCCTGCACGAAACCGCCCAGGACCACGCCCTGGCTGAACGTTGCGAGCAGGGAGCCGAAGTGAAAGGCCTGGTCCCACAATTTTTTTGAAGTATCCGCCTTAAAGCGGAATTCGAAGGCAACCCCGCGAAACACCAGTCCCAGCAGCATCAGAATGATCGGAATATACAGGGCCGGCATTAAAACGGCGTATGCCAGGGGAAAGGCCGCAAACAAACCGCCGCCGCCCAGGACCAACCAGGTTTCGTTGCCGTCCCAAAACGGCGCGATCGAATTCATCATGCGGTCGCGGCATTTATCGGAGGGGGCGAAGGGAAACAGAATGCCCACACCGAGGTCGAAACCATCTAAAATGACGTATAAAAATATGGCCGTCGTGATCAGCGCATACCAGATGAGCGGCAGATCCAGAAAATTCTCAAAACTAAACATGCTCACCTCCTGTTTCATGGACGATATCGGTAACCAACGGCGGCTTTTTGACGCCATGGGTGCCGTAGGCTGCTTCTTCCGAGGTGCCGGGCCCCTTGGCGATCAGGCGCAATATGTAATAGCTGCCGGCACCGAACACGAACGTATAGCTGACGATAAATGCCAGCAGCGATAAGGCAACATGCGGTCCAATCACCGGCGACACGGCATCCGCCGTTTTCATCACGCCATAGGCGACATAGGGCTGCCGGCCGACTTCGGTGACGAACCATCCCGCCAGAACGGCGATAAACCCGGCCGGGGTCAGGGCCATGCACCACCACTGAAACCAGCGGGTGTTGAAGAGCCTTTTGCGAAAATAAAGCACCGCGGCCATCACCCCGGTCAACACCATCAACAGGCCGATGCCGACCATGACCCGAAACGACCAGAATACAATGGCCACCGGCGGTCGCTCGTCGGGGGGCCATTCCTTCAATCCCTTGACTTCGCCGTTAAGGTCATGGGTCAGAATCAGGCTGGACAGTTTGGGAATTTCGACTGCGTATTTGGTTCGTTCCTCGGCTTCGTCCGGCCAGCCGAACAGCTTCAACGGGGCGCCGCGCTCGGTTTCCCAGAGACCTTCCATGGCGGCTACTTTGGCCGGCTGATGCTCCAGGGTGTTCAACCCGTGCAGATCACCGATAATCGGCTGCAGCGGCGCCACAAAGACCGCCATCAGCATGGCCATGCCAAACATCACGCGGGCGTGCTTTTCATGCTGTTTGCGCCACAGGTAGTAGGCGCCGATTCCGCCCACGACAAACGCGGTGGTCAAGTAGGCCGCCAAAACCATATGGGCGAAGCGATAGGGAAAGGAAGGGTTGAAAATAACCTGCAGCCAGTCGGTCGGATACAGCAGGCCGTCTTCCGCCGACACGATACCCCTGGGGGGTCTGCATCCAGCTGTTGGCCGACAGGATCCAGAAGGCCGACAGCAGGGTGCCGAAGGCCACGATGACCGTCGCGGCAAAATGCATTTTCGGGCTGACGCGGTTCCACCCAAACAGCATGATGCCCAGAAAAGAGGCCTCCAGAAAAAACGCGGTCAGCACTTCATAGCCCAGCAGCGGGCCGATCACATTGCCGACTTTGTCCGAGAAAACCGACCAGTTGGTGCCGAACTGGTAGGACATCACCACGCCGGACACGACGCCCATGCCGAAGGCGACCGCAAAAATTTTAACCCACATGCGGTAGATTTCCTGGTAGACCGGGTTGCCGGTTTTCAGCCAACGCCACTCCACCACCGCCAGCCAGCTGGCCAGACCGATGGTAAAGGCCGGAAATATGATATGAAAGGAAATCGTGAAAGCAAATTGAATTCTTGCCAACATAACAGGATCTAAGTCAAATAACATTTTATCCTCACTTGATACCCAGCGTCACGAGTTATACAGCTTATTCGGCATTTGAACTATTGAAATAATTAATTCTACCGGAGTCCATCATGCACAACGCTGTGTGTCCATCACTCCATATGGTTATAGTTCAGAGCAAAGTCAGGGCGAGCCCCCTTTCAGGGTCCAACCGAACCCTGTTTTTTGGGGCCATGATTCTTTACTGGTTTTTTTGCAACAAATAGTGCGACACCAGCCATTCCCGGCCATTGCGGTAACCCCACAGCTCCGCACAGGCCATAAAAAATATTCGCCAGCGCTGAAACCAGCGGTTTGCATCTTCAAGTCCGTAAACATCCTGCATGATCGGCATGATGTCTTTACGATTTTTATCCAGATTTGCCAGCCAGGCCTCGGCGGTCAGGCTGTAGTGCCTGCCGTTGACCTGCCAGTGATTTTCGACGGTCAGCTGGTCCTGGAGATGCAGCAGCAGATTATCTGACGGCATCATGCCGCCGCTGAAAAAATGGCGTCCCATCCAGTTGTCATCACCCATTGTCTCGAAAGTGTAGGCAAAGCGGCGATGCGTAAAAATATGGATGAACAGCTTGCCGTCGGGTGTCAGCCAGTTGCTGATGCGCTCCAGCAGCCGCGGCCAGTTGCGCATGTGTTCAAACATTTCAACCGATACCACGCGGTCAAAGAGCTGGTCCGTGCTGAAATCATTCATGTCGGCCGTGATAACCTGAAGATTGTTCAAATTGCGCGCGGCAATTTTTGATTCGATAAACTTGCGCTGCAGCCTGCGAATTGGAAACGGCCATGATGCGGCTAGGCGGATAATGTTGAGCCATCCACAGGGACAATGAACCCCAGCCGCATCCCAATTCCAGGATGCGCATGGCCGTCTGTGAGCTCGGCGCGTTGACAGGTCAGTGCCAGCATGGCCGCCTCGGCTTGATCCAGGCTGTTCACGCCCGCCGGCCAATAGCAACCACTGTATTTAAGGTGTCGGCCGAGGACGTGCTGGAAAAAGGCCGGCGGCAGTTCATAATGCTGTTCATTGGCCTTGTGCAGTCTGAATCGCGATCGGGCTTTGCCGCATGCGATCGATAAACTTTTCAATGGCCTGCCGTTGCCGGCCATTTTCCTGGTGATTTTCTTCCCGCAGGCGTTTTCGATCAAATTGGCGAATGCCGAATCGAATCAGTCGGTCCGGCAGCATTCCGTTATCGGCCAGTTCAGCAGTATAACTCATTGGTCCTCCTTTGCCGGCGGCCAGGGCACAAAGGCACTGGTGCGCTTGATGTATTCGCTGTATGCGGGACGGGTTTGCGATCAGCCCTTTTTCGGTCAGGGGAATGCCGGTCATTTTCAGCAGCACCGCCGTCACAATGATCGGGCAGAATATCGTCCACCAGCTGTTCGGGGTTGACAGCGTGATCAAGAAAATTCCCCACCAGACAAGAAATTCACCAAAGTAATTCGGGTGACGGGTGTAGGCCCACAATCCGCGATCCATGACCCGGCCTTTGTTAACCGGATCGGATTTGAAGCGCGCCAGTTGCCAGTCACCGGCGGCTTCGAATATAAATCCGGTAGCCCAGACGAAAATCCCCAGCCCGTCGAGCCAGGTCAGCGTGTCAGGCAGCGGTGCCAGTTGCCCCATCTGCAAGCCAAGCGAAATCATCCACAAGAATAAGGCTTGCAGGATAAACACCTTGAATAAACTCACGAGCCAGAATCGATCACCGGCCTCTTGGCGCCAACCGCCGTAACGCGGGTCTTCCCCTTTGCCCCAGTTGCGCCAGGAGAGATACAGACTCAATCTAAGACCCCACAGGGTTGCCAGCAGCGCTAGCAGCAGGTTGCGACCCCAATAGCCATGCGACATGCTGAACGTCAACCAGGCAACCAGCACAAAGCCCAATCCCCACAGAGTATCGACAATCGTAACATTACGGTATATTAGACTGACGACCCATCCGACAATCATCAGGGCGGCAACCGCGCCAAGATTCCAAAGCATTATGTTCATTAACGATTGCATATCAAATTCAATACTCCACTGCTCCAACAATCCATTACTCCATTATCTGCGATTCCAAACTTCTTAAGTGTAATCAACTCCGTCTTTGGGTTCGGATTCCCCACGCCATGGTTGGCCTCAACCCAGCATTTGGGCCGGGACTAGAGGATTTGCCACCGGCACGCCGGCCTGCCGCTTTTCAATCGCCTGGCGTATGTCAATATGAATCCGGCCGCTGATCGGATAAGCCAATGCGATCGCGATGGCGACAATATTGCAGATCGATGGGATCAGGGCATACAACACCCGCAGCGTCGTTAGAACCGCTTCCGGTTGCTGCGCGTTGGGTGTGTAACCCGCCATACCCAGGATCGACAGACCGACACCAATACCGACGGCGGCTGCAAATTTTTTAGCAATCGACCATAGGCCGATGTATTGTCCCTCGCGCCTTTCGCCGGTCAGAAGTTCGTCATAATCGATCACATCCGCCTGAATCGCAGACGGGATCGCCAGCGTGGCGCCAAACCCGATTCCGGACAAAAAAACCAGAATGCCGTAAAGCACTTCATCACCCGGGCCGAGAAAGAATACGCCCAGGAAGGCGCCCGTATTGACCGCCATAGACGTGAGCCAGGCCGCTTTTTTTCCGGTCCGGCGCGATATAAATATCCATCCCGGCAGGAAGATAATTCCGGTAACGAAGTACAACATCAGGAAAAAATCGGCCAGCTGTGATTGCAGCACATACTCGACGTAGAAAAGGATCAGGGTTGCCGGCAGGTTATTTCCAATGGCACTTACCGTATACGCGATTAGCAGGATGATGAACGGGCGATTGTGGGCGACCTGTCGCAGACCGGTCCAGATACCAACTCCCTGCGCCCCGCTGTTTAATCGCTTTTTCTCTCGGATCGATAACGCACACCACCAGCAGGTTCCAATTAGAAGCGGCGCGTAAATGATAGCGATCCAGAAAAACTTGGCACGCTCGCCATCCGCGTCCGGCGGCAGGTTGAAGAGCCACTGGATGGCTGCCGGTGAACTCGCCGCCGCCAGGGTCCCGGCAATCAAAAATCCGTCCCGCATGCCAAAAAGTGAGGTTCGTTCATGGTAATCGAACGTAATTTCCGGTCCCAGGGACTCGAAGGGAACGACCACCGCGGTCCAGAATAAAAAGAGCAGGTAAATGGAAACCCCGAACCAGATCGTTTCAAACGCTGCCGACGCCCGGGGCGGTATGAACAGCAGAAACATTGCTGCGGCAACCAGAATGGATCCGATTGCCAGGTATGGAATTCGTCTGCCAAAGCGGGTGCGCGTCCGATCTGAGACATATCCGATGGCCGGATCGGTAACCGCATCAAACAGGCGCACGCTGAACATAAGATATCCCAAAATCGTGATATTAATCCCGACCACATCCGAATAGAACTTCGGAATATACACATAAATCGGAATCCCGACGACGGCCAGGGCAAAGGCCGGCATCGCGTAAGCGATTTTTTTCGACATCGATATGGATTCGGTGATCTCTCTGGCCATTTTGATTCCGCTGAGTTTGCTGTAATTCTTTTTCTTCCGGGCTTCTTGAAACAGACACCGTTACGGTCCGGTTCACACTGCCACTATAGTTACCACTGCCGGTAGAATGACAATGGTAATAGATAATGGGGATTATAATAGGCAAATACTATTAAAAATAATTTGAGCTGGCCAGCGTAGTGGGATATAACTAATTGAATTTAAATAGCATAGTCGCAAGAATGTCGCGCTAGGGCCGAATCGCTCAAATTATGTTCGGATCAGAAATGGCTGCTCCGCTTTCTGCGTTTTGCTTGCGGTCAAGGGGGCCAGTAGTTATCCTTCCATGTACGTTGATGAATTATGTAGGATCTAACTCGGTTTCTCCGGGTAAGGGCAAAAAGAAGATTCAACCCAAGTTGATTATTATTAGATTCGGACCAATATAAGAAAGGAGAAGACATCATGGAAGAAAAAAACGTGCTGGTTGTCGGCGGCAGTTCCGGAATCGGGCTGGCAATCGTCAAAACACTAAACGAAAAGAACTGCAACCTTTACGTGGGATCGCGCACAGCGGATGCGCTGGCAGCCTTGCCGGGGGTCCGTCATCTTCCGCTTGATGTCGCAGAGGACTCCCTGGAGCTTGATGATCTGCCGCCGGAACTGCACGGTCTGGCCTATTGTCCGGGGACAATCAGACTGCGGCCGTTTCAACGCCTTGGCACTGAAGCGTTTCTGGAAGATTATAGAATCAACCTTCTCGGAGCCGTTAACGTAATTCAAAAATGCCTACCCCGGTTGAGGAAGTCAAAAACAGGGGCATCGATCGTGCTGTTCAGCACGGTTGCCGTGCAGACCGGCATGCCGTTTCATGCATCAATTGCCAGTGCCAAGGGTGCTGTCGAAGGTCTGACGCGGGCACTGGCAGCCGAATTTGCACCCCGCATCCGGGTCAATGCCATCGCCCCTTCGTTAACCGAAACGCCATTGGCCGAAAGCCTGCTGTCCACTGAAGGCAAGCGCAGCGCAGCGGCCGAGCGGCATCCCTTGAAACGAATCGGTTCCCCGCAGGATATCGCCCAGTTAGCCGTTCATTTGCTGTCGGACAACGGGTCGTGGATTTCCGGGCAGATCATTCATGTGGATGGCGGCATGGGGGCCTTGCGGGTCTTCAAATAGCAATGACGAATGTCGGTATCAGGCCCTTAGGCCCTTAGATTCTTAGCTGCCCCGCCGGGCTCTTTTCCAAGCGTTGTCTTGGAAAAAGCTTAGAATCTTAATTGTTATTTCTTTGCATTTTATGAAAAAAAGTTTCGCCACAGCACCAAGACTCGAAGAACAATATTAAGTAAGGGTTTCACTTTGTGTCTTGGTGCCTTTGTGGCAATCTGTTCCGGCTTGTCCGGGTTAGGAAATAATTCTAAGCCGGCGCGACCGGTCGCGGATGTATTTCACCAGGCGCTTGCGCAGCCGGCGAATCAAAATCCCAAGTTTGTCATAGAAGGTCAACCACATATCACCATCATCTTTTTGCACCCCAGTTGAAACGGGGTATCTCTATTCGTTTAAGGGCTCTGGAACCTTTGATTAAGAGATAACCGCTGTAAAGCATTCCAATCAACAGACCAACTTTTAATTTTTGCCAGATTGCCAACATCATGCGTTTACCCCCTAAGTCATTTGAAAGGATGTGGTCTTGCAATTCCCCATTTAAACCTTCAACAAAACTTCAACCTGAGGGGCTGGATTCAACCAACCCCAGCATTATGAAATAGGGGTAGGGGTCTAAGGCTTGTCCGGTTAAGAGAATTAAACCTTAAACCCGCCCCCTTGGTTTTTACTTGATAGCAATTCACATGCCATTGATGGTAAATAGTCTGATATATAATATTTTCAGGAATTTATATGAGAAGAGGGGATTATAAGCTAAACGCAAATGTGAATCCTACGAGCTATATATATGAAACAAATTTCATAAGCGGTAGGTAAAATAATTCTTGCAGAGCGAATATTGCTTTTATTTTGATTTAAACAAAGACTGAGCGGAGCGATTACCAGAAATCTTCAATATACAATCTTCAATCTTCAATTCTATTCCCGCCGGCTATCCGGTACGCATCTTCCACCAGCTGCAGGGTTTGAAGATTGTCAAGGCGATCGGTTTCAAAGGGCGTATCCTGCTCCAGGGCCTTTACAAAATGTGCAATGGCGTTGTCATATGACTGCTGATAGGCCTGCTCGAGATTTAAGTTCACCGTTTCTGCCGATCTGCCGATTAATTGCAGTCGATTGCCTTCAAATATGATGCTGGCTTTGTTCCCGATAAGCTCCAATCGATCAGAAGGCAGGGGGGGAAATCCGGCTGCGCAAAAATTGCCGACAACGGTTCCAAAGGCATCGCCGGCCGCACTTAAGCTGATCAGGGCGGCATCCTCGCCGATAACCTCCGGGCTGGTTCTGGCGGTGGCGGCCGCCGTGACGGAAACCGGCCCCACCAAATACCGAACCGTGTCCAGGTGATGGACCAGCAATTCCATGATGATAAAGCGTTTCAAATCGGCCATAAACGGCTGACGCTCCAGCGCCAAGGGGGTACCGCCGGCCGTTCGCGTGACGAGACCCGAACTGCGGGTGGTTAAATGAAATTCCCGCACAGATCCGACCCGATCTTCAGCCAGCCACCGGGCCGCCTGGCGGTATTGAGGCCTGAAGCGCCAGTTTTCATGGACCATAAAACGCACCCGGTCGCCGACTTCGGCGACCAGGCGTTCGGATTCCGCCAATTCCGGCGTCATCGGTTTCTGGCACAGGATATTAACTCCCCGATCGGCTGCCATATTGGCCTGTTGGCGATGGACTGCAGCAGGCGTGGCAATATCCAGGGCATCGGGCTTTGCGCGGTCCAACATGGCGGCGACATCATCATAGGCCGCCGGGATCTTGAATTCTGCCGCCCGGGTTTCAGCCGTTTCCATATGCCGGGCACAGATCGCCACTACCTCAACCTGAGGCAGCTTGCCCCAGGCCCGCAGATGATGCTGCGTGACCATTCCGGCGCCGGCAATGGCAATTTTAATTTTGGTTTTCCGATCCATAACCAAACAATCATCCTTTGTATTGAGATTTAGTTTTTGGCTTATTCACCGCAAAGCCGCAAAGTGAACTGAGAAAAGTTATTTTATGGTTGCCGTTGAGAGGACGGCAACCATAAAGAACAATCCGCGGGTCGACAATGTGGAAAGGGCAGTCGGCCGACGGGAATCTGGTGTATTGTATTTATAACCTGGATTTTGCACGAGTCGGAGGTTTTCATATGCAAGATTCAGGTTTAGCATCACGCCATTACTCCATCACTCCACTACCCCGAGGTACGTGAAGCTGATACAGCTTATCTAAAATGTATTTTCGTTATGATTCTCCATCCGATTCGATTACAACTCCACCTGATTCTCCAATGCTTCGCCCTTAAAAAAGCGCTGCACATTTTGAAACAAAGCCCGCATTTTAGTCTTGAGGGCATCGCGCGTGCCGGCCGAGATATGCGGCGTTAAAACGACATTGGGCATGGCTGCCAGCGGGTTGTCCGGCTGGAAAGGCTCTGTTTCAAAAACGTCCAGACCGGCGCCGGCAATGCGTCCCTCCTGCAGGGCCCTGCAGAGGGCCGCTTCATCAATCACAGTTCCACGGGAGGTATTGATGACGATGGCATTGGGTTTCATCTGCATCAAAGCAGCCTCATCGATCATGTGATAGGTGGCGTCGCCGGATGGCACATGCAGGGTAATGATATCGGCTGCGGCCAGCAATTTATCGAAGTCTACCCGGCTCAACCCCAAAGCTTCTTCCCGCCCCGGTGCCAGCGGCGCGTGCGGATCGTAATAAATGCCCGCCGTGCCAAAGGCTTTAAAGCGGGCGGCGGTTTCCTGCCCGATGCGCCCCATGCCGACATATCCCACCGTGCGGCCATCCAATTCAAAGGAATAGGGGCGCAGGCTGTTGATGTGCCAGCGTCCCTGCCGCAATTCACTGTCGGCATAGGGCAACCGCTTGCAGACTGCCAGAGCCAGCAGCAGGGTGTGTTCGGCCACACCGATCGAGGTGCCGGCCGGCGTCAGCGCCAGGGTGATCCGGTGCGCTTTTAATGCCGCCACATCTACCGTATCCTGGTAACCGACGCCCTGGTGATGCAAAAGTTTCAAGGCGGGGGCCGCTTCCAAGAATTCGCGCGTCATCGGGCGGGCCGCCACAATGACGACCTCGCAGTCCGCCAATTTTTCTTTGCGTTCATCGTCGGAATCTTCATTGAGTGCTATCAGTTCGAATCCCGGCGGAACTTCCTCACGGATGATGTCGTAAACGTTTTGTGGCGCATGGCTGAAGTAAAACACTTTGTGCGTGGACATGCGGGTCTCCTATTCGTTTATATGCAAGACTATGCTTGAAAATGGCCTTATGGTGCAAATATCGTAGAATGATATGTTCCGGTTTCAGGTTTCAGATATCGTGACCAGGAAGTCCGACACCTGACACCGAAACCTATTGAAATCGGTGCGAGCGGTAACATCGACAACAAATTGTCGATGCGGGCCGCTAATCCAGCTATATATTTCACTCCCTTTGCTATTCATAGGCCTCCTTGAGCCAACCCGGTATCGTCATTCCCGCCTTGACGGTGGCCTCCATTTGTTTTTCTTTGGCCAACACGGCTTTCAAGCCGGCGGCCACGACGGGTGCCGCGCGGCGTTCTACGATAACCACGCCGTCCTGATCACCGACCACGATATCACCGGCATTGACGCATACGCCCCCGATGACGATCGGCAGGCCAACCCGGCCCGGTCCATTTTTCCAGGGCGAATTGGCACAAATGCCACGGGCAAATACCGGAATACCGACGTCATTGATGCCGGGTAGATCCCGTACGACGCCGTCCGTGACGATTCCGGCGACACCGGCGTTTTTGGCCATTCCGACATAAAGATCACCGACCACCGAGCTTGCCAGATGTCCACCGGTGGTAATGAGGATGATATCTCCCGGTTTGGCAATTTCCAGCGCCGCCCAGGCTGCCAGATTATCCCGCGGTCCGCTGTCGACGGTCAGGGCGGTGCCGCAAAATTGCGATGTCTCGCTGACCGGCTTAATGCGGTAGTCCAATGCCCCGACCCGCTGCTGGGCGTCGCAAATATTGCCGATGGGCAGATTCATGAATTGTTTGACAAATTTTAGGGCCGTGCGGGTGAAATTACGTTTAATAGTTAATGCCGTTTCTGTGGCTGCCATGTCATCTCCTCTCTGTGATATTGAATATTGAAGATTGCAGATTGAATATTTATGGTATGCTATCTATTTTATTTTACCTCAATCATGCCCAAACATAATTTGATTTCAATAAATAGGCACTTAAAAAATGCACAGCATAAATTAATTAATTCGCCGGAGCTTCAATCAAACAACATTCTTCGATTTTCAGAGAACTGTTCCCAGCATAAATATCCCATTGTTCAGGGCGAATTAATTACCTGGTTGCTCTGCGGGTCGAAAAGGCGGGCAGCGGCCAGGTCTGCCTTGACGCGAATTCGATCGCCCCGACGGGCTTTGGCAAAGCGATCGGCCTTGACAAAGATCGTCTGATCCAGTCCGCCAACTTTGAAAATCAACACCGTTTCAGCACCGAGCGCCTCAACAGCACTGACTTGCATGTCCAATTCCGCAACGGGATGGCCGCTTTGAGCCTGCCCGGGCAAAAACAGATCTTCGGGCCGGATGCCGAAAATAACTTCTCCCGTACGACCCGCCAGCAATCCGTTCCAATCATCAGGGACAATAATGGTCTGGGTTCCGATACCCAGCACCGAACGGCCCGCATTCGCGGGATTTAAAATGGCCGGCAGCAGGTTCATCGGCGGGCTGCCTAAAAAGCCGGCCACAAAGGTGTTGGCCGGTCGGCGATAGACCTCCATGGGCGGACCGATTTGAACCAGCCGGCCATCATTTATAATGCAGATGCGTGATCCCATGGTCATGGCTTCGACCTGGTCATGGGTCACATAAATGGTCGTGGCACCCAGCCGGTCGTGGAGACTCACCAACTCGTTGCGGGTGCTCACCCGCAGGGACGCGTCAAGATTGGAAAGCGGCTCGTCAAACAAAAATACTTTGGGGTCGCGCACGATCGCCCGGCCGACCGCCACGCGCTGGCGCTGTCCCCCTGATAGAGCGTGGGGCCTGCGGTTTAAAAACGGGGTCAAACCCAGTGATTCGGCAACCTGTTCTACCCGCTGTTTGATCTGTGCTTTGGGTATTCCCCGCCGCCGCAAGCCGAACGCGAGATTATCTCTGACTTTCATATGCGGATAGAGGGCATAGGATTGAAAAACCATGGCGATGTCGCGGTCCTTGGCAGGGATACTATTGATCATCTTCCCATCGATGCTGAGCCGGCCGTCGGAAATGTTTTCCAATCCGGCAATCATTCGCAAAATGGTTGACTTGCCGCAGCCCGATGGACCGAGCAGAACCATGAATTCTCCATCATCAACCTGGAAGCTAATGTCCCTAACGGCCGATTCTTTTGAACCTTCGTATATTTTGCTGATCCCTTCCAGTTTTACAACCGCCATCGGCTGACCCCCATGTTACAGACAATTTGAACCTTTTAATGTTCAAAGGAATTTTTGGGCAATTCACTGTACCCGTGATAGACTGGCCAGAAATTCCAAATCCCAAATATCAAAACCCAAACAAATCCCAATGACCAAAATTCAAATATTCAAACCTGTTTCGGAAATTGGAATTTGTATTTTGAATTTTATTTGTTATTTGGTGCTTGTTATTTGATATTTTCTTTAGGTCCACGATTTAGCTTATTTTCCAACAAATCTTGTTTGTCCTGCCCTCACGCAAATTCATAGCTATTTTACGGCTCCCGCCGTCATCCCCTGAATCAGCTTTTCCGAAAAAAATATGTAGATGATGACCACCGGTATGATGGCGATCATCAGACCCGTTGCAATCATACCGATATCTTCCAGCTGGTCACCCATAAATTTTTGAATTCCGAGGGGCAGGGTGCGTTTGGTTTCATCGGTGATCAGAACTACGGCATACAGAAATTCATTCCACAGTAGAATCGTGTTGAGAATGACGGTTGTCGACAGCGCCGGCAATGCCACCGGCATGCTGACTTTCCAGAAAATGCGCCACTCGGAATATCCGTCCATGCGGGCCGCGTCATACAGATCGGACGGGATTCTGGCAAAAAAACTTTCCAGCACGTATACGGTGATGGGCAATTGAAATGCGACATAGGTTAGCGTCAGTCCGGTTAGCGTGTTGTACAGTCCGTATTCCACCAGAATTTGAAACAGGGCGATGATCGTAATCTGGGGTGGAAAGATAATGGTGCTGAAAAGCGTAAAATAAAGAACTTTGCGCAACGGGAAACGGTAGCGGGCAAAACAGTGGGCCGCCATCCCGCCGATTAAGGTCACAATGGCCACTGCCGTCAGCACCACCTTGACGCTGTTGGCAAAATAGACGTTGTAATTTGAATTGACCCAGGCTTCGGCAAACTTTGCCACATGGAACTTTTGCGGGAAGGCATAGGGGCTGTGGGCAATTTCCGACGTGGTGCGCAGAGACATCATCGAGACCCAGAACAGGGGGCCGGCGGCATAGGCGGTGTAAACCGACAGAACGATAATCAATACCGCATGTTTCCATTTTCTGAACAAAATCGACATTCGTTAATATTCCAATTTGCCGCGTTGCCGAAACAAAACGGTCAGCAGCAGCACACCGGCCAGCACAATCACAAACCAGACACTGGCGATGGAGCAGGGATAACCCAGATCAAATGTGCTCCACTCAAAAGCGCGCTTATAGACATAGGTGGAGACCGTTTCCGTCGACCACAGCGGCCCCCCCTTGGTCATAATCCAGACCAGGTCAAAGACTTTCATTTTGCCGACAAAGGAGAGCACCACCAGATTCAAAATGGTCGGTCTGATCAGCGGCACAATCACGAACCAGAGTTTTTTCATCCAGCTGCAATTGTCCAGTTCGGCGGCTTCAAGCACTTCCGCGGGCAGTGAATGCAGGGCTGCCAGCAGCACCACCATGTTAAAGCCCGTCCACATCCAGGTGGTCACAAAAATCAGGGACGGCAGGGCGGTCGCCGGATCGCCCAGCCAGGAGCGCACCCAGCCTTCCAGGCCCAGGGCCCGCAGGATGACGTTAACCGCCCCCCAGTCGTAATTGAAAATCCACATCCAGATAATGCCGACCACCACAAAGGACATCAGCACCGGGGTAAACCAGACGATGCGGAAAAACCTGGCCCCCGGAATTTTGGCATACAGCGCCAGGGCCAGCAAAATGGCCAGCACCTGCTCCAGCAGCGGGGCCGTGCAGGCCCAGACCAGGGTGTTTTTGACGGCCTGCCAGAAAAAATCATCGTTGAAAAGTTGGATATAATTTTCAGAGCCGATAAATACGTCGGGGCGACCCGGCAGCACCTGATGAAAGCTGTTGTACAGGGTGCGCAGCACCGGGTAGGCCGTAAAGGCCGCATAAACGGTCATGGCCGGCAGCAGAAAGCTGACGATCGCACCGATCGGCCGCGCCAGATCGCGCCGTTTGCCGAATGAAAAATGCATTTTTTAATGCCGTCGGCGCTCATCAAAAAAAAATTGTTTCGGCTAATAAATGACCGCCCGCCGTAATTCTTCGCCGCGGGCGGTATTTGCGTCATAAGCGTTATCAGCGGACGGCATTCATTTTATCAACTACTTGATCGACCACTCAGCAGGCCGGCCGGAAATGCCTGGTTGACAACCTGGGTAAACGTTTCCTTGGCTTGTCCATGCATGGCGCCCAGCGGAAGGTCGGGATAGAATTTGCACGGTGCATCGACTGCAGCCAGATCCTGGAAGTAGGCTGCATAGGGTCCGGTAATTTTGCTGGGATCAGCCTTGATACCGGTTTGCACCAGGACCGTTTCGAGCCATTTATTGCCCATCTCCGGGGTGGCCAGTGAATTCAGAAATTTGATGGCCGCCTCCGGGTGTTTGGAAGCCGCATTGACGACATAGCTGCCGCCGATGGTGATGGTTTTGCAATTGTTGCAGGCGCCTTTATCCAGCGCCGGATACTGCATGATGCCCAGGTCAAAGTCCGGCGGCTGCCCGCCTTTGTCCGTGGGATTAAAGGCCCGGGATGGATAGAAACTGCCCATTAAAAACATCAGCGCGCCCGGTTTGGTGTGGAAGTAAAAATGGGATTCACCCAGTTTCAAGGTCGAAAAACTGTTCGGCAGCGCCTTGGCGTCGATCACCGCTTTGACAAATTCCAGTGCGTCTCGTACCCGGGGATCCCCCCAGTCCAGCTGCCCTTTGAGCAGTTTGTCATAATCGCCGATGTCCAGGTTTTTCAGCAGCGCTTCATGGGCCAGGAAGGCGCCGGGATACGGTCGATCGCCCACTCCCAGGGCGAGGGGTGTAATTCCGGCGGCGCGGGTTTTTTTGACAACCTCCAAAAATTCTGACTGGCTGAATTGATTGTCGGCCGGCAGTTTGAATCCAAGCTCGGCCAGCATCTTTTTGTTGTAGTAAAGCTCAACCGTCCAGGCCTCCAGCGGAAATCCATAAACCCCGCCTTTGTAGGTCCAGGCCTCTTTGGCCCAGCTTTCGATGTTGTTCCAGTTCAGCCCTTGGGAAAGATCGTAGAGCATATTGTTTTCCAAATACTCGATCTGGTTGGTTTCGCCGTAGAAAATATCCGGCGCCTGGCCGGCCCGCAGGGCGGTCTTCAGCGCCGCATAAAGCGCTTTTTTTTCATACCAGGTTATTTTGACTTTCATTCCCGGGTTGGCGCTCTCGAATGCCCGGGCGGCGTCTTCGACAAAGTTGCGTTTGCTTTCATGGTCCGCCCAGTGACTCCAGAGGGTGATGACTGTTTCAGCCTTAAGCGGTATGGCGTTCAAGACAAAGACCGCCGCAAACAAAACCAATGCCAGTTTTAACCACCTACTTTTTGATTTCATAGACTACCTCCTTTTTGGAATTTTGGTTGTAGGTTAATCAACACTTTCGGTTGGATACCGCTCAACCGCCCGAATACTGCTCTAATTGATCGAATAACGCTCAATAAGACGTTAATAGTTATTCGTTATTTGAAATTGTTGTGATGCCATTTGAGGCCATCTGTTTGCATGACCAAATTGAATAATAGAACAATCCCAGATTGCGTTCCGTCATTATTCCACTATTCCAACATTTCATTATCCCATTGACTATTTTACGACAAACACACGCATCCGGAGTGAATTCACAGCCGATCTTCTAGGTCTGGATTCTTTACGTCTCCTTCATGGCAGCCACTTCGCTGATATCATGGTAGTGCTGCTCAATTTGGATGTCATAGTGCTTTTCGATGAGTTTTATCGCATTTCTTGAATCGCGATTTTCGATTGCCTTAACGATGTCGTCATGCAGTTTTATCATCGGCTCAAGCCGGCTCATATCCTGCCGGTAATACTGCTCCCGCATATGGACCCATAAAGATTGGTGGGTCATTTTCAACAGGCCCTCGGTCAGGCTCACGATCGACCGGCTGCCGGTGGCCTCGGCGATGGTGCGATGAAACTCCCGGCCGTGACGAATGAACTCGAATTTTAGGCATTTTTTGCCTATTAAGGTAAAAATAACGGTCAACCTCTTAGCCTTTGAACCTTGAACCCAGAACCTGAGACACCTACCTATACCTCGATATCGAGATCCATGTTCCCGCTATGCAGGTACCGGCCGGATACCGCTTTGTCACGGACGGATATTCCCGCCTGATGGACTGTCGCCGGGTCACCGGATTTGAGCGGATGCCACCACGCCAGTTCTCGGCCCTCAGCCAGGCAGCGGTAGGCACAGGTTGCCGGCAGCCATTTTAGCTGTCTGATATTATCTTTGGTCAGTGCGACGCAATCCGGGTTGGCGAAATGGCGATTTTCATACACCAGGCATTGACACATCTCGGTGTCCAAAAACTCGCAGGCAATCCCGATATACGTTACCCGGCCCGTATTTTCATCTTCAAGCTTCTGCAGACAGCAAAGTCCGCAATGATCGCACAGGGATTCCCATTGCGCAGCGGTCAGTTCATCGATCTTTTTATTTTTTATTGGATTGGATTTTGAATGCGTCATATCGGCCGTGTATCCATTTGGAAATCTTTGGCATGATACAGCGTCTGCTGGCCCCAGGCGGTCTGAATTTCAATCCGCTGCAGATTCAATGCCCGGGGCATGCTGTCCTGAAAAGCGCTGCCCAGTATGACGGCCACTGATCTCATTGTATTTTTTGAAGATGCCTCCGATTCTTGCTGCTATTTTTATTGCCCCGGCCGTATCTGAATATTGCCGTTATCTTGCCACATTCAGACTAAAAAAAACAAGAGTCTATTTGATTTCTTGACATAATACCGCGCGTCCCTATCCTAATTTTTTAACGGCCTAACAAAGATTAGGAATGACAAAATGAAACTGACAGCTGAACACCAGCGGCTCACTGAGTATCGAGACCGCAAAGCCAATTGGAAAAAATGGGGGCCTTACCTCAGCGAACGTGCCTGGGGCACCGTCCGCGAAGATTACAGCCCGGACGGGGCGGCCTGGGATCTCGCTTTTCACTGCATCCCCCTGGCGCTGGTCGATGCCGATTTTGCCAAACGGCAATTGGATTTGATGGCGCGTGAATGGTACCTGCACCCCAACGGGCAGCTGCCGGCTTATGAATGGAAGTTCGGTGATGTCAATCCCCCGGTGCATGGCTGGGCAGCCTGGCGCGTGTATAAAATCGATGCCAAACAACAGGGCCGGGCCGACCGCTGTTTTTTAGAAGGCATCTATCACAAATTGCTGCTCAACTTTACCTGGTGGGTGAATAAAAAAGACACTGAAGGACGCAATGTATTCATCAAACCGGTTGGACGGGGCTGGTGGCCAAATTAATCCAGCAGTCGGGGGGCAAGACCCATGATTAGGCAATTTTTAGAGGCCTTTATTTCGTCACCGAAAACCTGGTCCTCTGGGCCCGGATCTTTACTATATCCGTCAAAGTACGTGCGGATCCCTATCCCCTTTGTATTTGAGTGAGCCCTTAATTGGCATCGACACCGGTCAGCCGCTCCATGGTTTCGAGCTGCGTTTTACAATCAATACAATATCGGGCGGTTGGCCGGGCTTTTAGCCGTTTAACAGATATATATTCTTCACAGTGCTGACAGAGTCCGTAATCCCCGTTTTCGATATCCTGCAGGGAGCGCTCGATTTTTCTGATCAGGAGTTTTTCCCGGCTGCAAAGACGGTGGGAAAAATTGCGTTCGGCAATTTTAGCGGCCCGATCAAGCACATCGGACAAATTTTCGTTGGATTCCCCAACGTCATCCAGACTGCAGTCGGCCCGGCTCAATAACTCTGAAAGTTGTTGGATTAATAACTTTTTTATTTGATTTAACTCTCTTTTTCTCATTTTGAATTCCGTCAATTTGCGTTAACATATCAGAATTTATCTAAAAACATATCAGGACTTCTCTAAATTGGTCCAAGATAATCACCAACCTGCTTTTGGCAACAAATTTTCTCCATTATATCGGTTGTCCTAAATCTGTTCCGCTTAGTCCGGGCTGGGACCGGATGGAGGTATTTTTTGTCCAGCGATTTAATCCGTGAATTATGACAATCGCTCTAAAGGTTTGGAAATTAATGCCGATATTAAGACCGATAAACTACCTTGAGGGAGGGCGATATGGATACTGCCTGCGACGGCTGTCAAAATAAGCATAAGGGGAAGAATGATATGTTAAGCGGGAGCCGCAAACACGTTTGTAAATGTCGATCCCACGGCGAAAGTATAAAAATCGACCCAGAATTAGATCAAGCAGCAGCAAACCCCGGGGTTGAACTAACAGCTTCCGCCGGCAAACGCCGGTTTGATAATGCGCAAGATCAGGAAGAATTGAAATCCAGGATTATCCAGAGCATCAAAGATTTGCCCCCGATGCCTCAAGTCGTGATTAAAATCCAGCGCTTAATATCGGACCTCAATTCGGACATCACGGATCTGGCTGAAATCATCGAGTCAGACCAGGCCGTTGCGGCGAAGGTCCTGAAAATGGCCAATTCGGCCTATTACGGGATGAGCGGCAAGATATCATCCATCCACCAGGCCTCGGTATTATTGGGCTATCAGGTTTTGGGTGAAATCGTTACCATGGCCGGGACCGTCGATATCCTGTCCGGCAGTATGCCGGGATATGGCTACGACTCCCAGGAACTATGGAAACATTCGCTCTCGGTAGCCTTCAGTGCCAAAATGATAGCGGGGATAAAAAATAAAGACTTAATCCATGAGGCGCACACCGCCGGATTAATCCATGATGTGGGTAAAATCATCCTTGACAGGTATATTCTGGAAAATATGGACCCAATTTCCGTTTATATGGTGCAAGAGGAAAAATCCTTTCTCGACGCTGAGCGATATATTTTCGGATTTGATCATGCTGAAATTGCATCTGAGGTCTGCCGGACGTGGAAGATTCCTGAAAAAATCAGTCTGGCCATAGGGTGTCATCATCAACCATCGATTTCCAACGGCGATCAACTGTCCTATATACTGCATTTGGCGGATTATATTGCAGCCAAGAGCGGCATCTCCTACGACGAGGACCAGGCTTTCTCTGAACTTGAATCCGGTACCATTGATTTTTTCGGTTTCAGGCGGGAACAAATCAGCGACATCATGCTCAAGGTTCTCGAAGCGGTCGAAAAATTTTAAGCCCGCCTTCCAAACCGCGGTTACCAGCAGCCGGATCAGCAATACCGTCCGTTTGACTCAGCGCTGGTTTCGATTCTTAATATACTGAGCCGAGCATAAATCATTAGACGTGGTGGACTAACATTGAAATAACCTGTTCACCGCAGAGCTCGCAGAGAGCGCAGAGAAAAGCATTATTTTTGCTTGTACCTTTGCGATTTTTCCTCTGCGTGCTCGGCGATCTCGAGCGTAGCGGGCGGTGAACCCGTGTCTAAACAATAGTGACCTCATTAGTAATAGAGGTGCGCCCTTGGACAACGCATCCACCTAGTGGCATCACTAGGGGGGGAGTGAAATTTTTTATCGCCGCTTCAAGTGCCGATGTCAATCTCATTTGCATCAGCCGATTTTACCGCTGATCAGCCGGCACACCTTACTCTCGGGAGCTGCGACGAGAATTATCGCAAAACCCAGCACCGGCAGCGCAAAGATAACCCCCAGGATCGGAATTACCATGAAGCCCGCGAACGCAATTAAAAACGCAAAGGGCAGTAAAATGAATCCCAGTGTTCTGCTCGATATTTTCTCTCGCTGACAATCTGTCTTGTTCATTACAATCTCCTATAATTTGCTAAACTATCTTATTGAGGAATAAAAGCTTTGTATTAGATTTAAAAATAACCGGGTTATCTACCCACCCAATTAAATATGACTTTTTTCCGCAACCATTATAATATAAATTATTACAACGAATTTCTAAATAGCAATATCCTTTTTTCAATAGCGTATTAATGGGAATTTACTATCATCCTAAAACGAGGATTGATTTTTAGTCACCGAATGTTATCGTTTACCTGATTGCGAATAAGTTGTGGACTTCGCAAAGCGGATTTAATAAGCTTTGGGTGACCAATACATGGAGGAAATAAATTCATGATCATCAATCCCCGAATACGAAATAATATATGCGTTAACGCCCACCCGGTGGGATGCGCGGCTCAGGTCCAAGCGCAAATAAATTATGTCCGGCGGCGCGGCAACATTAAGGGACCGCGAAACGTGCTGGTCATCGGCGCTTCCAACGGCTATGGCCTGGCGGCCAGAATCGTATCGGCTTTTGCCTCTGATGCCGCAACGATCGGGCTGGCGTTTGAAAAGCCCGCCAGTGCCGGGCGGACGGCCACCGCCGGCTGGTATAACAGCGAGGCGTTCAGGCATGAGGCGCAGGCCGCGGGCCTGTCAGCCTGGAATGTCAATGGCGATGCGTTTTCCGAAGAAACGAAATCAGAAACCATGGCCATCATCAAAGACAGGCTGGGCAAGATTGATTTTTTAATTTACAGCATCGCCGCTCCCCGGCGGATCGATCCGGTCACCGGGGAGATCTATTCTTCGGTCATCAAACCCATCGGCAGTCCGTTTACGGCGAAGACCGTCGATTTTTTAAACGGTGTTGTCAGTGAGGTTACCGCCGAACCGGCCACCGAGCAGCAAATTGGCCATACCGTTAAAGTGATGGGGGGTGAAGATTGGAGGCTGTGGATCGACCGCCTGCTTGCTGATCATCTTTTAACCCGGGGTTTTCAGACCGTTGCCTTTTCTTACATCGGCTCGGAGCAAACCCGTCCATTGTATCGTGACGGAACAATCGGTGCCGCCAAAAAAGATCTGGAGCAAAAGGCCAGGGATATCAACCGCATGCTGAAATCTATAGATGGTCATGCGCTGATCAGCGTCAACAAAGCCCTGATCACGCGCGCCAGTGCCGTCATACCGGCGGTTCCGCTGTATGTTGCCCTGCTGTACCGGGTCATGAAAGCCAAAAAACTGCATGAAGGCTGCATCCAGCAAATCCATCGCCTTTACCGGGATTTTTTGTTCAGCGAAAATGATCTCAAGCTGGATGCCCAAAATCGAGTCCGTCTCGATGACTGGGAAATGCGTCCGGATGTTCAAAATGAGGTGCGGGATCTCTGGCAGCAGGTCGATCAGGACAACCTCAACGAGTTTGCCGATATTCAGGGTTTACGGGAGGAATTTTTAAGGCATCACGGATTCGGCATGCCGGGGGTCGACTATTCACAGGATGTAAGACCGGATTTACTATAATTAATTCGCGGACTTTTGATTAAGCAGGATCTATGATTTTTCAAATAACGATCTAATATTCTCAATATGCTAAACAGCGGGCGAATTAATTAATGGCGCATGATTGCAAGTAAACAGGGGCGGGTCCTGGATCAATATCTTGCGCACGGCCGGATGCCGCTTAAACTCTTTATCCAGAAATTGCCTGACGGCACCCCGGTTCCACCCTTTGGGATGACGAAATCCGGTGTAAAGCGATAGGTCGCCCTCGTACAGCATTTTGGTTTCGAGCCGCTGCGCCCGGGGTGCACATAGCGGTAGATTGAAAATGGCCAGGTTCAGAAAATCGATCGCCTCACGGTGCTTAACCGTATAATCCAGAGTCGCACGCGCTTCGGTGATGGTTTCCGAAGGGGTTCCGAAGAGCAGGTAGACGTAGGCGGCAATGCCGGCCTTTTTTAGATTTTGCAAAGCCCGGGAGGCCAGTTCCAGGTCGATTCCTTTTTGCTCCGCATCCAGCACGCTTTGAGCGCCGGATTCCAGGCCGACTTTTAGCATCCTGCAGCCGGATTGTTTCAGGGCCCGGCAAAAATCCAAATCTGCCAGGCGGCGGCTGATTCGGGCAAATCCATACCAGTCAACCCCCGGCGGCTGCCTGATCAGGGCCTCCATCAACGCGGGGCTGACGGCATTGTCCAGCAAATGGATCAGGACCGGCCGGGTTTGTTCCACCAGCACCTTGAGATCCGCGATGACGCTGTCGACCGGCACGGCCACATACGGGTTGTCTTCGGCCTTTTCGGGGCAAAATGCGCAGCGGTTCCAATAGCAGCCTGTCGATGCGCTGTAGGGCAGAATCGTGCCGGGCGCCAGATAATCCGTCAGGGGGAAAAGATGGTAATCGGGCCGGTAATGCGCTGCTATGGCTGGCTGTGTGCCGGCAATTTCCAGCAAAGATAGCAGGGCTTGTTCCCCCGGTCCCGCCACCAGGTGATCCACCAGATCCTCGAAGGAATTTTGCCAGCCCGGCCGCTGCATCCACGACGTGAGCAGCCCGCCGCCCAGAACCAGCCTCAGCTCCGGCCAGCGGCGCCGGATAAACCCCAGCATGGCAAAGGTGCACAGGGCCTGGCTCAGGTAATTCATGGAAACCCCGACAACGCTGGGCTGCTCTTTTTCAAAAAGTGTTTCCAGGCGGTTTTTAAAATATCGGTAAAATGGATTGCCCTCAGGATTGCGGGCCGCCCGACGCAGGTCGGCGCTACTGAGGGCCGAAAGCTCGGGATGCTGGTAGTTTGCCAGGCTCAGCTGAACCGACTTCCGGCGGGCGGCCATTTCGGCCAGCCGGTTGATGTCCGCCACCGCCCGTCGATAGCGATCGGGCGTGCGGTAAATTGACGGATTTCTGAGCGCTCTAAGGTGTTGATGACGGTTGCGCAAGGCCCGCGCAGTCCACCGGTCGGATGCGGCCGACGGCCCCAGGATGAGGCTCAACAACCCTTCCAGGTTGGCGTCTAAAACCGAATGGTTCACCGCGTGGCATTTTAGCGCCCCGGCAAGTTTGGCAATGCCGCCGGGAGGCTCGCAGGGTTTGGCTACCGGCGGGTGGATTAAGATCATAGTTGCCTTCTATTCGAGGGGAAGGGTTTGTCGTACGACAGCGTCATTTCCCATCTGACTGCGATCATTTTGGTCTAAAGTAAATTCCAAATCTTAAGCACCAAATTTCAAATAAATCTCAAATCCCAATTATCAATGACCAAAACAATCATCAACAATCATCTGAGGTTTAATACAGCGCCTTTCCTAGTAACGAATACCAAACTACCAATAACGCTATATTTTTTTACGGGAATGACGACTGAGTTCGTTTGAATTGATTTGGAGGTTGACGGAAAATACCAGCCCTTGTTGAAGTTGCCGGACGGGCAAATCGCCACCCATCAAGGAGAATACCGCGAAATCGATCCGCCGAACAAACCGGTATCAACCGTAATATTTCAGTGCTATTTTTTCACCGCAGGCGCGCGCAGAGAGTGATTCGTATTAATTTCCGCTAGGCGGATTGCATGTACCCGGTTTCATCTGGAAACCGGGTAATTAAAAAATCCAAAAAATCCTGTCTAAATTTTTAAAAAAATACAATTGAATCCATTCATTTTCAATATTTGAACATGCAATGACGCTCTGTATAGCTATACTGCAACACCGTACTCCCTATCCACAAACTCCAGATTGCCCAGGGCATTTTCATATTTGACCTTGCCGTAATTGTAGTAGTCGAATTCGATTTTTGAAATATTGAGCTGAATCAGACTCCACAAAAACCAGTAAATATCCGGAAATGGTTTGAACAGATCGATCAAGAACAGGGTCCGATCGCAGTTGTCACCTTCGCAGTATTGCGCCACAATGCTTTTTTCCGTCTCGCGCGGAACCAGAATCTCCTGGAACATGTCCGCGATATCATAGGGTTTGGGCGCCATGCCGCCATATTCCCAGTCGATGATATACATCGGTTCAGCGTAGCGGTCGCGGGCATCGTCATTGATCAGGATAAAGTTATCGGCCAGCAGGTCGTTGTGGCAGGGGGTGTATTCACTTTCCGGCAGGTTAATGATGCTCGACAGCTTGATCAGCCGCTGGATCGTGCCCGCAATATCAAATTCTCTGTATTCCGCCTCGAGGCCTTTAAGAATAGCCGACATTTTCATTACTTCCACCAGCGGATTGAAAATCTTTTTCAGCCGCACGCCGCTTGTATGAATTTTTCGAATGGGCGCCACGATTTTCGAATGCAGCGACTTGTCCCGAAAATGATCATTGGTCAGAACGATGGAATCACCGATAAATTCCACAATGGTCACCCCAATCTCGGGCATATATTTAATCAGGTTGGAGGCCACGCCGACTTTGGCCATTTCCCGGATCGTGTGGGCCTCGCAATCACGGTTAATGAACAGATCCGTTTTATCTCCATAAATCCGAACCGTGTAATCTCCTTTTTCCGATCGGACCCGATACAGCTTGTTGGTGATGCCGCCGCTCAGTTCAATGATGTTTATATCGAGGCCTTTCCATTCCGGTAAAAGTTGATAACATACTTCCGCTGTGAATTCCTGGTCCAAAAGGCGTGTTGTGTCACTCATTTCAAATCCCTCTTTCTCGATCTAATTGGTTCACAATTCTTTTATAAGACGGATTAAATATAACGCGGTATACAATCAGTCAATCCCTTTTTAACGCGAATTAGGAGGTGTCGACCATTTATATGACGGAAATAGTCGCGAGCCGTTTTTCCGCGAACGCTCATAAATTTCTTGACAAAGTTCAAATATTTAGGCAAAAAATAATGACCCGATCCTAAAGTACCGGGCAAAGCGTTGCGCGAGCTTTAGAGAAAAGGCTTTTTTTTTATTTTAAAAAATTGTATAGACAGGTAGTCTGATTTTAGTCACGGCAGGTATGTATTCCGCTGTGCACAATAAATCTTTGACGATGAACCATCATCTTGACATCCTAATTTTTACACGCTTTTCTAATTTGTACGCTGTCAATTTGATCTGAGCCCAGGTTTAATTTAGGGCTAACCTAAAACAACACGAAAGGAGCCAGTAAGAATGAAAAGACGCGATTTTCTTAAAAAAGCAGGAGTGGGAGCCGCTGCAGTGGCAGCCACAACGGTCAGCGCGCCATTTGTCCATGCGGCCAAGAAAACCACCATCAGGTGGCGGCTGCAAACTTATGCCGGCCCGGCCCTGGCGGCACACGTCATTAAACCGTCAATCGATGACTTTAACAAGGCCGCCAACGGAGAGATGGTGATCGAATTGTACAATGCCGGCCAGCTGGTACCCCACGGTGAACTGTTTCGAGCACTGACCAAGGGCACCGTCGACGCCGTCCAGAGTGATGATGACTCGATCGCGGCGCCGGTTGATGTGGCCGTTTTTGCGGCATACTTTCCTTTTGCCTCACGCTACTCGCTGGATGTACCCGTGCTGTTTAATTGGTACGGGCTGAACGAAATCTGGGAGGAAGCCTATTCCGAAATCAAAGGCGTCACCTGGCTGAGTGCCGGGGCCTGGGACCCGTGTAATTTCGCCACCCTCAAACCAATCCGGCACGTTGAAGATTTTAAAGGTCTGAGGATGTATATGTTTCCCACCGGGGGGCGCTTTATGCGGCAATTCGGCGTTGTCCCGATGTCCCTTCCCTATGAGGACGTCCAGATGGCCCTTCAAACCGGTGAACTCGACGGTGTCGCCTGGTCCGGCATCACCGAAGACTATACGGTGGGATGGGCGGATGTCACCAATTATTATCTGACCAACCCCATATCCGGTGCCTGGGCGGGATCTTACTTTGCGAATACCAATTCGTGGAACAAGGTGCCTGCACACCTGCAAAAGCTGTTTCGGCTGTGTATGGACAGTTCGCACTACTACCGGCAGCACTGGTACTGGTGGGGTGAAGCTAAATACCGCACCACGGGCGGAAAGCTGAAACTCACCACCATCCCCAAAGATGAATGGAAGGTGGTGGAAGATGCCGCTGTCAATTTCTGGGACGAGACTGCCAAAAAGAGTCCCCGGAGCGCCAAAGTGGTTAAAATAATCAAACAATACGTCAAAACCATGGAAGAGGCCGGGCCTCCCTACCGCTATTAATGAGCCGGCAACCATGAGGATAACTTAGAGATCACCTTCTCCGGCTCGATGGGCGAACCGGCCGGAGAAGGCAGCTTTATCGAAACCCGACTTTAACCCGGTTGAGCGATTTATTACCTGCAGATGTACTGGGATATTGACGCACAAGGGTTTGTAAAAACCACGTTACGCCTTGGGCGGATTGAGATATTTTCGCGAATCCCGCCGAAGTCCGGACGGCGCAATAGATCGGTGCAGATCGCGTAAAAAATCGCTCAATTTTAATTTAGGGTATAGGAATTCCTGGAAAGGGGCTAACATGCCTAAAGCAGCAATAATCTTTGTGCGATACGTTGAAGCAGTCAACAAAGTGGTCGGTAAGTTCTCGATGTATTTGGTTTTCGTTATGGGCGGCGTGCTGCTGTTTGAGTCGATAGCCAGAACCCTCTTTAATCACCCCCACATATGGGCAGTGGAGATCGCCCAGTTCACGATGGCCGCTTATTATCTGCTGGGCGGCGGCTACTCCATGATCCTCAAGGGGCACGTCAGAATGGATCTCCTCTACGGCCGCTGGTCGGTGAAGCGGCAGGCGCTGGCCGACCTTATCACCGGTCCCTTCCTGATGTTCTATCTGATTTTTCTCCTCGTCGGCGCCTATTCCGCGATTGAATATGCGTTAGCCTACGGGCAAAAAAATTATACCCCGTGGGCACCGCCTTTGGCTCCCATCAAAATTATCATGGGAGTCGGAATCCTGCTGATGCTGCTGCAGACCATCGCCAGATTTTTCAAGGACCTGGCCAAGTACAGGGGGGAGAAGATTTAATATGAGCTACGAACTGATTGGGATACTGATATTCACCTCGATGTTGCTCATGCTGCTTACCGGGCAGCGTGTCTTTGCTGCGATCGGCGGTGTTGCCACGCTTTTTGCTCTTATGCTGTGGGGCGAGGGCTCTTATGAAATGCCGTTCAACGCAAGCTTTGTCCTGCTGAACTGGTATCCACTCCTGACCCTGCCATTATTTATCTATATGGGTTATATGTTTTCCGAATCCGGCATCGCCAGCGACCTCTACCGCATGTTCCATGTCTGGACGGGTCCGGTCAATGGCGGGTTGGCTATCGGCACGATCGGTCTGATGGTCGCCATATCGGCCATGAACGGGTTAAGTGTCGCCGGCATGGCGATTGGCGCCAGCATCGCGTTGCCGGAAATGCTCAAGCGCAAGTATGACAAGGTTATGGTCACCGGTGTCATTCAGGCGGGCAGTTCTTTAGGCATCATGGTCCCGCCCAGCGTGGTTCTGGTCCTGTATGGGATGATCGCCAGGCAAAACGTCGGCCGACTCTGGCTGGCCGGTGTTTTCCCGGGCCTCCTGCTGGCCGCCCTGTTTATTTTATACATTGCTGTTCGCTGCAGACTTCAACCGTCCCTGGGACCGTCGTTAACCATAGAAGAGCGGCAGGAGATAACCTGGAGCCAGCGGTTTCGGCTGCTGCGGGCCGGGATCATTCCAATCGTCATTATTTTTTCCATGACGGGGCTGTTCCTGATGGGGATCACCAGTCTGGTCGAGTGTTCGGCCGCCGGTGCGGCGGCCACGACCCTTGCCGCGCTTCTCAAGGGCCGGCTAAACCGAAAGGTAATAGAGGATACCTTAAAGAACACACTGAGCGTCAGCTGTATGTTTATGTGGGTGATTCTGGCAGCCCTGTGCTTTGGGGCCGTTTTTGACGGCCTGGGCGCCGTGCATGCCATTAAGTCTTTATTCCTGGACCGGTGGGCGCTCAGTCCGTGGGGCGTACTCGTCATGATGCAGCTCACCTATATCCTGATGGGCATGTTTCTGGACGATACCGCCATGCTTATCATCGTTGCGCCGCTTTATGTTCCGCTGGTAATCAGTCTGGGGTTCGACGCCGTCTGGTATGGTGTGCTCTATACGATCACCTGCCAGATTGCTTACATGACGCCTCCCTTTGGCTATAACCTGTTTTTGATGAAAGCCATGGCGCCTCCGGAGGTAACCCTGGCGGATATCTACCGCTCGATTGTACCCTTTGTGGTGGTCATGATCGTGGGATTGGCCCTGGTGATAATCTTTCCCGAAGTCGCCCTGTGGTTGCCTAATTTGTATTTTGGGAAATAATACCGCGAAATTTTTCACCACAGATGAAACCGAGGATGCGGTAATTTATTTTTTGCCGCATCCGTGAAACGATGTACTGAGTTTAGGACGCTAAAAATGAACCTACACGAGATCCAAATCAAAAAAATCCTGTATGCAACCGACCTGTCGGAAAGTGCGGTTCACGCCTTTTCCTATGCGGTCAGCCTGGCCAATATGTATGGTGCCGGCATCACGATCCTGCATGTGTTTGCCGAAACCCCCGGGGAGGAATTTATAACGAACATGATCGATACCGACACCTGGAATGAGATCAAAAACCGACACTATACCGAAGCCCGGGATCAGTTGATCGGCAAGAGAAGGGATCATGTCGCCCTGAAGGAAGTTTTGGAGGCATTTTCCGAGGGGGTAAATGCCGATGCGAAAGATCTGGCCTTTGTCACCGACGAAGTGTTGATCAAAAACGGAACACCCGCCGAAGTTATCGTTGAAACCGCAAAGGAACTGAGTTGTGATCTGATTGTCATGGGCACCCACGGCCACAGCGCCATCGCCGATGTCCTGATCGGCAGCACCGCCAAATGGGTGGTCAGGCATTCTCCGATTCCGGTACTGGTTATTCGATTACCATAATTAATCCGCCCTGAAAATTAGTATTCCCGGGGTGTTGAATTGTTTTATGAAGACCGATAGAACCTGTTAGATCAAAATGCTGGCGGCTTAATTATTTTATTCAACCTTTGATGACAAACATGGATTGCCTCGGCTAATTCTTGACAATCGGCACGAGTTAGCTTACCTTAGAGGCATCATTGCTCTTTCACATAACCCCTTGTCCACCGGCTTCAACTTTGAGCTTTGAGCGACGCGCTTTGAGCTGCAAACGAAGTTTGCAATTGGGGGCGAAACGGCTTCGACGGGGACAAAGAAGCTCCGGCTGCATACCGAGCTTCCTGTCAGCTCGTTAAAACGATGGGAACTTAAACATAATCGCAGATGATTATGAATATGCTCTGGCTGCATAAATAGCCAGTGCTCTGTCAGGTTAATCCTGCGGACCTGATAAGGGCATCGACTAGCGGGATAGCCGATTCCGGCTGCCTGTGACGGAATCGGCGAAACTTTAGCGGGCTGGCCCTTCAGGAATCCAGCCTGAAGGAGTCTTGCAGGGCGAAATTTAAATTTCAGGATAAGTATGTAGACGCCCGAGTGGAATGTTTTCGGACGCGGGTTCGACTCCCGCCGCCTCCACCAAATTTCGCCTCCGGCGAAATTTGGTGTCCTGAGCTTGCCGAAGGGCCCTTAAAGCTTCTTGCCTCGCCTCCGGCGAAATTTGGTGTCCTGAGCTTGCCTGCGGTGAGCATGCCGAATCCGCCTGCGGTGAGCATGCCGAATCCGCCTGCGGTGAGCTTGCCGAATCCGTCGAAGGGCAAAAGCTATCTTGACCTCGCCTCCGGCGAAATTTGGTGTCCTGAGCTTGCCTGTGGTGAGCACGCCGAATCCGCCTGCGGTGAGCTTGCCGAATCCGCCTGCGGTGAGCTTGCCGAATCCGTCGAAGGGCAAAAGCTATCTTGACCTCGCCTCCGGCAAAATTTGGTGTCCTGAGCTTGCTTGCGGTGAGCACGCCGAATCCGCCGAAGGGCAAAAAATGTCTTAAACACCAGTCCTGAGTTTGCCTGCGGTGAGCTCGCCAAATCCCTATATGGGTGCATATCAAAATCACCGTCCATCTAAAACTTCGATTATTCTTGAAATACCAAAATTGCCGAGAATGGAACGAATATACTATTTCTACATTCTAAAATGTTCAGACGGATCATACTACGTCGGTTCAGCCTCTAATCTTGAACACCGATTGAATAGACACAACCGGGGAAGAGGTCCCTCGTATACTGCTAAAAGACGTCCGGTCAAGCTTAGTATATCATGAAAGGTTCAGCAAAACTTGATGATGCGGTGAAACGCGAACATCAAATAAAGAAATGGTCTCGAGCTAAAAAAGAAGCATTGATTAATGGTGATTTAGAATCCCTGAAAGAATTGAGTAAAAGCCTCGATTCCTAACCAGTGAGCCATTTAATATTTTATTTTTTTTCAGGCTTTTATGACCGCAGCCACTCGCCAACGACTTTGTTCAATGCCCCCAGACATCAAAATACAACCCCCTGAATCAAATCACCAATCTGGTTTTCAACGTAAAGTTAAGCGCAGTATCTTCTGTAAAATACCTAAAATCCCACTCCGACAAAGCCTTTGCCAATAAAAGACTCTGGTGAACCAAGGCTCTCAGTTTGCTCTACAATGCAAATCGATACGGTATCACACAATGCTCGGCCGAATAGGCTCAATGGACTTCCAACTGATAAACAGTAGTATCCTATTCTTCCTGCCAAAATCATGGCGGTGGGCACAGTCATACACCCGATCCTCTTAAAAATACGGACCAGCCGTCTGCCTTTTCATCGACTCCCAAATATAGGGGGTCGAATTGCCTCCCCGGTTCACTTTCCGGGTATGACCTCCGCCATTTTCTCGTCCCTATTTCCTTTCTCCATTTTCTGAAACTTGTCTAAATACAGATACTTGACAAAACACGCAAGGTAGTTTACTTAGTCAAGTCATGAAGGGTTCAGTTGAAAAACAAGCCATGGCGGAAGAACGAAGAAGACAACCCTACACTGCAGCGATGGAAGATTACGCCTGCCGCTGATTTGAAGGTGACTTCAGATTTTTTGATTCCGCCAAGCATTGCAGCTGACAAAGGAGGGGATCTACGCCATATCGAAAAAGAAATTAGAGCCGAGTTAGATGAATTCCTGGCAACCCAAAAACAAAGCGGAGGTACTGGAGAGCCCGGTAAAAAAACCTGCGGCATGGCCATAAGTATTCTCGCTTCGTGGTTCTCCCCTTAAAAAGAATTAATTCCTTCCAGGGATCATGCTCTTGAGCTTATTCGAGATGAAAATCCTCAAAAATGGCTCCCATAAGGAACTCTACGAGAACATCAGGCAATGGGCGGTCGACATGCCCGTCGAATCGAAGCTGCTGGATGCCATTGACCGGGCTGCCAATGAACCGCCAGCGGATTATGTCCACCAGCAAGGCTGGGTGTTGATCGCCTTTCAAAATGCTTCTGGCCGGTGGATGTATTGGAGTCGGCTGAAAAATTGATAGGAAATTGAATTTTGATATATGAGGATTGATCATGAAACAGGATAAAAACAAAGGAAAACAGCTGATACGAAACAGTACAGCTGAGTTTCTAATTTTTACCGGGCAAGCGGGAGAACAGAGCATAGAGGCCCGGTATGAAGATGAAACTATATGGCTATCACAAAAGTTGATGGCACAGCTTTTTGATGTGGATGTGCGTACCGTAAATGAACATTTGAAAAATATCTTTAAAAGCGGTGAGTTGCAGGAGAGTTCAGTTATCCGGAAATTCCGGATAACTGCTGCTGATGGCAAAAATTACAATACAAATTTCTATAACCTTGATGCTATTATCTCTGTAGGCTACCGGGTTAATTCAGTTCGGGCGACCCAGTTTCGTCAGTGGGCGACGCAGGTTCTTCGGGAATTTGCTGTCAAGGGCTATGTGCTGGATAAAAAGCGGATGGAAAACGGAGCCTTCCTTGGGGAAGACTACTTTGAGCGTTTGCTTCAAGAGATCCGGGAAATCCGCCTCAGCGAGCGTCGCTTTTACCAGAAAATCACCGACATTTACACCACCAGCGTCGATTACAACAAAGATGCTCCGACTACAACGGCATTCTTTGCCAAGGTCCAGAACAAGCTGCATTTTGCCATTCACGGCAAAACTGCTGCCGAACTGATCATGCAGCGAGCTGACAGCACAAAAGGCAATATGGGACTGACCACATGGGAAAAGGCTCCGGCCGGCAAGATTGTGAAGACCGATGTATCGGTGGCCAAAAATTATCTGGCCAGGGATGAACTGGAATCATTGGGACGGATCGTCAACGCCTATCTGGATTTGGCTGAGGAACGAGCCCGGCGGAAAATTCCCATGACCATGGAAGACTGGGCCAAAAGGCTGGATATGTTTCTGGAGTTTGATGACCGTGAGATCCTTCAGGATGCTGGCAAGCTGACCGCCAAACTGGCCAAGGCCCATGCCGAAAGTGAATTTGAAAAATACCGAATTGTTCAGGATCGCCTTTTCGAGAGTGACTTTGACCGGGTTATCAAGCAGCTGGAACAGAAGGATTAAGATACGGAATAGAGCCAATCAGACATGGGTTGTACAACACACCTATATTGCGCTTAAAGACCAATCCACAGCCTTGGCATTTGAAAAATACCTAAAATCCCACTCCGGAAAAGCATATGCAAACAAAAGACTGTGGTGAACTTTTTATTCTGCTGCTACAATGCAACTCGATAATCCATCATACCAATCTCGGACGGAGAGGGACGATGGGCTTCCAACTGATAAACGACAATATCCTATTTTTCCTGCTAAAATCACGGAGGTGGGCACAGTCATACACCCGATCCGCTTTTTCAAAATTCTGAGAAGCCCGGTGATTGATAATAAATTTGGGGATAATCCCCATATTATCCATGCCCAATAATCTTGTTTGTAATTCTTCGGCATCATGAATCTCAACCGGTAATCCCTCTTTTACCAGCGCCAGGGCAATTCTGATGGTTTCCGCCATGCGGGAAGTGCTCGATCCCCTTAAAAATACGGACCAGCCGTCTACCTTTTCAGTGACTCCCAAATCTATGTGGGTCGTATTGCCTCCCCGGTAAACCTCCCAGGGATGGCCGCCGCCCCGGCCGGAATGATACCATTGTTTAAACGCATCTGGCTGATTCCAGCGGCAGTTCGACTAATCCTTCATGTCGTCCATCGGCAAGCCGCTTATACATTTCCAGGCCTGACATATCCTTTTCAATGGCTTTTTTGAAGCGCCGAAGGTTGGCTGTATATGCAACCTTACAATACTTCATATCACTTCAGATAATCGTTTTAACGAATACATCCCATCCAGGCCTTTGATCGGTTTGGGCTTTTTTTCGTGCTTCGAATAAAATAGATGTTTAAACCGCTGGTAATTTTCTGCCACAAACTCCTTTGATCCGATGATGCCCGAATCCGTAAAATAGCGCGTGCGATACCTGAACCGTCTGATGCGGCTATTTTCTTCTTTTAGACCTTGTCCTATTTTTCCGATGCGGCACAATAAGTTTAATTTTCAGTTCTTTAAGCCGTTTTCGAAGTGGATCATTATCACAAGCCATATCGCCGATCAGTTGAAGCTGTTTGATTATTTTGAAAAAGAAAATGTTTGGTAAGGTATCTCGCATCCGTTTCCGAAGGCAATTTGCATAGCACCGCTGTTGGGTAGAAAAACCATGCTTGCCATGGTTTTCGAGTAAATTGACTTGGGCCTTGGGTGGGCGCAGATTGATGCCGGAAAATAAGTATGATCAGAGAGAATTTTCCTGGCGACTTCGGCATCAATTTTATTTTCATATTCTGCCAGCAGTCCACCCATGGCTTTATAACGTGACACCGTGCTGCTTTCGGAATGTTTCAGTATCATGTCTTCGCCGGTCATGTTTTCTTCCATAATATGATTAGCATGATAAAGTATGCTTTTATCATATTTCGGATAAATAGCGGCGGGAGAACACTCGATATTGCAGATGCCCTCAGCCGTATGCGACAGCAAATAATTATTCGGCAGCGTCCGGGGTGTTTTTTCAAGAAACGCGACAGCATCTTTCAACGACTCAAATCGGAGCATTTCGCGAATCAGAACGTTTGTCGGCACCCCGGGAGAACGTTCGCCATTGTCAATAGCCATCCAGAGAATGCAAAGTCCGGCCGAGTTCATTCCCATGTAAGCCGGAACTCCCGGATGCGTATAAACAAGTGTTTCCATCCCGGTTTCCTCCATGAAGTGGATTACACCGTCCATATCTCCGGCGGCCCAGTGGTGAAAACATTCGTCGTTATTTTGGCCGGCAACCAGTTCTCCGGACAAAGATGCATTCCCCATGGCAGCAAATCCTGTGCAGTGTTCAGGCATATGGTAATTGAAATATTTTTCGTAAGTGCAGGTTAAAAGCAGAATGTCGTCAAAGGGCAGCCCGGAACCTTCAGCCATCCCTCTCATTTCTTCCAGCGTCGTTGGCGTATGCTTCTCTATGTAGGGCAATAGGCTCCGGGCATGGGGCAGCCAATCGTGCAGCGTCATATTGTCTTTGTTGGTGGCTGCATTCTCGGCAGCCTCCAATATTGTCACAATATGATGATGCCAGGCCTTGCCGATTATTTGACCGCAGCGATAGGGCGATCCATTAGCCTTGATGTATCTTGGATTCATGATCTGTCTTCCTCTCTTTTATTTATTTCAGGGGACGGGTAGTTTTTTTCCAAATAATTGTCTAGACGTTTACTAAATGCCTGTATATATGAATAGCCTCTATTAACTTTTCAAGGCAGACGATTCATAACAGCAAAACCACGAAGTATATCGAAACGCTGGATAGAGAAAACCCGTGCATATTTTAGGGGATTCCTCGACCAAACCGATTTTTCCGACCCGGAACGTGCAGGAAATCAGGCTGCTGTTGCCGAGGGGCCAACGTAAAACACGATGACATCGCCCTTGAGCACCAGACCGGTGAAAGCCTCCGACTCGTGCTAAGTATCAGTCGAACACGTACTCTATTGAATTGATGTTGAACGTGTACTTATCGCCGCGATAAAGATAATAGCCCACCTCTATGGGGACATTACTGAAATCATACAGGACGAACTCCATTTGCATACAGGGTTGCGGCTCGGAAAATCCGAACAGCCTTGTTTCTTCCTCACCAGACAATACAGCAGTGAAAGTTTGGCTAGAGTGGTGCGGAATGATATTGAATTTCTCTTTTAACAAAGGATATCGCAGGCCGCTCAGATCGAAATCCAACAAATCTTTAAATTCCGAATAAGACAGGTAACTGTTTTCGATCATGATAGGTTCATCATCCGCATAAAAAATGCGTAGGATAGAAATGACTTTGCTATCATTTTTCAGATCAAGCAGCAAAGATATTTTTTCGTTCGCATCAAGCGCCTCCACCTTGAGCGTCTTCGAACTGGGCTTGACCCCATAATAGCGCATGTCTTTAAAGAACCCGGTTGTTATGTCGAGGCTGTAAACAAACTCTTTGGGCTTTTTTGCGACAAGAAACGTTCCCTGCCCCCGTTTTCGAACCACCATCTTTTCGACGACGAGCTTGTCCATGGCTTTTCTGACCGTCATTCGGTTAAAACCGAATTTCTGAGCAAGCTTTTGTTCTGTGGGAAGCTGGTCGCCGACTTCCAATCTGTTGCGACGGATGATGCCGTGCAAATATTCGTAAACCTTCAGATATCTTGGCAGACGGGCGTTTGCATTTAACGGCAGTACGGCATTGATTTTTTGAGACCTTTTTCTATTTCGCATAATGGTGCTCAATTATGTTCGGTTCTGGACGAGAACAACCCCAACACCTTCAAACCCATTTATTTTAATTTTCATTCATAATTGCTGCAAGAATAATAATTATTGACATAATAGGTTATTTTCTCTATTTTATTTTCTTATTGTATATACAAATATACTTTTCCACACAAGCTTTTTTTGGTAATAACAATTTACCCATTACATATCGTATAAACCCCGGAACGAATAAAATGTGAGGAGGAAAAATGAACGAGCAGAAGAAAGCCAAACTGATGCAGAATTTTTTAAAAGAATTTGCCGATGGAAAAATAACTCGCCGTGAATTCATGGGCCGCATCGCAATGATCGGGGTGGCCACAACACTACCATTGTCGTTTGCGGGCAAGAAAGCAATGGCGGCAACCCCTAAAAAGGGGGGAATTTTCAAAGTGGGCATTGCGCATGGCTCAACAACGGAGACGTACGACCCGGCAACAATTGAAAGCGGTTTTCAGGCTGCGATGTCCCGTACGATGACAAATACGCTTACGGAAATTGATGCCGACACCAAGGTGGTACCGTGCCTCGCTGAAAGCTGGGATTCGACAGCAGATGCATCCACATGGACCTTCAAGCTTCGAAAAGGGGTAGAATTCCATAACGGAAAAACTCTTACCGCCAAAGATGTCATTGCTTCTATTAACTACCACAGGGGCAAAGATTCCAAATCTTCCGTGAAACCGCTTACGGATCCAATTAAAAACTTGAAGGCCGATGGCGACTACACGGTTGTATTCGAACTTAATGGCGGGAACGCCGATTTTCCTTTCAACTTCAATACCGAGGGCTTTGCCATATATCCGGCGGCAAAAGATGGCAGTCTCGATTGGAAGCCGGGAATTGCTACCGGTGCATACATCCTCAAGAATTTTGAGCCTGGGGTAAGGGCCACTTTTGTCCGGAATCCAAACTACTGGAAGGAGGGTCGTGGGCATTTTGACGAGGTGGAACTGCACGTGATTCTTGACACACCGGCTCGTACCACCGCCCTCGTTACTGGGTCGGTCGATGTGATTGATCAAGTGGACCTCAAATCGGCCCATCTCCTTGATCGCCGGGCAGGTATCCATGTTGAGGAAACTTCAGGGCCGTTACACTACACTTTTCCAATGCTTTCCAAAACAGCGCCATTCGACGATAACAATGTTCGACTGGCTATCAAATTCGCTGTCGATCGAGAAGAAATGCTCAAATTAATTCTGGGGGGACATGGGACGATTGGAAATGATACACCGATTGGACCTTCTTATCGTTTTTACGCGAAGGAAATAGAGAAGAATTCATATGATCCGGACAAAGCAAAGTTTTATTTGAAAAAAGCCGGGCTCAGCAGCCTCTCTGTCGCTCTCAGTGCCGCAGACGCAGCCTTTGCAGGGGCAGTTGATTCTGCCGTCCTCTACAAGGAACAAGCAGCCAAGGCTGGCATTAATATCAAGGTGGTGCACGAGTCCAATGACGGTTATTGGAGCAACGTCTGGCTGAAAAAACCTTGGTGTGCCTGCTATTGGGCAGGCTATTCTACAGAGGACGTAATGTTTTCAACAGGCTATGCACCCAAAGCTGCTTGGAACGATACCCAGTGGGACCACGAGCGATTCTACAAACTTATGGTTGAAGCCAGGGGTGAGCTTAATGAGACCAAACGCCGTGAAATGTATGTTGAAATGCAACGCATACTAAGAGATGAGGGCGGGGCGGTTATTCCTATTTTTGCCAACGCAGTCCTGGCCAAAAACGATAAGGTTACGCACGGCAAGCTATCCTCCAACGACCGTTTAGACGGTGGTCGCATCGCGGAACGCTGGTGGAAAGCTTAACACCCCAGATACATTATTCAAAACATTCATTAGAAACGCATTGAAGATTTAGTGATAAATCCGAAGCCAAGAATTAGAAATAATTTTTGATGAAGGTGATTCCAAAAGGCGGGATGTTTTTTAATATCCCGCCTTTTTGTCATGCAAGCGAAAGTGGCATCAAAATAAGAAATATCAGCCCTCCAGGTCTACTTAAATAATTTACATAAAAAAAATGATATCATAAACATGGCTAAATCAGTTTCTTTAAATCTCTGACCAAATTAAATCCCAAATAATCCAAAACCGCAACAATATCCGATCTCCTTAAACTATCAATATTGACCTCCCGGGCGGTCTGATTTGATCCCTGGCACCCGTTTCCGCGCTTATCATTCCAGTAGTGGGCATAGATCGAAAGGAGAACTCTCCTATATGCCGCATTCAGGCTGATTAAGGCTCAATCCGGGATTGAGTGAAAATATTGAGAACAGCAGTTTTTAACTTTATCAGGATTTTGAAGGGTCATGAATAGTGATACGATGACTTGGGATGAGTTGCAATTTAGATTTTATATGATACAAGGATGATATGCCACGCAAAGCTCGTATCGATGCTCCCGGTGCCTTGCATCATATTATCGTACGCGGAATCGAACGCCGGCGGATATTCTCAGATGATCAAGACCGGGACAATTTTATTGGACGTTTGGGTGATATTGTCACTGACACTGAAACTTTTTGTTTTGGTTACAGAAGGGGATTTTACAAGGCCGGCGGCCTGAATTGGTAGGCGGTGGTTTGATCCGAAGTGCCGGCGGCTGGGCAGCGGTTAAGGCGATGCGCGCAGCGCGGGATCGTATGAAGGGAGATGAACGGATCTTAGGCGATGGTGAATTTACGCAGTCCGTATTAGATGAAGTTAGCGAGCGGTTAAAAGAACACTTCCGGCTGCAAGCTCAGGGGTATGATTTAGACAAAATGACCCAACGGGTATCATCGGAGTTGAACATAGATCCGGATCAGGTGCGGGCGTCTGGTAAACACCCTATGACCGTCAAAGCACGCAGTTTGCTATGCTGCTGGGCGGTAAGGTAGTTAGGCTGCAGTGCCACAGCGCTTTCTAAAAAGCTTGGCGTCTCGCAGCCATCGGTGAGTATAGCGGTAAAGCGCGGCGAGCAGATTGCCCGGTTTGTTTTAGACCAAAAAGGCAATGTGGTCAGTGCCGAGGCCAACCCCGACTACACCCACCGTCCGGAGCAGTCGG
Source organism: uncultured delta proteobacterium (assembly GCA_963710795.1). Lineage (GTDB taxonomy): Bacteria > Desulfobacterota > Desulfobacteria > Desulfobacterales > JAFDCJ01 > JAFDCJ01. The sequence goes on from CAVQBT010000067.1 coordinate 275,231, forward strand.
AAATTGTGGAGGTCTTGAAAAAAAAGGATTTGAGAAATGAGAGCAATCGGAATCAGTAGCAGCGGTAGAAAGTCTGCATATTCAAAGATTATCGTGAAGGATATCCTGGAAGAATCCAAGGTGGAATACGAGATGATTCATCTCGCCAAACTTAACATCAAGGGCTGTCTGGGATGTTTAAAATGTGCGGGGGATAATACATGTGTTCAACGGGATGATTTTCAAGCGGTTATTAATAAAATTATACAAGCAGATGCGCTGGTTTTTGGCGGGGCAAATTACTATGGCACTTTAAACGCCATCGGGCATGCATTCTGGGAAAGAACCTTTGCCTTAAGGCATCGTTCAACCTATCCATTTGCCGGCAAACTTGGAGTCGCCGTCGGGCTGGACCGCAATAACGATACCAGGGAAGCCACCAGATTCGTAGAAAAAATGATGCTTAGCAATAAAATGGCCGTGATCGCAAGTTTTAGCGACCCAGGCAATTATCAGTGCTATGATTGCGGCTATGGACATGACTGCGCAGTTGGCAGTGTATACCAGCATATGGGCCTATGTACAGCTGAATATGCAGAAAAAAACCGTCCGGCTGAATATGGAGATGCAGCGCGGAAACAAGCCAAGGCCATCGGGAAAATATTGGGTTCAATACTAAACTCCAGACAATGATTGTAATTCAAGCCTATTTAGTCGAGAGCGAAATCCGGGTCCTGTGTGTCAGGTCAGCTGCCATCGGTCAAAAAAAGATAAGACATTGCTTTTTCGGTGCATATCAAGGGAAAATGGTGAATTGTGTATCGGTTTCGGCTGAGGCCCCAGATATTGAGGCATCAATTAAACGGAACCAATACCCAACCTGATAACGGAAGCGGGCTTTGTTGTCAACTTTGATTTTTTGACTTGCAATAGGGCATATCGCCGAATTCGGACATAGCTCACCGGTATGGCTGCGGCTGGATTTTTCAAAGGTAGGTTTCAATCGGATAACCTGTCGAGAGCCTCAAGGTCGAACGATCAGCATCGATTATGTAATCATCTGCGCCCGGCGATAATAGCTCGTCGTAGATAATAAAGGTTTCAGGCGGCGGACCATGAGCGCGCCCAGGCGGTTTGCGCCTAACATCCCATAAGTCCAGGTGTTTGAGGATCTTTTTCACAAGCTGTTCATCCTCGATAAAAGAGATTATTCTCATCGATCCCAAACACTTAGAACACACCAATGGATTAACATTATAGATTTTCTGTATCAAACGAGCCCAGCTTTTACGGAATTCTTTAGATGAAACCTCAGATTCAATCAACGCCGGGACTGCAACATCGGTGCCGGCTTTTTTTCGTAATCCACGCGATTTATTCGAATAAAAGCCATAATAACGAACCATCTGCTCGCCACGGTTCGGGATATGGGTTGTCAATTGCGCCAGCCAATCCAGGGAATCAAAAGTTTTGGGTGCCTTTCCATCTTTAGATTCGGATAAGACTTTGGCCACGCCCTTGGCTGATTTATCAGGCGCAATATATGTCATGCGCTCTTGAGAAAAAGACGCTCGGATAATATAGCGCGCCAGGTTTTCCAGGCTTTCTTCATTGTGCGGCCAGATAGATAGTTTACCTGTCCCAATATTTTCAATATGTTGTATCAAAACATGAAATGATGTATTGACATCAATTAATTTGATGCTATGATGACAATATGCGAACGACACTATCCATAGATGATGACGTAATTGAACGGGCACGGGCTGTTGCAGGCAAATTGAACACCCCCTTTAAGACGATAGTCAACGAAGCCCTTCGTGCCGGCCTGGACCAGGTGGAACAACCTGCGAAGCAGCGTCGCTATAAAACGAAACCTCACAAAATGGGCCTCCGGCAGGGCCGCAATTTAGACAACATACAGGAACTGCTGGCCCAGGTCGAAGGCGAGGGTTCGCGTTGATTCTCGTCGATGCCAATATTCTATTGTATGCGGAAGACTCGCTTCATTCCAGTCACCAGAAAGCGCGTACGTGGTGGGATGGCCAACTATCCGGAACTGGAGTTGTCTGCCTGTGCTGGACCGTTCTGTCCGCATTTATTCGTATCGGGACGAATCCAAGGATCTTCGAGACCCCGCTATCTCTCGAACAAGCACTTGTTCGGGTCCAGAGCTGGTTGGATCAGCCCTGCACGCGAGTCGTTCGGCCGACCGAGCGACACTGGACTGTTTTCAAGCAGGTGCTCACGGGTGGTCAGGCTGTCGCCAATCTGGTGCCAGACGCACACCTGGCAGCTCTTGCCATTGAACATGGCTGCGAGTTGGCCTCTACCGACTCTGATTTCGCTCGTTTTCCCAAACTAAAGTGGAAAAACCCCCTCGCCTAGCCGATCATCACACAATTCTCGGCCGGATAGGGTCGATGAACTTCCAACTGATAAAGGGCCGAAAAAGAAAGACGGTTACAACGATCTCAGGATTTGCAATAAGTGCCGATGAATTAAAGCGTCTTGCCACCCAATTAAAGCGGCGCTGCGGGACTGGTGGATCGGTGAAAGATGGCGTAATCATAATCCAAGGTGATCATCGGGACACTTTGGTCACTGAATTAAAGTTCAGGGGATTCAAGGCGAAGATTGCTGGAGGTTAGGCTGTTTTAAATAGTATTGATTGGTATTCGATCTACAAACTTTTAAGAATTTAAGGGAAAATAGAATAGGGCTAAAATTCCATTACTCCCAGAAAGGAGATTACATTATGAATTTGCCTAAAATAAAATTATACGTAATTATTATCATTTCTATTGTAGCTATTGCTTTTTTATATCGGATTTTAGTCGATGAAACAGTATCCAGTGCCACTATGACAGGTCTAATTATTGTTTTGGCGCTGTTATTTTTAACCCTGTTGTCGGATCGGATAACTGAATTCTCAGCAGGAATAAAAGGTGTGAGCGCCAAATTGGAAGGTGTGGAAAAAGGAGTGGCAGATATAAAAGACTATTTTTATGGTGCAATAGACGATGGCGCATTAGAAACATTAAAGTTAATCAGCGAGAATAAACTACAGTCTCCAAATAGTGAGGAAGAACAGGGTTCTTTAAAATTACGATTACGAACTTTACGCCAAACCGGATTTGTTCTGCGTGACGAGACTAAATGTAAAAGCATATCTAAAGTTGTGAAACAAGGCGACAATATATCCAATTGCTTTATACTCACAAGACTCGCCAAGGACTATCTGCAAAAGTTGGCTAAGGAAGATAAATCGGTGGCTTGACCAAGCTGGATGTACCGGATCACCGCTAAAATTGCCGTTGAATAACAGTTGAAACCAATTCCAAAGGAAAATTGAAATGATACTGAAACAGGATCTGAAGGCACTACAGTATTGAACGGGGGGGTCGGACCACGATAGACGTATGACAATCTTTCCCCTCAGGATATCAGACGGCCGGAAAATTTGTGATAAGTCTGACTGACCTAATCGCCGATCGCTTGAATGTTTTCATTTCACTTATCTTGCGTTGATTTAAGTTGAGTCTAGGAGTATTCAATAAAGCCAAAGGCGTGAATGCGTCTTTATCGAAACGATACCATAAAGGCAGGCCCCCTATGACACCTTTTAAGACTGTCAACGAAGAGGAAGTTCAGAGGATTAACAGGCTCCAGCAAAATTCATTTGATAAGCTATACCAACTCTTTGAGCCGCCTTTGCCTGCGGGCGTTCCTGAACGTCTTGAGAAAATAGTAGCACATGGCAAGATCACCAGGGGTGATACAGTTCTTGATGTGGGGTCTGGCACGGGAATTTTGATACCCATTATCAAGAAATATAAGCCCGGCTGCATTCATGCCTGCGACTTTTCAGAAGGTATGCTGGAACAATTGAGAAAAAACTACCCTTACGTGAAAACCGTTATGGCGGATGTTCGGGATCTCAATTTGCCGGGAGGCAGTATCGATGCGGCTTTCCTTAATGCCTGTTATCCCAACATCGTTGACAAGGCAAGTGCTTTCTCTAATCTCAGCAGGATGATGAAAGCTGAGGGGCGCATTGTGATCAGTCATCCCCTGGGGAAAGCATTCATTCTTTCATTAAAAGAAATTGTTCCTTTCCCTCTTGATGAATTCCCGAAAAAGCCGGAAGCCGGTGCTTTGCTCAAGCCCTTTGGGTTTGAAATAGAAACGTTCACTGACGAACCCAAGCTTTACATCCTGGTTGCCACAAAATGCAGGTTCGAGGCGGCAGTTGACAAGGTTGAATAACTGAGTGTGGCTGAAAGTCAAAGACTTTTATACGGCAAGATGCGTCAGACATCCAAAATATCGAAAATGTAAACTGAAAGGAGACGATTAAGATGAACGAGCAATGAGACGCCTACGTGCAAAAGCTGAAAGTTCAATTGGACGAATGGGGTGTCGGTTGATTAATTTGTTAGCTTCGTACTGTTTTCTCAGGTGTGTCGGGCCTGCATTATTCATATGGAGGCCCGACACTTTAAGATTATTCTATGTTTGCGCCGACAACAGCGGCCATTTGCATCATGTTGATCGTCTGGCCCACCTTCAGGTTTGTAAGGTCGGTGACCTTGCCTGATTTGCTTTTTGATTTTGTGTTTTTGAAGATCGGGAGCAAACGATCATCAGCCACAATGAACTTGCCTGCGTTCTCAGGCTTTCCATTTTCAGTCTTTGTCTGAAGTTTATTCGCTTTAATATAGTCCCATAGTTTTTTGGTTATCTCTGTCCTGGGAAGTTCTGTTGCACCCAGAAGCTCTGCCAGCTCTTTTTTCAGCTTTACCGGTTTCATCAATCCTTTTGCTTCTGCCATTTTTAACTCCTTCATGTTTAGATTTAGTGGATTATTTATTGCATTTTTTAGGTCACATACGCTCTGGCTCACAGGTGATGGTCAAAAAGTGGCTCGAATCCCTGTGCAGCCTGTTGTTATGAGCTTTTACACTATTTTATAGGATCAGCACTTATGGCTCAAAGAACATCTATTGAGGATGACATCGGTGTGAAAAGCCCTCTATCAATAGAGGCGCTGGGGCCCTGTGACAGATTGAGAATACCTAAAAAAATAGGCCCGTCAAAACCTTTGATCATTTGAAGGACTAAATGGCAACTCCCTTCCTCACGGCTAATCGCAAATTCATTTATCGTCTGAGGTTTCCTTGCTTTTGTTCGGTGAAGGCTCGTCACTGCCGTACACTTCAACATAGGCGTTATGCGACATGCAACCTTTTTCCCAGTGATTCCTCACTTTCTTGCCGATAAAGGAATCTGGATATTTGCGCCCAATGTTGCAGCCAGGGCAGATATTGCTCCATCCCGCCAGCACTTTTTTCATTTCCATCTTCGCATCCTTTCATCAGGCGCACTCGCCTGCCGTATTAAAAAAGCTCAAAAGGGTTGATTTCCTGCTGTCAAACTGTTGCCTACGCAATACCTAAATAAAAGGCAGCGCCATTTCTGACCCTGCCCTGGTTACTGCTTCAAAAGGTGCCGTTATTCAAGGAGAAGATGCACGCACACCCAAGAAGCCGCTTAATGCCGCCCAAACATTCCTTTTTAAAATATAACCTTTGGCGGCCTTAAGCCAGCGCATGGTTTATTAGTGTTTATCGAAGTTGGGCGGCAATTAGATGATATAAGGTATGTACGAATTGGATAGAGTCAATAGGGAACAGTGGATTTCCCAATAAAAGCTAAATGTCAGAACCTCGATTGAGCAGAATAGATATGACAGTCTTTAAAATTTCAACGTCAGGAATACTAAAGGAAAATAGCCGTAGTGCAGTTTTCATATTAGCCATGTGGATAACGATACATTGAATATCTCACCAAAATCCGACTGGTCAAAACCTTTGATCGATTGTTGGTGAAAATGTACCCAAAAAGAAAAATTATTTTTTGCGGTGGATTGGTATATTTATTCCAACATTGAAAACCGGGTCCTCAGGGCCAGGTCAGAGATCAATGGCTCTGCCCGTATAAATCAACCGGAGTAATGGAGTACTGGAGTATTGGTTAAAAAAAAGAGCCTTAAACTTTCAGGTTTTCTTCAGGCGTCTGTTTTCTGAGAGCGATGGAAAAAGGGGGTTCTTCCATTACTCCATCACTCCAATACTCCAGTACTCCGTAAATCGTCAAATGTCGGTAAACTAAATCCCCTCCGGGGATAATCAAAGCCGGGCCCTCTGGACCCGGATCTTTACTTTCTCCTTTCTAAACGACGGCTGCTTCATTTCAAAGACATAACGATTTAGAAAATGTCATAAGGGATTTAATTACCCAAGATCAAAGCGGTCGAGTCTCATTACCTTGATCCAGGCATCGACAAAGTCACGCACAAACTTTTCTTTAGAATCGTCAAATGCATATACCTCTGACACGGCTCGCAATTCAGCGTTCGAACCGAAGACGAGATCCACAGAAGTTGCTGTCCATTTCAGCTCACCTGTCTTCCGGTCAGAGCCTTCATATACGCCCTCAGACTCAGAAGACTTCTTCCATTTCGTGGACATATCAAGCAGGTTCACGAAAAAATCATTGCTCAACACTCCGGGCCGGTCGGTAAACACGCCATGCTTCGACTGTCCGGTGTTGGCATCGAGCGCACGCATACCGCCCACCAAAACGGTCATCTCGGGAACGTTCAGATCTAACAGGCTCGCTTTGTCAACGAGCATATCGGCCGGCGAACGGTAGCTGTTCTCACTGTAGTAATTCCGGAATCCATCCGCTGTCGGCTCCAGCACGGCGAAAGAATTGACATCGGTTTGCTCCTGCACGGCATCAGCACGGCCCGGTTTAAACGGGACCTCGACGTCATAACCGGCATCCTTGGACGCCTTTTCGATGGCAGCAGCTCCACCCATGACAATCAGATCGGCGAATGATACTTTCTTATTGCCGGATTGTGAGTCATTGAATTTTTTCTGGATCTTTTCCAGACGCTGAAGGACTTTTGTCAGTTCAGCCGGGTCGTTAACTTCCCAGTTTTTCTGTGGCTCAAGGCGTATGCGCGCCCCGTTTGCACCACCGCGCATGTCGCTTACACGGAAGCTCGAAGCCGACGCCCAAGCCGTTCTTACAAGCTCGGGTACAGTCAACCCGGATTCAAGAATTTCAGCTTTCAGCTTTTTAACGTCTTGTTCGCCAATCAATTCATGCTCGACTTCAGGAATCGGATCCTGCCAAATCATCACTAAGTCCGGCACCTCAGAGCCGATATAGCGTGCGCGCGGCCCCATATCACGATGCGTCAGTTTGAACCAGGCTCTGGCAAACGCGTTTTCAAACTCTTTGGGATTTTTCCGGAAGCGCTCCGCAATCTTTCGATAGTCCGGATCTTTTTTAAGTGCAAGATCCGTGGTAAGCAGGATAGGCGCATGAAACTTACCTTTAATGTGCGCATCAGGCACCATACTAGCGGCAGATTCATCGGTTGGAATCCACTGAGTTGCACCGGCAGGGCTCTTGGTTTGCTTCCATTCGAACCTGAATAAATTATCCAGAAACATATGCGTCCAATTAACTGGAGCACCTGTCCACGCACCTTCTAACCCACTGCTGACCGTATCTTCCGCGTTCCCTTTACCGCATTTGTTTTTCCAGCCGAGTCCCTGTTCTTCAATCGGTGCACCGCCGGGCTCGGCTCCAACGCACTCATCCGGCTTATGCGCGCCATGGACTTTACCGAAGGTATGCCCGCCTGCGATCAGCGCCACCGTTTCTTCATCGTTCATTGCCATGCGGCCAAAGGACTCACGAATAGCCTCTGCGGCTGAAAGTGGATCATGGTTTCCACCCGGCCCTTCCGGATTGACGTAGATCAGACCCATCTGAACAGCGGCAAGAGGTCCTTCCAATTTTTTGTCTTTGCCGCGACGCTTCGCATCAAGCCACTTTGTTTCAGGTCCCCAATAGACTAGATCAGCCTCCCAGTCATCTTCGCGGCCACCAGCAAAGCCAAGTGTCTTAAAACCCATATTTTCCATCGCAACATTACCAGTCAAAATTATCAGGTCAGCCCATGAAATCTTTTTCCCATATTTCTGCTTGATCGGCCAAAGCAACCGTCGTGCTTTATCAAGATTTACATTGTCAGGCCAGCTATTGAGCGGGTCAAAACGTTGTTGACCGCCGCCGGCACCACCACGCCCATCAAGAGTACGGTATGTCCCTGCGCTGTGCCAGGCCATACGAATGAAAAAGGGTCCGTAGTTTCCGTAGTCTGCCGGCCACCAGTCCTGTGAGGTGGTCAACAACGTATCAATATCCTTCTTCAAGGCTTCCAGATCGAGTTTTTTGAATTCTTCTGAATAGTTAAACGCTTCGCCAAAAGGGTTGGACTCCGGATTATGTTGACGGAGAGGAGTAAGATCCAGCTGGTCAGGCCACCAGAATTGGTTTGGCTTTGCTTCGCCTTTGCCTGGAGCAGAATTTTCCATGGCTTCGGCTGAAAGCGAAACAGCCATAAAGGCAGCGATCGCCACAGTTATCAGTAAGTTACGTATTCTCATGAGTTTAATCCTCCTTTTGATGGTTTGCATCTTTTGCACAAACCCTCTAAAATAACTTTTTTTGTTCAAAGCCTGAAAGTTCTTGGAAAGTGTTTTAGGAAGCTTGAGCTTGTCATAAGTTTTATTGTAAAAATCGATGATCGTAAAAGATAGGAAATTGCTTTTTCGAAATCAAGTATGCCAAAACGATGTTTGTGTGTCAATTCCTTTTCAATACTACATGTTGGGTGGTGTAAAATTTGACTAACAGCGGCTGTAAACGTGTTGTTATCCGGCATTGGAAATTGCCGGCGTTTCCTTATCATGGTCCCGGAAATGGCCAATTATAGGCGCAGTTATACTGGATAACCTGTCAATTATCGAACAACCGGGAACTTACTGGGTCCAGTAGTCGATTGGCGGCAGTTGTGAATATGCGATATCGCAGGTGAGTTCCCCTTTACGGTTGGTGTGCGGCTTATTGCTTGATTTAGGCGGATCATTGCTCCTTGTTTCCCGCAGCCCGAGGTACCGCAATATTTTTTCGATGATCTCACCATCCTCGATAAATCCGATGACCTTCATAGGATCCCGACACTTCGGGCACAACAGGGGGTCCACCTGGTGTATTTTCTGAATCAGACGCGCCCAGCTTTTACGAAATTCCTTGGGTGCCATTTTTGCATCGATCAGTGCCGGAACCGCATCATCCATACCCGCCTTCTTCCGCAAGCCCCGTGACTTATTTAAGTAGTAGCCCTAATAACGAATCATTTGCTCAGCCTTGTTCGGAATATGGGTGACCAGTCGCGCGCGTGCTTGTGCTTGCATCCCGTTTGCGGGGCATCCCGCCGTCCTTTGGCGGGGTCAATCCAGAGCATCAAACGTTTTAGATCGGGACGAATCCAAGGATCTTCGAGACCCGGCTATCTCTCGAACAAGCACTTGTTCGGGTCCAGAACTGGTTGGATCAGCCCTGCACGCGAGTCGTTCGGCCGGCCGGGCGACACTGGACTGTTTTCAAGCACTGGACTGTTTTCAAGCAGGTGCTCACGGGTGATCAGGCTGTCGCCAATCTGGTGCCAGACGCACACCTCGCAGCTCTTGCCATTGAACATGGCTGCGAGTTGGCCTCTACCGGCTCTGATTTCGCTCGTTTATCAAAACTAAAGTGGCGGAATCCCCTCGCCTAGCCGACCATCCCACAATTCTCGGCCGGATAGGGTCGCTGAACTTCCAACTGATAAACGGTAATATCCTGTTCTTCCTGCTAAAATCATGGAGGTGGGCACAGTCAAACCCCCGCTCCTCTTTCTCAAAATTCTGAGAAGCCCGGTGATTTATAATAAACAAAACAAAAACGCCTTATGACATATTTCATATTTTTTCAGATAATCGTTTTAACGAATACACCCCATCCAAGCCTTTGATCGGTTTGGGCTTTTTTTCGTGCTTTGAGTAAAAGAGATGCTTGAACCGCTGGTAGTTTTCAGACACAACCCCCTAATATTTCACGGAAATACAACACTGAAAATCTTTTGATTCCAGCATGAAATCCTTAGGATTTGATACGTAACAGATCGGCTTGAGTTATTGCACCCGCCGGAGCTTGAGAAAAAATTTACATCATCCGAATTTTCTGTTATTGTTACCGCACGTTTAAACCTGTCCTTGAAAAACATGGAATCATCACATGGTAAAAAGTTTTCTGGAAATTCACAACAGCATCCTGGGGTCGATTCGCGAACCCTTGATCCTTCTGGATTCGGGTTTGAAAGTCATAACGGCCAATCCCGCTTTTTACCAAACATTCGATGCCAGGCCCGACGAGACCGAAGGCGTGCTGATCTACGATCTGGGCAACCGGCAATGGGACATCCCCAAGCTCAGAAAATTGTTGGAAGATATCCTTCCGCAAAATACCGGGTTTCGCGATTTTGAGGTGGAACATGAATTTGAAACCATCGGCCGCAAGATCATGTATCTGAATGCCAGGCGGATCTACGGCCAAGGTGACCAGACCCAGTTGATTCTGTTGGCCATCGAGGATGTGACCGAGCGCGAATATTACAAAAAGCACCTTGAGGAGTTGGTTGAAGAACGCACGGCCGAAATCACAAAACTCAAGGAGCAGCTCGAAGCCGAGCGGGCCTATCTTCAGGAAGAAATCAAACTGGTATACAACCACGAGGATATCGTCGGCAATAGCGACGCCATCAATTATGTGTTTTTCAAGGTGGAACAAATCGCCGGCACCGATACAAACGTGTTGATTCTCGGAGAGACCGGAACCGGCAAGGAATTGGTGGCGCGCGCCGTTCACGGGACAAGCCTGCGCAAGCATCGCGCCCTGGTCAAAATGAATTGCGCCGCCCTGCCTTCGAACCTGATCGAAAGCGAACTCTTCGGCCATGAAAAAGGGGCTTTCACCGGCGCGCAATCCAGGCGGTTGGGGCGCTTTGAAGTTGCAGACGGCGCGACCCTGTTTTTGGACGAGATCGGCGAACTGCCGCTGGAACTGCAGCCCAAGTTGCTGCGGGTGATCGAAGACGGAGAGTTCGAGCGCCTGGGCAGCTCGGAAACCAGAAAAGTGGATGTGCGTATCATTGCCGCCACCAATCGCGATCTGCAGGCGGAGGTCCAAAAGGGCGCCTTCCGGGAGGATCTGTGGTACCGGTTGAATATTTTTCCGATCACCATGCCGCCCCTGCGCGATCGTCTGGACGACATCCCGCTGCTGCTCAATTTTTATATTGACCGGATTTCAAGAAGGCTGGGCAAAGTCATCGAGGTGATTCCGGCGAGAGTGATGGACGCGCTGGAACACTACCACTGGCCCGGCAATGTTCGCGAACTGGAAAATGTCCTCGAACGGGCGGTGATCAACTCCTCGGGCCCCAAGCTGCGGTTGGTGGATGAACTGCAAAAACCGCGCCGGGATGCATCCAGGCCCGAACAAACCCTGGAACATGTCGAACGGGACTATATTAAGCGCGTGCTCGAACAGACCGGCTGGAAAGTGAGCGGCAAAAACAGTGCGGCTGAAATCCTGGGCCTGGACCGCAGCACCTTGCGCGCCCGCATGCGCAAACACAATATCCGCAAGTCATAAATTCCCATTCCAATTTCAAACCATTTTTTCTTCATCCCCGGCGCATGCAAGACAAGGAAAGGGTCGTATTTGACCATAGGTTAAATACGATCCTTTTTTCATGGCCGGCAACGAACACCCTGCAAGCGATTTTTACCGACTGTTTTGCCGCTATAATGGTGATGTCTTTTGATGAATTTGAATCCAAGCCCTAACTGCGTCGAACACCTCTTCCGGGAACTCGCTGATGGGTTTGATCGCGCCGATGATTCCCGCATTGCAGAACAAAAAATACCAAATATATTTTTATCTGTAAATATATAGCGGACGTCCCTCTTTTTTCCGAGATCTGCGATCACTCCAGGTGGCCGCCCGCCTTTGCCCGATCCAACACGGCAAGGATCGTGTCGACCAAAGATTGCGCCGCTTCCGCACTGAGTTCCACCGCAACCCGAGCCCCAAGCCCCTGGGCCTCATTCACGAAATCGATATTCAGCGCATGTTCCAGCGGTGCATCAAACGGGTGGTCATATGATACATTGGCCTGGTTCAACGTAAACCACCCGCTTGTTCCTTTGCCGCTTCCTTCTATCGCCACTTTGTCCACAATCATGGTACACATGGTTGCACTCCTTTCAATTGTCACCCGACTGATTACACAGACTGCATAGGCGTCTTAGAGATACTTTTCAAAAACGTGAATATCTTCTGCCAGCATGCCTTCGTACATATTCGTTTGATACATGGCTTACCTCCTGTCTGAAATTTAACCTCGCAGCTTAATTACCGGCAGTGAAGATCACTGCTATTTATACAAGGTAATAAGCAATGACCGGCATGCAACCCGATTTTTCAGGTTCTGTTCTATGAATCATTAATGGGTATTTGACACAAATTCGTCGGTTCCATATATCTATATAGCGGTCATGGTGCGCTGATGGGACATGTGCCAAGAGAGCTTCAATACACAGAATACGCAAAGCGGCTGTTTGGAAAAAAGCTTCCAGCGCACGACAAGCCTAGCGGGCTTATGTCGAAAAGGGCGTTGGCCAGGGCCGTCGGCCGAATTGGTTGGAGGCGGTTTGATCCGCAGCGCCGGCGTTTGGTCGGCAGTCAAAGCACGCAGTTTATTGTGCTATTGGGCGGTGAGAAAGTCGGGCTGCCATGCTACAGATCTGTCCGAGTGGCTCAGTGTGTCACAGCCGTCGGTAAGTATTTCAGTGAAGCGTGGTGAGAAGATTGCCAAATCCGAGCGGTTAAAATCTGAACGGGAATAGAAAGTTATAATTTAATGGACGTCCCCAAAGGTCCCCACGAGTCTGAAGTATATTTTTAGTCATTCCGGAAGTTCCCCTTGACAATCCGGCTATATTTCTTTATTTTAGATAACGAATTAAATTAAAATAAAAAAATCGTTAATTCAAAAAGTGAAATAAGAGCATGAACCGAGACCTGCAAGGCCACTATATAACAATTTCGACGGTTGGGGAAAAGGCGCAAGCTTTTGTTCCGGCTCCGCTGCCGCCGGCTCCACCTATTAAGTGGTCGTCCGAACTCAGGGAAAAGTTTGATCAGGCTCTGCTGGCGCTTGGCCGTCTGGATAGTGTATCGGTGCTGCTTCCGGATACCTCGCTTTTCCTTTATATGTATGTGCGTAAAGAGGCTGTCCTTTCCTCGATGATCGAAGGAACCCAGTCGTCTCTCTCAGACCTGCTGCTGTTTGAATTTGAGCATCAACCAGGGGTGCCTCTGGATGACGTTCAGGAGGTCAGCAATTATGTGGCGGCGCTCAATCATGGGCTGAATCGATTGGGTGAAGACTTTCCGTTTTCACTCCGGTTGCTGAAAGAGATCCACAGTGTTTTGTTGTCGAAGGGGCGCGGCAAGGAGTGTGATCCCGGTGAGTTCCGCAGAAGTCAGAACTGGATTGGCGGAGGCCGTCCCGGCACAGCTGCATTCGTACCGCCACCCCCGGAATATGTTCAGGAGTGCATGGGTAAGCTTGAGCTGTTTCTGCATGACCAACCGGAAAAGACGCCTGCGCTGATCAAGGCGGCTCTGGCGCATGTTCAGTTTGAAACCATTCACCCGTTTCTTGATGGTAATGGCCGTCTCGGTCGTTTGATTATTACCCTGCTGCTTTGCTCCGAAAAAGTGCTCAAGGAGCCGATGCTCTATCTGAGCTTATACTTCAAAACGCATAGACAGCGCTATTATGAGCTGCTGAACGAAGTCCGCCTGACCGGTGACTGGGAGGCGTGGCTGAATTTCTTTGCGGATGCCGTGATTCATACGGCTACTCAGGCTGTGAAGACCGCTCAGCAGCTGATGAAGCTGTCAGCCGAAGACGGCCAGCGTATTAACGGTCTGAAACGTATTTCAGGTTCAGCACACCTGATTCACAAAGCCATGCTGGAACGTCCTATGGCCTCACCAAACTGGATACAGGAAAAGACTCAGCGTTCTCCGGCTACCGTGAATGCCTGTCTGCGTGAGCTGGAACAGTTGGGAATCGTCAAAGAGGTCACCGGGCAAAAACGCAACCGCCTCTATTCCTATGTGGAATATATTCGGATCATGAACGAAGGAACCGAGTTGCCGCGCTGATCGGATGTGGTTTTGATCTTGCTAATTGGGATCGGACCACGGTGAACGTCTGACAATTAAGGATCTATGCAAAAACAACCCCGTTTTTTAGGCTTAGAACTTACTTTTTGATAGCAAAAATGTCTCCCGACTTGTCCTTATCGATGCGGCCGGTTTTCCCTTTATCGGCGTTCGAAATACATCTTGTATCCCAAGACCAGGGAAAGCAGCATTTCCCCGGATTCTTCGGGGCTTTTCATTCCCTGGCTTGCGAGGCTTTCTTTCAGGCGGTCGCGTATTCCTTCTACATCGAGGCCCTGGTCCAGGCCGGTTTTGATTAGGCGGGCGTAAAAATCGAGTTGCCGGTAGCTTTCAGAAAAGACCCATTCGGGGTCATTGCGCCATCCGAACTGGGAAAAGCAAATCCGGGCTGGGTTTACAGCCCTTAATTTTTTTATGGTGGCCCGGCTGATTTCCAGGTCGAAACCGGGCGGGGCCACAGCCGGATAAAGCAGCCGGTATTCCGGCAGGTAATGCCCCAGTGCTTCCCCACAGAAAAGGCTTTGGGAGACCGGGTCGAAAATGGCCAGGTGATGGGGGGCATGTCCGGGGGTGTCCAGGGTTTGGAGGCTGGGACCGTCGGCCAGGGGGATAAAGCCGTCTTCGATTCCGACCAGGTTGTCCCTGGGGATGGGCAGGATCTCACCATGGAGGCGGGTAATATTCTCCTGGGTTCCGTATAGGAGTGTGGCGCTTTTGATGAGCCGGGACGGATCGGCCAGATGTCTCAGGCCCCGCTGGTGGACCCAGACTTTGAGATGCGGCAATTTTTCGACCAGCCAGCCGGCACCGCCGGCATGGTCCAGATGGACGTGGGTGGGGATCAGAGTGGTAATCCGCTCGAGATCAATCCCCAAGTCTTCGATGGCTTTGAGTAAATGAGGCACGGATATGGAAGTTCCGGCTTCAACCAGGACGACTTCACCCCGAACGATCAGATATACGCCACTGACGGCAAAGGGCGAAACGGTTCTGGATTCGAAATAATAAAGGCCTTCGGTCACTTTCAGCAGTTGGGGGACGATCATGTTTTGCCTGTCTTACGCTTCGTCTTTCTATGAGCGGGAGGTAGATGTGAACCACCGTTCCTTTTTCTATTTAAGTGATCGACCCGGATAAATCAAGAAAATAGAATAACAGGCCCGGCAACAGGATCACCAACCATATAGACAAGGACAAGATGCAATTTAAATATAGAGTATCTGCGTGCTTTTATGCCGAAGCGTTCAACAAAATACAGCGCAGAAATTATTTGACCAAATTGAACCAACGGATTATAAATCCTGTGTAGACGAAACTGTTCAAAATTTAAGTGGGATATGGGATCCCAAACTTTCCAAGATGGGGGATTCATGGCCGTCATCCAATCGATTTCTGAGTTTACCGGATTGTCTCCGCTGGTTATCGAGGTGGTATTTCTTCTAATTCTTACGATTCTTATTACAGTCGCAGTTCTCCTGGTGCTGGCAATTTTTAGAATTAAATATGAATTGATCAAAATGAACTACACATTTAATTATATAGCCCGTTTTCTCGAGCGCGGATATAAAAATCGTAAGCTATATAAAGTGAACTATGATCGTAAATCGGAGGATATCGTATTCGAGATGCTGCAAAAGGGCAAATCCTATGAAGAAATTCTAAAGGAAGCCAGAGTAAGCAAAGACTTTATCGAAATAATTGAAGAGGTGGCAACCGAAAAAGGTTTGTTGCCCAAGAGAAACCAGCGGGAGTGATATGAGGGATTATGCTCGTCACTGAAGTTACATGCCGGCGGTAACAGGTTTATGCTATTTATAAATTGTGGAAAAAGACGATCGATGTTATCACTTATGATTGTGCACCTTGCTCAGCCGCATTCCGGCCTGCAATACGCCCAAAGACCAGGCAGTCGATAATCGCACAGCTGCTCAAACGGCAAGCGCCGTGAATTCCGTCGGTGACCTCCCCGGCGGCATAAAAGTCCTTGATCGGCTGACGGGACAAATCGAGAACCTGGGCTTGGAAATTTATTAAAACGCCGCCCATCGTGTGATGCACTTTCGGCCACAATCGAATACAGTAATACGGCGGATAAATCAATGGCTGCGCTCCCGAGAGGATTGGCTTGCCAAATTCCTTGTCCATCGCCTGGTCGACATATTCACTGAACCGTTCCAACGTAATTTTAAGCGGGCGGAGCGGGATGCCATAATGGTCGGCGATTTCAATTTTTAAATGCGGAATGCCGGAGGTTTCAGGATAGCGATGTGATTTAGGATCTTTAGCTACCTCAACCAGCTTTTCAATCACGGCCTCAGGTGTTGGATCCATGGGGTTGCCCATATACCCAGGTCAATAACATCATCCCCGTTGCGCCGTTTGTCCATTTTCATTTTGTTGATCATGCCGAACAAATAAGGGGGCAGCTGATCCATTCGGCTTGCAAACCGAATAATGCGGTTTTCTTCCAAAGCAAAACTCCTTTATAAACTTTTATCCTGCAATGATGACCTGGATTCAGGTATGAAAAGAATACTTATCGTTTAACAGATGATATCGGAATCAAGGTCAAATTAGTCATTTTTGACAATTTCATCCGGCCACTTCGACTTCACATCTTCTTCACCCTTGTAATAATCGACTTTCGCTGACGATTCAAAAATTTCTAAATAGGGCAGAATGTTGATCTTGTTTGAATCCGGATATTCACAGACATCAATTCCGACCGTAGTCCGCAAATCAAAGTACACGCAGGCAGTATCACTATGGTTATAGAGCTGATGGGCGCCGGAAGGACCCTTTTCGAAGAAAATGACATCATTCTTATTTACTTCTGTAAATTCATCCGGTGTACGCAACATTGCCTTGCCCGCCATAATCATAAATATTTCTTCGGCATTTCGGTGGAAATGGTAGGGAAAAGAAAATCGGCCCGGATCCAATGAGCGGATATCAAACTCGAAATCTTCGGCGTTAACTAGTTTGGCCAATCGCGGACTCGTTTTCCAGGAGAACTCGGGTATTGGCGATTGTCTGTTTTTTAACTTTAATTTTAGCGAATTGAATACAGTCGGCATAGTCGATTCCTCCAGCAAATTTTAATCCGCAGATTTCGCCCCAGAGAAATAGGCTACGCATTTCGCAGGGCAGGCAGATTACACAGATTCGTGTATGCATTTTTCAATGGCATATTCAAATTGACGAAAACAGGTGTCTTTATAAATTTCATCTTCAAAGTATCGTTTTCGGTCTTCCTTTTTGCTCCAATCACAACCGGTTAAGGCGCTGCAATCAGTTTCACCGAACCGTTTAATGAAACCATTGAACAGTTCATTGACCGATTTGATGGCAGCCAGCCTTTTTTCATCCTTCAGTTGCGGTGCATCGGCTGAACCTGCCCCATTTAGATATCCCAGATAGATTGAAGCACCGAAAAGCACGCCGCAGATGGTCTTGCCCGAAGTTATTGCTCCCATATACCCTGCCGTGGCCCATTGATATGGGGCGGCATCCCAGCCGGTATCTTCCCTCAAAACTTGAAGGATGGCTTCGGCTCAAGTATATTGTTCTGCCATCAGTTGAACGCCTTTCTGCCAAATCGCTTTTATGCGGTCATCGGTCATTTTTTTTCTCCTTAGCCGTAAATTTTCCGTCAAGAATGTTTCAATACTGTAGCTAAAAAACAATAAAACATCAAGGCCGTCGGATATTTCGGTTCGTGCGAAATTTTTGAACTGCCAGATGGCCCGAACAAATTTCAAGGAATAAGATGTTGACAAGATCTCATATGCATAATAACGATTTTCATTCCTGTATAATATTAGATTTAAGGAGATTTCGATGAATGGCGCACAAATAATTCTGGAGATGTTGAAATTATATGATGTCAAACATGTTTTTGGGCTACCCGGGGAAACCACTTTGGATCTTTATGACCATTGGTTTGAGCATCCGGAAATCGAACATATCCTGACAAGGGACCAGAAGAATTCCGCCTTTATGGCGGAAGCATACGCCAAGGTCGCGAACAAACCCGGTGTTATCGAATCTCCGAGCCCAGGCGTTACCCATCCGGCCCCGGGGATAGCCGAGGCCTATGTCGGAAGCATTCCGCTGATTTTTTTCACCTCTGATGTCAACCCCAATGACGATAAACGAAACATGCTCACCGGGATGAATCAAACCGAATTCTATTCCAGTATTTGCAAAGAAAGTTTTGTCCTGGATCGGCCCGCGGAGATCCCTTTTCTCATTCGCAGGGCATTCAGAATTGCGACCTCCGGTAGGCCGGGACCGGTTCACCTTCGAATGATGTGGAACTGTCTGAGTGACACGGCTGAGGTCGGCGACCTTTATGCACAGCGCGAGTGCACCGTGTACCCTTCCTACCGAAATATCGCAGATCCTGCCGGCCTTGAAAACGCGCTGGAAGCTCTTTTGAACTCCAAAAACGCATTGATCATTTGCGGACAGGGGGCATTGAGTTCGGGCGCCGGGCCGGCTGTTCAACAGCTTGCCAGGGCCCTGAACATACCGGTTGGTACCACCACAACGGGCAAGGGCACCATTGCTGAAACCGACCCCTTTGCCATAGGGGTGGTGGGGGCCAGAGGCGGAACGGAATTCACAAACAGTTTTATTCAAAACGCGGACACGATTTTTTATATAGGCTCCAACACGGATTCAACTGGTACGGATGCATGGAACCTTCCAAAGCCGGAACAGAACAAAACCATCCTGCATTTGGATGTGGCAGCGGAAAACCTGGGCAATATGTACCCAACCGCAGTTGCCATGTGCGGGGATGCCAAATTATCGCTTGAATATATGCTGACATTGGTTTCAGAAAACGGACTTAAGAGAACCAGCGACATACGCAGTTTTTGCGAGGCGCGGGACAAGGCCTTGAAAAAACTTCTGGATTCCCCTATCCCGGAAGTTAACCAGGGGATATATCCGCCGCGGTTCATGAAAGTACTCAATGATTTGCTGCCGGAGAATGCGATCATCACCACTGAAGCCGGGATGGGCAGCATATTTGCCACCCCACTTTACCAGATAAAGCAGCCGGGCAGGAGATATCTCAGCAACTATTCACTCGGAGCTTTGGGGTATGCGATACCGGCGGCCCTCGGCGCGGCCTACGCCGATGGGAATGCCCCGGTGCTGGCGCTTACCGGTGACGGCAGTTTTGGGTTTAACTGCGGTGAATTGGAAACCATCGCGAGATCCAATAAGAATATCACCATCGTTTTGTACCGCAACGATACGTTTGGGTGGATCAGGGGAGAAGCCGTGCTGGTCAATGAGAGCAAACCCTTTTGCACTGATTTCAGTAAATCTGCGGACTACCTCATGGTGGCCCAGGCATTTGGGCTTCAATGCCATCGTCTGCAGCACCACGCAGAAATTGAACCGGTACTCGAAAAAGCACTGGTTCATGACGGGCCGTCTTTTATCGAAATGCCTGTGGTATCCCAGGATGTGATTGCCCCGTTCGTGCCGAAGTGGGTGCACTCAGCCCGGAAAAAAAATATTCCGAATATCTACTAAGGTTAATGGGTACCTTGTCTGCGCTCGGGAAAATGGCCCCTGCCGGGCAGCCAATGCGAAGTTCAGTGGATTTTGGTTTCAGGTGTCAGGTTTCAGGTGTCAGGGGACCGAGGTGCTAAGTCCTGACACCTGAACACTGACACCTGACACCTTCAGTTTCTTAAAACATGTTGTCAGAAAAGTGGCCTAAGGGTTTAGGCGCTGAAGCTATCCTGATCGATATCCAGCATCACCGAATCTTGAACCCGCTGGGGCAGGACCGCAATACAATTATTGATGCTCGCATCGACGTCGCTGTAGCTGAGGTTTTGGTTCAGGAAGCGGTCGAGCCCGGCCGCATTTTTCTTGATCATTTCCCGCACGATGGCATGGGTGGCCAGGGGTGTGCCTTCGTATTTGCTGAGCAGATAGGCGAAGGTCAGGGCGATGGAGGCCATCGGGATGACAGCCATCGCCGGCAGGCCGCGTTCCCGGCAGAGCTTGGCCGCGTAGATCGCATCCACCACGGCATGATGGATCATAAATCCCTGATCCCAGGTGTTATCCCGTATCCCTTTGCTGATGGCGACATCCCACTGGCGGGTGCCGCCGGCACCGCCGTTTAAAAAATCAAAAAATTCAGCCTGCCCGGACCCGGATAGTTCCTCCTGGAAGCATTCAGATTTAAGCGCGGCCGCCGAGCAGATGCCCACCAGGCCGTTGAACACCATGAGCTGGCCGATCAGCTTGACCTCGGCTCCGGCGGTGACGCTGGTACTGAAATAGCGGGGGGTGCCGATGGTTTGCAGCATGGGTTCCAGCCTCGCGTAAATGGATTCGTCGCCGCTGGCCAGGATGAGCATGTTGGCTTTTTCCGCACCCAACGGCCCGCCGGTCAGGGGATAATTCACATAGTCGATTCCCTCAGCGCTCAGGAAATCATACGCCGCCTGGGCAAATCCGGCGCTGACCGTGGAAAGATGCAAAATAAACGGTCGGCCCTTTTTGTTCTGCTGCATGAGGGGCACCAGGGAGCGGAAAATATCGCAGTCGTCGCCGTTTTTTCCGGCACAAATGACCACCCCGTCATAATCGCCATCGCCCACCAGGGATTCATAGTCACCCACAAGGCCGGCACCATGGTCCTTCCATGCCTGGCGGCACATATCCCGCCGGTCGTCTTGTGTTCCGCGATCATGGATGCGAAGGAACTGCGCAGCTGCCCCCGGTTTCAAATGTTTTGCTGACGGACTTAACATCAGCCCCATACCGCCGATACCTACAAGTTTCATTGTCATAGCGTTCATCCTCGTTAAATTGTGAAAAGCGTAAATGGTAAGTAAAAATTAAAAGTCTGCCACTCGTGCAATATTCAAATTCAATCTCATCCATACCGAAAACCATTGAATTTTGCAACCGGTCATGTGCTAGATTTTTCAAAATCAACTCGCATAAATCTCTAGCTTTTCTTGACATTATACAAACTCCTATCCTATATACGAACTTCAAAGCTTCAAAATATGCAGCAATACTAAGGGAGGAGAACGCATGAAATTTATCCGTATCAACATGACCGATCAGACTATTTCCGAGACTGATTTTCCCCAGGAATATCTGGGACTAGGCGGCCGGGGACTGACGGCGGCCCTCATCAACACTGAGGTGCCGGGCGACTGCGACCCTCTGGGGCCGGACAATAAACTGGTGTTTGCCGGCGGACTGCTCACCGGTACCAAACTGGTCAATACCAGCCGGATTTCCATCGGCGCCAAAAGTCCGTTGACCGGCGGCATCAAGGAATCCAATGTGGGCGGCAGCGCGCCGCATGCCTTAGGCAAAATCGGCATTGCGGCGATTGTGGTGGAAGGTCAGTCCCCCAGCGGTAAGTACTGGGTCCTGCGTATCGATGCCGACGGTCAGGCGTTGCTGGAACCGGCCGATGAGTTCGTCGGCCTGAGGACCTATGAATGTGCCGATAAAATGCTGGTCCGCTATGGTAAAAAAAACGGCATTTTACTTATCGGGCCCGCGGGTGAACAACGGCTGGCGTCCGCCTCGGTACAAAGCACGGACGTGGACAAACGGCCCTGCCGGGCCGCGGGCCGCGGCGGTATGGGTGCGGTCATGGGCGCCAAGGGACTAAAAGCCATCGTGGTCAGCGAAGAAGGATCCGCCGTTGACGCGTCATCTGATTCAGACGCCTTCAAGGATGCGGCCAAGGCCGTGGCCAAGGCGATCGCCAGCAATCCGTTTACCGGGCAGATGCTGCGCGCGGTGGGTACAGCCGGCTTGGTCGCCGCGGTCAATGCCCTGGGGGCCTTTCCCAGTTTTAACGCCACCCAGGGACAGCTGGAAGGCAGTGACAAAATCTCCGGTGAGACCCTGGCCGCCACCGTGGCCGAACGCGGCGGCCGCACCGGACACATGGGCTGCACCGGCTGCATTATTCACTGTTCCAACGAGTATATGGATCAGAACGGAAAGTACGTCACGGCGTCGCTGGAGTACGAAACCATCTGGTCCATGGGCGCGATGCCCGGCATCACGGATCTGGATGCCATCGCCAGGCTGGATTTTTTGTGCGACGACATCGGACTGGACACCATCAACACCGGGGTTGCCGTGGCCGTGGCCATGGACGCGGGCTACAAAGCGTTCGGCGATGTCCAGGCCGCCATCGACATGCTGGAAGAAGTGGCCCGGGGCAGCGAGATCGGTCAGGTTATCGGCAACGGTCCGGTGGCGGTGGGCCGGCATTTCAATCACGCCCGGGTTCCGGCGGTTAAAAATCAGAGCATTGCCGCCTATGACCCGCGCGGTATGCAGGGCAACGGCGTCACCTACGCCACCTCGCCCATGGGCGCGGACCATACCGCCGGCAACCTGGTCGGTGCCTACCTGACCGGCCAACTCCAGGGCACTGAACCTGACGGCCAGGTGGATGCTTCGCGCGAATCACAGATCAGCATGGCCATGGTCGACAACACCGGGCTGTGCATGCTGGCCGCATCGGCCATGTCCGATCCGGCCGTGCTCCCGGCCTTGGCCGCAGCCATCAATGTCCGCTGGGGCTCGTCGCTGACCCCGGACGATCTGGCGGCCCTGGGCGTTCGCACGCTCCAAACCGAAATCGAATTTAACCGTAAAGCCGGTCTAACCAAAGAAGACGACCGCCTGCCGCAGTTCTTCTACGATGAACCACTTTCCCCGCATAACGTCGTGTTCAAAATATCACCCGCAGAACTGGATAAAACTTTGGAATTTTAATATACCGGCAATGGCCGGGGGCTTTTTCGGCGGTCCCCGGTCATCCGGCACCTAGCGACATCGCATCGACAATTCGTTGTCGATGTTACGATGTTGCCGCCCGCGCTGTTATTTTAAAGGTTTCAGGTGTCAGGGAACCGAGGTGCTAAATCCTCATATGAAGCTACAATTGTAAATGTTTGTACAACCGAGTAAATCGCGGTTGAAAACCGCTCCCACAGTCTATAATAGCGCTATGGATCGATGGTAGTTTTTTTCTCGCTGTGACTGGACGCTCGCGGCCAGCGGCTGGACTGACACCTGACACCTGAAACCCAAGACCCTCCAACTGTGCCATAGCTGCCCGCCTGCATTAAGATCCGTATCATTCAAAGCAACCATAACCTGACCTATTGCAAGCATTTAGCCTCATGCAAGGTTTAGGAATTAAACTAAATACGAGCTTTACCGGTCAATCGTTTGGCATAAAAAATGCTCTTATCGAAATGCGATGGTTATCAAAATAATCCATTCAAAGTTAAGATCATCGTGAGTGGATTTTATGGAAATCTCACAAGAACATACCCGCGTCGTTTCCATGATTCACGTTTAGCGGATGCAGTGTTTCTTGTCCATTGTTTCATTACAGCAACTGTCGCATGGATGACACACCGTTGAAACCGGCAAAAGCATCACGAAACATGTTATTAGCTGGCCGGCGTTTTATATTAAGCCGTAAAAGTATTAATTTCAAATGATTATAATACTTTTCGGTATTTGCTGTTTTGATTAAAGCCGCATTCAGTAAGACGTTGAAATTTAAGCCCAGAAGCGTTACAATGCTGTTACACTGTAATGTTACACGTTGCAATATTTTAACAATTTCACTATGAGAATCCCATGAAGACCGACAGCGATCCGCGATTTTTACCCATAATTTTTCAGTCGATTCCACATGGTATTTTTACCATTGACGAAAATGGACGCATAACCTCATTTAATCAGGCCGCCGAACACATCACCGGGTTCCCGGCCGCTGAAGCCGTCGGCAAACGCTGTCATGATGTATTCAGAGCGGACATCTGTCAGCAGGAATGTCCCCTCAAGCGCAGTGTTCGCACGATGGAGAAAACCGCGGATCGTGAGGTCACGATTCTGACCCGGCGAGACAAGGAGCTTGTCATATCTATTTCCACCGCGGCCATGACCGACGATGCGGGCAATGTTTTGGGCGGGGTCGAGATGTTTCGGGATCTTTCCCAGGTAGTCGAGCTGCGCAAAAAGCTTGAAAAATCATATGTTTTCGAAGGCATTGTCAGCAAGAATCTGCAGATGCAAAAAATCAAGGAGCGGCTGCCCCTGTTTGCAGCCAGCCCCAGCACGGTGCTGATCGAAGGCGCCAGCGGTACCGGCAAGGATCTGGTTGCCGGTGCCATCCACAACTTAAGCCCTCGAAAAGATGGGCCATTTATTACCGTCAACTGCTCGGCGCTGCCGGATAATCTGCTGGAATCCGAGCTTTTCGGCTATGTCCAGGGGGCCTTTACCGACGCCAAAAAAGACAAGCCCGGCCGATTTCAACTGGCCCATACCGGAACGATCCTGCTGGATGAGATCGGTGAGATATCTCCGGCGATGCAGGTTAAACTGCTGCGGGTTTTGCAGCAGCGGGAATTCGAACCATTGGGCGCCACCCGGACGGTAAAAGTGGATGTGCGCGTCATTGCGGCCACCAACAAGGACCTGGAGCAAGCCGTTCAACAAGGTGCCTTTCGCGATGACCTTTACTACCGGCTCAACGTCATCCGCATGCAGATTCCGGCGCTATCCCAGCGCCGGGAAGACATCCCCCTGCTGGTAAACCATTTCATGGATCACTTTAACCGGCTGCAGGGCAAAAACATCACCCGGGTTGCTGAACCGGCTTTGGCGGCCCTCATGACGGCGCCGCTGCCCGGAAATATCCGTGAACTGGAAAACGCCATCGAATATGCCTTTGTCATCTGTCAGGGCAACAGCATCGAACTGCACCATCTGCCTCCACAATACTCTGAAATTAAAAGACAATCACATGACACCGCAAAAGCTGTTCTTTTCGACTCGGCTGAAAGCGATGTGATTCGATCGGTTCTCAAACGCAACAACGACAACCGCACCAAAGCGGCAAAAGAACTTGGCATATCCCGCCAAACCTTGTGGCGAAAAATGAATCGTCTCGGTCTGACTTCATAAACCCTCCCTTTATTTCCCAATATTTAAAGATTGGCACATAGTTTGTATCTGATCGCAGTTGGTTATTAAAACGTGGTCCTCTCTACGAGCCGGAAGCTGAGGTGGACCGAAGCCGAGCCCTATGAACCCGGCTCCATACTTGATCGATCACTCAATATTTTTATGTGAAATAATCGATATTTTAGTATCAACATTTAACGAAAGGAGTTCTACGCATGACGTTAATGACACCGGAACAGTTCGAAGAGAGTTTAAAACCGTTGAAGCCAAGGGTCTTTATGAATGGGAAACCGGTGGACAATATCCTGGAAAATAGGAATACGCGGACCGTTGTCGAAGCGAACAAGGCCAGTTATGCCTGGGCCCTGGATCCAAAGTATAAGGATATTATGTCCTGCTATTCACCGCTGATTGAAGATGTGGTCAACCGTTATACCCATGTCAGCGCCAGTATCGATGACCTGGTCAAAAAGGCCGAAGCCGGCACCTTTACGGCTGAAATGCTGGGCACCTGCATCTATCGATGTGTGGGCTACGACGCCTTTCATTCCCTGGCCAGCACCACCTGGGAGATGGATCGGGACTTGGGCACGCAGTATCATCCGCGTTTTATGGAATATCTGAAAATGGTCCAGCAAAAAGATTTATCCGTTGCCGGGGCGTTGACCGAGCCGCGCGGCAAGCGCAACCAAAAAACACTGGATTGGCCGGATCCCTACCTGTCATTAAAACTGGTAGATAAAACCGATAAGGGCATCATCGTGCGCGGCGCGAAAATAAACATCAGCGGAGCCTTTGCCAGCCATGAAATGGTGGTGCTGCCCCAGGCTGCTCATTTTGAGGGCGAAGAAGACTACGCCATCGCCTTTGCCACACCCACGGATGCTGATGGTATCACCTATGTATGCCAGTATTCGCCGTATTCTGCCGAAAGAGATATGGCCGATGATCTTGAAGAACTGGGCAATCCGACGTTTGGCCAGCGCGAGACCGCCATGGTCATATTCAATGATGTCTTTGTCCCCTGGGAGCGGGTGTTTCACTGCGGTGAGGTCGATTATTCCCTGAAGCTGGTGACGCGCTTTGCCAAAACCCACCGGATGACCTGTGGCGGTACCTGTAAAGTGGGGTTTATGAATCAGATTATCGGGGCATCCAAATTGATCCAGGAATACAAAGGGCTTGAGAAGGCCGCCCATATTAACGATCAACTTATGGAAATGGTGGTATTGAGAGAAACCGGCCGGGCCTGCGGCCTGGCGTCCGCCCGCAAAGGCGCGGAAGAACCCGCTGGCTCGGGTGTATATTTGCCGGACGAGTTGATGAGCAACGTTTCCAAATTGAACATCTGCAATGCATTCTGGCGGGTGATGGCCTTGGCCGGCGATATCGGCGGCGGTTTGATCGTGACGATGCCGTCGTTGAAAGAATTGAAAAATCCGGAGATCAAAGATTATGTGGAGGAATTCTATAACTTCGGCTCTGACACATCCACCAAAAATATATTAAAAGCCCATAAGCTTTTACAAAACTGGACGGCCGGCCAGCATGGCGTCGCCACCTGGCACGGGGCTGGACCAGTTATGGCCAACAAGATTATGCTGCAACGTGTAATTGACTATACGCACGAGAAGGATATCGTCAAACAGACGTTAAATTTGGAGGAAACAGAATAGAATTTATGATGTCACTAAGCGCTTAATTACAAAGAAATCAATGTGGGGGCGGGGATAAACCCCGCCGCTACATAATTGAGTAATGCTTACCGTATTTGGTAATTTGGCGCGCATACTTAAAATCAACCGTGAAAAAAACCGCCGAAAATATTTTTCTGGTTCTCAGTCGTAATCCCAATACCATAGTCCCGAACCGCGACCCTGACGTCATTGCCGCATTCAGCCACTGAAATCTCTATGCGCCCCTCATCCGGGGTGTTCTCGACGGCATTTTTCAGCAATCCTTCCAATACACGCTTCTTTCCGATTTACCAGGGGGACGTATAAAATATTTTTTGTTTTGAAACCGGTTATTTGGTCGATAACATCGAACAGGGTATCAAAATTTATCTCTGAGGTAATGAATTGCCCGATATGGAATAGCTTGATATAGTGATCGATCTGCTTTCTCAGCAGCCGGTCCTCCGCTCGTCGAACGGTTTTTCGCCGTCTGGGTTGGTTCAGTTCGATACCTGGTAGGCGAGTGCCGGGCAATCCGGCAATTATTCTTGATCGTGATTTGCTGCAAAAAATCGCTGTTGACAATCAAAATGGTGTCGCATATTCGATTATACAGAAAAACGAAACCCGAATATTCGAACCGCCTACCCAAAACAGCACCACTTAACCTTCGCAAGGATATTAAATGATATTGAAAGATGGAGGTGTCTAACAATGGCCATCGTAAATCCTGAAACGATCAATAAATGGGAAATGGAGTTGATTGAATCATTAACCGCCGCTCTGGATGTTCGTGAGGTTCGCAGTTTATTTGCGGATAAATATGGGTTGAGACTCAAGGAAAGCCTTGAATCCGACCGGGGGCGTATCGCAGTTTTCAATAATCAAATTGTCTATGAGTTGAGATTCAAGGCCATTGCTATTTTTTCGGTTGTTATTGATAGGTCCGGAAATTTTCAGGGATTTGGCAGGGCAAACGGGCAAGATGCCTTGAATGAGGATCGACCCGGGTCAGATTCGATGCTCTCTGATCCTGAAGTGATAAGAAGAAAAGAAAGAGAACTAATTAACGCCATTGCCTCTGGTTTGAATACAGATGGTCTTGGGACGTTATTCGGAAAAGAGTTTAAATTGCAGGTACTGGGTGATCCCCAATTCAAATCCGGAGATCTATTTGTATTTAAAGGTCATGCGGGCTTTCAACTGAATTTCGAGATGGCCATTAATTTTTCAATATTGGTGGGCCGAAACGGCAACTGCCTGCACTTTGGTGATTTCAACCACCCCCGGATATCGGCTGAAAAAGCCGCGGACATGGATACCCTGAATTTGGAACCCGATAACGGATCCAATCAGAATATAACCTAAAATCCTGGGACATAAGCCCTGTCCGTGATGGTGAAAATCGCAAGACAATGTCGGATAAATTAATCAAAATAGAGATCTATGTCCATAAAAAGCGATATTTGGACCGCAACACATTTTTACGGTCTCTCGAAGAAACCGTCGTCTTCAATCTCGATGGCGGTATAGTTGAGGATATTTTAAAGCAAAAATATAGCATCGACATCTACAATTACCCCCAATATAAAGGCGGTGATATTCTAACCTATAAAAAACATATTTCCTACAAGCTCGATTTTGAGGCCCGTTTGGCCTTTTCAGTCCTGCTGAACCGAAGGGGAGAATTTCTATCGTTTTCCGATGCCAGGAGCGACTTTGTGCCGCCCCATAATAAATATGAATCCGGAAATAAAGTATTGAAATCCGAGTCTGTCAGACAACTGGAGGCCAAGTTTTTTCAAAAATTTATCGACCGCCTTGATTTGAAAACCATCCGGAAAAAGTTTGAAGATTTATACAATTTTAGTTTAGAAAGTGAGCTGGATTACCAAAAAGGCAATATCATTCGTCACCACAACGAGGTTGCTTACCAATTTGCATTCGATTCGAATGTGTCATTTTCCCTGTTAATCGATAGACTGGGCAATTATATGATGGTAACAGTCCAAAATGAACTTTCGGATTTAAAAAACCTCCTTAAAAATCTACACAAAAAACAAAAAATTCACAGCCCAGCCAACTTGATTAAAATAGGCGATCGCCGCAAATATCGACGGTTTTTAGCCCGCAAAAATGCCTTGGTTTCCATACGGCCCCGGCTGCTGCTGCTCGGTAAAATTATTGATATCAGCGCCGAGGGATTGTCCTTTATCTACCTTGGGCCAAGATGTATATTTGGTGGATCTTCTAAATTGAGTATTTTCATTGCCGGCTTGAAAAAAGGCATATCCCCCGAAAAACTGCCGTTTAAAGTAATCTCGGATTTTCAGCCTCCCCAAAAATTTCCGCTCAATTTATTAAAAATCCGTAAATGCAGTGTGCAGTTCGGCAGCTTGACGAATTCACAGAAAACAAAGTTAGAATATTTTATCAACTGCTACACGGCTGGAATATTAACATAAGCGATAAGAATAAACGTATAACCATAGTCACCTTGGAAGGAAATGGGCAATGACTTTACAGGATAAGTTGGATAATAGAAGAAAAGAATTCGAATCGAGTGCGCCGCCTGAGAAGCTATCGATCATGCAGCGCGCGACAAATGACCTGCGGCACTCCGGGATTATGGAGCAGGTCTTGAAAGCGGGAGACCGGACGCCGGATTTTTCACTGCCGGATGAGCACGGAACCCTGGTCGATTCACAGGATTTGTTGAGAAAGGGACCACTGGTAGTCAGTTTTTACCGGGGTTCATGGTGAGCGTATTGTAATCTGGAGCTGGAAGCTCTGCAGGCGGTCACTTCCGATTTCAAGGCCCTTGGCGCTTCAATCGTGGTGATATCACCACAGCTTGAAAAATATTCAAAGCAGGTTTCAAAGAAAAATAACCTGACATTTAGTGTGCTAAGTGACCCGGGAAACGCGGTTGCATCGCAGTTCGGACTGGTTTTCAAATTGCCGGATGATTTGCGCGGGCTGTATCGCAGTTTCGGGATAGACCTTGAAAGATTCAACGGCAACGACTCATGGACATTGCCGATGCCGGGCCGGTTCATTTTGGATCAAAAAGGGACAATCCTTAGCGCCGATGTCGACCCCGACTATACGAAAAGGCCGGAACCATCGGATATTATCAAAATTTTGAATCCTCCGATCCAAAATCCTAAATCAAATATCGAAAATTAAAATTCATATAAGCAGTGGATTACGGAACTATATTATGACCACCGTTATAATCGGGGTTAAAACTTAAGGAGGTGTCATATGCCATTTTGGCAGCGTCTGGTATTGGCGATCGCAGCTATTGTGGTGGCCAGCTTTATTGCGGGTTTGATCTGGCAGAGACTTTTCAGCTTCAGCTTGCCGAGTTACCTTGGCGGTGTGATCGGAGGCCTGACGGCGGTGCCCGTTTGGGAGCTTTTAAAGCGGGTGGGGTCGAAAAAATAATCTTCCGGATATGGTTAATAAGTATGTCGGCGCTGTGCTGGATTTTGTGCAATCAGAAGCCGGACAACAGGCAATGACGATGCTGAAAAGCGCGCTGCTTTAACCAGGCTTTGACCGTTGGGTTTAAATTGTGGCCGGGGATATCCTGGATTTAGAGTCGGTGTATAAGGGTGCGAGTCGCCCTTTGATCCGAATAATTTGTACCGGCTCTTCAAACGTAAAAAAACCTGAATAAGATCAGGAAAAAAAATAAAGATACCTGAATTTTTTTAACCAAACATCGCTCCAGTCCATCCTGACGATTTAGCTTCGCACACTGTATCTGGGATTTACGGGAAAAATTCAGGTATTACATATACTGCTTGCGGGCGCGGTCAAGGTCCCTTTTTTCATCGCGGCGTTTAATGGCTTCGCGTTTGTCATACTGGCGTTTTCCTTTAACGAGCGCGATCGACAGTTTGACTTTGCCGCCTCTAAAATAGAGTTTGAGCGGAATCAGGGTGTGCCCCTTTTCATTTACCTTGTTATACAGCCTTTTGATTTCCTGCTTGTGCAACAAAAGTTTGCGCGTTCTGAGCGGTTCATGGTTGTTATAGTAGGCAAACGGGTAGGGGCCGATGTGCAGCTGGTAGACGAACACTTCGCCATTGACGACCCTGGCATAGGAATCCTTGATATTGGCCTTGCCGAGCCTGAGGGATTTTACCTCGGTACCTTGCAGGACTATTCCGGCTTCATATTCATCTTCGATAAAGTAGTCGTAGCGGGCCTTGCGGTTAACGGCGATTATTTTGATACGGTTTTTTTCCATTTTTATTTTTATTTTTTCAGGGCACTACAGGCCATTCCGCAACCAGTTGCGAACATCTGGTATCCAGTATCCAGCATCCAGAAACCAGTGTATCAAGCATCTAGTACCGATTTTCAAAAATATCCCCGTATGCTTCTCTTAATACGTCAAAGACCCCCCTGGCTGTTTTTTTATTGAGAATCTCCTGCATGAAAGCCTGGGCATCGCTGAGGCTCAAGGATCGAATTACCCGTTTGATGCGCGGAATTGATTGCGGGTTCATACTGAGCTCATCCAGGCCCAGGCCCAGCAACAGGGGAATGTGATGGGCCACGGCTGCCATTTCACCGCACATGAATACTTCGATGCCTTTGTCTTTAGCGACATCGGCCGTCTGCTTTAACAGTCGGATAACGGCCGGATCCAGGGGCTGATAAAGATGGGCCACATTCGGGTTTAGCCGGTCAATGGCCAGGGCATACTGAATTAAATCATTGGTGCCGATGCTGAAGAAATCGACCTTCTCCGCCAAAAAATCGGCCAGAACAACTGCCGAAGGGACTTCAATCATAATCCCGGTTTCTATTTCCCGGTTATACGGCAGGCCTTCTTTTTCAAGTAATTCGGCGGCCTGATCCAATAATTTTTTAGCTTCACAAATTTCAAAATAAGCAGAAATCATGGGGAACAGGATGCGGACCTGGCCAAAAGCGGCTGACCTCAATATAGCCCGCAATTGGGTGATGAATACATCCGGTTTTCTCAGGCAGTAGCGGATGGATCGAAGGCCCAGGGCCGGATTGGCTTCATCCTGGCCGTTTCGATTGGCCAGCACCTTGTCACCATTTATATCGAGCGTCCGAATCGTAACCGGTTTGGGCGCCATGACTTCGACGACATCTTTGTATTTCTCAAACAATTCCTCCTCGTTCGGAAAAATCGTGCGATTCATATATTGAAATTCCGTGCGATACAGACCGATACCGTCGCCCCCGTAATTTTTTACCGAAACAACTTCTTCCGGGAGTTCAATGTTGGCCATAACTTTTATAGGTATGCCATCGGTGGTCTCGGCCCTAAGATGACTCTCACTGGTGATTACGGCCCGGTACTGATGGTAATCAACCTTGCGTTCTTCATATTCAAGCAGGGTCTTTTCGTCGGGGTTGACGATCACTTTACCGGCATTTCCGTCCACGATAATGAGGTTGTCACTTTTGATCCGCCGGGTCGCATACTTCAGGCCAACTACAGCGGGAATCTCAAGGGCCTGGGCCACGATACCGGTGTGTGAAGCTTTTCCGCCGCGATCCGTGATAAATCCCATAATTTTTTTCAGGTTTATCTGGCTGGTGTCTGCCGGAGATAGATCGCGCGCAACCAGAATAACCCGCTTGTCGATGTCCGCTATTTTTTCCGCTTTGGCACCGGTCAGATTGCGCATAATGCTGTCGGATACATGGACGATGTCCGAGGCGCGCTCTTTGAGGTAAGCGTCGGCCATTCCAAGAAAAACTGCTTTGAGGTTGGACACCACCTGCTTGAGAGCCCATTCGGCATTGGCCCCATCGGTCTCGATGATTTCAATAGTTTTGCCGTAGAGCATTTTATCTTTCAGCAGGGCCAGGTGAGTTTCGAGAATAAAGGCGCGTTGCAGCTCTTCCGGACTCTCATCGATGACGGAACGAATTTCATCTCCTGCTCTTTTTACGGCAGCTTTAAACCGTTTGATTTCATCCTGTCGTTTTTTATCTTCGATATAATATCGAACGACAATATCCACACCTTCTTTGTCCACGACATAGGCTTTGCCGATACAAATACCAGGAGACGCATTGATGCCCTTAAGTATGAGTTCTCCAGACGGTTGTGACATTTTTGTTTATTCCCCAAATCCATTATCAACGAGATCGGCAATCGCATTTAAGATGTCGGTGTCGCCAGGATCCTCGATGATAACCCTTATTTTCGTACCTTTTTCGCATACCAGCGTTAATATATCTATAATGCTGGATGCGTCTGCTTTTTCTTCATTTTTCATTAGCCAAACATTGCCTGTGGATTGCATGGCAATTTCGGCTATCTGGGCCGCCGATCGCGCATGCAGGCCCAGTTCATTGTTGATGAATACAGTTTTATGAAGATCCAGCTTTTTATTCATCTTGAAAACGTTTAACAATTATCAAAATCCATATTTTTGTCAATTTGAAAATATTGACTTGAAAGATAATGGTTGTTAAGTTTTTTGCAACCAGCTTAATCCATTGTTGCATAAATTCTCGAACTATACCAGCAGATCCGATCTGAAAGCGTAATCGGTGGGCCGGCTGTCGAATAATATTCGATTTTGTAAATACTCATAACAAAACGAGGAGGATGAAACATGTCCGACAAGATCCTGGTCTTTGGAAAAGATGCTTGACCCTATACCCGGGCAGCTCGTGAAGCTTTCGCCAGGGAAGGCCGGCAGTTTGACTATTACAACGTTATCAAAGAGTCTGATAATCTTGACACCATGTTACAGTATTCTAAAGGTGCACGCAAAGTTCCGGTCATTGTTGAGGGTCAGAAGGTGACCATCGGCTTTGAAGGCAAGACTTGAGGGGTGTGATCGTTCGGCTGGAGGCCGATTCTGGATGCTGGATACTGGATATTGGGTACTGGGAAAACACCGGTATATGGTTGAAGGTATTGGGTAGAAGGCGTTCGTTTCTGGTTTTCCTGTTAAAGTGTCCTAATTTGGAATCCACCCTGTTAGGCCCTTAGCGGGGTTTTTCTGACAACATGTTGTAAGAAATTGAAGGTGTTCCGCCGCAGGGGACAGTGTTCAGGTGTCAGGAATTAGCACCTCGGTCCCCTGACACCTGAAACCTATAACCTGCGCAGTTGCTGTCCCCCAAGGGACTATTTTTTTTGAGTGCAGTCTCGGATATTGCATAGGAGTTAAAATGACTTTACCAGATAAATTTGAAGCCTTAGTCGTTAGGGAAACAACGGAAAATCAGTTTGTCCGATCCATTGAGCAGAAAAAAATAGATGATCTGCCTGAAGGCGATGTGGTGGTGCGGGTACTTTATACCTCCTTGAATTACAAGGATATTCTTTCTGCTACCGGTAATCGGGGCGTCACCCGGAATTATCCGCACACCCCCGGAATCGATGCGGCCGGAATCGTTGCCGACAGCACCAATGAAGCCTTCAAGCGCGGTGATGCAGTCATTGTCACTTCCTACGATCTGGGCATGAACACTGCCGGAGGTTTTGGGCAGTATATCCGGGTGCCGGCTGAATGGGTCGTGCCCCAGCCGCAAGGCCTTAAAGCCGCTGAAGCCATGGTCTATGGCACCGCCGGCTTTACCGCCGCATTGTCAGTTTGGAATATGGTTGAAAGCGGTGTGGCGCCTGATGACGGCGATGTGCTGGTTTCGGGAGCCACCGGCGGGGTTGGGAGCATCGCCGTATCCATTTTGTCCAAGATCGGCTATTGCGTGACGGCAATCAATGGCGCGGCGGATGAAACTGACTATCTAAATCAGATCGGTGCCAAGAAAATCATAAGTATTGACGAAGCCACCGATACCGGCGGGCGGCCCCTTTTGAAAAGCCTGTGGGTCGGTGGCATCGATACCGTGGGCGGTGATGTTTTAGCCACCACAATCAGATCAACCCAATATGGTGCGGCGGTTACCTGTTGCGGCAATGTGGCCTCGGCCGACCTGCCGCTGAATGTTTATCCGTTCATCCTGCGGGCGGTAAGACTCATTGGTATTGATTCCCAGAATTGTCCGATGCCGATCCGGCAAAAAATCTGGTCGAAAATAGCGGCTGAATGGAAAATCGATTGGCTGCAAACCATTACGACCGAAGCGTCCTTCGATGAATTAAGCGACAAAATCGACTTAATGCAGCAGGGAAAGCATATAGGACGGACCATTATAAAAATGACGGATGGTTGAGGACAGACGACCGAGGACAGAAGATTGAAGTCGGAAGTGGGAATGCGGAAGTCGGAAATGGGAAGTCGGAATGATAAATCCTTGGAATGTCGAATTATGGAATCCTCAAAAAAGCGAACCGCAGAATTTCGAAGGATAGTATTGCTGAGCCCTATCTTAATTTAAATTGACAGAATTCTTTCATTAGTCATTAGACATTATTCACTATTCATTCCTGATGGGGGATCGTTACCGTGTTAGATTCAACACCCACTAACATGACTCGTGAAGAACTCGCCGATAGGGCAGGAAAGCTTGAAAAAGAGCTGCATGACGTTAAGCAGGCCGCAGAAACCCTGCACCGCCAAAATGAATACCTCACCGCACTGCATGAAACCTCCCTGGGATTAATTGACCATCTGGATAAGGAAGAACTGCTGGAGGCGGTATTGCAGCGGGCTGCCATGCTGGCGGGCACCGAACACGGTTATATCTATCTGCTTGAGCCCGGCGACGCCGAAATGCAAATGCGGGTTGGCATGGGATTTTTTAAAAGTCACTTGGGCCTGAGCGTTAAAAAAGGCGAGGGCATGGGCGGCAAGGTTTGGAAATCCGAGCAACCCTTGCTGGTGGTGGATTACCGCTCATGGGAAGGGCGTCTCAGTGACAGGTCCCTGGACGATCTTCGCTCGGTGGTGGGGATTCCCCTGAAAGACCGCAACGGCGTTCATGGCGTTATCGGACTGGCAACCGTCAAATCGGGCCGGCGCTTTGAAGCCGAGGATCTTGCCATTTTAGGCCGTTTTGCCGAACTGGCGCTGGTCGCCCTGGACAAGGCCACTCTGTATGCCGATGTGCGGCGCGAACTGGCGGAACGCAAACGAACCGAGGCAATTCTGCGCGAAAGCGAACAGCGCTATCGCCTGCTTTTGGAGTCATCGCCGGATCCCATTATCCTCTATAACATCCAGGGCAAAGCCACCTATATCAGTCCCGCTTTTGAACAGACTTTTGGATTTACCAGTGACGAGTTGCTGGGAAAACAAGTCGATTTTGTGCCGGAGGAAAACTGGCCGGAGACCAAAAAAGCTATCGAAAATATGCTCAGCGGACAAAAGATACACCTTTTTGAAACCAAACGCCTGACCAAAGAGAGGCGGGTGCTGGATGTCCAGATTAGCTCCACCCTATACCTTAAACGCAATGGGGAGCCGGCCGGCAATATCGTTACCTTGCGGGATATCAGCGCCCAGAAAAAAGCGGAAATCGAGTTGAGAAAGTACCACGATCAACTGGAAGAGTTGGTTGGCGAGCGCACGGCCGAGCTGGCTAAAACCAATGCCCGGCTCGAACTGGAAATTGACGAGCGCCGCAGGGCCGAAAAAACGTTGCGCAAGCGCGAGATCGAACTCAAAGGCCAGTCGCACCATCTGGCGGAAGTCAATACCGCACTGAAAGTGCTGCTGAAACGAAGAGAGGAAGATAAAAAAGAGCTGGGTGAAAATGTTTTAGTCAAACGTCAAGGAATTGGTTTCCCCCTAACTATAAACACTGTAATTTTTAACCTTCTTGAATTTCGATTTTTATTTTCTTGACTAAAAAGCTTATATCCGATAGATAGCGGTCCATGAAATGAATATAATTCATAAAGTTAGATAAAAGTCGGTTGTAAACTTTTATTTATACATGGGAGATCGAGTCGTTTATCGGCGCTGAATTTGGAGTGGGAAATTTCTGATCCGAAACACGGAACATCCGTTCAAACAGGTGTGCAAAGCGAAACCGATGCCGACACTGTAGATTGAAAAGGTCTACGATTGCAGGCCTTTTTTGCGTTTTAGCATCAAGAATCGAATTTTGCTGGCAACTATGGAAAAATTGGCCATATCGGATGTAACCCTGTCATTTGGGGGATTGAAGGCACTGTCCGACGTCAGTCTGGATATTGAATCGGGTCTGATTACCTCCGTAATCGGTCCCAACGGTGCCGGCAAGACAAGTTTGTTGAATTGTATTTCCGGATTCTATCATCCGACCTCGGGCGATATCTTCTACGGGGATCATAAACTCAATAAAGCATCACCGCACCAGGTTTCCAATTTGGGAATTGCGCGGGCTTTCCAGAATATTGAATTGTTCAGCGGCATGACGGTTCTGGATAACCTGATGCTGGCCCGGCATCAAAATCTGCACTACAACGTTCTGCAGGCCGTGGTTTATTTCGGCAAAGCCTCCCGGGAGGAATCAAAAAACCGGCAATATGTGGAAGAGGTCATCGATTTCATGGAACTGGAGCCTTACCGCAAACACACGGTGAGAAGCCTGAGCTACGGGATTCAAAAACGGGTCGAGGTGGCCCGAGCCCTCACCCTGGGGCCCCGGCTGCTTCTGCTCGATGAACCCATGGCGGGCATGAACCTCGAAGAAAAAGAAGACATGGTGCGATTCGTCATCGACATCCAGAAAGAGCGTGACGCAACCGTTGTCCTCGTGGAGCACGACCTGGGCGTTGTCATGGACATATCAGACCGTATCTATGTCCTCGATTTCGGTGAACTGATCGGCTCCGGAACGCCCGATGAGGTCGTAAAAATTCCCGAAGTTATTGAAGCCTATATCGGAGAAGAATAGATAAAAATGCCTAAAGTGATCTAAATTGCCTAAAATGCCTAAAATTGTGGAATCGCTGCGCTCTATCTTTTTTATAAAATCGACAGAATACCGCAATTTTAGCTCATTTGTTTTTCGCAATTAAATGTACGAACTTATTTTTTCATTATTTTAGACTAGTTATGAAAAACCAAGACCACCTATTGGAATTCACCATTCCACAGCTGTTGCGCTGGCGGGTTAAAGAGACCGGCGACAAGGTCGCCCTGCGCGAGAAAGATTTCGGATACTGGAACAACTACACCTGGCAAGACTATTACGACCGCGTGCGGCAAGTCGCCCTGGGGCTCGAGCAGGTTGGCGTCAAAAAGGGCGATAAGCTGGCATTGATCGGTGACAACATTCCGGAGCTGCTGTTTATGGCCATTGGCGCCCAGTCCATCGGTGCCGTATCGGCCGGGATTTATCAAACCACGCTGCCTGATGAAATTGCCCAGCTGATTAATTATATGGACGTCACGGCTGTTTTTTGTGATGACCAGGAACAGGTAGACAAATTGGTGGAAATCCGGGACCAGATTCCCCAGGTGCGCAAGGTGATCTATGAGGATCCGCGCGGCATGCGGGATTACCGGTCCGACGAGTGGTATCTTTTTATCGAAGATCTTTATGAATTGGGTGCAGCAGCTCACGCTGCAAACCCGGAAAAATACGACGCCTTAATCGACCAGGCCAGCCCTGACGATATTTGTCACTTCTGTCTGACATCCGGCACGACCGGGCTGTCCAAAGCGTCCATGATAACCCATAAAAATTACATCAATATGGGCATCCAGATCGCCAAGGTCGACCAACTCGAAAACACCGACGAATACCTTTCTTTTCTGCCCTTTGCCTGGATCGGTGAGCAGATGAACTCCTTCGGGGTGGCCATGGCCACCGGAATTACCATTAATTTTCCGGAGTCGGTCGAAACCAGCATGGAGGATCTTAAAGAGATCGGGCCCCACTTCATGTTCGGCGCCCCCCGGATATATGAAACCATCCGCTCACAGATATGGCTCAAGATCGATGAGTCTTACTGGCTCAATCGTCTGGTTTACGAAAAATTCATCAAGATCGGAGAACAGGCCGCCCGCTATCGGATGAGCGGCGAACCGATGCCCGCATCCCTGCGTTTTATGGCCTGGCTGGGTAAGATCATGCTGATGGATCCGCTGATCAACCAGATCGGACTGCGACGGCTGCGGCGGGCCTACACCGGTGGGGCGGCACTCGGGCCCGAGCTGTTTACCTTTTACCAGGCCATTGGCGTCAATTTGAAACAGATTTACGGCCAGACGGAGATTGTCGGGATTGCATACATGCATCGTGACGGAGACGTGCGGCCCGACACCGTGGGTAAACCGCTGCCGGAGAGCGAGTGCAAAATCAGCGAGCAAGGCGAAATCCTGTCGCGGTCGCCTTCGGTTTGTGCGGGCTATTACAAGATGGATGATAAATCCGCAGAGCTGCTGGAAGGCGGCTGGCTGCATTCCGGGGACGCCGGATACATCGATGAGAACGGTCATCTGGTCGTAATCGACCGGGTGGCCGACGTCATGCACAACAGCCAGGACGAGATGTTCAGCCCCATGTTTCTGGAAAACAAACTGAAATTCAGCCCCTACATCAAAGAAGCGGTCATTTTCGGTGATAAGCGGGATTTCGTGTCCGCCCTGATTAACATCGATCCCATTGTGGTGGGCAAATGGGCCGAAGACCGGGGGATATCCTTTAGCACTTACATGGATCTTTCCAATAAACCGGAGGTCGCGGAATTGCTCAAAAAGGCGGTGGCCGACATCAACAACCGCGCCGAAAAAGATCATTTCAAAATCAAACGCTTTGCGGTGCTCTACAAATTGCTGGACATGGACGACGGTGAGCTGACCAAAACCGGTAAAATCCGCCGCAAGTTTGTCATGGAAAAGTACAAAGACCTCTACGACGCCCTGTACGATGAAAGCGTCAGCAAAAAACAGGTCGAGGCATTTTTCCAGTATCAGGATGGCCAGACCACCAACCGTGGAGGCCGAAATGTCGTTTTATACCATGGAAGGGGTTGCATGAGTTATTTTTTCCAGCTGGTGATCAGCGGTATCGTGGTAGGTTCCATTTATGCCCTGTCGGCGCTGGGATTTGTCTTGATCTACAAGTCCAGCCGCGTGCTGAACCTCGCCCATGGACAAATCATCGCTGCCGGGGCTTTCATTACCTATTCCCTGACGGTCTTTATAGGTATTCATATTGTAATCTCCTTTTTAATGAGCATGGTCATCACCTTTTTTCTGGCCATGAGCGTGGAGCGGATTTTCCTGAGACGCCTGATTGGCGAACCCATCATCTCGGTGATCATGGTGACTATCGGTTTGATGTCTATCCTCGACGGTATCATTTACTTGACCCCATTTGGCGCGGGTAATTTTTCGTTTCCCGAATTTCTGCCCAAAACCCCAATCTCGTTCTGGGGCGTTTCCATGTCATGGACCCAGCTGGTGGGGGTGGTCATTACGTTTATCATGATCGGGGGGTTTACCTGGTTTTTCAAGGCGTCCACCATTGGCATTTCCATGCGCGCGGTGTCGGACGACCAGTTTGCTTCCATGTCTATCGGCATATCCGTGCCCAAAGTGTTCGGCCTGGCCTGGGCCGCTGCGGGTCTTAGCGCGGCGGCGGCCGGCGGCATCATCGGCAACATTACCGGATTGAATTTCAACGTGCTGCAATCCTTTGGCATCATCGTGTTTCCAGTGGTCATTGTGGGTGGGCTGGATTCCATATTCGGCGCTATCGTGGCCGGCATTATCATGGGGCTGATCCAGCAATTCGCTGCCGGATATCTGGATGGCAAGTGGGGGTTGAACGGCACAGCGGATGTGCTGCCCTACGTCATTCTGCTGATTATATTATTGTTCAAACCGCATGGTCTTTTTGGTATTCATGAAATTGAGCGGGTGTAGTTTATGTCTGAAAATCGATGGTTAGCCACAGGCAATTTTTTTACTTCCTACAAAGCCGAGCAGCGCATCTTTCTGACGAACGTCGACCGGTTGCTGTTTAGCGGCTTCCTATTGCTATTTTTTGTCTGGCCCCTCATATTCGAGGTGGGCAACAAATACATGCTGGTTATCGACAGCATTCTAATTGCCATCGTGGCCGTATACGGCTTAAACCTGCTCACCGGTTTTGCCGGCCTGATATCCATCGGCCACGCCGCATTTGTGGGGGTGGGGGCTTATACCCTGGCGAGTTTTGCCAGGATTCTGGGAAGCAACCACGTGCTGCTGACCCATTACTGGCCGCTGATGATCGTGCTGTGCGGATGCGTGGGCGCGCTTGTCGGCGCCATCGTGGGGCTGCCGTCCCTGCGTCTCAAGCATCTTTACCTGGTAATAGCGACCCTCTCTTTCCAGATGATTTTCCAGTGGACCATCAATTTTTCTAAATTTTTCAACCAGGGGCAGACCATCCCCATCGGCCGGGTGTTCTGGTTCACGGGCAAGGTGGTCCGCAAGCAGCACTATTTTTTCTGGTATTATGCAACCCTGGTTATCGTCATTATACTGGGTTTTGCAGTGCGCAACCTGCTGCGCAGCAAACACGGGCGGTGCCTGGTGGCCGTGCGCGACAACGACCGGGCGGCCGACGCCATGGGTATGCACCCCGGTTTTACCAAGGTGTACGCTTTTGCCTTGGCGGGTTTTTTTGCGGGTGTGGCCGGTGCCCTGCACGCTTATCTGTGGCGGGGTGTGGGGTTCGAGTCGTTTCTGTTGCACCACTCGATATCCTACCTGGCCATGGCCATCGTGGGCGGTCTGGGTACTCTGGTGGGGTCGCTTGTGGGACCGGCGGCTATCCTGATGCTGGAATTGCAGGTTGAAAATCTGGCCGAATTCGTAGGACACTACGTTACGGCTCTGGGGGATGTGGCGACGGCCTTCCGACCGCTGTCTTTTGGTCTGGTCATCGTCCTGTTCCTGATGTTCGAGCCGCGGGGCATCGCCAACTGGTGGCGGATCGTGCGTTCGTATTTCAAGCTGTGGCCCTTCAGGTACTAAACTTTTTTCGAGACTACGCTCGGAGAAAGTGGCCCCATCGGGGCAGCAATAGCGCAGTTCATTGGTTTTAGGTTTCAGGTGTCAGGTTTCGGGTCTCAGGGAACTGAGGTGCTAAGTCCTGACACCTGAACACTGACACCTGAAACCATCAGTTACTTACAACATGTTGCCAGGAAGCGGAAATTATTCGCAAATGGTTAACCAAACAAAAGGAGGAAGAAATGAAGAACAAACAAGTCATGATTACATTGGTTGCACTGTCTTTATTGCTGGTTTTGGGATTTTCCACCCAGGCCCTAGCGGGGGAAACCTATAAAATGGGTTTGTCGCTTGCCATCACCGGGCCGACATCTGACGCAGGCGACCCTTACTCCAAAGGCGTTGAGGACTATGTCAGATATGTCAACGACGAGAAACTCCTGGGTGATGACAAGCTGGTCTGTTTGATACGCGACGATGGCTACAAGACAGAGGTCACCAAAAGAAATTTCGAGGATTTCCTGGACGAGGATATTGTTTTCTACCTAAATTACTCCACCGGGAGTACCTTGGCATTAAAGCCGGATTTCGAAGAAGAGAAAATCCCGGTGATCCCGGCATCGTTCCATGCCGGCAATCTGATCAATTCGAACTACATCTTTCTGCCCATCGCCTCCTATTCCAGCCAGGCAGTCGGGCTGGCCGAATATGTAGCGGCGAATTACAAAGGCCCCGGCAAAGCCAAGGTGGCCATGTTTATCCATCCTTCCGCATTCGGACGCGGGCCGTTGGATGACGTCAAAAAAGCGATTAGTTTGGGCTTGCCCATCGAATTGGTTGAGGTCGTCGAACATGGCAAGGACCTGGATAACACCGCAATGCTGAAACGTCTCAAAAGCAAGGGCGTGCAGTACGTGATCAGCCAGACGGTTCAACCACCGGTGGCCACCATGCTCAAAGGCGCCCAGAGTCTGGGCATGATCGCCTCCACTTATGGTGAGCCCGGAAAAATCACGTTCCTGGGGGCCCACTATGCCGGCGGACCCGGTCTGATCGCATTAGCCGGTTCAGCGGCTGAAAACTACTACTGGACGACATCTTACAAGCTGATGTCCGCTAAGGGACCGGGAACGGATGCACAGCTGGCGCTGGCCAAACGCTATGGACGCGATGATAAGCTGGCCCATGACTCCAACTATACCAACGGTATTATGGTGGCTCAAGTGGCTGTGGAAGCCATGCGCCGGGCAAAAGCCAGGGACCAAAAAGTTACCCGTGCAAGCCTGTATGCAGAGTTGCTGGCCATGAACGGCTACAACGCCTACTATCCCCTGACCACCGTGGGGCCGGTCACCTATTCGAAAGACGACCGCGAGGGCGTGGACTCCCTGCAGCTCTACGTTTCCAAAGGTGGTGTCTTCTATGCGCTCGGTGCGCCGTTCGTCTCTGAGTACGTGAAGAAGATCAGACAATAGCATCCACTGCCCGATGCTCTGAAACGCGGTTACGCCGCTCTTAACAAGGGAGGGCTGCTTCGTGCAGCCCTTCCTTTCAGAAACAAGGAAAATGACTAACCAAACAACCAACGGCACGCTTCTTGAGGTCAACAATATCGAAGTCGTCTACAACGACATTGTTCAGGTACTGCGCGGTGTCAGCTTGAGCTTGGC
The DNA here is from genome assembly GCA_963710795.1 of uncultured delta proteobacterium. Classification (GTDB taxonomy): domain Bacteria; phylum Desulfobacterota; class Desulfobacteria; order Desulfobacterales; family JAFDCJ01; genus JAFDCJ01. The sequence goes on from CAVQBT010000067.1 coordinate 318,662, forward strand.
CGAAGGCAGTATCGTTTCTCTGCTGGGAACCAATGGGGCCGGCAAGACGACCACCCTGCGGGCCATCAGCGGTCTGCTCAAGCCCGAAAACGGCTTTATCAAGGACGGATACGTCAAATTCGAGGGAAAAAACATCACCAACGTCCTGGGCACGCATGTCGTGAAATTAGGTGCGGTCATGGTGCCGGAAGGGCGCCGCGTGTTCAAACATCTCACCGTGGATGAGAACATCCGGGTGGGGTCCATTACCCGCCGGGACGGTGCCCAGAATATCCGCCGGGATCAGGGGCTGATGTACGATCACTTTCCGCGTCTGGCCCGGGTCACCAACCGGTTGGCAGGTTACTGTTCCGGGGGCGAGCAGCAGATGATCGCCATTGCCCGGGCACTGATGTCTGCCCCCAAAATGCTGATGCTGGATGAACCTTCCCTGGGACTGGCCCCGCTTCTGGTTAAAGAAATATTTGAAAACGTAAACCGCATCAACCAGGAGATGGACACAACCCTGCTGATCGTGGAGCAGAATGCAAAAATAGCACTGGAAATTTCAACCTATGCCTATATCATGGAAACCGGAAAAATTGTCCTGGAGGGCCCCTCTGCTGAGTTAAAAAACAACCCCGATGTCAAGGAATTTTATATGGGTGTCACCCAGGGCGGTCGACGAAAATCATTCAAAGATGTCAAATCCTATAAACGCCGCAAGCGCTGGATGTAGCTAAAATGCTGGGTTCAAGGTTCAGGGTTCAAGGTTCAAAGGTTACAACCGACGGACGCTGCTTTCCGTATTGAATATTGAATTGTGAATATTTGTGAAATTCTATCTGATGATTCTTCTCAAAATATAAGGAATTTGCGATGAAATTTTTAGTGGCATACAACGGGACCAAGGAGGCGGAAACGGCATTGGAAGTCGCCCAAACTCATGCGCGGATATTCAATGCCAAACTGGTGGTGGTATCTTCCAGCGAAGGCGGCAAAGGGGAGAAGATCGAAGACATCAACCAGATCAAACAAGATCTTGAACGGATCCAGCACGATATTTCAAAAAACGGTCTTGAGTGCGAAGTGGAGCAGCTTGCCCGCGGCCTGACGCCGGGAGAAGATATTGTGCTGTATGCCCAAGAAAATGACATCGATCAGATTTATGTCGGGATCCGCAAAAAATCAAGAACCAGCAAATTAATCCTTGGCTCCACCGCCCAATTCATCATTCTCAAGGCCAAGTGCCCGGTTACTTCGGTCAAATAGTATCTGGTATCTGGTGTCAGGTGTCAGTGTTCAGGTGTCAGGATTTAGCACCTCGGTCTCCTGACACCTGAAACCTTATAAAATATCAGCGCGGGCGGCAACATCGCAGCATCGACAACAAAATGTCGATACGGCGCCGCCAAGCGCCTCATCAGACAGGATAAAAAAAATGGCACTTCATGACTACACCTTTTATGATCTTATCAGTCGCAATGCAGTTAGTTTTAACTCACTGGAGGCCTGGTTTGAAGTTGACGACCAACGCACGCTGACGTATGCCGAGTATAAACAAAAAGTGGATCAGCTGGCCTGTGGATTGCAAAAAGCCGGCGTTGGAAAAGGCGATCGCATCGGGGTTATCGGTAAGAACAGCCTGGAATATTTTTTACTTTACGGTGCTGCCGCCGCCCTGGGGGGTATCGTGTTGCCCATCAACTGGCGACTTTCGGCTGAAGAAACTGTGTTTAATCTGACCGATTGTGAACCGTCACTGCTGTTTGTTGATGCCGAATTCCAGGCAATGACCGCCAACGCTAAAGATCAGCTGCCGACCGTCAAAGAATATTATAATCTCAAGCCTGCGGGGGGAGATTTCGGCGACTTTGATGCGCTGCTTGAAAATGATGGAAAGTTCACCGCACCGGATGTGGCCAGCGAAGACGGCCTGGTTATTATTCATACGGCGGCGGTGGCCGGACGACCCCGGGGGGCGCTGTTGAGCCATGAAAATTTGATCAGCGCCAATATTCACATCAATCTTCAGCTGAACCTGTCCGCCTACGATGTTCACCTGAACATATTGCCGCTGTTTCATGTCGGCGGTCTTTTTATGGCGACCGCCGGATTTCACGCCGGCGCATTGAATCTTAACATGAGCAAATTCGATGCCGTTCAGGCTGTCGATCTGATTGCCGAAAAAAAAGTGACCTTCATGTTTGATTTTGCGCCGATCCTGTCTTCCATTCTCGAAGAACATGAAAAAACCGGCAAAGACATCAAAACGCTGCAGCATGTGCCCGGACTGGAGGCACCGGCCGTAATTGAAAAATACCAGGAAATGACCGGCGGTACGTTTTATTGTATGTACGGCCAAACTGAAACATCGGCCATTGCCACCATGGCTTCCTACTCGGAAAAACCGGGTTCGGCCGGACGAACGATCCAACTGGCCGATGTGCGCCTGGTCGACGACAATGATCAACCGGTAGCGGCCGGCCAAACCGGCGAAATTACCGTCAAAGGCCCCATGGTATTTAAGGGCTACTGGAATTTGCCGGAAGATACCGCGCAGGCTTTTCGCGGTGGATGGCACCACACGGGTGATCTGGGCCGCTTCGATGAAAACGGTTTCCTGTGGTATGAAGGCCGTAAGGCGGAAAAAGAACTGATCAAGCCCGGCGGAGAAAATGTCTACCCGGCCGAGGTTGAAAAAGCGATCCGCGAGCATTCCGCTGTTGAAGCGACGGTTGTTTTCGGGGTGCCGGATCCCAAGTGGAAAGAAGGCATCAAGGCGGTCTGCCAACTAAAATCCGGCCAGACGCTCGAAGCCCGGGAATTGATCAAATTTGTCGGTGGACGCATCGCCTCTTTCAAAAAGCCGCAGTACGTCGAATTTGTAACCGAGCTTCCGAAGTTAAAAGATGGTGAACCGGATCGGGCCAGGGTTAAAGCGCTTTATGGCGGGGAGCAGAAGTAAACTGGATGCTGGATTCTCGATTTTCGATACTGGATGCTGGATACTCGATGCTGGCTGGATGCTTGAGGCGAGGTGCGCGTTTCGAGGTGCGGGGCTGCGGGCATAGGACATGGGGTATAGAACAGGGCAATTTGAAGCTGCGAAATTTGTCTTCTGTTTTCTGCCATCTGTTTGTGGGGTGCGGGTTGCAGTAGCGAGGCACGGGATACGGATTGCCAATTGCGATCCAGTATCGAGAATCAAGAATCCAGCATAGAGTATCTATCATCCAGATATCCAAAATCGAGCATCCAGCATCCAGCATCGGCCGCAAATCTCGTATCACCCCATTAACAACCTCAAACACTAATTCACGGCATGATGCCGCCAAACGTTTAACACGAATGAACTCCAATTCAATCATTGTATTTCTGGCAACGCTCATAATCGTTGCCGTTCCGGGTGCCGCCGGGGCCGATGAAATCAGAATCGGTGCGTTTCATGATTTGAGCGGGGCGACTGCCGATGTCGGCCGGGACTATGCCCTGGGGATTGCCGAGGCCATTCGCTACGTCAACGATGAGGGCGGCGTTAACGGCAAGCAGATCAAACTGTACCAGTATGATTACGGCTACCGGATTGCTGAAGTTCATGCCAAGTATAAACAGCTTAAAAGACTTGGCGTTGTCGCTGTCCTTGGCTGGCATATCGTCGACACAAAAGCCCTGTCCGCCTGGGTCGCTAAAGATAAGATCCCCTATTTGACTGCCTTTTATTCTGCTGACCTGACAATCCCGCGCAAGTCGCCGTATAATTTATATGCCGCCACCGACGATTCCTCCAATGCCCGGGCGGCGCTCACCGCCTGGTTTGACGAGAAATGGCCTTTAAAAGCGGATTACGGCACCCGCAGACCGCGGGTTCAATTCGTCTACATGGTTGCCTCTGCGAACCTGGGGGCGCCGATTAAAGCGATCAGAGACCAGGCCGAGCTATTCGGCTTTCGTGTCGGTCCGGATCAGGACATCTCTATTTTTGCCGTCGATGCCCGCAGCCAGGTAGAGGCGATGAAAAGCTTTAAGCCGGATCTCATATATCATGGCAATACTGCGTTGTCGGTGGCTGCTACCATTCGAGAAGCCGATGCCGCAGGGCTGGCGGCCGACCACATTGTCAATAGTTGGGCATTTGATGAAAACCTGATCAGACTGGCCGGGGCGGCAGCCGAAGGAGTTATGGGTGCCAGTGGCTGCGCTTACTACGGCCAAGACGTGCCGTTGATGGATACGATCAAAATGTACGGAGAAAAATACAATCCCGGGGTGCCTGCCAAAAAACGCTCTGTTCGCACCATCCAGGGCTGGGCCAATGTGCTGGCCCTGCGCGAAGCCCTGAAACGGGCTGATACGGCCGGAGATATATCCGGTGAGACGATAATGGAAGTGGGTTTTGAGACCTTCGATGGCGTCGACATCGGCCTGGGTGTATCGCCATTAACCTATACTTCCTCTGACCACCGGGCTTCGGGTGAGGTGAATATTTACCAAATTGAAAATCAAAAATTCGTATTCATGACCAAAATCGATCTGAAAGGCCGCTGGCCGGATAAGTGGGCCAGCGAATGGTTTGGATGGTAGGGTAGGGATTGAAGATTGAAGAATGAAGATTGAAGATTTGTGGCATGCTATCTATTTAATTTTTTGATCCTTTGCCGGACAGCAATAACATAGCCTAATCCGGATCAATTTAGGAAAGGGAAGATTTTTTCAACAATACACTTAGACAGCCTTTTGATTTATACATACTTTTTGTGCCTTTATGTCTTGGTGGCAAGTTTCATGCTTCCACATGCAAAGATATTACAATTTAAAGTTTAAAAAGGCAGAATTCCTTAAATCTTCAATTTTCGATCTTCAATCTTCAATAACAAGGGCTTCCCCAAAGGAATTTTAAGTATGCGAATTAACCAAATCTTAAATACAGTTTCTATTGTTTTATTCATTGCTGCCCTTGTTTCCGGCTGTGTCAGTATGAAAAATCCGGCTGAGAGCAATTTCAGGGAGCCGCTGATCGGCCTGGACCATGTGGAAATTTCTTACTATGCCGGATACTATTATTTCAGCAGCGAAGTGACGCCGACCCGGGGCAAAGCCGACAATTACGGTGCACCGTTGCTGATGACGTTCGTTTATAAAATCCATAACCCCAACCTGTATCCGATCATGCTGGATGGGTTTTCCTTTGCCGTGAAGTTCGAAGGCTTCAAGGTCAACAACATCATTTACCCGGCAGCTATGTGGATCCCGGACGGCAAAACCAATCTGCTGCGGGTGCCGGCCATGTTTGACACCCGCCAGACCCTGTTGACGCTGATTATGCCCGAGGCCGCCAAACTCCACCAAAAAAAAATGTCGCCCTGGGACGCGCTGGAGAAATGGTGGACCGGCGCGCCGGATTTTTCCTACCGAATTTCGGCTACCGAAGGCTCCGCCGTTTTCAGAGCCGGCCACCTGATCCGGGCCGTGCCCTTTGCGGCACATTATCCGCGATGACGTGGAGAATAGTTTAGTGGGTTGATTTAGTTGATTGGGTTTATTCCAACATTGAAAACCGGGTCCTCAGGGCCAGGTCAGAGATCAATGGCTCTGCCCGTATAAATCAACCGGAGTAATGGAGTACTGGAGTATTGGAGTGTTGGTTAAAAAAAAAGAGCCTTAAACTTTCAGGTTTTCTTCAGGCGTCTGTTTTCTGAGAGCGATGGAAAAAGGGGGTTCTTCCATTACTCCATCACTCCAATACTCCAGTACCCCGTAAATCGTCAAATGTCGGTAAACTAAATCCCCTCCGGGGATAATCAAAGCCGGGCCCTCTGGACCCGGATCTTTACTGTTGTGGATAGGTGAATTGTGGAATTAGCCCTGAATCCTTTCTTTGTGCATTTTTTTCGATCCTCGCCAATGTCGCTCGAACCTATCCGTTTGCTTGCCTTTGGTAGTTTCTTGGCTTCCTGGTTGACTTACGATCATAGTTAGCCTATATTTTGCCAAACTTGCTTCCAACATTAATTTTTAATCTTTTCAATATAAAATCGCGCAGCGATTTTATGGAGAATGCCATGGTCCGAACAGAAATTTCTCTATTTATGAAAAATGCTCCCGGTGAACTGGGCAAACTGGCTTCACTTTTTGGCAGCCAGGGGATCAATATCGATGCCCTCACCATTCAGGACGCCTCCTCCTATGTGCAGGATCTTTTCAAGGCCCGGGGCAAATCGCTGAAACGAATTGCCTCGGCGGCCAGTTATAACTCCATGCGCAAGGATTCAGCCGAATATGCCCTGATGCGGCTGCTGGTTGGCGATACCGACAAAGCCGTCGATCTCCTGTCTCAAAACGATTATATTTTCGACCTGATGCCGGTGATTGCTCTGGAACTGGATAACCGGCCCGGAGAGTTGGCCAATATCACCACCAAATTCGGCGAGGAAGGGATCAACATCAATTACGTCTACGGCTCGGTGCAGTCTCCGGATGCCAAATGCCTGTTTGTTTTCTGTCCGGAAGATATTGATTTGGCGGCCAAGATATTCAAGGTTTGAAAGAATACAGGTTTCAGGTGTCAGGTTTCAGGTGTCAGGGCAAGCGAGCAGAAGACAGATTTCGGAAGTTGGAAGATTTCGCATAGGGCAGAGAGCATGGCGCAAAGCGTATGCGCCAGTCCAAAGATAGAGTTACAAACAGTGGGAGCGGTTTTTGCTCGCATCCCGCTGTTTTTTAGCGGGGCAACCGCGATTGAAATGCACGGGTTTATCCCTATCCACCCTATTAACACAATGAAGCCAAAAAATCTTTATTAGGTACTGTTTGGGGATTTTTCAAGGAACCCGGAACCTGGAACCCGGAACCACCAAACCTATCTGTCAGTGAATACCCCTGCTCAGGGTTGAGAACGCTGCCGCTGCCAACAACGATACAAGCCCCAGCCCCGCTGCGCCGCCGGCGAACCAGATAACCAGATCATACCCGCTGACCCAATAGATTAACGCTGCAAGCGTAGGCGCTGCTGCCGCAGCACCAAGATACGGCACCGCGAGCGATCCGGAAATCAATCCAAAATTTTTATGCCCGAATAGCTCGGCCGTCATTACCGGCCGCATAATGCTCATCACCCCAAAACCCGCTCCCTGCAACAGAATGAAAATGGCTAAAAATACCGGCACGGTTCCAGAACCAAGCAGGGACAAGGCGGCTATTGCCATAAAGATGTAAGCAACGATGGATATGCCCAGCGTGGACACGCGATTTCCCGCGACAATCATGGCGAGTCGACCGGCCACCTGCATGGGACCCATCATGGAAGCGGCGAGTATCGCCGTCTGGCTCTGAATGCCACGATCGTTAAGAAGCGGCAAGAGATGCGTCAGCAGAACCCCGTGATCGAGCGCAATTGCCGTATAGGCCACCGCCAACAGCCAGAACCGTGCACTACGAAAAACGCCTAATGTCTTAGGTGCCTCATGACCGGCAATTACCGGATGGGTTTCAGCATGACCTGCCGAGACTCGACAGCCGGACCAGATGAGTGGCGTGGCGATCAGGAGCATGGCGGCAGCAAAGGTCAGAACGGTAAGGCGCCAGCCGAAAATCTCAACCAAAGCGTGAGTGCCTGGAAAAGCCACGGTACCCGCAAAACCGGCAATTAAGGTCACCAGGGTAATGGCTTGTTTTGCCCTGTTTCCCATGACTCTCGTAAGGATCGCAAAGCAAGCTTCGTAAAGCCCGCCTGACATCGCCACACCGATTACGATCCAAACCGCATAGAATTGCCAAAGTTTGGTGGTCATGCACAGTAGCGCAAGTGCTAGAGAACCTAGCATGGCACTGCCGGGAAAAATGCATCCGCCAAAACCCCGGTCAATGATACGGCCCACACCGGGCGCGAGAACGGCCGACACGACCAGTGCCAGCGTGAACGCCCCTGACAATTCAGTCTTGGACCAACCCAGATCACGTTCCCACACCAAAAATAGAGCCGGGAACAAATAGTACATGGCAGCCCACATGAAGATTTGTGCGATTGCAAAAGGCCACACAATTCGGTAAAAGGGGTCGATCGTTGGGCGTTTCATATTGGATCTCTTAAAGCTGATTTAAGAGTTGAAATTACACATAACCAAAGGGGATTATGAGGTCAAGCATAATTAAATCAGGATATTTCGAGGAATATTCATTTTACAGGACTGGCAGGGCGTGATAATTCTCACATAAAATCACACGGCTAATCCTTTTGCAGAAAATGGATAAAATCATACCACCCAAACAGATCATTCATTTGGATATGGATGCGTTTTATCCCTCGGTTGAGGCTCTGGATAATCCCGAACTGAGGGGCAAACCGGTTATCGTAGGCGGCAGCAGGGAAAGAGGTGTGGTATCATCGGCCTCATACGAAGCCCGCAAATTCGGTGTCCATTCCGCCCAACCGATGGCAACCGCCATGCGGCTTTGCCCCAACGGGATTGTTGTGCCGGTCAGAATGGCCAGATACCAGGAAGTGTCCGAACAGGTATTTGAAATATTCCATCTTTTCACCCCAATGGTTGAACCGTTATCCATCGATGAAGCATTTTTGGATGTCACCGGATCCAGCCGGCTTTTTGGTTCGCCAATCGAAATTGCAAAAAAAATTAAGCAGCAGGTAGTTGAGAAAACCGGCTTGACGATATCTGCCGGCGTAGCACCGTCTAAATTTGTGGCCAAAGTTGCTTCTGATATGGAAAAGCCTGATGGTTTGACGTTTGTTGCGAGCGATAAGGTCAGAGAGTTTTTGGATCCGCTGCCAATCAAAAAGATGTGGGGCGCCGGCCAAGTGACCCAACAGGCGCTATCCCGGTTAGGTATTCATACATTTAGGGACTTAAGGCAGGCGCCCGTCGAGGTGCTTGAAAAAGAATTCGGCAAACACGGCATCCATATGCACCAATTATCAATGGGCATAGACCAGCGGGATGTGGTGACGCTGCACGATATCAAATCAATCGGGCATGAGGATACTTATTCCAAGGATATCCTTGATCTCGAACCGGTCAAACGCGAGCTATTGTCCTTGGCCAATCGCGTGGCGCGCCGCATGCGCCGTAAAGGCCTTGAAGGCAAAACCATCACGTTGAAAGTCAAATACAGTGATTTTAAGCGAGTCACCCGTGCGGTAACGCTTCACCATTACACCAGCGACAGCGCAGAGATTTATTCGAAGGTTTGCCGTCTGCTGGAAAAAACAGCGGTCGGCAAAAGACCGGTGCGTTTATTGGGCATCTCCTTATCCAACCTCGCCGACTCTGACACCGGGCGTCAGCTTTCCCTTTTCAGCCGGGATGAGTCAAGTGAAAAAAGAAAGGAACTCAACAAGATTGCGGATTCGATTTTGGAAAAATTCGGCAAGCGGGGGATTCGCCCCGGTTCACTGGTTGATAAATAATTCCGGTGCGGTTTTGAAGATGAACTAAGAAAATATAGCCTCATTTTTCATAACGCCTGATTTTCTCCGGTTTTCAGCACCTACGCACAATTTCAGCAGCTTTCAGGTTTTAACCATCTCATCTCTTCAACATCAGTATCCTTAAAAAATCAGTAAAATTGTAAATTTTAGTTGCAATTCGTTCTGTATACCTGTATAAACATCTATAACAAAGAAATCGATCGAAATCAGAGTCAATTTGTGTCGAAGATGCACAGTCGTCAAATAACAATCTACACCCTTTAAGTGTTATATTTCAGGGCGGATTAATGCAGATTAATTAAGAGAATACATAAGTTGAAAATCGTCGACGAATCAAATCCAATTCCGAAATATCTTCAAATCAGCACCTGGTTAAAGGAACTGATCCAAACCGGCCGCTACAAGGCTGATGAGCAGTTGCCCTCCGAAGTTGAACTTGCCAAAATGTGCGGGGTTAACCGCAATACCTTGCGCCAGGCGATCGGTGAACTCACCGCAGCCGGGTTGCTCAGAAAAGAAAAGGGTACCGGAACCTTTGTCAGCTGTCCGCCGACTAACGGGTTCAGGCATAAACTCGCGCGAATTTCGAGTTTTACGGATATGCTGGGTCAAAGCGGCATCAAAGCCGAGACCCGCGTTATCAGCAAACAGGTTGAAAATGCCGACAATTCTGTGGTCAGCCATCTTTTTTTAGGTTCCAGCAAAAAAGTTATTGTGATTAGACGGGTGCGCGCCGGCAACGGGACGCCCTATATCTACGAAGAGAGCTACCTGCCGGCGGATAAGTTTGAAGGGATTCTTAATCTGGATTTAACCGGATCCATGTATGACCTGATGTCCAAGCACTTCCGTGTCGAGTTGGCCCGGGGCAAACAGACCATCAGGGCCGTAAACCTGAGTTTGGCGATCGCCAAAATACTCAGCGTTGCGGTGAACTCCGCCGCCATTTTTGCGGAATACATTACCTATGACGAAAAAAGCATGCCGATCGAGCTGTTGCACTCCTATTACCGGGGGGACAAATACACGCTTGAAATAGAGCTCGGGCGGTACCACGCCAAGCCCAATGGTTTCAGCATGAAGGCGGAATAGAAAAGCGTCATGAAACCTCGATAGCTTTATACAACTTAGTTTTTTATTGCCGTTCGACTAAATGAATAACCTCGAATGGTGGAAAGCCGGAAATGAATCTAATTAACAAAACCTGATAAATCTGACTTTATTAATCTAAAATTAACAATATTCGGTTAATGTTTGGTATTGTTTTTTTAATTTTTAGCTGTATATACATCTATAACATAAATTCAATTTATTAGCGGAATTTAAACTCAGGAGGAAATTTAGCATGGAAGAAAGAAATTTTTTCGAAAGACTGGTGGATGTTAGCCCCGGCATGGAAATCTGGTGGGATTCTTCCCCGGTAATTTTTGAGAACTGGTGCAAAAAATTGCTCGAACAAGCCGACCCGGCTGATCGTGAAAATCTGCAGCAGCAGTTCAAGCGGATGTATAATCCTGAAAATCCCCAGGAACAATTGTTTCGCGGTGTCACCACCAATCCGCCCCTGTCGCTGCAGGCCATTCAGGATGACCCGGCCTACTGGGAAAAAGAGGCCAAGAATATACTGGCTGAAAATCCGGGGCTGGACAAAGAGGGCCTGTTCTGGGAACTCTACAAGACGGTTGTCAAGCGCGGCTCGCAAATGTACATGCCGTTGTTTGAATCCAGCAATTTTAAAGAGGGATATCTCTCCGGCCAGGTTGATCCGCGCAGCGTGTTTGATAAAGATGCCATGCTCAGGCAGGCACAGGAAATTGCCGCCATTGGGCCCAACGTCATGGTAAAGATCCCCGGCTCCAAAGAGGGTTATGAAGTGATTGAGTACCTGACATCCAAGGGTATCCCCACCAACAACACCCTGACCTTTGTTTTGCCGCAGCTGGTTGATTGCGCCGACACGGTCAAACGCGGACTTGAAACTGCCAAGAAAAACGGCGTCGATCTGAGCAAATGGCGCTCGGTTATCACTCATATGGAAGGTCGCTTTGGCAAGCTCGGCGGTCTGAAAGACTACGCCAAGGAAGTCGGCGTTGAGCTATCCGACGGGGAAATTCGACTGGCTGAACTGGCGATTTTCAAGAAAGCCTATAGATACCTGGAGGATAATAATCTGCCGAGCAAGATGCTGTCCTGTTCTTTAATCGTCGGGCCGACCGTTGACGGCATCGATCGAATCTGGCACCTGGAAGAAAAAACGGGCGCTGCTACCGTCGTGACCTGCCCGCCTTCATTTATCGCCAAGGTCCTGCTGATGCCCGATGTCGATAAAATCATCTTTGAGAAAGATCGCATCCATCAAGATATTCCGCAGGATCTGATTGACAAGCTCATGAAGGTTCCATATTTTGCCAAAGGTTATGCCGTGGACGGATACTCGCGCGATGAATACGCGACCATTTCGCCCCTGCAGAAAACAGCCGAGCAATTTTCCAATGCCACCAATGAAATGGTGGAATTCGCCGGTCGGTGCCTGGAAACGAGCTAATTTGGAATAATGGAATATTGGAACCATGGAATATTGGGTACTAACAGTGGAAGCAATAATTAGAAATGGAAAAAATTCCTTTAAACCCAACCTTCCACCACTTTATTAGGGGCGAAGCCCCGGATTTTGGTCCTTTTTTAAGAAAGGAAAAAAAATGATAGTTGGAATTTTAAAAGAGATCAAGGCTGAGGAAAATCGGGTCTGCATGAGTCCGGGGGGAGTTGAATTCATGCGGCAGCATGGGCACCAGATCCTGGTTGAGAAAAATGCCGGCAAGGCCAGCGGATTCACCAACGCGACCTATGAAAAAGCAGGTGCCGAGATCGTTGATTCTGCCAAAGATATTTTTAAACGGGCTAAAATGATCATGCGAGTCAAGGAGCCCCAGCCGTTTGAGTTGCAGCTGATTCGCGAGGGCCAGATCTATTTTTCCTATCTCCATCTGGCCGCCTCGGAAGCCTTGACCCGCGCCCTGGTTAAAAGCAAGGCCGTTTGTATTGCCTATGAAACCATTCAAAAAGCTGACGGAACCTTGCCGCTGCTGACACCCATGAGTGAAGTCGCCGGACCCATGGCGATTCAACAGGGAGCCAAATACCTGGAGATGGCCCAGGGCGGCCACGGAATCTTGCTGGGAGGGGTGCCCGGGGTAGATCCGGGCACCGTGGTCATTATCGGCGGCGGTGCGGTGGGCATCAATGCCGCCAAAATGGCCTGCGGCTTAGGCGCCAAGGTCTACATTCTGGATATCGACCTGGATCGGCTGCGGTATTTGAGCGATGTCATGCCCAACCAATGTGTCACGCTGATGTCCAGCCCGGCTGCCATCCGCGACGTCCTGCCCGAGGCGGACCTGGTGGTAGGGGCCGTGCTCGTGGCCGGCAGCAGGACACCGACCCTGGTGACGCGGGATATGCTCGGCACGATGAACAAAGGGTCGGTCCTGGTGGATGTCTCCATTGATCAGGGCGGATGCTTTGAGACTTCCAGGGAGACGACCCATGCCGATCCGATCTATACGGTAGATGGCATTGTTCATTATGCCGTCAGCAACATGCCCGGGGCGCTGCCCAGAACATCGACCCTGGCATTGAATAATGCGACTCTGCCCTATGCGCTGGAGATAGCGAGTAAAGGCTGGAAAAAGGCCATGCAGCAAAATCCTGAAATCAAAGCCGGGGCCAATGTGGTCGCAGGCAAGGTGACCTATCGAGGGGTTGCCGAAACGGTTGGCCTCAAGTATGAGCCGATCGATAAGTTGCTCTAGACTGAAAGGTCAAAGGTTAAAGGTTAAAGGTCTAAAGGTCAAAGGCTAAAAGTTTAGGGTTCAGGGTTCAAGGTATAAGGCATCGGGATTTTATCCTATCAATAAAAATGATTACCATCCTTAACTTTAGGCATTTTAGGCAATTTAGTCCGCCTTCGGCGGATTAGGCATTTATTTAAATTTCTATATTGAAGGAGTTCATCATGATTGTTGGCGTTTTGAAAGAAATAAAGACTGAAGAAAATCGCGTGTGTATGACCCCGGCCGGGGTGGAGATCATGAAAGAAAATGGCCATACGGTACTTGTGGAAAAAAATGCCGGCAAGGGCAGCGGGTTTTCTAACAAGGCATATGAGGCCGCCGGCGCTGAAATCGTCGAAACACCCAAGGAAATATTCAAACGCGCCGAAATGGTGATGCATGTCAAGGAGCCGCTGCCGGCCGAATATGATCTCATCCGTAAGGACCAGATTATCTTTACCTATCTCCATCTGGCAGCAGCGGAAGAGTTGACTAACGTCCTCATAAAAAGCGGATCGATCAGTATCGCCTATGAAACGATTCAGAAAACCGATGGCTCTCTGCCGCTGCTGACACCCATGAGTGAAGTGGCCGGTCGCATGGCGATTCAGCAGGGTGCCAAATACCTGGAAATGGCCCAGGGCGGTCATGGGATCCTGCTGGGCGGCGTGCCCGGAGTCGATCCGGGAACGGTGCGTTATTATCGGCGGCGGTGTAGTGGGTGTCAATGCTGCCAAAATGGCCTGCGGTCTGGGTGCCAAAGTTTACATTCTCGATATGAATCTGGAGCGGTTGCGCTATCTGAGTGATGTCATGCCCAGCAACTGTTTTTTGCTGATGTCGAAGCCGACGACCGTCCGCAGGCTCATCAAGGAAGCCGATGTGGTTGTGGGCGCGGTCTTGATCCCCGGCGCCAAAGCGCCCAAACTGTTAACGCGCGAGATGCTCAAAACGATGAAGAGAGGCTCGGTGCTGGTGGATGTGGCCATTGATCAGGGCGGGTGTTTCGAAACTTCCAAGGCCACAACCCATGGTGAGCCGATCTACAAAGTTGAAGGGGTGGTGCATTATTGCGTGGCGAACATGCCGGGGGCGGTCCCCAAGACCTCCACCCTGGCTTTGACCAACGCCACGCTGCCCTATGCGGTGGAAATAGCGAACAAAGGCTGGAAAAAGGCCATGAAGCACAACCCTGAGATCAAACTGGGAGCCAACGTTGTCAAAGGCAAGGTCACCTACCAGGGAGTTGCGGATGCATTCGGACTCAAGCATACCGCGATTGATTCGCTGCTGAAATAATAGTTGCCAAACGGTACACGTTTATTACTTAAATATTGAAAAAAATTATAAAGGAGACAAAAATGAAAAAAGATTTAAAAGACTGGATCGTTCCCTGGCTTTTTACCTCAAGGGAATACAATGTCGGTATTTTGGATAAGGCCATGGACAATCCCGATACCGCCCGCCTGATGCTCAATGAAAACCCCATCCCGCCGTCGGAAAAGGTCATCGAGGCGGTGGTTGATTCCCTGCAGCACGGCAACTGGTACCCGGACAGTTTCTTACGGTTGCGGACAAAAATCGGTAAAATGTACGGGTCTGGGTCCGGACAATGTTGCCCTGGCCAACGGATCTTCCGATACCATCGACGCCATGATGCGGGTATTTTTGCAGCCGGGCGATGAGTTTTTGCTGTCCACCCCGACTTTTGAGCTGTTTCCGCCGCGCGCCGAGCTTTGCAACGCCAAGGTCGTTCAGGTTCCGGTCAGAGAAGACAACCTGAATTACGATGTGGATGGGATGCTCAATGCCATCAATGACCGGACGAAACTGATCCTGATCATTAATCCCAACAACCCCACCGGCGTCTTTATCGAGGATGCGGATCTTGATTCGATTTTGCGAGACGGGTATCCCCCTGTGCGTGGATGAAGCGTACCTGGATTATAATCCGGACCGGCCTTCCAAAGCATCCCTGTTCGAAAAATATCCCCAGGTGTTTTTGTCGGTTACCTTTTCCAAAGCCTATGGATTTGCCGGTATCCGATTCGGATTTGTCCTGGGCACCGAAGAGATGATTGCCGCTTTCAACCGGGTGTTTCTGCCCTGGAACGTAAGCCGCATGTCGGCCGCCGCTGCCGAAGCCATCATCGACAATCCGGATGAGGTCAAAGCCAAGGTCGAACACAACAACAAATGGATGGCCATCTTTACTGAAGAGCTAAAAAATCTTGGACTTAAACCGTTTCCGGCCAATGGCAATTACATGCTGATCGACGGCACCATGACCGGCAAAACCACCGAAGAGATCCTGGCGGCCGCTCTTGAAGAAAAAATCTATTTGAAAAAAATCGGTGAAATTCACGGCAAGACCGGTTATTTCAGGGTCACTCCCGGAATGGATGAAGAAAACGAAAGGTTTATGAAATTTATCAGGGCGTATTTCGGATAATTAATCCGCTAATTAATCTGCCCCGAATATAGTCTATTCGGGGCAGTATCTATTTCTTTTTGTTTAACCGAAGATAGTTTTTTGACGAAAAGCATCACTTTATAATATTTTTATCAATCATCCTCTACTAAAATTAGGTGTTTCGAAAGGAAGCAGCCATGCAAATATATGTGTGTGTCAAACACGTACCTGACACGGCGGCCAAGATAACCGTCGTCGGCGGAAGCGGCTTTGCCGAAACATGCAAATTCATCATCAATCCTTATGATGAGTACGGTTTGGAAGAGGCGGTTCAGCAGGTCAAAAAAGCCGGTTCGGGAGAAGTTATCATTGTCACTGTCGGCAAGGAGTCCGCCCTGGTGACGATGCGCGCAGCGCTGGCCCAGGGGGCCGACCGCGGAATTCTTGTCAAAACGGATAGTCATTTTTTAGACAGTGCCCTGACCAGCCAGGCCCTGCAAAAAGCCATTGAACAGGACGGCTCGCCGGATCTGATTTTTTGCGGCAAACAATCCATCGACAGTGAGGGCATGCAAACCGCCTTCAGGCTGGCCAAGGCCCTTGATATGCCGGTGATCACGGACGTTGTCGACCTCAGCATCCATGATGGGGCCGCCACCGCCGAGCGTGAAATCGGCGGCGGATCGCGCGAGGTCGTTGAAATGCAGCTGCCCGGTGTCATTGCCGCAACCCGCGGATTAAATGAGCCGCGCTATCCAAAATTGCCGGATATATTGAAGGCCAAGAAAAAAGAGGTTAAGCAAATCGACATTGCTGAACTTGGTTTGGATCTCTTTTCACCCCAAACGGAAATCGTTAACCTGGAAGCAGTCCCCGAAAGAGGACAAGCCCGGATGATGGAAGGTTCCACGCGGCAGATGGTGGAGCAGTTGGTAACCATCCTGAAGGAAGAGGATAAGGTGTTGTAGACGGGGTGCGGGTTGCGAGTTACGGGTTGCGAGTTGCGCGTTGCGAGTTTCGGGGTTTCCGATTGCGGAATGCAGATTTCGGATTCAGGATTGATTAAATAGATGATTATTCCGATTTTTAACCCGCAACCCGCAACCCGCAATACTTAGAGTACACTCAATAGTTTTTATTGATAAGAGTGGTTATTAAATTGAAATTATCAGGAGAATTATAACCATGTCCAACATTGGCGTATTGATTGAAACCGGTGATAATGGGGTTAAAGAAGCAAATTTTGGTGTGATTACGGCCGCCCGGGGCGATGGAAGTCATGAAATCTATGCATTGGTTCCGGGGGCATCGGCCGAGTCATGCAAAAGCATATTGGCCGAATATGGTGTTAAAAAGGTCGTTGAACTTACAGCTGCCGGCGGTGACCTGACATCAAGTCCCGATCTGCAGGCCGCGGCCCTGGCGGATGCGATCGATCATTTCGATATTGCAGCCCTGCTGGGGCTGAGCAGTGCCGGCGGACGAGATATATTGGCTCGACTGGCCGCGCTGATAGACGCTCCCTTGATACAGGACTGCATTGGGGTTGATTTAGCGGCTAAAACCGTGACCAAATCTCATTTTTCAGGCAAAACCCTGGCAACCATTAAATTGAATTCTAATCCTTACATCTGCGGGTTGCGGCCGAATGCCATTGAAGCTCAGGCAGCTGCCTGCGATGCCGAAGTGATCAGCTACCAGGCTGCCGTGCAGGATCCGGCAAAGCTCGTCATTAAAGAAGTCAAGCAGAGTCAATCGACGACAGTCGACCTGACGGAGGCCAATGTCATTGTTACGGGCGGACGTCCCATAGGCTCGGCAGAAAATTATAAAATCCTGCAGCAATGCGCCGACCTGGTGGGAGCTGCCGTGGGCGCCTCGCGGGCTGCGGTTGATGCCGGGTTTGCGCCGCACAGTATGCAGGTGGGACAGACGGGTAAGACCGTCAGCCCCAAACTCTATATCGCCTGTGGCCTTTCCGGTTCGGTGCAGCATTTTGCGGGGATGAAAACCTCCAAGGTCATCGTGGCAATCAACACCGACATCGATGCCCCGATTTTCGGCAAATGCGATTACGGAATCGTCGGCGACCTGTTCGAGGTGGTGCCGGTGTTGACGGAGGTGCTCAAGGAGCAATTGGGTTGATTGGTTGATTGCTGGATGCTGGATGCTGGATGCTGGGTACTGGATACTGGATGCCGGGTACTGGATGCTGGAGACTGATAATAGGGTAGAAGGTTGAAGGACAAAGCTCAAAGCAGAAAGCTCAAAGCTGTAAGCTAAAAGCACAAAGTAGAGGGCTGAAAGCTCAAAGCTCTCAGTTCAAAGCAAAATAACAGTCGGCAAAGTTTCGGGTGTCAGCAACGCCGCCAGCCGGGTAGCAGCCAGTCTAATCGAAAAAGATACTGTGGATAAGCGAATATCGAAGTAATGTATTCTGACTGCCGTGAGCTTTTGGGTCGAACGTTCTATTTTAAAAAGACTGAGCGAGCCTACGTCGCTGAAATAGCTATGCACACCAAGAGCGATTCTATCCTTCGACATTCTGCGGCTCGCTGTTCAATCAACTCAATAAACCAGTCAACTCAACAAACTCAAACGAAGCGTGGATTAGCAAATGGATCCTTACTCCTGGATTAAATCGATTTTAATGGCGATTGCCATTGTGGCGGCCTTCGGTCTTTTTTTTACCAGAGTCCAATATCTTTTTATGCTGATGCGCAGCGTTTCCGGAGATGCGGCCTTTAAGCTGGATCGAATCGGCGAGCGGGTCAAGGTGCTGTTCACCGATGTGCTCGGCCAGAGCAATGTCCGACGCAACCCCCTGCCGGGCTGGGCCCATACGTTGATCTTTTTCGGGTTTTTGGCGATCCAGCCGCACTCCCTGGAACTGATGATTCAAGGGGTTTTTCCCAGCTTTCATTTGTCGTATCTAAGTCCTGCACTTTACGGCGCCTATATTTTTGTGGCCGACACCCTGGCCTTTCCGGTCCTGTTCGGTTTGGGATACGCCCTGTATCGGCGCCTGGTCATAAAACCCAATTACCTGACCGACGGTCTCGATGCGCGGCTGATTATTCTCTTCACAGCGGTTATCATTATCACCTTTTATTTTATCAATGCCTTTCTTGCTCCTGCCCGCCATCGGCGGCAGCGCGTTTGATTATGCCCGCTATCTTACGTTTTCAAAGGTGGTGTACTACGGATTTCATCTAAATGCCCTTTCGCCGAGCGCCGCGCGAACCGGCTTCGAAATCTTTTACTGGATTCATGTGCTGACGATTCTGGGCTTTTTAGTCTATATCCCGGGCTCCAAACACCTGCACCTGCTGGCGGCGGTGCCCAATGTTTTTTTAAAGCCTCTGGACCGGCCCAAAGCCATGCTTAAAACCGATATCGAAAACGAAAAAGCGGAAAGTTTCGGGCTGGGAAAGGTCTCGGAGTTGAACTGGAAAAATGTGCTGGATCTGTATGCCTGCACCGAGTGCGGCCGCTGTGAAGAACAGTGCCCGGCGGATATGACCGGCAAACCGCTCTCCCCCAAGCGGCTGATCCACGATGCCAAAGTCGACCTTTTTGACCAGGCTGCCGCCGTCCTTGCGAAAGACGATGAGGCCGTCGAGCCGCTGCTCAGGGAAAATTCTCCGATCACCGCTGACGTCCTGTGGTCCTGCACACCTGCCGGGCCTGTGAGGACATCTGCCCGGTCAATATCCAACACCTGGATATTCTCCTGGAAGCCCGCAAATACCAGGTGCTGATGGAGTCCAGCTTTCCGCCCGAAATGCAGGAGACCTTCAATAATCTTGAAAACCAGTCCAATCCCTGGGGCTTCGGCAGCGACACCCGGGCGGATTGGGCCAAGGGCCTGGATGTTCCCCTGATGACCGACAACCCCGAGGCGGATATTTTATACTATGTCGGCTGTGCCGGCTTCGTTTGACGACCGGGGCAAAAAGATCGCCCGGGCCCTGGCCCGGGTTCTTAAAAAGGCCGGCGTGAACTTTGCCATTCTCGGCGAGGAGGAACGCTGCAACGGCGATGTCGCCCGCCGGGCCGGCAATGAGTACCTGGCCCAGATGATGATCGCCGAGAATGTGGAGATTCTTAACCAGTACCAGCCCCGGAAGATTCTGACCGCCTGCCCCCACTGCTACAACACGATAAAAAACGAGTATCCCCAATTCGGCGCCCGCTACCCGGTGGTTCACCACAGCGAATTTTTGCTGGAACTGGTCAAACAGGGGCGATTGAAGACCAACGGGACCCCAAGCGAGAAATTGACTTTTCACGATTCCTGTTACCTGGGGCGCTGGAATGGTATTTTCCAAGCGCCGCGCGACCTTTTATTATCGGTCAGCAACGGCCATGAGTCTGATTGAAATGAACCGCAAGGCCGATAAAGGCCTTTGCTGTGGGGCCGGCGGTGCGCGGATGTTCATGGAAGAAACAATCGGCAAACGCATCAACCACGAACGGGCCCGAGGAAGTCATTGCGACCGGCGCCAATCAGTTGGCAGCCGCCTGTCCCTTTTGCATCACCATGCTCAGCGACGGAATCCGGGACAACGACGGAGAGGTTGCGGTAAAAGATATTGCCGAAATTCTCGATGAAGCAACGGAATAATGCACTGGCAATTATTGATATTGACTGCTAATTTCAGGTTTTTATCCGACTAGGGGGTAATGATGGGGCGATTATAAATTCCAAATCTCAAGCACCAAATTACAAATAAATCACAAGCTCCAATCCTCAATGGCCAAAACAGGTTTGCTATTTGGAATTTTGGTCATTGGAAATTGTTTGTTATTTGGGATTTGTTATTTGGAATTTTTTTCGACACGCCACTACTTCATTAAACCCTCTTCCCTATTTATGTGGTTAGCAAAATTTAATTCCATATATATACTTAGAACAAGGAGAAAATCATGCAAGACAGGGCCCAGGTTGTTATTATCGGCGGCGGTATCGTTGGCTGCAGCACGGCCTACCATCTGACCAAGATGGGCTGGGAGGATGTAGTAATTATCGACAAGGGAGAATTTACCAGCGGTTCCACGTGGCATGCGGCCGGCCTTGTCGGCCAGTTGCGCTCGGAACGAAACATCACCCGCATGCTGCAGTACAGCGTCAGCTTATATGATCAGCTGGAAGCCGAAACCGGTTTTGCCACCGGCTGGAAGATGAGCGGCTGCCTGCATCTGGCCAGCACCCCAGAGCGGATGTACGAATTGAAAAAAGGCGCCACAACCGCGCGCAGCTTCGGGCTCGAGATGAACATCATCACCCCCCGGGAAGCCTACGATCTTTGTCCGATTATTGCACTGGACGGCATCATTGGTGCGGCGTACATGCCGACCGACGGCGAAGCGGATCCCTCCGGGATCACCCAGGCCCTGGCCAAGGGTGCCCGCAGCCGGGGGGCTAAAATTTACGCAACACACTCTGGTAACCGGTTTTGAATTCGACAAAAAACGGGTCACCACCGTCAAGACGAAAGACGGCGATATCAAGTGTGATATCTTAGTCAATTGTACCGGCATGTGGGGCTATCAGGTCGGTGAAATGCTGGGCGATCAACACCCCGGTGGTGCCCTTTCATGCATCAGTATGCCATTACCAATCCCATCAAAGATCTGCCGTCCAAACTGCCGACGATTCGCGACAAGGACAATCTGATCTATTACAAAGAAGAAGTCGGCGGGCTGGTGATGGGCGGCTATGAGAGAAACGGGATTCCCTGGGCCATCGACGGGGTATCCAATAACTTTAACTCCAATTTGCTGGACTCCGATTTCGACCATTTTCTCCAGCTGGCCGAACCGGCCATGCAAACGGACACCCTGCCTGGAAGAAGCCGGGCTGCGCAAACTGGTTAACGGTCCCGAAGGCTTCACGCCCGATGGTGATGCCATCATGGGACCGGCTCCTGAAATGGATAACGTGTTCGTGGCCGTGGGCTTTAACGCCTTCGGGATTGCCGCCGGCGGCGGGGCCGGCCGGATGATGGCCGAGTGGATCATCGAGGGTGAGCCCAGCCTCGATATCTGGCCGCTCGATATTCGACGTTTCGGGCCCTATCACAAAAGCCGCCGCTACAATGTTGAAAGAACCAAAGAAATATACGGCAAACATTACACCATCCACTGGCCGGCCAGAGGAGCATGATTCTGCCCGCGGTGTCCGGCGCAGTCCGCTGTATTTCCCGCTAAAAGAAAACGGTGCGGTTTATGGCGCCAAATACGGCTGGGAGCGCGCCAACTGGTTTGCCCCGCAGGGTGTGGCAGCGGCAGACGATCATACCTTTGAAATTCCCAACTGGTTTGAACACGTGGCGGCCGAGCATCACAACGCCCGGGAAAACGTGGTGCTCATCGATCAGTCATCATTCTGCAAATTCGAAGTTCAAGGACCCGGCGCGCTGGCCTTTTTAAACCGTTTGTGCGCCAACCAGATCGACAAACCCGTCGGCAAGGTCATCTACAGCCAGATGTGCAACGAACGGGGCACCATCGAGTGCGACCTGACCATCGGGCGGCTGGCTGAAGACCGCTTCTTTCTGGTCGTGGGCACCGCCTTCGGCCTGCGTGCTGCCTGGTGGCTGAAAAACCACCTGCCGGCTGACGGCACGGTATCCGTTCAGGAAATGACTTCGGCCTACGCGGCCCTTAACGTCATCGGGCCGAAATCAAGAGAACTCCTGCAACGCTTAACCAGCGCCGATATCAGCAATGAAGGCTTTGCCTTCGGCACCTGCAAGCAGTTTACGATCGGCTATGCGCCCGTCATGTCCTTTCGGGTAACTTACGTCGGGGAACTGGGGTATGAGCTTTACATCCCGACGGAATTTGCCGTCCATGTATACGAATCCCTCTGGCAAGCCGGCCAGGACCTGGGCCTTAAAAACGCGGGCTATCGCACCATCTCCTCGATGCACCTGGAAAAAGGCTATGCCGACTGGGGCTCGGAACTGACGCCGGAATATACGCCCTTTGACGCAGGGCTCGGGTTTTGTGTGGCCCTGGATAAAGATGATTTTTTCGGTAAAGAAGCCCTGGCGAAAGTCAAGGCCGCAGGACCAGCCTGGAAACTTTGCACTTTTACCATCGACACCGGCCAACCGCTGATGCTGCAGGGCAGTGCTCCCATCCTTCAGGGGGAAAAGGTCCTGGGGGTAACCACCAGCTCCGGCTACGGCCACACGGTGAAGAAAAATATCTGTTACGGATTTATACCGGCCGAACTGGCGGATTGCAAAAATGAATTTGCCATCGAGTCCTATAAAAAAGTCTACACCGCGACCCTGGAACCCAGCCGGGTTCTCTACGATCCGGAGCGTAAGAAGATTCTAATGTAGCCGAGAAGATCGTGGTGTCCAATATGAAGGTTTAGTTCGTGGTGTCGTTGAATACAAGAAATCCCAAGCACCAAAAAACAAATAACAAACAATTTCCAAATTTAAAACTCCAATGACCCAAACAAGTATAGACTTGCAGCAAGGTATTTCTTTCGTTTGAGATTTGTTTCGAATTTGAGTTTTGTGGTTTGAGATTTATTTGGAATTTGTGATTTGAAATTTGGGATTTATCCGCTTAAAATCTTTTTTAGTAAATTTGAAATTAATCAACAATCATTGACCCAAACGAACATGATCGATATCGACAGCGAAATCAAAGCGGCCCCGTCCGAACACCGCGATGCGCTGATCGCGGAAAAGCAGACCTATGAGCGCATTCATTCAGCCACCAAGAACGTTTTGGCTGAAGTCGGCATCGAGACCAAGAATCAAGCCGTGATCGAACTGTTGGAGGCAACCGGTCTGGCCGGTTATGATCCCACCGTCGGCCGGATCTACCTGTTGCCCGAACTCATTGACCAAAGTCTGGATGCGGCCGCCAAGACCTTTGTGGGTGACGAAGGTCTCAATACGCTGGGTATCGGCGGTATTCCACCCTTCTTATACCGCGCAGGGGATCAATATCCCATGCCGGCCACCTATGCTGAACTGGAGCATTTGATAGAGGTTGTCGGTGAAAATCTGGATGTGGTGCGATTTTTAAGCCAACCGGTAAAAGTTCACAAAGGCGATCCGTTGAAATGCAATCAGATCATGGATCAATTGGAGGACTGCATCAAAATTACCTGCAGTGCCTACATGGAAGGCGAAGATGCGGTAAAATGGTTTGCCGGCCGCGATGACTGGCATGATTCCATCTGCGGCGTCAAATCACCGCTGATCTGTATGGACAACATGATGGACGCCCTGATTCGCTGCGCCCGGGCCGGCAATAATTTGCGTCTGACCACCATGCCCCTGGCCGGCCGCACGGCCCCCCAAACGCCGGAAGCCTGCATCATCATCACCCATGCCGAGGTCATGTTTATGCTGGCGGTGGCCCAGACAGTCAATCCCGGCATGTTGTGCATGTTCGGCGGCATGCCCTGTACGACGCGGCCCGACGGTGACCTGGCCTATTCACACGATGGCATGAATCTGCTCAATGTTGCGGTAGCCCGGCTGAACCTGTGGGTCACCGGACTGCCCGCGGTTCAATCCGGCGGCAGTACCGCGGAGAAGCTGCCCAATGACAAAGCCCTTGAAGACGGAATCCGCGGCCGCATGATTTTGTGTGATTTCGGCGTCCACAATGCCCGGCACTGTTTCGGGGTGCTGGACAACCTGAACTTTTTTTCGCTCGAGGCCTTTATCAAAGATTGTGAAGCCCAACGGCAATATCTTAAAAACAGGGTGAAGCGCTCCGGTCTGAAGCCGCTCTACCTGCCGTCCGACCTCCAGGCATTTGAGGTCATTCAGCGGGTGGCGAGCTTCGATTATCATGTGGATTACCACACCACGGCCAATATTTCGGCGTTTGATGACTGGGCCCGGGATCTGGCTGCCAAAGGGTTGCTGCCGAAACGTTGACGGTGGAAATGATTCGGCGAGAAAGCGTCTATAGTTACAAATCCGGATATAGTTGATTGGTTGATTAGTTGATTAGTTGATTGGTTAAGTGTTCGTAAATATGGATTTATCCCGTATTTGCGAAATAATTGGACCCTCAATGCTTCAACAATCGTAAAATTTTGAAATTATAACAATAATTTACCTAATCAACCATTCAACCAGTAACCTATTCAACGAGTTCTGAAGTTAAGAGAGAACCATGCAATACGCACAATTATTAAGTCCAGGGGAGGTTGAACAGGTTCACGACGCCTCCCAGGAGCTTTTGGAATCTCTAGGCATCCTGGTTCACAACTCCCAAGCCCGCGGGATTTTTGAACGGCACGGCTGCCGGGTAGACGCCCAGACCGGCATTGTTAAAATTCCCCGCCGCATCGTGGCGCAATATCGACAGGCTTTTGTGCCGACCTTCACGTTTCGGGGACGCGATCCACAGTTTGATAAAACCATTCCCGACGACAGTCCGGTCATCGTCACCGCCAGTTCAGCCCCCGATATCGTCGATCCGGTTTCAGGTGAACTGCGGCGGGCCACCTCGGCCGATATCGCCAATATTGCTTATCTGATCAACGAACTGCCGGGTTATGATGTATTTTCGACATCCACCCTGGCCCACGATGCGCCCGACGGGCAATTCAGCCTGGCCCGGTTTTATCCGGCCCTTAAAAATTGTCTCAAGCCGGTGCGCGGCAACACACCCGATATGCAGGACCTGAAGCGGGTTTTGGAACTGGGCCGGATCATCGCCGGTGGTCCGGAGGCCTACCGCGAAAGACCGCTGATCACCCATCACTGCTGTGCGGCCGTTTCCCCCTTAACCCTGGATATTCAATCAACCGCGGCAATCATTTACCTGACCGAAAGGGATCTGCCATGCTACGCCACGATTGCGCCCAATGCGGGGATGACCGCCCCCATGACGCTGCTGGGGACCCTGGCCCTGGGCAATGCCGAATTTCTGGCGGTGGCGATTTTAAAGCAGATGGTCAAGCCGCAAAGCCCCAATATTTATGCCGCACTTTCGACGGTGACTGACATGCGGACCGGCAGCTATGCCCCGGGCGCTATCGAAACCGGCATCCTGCAGATGGCCCACAGCCAGATGGCTGAATTTTACCAGGTGCCCTCCGGCGGCTATATCGGCCTGACCGGCGCCCACGGCAACGACGCCCAGGCGGGATACGAAACCGGTATGAACATTACGGCCGCCATGCTCGGCCGCACCCATATGTTCAACACGGGCGGGCTGCTGAGCAGCTTGATGGCTTTTGATTTTGCCAAGGCGGTCATCGACGGCGAAATGGGTCTGATGCTCAAGCGCCTCAAGCGTGGTCTGGAATTCAGTCCCCAGCACCTGGCGCTGGATGTCATTGCCGAAGCCGGCCACGGCGGAAGTTATCTGGAACTCTACCATACGTTAGAAAACACGCGTACCACCGCCATGATGCCGACTGTTGCCACCCGGCAAATGCGCGGCAAATGGGAGGAAACCGGACGGTGTGATGCCGCCACCCGGGCGCTCCAAGAAGCCGCGCGCATTTTGACCCGGGATAATCCGGCGGTTTTTTCGCCCGCAGTCGACACCAGAATACGGCAGCGTTTCCGTGATCTCGTACCGGGGGACGCGACAGGATTGAAGAATGAAGATTGAAGATTTATGAATGTCGCTTCGCTGCCGAATTCATTTTGTGTTTAATGTTTAGTGTTTGAGTCGTGATAGTGATGTCAACTACTCGTACTTAAAACCGAACACCAAATACGAAACTATAAGACGACTAATCGAACTAACCATTCTCAATTAAAAAAGATAGAATACCTTAATCTTCAATTTTAAATCTACAAGATCTCCAATATAATTGGGAGCTTAACACTATGAAAGATCAAGCAAGAGCTGTTGTTATCGGCGGCGGTATCACCGGCTGCTGCGTTCTGTATCACCTGGCCCGGGCCGGCTGGACCGATGTGGTGCTGGTGGAAAAAGGCGAGCTGACCAGCGGGGCGACCTGCCATGCCGCCGGCATGCTGACCCAGTTCAATACCTCGCCCACCATCATGCGCATGCGTCAATACAGCAGTAAACTATATCAGGATCTAAAGGCTTACAGCCGGGTCGGCAGTGTCAATATGGCCTCCAGCCCGGAAATGCTCAAAACCTTGCAGCGCAATGTCAGCCGCGCCAAAGGAATCGGCCTGAACGTGGAAATTATTGCCCCGGATGAGGCCCTTAAGCTGATGCCCTGGATCAGTTGCGACGACCTGTACGGCGCAGTCTATCTGCCGGAAGACGGGCATATCGATCCCCACGAAACCACCTACGCCGTGGCCAAAGCCGCGACGCAACTGGGCGCGCAGGTTTATACCCGAACCCGGGTAACCGGTATCGATGTTGCGGCCACCGGCGAAGTCATCGGTGTCAAGACCGATAAAGGCGATATTCGCTGTGAAGTCGTGGTCAATGCCGCCGGCATCTGGGGGGCCCAGGTGGCCGCCATGGCCGGCGTTGTTATTCCCACCACGCCGGTCATTCACCAGCATATCGCCTTGGAACCGGTGGCAGGGCATGAGATTCCGGCTGACAGCCCCACGTTTCGCGATTACGATTACCTGGTTTACGGCCGGCCTGAAAGCGGCGGTTATCTGGTGGGCGGCTGGGAGCTCGATCCGCCGGCCTGCTGGATCGATGGCGTACCCTGGGATCACGAGGCGGCTGATCTTCCCAATGATTTCGACCGGTTTACCCCGATGCTGGAAGACACCATCAAGCGCATGCCGTTTTTGGCCGAAGCCGGCATGATCCGGCTGGTGGCCCATCCGGATGCGTTCAGCCCGGATGCCGGCCCACTTTTGGGCGAGTGGCCGGATCGCAGGGGTTTTTGGCTGGCCTGTGCCTCATCCATGCAGGGCTTCGGCGGCGGCGGGGGAATCGGCAAATCAATCGCCGAATGGATCACTGCGGGCCAGACCGAATGGGATTTGCATGCCTATCGCGCCTGGCGCTTCAGCCGCAATTATCATGATCCATTTTATGCCGCCGAGCGGGCGCGGGAATGCTACAAATACTATTACTACACCCACTATCCCCACGATGAAAGCACGGTCGCCCGCCCGCGGCGGATCAGTGCCTTGCATCAACGCATGCAGGACCTGGGAGCGGTCTTCGGCACCAAAAACGGCTGGGAACGGGTCAACTATTTCAATCCCGGTCATGGCTGGAAGATTGCCGGTGAGGAACAGCGCGCGTGGGGCGGCTGGGTCAAACCGGCCTTTAGCGATGCTGTCGGCCGGGAGTGCCGGGCGGTTCGTGAACGCGCGGGCATGATCGACATGAGCAGTTTCGGAAAGATTGATGTGAGAGGTCCGGGCGCGCTGCCCCTGCTGCAAAACCTGGCCTGCAATGATATGGATCGGCCTGCCGCAACGGTCATCTATACCCAGTTTCTGGACCAGCAGGGTGGTATCGTGGGCGATGTGACCGTTACCCGTCTGGCCGAAACCCATTTTCGGGTCGTGAGCGGTTCTTCCCAGGTCGATTCCGACCTGGGATGGATTCGAGCCCATCTTCCGATCGACGGCCCGCCGGTAACGATTCGGGACGTCACCGAAGATTACGCTGTAATCGGTCTGTATGGACCCTGTGCGCGGGACGTGCTGTCGGCGGTAACCGACAGCGATGTATCCGACAGCGCCCTGGCATACATGACGGCCCGCATCATCGATATCAACGGTACGGATGTTCTGGCCCAACGAGTTTCTTATGTGGGCGAATTGGGTTGGGAACTCTATATCCCGGTCCACGAGGCCGTATTTGTCTGGGACCGCCTCTGGCAGGCCGGCCGGAACCACGGTGGCCAATCCTTTGGATATAAAGCCGTGGATACGCTGCGACTTGAAAAAGGGTATGCGGCCCTGGCAAGCGATATCACGGCCAGTGAAAATCCCTATGAGGCGCGTTTGGGATTTTGTGTCAAGCTGAATGCCGGCGAGTTTATCGGTCGACAGGCACTGCTCGAGAAGAAGGCCGACGGTATCCGGCAGCGCTTGTGCACCCTGATTGTCGGTGGCGAAGAATATTGTGCCCTTTACGGTGGGGAAGCCGTCATTTCTGAAGGGCGGGTTGTATCGCGCCTGCGCAGTGCCGGATATGGCCATACGGTTAAAAAGAATATCGGCTTTGCTTACCTGCCCCTGGATATGGCCAATGAAAATACCCGCCTTGAGGTTGACATATTCGGCCAAACCATTTCCGCCGCCGTGGCGGCGGATGTTTTATACGATCCGGCCGGGAAAGCCTTGAAAAAATGAGTGTTTATGTGATAAAAAATTTTTTCAAAGGCGCCAAGCACGCCAAGGTGCAATATTCAGATAGTAATTGAAACAGTAAAAAAGGAGAATTAAAGGATGAAGAAAAGCGCACCGAAAGGTCAGTCAAACACCGATACTTTGTGTGTCAATACGATCAGGACTCTGGCGATGGATGCGGTCCAGGCCGCGAACTCCGGCCACCCGGGGGCGCCCATGGGGCTGGCTTCCGCCGCCTATGTGCTGTGGACCCGATTTTTAAAGCACAACCCCAATAACCCGGGCTGGTTCGATCGGGACCGCTTTGTGCTGTCTGCCGGTCATGCCTCGGCGCTGTTATACAGCCTGCTGTATCTGACTGGTTACAAAGTCGGGCTTCAGGACCTCAAGAATTTTCGCCAATGGGGCAGCATCACCCCCGGCCACCCGGAATACGGCCTCACACCAGGTGTTGAAACGACCACCGGTCCACTGGGGCAGGGGTTTACCAATGCGGTGGGCATGGCCATGGCCGAACGCCATCTGGCTGCAATTTTCAACAAAGGCAGTCAGGAGATTGTCGATCATTATACGTATATCATGTGCGGCGACGGCGATTTAATGGAGGGCATTACGGCTGAGGCCGCATCACTGGCCGGACATCTGGGACTGGGAAAACTGATCTGTATCTATGACGACAATAAGATATCGATCGAGGGCGGAACCCAGCTTGCGTTTACCGAAAATGTTGCGGCCCGCTTCAGAGCCTACCACTGGCACGTCGTGCGGGTCAACGACGGCAACGATCTGGCTGCCATCGAAAAGGCCCTCCAGGAGGCCAAGACGGAAACCGCCAAACCGACGCTGATTGCATTGCGCACCCACATCGCCTATGGCAGCCCCAACAAACAGGATACCCACGGCGCCCACGGCGCCCCGCTGGGTGAAGAAGAAATCCGCCTGACAAAAGAAAATTTTGGCTGGCCGGCCGATAAGAAGTTTTACGTGCCGCCCGCGGCCCTGAAAACATATCGAAAGTGTGTCAATCAGGGCAAAAAAGCCGAGGCCGCGTGGCAAAAGAATTTCAAGGCCTATGCGAAAAATAATCCGGAGCTGGCTCAGCAATGGCAGGCAGCCATATTCAATAAACCGCCCCGGGGCTGGGATGCCAAGATTCCGACTTTTGCCAACGCCTCGCCGATAGCCACCCGGGCGGCCTCCGGTCAGGTAATAAACGCGCTGGCGGAGAAACTGCCCAATCTGATGGGCGGCTCGGCCGATCTGGCCCCTTCCAACAACACCCTGATTAAATCGTCTTTCGATTTTCAAAAGGGATCTTATGGCGGGCGCAACATTCGGTTTGGTGTGCGCGAGCACGCCATGGGCGCCATATTGTCCGGTCTGGCCCTGCATGGCGGCCTGCGCCCTTACGGCGGAACTTTTCTGGTGTTTTCCGACTATTGCCGCCCCGCCATCCGTCTGGCGGCTTTGATGAAGCTGCCGGTGACCTATGTATTTACCCATGACAGCGTTGCGGTCGGCGAAGACGGCCCCACCCATCAACCGGTGGAGCATCTGGCGGCCTTAAGGGCCATTCCCGGGTTGATTGTTATTCGGCCGGCGGATGCCACTGAAACGGCCGCCGCCTGGCGGGTGGCCATAAAAACCGTCAATGCGCCCGTGGCGTTGATCTTAAGCCGCCAGAAATTGCCGGTGCTAGACCGCAAACAATATCCTTCGGCGGTTGCCCTGGCCAAAGGGGGCTACATTCTGGCCGATTCCGACGGTACACCGAATGTGGTGCTAATCGGCAGTGGTTCAGAAGTGCAATTGTGTCTGGAAGCCCGGGAACTCCTGGCAAAAAAAGGCGTGGCCGCGCGTGTGGTCAGCATGCCCAGCTGGGAGCTGTTTGAAAAGACTTCCCAAAACTACCGGGATCTAGTGCTGCCGCCGCAGGTCACCGCCCGGGTGGCCGTGGAAGCCGGCGTCAGCATGGGGTGGGAGCGCTATGTCGGAAGTCAGGGAGCGGTCATCGGAATCGATCGGTTCGGTGCTTCTGCGCCCGGCGCTACTGTCATGCAGAAATACGGCATGACAGCTTCGGCTGTTGCGGCGAAAGCTATGGCGCTGGTTAAAAAATGAATAGTGAAATATTGAAAAATGAATAATGGTGGAAGTCGCTGCGCTCGGTCTTTTTATAGGTTTCAGGTGTCAGGTTTCGGGTGTCAGGATTTTTAATTTCACGGAGTATAGTGCAAAGCGCATGTTGTTGAAAGCCAACAAAGCGTGGCGTC
This sequence comes from uncultured delta proteobacterium, assembly GCA_963710795.1. Classification (GTDB taxonomy): domain Bacteria; phylum Desulfobacterota; class Desulfobacteria; order Desulfobacterales; family JAFDCJ01; genus JAFDCJ01. The sequence continues at coordinate 349,873 of CAVQBT010000067.1, forward strand.
GGCGAAACCCAAACTGCTAACGGCAATGCGGACCAGGATAGAGCTAAATACAACTTTTAAAGTGAACTTTCACACAAGCGCGGCCTCTGACCAAAAAGACGGCCATTATAATCAAAAAAGAATTTTCCCCAAAAATTCGATTATTGATTGTGGGAGCGGTTTTTAACCGCGATTCAAATCGATAGAATTCCTTATTCGATATTGGACGTTCAATGTTCGATGTTCATTTGTTTCTAATATAGGCCAAACCGGCCCCGCTGCAGCGGGGCCAGCTGTCCGCCTCCGGCGGAACACCCACCGACATCTGACACCTGAAACCTTTTTTCTATCACAACATGGCCGCCAATGTTACCCGCTGAGGCTTAACAGGGAAATTCACGATAGATCTCCAACCGAGTGAACCTGATATGACCATCACCATCGAAGCGGTTGTTCAACTGATTGATGCCTGGCGTGGCAAACCGCTGGACATTCAGGTGATGCCCGGGGGCATCACCAACGAAAATTTTCGGGTCAATGTCGACGGCCAATCCTACTTTGTGAGTATTCCGGGGGCCAGCACCAAGCTTTTGGCCGTGGATCGAGACAATAAATATTACAATACCCTGGCGGCGGCCGCCGCCGGCGTCGGGCCTCAGGTCTTGCATTACCTGCCGGATCACCACGTCATGGTACTGGAATTTATCCATGGTGAAACCATGTCCCCGGCCACCATGAATAATCCCGGTATGCCGACCCGCCTGGCTCAAGTTCTTCAAGAACTGCACGCCGGCGCGCGCTTTTTAAAAGACTTCAATGTCTTTCGGCTGGCAGAATTTTATCTGAGTATTCTTGATAAACATGGCTGGCGAGTTCCCGAAGGCTACCGCCCGCGCGCGGCCCTGCTTGACCGGATGGAAAGTGCCGTCGGCCGCCCCGCAATAGCTTCCGTGCCCTGTACCAATGATCTGGTCGCCGAAAATATTATCGATGAGGGCGAAACGCTGCGGCTGATCGATTTTGACTACAGCGGCAATAATGATCCCTGCTCCGAGTTGGGCAATGCCTGCCAGGAATTGCAGTACAGCGAGAGTCAATACGCTGAACTCTGTGCGGCCTATTTTGGAAAACCACGGCCGCACCTGCTGGCCCGGATGCACATTTACGCGATTATGTCGGATATCATCTGGACCCTGTGGGGGTTCATCCAACACAAAATTTCGCAGCTGGATCTGGACTTTTTATCATATGCCGACGGCCGCTGGGAGCGCGCGCAGGGGCTGCTGGATTCCGATGAATTTCCCGGGTGGCTGAAAGAGGCCGCAAGAAAGGAATAGAAATACGATTGCGGATTGGGGATTTCTGATTTCGAATTGATTATTGCGATCAATGATCACTATACTTTGTATGATAAACAGAACTTTATAATTATTGGTTGTCGAGGACGCTGCGCGTCCTCGACAATCGCTGCGGATGATCATCCGCAGGCTGCTCGGCGCGCTGCGCCTCACAACCAGCGGATTCAGCAGTCAATCCCGGAGGCAAGCAAGCTTGCCTCCGGGATTGCTGCTGATCCGCAGCGAATAGGCCTGTCGCTTCGCTCCAGGCCTATCGGGGCGCGGGTGAGCAGCAGGGCACCGCGAAGCGCAGCCTATCCACGCGGTTCGAGCAGACAAAAAAAGCTGCTCACCCGCGCCCCGTTATGCAACATATCACTTTCAGACAGATAGTACTCAGTTGATGTTGCGTTAAAATGGGGGAGGATACTTATGCGTTATAATTTACTGTTTATTGTATCACTTGGGATTTCTTTAATTCTCACATCGACAGTCGTGCCTTCCACTATGGGGCAGGTGGTACATTCTGTGCCCAGCATCGAAAGTCACGTAGAGATCTCCAAACTTGTGGCGGATTCAATTGGAGAAACTCACTTTACAACGGAAAAGGTTGAATGGAATTACTGGTTCTATAGTGGACGCCGCACCCTTGAAAAACCAGTAACCAGCTTTCAGTTTTACCATTTGAAAAACAACCTGAAAATGGGGTTACACCCTGCGCCCCGCAAACAATTCTTGATCATTTTTCACGGAACCGTACAGATTGAATCCAGTGATGGCGAGCAGCGTGAATTTTCACCGGGTTCGGTCTTGCTGGTGACTGATACAGCAGGAACCCGGGGACACAAAACAAGTGTTATTGGAAAAGAGGATGTATATGTTGCAGTCTTAGCCATTCCATAAGCGAGTGCCTTAAACACCGTGTGATACTCAAAATATATTTTTACAGATTTCGATAACCATCGAATTACAGCTTGTGGAAATCTTGAAAATATTGAGGCAACCATAATGTCCAATTTGCACATTGTCATTGGGCAGTATGTTGAAACTGATGCTCAACTATGGACTGGCAGCGGTTAATTTGCCAACGATTCGGGTGTCACCGGTATCGACCAATCGTATTTCCTGTAAACTGCCTCCAGCACTTGATTAACCTCGATACCAAAAAGGTCTGCCTCAATTACTTGACCTGGAATACGCTCCCGCTCTATTTCGTGTGTCTCAATCATTTTTAGCGCCAGTTTTGGTGCATTTCCTTGTGCGGTGAAGTGGGTTCCAAAATCCTCCCGTGCATAGGTCTTGGTTCCCGACAATGACAGGGCAACATGTGCTACCTGTGTGCCATCTTTCTTTTTAACTGTGCTCTTGATCGAGTTTTGATCTGCGGACCAATCTATCATTGCATAATGGGTCGAAAAGCCATACACCTCCTGAGCATAATTCAATCTATTGAGATCATCCGAATACACCTTCTCAATAAAGAACCCTTTCATTGGCATTCCATTATCCTTGTATACGACAGGGATGGCCAAAATTGCCTTCAAATATTCGCCTGCTGACATTTTTGGCCTAACCAGACGCTCGTATATGAACCACGCTGACATTACGCCTTCGTTATTCGCCTGGAAAGGTTTTGGTACCGTCTGAGTGACACGCTTGGGATCAGTCGTAAATGTTACGTGTGCTGCTTCAGAGCCCTCGAAGAAGAATCGTGACGCGCTTGCATTTGCAAGCTTGGTTAACGGATTCATGAAAGCAGAACTTGCAAAAAATAGGCCCCCTCTTACAGCCCGTCTTAACAACTCCCTTCGAGTCTGCGATTTCCAAAAGATCAGAGGTTGATTTTTCATCGTGGATTCCTCAAAGATGGTGAATAGTATATCGGTTTTAGCTACGACCTAACATTTTAAAATGCCTTTTTATGCATTTAAAATCAGTCCTGATAACCAAAGCAGGTTTTTTTGTCAAGATGAATACATTACACTGGTATTACAATTCAAGAGAGACTTGATCATATGCTATCTGCGATCTATCATCTATCCAGACACACCAAAATAATTTTAGTTTTAAGATGATATCATTAACAAGGGCATCCGAATAATTTTTAATTTCTGCGTAAAACAAAATTCAGCATCATCCGAACTTTCAATCCCGAAAACAATCAACCCCGAATCTCCTAGGCGGTCTGATTTGATCCCTGGCACCCGTTTCTGAACTTATCATCCCAGTATATATTCGAAAGGAGAACTCACCGTATTAACGCGTTCAGGGTTTCCTTTATTTCAGATCTATTTGCTGCAATGAATAGGGGGTATTTTATGAGCCCAAGGTCGTGCCTGTTCTAATTGTGCTGCAAATCGAAAAAGGGTAGCTTCATCCCCAAAGCGTCCTGCAAACTGGACACCGATAGGTATGTTATCTTTATTCCAAAATAATGGAACCGACATGGCGGGCTGTCCCGTCCAATTTTGGATGTGAGTGAAACATATAAACGAGAGTGTATTGTCCAACCACATTTGTGGGTCTTCCAAGGTGGATTCGAACGCTCCGAGTTTTTGTGGGGGGATTCTCATCGTTGGTGACAGCAGCAGGTCATAGTCTCCCTCGCTATACCATCGGGCAATTTTTCGCGAAAAGCGCTGAATTTTCTCCTGGGCAACCAAATAGTCCGCTCCAGTAATGTTTTTCAAACCGTGCTGGTAATCATCCCAATTCATTGATTGCAGTTCGTCTTTTTCAATTTTCTTTCCCAATTCCTTTTCCCAATACGCGACGATATGACCAATAAGACTGCACCAAATGATTCCACCAGCCTTATGGATATTTGAATACTTAAGCTGGCTTGGATCAATTTCTTCAACGGTATGCCCCAGCGTATGGCAAAGTTGCGCGGCATTTTCCACTGCATTTTTACAATCTGCGTGTAGATCCGTTTCTTCATTCCAACCTTCTGGGACACTCGATAAAAAGCCAATTTTCAAGCGTCCTGGATTTCGTCCGACTTCCTCCAAAAACGGTCTTTGTTTGTGCGGGGCCGCATAGGGGTCTCCGAGATCAGATCCTGAAGTCATATCCAATAAAGCAGCAGAATCTCGCACGGTGCGGGTGATGGCATGTTCGTGAACAATGCCACCGCCAATGTCACCAAACAGCGGTCCAAGAGGATTTCTGGCTCTTGTAGGTTTCAGACCAAACAGACCACAACAAGAGGCGGGAATCCGAATCGAACCACCAGCGTCGTTTCCATGAGCCATCGGTACGATTCCCGCTGCCACAGCCGCAGCAGATCCACCGCTTGAACCTCCTGGTGTTAAATCAGGATTCCATGGGTTTCGTGTCGGTCCATAGCAAGAATGCTCCATCGAGGGAAGACATCCGAATTCAGGTGTGTTCGTTTTACCAACAATGACCAACCCGGTAGCTTTTTGTCTACGAACAAGTTCACTGTCAACTTTCGAGATATATCCATTTACCGCCTCAGATCCTTCATGAAACGGAACCCCTTTGTATTCAGCAATTAAATCTTTTAAAAGAAACGGAACTCCACAGAATACAGCATCTTTTGCTTGTCCGTCTTTTATCTTTGAATTCCAGCTTTCTGCTGTTTTACGGGCTGGTTCATACATTTTGTGAATAACGGCGTTAAGCTGAGGATTAATTTTTTCGATCCGTTGAATGGTAGTTTCAAGTAATTCGATAGGCCTAATTTCACCCTTACGGATTAAACTACCCAATGCAATAGCATCATATTCGGCCAAATCAGTATCCATATTGATCTCCTTTACAGTGAACATTATGGGAAAAGTTTAAATTGAAATGAAATTTAAATGCTTGCAATAGGATATTTTTAAAAAAGCTCCCTGCGTTAAGGCCCGTTCACCCGGCGTTCATTCGGAGTCTTTCGGCGATCGACAATGTTTCTTCTATCAGGATTGGTCCTTCTTGGCGGTATCACACGAAATCGATGATTACGCCGTCTTTTTATATACGTACGCCTGCCGCCGTTATCTATCAAAGATAATAAATGATCCAAAACATTCATTTAGAACCTCCATTGATCATAAAGCAGCTAACTTTTCTGCGAACAAAATCCAAACACTATCAAATCCATTCAAAGGAGAGCTCAAGAAAAACCTTCAGCTTAAATTGTGCGTCTTGGAAACGGGGCAGATGCGAAACCCTGCCCCTTTTTTCATCATTCGGTCATCCAATTTTCTCGATATCACGATCGTTGCGACTCAAGAGCTTCAATCTTAAATGAAGGCGTATCAACGTTGGTTACCCAATAGAACCTGGTTATTTCACTGTCCAGGTGGGCGATATTCAACTGTCATTTTGACTACTTCGTCAATCTCTTCTGGTGTGAGAAGAACAACGGTTTTGACCTTGACAGTTCCACTGGCGTTAGCTACCAAGGAGCCCGCAGCAGCGCTTTTGTTGTCCGGTACATCGGCAATGAGGTAAAAGTCGTTGTCACCAAAGGCAAAATAGTATGCCTCCAGGGTTCCACCAACGCTTTCTACCAGCTTTTTCGTCGCATCCCGCCGTTTAGAACCCCCTTCCTTGAGAAATCCTTTTAACCCTTCTCCCGTATATGTACCGTGGAATAGATATTTGGCCATGATTTACCTCCTTTTTCTATCAGCTTCAGAAAAAAAATGATCTGTAATTTAGGCCCCGAACATAACAATAATTGTCCTGTCAGGGGCCAGGCCGGCGCAATTTTAACGGGAAATTCATTGATCCCTCAAAAGGTTTATAAAATTAGGAGAACGCAGTTTAAATTTTACAAAGGATAGAGTTATAAAATGAAATAAATCTGCGGCCGCAATCGGATCGATATCAGAATGGTTTCGAAGGTCGCGCTCAATGCAGAACGGAGAAAAATTTAGATGGTTAATTGGTTTGTAATTATAAGGATTACATAAAATACGAATCGTTTATTGTCAAGATTTTTGTAGGTTCACCAGGCCCTGATGGGTCCGCCATGGCCATGCAATGTTACTTCAATAAATTTAATAGAACAAACACCCAAAAGTCCACATAGCAGGAGCAACCCATAATGTCCAAACCGATCTTATCACCTGACTCAACCTATCTGGAACTAAGCAGTCCAGGCGAATCCCAACGATTCTACCAGGGATATATTGAGCGCTTAAAAACAAACCTTCAGCGAAAAAAAGTTGGCAGTTCCGGTCTCTATTATTATACCTGCGGCGAGATACATGATCGGGATAATAAAAATTGGGACCCATTTTCAAATCTGTGGTCGTATACGGACAGAAAACAACTGGATTTTTATGTGGTGAAAGATTTGATTGAAGAGCGCCTTGGCCGGGAACTTGAATGTGAATGCGAAAATTTAGGGGATAAAATGGAGATACGGCGCAGAGAGCTGCAGAAACAGTTTGGAGTGGATTTTGGTAGTACGGGGAAACGGGGAGTGGATATTGTATGATGATGAGTGCCTATGAATAGAATGGCGGAGGAATTCACATAATGACGCGGTGGCGTCTGGGTATAAATCGGAGGAATTTGTTACAACCGGGAATATATGGGGGCACAGCCGACGGCACATGCTGGGAGGCGCGATCTTAAGTCTGTTCTAATTTTTTGCACTGAAATAAAAAAAGGTAATCGGGGATGCGTTGATTCGAATATTGCTATAAACTTGGCGGCGAAGGAACATGGAATTGGAAAGAGAAATAAAATCGCCGTTTAAAGCAAATCACAATTTATGACAGTGGGACTCTGGAACCGGGGAATTTTTTTTGTATATTTCATTTCTATAAAGGGTCGATGGACGACATATAATTGACAGTAAATCCAATGGAGCCCTCTCTGTGATTAGTTTACAATACCTGCAATTTTAATGGATCGAAAATTTTTCACATACGTTAGAGCAAACACACTAATCGGCTTTAATCCGGTGGCTACCAAATCGTGCGAAGGCACATATGCTTTGTAACGATATAGTTGAATAATTGTTACATTTCCGACTTCATGAATAGGATAATTAATCATAAGTTCCAAATAATCAAAAAACACATCTAAAGTCTTTACTTGGTATTTTCACCTTCATACAGATCCATATCGGGATAATATTTATTGGCACATCCCGGGCAGATACTATGGCTGAATATTGCTTCCGAATGTTGAGATATATAGGCATCCAACTGATTCCAATAACCTTCATCGTCACGGATTTTTTTGCAATGGGAACAAATAGGTAGCATACCACTTAAAATCCGAACATTTTTAAGCGCTTCTTGTAATTCTCTGATCAATCGATCTTTTTCCTGTTCAGTTTTTAACCGTTCAGATACATCTCGAATGAGCCCAATAAATCCAGTAGTGACTCCATCCAGGTCCTGGGAGATAATACACCCCGGTTTCACCAGGGAACACCTCACCAGACTTTTTGCGATAGTTAACTGTGAATAAAAAATCTCGAGTCTTACCTAAATTATTTATTAAGGTTTTGCGCAGTTGAGTATATTGTTGTTCATTTTCATATACAAAAACGGTCTTTTTATCACGCAGATCTTCTTTGGTATAGCCAAACACCTTGGTAAAAGCTCGATTGAGGTCAATTATGTTCCGATCAGTATCCGCCACCAGGATAGCATCGCGAATGCTGTTGAACAGACTGAAGTAGAGATTATGACTTTCGATAAGAGAGCGATCAAATTCGTTTTTGCAATCTTCTTGTGGTCTGTAGAAGTTCTTCTCGCAATCCATTATCTGATATTCACTCATGGGCCGGCCATTGGAAGACTTTTGTTTAAAGACTTAAAAAGTCTTTCATAATGTTCGATTTTTCTATTATTTACTTTGCCTGGTATAGCTATTCAATCCACCGGCCCACCGGCGCCAGTCTCTTGGGGATTTTAAAAGAAATTTTCGCTTTTGGCATCTGTGGGTTATTCACCCCGTTAAACCTTTTTTTCCTTTGTCTAACTGGGGGTATGATTTAATGATAATCTTATATATGGAAATTGTTGCTGAATAATCAGCGATGCTTACCGACACTCCAGCCGGTATCTTGTAAGTATTTTTCGCCAACCTGTATGGAAAGATCTTCAAGGGCTGATCCCATCGAATCGTTCCAGCGATTAAGATAGCCGAATAATGCGATGACACCGATGATTTCCACGATATCGTCATCAGACCAGAACTTTCGTAAATTGTCGGCATGCTCCTCTGCTACCCCGTTGGGAACTTCGGCCGCGGCATAGGCAAAATCCAGAGCAGCCTTTTCTCATCGGAGAAGTGATCACTATCCTGATAATTAAATACGCTGTTCAGTCTTTCCTCAGTTGAGCCAAATCGTTGGGAGCCAAGAATCGTATGCGCCTGGCAATACCGACAACCAGAGACCATACTTGTGACATAGCCAATAAGTCGCTTGAATTCCGGTGTCACTTGACCCTCACAAATCATGACCGCCTTGTTCAATTCTGTGAAGGCTTTGGCTATATGAGGTTTTCTGGCCATAGTTCGACAATAATTGGAATGACGAACCGGCCCCCACATAATGGTCAGAGTTTAAGGGGGACATTCTTGCAGAGCTTGCATAAAAAACTTCCGGAAAATATTGATAATGTTAATTCTTAGATACTTTTCAGAGCCTAGAATTTCAGCCGGCCGAAAAAACGGCTATATGTCTGACATAGGCAAACCCCTTAGTTGCATAAACAACATGGCAAAGATTAGATAATGGTCCGCAGTTGTTGCCAAAATCATAACAAAATGACAAATTTCTGGATGCCTCCATTGGTGAATTACAAGGATGGGGTCGATTTTGCCGTGTTGTTTCCCCTTCGGGAAAGCCGGAGGACTTCAGATTCTGCGTTGCTGGGAGTTCGAAGTAAAGAACTACGACTTCACCCTCAGACGCCTTGACTCTGAAGCCCTCCGGTTTTTGCAACGTTGGGGTAAACTCAGTTTTTCAGATATAGCCTGTTCAAATTTCAATTTTACTGCAGATGAAGTCAAATATTTGTTATCGGTTAACTCATGACGTCATTCAGTTTATCTAAAATATTGCTCCAGCCGCCTTCATGGTCAGAGCGTGCTTGTTCATCAATAAACTTAACCTGAGACAGCGAAATTTTCGTTTTATGGGTGACGGCTAGTTTGGCGACATCCGGTTTGTTTAGACTAGTTTTGCTAATCTAATCCAATCATACCATTGGCAACTCAAAATTTTCTGGAGCTAAACGAACGGGTAAGAGAGTTACCCCTTTAGTTGCATAAACAACATGGCAAAGATTAGACAATGATCTGCAATTATTACCCAAATCATAGCAAAATGACAAATTCTTGGATATCTCCATTGGTGAATTCCAAGGATGGGGTCGATTTTGCCATGTTGTTTACCCTGCGGGAAAGCCGGAGGACTTCAGATTCTGCGTTGCTGAGGGTTCGAAGTAAAGAACTACGACTTCACCCTCAGGCGCCTTGACTCTGAAGCCCTCCGGCTTTTGCAACGTTAGGGTTATTGCTGGTGTTTGTCCTCTGTCAGCAGCTCTTCGAACTCAATCCAGCTTCGGACCGTGATTTCCCGCATTTTCATCCCCAATTCGCGAGCTTTTTCCGGTATTTCGTTACCGCCGCGATAGGGTGATTCGATCTTGTCAGCGATCCAGCGCATGTAGACACGGTTTGTCTCGCCTGGCAAGGTCCCACCGTTAAACGATACTTGAACCGATGATCGTTGCCCTGCCTCCTCATACATCTCGCCGATCAAGGCCGCCAAAGTGGCGGCTCGGCGCGCTTCCATCGGCTTCGTTTCCCAAATTCTGGTGACTATGTACATGATTCCTCCTTGGACATATAAAAATGATTGGTATTTTGTTTTATATAGATACGATTTAGAAAGTAGTCAATCCGTGTCAAATATCTCGACTGCATATTGCAGTGCCATCGCATCGGCCAATGCCGATATTGAGTACACCTATCGGATGGTTGAAAAAGAGGCCTATAGATCCTTAGTCTGATATAAGCCCTCCACCTCTGGTGGAGGACCCGGATAGGTTCTACCGATCCGGTGAGAAACAGCCGACCATTTGCAAATTCGAAATACGTAATTTAGGACGCAGATTTTCGCAGATGCACGCAGATTTTAAAACCAATTAACGCCATCGCCTTCGGCGAAAAAAAAGCTAATTACATTCGCAGACTTTGCTGCATTGCTTCTTCCGCCGCCAGGCGGACCTGGAATAATTTATCTGTGAAAATCTGTGAAGATCTGCGTCCCATAATTTTTTATCATATTTCGTATTTCGTGCTTCGTATTTCGGATTTTAATTGATGAGCGCTTAATCCAGCCCCCTTCCAGGGGCTTCCTGAGGCCTCCCGCTCTGCGGGAGGAGCATCACTGCGGGCATCTAAAAATTTCCTTTAAGGTTTACCTTTTTAGCCCTTTGAAACAGGTTTTTATCGATGGTGTCAAATGAGCGTAGCGCTTCGATTCTTTCGCCCTTAACGATAAAACCAAGATTTTCCCGCGACTGGAATTCCTGATCCATCGTTAAGATTGGACCACCATAGAAAACGATTTACTGATTCTTGCCGCACGACATCAGCAAAAGCAGCGTGATGAGACAATTTAAGTATCGTCATGAATTTTGACAACACTTTTAAAAAAAAATTGAGATGCACATTTAGTGAAAATATTTTGACACATCTGCAGGATTCAGCTAAACATATAATTTCATTGTAATTGGGCAGATCAGAGCAGGTCATCTGAGGCCGGATTCTTCACTTATATCTTAACAAACAACCAGTAAGGAAGTAAAACCCCATGTCATCCATCGTAGAGCATGCTCCCAAGTTTTCCGAACATGATGCCGTTCGAATTGCCAAAGATCTATTTGCACTCGAAGTCAGCGCCAACCTGCTGCCCAGTGAACGGGATCAAAATTTTCATTTAACCGCATCAAATGATCAGGCCTATGTGCTTAAAATAGCCAATTCCACGGAACATGAAACGGTGCTCGATTTGCAAAACCAGGCCATGATCCACATCCGCGAAAAGTGCCGCCTGATGCAGCAAAATATTTCGGTTGCGCCTGAAGTTTGTTTATCCGTCAGAGACGAGCCAATTACCTCGACCCGGGGTGATGACGGGACCACCTATTTTGTGCGGTTATTAACCTATTTGCCCGGCAAGCCCTTGGCTTTGGTAAAACCCCACAGTCCAAATTTAATGATCGGCCTGGGGCAATTTTTCGGCAATCTCAGTCAGATGCTGCAGGATTTTGACCATCCGGCCGCCCAGCGCGACTTTCATTGGGATCTGAAAAATGCCGGTCGGATCCTCCCCCAATATATTGGTTTGGTCAAGGATGCGGACCATCAACAACTGGTGCAGCAGTTTCTCGACCGCTATCAGGCCGCAACCGAACCGCGGTTGCCGGATCTGCGCACCAGTGTGGTTCATAGCGACGGCAATGATTATAACGTGCTGGCAGCGCCCGACGGTCCGTGGCACCATCAAATAAGCGGTGTTATTGACTTCGGTGATATGGTCCACACTCAAACCATCAATGAAGTCGCCATCGTCTGCGCCTATGCCATGCTGGACAAGATTGATCCGCTATCTGCCGCCAAAACGATTGTTGCCGGCTACCATCAGGTTTTCCCGCTTACGGAGCCGGAACTGGCGGTTTTATTTGATCTTATCGGCATGCGCCTATGTATGAGCGTCTGTCATGCGGCTAACCAGTACCGACACGAGCCTGACAATAAATATCTGAGAATTTCGGAAAAACCGGCCTGGGAACTGCTGAAAAAATTGGCGGACATCCATCCCAATCTGGCCCACTATGCTTTCCGGCACGCCTGTAATTTGCCGCCGGTGCCTCAATTTGAAAGCGTGTCAGCCTGGCTGAGGCGCAACAGCGCTAATTTCGGGCCAATCGTGGATGATGATTTGCGAACTGCCAACCAGTCGGTGCTCGATCTGAGCGTCGGCAGTCTGCTTTTGGGCAGCGACGGTGATGGGGCCGACCTGGCGGCTGTCACTGAAAAAATCTTCCGGCAAATGCAGGCCGCGGATGTCGCGGTCGGCATCGGCCGCTACAACGAGGCCCGGCTGGTCTATACCACCGAGCAGTTCAAGACCCGGACCGAGGAAATGGCCGAGCATCGGACGGTCCATCTGGGCATCGATTTGTACAAATCCAGTGGCGCACCGGTCTATGCCCCCCTTGACGGCAAGGTGCACAGTCTTGCCAATAACACCGCACCGCTCGACTACGGGCCGACCATCATTTTAGAGCATCGAACCGGCCAAGACGAATCCTTTTATACCCTCTATGGCCACCTGAGTCCGGATTCGCTGGCCGGCCTCGATGTCGGCATGCCGGTTGCAAAAGGGCGACAAATTGCCGCCATCGGAGTACCCGGGTCGAACGGGGGCTGGACGCCGCATGTTCATTTTCAAATTATGCTCGATCTGCTCGGTGAAAACGGGACTTTTCCCGGCGTGGCCCGGCCGAGTGACCGCGAGCTTTGGATGAGTATCTGTCCTGATCCCAACCTGATTCTGGGTATTCCAAAAAGCTGTTTTGCAACCGGCGCCCGGAGCGCTTCTGAAATTCTGACCCTGCGACGACAGACCCTGGGCCGCAATCTGAGCATTTCCTATCAAAAGCCCTTGAAGATCGTGCGCGGCCGCAAGCAGTATCTGTATACCGAAGCGGGCCGGAAATATCTGGACGGGGTCAATAATGTCTGCCATGTGGGCCACTGTCATCCCCATGTTGTTGCTGCCGGTCAGCTTCAGATGCCGGTTCTCAACACCAACACCCGCTATCTGCACGATAACATCATCGAATATGCCCAGCGCCTGCTGGCCAAATTTCCGGACCCATTGAATGTCTGCTTTTTCGTGTGCACCGGCAGCGAAGCCAATGAATTGGCCCTGCGTCTGGCCCGCACCTACACCGGGCAGTATGATATTATTATGGTGGATGGTGCCTATCACGGCAATACCCAGGCCCTGATCGATATCAGCCCTTACAAGCACGATCGGCCGGGAGGGCGGGGTGCCCCGCAATGGGCTCACAAAGTTGTCATGCCGGACGGCTTTCGCGGACCGCACAAGGGTCGCGGTGCCGCGACCGGTACCCGTTATGCTGCTTATGTCGCTGATACCATCAAACAGATCCAGGACAACGATGACGGAATGGCGGCGTTTATCTGTGAAAGCATGCTGGGATGCGGGGGGCAGATCGTGCTGCCGGACAACTATCTGACTGAAGCTTTCCAACATGTCAGAGCGGCCGGCGGACTTTGTATCGTTGATGAAGTGCAGGTGGGATTCGGGCGGGTCGGCAGTCATTTTTGGGCCTTTGAAACCCAGGATGTGGTGCCCGACATCGTGACGCTCGGCAAACCGATCGGCAACGGTCATCCGCTGGCGGCGGTGATTACCACGGCTGAAATCGCCGATGCTTTTGCCAATGGTATGGAATACTTCAATACGTTCGGCGGCAATCCGGTATCCTGTGCGATTGGAATGGCGGTGCTGGACGTCATTGAAAACGAAGGGCTTCAGCAAAACGCCCAGCGGGCCGGCCAACGCCTGCTGGAAGGGCTGCAGGGGTTGTTTGAAAAATATCCGCTCATCGGCGATGTGCGCGGTTTGGGATTATATGCCGGTATCGAACTGGTCACCAATCGTGAGACCCTAAAGCCTGCGGCGGACCATGCCGATTATATCATCAATCGATTGCAGGACCACGGGATTCTGATCAGCACGGATGGTCCCATGGAAAACGTTCTAAAATTGAAACCCCCGATTGTTTTTAGCGAAAAAAATGCTGATGAAGTCCTTGCGGTCCTGGACAAGGTCTTGGGCGAAGACTGTCTGCAGGTTTAAGACTGAGATAGAAGATATAGTCTTCGAAGCGAGGCTGGTCTGCTGATTGGCGTGGTTGACAATATTCGGCGGGAGTGCTGGAGTCATGGAGTAATGGAGTTTTGGAGTGATGGAGTATTGGAGTGATGGAGTATTGGATTTTTTTCCACAGCTTTGGTACTCTATTCCTTAGTGTCTATTTATTGAAATCACATCATGCTTGCGAAGGATTTATTTAATCCGCCTGCGGCGGACCACCAAGACACCAAGGCACGAAGTTAAATTATAAAAAACATTTTTTCTTTGTGTCTTGGTGTCTTTGTGGCCATTCTTTCCGGTTCATCCGGGTTGGGTACCATCAGGCTTAAGATTATGGGGCCATCTTTGACATCCCTTAACCCTTGGATTTGGTTTCGTTATCTCTGACAGCCATGCTTTTAATAAAAAAACTGAATAGATACACACTTACTTTACTGATGTGTCTCGCAATCAGCCTGGCAATGGCGAGTTGGTGCAAGCAGTCGCTGGCCGCGGATGTGGCGGTCATCAGGATCAAATATCGCTGGGCATCGGAAGTGTTGCCGATTGTGCAAAGTATGCTCTCACCCGAGGGTACGGTGACGGTCAGCAAGCGAATTAATTCGCTGATCATTGTTGACCGCCAGGATTCCATCCAAAGAGTTCGTAACTACCTGGAGGTGTTCGATAAGCCCATGGAACAGGTCAGAATCCATGTGCGATTCCAGGAAAAAAGAGACGCTGCCGGCGGGGCCGTTTCGGTCCGCGGTAAGGTCGCAGGCGATAACGCGAGCGCGGCAACCGGCGGCAAAAAAAACGACGGAGCAAACCTGTCCCTCAAAAGCCGCCGCCGCAATCAAACCAATTTTTCTGAATTTTTTGTATTTGCGACTTCAGGCCAGCCGGCATTTATTCGAGCCGCTCAAGAAATCCCCTATAAAGGCCGCTGGCCTGATTATACCCGGCGTTACGCGACCGGGGGGGCTGCCGAGATGTTTCACTCAGTGGAAACCGGATTTGAAGTTACCCCGACGATTGCCGGTGATCTGGTTCATCTTAAAATTGTCCCAAGGGCTGCCTATGGTGCAGAAAATGAGGCTATTATACGATTTTACGGGGCCCAGACCGAGTTGACCGCCTCCTATGGGCAGTGGGTTGAAATCGGGGGAACAAATTCCAACAGCAATGAGGTCATCAAGGAGATCCTTTCCCGGGGGAAGGCAACGAATCGCAGCTCGATGTCCATGTTGCTGATGGTGGAAAAACCATAGAGGTTCCGGGTTCAAGGTTCAAGGTTCTGGGTTCCGGGTTCAAGGGTTCAGGCCTGCCTTGGCGCGACGGAATGTGATTATGAAATAGTACTTGCATTCTCTGGACTTGACCTTCGATCATCACATCTTGCCATGCCAGGTCTGGGCCAGGGGTTCAAGGCTCAAGGTCCCGGGGTTCAGCGCCGCCGCCGGCAAAAACGAAAAAGAAACTACCATTAAAATCAAGACCGTTTCGCCGGGTGTCAAAGTACAATCCTCTTCAGCGCCTCAAAGCCGTCAATAATATAGTCGGCACCGGCTGCCGTCAGGCTTTTTGCGAGATTTTTCTTATCCGGTGCTGCCAATAGAATTCCGATCCCTTTACAATCAGCCCCAGCCCCGGCCGCGGCCAGCATATCATCGGGCATGTCACCGACATAATAAAAGCTGTCAAGAGGTTCCCGGCATTTTGCGGCAATGGCATCCAGCATGTAAGGATTGGGTTTGCTCAGTGAAACCACCCGGCCTTCCTGTTCGAAAATGCGTTTTTCTTCGGCCAGGCAATCGTCAAGGGTCAGAATTTGGGAGAAATATAGATCTAAATCGAAATGATTTAACGGGTACTCCGCTTCCGCCCGGGGACGTCCGGTGGCAATGGCGAGCACGTTTTGACCGGCTAACTCCGCCAATAGCTGCCGGTCGATCAGCACTTTTTCTCGCAGGATAAAGCCTTGCCCGCAATACACGGCCGGATCCATATTATAAGTAGATCTAAAGAGGTCTTGACCGAGGTAAATTTCCTGAAAAATTTGTTTGATGATGTTGCCGCTGCCGACATCGCCCTGGTAGAGACTGGTGATAAATGGATCTTCATAGCGGCCATGCTGTTTAAGCAAAGAAACCAGCGGTCTATCCGTGGATTGCAAAAAGTTGACCATTGAAGTTGCATCACAGCGGCTGATGGTCTCGCGGTAGCGATTCCAGGGATCCTGATTTGCATGGAAGTCCCGGTTTTCAACCAGCGAAAAGAATAGGCTGATCACCGCAAATGTCAGATCCCAATCATTATTGAGCCCGCCGCTCTGCTTGACAGCGGCCAGATCGGAAAGCTCGAATAAGGTATCCGGCAGTTTCTCCGCGCCCCGGGCCGGCTGAAAAAACAGTCCGGCCGTGCGTCGCACCACATCCCGGTAGGAGGCGGAGACGTCCATGATAACGCCGTCCATGTCAAAAACGATTAGATTTTTTGGTTTCAAAATGTCACCAATTCAGATTTTTTAAGCCACAAATTAACACGAATTATTATAAATTCAACTTTTAACTATATCTGTCCATGATTTTTGTTATTCGTGTTTATCGGTGTCAATGCGTGGTCAAATCATTTTTACAATATCTAAAATTTCGGGCAACGATCGTACAAAGTGGTAATTTTTGTCGGCATATTTCATTTGCTTCCGGCCGGTTCTGTCGATCAAAACCGAAATTTTAGCCCAGTCCAGCAGAGGAATATCGGTATACCCGTCCCCGACCGCCACGCATCGCTCCGGTTCAATTTGGCGGTCGGCAAGGAATCGGACCTTGTCCGGCGGATTGGGAATGTGCAGGGTCATGGCGCCGATCTTGCCGTTGGCTGATTCAAAGCGGTTTCCGGCTATCATCTCAAAACAACCACCAAGGCCGGCCGTCAGCAATGTGTTTTCGCTTAAATTTACGGTCCCGCAGCTCAACACGATCATCCGATGACCCCGATTTGCCAGCTGCCTTAAAGCCCTCCGATCCGCTGCTGAGATTTTAGCGGCCAGTTGCCTGCCGACCGGATCAAATATCGCGACTGAAGTCCCCCTCATAAACCGGATGAAAAACCGTTTAAATACTTTTCGCAGGTATTCCTTTTGGTCGGCATACACCAGTAATCTGGCCAGAACACGGGTAAAGACGGGAACGCTTTGCCCGGATTCATACAGCTTATACATCATCAACGTCTGTTCGCTGTCGTAAGGGTCATTGGGTATCAGCGTGCCGTCAAAGTCCCAGATAATGGTGTACGGTACTTTATCTGTCATTGATGGCCTATTTTTTATTCCAACATTGAAAACCGGGTCCTCAGGGCCAGGTCAGAGATCAATGGCTCTGCCCGTATAAATCAACCGGAGTAATGGAGTACTGGAGTATTGGAGTGTTGGTTAAAAAAAAAGAGCCTTAAACTTTCAGGTTTTCTTCAGGCGTCTGTTTTCTGAGAGCGATGGAAAAAGGGGGTTCTTCCATTACTCCATCACTCCAATACTCCAGTACCCCGTAAATCGTCAAATGCCGGTAAACTAAATCCCCTCCGGGGATAATCAAAGCCGGGCCCTCTGGACCCGGATCTTTACTCAAGAGTGCCGCGGTTTTTATCATGAAAAAGTCATTATCGGCAAGAATCAATTTTTAATTTGACTTTTCGACTGAAAGTTGTTTTGGTGATTTTGATTAAATCCTAATTAATCCGACTTAAACATTGAAATGTTCGGCAGGTCGATTTTACTTTCTGCATTTGTTAACCCTAAAATAAGGAGGGCTGTAATCATGAAAAAAGTGTTTGTAACCTCACTGATCCTGGTAACGATGGTGGTCTTTGGTTTCGGTAACCTGTTGTATGCTGCCGAAGAGTTATCCCTGCTTACCTGGTCGGGCTATGCGCCCCAGGTTCTGGTCGAGAAATTTCAAAAAGAGACCGGCATCACGGTTAAAGTGACCCAATCCAACAATGAGGAAATGATTGCCAAGCTGCGGGCCACCCGCGGCGCCGGATTCGATCTGGCCCAGCCCAGCCAGGACCGCATTGCTTCCGTGCAGGAGAAGTTCAAAATTTACCAACCCATCGATATGTCCAGGGTGGGAACCGACCAGATTATCGAACCCATGCTGGAAGCGGTTAAACTCAATACCATGGTCAACGGCCAACCCTACGCGGTGCCGTTTTGCTGGGGCACATCCGGACTGGTGGTCAATAAAAAATTTGCTCCCAATGCCGGCGATTACTCCGACATATTAAATGCCATGTATAGCGGCCGAATCAGCTATCGCCTCAAAAGGCCGACATTGATCGCACTGGCTTTCGCGATGGGGGAAAATCCGTTTGCCAGGTATAGCGATCCCATGGCTTACCAGGCCTTGATGGAAAAAGTCGGCCAGGCCATGATTGACGGCAAGGGTTTCGTGAAAAATTATTGGACCAATGGCGATAACCTGCTGCAGTCGATGCGGTCCGGCGAAGTCTATGTTGCCATGGCATGGGACAACGGTGGTTGGAAACTGCATGCTGAAAATCCGAACATTGACTTTGTTGCGCCGCGAAGCGGCGCTTTAGGATGGATCGATACGTTTGCGATTCCGGCCAAGGCCAAAAATGTGGATGCTGCGTATAAATGGATCAATTTTATAATGCGACCGGAAAATGCGGCGGTTTTTACCAATGCCGAAAAATATGGAACGGCTTCCGCTGGGGCCGCCCAGTTTTTAGATGAGTCTATTAGAGGAAATTTCGAGCGCTGTTTTCCAATGAAGGCCATTGCCAACATCAAATGGTATCCGCCGGTACCGGCCAAGCTGGAAGAAATTGAAGGCCGAATTCTCGACAAGGTTAAAGCTGCCCAGTAGCATGAATGGCATAAGCCGAAGGTTTCAGGTGTCAGGACTTAGAACCTCAGTTGCCTGACACCCGAAACCTGATCCGCCTCCGGCGGAAAACCTAAAATCAATGAACAGCGCTATTGCTGCCCCGCTGGGGCCACTTTTTCCGAGCGCAGTATAGGAAAAAGCCTCGTACTTATTCATATCCCACTTTGATACGTTAGGTTTTTTATGAAAATTGATCTGTCGGTCCAAAACGTCACCAAGACCTTCAACGATTTCGTGGCCGTCGACAATGTGTCTTTCGAAGTTCCGGATGGTCAATTCTTCTCCATATTGGGCCCGTCCGGCTGCGGCAAGACGACCCTGCTGCGCATGATTGCCGGCCTTACGGAACCCACCCACGGCGACATCGAGATTCGCGGCAACAGCATGCTCGGCATCTCGCCGAATAAGCGGCCGGTGAATCTGATATTCCAGCATCTGGCCCTGTTTCCCATGATGAATGTCGGGCAGAACATTGCCTTTGGACTCAAGCGACGCGGGGAACGCAAAGCCGTAATCGAAGAGAAAGTCAACACCATCCTGGAGCGGGTGGATTTGGCCGGATTTGGTGGGAAAAAAATTGACCAGCTGTCCGGGGGGCAAAAACAGCGGGTGGCGATTGCCAGATGCCTGGTTTTGGAACCGGCGGTGCTGCTGCTGGATGAACCGCTGGGGGCGCTGGATTTGAAGCTGCGCGAGCAGATGAAAGTCGAACTGAAAAAGCTGCAGGCCAAAGTCGGCACCACCTTTGTTTACATCACCCATGACCAATCCGAAGCCCTGGTGATGTCCGATCATGTGGCCGTGATGAATCAAGGCGTCTTTGAGCAGATCGATACGCCGCAAAATTTGTACAACGATCCCCATACACCTTTCGTAGCGCAGTTTGTGGGCGACAATAATGCCTGGACCGGCAAAATTCGGCAAAGCAATGAATACACGGCTGAAGTGCAAACGGCGGAAGGCAATGTATTTCGCACCAAGCTCCGGCAGCCGATGCAACCGGGAGACAGCGTCGATCTTTTTTTACGCCCTGAAGCCATGCTGATTAAGCCCGATCCTGGTTTGACCGACCTTAATCGTTTTGAAGTCATCGTCAAGGACATCCTCTTCGACGGAGCCAACAGCCGGCTGCTGGCCCATCCGCTCGATGCGGACACCGAACTGCTCATTGCATTGCCGCAAACCCGCCAATTCGACTACATCCAAAAGGATGATAAAATTGAAATCGGCTGGAACGAGATGTCGGGTATCTGTTTTGCGAAAAACAGATGACGGAAGACAGAGGACAGAAGACAGATGACGGAAGACAGAGTTTGGAAGTGGGAAAGGCGAAGTGGGAGGTCGGAATGCGGAAGTGGGAAGGTGGAATACGGAACCCTCATCTCGCAACCCAGAACCCGAAACCCGTAATCCGCAGCAAGCAACGCGTATCCTGAAACGCTAACCTTTGAACCTCTGAACTTTGAACCCGGAACCCATACTAAACATGAAAGACCAAAAACGCTGGGCATTGTTTTTCTTCTTGACGCCGGTCTTGCTGTGGCTGGTTTTGCTGATCGTTTTGCCGCACATTGATCTGCTGATCATGTCATTTCGTTCTGAAGCCGATGACGGACAGATGACCTGGAGTCTTAAAAACTATCTATATTTTTTCGAAGAACCCATCTACTGGCTGACTTTTGTGCGGACGGCGCTTTATTCTATTTTGGTGACTTTTCTTACTTTCGTGGTCGCCCTGCCGGTCGCGTTTTACATCACCAAAGTCGTGGCGACCAGATATCAGGGATTTCTGCTCGTGCTGCTGCTGCTGCCGTTTTGGGTCAGTGAACTGGTTCGGGTCTATGGCTGGATGATCCTGCTGCGCGAAAGCGGCATCATCAACCATTTTCTGATTCAACTGGGAATTTTGCAGCATCCGGTTGAAATGCTTTATCGAGATTCGACCATGATATTGGGTCTGGTATACACGTCCATGCTGTTTATGGTGGTTCCGATTGTGTCGGTGCTGGAAAGTCTCGACGACAGCCTGATCGAGGCGGCCTATGATTTAGGCGCCAATATGTGGAGTATTTTGTTTAAAATCATCATCCCCCATGCCACACCCGGCATCGTTTCCGGTTCGATCGTGGTGTTTATGCTGACCCTGGGCAACTATCTGACCCCCAATTTAATGGGCGGTAAAAATTCGCTGTGGTTCACCGAGCAGATATACAACCAGTTTATTGCCAGTTTTAACTGGAACCAGGGATCTGCCTTCGGCTTTCTGCTGCTGGTGCTGTCATCGCTGGTAGTTTGGCTGGGATTAAAGCTGACCCGTCAGAATTTGAAAAAGGTGGTGCAATGATACGGACGCTGCCGACTTCTAGGACGTACAATCGACTTTTTAAGTTGTATGTGATTTTGTATTTTACGTTTCTTTTTGCTCCCCTGCTGGTGACCTGCGTGCTGGCCTTTAACGATTCGCAGTTTCCATCTTTGCCATGGAAAGGCTTTACGGTGCAATGGTTTACCGCCAATTTACCGGAACGGGTCGGTATTTTTCATGATCAAATCAACCTGGATAGTATCTGGGTCAGTTTCCGAGTCGCATTTTTCGTGACCATCCTGTCGGTGGCGGTCGGTACCTGCGCTGCGTTTCTTTTTGAACAGGAAGATTTTAGGTTCAAGCACTTCTTGTATTTTTTAATGCTGGCCCCGCTGGTGATCCCGGGCGTGATTCTGGGAATTTCCATTCTCCTGCTCAGCAACACCCTGGGACTCTATTTCGAAACCCACTGGAATCTGGATTTCGAGCTGTTCCGTCCCGGATTCTGGCTGGTGGTACTGGGTCAGTTTTCTTTTATTGCAACCCTGGTCACGCTGGTGGTTTCGGCGCGTTTGAAAAAATTTGACCGTACCCTGGAAGAAGCCGCCATGAATCTGGGTGCCAACCGCTTCGAAGCGATCTGGCATATTACGCTGAAGTTTTTGCGACCGGCCATTATCGGGGCCGCGGCCGTGGCCTTTCTGATGTCATTTGAAAACTTCAATACCACGCTTTTTCTGGTCGGCTACCAAGCAACCCTGCCGATCAATCTATATCTGCAGGTACGCGACGGCAGCACCCCCGTCATCAATGCCATTTCATTTCTGCTCATCGTCGGCACATCCCTTATCGCCCTGGCCAATCTATATTTCAGCAAAAAAAGTGAATAGCGCATTGGCTCAGGTCCTCAAAGAAAAGCGGATATCGGCCTTGGTTTTGTTAACTCGCCCGGTGTCCAGGTTGTGCCCGGCAATCACTTTTTGACAGGATTTTTTGCTGATATGGCCCGCATAATAATTATGCGCAGCCTCAACCATTTTTACGGCCATGGTGATGCCTTTTTCCATCAAATCTTCGAGTGTCGCTTCCATCTCGCGGCCGGAAATGATGTCCCGGTAGGTTAATTTTTGCGGCAGCTTCTTGGTTTCGACGACGAGGTTCGCATAAAAACCGGCAACTAATCTTTTATCGGCCAGGCCCATAGCCGCAAGCATTTTGAACATGATGTAGTAAAGGCGGCTGTGGATTAAGCGGAAATAAAAGATCTGCTTTTTCAAACAGTTTTGTATATCCCGGCGGGAGATATTCAAAATCGAAGGAATTGCCAAATCCTTAACGCTGGCCGGGTTGATCATATTTTCAAGAAATATCCCTTTATTGAAATGCCGATCGATCATGGTCTCATAATGCAAGTGCAGATATTCGCTGTGCAATCGGCTGGTTTGATCGTCCTGAGACGCATAGCCGGAAAAATAAAAAACAACCGGATGGAAGACAATATCCATGGCGCAATGAGTCAGGAATCCCCAGATGAAAACCAGGTTTTTTTCATCAGACGTCTCTTTGACTTGATCCAAAACTTCGAAGATGAAAGCGTTGGTGGGAGCCCCCGTATCGCCGTGCAGAAAATAAGCTGCCCGGCTGATGCGGGAATCCCGGCTGTAATAGAGTATATCCGGAAAAACGGCTCCCAGATAATAAAAGTCGGAATAGCTGCCGATCGGTTCCGCAATTAGACGGTTTTCTATCGAGCTTTTAATTCGTTCAGCCGCCCAGAGATGGGTATTCTCATAAACCATTCGAATTCCTTTCTATTTTTTATGTATTTACGGCCCTCAATTCGGGAAGTCAATGATCATTCGTGATTGCGTTTCCTTGACCATTGGCAAATAGTTTAGTATTTATAAATATCATGCGAAACATTATAATAGTCATGTCAGTTATCATTGCCTATGCCGGTTTTTTCTGGGTTGAATCCGCCGAACCTTCCGATCCAATCATCTATGAGGCCCAAAAAAAACTGGAAGAGTTAGGCTATGATCCCGGAAAACCTGATGGAATCAGGGGCAGGAAGACCGTAACGGCAATAAAGGATTTCCAGGAGGATAGCGGTTTGCCGGCAACCGGGAGATTAGATGCGCTGACCAAAGCCAAGTTAAGCGCCCAGCGAGCACCCACCCAGTTCTCGCTCAACGAGGCCGTGCGATTAAATGATATCGTTCTGGTCAAAGCGCTGATTGAGGGCGGCACTGATGTCAATGCGGAGGATGAGCTCGGTGAGACCCCGCTGCATAACGCGGTTGTCAGGGGCTACGGGGAGATATCGATGCTGCTCATCGAACATGGCGCTGATGTCAGCGCGCGGGATGTGCGCGGTTTATCGCCGCTGCACGCAGCCGCCTGGCGCGGAAACCTGGATATGGTTGACCTGCTTATAGCCAATGGCGCTGATGTCAATGCCCGGGATCAAGACGGTGTCACACCGCTGCACGCTGCTGCTCTGGCAGGACGCAAAGAGACCGTTGCCCTGCTCATTGAAAACGGCGCTGAGGTCAATGCTAAAAACAAGATTAACTTGACGCCATTGCATGCGGCTGCTTTATCCGGTGACCGGGGGACGGTCGCCCTTCTCGTTGATAAAGGGGCTGATGTCAATGCCCGCAGCAAAGACGGCTTGACGCCCTTGCAACTGGCGGCGCAAAAGAACCATGCGGAAGTGGTCGAGTTGCTGCAAAAAAGCCAAGCGCAGAAGCAGTGATGCAGGGACTGATGCTCATTTACAGTCATAGATTTGAATTCTTTGTATTTTATGAAAAGAAATTATCACGAAAACAGGAAATTTTGAAAACACGCATAGTCCTCGTTTTTTCGTGTTTTCGTCCTTTCGTGCTTTCGTGATTGATCTTTCTTGGCACAAACTTGTCCGGATTAGGCATTTATGAAATTTTGGATATCTGCAATAGCACTTTTTATCTTGACATTTTCATCAGCTGCCTGGGCGCTGAGGCTCAAGCTGCCGGATCGTGCCTACCAGGGGGATTTGATTGTCGGTCAGGTCGAACCGGTGGGTACTGTCTTGCTGAAAGGCAAACAACTGGCGGTGAGCAGCACCGGATACTTTATCCTTGGTGTTCCGCGCCAGCAAAAGACCGACCTGTTAATTACAGCGATCAGCGGCAACAACAAATTATCGAAAACCGTCCTGGTGATGGCCTATCCATGGAAAATCCAGCGAATCGACGGGCTGCCGAAGCGTCAGGTCAACCCGCCGCCGGAGGCCTTGATACGAATCAAAAAGGACAATCAAAAGGTTCGTGATATTCGGCATTCAGGGGTCCATCCGGTGCCGTTATTTTTAAACGGCGGGTTTATTGCTCCGGTTAAAGGGCCCATAACCGGTGTTTACGGCAGCCAGCGCATTCTTAACGGCCAGCCCCGCAGTCCGCACAGCGGCGTTGATATCGCCGCAGCCAGGGGCACGCCGGTTGTCAGCCCGGCCAATGGGATTGTCCGGCTGGCGGCAAAAGATATGTATTTAATGGGAAATGCGTTGATGATTGACCATGGACTGGGCCTGGTGTCAATTTTCATTCATCTTGACAGTATCAACGCCGGCGAAGGAGAGCCTGTCGCGCAGGGAGACATTGTTGCCCGGGTCGGTAAAACCGGTCGCGCAACCGGTCCACATCTTCATTGGGGAATCAGCGTGGGTTCAACATCGATTGACCCGCTGCGGCTGGTGAACAAAAAAATACTATCCCGCCCGTAAAGCCGATTCGAATGAACCGGAAAAATGAACTAAAATGATCTAAAATTAAAAATGACTAAAATTGTGGTGTCGCTTGCGCAGCGCAGGCGCCTGCGCCGCAGGTCGCACCATCATTTTCATAGAGGACCATTGTTTTTGCGTATGGAAATTCATGGATCAGAAAAATAAAATATTATCCGACTTTTTTGTATTTACTCATTAAAATCGACAAAATTCATTAATTTTAGGCACTTTAGGCAATTTGCAATTTTAGGCATTTCTACGAGAAGCTTCTTACTTAGTTTAATAATCATTTTGCCACTATTTGCACAAAATCCATCTTTAACGGCCGTAATGGACCGATCGCCCCAACAAACCACCCGCTATGTCCTATCCATCGATCTGGGCAGCGGGGGCCACAAGGTCGCCGTCGTGGCAGACAGCGGAGAGGTGATCGCCAGTGCGGCAGGCAGTATCACCACCCACTTATTGCCCCATGGCGGCGCCGAGCAGGATCCCGCCCAATGGTGGGATGGCGTTAAACAGGCGGCCCGGCAGGTTGTCCGTGAATCCAATGTCGCCCCCGCAGACATCGTGGCCGTCGGCTGCGACTCCCAGTGGTCGGTAGTCGTTCCGGTCGATGAACACGCCGAACCCCTGATGCGGGCCGTTCACTGGATGGATACCCGCGGCGGCCGCTACAATCGCAAAATCACGGCCGGCTTCCCCAGCATCCAGGGCTATGGAATTTTTAAGCTGCTTAAATGGATTAAATTGACCGGATTGGTCCCGACCCACTCGGGTATGGATTCGCTCGGCCATGTGTTGTTTATTCAGCATGAAAGACCGGAGATCTACGCCAAAACCTACAAGTTTTTAGAACCGATGGATTTTCTGACTGCCCGGTTGACCGGTAAAATTACGGCCACCCAAAAAACCATGGCGCCATTTGCGGTGGTGGATAATCGTCAATGGGGGTCCTGCGAATACAGCCAGGAACTGTTGAAGCTGGCCGGACTGGATCAGGATAAATTTCCGACCCTGATTCCCAATAACGGCATCATCGGTCCCATCCTGCCGTCGGTCGCCGAGGAACTGGGGCTGCACCCGTCGACCCGGGTCGTCGCCGGTATTGGTGATTCCAATGCCTCTGTTATCGGGTCGGGGGCGATCAAGGATTTTGAAACCATTATCTACATCGGCACCTCCCTGTATATGACCTGCCATGTGCCCTTCAAGAAGACGGACCTCGGGAGCTTCATGACCTCCTTGCCGAGCCCGTTTGAGTCCAGATATTATTTGCTGGGCGAGCAGGGAGCCGGCGGCAAGTGCGTGGAATTTTATTTGAAAAATATCGTGTACCCCGATGATGAATTTAATACCGGACCCCGGCCCGAAGATGCTTACCATCGTTTTAATACAATGGCCGCCGCCGCGCCGGCCGGCAGCGGCGGGGTGATTTTTATGCCTTGGTTAAACGGCACCATTGTCCCCTGCGAGGATCCCCATGTCCGGGGCGGTTTCATGAACCTTTCATTGAACACCGGTCGCCGCCACCTGACACGGGCGATTATGGAGGGCCTGGCCTATAATAATCGCTGGACCCGGGAGGCAGCCGAAAAGTTTATCGGACGCCGTATCGACAGTTTTCGGTTTTCGGGCGGCGGGGCCCTGTCCGACGTGTGGTGCCAGATTCACGCCGATGTGCTGGGCGTGCCGGTCCAGCAGGTGGACGATCCCGTTAACACGACCGTTCGCGGAACGGCTTTGCTGGCGCTGATCACATTGGGATACCGGTCAATCGATGAAATTTCGAACCTGGTCAAATTTAAGCGCAGATTCGAACCCGATGAATCCAATCGGAAAACCTATGACCGGATGTATACCCAGTATCGCGCATTGTTTAAGAAAAATAGACGAATTTTCAAGGAACTGAACCAATCGAATTAAATCTTTAGGACACCGATTTACACAGATTGGCACAGATATTAAATAAAATAATTCTATCCGTGTCATCCGTGTTTATCCGTGTCCCTTATTTAATCTTAAATGGAGGAGATTATGTCCGAAGAAGAAAATAAAACCCAGCCGGCCGACCCTTTTAAGCCGTATAAGGGACGGTTCGAGGAGTATCACTCGCTTCCCGCCAAAGGGCGCGATCAGGATGAAATTATAAAAGAATTGACGACCATGGCCGAAGAGGAAAACACCAAATGGCAAACCGGTCAGGTGTCCGGCACTTTTTATCATGCCGGTGAGGAGCATCGCGCATTTTTAAATAAGGTGTTCTCATTATTTTCCCATGAAAACACCATTCAATTCGATTTGTGTCCCAGCATGTTTAAAATGGAAAGCGAAATCCTTGCGATGACGGCCAACATGCTCAACGCTGATGCCGTCAAGGAGCACAACCCGCAGGACCAGGTCTGCGGGACGGTGACTTCCGGCGGCACCGGCAGTATTCTAATGGCCATGAAGGTTTACCGTGACTGGGCCGCTCAGGAAAAAGGCATCACGGCACCGGAAATCATTATGCCGCATACGGCCCACCCGGCCTTTGATAAATCCGGCAAGTACTTCGGAATCAAAATGGTGCATGTCCCCGTTTCAGAGCCGGACTTCCGGGTTGACCCCGCTGCCGTGCAGGACCTGATCAATGCAAATACGGTGGCCATCGTCGGCAGTGCCGGCAACTATCCCTACGGGCTGATCGATCCTTTGGACAAACTTTCCGACATCGCCCTCGAGCACAACCTCGGGATGCATGTGGACGGCTGCCTGGGGGGCTTTATTTTTCCCTGGATTGAAAAACTGGGCTACGACATCCCGCCCTTTGATTTTCGATTGCCGGGGGTAACCTCCATGTCGGCCGACACCCATAAATACGGTTTTGCCTTGAAGGGCACCTCGGTGGTGCTCTATCGCAACAATAACCTGCGGCGATATCAATACTTTAACGTCCCGGACTGGCCCGGCGGCATGTATGCTTCACCGACGGCCGCCGGCAGCCGTTCCGGCGGTTTGACGGCCGCCACCTGGGCCGCCATGGTCTATCTCGGTGAAGCTGGGTACCTGAAATCCACCGCGGCGATTATGGCGGTGGCCGACAAGATCAAACAGGGTATTCAGGAGATACCCGAGCTCAAATTAATCGGAGAGCCGACCTTTGTGATCAGTTTTCGGTCCGGGCAAGTCGATGTATTCCACATCAACGATTTTATGAAAACCAAAGGCTGGCGGTTTAATGTCCTGCAGCTGCCGCCGGCATTGCATTTTTGTGTCACCATGCCCCAGACATTCGTGACCGATGTTGCCGGGCGATTTCTGGAGGATTTGCGAGCCGGTGTGGTGTATGCCAGGTCCAAAGCTGGAACCGTAGCCGAAACCACCGCCTTGTACGGGTTGGCCGGCACGGTTGAGGGCAATCAGCAGGTGGCCGAACTCATCTTCGGTGTTTTTGATTATTTGTATTCGGTGTGAAGGTTCAGAGGTTCTGGGGTTCAGAAGTTCAGGGTTCAGAGGTTCAGGATTCAAAGGTTCAGAGGTTCAACGGTCTGAGTCTTCGCCTTCGGCTCTGATCCCACACGCAGTGTTCAGCGCCGCCGCCGGCTTGAAAAGTTTACCCGCTTCAGGAGGGAAGCCAGTCAAATCGAAAAAGAAACTTTAACCTTATGCTGTCGTAGGGTCGGCCACCGTGCCGACCGGTATTGGCGGGCACGGTGGCCCGCCCTACTTCACGTAGATAGCATCGAATTTCATGAAGGTTCATACAAGAGGTTCAGCGGTTCAAGGTTCTCGCCTTCGGCGGGTAGGCAGGATTTAACATCGCCGCCGGCCGCTGAAGTAGGGTCGGCCTCTGTGCCGACCCATTCCAAAAGACGGCCTACCATAAAATATCTTCGCAGCGTTAGGGTATACTTTGACGTTACTCGGCTATCACCCCCCGGCGGCTAGATTGACAACTTTTGCCAGTCTGACTAATTTATTGCATATATTCACGCCTGATCCCCCAACCGATTGCGATGATTTTAAATAAGCCGGAGGTCGTCCATGGATAGCGCTACATCATATGAACATCTGATGCAGCAAATAGATTCCCTGCAAAAGAAACTTGAGCAATCCCGCCAGGCTGAAGAGAAATATTTCCGGGTTCTGGAGAGTATTTCCGAAGGCTTTATGATGCTGGACTGTGATCTCGCTATAACTGAAGTCAACAGCGCCTTGTTGAGATTGTCCGGCTACCGGCGTGATGATTTTATCGGGTTTAAGATTGACAAATTTTACGATAAATCGTCCGTCAGTTTTTATTCTGCCAGCCGTGATCACTTAAGTTTCGAAGCGCAGTTTCGGGCCGCTTCCGGCCGGCAGATTCCGATGCTCTTCAGCCGAAGTGCCGTGAAAGATGATGCGGGCCGGCAAAGCGCGTATATGTATTTTCTGACAGACCTTACCGAATTGAAGGTCACGCAGCGGGAATTGAAGCGAGCCGAACTGAGGTACCGCAGTATGTATCAAAACGCTGTGCAGGGTATGTTTCAAAGCCGGCTGTCCGGTGAACTGATTCGAGTAAATCCATCTTATGCAGCCATCTTGGGATACAGCTCGCCTGACGAAGTGCTGGCACTTAAGGAAGGCGACAATCGGTTTTATTTCAACCCTGAGGGTCGGCTCCGGATGATTCGGACAGTGAAAAAAAAAGGTGCGGTGGTAAACCATGAGATACAGCTCAAACGAAAAGATGGCAGGCCCATATGGGTATTGGCCAATATTCGACTGATCAGCGACGACCGGGGCAATCCAATACTTGAGGGTATTTTGGTTGATAATACCAAAAGAAAGGCATTGGAAAAAGAACTCAGGCGCGATCGGCAAAAATTTCGCAACCTCGCCAACCACGACAACTTGACCGGCCTTTTTAATACCCGTTATCTTTACAAGGCTCTGGATGAATTAATTGAGGACAGTAAATTCGATAACCGGCCATTCGCCTTGATCTTCATGGACATGGATAATTTTAAGCATGTCGTCGATACTTATGGTCACCTGAATGGCAGCCAGGCGCTTAAGGAAGTGGCGCAGACAATCAAAAAATGCCTCGCGAAGCCCAGTTTTGGAGTCGCTTATGGCGGTGATGAATTTGTGGTCGTGCTTCCCGGCTTCAGCAAACAGCAAGCCGCTCAGAAGGCCGAGGAAATTCGAGCAGCAATGAAGCGGACAATTTACCTGACCAAAAATGGACACAACGTCTCGCTGCGGGCTAGTTTCGGGATCGCCGCATTTCTGGACGACAGTGATACTCGTGCGGGGTTGCTGGCTCTGGCAGATAAGGCCATGTTCCACGTTAAGCAGACCGGTAAAGATTCCATCGGCATCACTCAATTATAGCCTGAATTCTGCACGCAAATGTCCTTCCTGAATGGGCTATTTTTCGGGAAGATTTACGAATTGGCTGATTCTTCTGTTAAATTTGCCGTTCGATCCTGGAATCCATAGAATTAACAAAATGTCACAGGGTTTTCGACTGTAAATTTTATACATTAATTGACAGTCTCCAAATCGTTGTGATACTCAAATTTTATAACCATACATTTCGATATTTGTCGAATTAAAAATTGCATTAAGGTATATGTAATTTGAAGACACAACATTCTGCAACTTTGCTGCATATTATTACAATTTACATGATAAACAGATCGGCATAATTGCTGGATAGGCCTGTCGCTTCGCTCCAGGCCTATCGGGGCGCGGGTGAGCAGCAGGGCACCGCGAAGCGCGGCCTATCCACGCGGTTGGAGTCAGACAAAAAAGCTGCTCACCCGCGCCTCGTTGGGCATCGATAATCACGCTTGACGTTAATCATGCCATGCGTTATTATATCACATGATAAGATCTTTTAAGTGCAAATACGCCGAAACGCTGTCAAAAGGCCAGCGTGTCAAGCGTTTTGTAAATATTGCAAATGTTGCGCGGCGCAAGCTCAGACAGCTTGAGATCGCTAATCGAATTGATGATTTGAAAGTTCCGCCCGGAAATCATCTTGAAGCACTCAAAGGTGACCGTTCGGGCCAACACAGCATTCGTATTAATAATCAATGGCGTGTCTGCTTTCATTGGACGGATGCCGGTGCGGAAGATGTGGAAATAGTTGTTTACCACTGAGGAGAATTTATTATGAACCGACTTAAACCTATCACGCCTGGTGAAATCCTTTTGGAAGAGTTTCTCAAACCTATGGGTATTAGCCAGTATCGTTTGGCCAAGGAAATTGACGTCCCTGCGCAGCGCATCAGTGAAATTGTCTCTGGAAAACGCTCGGTCACAGCTGATACCGATTTACGGTTATGTCGTTTTTTCGGTTTGTCCAATGGGTACTGGCTACGAGCTCAAGTAGCACACGATACTGAAGTTGCAGAGCGTGCTTTGAATAATGTAATACTAAAAATTAAGCCTTGGTCAGAGCATGTTTCCCAACAAATGCGTTGAGCAGACGGCGTGAAGATCGCGGCTTTTCGTAAAGGCCGTGCAAAATTGAAATCAGTCGGGCCGCTTCTCACGCTCACGTTAGATTACCAGATAAATATGCATGCAATTCATTGTACTCGTCCATCTAATAATTAGGAGGTACATCAACCATATGATTCATCCATACGACAATTCTACGCAGACACGCTGGGACCGCGGCGAGTTCAAGGTTCAACTCAATCAGCCCAATAATCCTCGTCCCATTGGGTTTTGTGACGGAAGCCCCGAGGACGTCACTGAACTCCTCTCAATCGCCGAAGCCGAGGGCGGTGATGACGTAAAGATTCACAAGAAGATCCTCAAGACCGGGCGCGAGATATGGACCTTGGGTGGACAAGGGAACCCCAGCGTTTAATAATACCCTTTCTGTGATGCAAGCGGAAAACAGAAGAACTGCACAGTAGACAGCGAAGACTGGGTCGGAGGGAATTTAAAAGATCGAGGTGATATTGATAATTTAATCTAACACTTAACTTCAGTGGGCGCAAACAGCTGCGCCACTTAGTATTTTGTTATTCCCTTGGCTGGAATTGGAATGAAAGGGTGTATCATTTATTTGAGGATAGAATTTTCAATGAAAGATTTGAAACCATTGGATCAAAGTCGCGGTCATCATGCAACAATGTGAGATCCTCCAAAATGCAATATGTGCCGATGATAACGTCGATTGTTTTACGAACCGTCACGCCTTTTTTTCTTAATGTCCTGTAATTTTGAGCACTTTGAACAGCAACCGGATACCCTCCCATCCGGTGGAACGGCAAGTCGCTCAAAAAGGATTTGGCCGTTGAAATAATCGATCCAAACAGAAGTGTCGACCAGTATCATTGGTCTAATCTCATTTTTTCAAGGTTGCCATCCCAATTTAATTTTCCGCGCAAGCCTTTAAGGCGCTCTTGTTTCTTAATTTGGATTAATAGCCGCAACCCAGTTTCGACAACTGCTTTTTTAGTTTTCAATTGGCTTAGCTTTATAGCCTCGGCCATAAGTTTGTCATCAATAACGATATTTGTGCGCAAAATTAATTTCTTTTCCAGCATTAATTGTGCACCTGCCGGGTTAATCACCTGCCCCCAATCGTGGCCCGGATGACTTTATAGCCTTCTTTTTCCATGGCTGCGGCAACCTTTTCCTGTAATTCCTTGCCGGGGGTCAGGGCATTCATATAGCCGCCGCGGCCGCCGCCGGTGACCTTGGCACCCAGGGCGCCCAATTCCAGGGCCTTGTTGCAGAGGTAGATGAGGGTTTCGTGGGAAAGATCCATTTTGATCAGGATTTCATGGTTGGCGGTCATGATATCGCCCACTTTGGGCAGGTCATAATCCTCCAGGGCCTTTTTCATGGCCTGTGCCTGCAGGGTGATGGTTTTCAGGCGTTCCTGAAACAGTTTCGGATCGTTTTTTTCCTGTTCTTCGACATGGTCATCCAGCTTTGAGGTATCGGCTGTCACCCCGCTGTTGCCAAGAACCACCTCGACCGGTTCTTTCAAATTGATCCGCTGCCAGGTCTTCTCGCCATTTTTAATGTGGTATTGAATCAGACCGCCGTAAGTCGAGGCGGTGTTGTCCACGCCGCTGGGCGTGCCGTGATAGGCAAACTCGCCCTCCCATCCGAAATGATTGATCTCATCGATGGAAAGCCCCAGGTTAAATTCTTCATTCAAGGCCCGGGCCAGGGAGACGCAGTGGGCGGCACTGGCACCGACACCACTGCCGGCCAGCAGCGACCCGCCGTAGGTTATTTTCAGCGGATTGTTTTTGACATCGATTTTCATCACTTCCAGCATGTGATGGATCGACTCGATCTGCTGGTGCTCTTTTTTCTTTTTATAGCCGGGCACTTCGATACGGTTGTCCTCCAATACCCATCCGTCGCCCTCTGTCAGCCGCTCGACGGTGCATTCGGTCTCAAAGGGAATTGAAGACACAATCGCCGGCACCTCTTTTAACACGAACTGATCCCCGATCAGGATCGTTTTTCCGAAAGCAGTTCCAATAGCCCATGATTTTATCCTTTCCCTTATTGATTCGTTGATTTTAATATTCTGCGTCATTTCATATCTAAACCCCCTGGCATCTATCATGCGGGATAAAATCATATAATTTTTTTCGGGTTCGATCCAAGAGGCTGTTGAAATGAATTCCAAGATCCCGGGTTGCCTACAACCTATGGTTTTTAATCTTTATCTTTTCACCTTATACCTTGCACTTAACCTTTAACCTTTGACCTTTCAGCTTTGAGCTATGAGCTATGAACTATGAGCTTTCCTTTTTTCCCAATCCCGCATCTTTAGCCGCGGCATAATCCCGCCCTTCAGGGACGACGACGGGTTCGACTTCCGACTTCCAAAATCTTTTCCATTTCTTCAATTAATGCTTCTTCCTTGCCGATCGCTACGGTTGTGGCGGCGGTCAGGCTGTGGCAGGCGTCCGAAAAACCGCCGAGTTTATTGGTGGCTTCGGGCAGTAATATATTCAATGCCATGGATCGGCCTGATCGGATTTCTTCCTCCATAAAGGCAGAAACCCGCATCGATATTTTTACATCGCTCATTGATAGCGGACCGATTCCCGGAATTTCATTGGGAATGATTTGATAGCCGGCCACATAGCGTTTGGGATCGATGAATTCGGAGTTTTTAATGGCGTCGCAAAAAACGCCGATCATTTTGACGCCCATCGGTTTAAATCGATTCTCTACCTGAAACCATTGGATGTGTTGCGTCTTTTTGAGGGATCCTGATTTAAGCCGCTGGATTTCCTGTTCGAATGCTCGCGCCTGAACCGCCTTAAGCGCTTGCAGCATTTGATCGGATTCCGGCGTGGTGCCATCCAGACAAACTTTAATTCCCATGTCCGGTCCCTTCTGATAATAACCGGCCGCTCCCAGGGTGTCCAGATAGGCCCCGAATTCATCACAGGGTACCTGGCCGGCGGGGGTATTGAGATAATAACGCTCTCCGATATCCAGTTTTTTGATTTCCATTTTGCCTTGCGCAACCGCTTCCAGGGTCACATCCCGATTCTCACTGACCAGGCAGCCATCCACGAAAAATTCGTCTCCCACAGCCCCAATGGCGGCGATGACAGCCAGATCCGTATTCGCCGGATTCCAGGTGTGGGCAAACAAGTAGCAGGTGGTTGCGCCGGCGATATCCCGGTCGCCCTTCAGACCGAAAAGATCCGGGTCCAGATTATGGACTCGCGGGTCCGTGGCGGCTTCCGCCACATGGTGGTCCAGAATCAGGGTCAGGTTGCGGCCCTGGTTTAATTCCGACAGCAGGGGGGCGATACGGCCGGCAAAGTCGGCAAAAATAATGATTTCGCCCTCCTGCGCATATATTTTTTGCAGCAGGGCCGGGTAGGGCTTTTCCAGGCAAAAGCGCTTTATTTTATAGCCGGCCCGCTCAAAAGTGCGGGTCAGTATCGCCCCCGAGCTGAGACCGTCGGAGTCGTTGTGGTGAAATATGTGGACCTCTTTTTTCGGCCATTGCCTGACTTCCTCGATGGCGTTTTCCATGGCGGCAATTAATTGATCACGCAATTTTGAGCTCCTTTTTCAGATGATGTGTTAATCATTAGCCGAGTAAAATTTCAATGTCAATTATTTCATGAGAACCAGCAAACTATTATGGCTCCCCAAAAAGCGTATCGGACCGAGTAAATCCAACTAAAATAGGCAAAGTGTGTCCATAATCATACGCATGGTGAATGAATATATATACTTTTTTAGACGGGAGCCGGGTATTTCGATTTGTCCAGCATCCTTTCTTGTAAAATTATGTACGATATTACGATGTGATTATAATTTTTTTATTTTGAACAGCCGAACATTATAACTGCTTAAAAAAATAAGTCTTTTAGGTGCGCTTTTCGACCCGCATGTCCCGGCCTGATATCATTTTCATCATAAACACTTCAAAGCATGGCATCCATTTTGCTCTTCTTGTCGGCAGGTTGAAAGTCAATTTTTCAAGCTCACAAGGGCAAACCATCTGAAAAGATGGGACGCAAAGCCACTGGCCGCAATCCGATTAACTTCGGGTCGGCAGCAGGGCTGCTGAGCGACATCAGCACTTCTGCTGAGTTTGTTTCGCCCAGCAATAAATTTCTACCAAGAGGTAGCGCTTTTTCCACCGAACTCGATTACACCGTGCCGGTTACCAACCCCAACTCAGCTCCGGACACCCCCGCCACCCCCACCGGTCAGTCAAACGGGTATATGCAAACGATTTATAGCTACGATACCTCCGGCACCGATCCGGATGGAGATCTTCTGACCTATCGATTTGACTGGGGCGACGGCAGTACTTCCGCATGGGGTGGCGCATAACGCCCGGACTCACGCCTATAGCGCCAGCGGTACTTATTGCATTAAAGCCCAGTCCCAGGACACCCATGCTGCAACTTCCGCATGGTCGGCCTGTCTGAATGTCGCTATCGATATTCAAAAACACGCCATTACGGCCTCAGCCGGCTCAAACGGCAGTATTTCTCCGTCCGGCTCGGTGACCGTCGATAACGGCGCCGACCAAACCTTTTCAATTAACCCGGATCCAAATTATCGGGTCGCGGATGTCGTGGTGGACGGATCTTCGGTCGGCAGTCCAATCACTTATACCTTCGACAATGTAGATCGAGGCCATACGATTGCAGCGAGTTTTGTTATGGCTAATCAGCCTCCGGTGAGCAATGCCGGCGTTGATCAGTTGAAGCAAGTCAATGACACGGTGCAGCTCGACGGCCGGGCCTCCAGTGATGGGGACGGTGATACCCTAACCTATACGTGGTCTTTTGTGTCCAAACCGGGCGGCAGCACGGCGACCCTGTCTGACGCCACTGCCGCAAGACCCACGTTTGTGGTCGATGCTGCCGGTACTTACACGGTTCGGTTGGTCGTCAGCGACGGTGCTGTGGACAGCGCACCGGATACGGTCACGATATCAACCGAAAATTCGCCGCCGACAGCCAGTGCCGGCTCGGATCAAACAGTCCGGGTCCAGGATACGGTTCAACTCGACGGCAGCGCGTCCAGTGACGTGGATGGTGATACCCTGGCCTTGGCGTGGTCTTTTGTGTCCAAACCGGGCGGCAGCACGGTGACCCTGTCCGACGCCACCGCCGTAAGACCCACCTTTGTGGTCGATGCGGCCGGTACCTACACGGCCCGGTTGATCGTCAACGATGGTGCGGTGGACAGCGCGCCGGATACGGTGACGATATCGACCGAAAATTCAGCACCGGTGGCAAATGCCGGAGCGGATCAGGCGGTTTTGGTCAATGATGCCGTACAGCTAAACAGCAGTGCATCCAGTGATGTGGACGGTGATGCGCTGTCTATTCGGTGGTCATTCGTATCCAAACCGGGCGGCAGCACGGCGACTCTGTCTGACACCACTGCCGTCAGACCCACCTTTGTGGTCGATGCGGCCGGTACCTACACGGCCCGCTTGATCGTCAACGACGGGGCGGTGGACAGCGCGCCGGATACGGTGACGATATCGACCGAAAATTCAGCACCGGTGGCCAATGCCGGGGCGGATCAGGCAGTTTTCGTCAATGATATGGTGCAGCTCAACGGCAGCGCGTCCAGTGATGTGGACGGTGATGCACTGTCTATTCGGTGGTCACTGAGTATCCATACCGGGCGGCAGTGCGGCTGCGCTGATTGATGCCACCACCGTCAGACCCGCTTTTGTGGCCGATGTCGCCGGCACCTACGTGGCCCAGTTGATCGTCAACGACGGTACGGTGGACAGCGCGCCGGATACGGTGACGATATCGACCGAAAATTCAGCACCGGTGGCCAATGCCGGGGCGGATCAGGCGGTTTTGGTCAATGATACGGCCCAGCTAAACGGCAGCGCGTCCAGCGATGTGGACGGCGATGCGCTCTCGGTTGCATGGTCTTTGGTATCCATGCCGGCCGGCAGCACGGCGGCCCTGAGCGATGCCACCGCCGTAAGCCCCAGTTTTGTGGTCGATGTCGCCGGAACTTACACGGTTCAGTTGATCGTCAACGACGGCAAGATGGACAGTGCGCCGGACACGGTGACGATATCGACCGAAAATTCGGTGCCGCTGGCCAATGCCGGGGTGGATCAGGCGGTTCTGGTCAATGATACGGTGCAGCTCGACGGCGGCGCTTCCAGTGACGCCGACGGCAATACCCTGATTTTTGTGTGGTCTTTTGTATCTTTGCCGGGCGGCAGCACGGCGGCCTTGTCTGACGCCACCGCCGCAAGACCCAGCTTTGTGGTCGATGTCGTCGGCACCTACGCAGTCCAGTTGATCGTCAACGACGGTACGCTGGACAGCGCACCGGATACGGTGACGATATCGACCGAAAATTCAGCGCCGGTGGCCGATGCCGGGGCGGATCAGTTGGTACGGATCAACGATACGGTGCAGCTCGACGGCGACGGGTCCAGTGATGCGGATGGAGATACCCTGACGTTTAAGTGGTCGGTTATCTCCCAGCCCGCTGGCAGCAAGGCGCAGTTATCCAGTACCATAGATCGGCAGCCCACTATCAGTGTCGATGCAGCGGGCACCTATACCATGCAGCTGATCGTCTACGACGGCACCGATTACAGCGTGCCGGATACCGTCACCATTGTCACTGAGAATGCGGCGCCGGTGAGCAATGCCGGTGATGATCAAACCGTTGATGAAGGTGATACCGTCACCCTCAGCGGCCTGGCTTCGACGGACCCGGATGATAATATTGACGGTTACTTCTGGCAACAAACCGGTGGAGACTCGGTAACTCTTACTAACGCGAATGGTGCTGAAACGACCTTTGTTGCACCGGTTCCTGAGGCTGATTCAGAAACACTGTCCTTTCAATTGACCGTTCAGGATACGGATGGTCTGCAGGATGTCGATACTATGCAATATAACCGTCAACCGGATTACCAGGTGGACAGTGACGGGGACGGCGTGCCGGATAACCAGGATGCTTTTCCGACCGATCCGAACGAGTCCCTGGATACGGATGGTGACGGCCTTGGCAACAATGCCGATACGGACGACGACAATGACGGCA